>CAXSZX010000013.1:0-129101 GCA_964242115.1 uncultured Acetobacteraceae bacterium | reverse complement strand
GCCGCCTCCTTGCCGAAGTTGCGCGAGAGGTTGACCACGCGCAGGTGCGGGTTCTCCTGCGCCCGGCCGATCAGCAGCGGCAACGTGGCGTCCTTGGAACCGTCGTTGACGAAGATGACCTCGAAACGTGTGGCCAGGACGGCGAGTTCGGGGATGATCTGGTCCAGGAAGGCGTCGATCGCTTCTGCTTCGTTGTAGACGGGGACGATCACCGAGATCAGGGGGTCGGCCGGGCGGGGGCGAAGAGGCGGCGGGGACATTGTGCGCGTTTAGAACGGAAAGCTAATCAAAAGGAAGCAACCAGTTCTTTTTTGAAAAAAAGAACCAAAAATCTTTTGCTTGCGCTGTCGCGTGCTCACAGGAAAGAACCGCGACGGCGGAAGCAAAAGCTTTTTGCTTCTTTTTTTCGAAAAAAGAAGGCCTTTCTTCACTGCAACAGCCGGCCTCATCCCACCCTGCAGATCTACCTGATGAGTCCCGCAAGCGGACTGGACGCCTCCGCCCCCATCTTCCGCGCCATCCGGCCCGCCAGGTGCGCATCCCGCCCGGCCCGCACTGCGGCGGCCATCGCGCGCGCCATGCGCACCGGGTCCCCTGCATGGGCGATCGCCGAGTTCAGCAGCACCGCGTCGCAGCCGATTTCCATGGCGATGCACGCGTCCGACGCCGTGCCCACGCCGGCGTCCACCAGCACCGGCACGCCCGCCTGTGCTTTCAGAATTGAGATCATTGCCGGGTTCTGCAGCCCGAGCCCGGAGCCGATCGGCGCGCCCAGCGGCATGATCGCCACGCATCCCATGTCCTCGAGCCGGCGGGCGGCCACTGGATCGTCGGCGCAATACACCATCACCTCGAACCCGTCCTCGATCAGCGCGCGCGCCGCCTCGAACGTGGCCGCCATGTCGGGGTAGAGGAACGGCGGCGGGCCCAGGACCTCCAGCTTCACCAGGTTCCAGCCGCCGGCCTCGCGCGCCAGGCGCAGGGTGCGCACCGCGTCGTTGGCGGTAAAGCAGCCGGCGGTGTTCGGCAGGTAGGTGATGCGCTTGGGGTCCACGTAGTCCTGCAGCATCGGCGCACCCGGGTCGGACAGGTTCACCCGCCGCACCGCCACGGTGACGATCTCGGCGCCGGAGGCTGCGATGGCGGCGGCCGTCTGTTCCAGGTCGCGGTACTTGCCGGTGCCCACGATCAGCCGCGAGGTAAAACGCCTGCCGGCGACGGTCCAGCTGTCGTCCAGCACTGCGTCCGGGGGGAGGGGTGGTGCGATGGTGTCCATGGCTGTTCAGCCGCCTCCGATGAAGTGGACGATCTCGACGTGGTCGTCCTGCGCCAGCACGGTCTCGGCGTAGCGCGAACGCGGGACGATCGCCTCGTTGCGCTCCACGGCCACCTTGCGTGCGTCCAGGTGCAAGTGGTTCAGCAGGCCAGCGACGTGGAGCCCTAGCGCCACGCGGCGCTCCTCGCCGTTCAGGCAGATGGATATCTCGCGTATGTCGAGCGCTGCGGTCATCCCGTCCCTCCGCCGGCATGACCCGGATCAGGTGAGCGCGTGGTCGTCACGCGTGAAAAGGGTCATCGCCTGGCGGCGAACTCTCAGCCCTGGCGGGCTCCCCTCGGCTACGGGAGGATCGTGTGCTGGTAGGCGTAAGTAAAGGAAGCAAGGCCTTCTTTTTCGAGAAAAAAAAGCAAAAAGCTTTTGCGAGCGCTGTCGCGGACGGCTGAAACGACACGCCTCGACACGGCTCGACCCGCGGAGACAGAAGTTTTTGGTTTACCTTGGCTGCCCCAGCCTCGGCTCCGCCCGCTCCCGCCCCGGGCCGCCCAGTCTGGCCGCACCACCCAGCCGGGCGGCCGCGCGCAAAGTCGGGCTCCGCTGCTCCCGCGGCGGCGGCTCGGCCTCCCAGCTCGCCGGCGGGATGGGCGGCGGTGGCGGCGCCTGGCGCGCCTCGCGTTGCTGGGCTGCTCGCAGCAGGGCCGGCGCGTCGTAGCCCGTATGGTCCGGCTCAGGCAGGCGCAGCGCTAGTGTGCGGATCTCGCCGGCCAGCTCGTCCATGCGCGCGTCGATGCTTTCCAGGCGGCTCTTCAGGCCGAACACGCTGAACGGCATCGCCAGGAACGCGAGCCCCACCAGCAGCGCCGCGATGATGATGGCGAGCTGCATCCACCAGGGCATCCAGTCGGGGAAGGTGAAGGGCATGGTCATGGCGACGGCCTTGCGCGACGAGGGCGGGTGTGCACCACCGATATAGCGTCAACCGGCAGCTGCGACACCATCGGCCACCAGCTCGCGTAGTTTCGGCTGCAGATGCGGGTTGCCGGCCACCACGTCGTTGTCCGGCCCGTCGGACACCATGAACTCGGCGCCGGCGGGGTCGGTGACCGTGCCGCCGGCCTCGCGCACGATCAGCAGGCCGGCCGCGCAGTCCCACGGTTTCAGCCCCAGCTCCCAGTAGCCGTCGTAGCGGCCGGCGGCTACCCAGGCCAGGTCCAGCGCGGCCGAGCCGAAGCGCCGCACGCCGGCCGTCGCCGGCATCAGCGCGCCGAGGGTGCGGGCAAAGGCGAGGCGGTTGCGTGCGGTGACGGCGGCGAAGGGGATACCGGTGGCGAACACCGCGTCCTTCAGCTCGCGCCGGGCGGAGACGCGCAGGCGGCGCTCGTTGAGAAAGGCGCCGCCGCCGCGCTCGGCCCAGAACATCTCGTCGTTGGCCGGGCTGTAGACCATGCCGGCCGCTACCTCGACGGCGCCGTCCGGGGTGCGGCGCTGCAGCGCCATGCTGATCGCCCAGTGTGGGATGCCGTGCAGGAAGTTGGTGGTGCCGTCCAGCGGGTCCACCACCCAGCGCCAGGTCCAGTTCTCGCCGCCGGAGGCGCCGCTCTCCTCCATCAGGAAGGCGTAGCCGGGACGCGCTTTGGTCAGCTCCTCGCGCAGGGTGGCCTCGGCGCGCAGGTCGGCCTGGCTCACGAAGTCGGAGGGGCCCTTCACGCTGACCTGCAGCTGCTCGACCTCGTTGAAGTCGCGGAGCAGCCGCTTGGACGCTTTCTGGGCGGCGTTCTGCATGACCGTCATGTGCGGGGAGAGGCGGAGGGCCATGGGAACGATTCTTTCAGGTGTCGGATTGGCCGGGGCCGATGATGCGCAGCACCAAGACGTCGCCTTCCGGCCGGCCGGAAGACTTCGGCTCGACCTCGTGTATGATTTGGTGACCTTGGGAGATCGGAACGCGTGCCGGAATTAACCCCGGCCCGTTCGTCATCGGAAACACGGCCGGCGCCGCTATGCTTGGCTCCAACCGTGCAAGCCGGTTGCGAACGGCTGGACCGGACCCGGGCTGACGGAACCAGATCCTGATGCGCTGCTGGTCGTTCTGGGCGGGAAGGGCCAGGATGACTCTCCTGGGCAATTGTCTCAGGCCCTGCGGGGTTCAGGTCTCGGCAACGGCTCGTGTGTGTCGGGACTGTCCAGCCAAGCCACCATCTCGGTAGAAGGAACGCCGCCGCGCAGCATGTAGTCGGCTCGCGCTTCCTCGATGCCGGCGATCTCCTCGTCGGTGAAGGTCACCGCCTTGGTTGGGTTGGTCTCGGGCTGGTACATGGGGCAAGCATAAGCCAGGGCTTGTCCAGCTTCTACCCTTTCGCCCGCTCCACGTAGCTGCCGTCTTCCGTCCGCACCACCACTCGCTCGCCGGCCTCGACGAACGGCGGCACCAGCGTCTTTACCCCGTTGGACAGCTTGGCCGGCTTGTAGCTGGAGCTTGCCGTCTGGCCCTTCACCACCGGGTCGGCTTCGACGATCTCCAGCGTCACCATCTGCGGCAGATGCGCGCCGACCGGCTCGCCTTCCACCAGGTCCACGTCGATCACCATGTTGTCCTGCAGGAACGGCGCCTGGTCGCCCAGCAGGCCCATCGGCACGATGGTCTGCTCGAACGTCTCGGGGTCCATCAGCACGATGTTGTCGCCGTCGGTGTAGGAGTAGGTGAAGTCCTTGTTGTCGGTCATCAGCCGCTCGACCGTGTCGGCGGTGCGCCAGCGTTCGTTGGTCTTGTTGCCGGTCTTCAGGTCGCGCATTTCCACCTGAATGAAGGCGCCGCCCTTGCCGGGGGTGATGATCTGCTGCTTCAGCACGGTCCAGCGGCGGCCGTCGTGCTCCAGGACCTGGCCGGCGCGGATGAGGTTGGCCTGCTGCTTCATGGGTTGGGTGAACTCTCCGGGTTGGCGGGGTGTCTAATGTCTGGGGGGCGGGGCAGCAAGTCAGGCAAGGCAAGCGGTTCTTTTTTGAAAAAAAGAACCAAAAAACTTTTGTCTCCTCGAGATGCGCGTCGTTGAGGCGTGTCGTTCAGCCGTCCGCGACAGCCGGAGCAAAAGCTTTTTGCTTCTTTTTCTCGAAAAAGAAGGCCTTGCTTACTTGATCGCGTGCCGCCCGCCCCACGGATCGCTGACGAACCCAGCCTCGCCCAGGTAATCCGGCCCGATCGGCACCTTGCCGTGGCCGCCCTCGATGTCGAGCACGTAGGTGGGCCAGGCCAGGCCCGTCACCCGTCCGCGCAGACCGGCCAGCAGCGCGCGTCCCTCCGCGATGGGCACGCAGAAGCGCGCCGTGCCAGGGGCCGGGTCCAACTGGTGCAGGTAGTAGGGCTTTACCCGGTGTCGCAGCATTGCGCGGAACAGCGCTTCCAGCGCGTCCGTGCTGTCGTTGACGCCGCGCAGCAGCACGGACTGTCCCAGCACCGGCACCGCCCGGGCCTGGATGCGCCGCAGCGCGACCGCGGCTTCGGCGGTGAACTCGCGCGCGTGGTTGGCGTGCAGGACCAGCCACAGCGGCTTGTCGGTCGCCATGCACGCTGCCAGCGACTCAGTCACCCGCCCTGGGTCGGCCACCGGCACGCGGCTGTGGATGCGCAGCAGTTCCACGTGAGGGATCTCTTCCAGCGCGCGCAGCAGCGCCTGCAGCCGGCGCGGCGAGAGCAGCAGCGGGTCGCCGCCGGTCAGGATCACCTCGCGCACTTCCGGCCGCGCACGAACGTAGGAAACCGCGGCGTCCAGTTCGGCTGGGGTCAGCAGGCCGCCGTCGGGGCCCACCTGCTCGCGCCGGAAGCAGAAACGGCAGTAGACCGGGCAGACCAGCAGCGGCTTGATCAGCACGCGGTCCGGGTAGCGGTGCACCACGCCGGGCAACGGGGCGTGGGCATCGTCGCCGATCGGGTCGGGGTGTTCGTGGGGTGCTGTGTCGAGCTCGGCCGGGTGTGGGAGCACCTGGCGGCCGATCGGGTCGTCGGCGTGCTCGATCAGCGCGGCGAAGGTGGGCGGCACGGCCACGGCGTAGCGGGCGGCTACGCGGGTGGCGGCATCACGGTCGGCCTCTGAGAGCAGGCCGGCATCGATAAGGGCGTCGGGCGTGCGGAGTGTGCCGTCTGGCATGGGCGTGAGGTGGGCTTTCGTGTTTGGCGTCCGGCGCCGGATGGCCGGGGCCTAGCACCGGTGAGCTACGAGGGGAAACGCCCCGAGGGGAACTGCAAGGCTTGCTCTGCTGACACGCGACCGTCGGGTTTGGCTTCGCGGAAGGCCGGTTGAAACGACGCGCCATCTCACGCGACACCCAAAGTGAGCGAAAGTTTTTTGGTTCTTTTTTTCAAAAAAGAACTGCTTTCTTACTTCCATGCTCCCCCCCTGGCACCCCCAGTCCCTCGCCGACCGTCTCCCCTTCCTCCGCCGCCGCGCCCGCCTCACCCAGGCCACCCGCACATTTCTCGACCAGCGCGGCTACACCGAGGTCGAGACCCCTTACGCGGTCGCGGCGCCCGGCGAGGAGGTCCACCTGCTCCCCTTCGCCACCGAGCGCGTGCTTGCGACCGGCGCCCGTGAGCCGCTCTACCTCAACACCAGCCCCGAGTTCGCCATGAAGCGGCTGCTGGTGGCAGGCGCCGGTCCAATCTTCCAGCTCGCCCGCGTGTGGCGGAACGGCGAGCGCAGCCGGCTGCACGCGCCCGAGTTCACCATGCTGGAGTGGTATCGCCCGGGGGCCAGTCTCGCCGCGCTGATCGACGAGACCCATGCCTACCTGCGCGCGCTGCTGCCGCCATCCATCGCGCGGCAGGGCCGCGTCATCGACCTTACCCGTGCTCGCCGCCTCACCATGGCCGACGCATTTGAGCGCTACGCCGGGGCCGACCTGCTCGCCACGCTGGACGATGTTTCGGCACTGGCCGCCTCCGCTGGCGCTACGCTGCGCGAGGGCGAGACCTGGGAGGATTTGTTCTTCCGCCTGCTGCTCGAGCGCATCGAGCCGCAAATCGGCTGGGACCACCCCACCTTCCTCACCCACTGGCCGGCGGCCCAGGCGGCGCTCGCCGTGCGTGACCCTGCGGATCCGCGGGTAGCGCTGCGCTTCGAGCTGTTCGTGGGCGGCCTGGAGCTCGCCAACGCCTTCGAGGAGCTCACCGACGCCCACGAGCAACGCGCCCGCTTCGTGGCCGACCGTTCCCGCCGACACGCGCTCACCGGCCCGGACTGGCCGATCGACGAGGACTTCCTCGCAGCGCTTGCGCACGGCATGCCGCCGGCGTCCGGCATCGCGCTGGGGTTCGACCGCCTGGTCATGCTGGCGACAGGTGCTCAAAGAATCGACCAGGTTGTCTGGCTGCCGGCGCCGCCCGACCCCATGTGAAGCGTTCGAACACAGGTAGAACGCCGCCGGAGCACCGCCCCCCCCATGCGCACCACATTCGTCCGTATCGGCGCCTTTGCCACCCTGGCCCTGCTGGCCGGCTGTGCCTACCCAAACCCGCAGCACGTCGCTCAGCTCAACGCGCTGGTGGGCAAGTCCGAGCCCGACCTGCTGCGCACTTACGGCGTGCCGAACCGGGTGTACGACACCAGCGGGCTGCGCTTCG
Organism: uncultured Acetobacteraceae bacterium; assembly: GCA_964242115.1. GTDB lineage: Bacteria > Pseudomonadota > Alphaproteobacteria > Acetobacterales > Acetobacteraceae > BOG-908. The sequence continues at coordinate 122,211 of CAXSZX010000013.1, read as the reverse complement.
TTACCTACTCGGTGAACCGGATCGAGAGCATTCCCGGCGACTACGGGTCCGGCTTCGGTTACGGCGGCTTCGGGTATGGCGGGTTCGGCTACGGGTATGGCGGCGGCTTCGGAGGTTTCGGACCCGAGATCGTTCAGCGCGACTGCAATACGACGTTCGAACTTCGGGCGGGCGTGGTACAATCGTATAGTTTGCGGGGGAACGACTGCTGACTCGAAGAAAGCAAGCAGTTCTGTTTTTTGAAAAAAAGAACCAAAAAACTTTTGTTCTCTGGGGTAGTCGTCTGCTGAGGTGTCCGCGACAGCCGTGATAAAAGCTTTTTGCTTCTTTTTCTCGAAAAAGAAGGCCTTACTTCCTTCGATTGAACTTCCAATACAGCGGCTTCCGCCCAGCTATCAACGCCTTGGCCTCGTAACGAGTAGGTGGCCAACCCACAGGACGTTGCGTGTCCGGCGTGGACGTCTCGAAGAAAGTCTGCGCGCCCATCACCTCTTCCACCCAGGCTTGATACGTCGGGTCATCTGTCGCGACCCGCCACTCGGAGCCCTGCTTCATCCTGCTGGCGACGAGCGCCACCGTCTCCGGGTGGACGAAGCGGCGCTTGGCGTGGCGGGCCTTGGGCCAGGGGTCCGGAAACAGTAGGAACAGCCGGTCCAGGCTGGCCTCGGGCAGCGAGCGCAGCAGCGCGCGGGCGTCGTCCGGCCAAACACGCAGGTTTGCGGGCAGGGGGGCGTCCGCCTCGCCGCCTTCCGGCACCAGGGCGGCGAGCAGCGAGCACAGGCCCTGCTCGAACACCTCGCAGGCGATCAGGGTGGCTTCCGGGTGGGCGGCCACCTGGTCGCGGCTGTGCTCGCCGCCCCCGAAGCCCACCTCCAGCCAGAGCGCCTGCCCCTCCGGTAACGGAGCCTCGGTGTCGTGGCGCAGGCGGGGAAGCGTTACGTCGAGGAGGAGCTGCTGACGCGGGCGCAGCGCATGGGTGCGCTGGCGACCGTAGAGCCGGTCGGGCGTTGGCTTGACGTTCGGGGCGCGCAGGTGAGGTGCCGCCGGTTCTGGTGCGCTACGGTGCGGCAGCGTGCCGTTAGCCGGAACGCGCGGGTCCGGGCCGGCGATGGCCTACCGGCCGAAGGCGGAGCGCAGGGCCGGCACCAGGTCGGTCTGTTCCCAGGTGAACCGTCCGGCTTCCGGCGTGCGGCCGAAATGCCCGTAGGCGCTGGTGGGCACGTAAATCGGCGCGTTGAGGTGCAGGTGCTCGCGGATGCCGCGCGGCGAGAGGTTCATCAGCTCGCGCAGGGTAGCCTCGAGCTTGGCTTCGTCCACGTCCTGGCCGGTGCCGTGCAGCTCCACGTAGACGCTAAGCGGGTGGGCGACGCCGATGGCGTAGCTGATCTGGATGGTGCAGCGGTCCGCGAGCCCGGCTGCGACCACGTTCTTGGCCAGGTAACGGGCGGCGTAGGCGGCGCTGCGGTCCACCTTGGTCGGGTCCTTGCCGGAGAACGCGCCGCCGCCATGCGGGGCGGCGCCGCCGTAGGTGTCGACGATGATCTTGCGGCCGGTCAGCCCGCAATCGCCGTCCGGGCCGCCGACAACGAAGTTGCCGGTGGGGTTGATGTAGAGGTCCTCGTCCTTGCACATCCAGCCTTCGGGCAGGGACGCGGCGATCAGCGGGCGCAGGGCAGTGTGGATGGCGGATTGCTCCATGCCTTCCTCGTGCTGGGTGGACAGCACGATGGAGGTTGCCGCCACCGGCTTGCCGTCCACGTAGCGCAGCGTGACCTGGCTTTTCGCGTCCGGCAGCAGGCCGGCCACGCGGCTGTCGCCAGCGCGGCGCAGCTCGCTGATGGTGCGCAGGATGAGGTGGGCGTAGTGGATCGGCGCCGGCATCAGGCTCGGCGTCTCGGTGGTAGCGTAGCCGAACATGATGCCCTGGTCGCCGGCGCCTTCGTCCTTGTTGCCGGCCGAGTCGACGCCCACCGCGATGTCGGGCGACTGTGCGTGCAGGTGGCATTCGACATGGGCGTGGCGCCAGGAAAAGCCTTCCTGGTCGTAGCCGATGTCGCGCACCGCCTCGCGGGCCAGGTGCATCAGGTGCTCAGGGGTGACGGACGCGGGGCCGCGGGTCTCGCCGGCCAGGATGATGCGGTTAGTGGTGACCATGGTCTCGCAGGCGACGCGGGCCAGCGGGTCGGCGGCGAGAAAAGCGTCCAGCACGGTGTCGCTGATGCGGTCGGCGACCTTGTCGGGGTGGCCCTCGGAGACCGATTCCGACGTGAAGAGGAAGTCACCCTTGTCGCGCATATGTCGTGTGGTTCCGTGCAGGGATGCGGCCTTGGGCTGGCCGGAGGTGCGCGGGTCAATGGCGGAAAGGGGGCAGGGGGTCAAGGGAGTGCGACGCGCGGCAGGACGCCGCGCCGTCCGGCTGACCAAGTAGTCCTTTCTTCGGAAGAGGACTGGTCTTCGAAAACAGGACTGGTCTTCGAAAACAGGACTGGGCAACTTTTATCTTCGGTGTCGCGGACCTTCCTGAGACGGCTGCGACACCGAAAGCGAAAGCTATCGAGAAGCCTTCGCCTCCTGTCCGACCAGTCAGTCTCGATCAACGTCAGACGCTGGCTGGCGGCGAGAAAGCAAGGCCTTTTTTTCGAAAAAGAGATGCAAAAAGCTTCGTCTCGGCTGTCGCGAACTCTCCCGTAGCGTGCACTCAAAGAGACAAGAGTTTTTTGGTTCTTTTTTTCAAAAAAGAACTGCTTTCTTCTTCTATCCGTCGATGCCGAGAGGGGCTGGTATAAAGCCGGTATCAGAACGAGCCAGTGTAGGCGCTGAGCGCCGTTACGGGTGCGAACGCGCCGACATTGTGGTTCTCCGGCGTGTAATCGGCGCCCAGGTTGTTTCCTTGCAGGACTGCGAAACCCACGCAGTGCGCGCCGACGGTCTCGACCAACCCGGCGATGTTCTGGGCGCGGAACCTCGGCACGTGCGAGGCGCCGCAGCAGACCACGACGTTCTTTGTTGCCCGGCTCGCCTGCCGGGCCCAGTCGGTGTTGGCGCCGAGCATTCGCAGGTTCAGCACCTCGGCGCTGACCTCGCGGATGTGGGCGCTGGCTGCAGCGTCGTCGGTGGACTCGGCGGCGGCTTGCATCGCCGCCTCCACCCTCTCCTGACCGCGCAGCGTGTTGTTGTTCTCCATGCCGATGACGGCGATGTTGAGCTGCTGCAGGTGCTTGATCGCGTGGACCAGGCTGGGCGGCGGCTGCTCGTGGCGGGAGTAGCCCTCGACCAGCACGGTCCTGATACCGGCCGAGGCCAACGGCGTGCCGGGTATCGCGTTGGCGAGGCTCTTGAGGCTCAGCTCGCCGTGGTCCGGGCTGCCCAGGATGACGACCGTGTTGCCCTGCGTGAACGCCCGCACCACCCCGAAGACAAACGCGTCCGCCATCACCAGCTCTCCCCTGTCGTTCCGGGCGGTGATTTCCCACCGCCCGTCAAGGCCACCACACGCTGCCGTTAGCGTCGCACGGCACCACGGCGCTTTCTGGTTCTCTTCAGGAGAACCGTTTGCTTACGCCGCCCCGATCGCCCCGACCATCGCACGCACGCCGGCGCCGGCACCGCCCGGGTGACCCCATACGGCGCCGATCACCGCCAGGAAGTTCGCCCCGGCACGGACCAACTCTCCGCAATTGGCAGCGTCGATCCCGCCGATCGCCACCACCGGCAACTCCATCAGCTCGGACCACCAGGACAGCAGGTCGGTGTCCGCCCGGTAACCGGTCGTCTTCGTGCCGCTCGGGAAGAACGCGCCGAAGGCCACATAGTCCGCGTTCGCCTCGCCGGCGCGCAACGCCAGGTCGCGGCTGTCGTAGCAGGAGACGCCGAGCTGCAAGCCGCGCCCGAGCACGCGGCGCGCATCGGCGAGCGGCATGTCGTCGGTGCCGACATGCGCGCCGTCGCAGCCGGTTTCCACCGCGAGGTCGGGACGGTCGTTGAGGATCAGCGCCACGCTGCGGGCGTGCGCGATGGGACGAACCAGGTCCACGGCGCGGCGGATGGCGTCGTCGTCCACGTCCTTCAGCCGCAGCTGCAGGGCGGCGACGTCCCCGGCGTCCAGTGCGGCGGCGAGCATTTCAGGAAAATCAGCCGGCAGGGCAGGTGGGGTTATCAGGTAGAGGCGGCAGTCGTGGGTCATGAAGAAAGCAAGGCCTTCTTTTTTGAAAAAAAGAAGCAAAAAACTTTTGCTCCCTGACGCAGACTGAAACGAGTCGTTTCAGCTTCCGACGCGCGAGGAACCAAAAATTTTTTGGTTCTCTTTTTCAAAAAAGAACCGCTTACGCTTGCCCCGTCGGCTTGCGATAGATGTCGATCACCTTGCCGAGCAACTCCAGCGCCTCAGCCCTTGGCCGCTGGAACGTGTTGCGCCCGATGATGGCGCCGTTCGCCCCGCCGTCGCGGATGCCCTGTATGGTCTGCAGCAGGTCGTCGCTGTCCTTGTTGTTCTCGCCGCCGGAGAACACGACGATGCGCCGACCGTCGAAGCAGCTTTGCACCACGTGGCGCACGCGTTCGGCCATCGTGGCGCGCGGGATGTTCTGCTCCTCGTACACCTTGACCGCGGCAGGCAGGCTGAGGTGGTCGGTCGGCGGCTTCACCTTGATGATATGGGCGCCCATCAGGGCTGCCATGTGAGCTGCGTAGGCGCAGATGTCGAGCGCGGTCTCGCCCGCCTTGTCCAGCATCGGGCCGCGCGGGTAGCTCCACACCACCACCACCAGGCCGGCGTCCTTGGCTTCCTCAGCCAGGTCGCGCAGCTCGTCCATCTGCTTGAAGGCGTATTCGCTGCCCGGGTAGATGGTGAAGCCGATCGCCGAGCAGCCCAGCCGCAGCGCGTCGTTGATCGAGCCGGTGACCGCCTGGTCTTTCTCGGTAGCCAGCGAGTTGCTCGAGTTCAGCTTGAGGATCAGCGGGATCTGGCCGGCGAAGGTCGACGCACCGGCCTCGATCATGCCCAGCGGGGCGGCGTAGGCGGACAGGCCTGCGTCGATGGCAAGCTGAAAGTGGTAGTGCGGGTCGTAGGCGGCGGGGTTGGGCGCGAAGCTGCGGGCCGGGCCGTGCTCGAAGCCCTGGTCCACCGGCAGTATCACCAGCTTGCCGGTGCCGCGCAGTTTGCCCTCCATCAGAATGCGCACCAGGTTGGCCTTGGTGCCTGGGTTGTCGCTCTCGTAGTTCCTGAGGATGCGACGGACTTCCGTGGTAACGTGCATGGCGGTCTCTCCGGCCTGAAGCTTTGGGTGCCGCTTAACCGATGCCTTCCTCCGTGTCACTCGCGCCGGCTGCCTCGCGGGTCAGCCACTCGGCAAGCCTCAGCACCGCCTCGGGCTTGCCCAGGTCCAGCGCCGGCGGGGCTGCTTCCAGCAGCGCGGCGCCGCACGACCGCGCGCGCGAGGCGATGTCGGCCCAGACGCGCGGGTCGGCACGAAGGACGAGCGCCTTCTGGCCGGCCCGCAGAGCCTCCAGCGCACGGCCTGGCGCCTCGCCGCAGTCAAGGATGTCGGTAGCGTGGCAGCCCGGGACCGTTCCGCGCGCGGCTGCCACCAGGGCGCGCCACCAGCCTACGCCGGCATAGGAGGCGGCGCCCTCGGCGGAAAGAAGGGTGACCGGACGGCCGCACGCCTGGCCCGCCTGCAGCGCCAGGCGCGCCATCCCAAGCCCGTGCACGATGACCGCCATGCTTGACGTTCAAGCGGCTGCGGGCTTTGTCTTCAAGCGTGGTGGAAGTCGCGCAACATCCGGTCACATACCGTGTACGTGCGCAATCGGGCGCGTAGGGGGCGGATTTGCGCCTGGCGGGAGTCGACATGGCGGACGGTGCGGACAACCAGCCGGACGACACCGCGCGGCTTGAAGCCGCCCTGGACCGCATCGCGCGCGCGGGCGGCAGCCCGGGCGCCGCCTCACGCCCGGCCGACGGCCGCGAGCTCGCTGCGCGTCTGGACGTGCTGATCACCGAGCTGCGCACGGTGCTGGGCCGCGACTCGGCAGATTGATGTAGCCGCACAACACGCAACCACGCACTGCAGGAGGCGAGAGACATGGCCCAGCTCACCATTAAGATAAACGGCTACGCCTACACCGTGGGCTGCGACGACGGGCAGGAGCAGCACCTGTTGCAGATGGCCTCCGAGGTGGAGAACCGCATCGACAGCATCAAGGCGCTGGGCGGCCAGAGCGGCGAGAGCCGGCTGCTGGTGCTGGCCGCGCTGCTGATGGCCGACGAGCTGCACGACCAGAACAACCTGCTGGCCAAGCTGCAATCCGACCTCGCGCGGCAGCCACAGGCTGAGGCCGAATCACGCCGGCGCCTGGCGCGGCTGGCCGATCGTGCCGAGGAGATTGCGCAGGGGCTCGAGCAGACCTAGATAGGTATGGCGGAGCTGCTGGGCGCGTCAGGTACTTCATCCCCGGGGCCGATAAGCATCCCCTCGGGGGCTGGCGCTGTCGCGATCTTGGTCGTGGTATCTGGTTCCCACCTGCACAAGCAGGCTCTGGGGGGTGAGAACGCCAACGGCTTCGGCGGCTCCGTACTTCTCAAGCAAGCAAGGCCTTCTTTTTTGAAAAAAAGAAGCAAACACCTATCCTTGCTGTCGCGGACCTCTCCGCAGCCACCCACCCCAGAGACAAAAGTTTTTTGCTTCTTTTTTTCAAGAAAGAAGGCCTTGCCTTGCCTTTGAGCGAGCAGCCCTTCCCGTCGATAGCAGCCCGGAAAGCCTCCCTGCGCGCCGAGATGCGCGCGCGGCGCGCCGGCTTCGATCCGGAGGCCGGCAAGGCGCTCACTGACTGGGTTCTTACGCGGCTGCGCATCCCGGCTGGGGCAACAGTCGCAGGCACGTGGCCGTTGGCGGGCGAGATCGATCTGCGGCCCCTGATCGCCGCCCTGCACGAACGTGGCTGCCGCGTCGTGTTGCCGGAGACGCCGCCGCGCGGCCAGCCGTTGACGTTCCGGCGCTGGCAGCCGGGCTGCGTAATGCAGCAGGGCCGCTTCGGCACCCAGCATCCGGAGGGCGACGCGGCGGTCCCCGACATCCTGTTCGTGCCGCTGCTCGCTTTCGACCGGCAAGGACGGCGGCTCGGCTACGGCGGCGGGTATTACGACCGGACCTTGGCGAGCTTGCCGGACGGGGTGGCGATCGGGTTCGGTTATGCTGGCCAGGAGGTGGATGCGGTTCCGGCAGACCAGTTCGACCAGGTGTTGCCGGTGATCGTTACTGAGCGGGAGGTGGTGGAGACGGGAAGCAAGCAAACAGTTCTTTTTTGAAAAAAGAACCAAAAAACTTTTGTCTCCGCTGTCGCGCGCTCGCCGGATAGGTCCCCGACAGGGAGCAAAAGCTTTTGCTTCTTTTTCTCGAAAAGAAGGCCTTGCTTTATCAAGCTACCTTTTTCTGCCGCCCCTGCCACTGCTCCAGCCAGATCGTCACCGCCGGCGCCGGCAGCGGTCGGGAAAACAGGAAGCCCTGCAGCGCGTCCACGCCGAGCTGCATCACCCGGTCCAGGCAAGCCTGATCCTCTACGCCCTCGGCGATGATGAAGCGGTCACGGGCCTTGGCTTCGTCAACGATGGTGGTGAGCAGGGTGTGCTGCGCAGGGTCGGCGACCATGGCGCCGTCCAGCTTCAGTACGTCGAAGGGCAGATCCAGCATCTCACGCCAGTGCGGCAAAGCGGGGCCTGCGTCGTCGATGGCGGTGCGGAAGCCGGCCTCGCGCCATTGCAGGAGCGCGTGGCGCAACCGGCCTAGGTCGGGCGCGGTGCGGGTTTCCAGCACCTCGAGGAGGATGTCGCGGGGAGAGATTCCGGCCACTGCGCAGAGCTCTACGCCGCGCTGGACGGCGCTCTCGTGCATGACGCTGGCGAGCGGCAGGTTGAGGGTGACGAACAGGCCGGTCTCGCGCAGCCGGTAGCCGATCTCGAGGAAGGTGCGGGCGGCTGCGATGCCGGTCAGCACGCGTTCGCGGCCGCAGGCGATGGAGAGCGGGATGAAGTCCTTCGGGTGCAGGATGCCGCGGGTGGTGTGGTGCAGGCGGGCGAGCGCCTCGAGGCCGATCGGCACCTGATCCGACGCGCGCACGATCGGCTGGAAGCGCATGCGCAGGCCGCCGGCGTGCAGGGTGGAGACGAACTCGGCCGGCTGCATCGGCGGCAGGCTGGGCAGCGATGTTGCGGCGTCCTCGCCCATCGCTGCGGCCAGCGCGTCCGCGTCAGGATGTTCGACGCAGCGCATTGGCGTTGCGGTGAAGCTGTTGGCGCAGCCGAGCAGCAGCAGCGGCGTGGGGCGGAGTGTCACTTCGTCGAGCATGCCGGCGAGCGCGTCGATCGCCTTGGAGCGAAGCGGTGCGACGGCAAACACGTGGTCGTAGCAATGGCTGGGCGGCAGCATCCACGCGAGTGCAGCCTTGACGTCGGGTTGCACGTCGAGCGTCGCATTGCGGCGCGCAGCGACGTCTTCGGCCGCCTTGCGCCACGCGGCATCGGCACCGACGAACAGGAAGCGAGATGAGTGGGCGGCTGACATATCCATTCCAACGCATTGCCGCGCGGCGACGCGCAAGCACGAATCGTGTCAGGCGCTTGCGTAAACGCGATTGTGACGACGCTTCAACGCGCAGTTGCCGTCTTGACGGGTGCTGTCACCTCGCGACGCAACCTGTTTTCTCCCAGAAGCAGCAGGATAGGTGCTGCAATCATGATGGAGCTGACAGTGCCGATGGCGATGCCGAACAGCATGGCCATCGCGAAACCTGACAGGCTTTCGCCGCCGAACAAGGCAAGCGGAACACTGGCGAGAAACACGGTTGAGCTGGTGCCCAACGTGCGGTTGAGCGTTTCGTTGATCGACAGGTCGATAAGTTGCCGTAACGGCATCGTTTTGTATTTGCGCAGGTTTTCCCGCACGCGATCGTAGACGACGACCTTGTCGTTGGTGGAGTAGCCGATGATGGTGAGGATGGCTGCAACCATCACGCTGTCGAACTCGATGCGCGTGATGACCAGGAAGCCGATGGTTTTGGTGACGTCGAGCAGCAACGTGACGACCGCGCCGACGGCGAACTGCCATTCGAAGCGGAACCAGATGTAGGCGAAGATCATGCCTAAGCTGATGACGAGTGCCAGCACGCCGTTGCGGAACAGCTCCGCGCTGACGGAGGCACCGACGACGTCGTTTCGAAGAACGCGTGAGCCCGGTTGCGCGGTGGCCAGCACGTGTTCAACCTGGCGCTGCATGGCCTGATTGGCCTGCGGGGTGGCTTGCGCGTCGAGGCGGATGAGCACGTCGTCCGGCGCGCCGAAGCGCTGCAGGCCCGCGGTGGGCACGCCGGCCTGGGCGAAGGCGGCGCGGAGGTGGTTGAAGTCGGCCGGGCCCTGGGTGCGGGCCTCGACGGTGATGCCGCCCTTGAAGTCCAGGCCCAGGCGGAGGCCGGGGTAGAAGAACAGGCCAATGGAGATCGCGGAGAGGATGAAGGAGCCGGCAAGCCCGTAGAAACGCGCGCGCATGAAGGCGAAGCGCGTGTTGTCGGGGACGAAGCGGAATAGGGGGCGGGTGAACATGGGGGTGTTTATCTTACAGGTTGGGTGAAGCGGTTCTTTTTTGAAAAAAAGAACCAAAAAACTTTTGGTCCCTTAGACGCGTGTTGGTGAAACGAGTCGTCTCACGCGACGAGTGCCGAGGGAGCAAAAGTTTTTTGCTTCTTTTTTTCAAAAAAGAAGGCCTTTCTTTCTTACACCGGCAACAGCTGCGGCCGCTGTGCCGCGTACCATCGCACCATCATCAGCCGAGCCAGCACTGTAGCCGTAAACAGCGTGGTCGCGATGCCCACGGTGATGGTGAGCGCGAAGCCCTTCACCGGCCCGGTGCCGAAGACGAACAGCATGACGTGGGCGAGAAAGGCGGTGACGTTGCTGTCCAGGATGGTGGAGAAGGCGCGGCGGAAGCCGGTCTCCATGGCGTTGAGCGGCGTGCGCCCGTTCTTGGTTTCTTCGCGGATGCGCTCGTTGATGAGGATGTTGGCGTCCACCGCCATGCCCAGCGTGAGCAGCAGGCCGGCCATGCCAGGCAGCGTGAGGGTGGCCTGGAAGAGGGAGAGGATGGCCACCAGCAGGATGAGGTTGGCGAGCAGGGCCACGTTCGCGAACCAGCCGAACAGGCCGTAGAAGGTGCCCATGAAGCCCACTACCAGCAGGAAGCCGGCGATCAGCGAGTAGGCGCCGGCACGGATTGAGTCCGCACCGAGTTCGGGGCCGACGGTGCGTTCCTCCTCGACGGTGAGAGGTGCGGGCAGGGCGCCGGCGCGGAGCAGGATGGAGAGCTGGTTGGCGCTCTCGGCGTCGAAGTTGCCGCTGATCTGGCCCTGGCCGCCGGTGATGGCCTGGCGGATGACCGGAGCGCTGATGATCTGGTTGTCGAGCACGATGGCGAAGCGCTTGCCGATGTTGTTGCGCGACGTGTCGGCGAAGCGGCGGGCGCCGAGCGAGTCGAAGGTGAAGTTCACCACCCAGGCGCCGTCCTGCTGGCTGGTGCCGGCGCGGGCATCGGTGAGGTCGGCACCGTCCACTTCCACGCGCTTGCGGATGGGGAGCTTCTCGGCGGGATTGGCCTGCATCGGCAGCAGCTCGGTGCCGGGGGGAGCGGGTTCGCCGGCGACGTAGCTCTCGTCGAGCAAATGGAAGGTCATCTTGGCGGTCTTGCCGAGGAGTTCCTTGACGCGGTTGGGGTCCTCGACGCCCGGAAGCTGGACGACGATGCGGTCGTCGCCCTGGCGGGTGATCTGGGGGTCGACGACGCCGGTCTCGTCGATGCGGCGGCGGACGATCTCGATGGACTGCTCGACGGCGTGGGTAGCGGTCTGGCGCAGGGCGGCGGGCGAGAGGGTGATGGCGACGTTGCTGCCCGCGAGGTCGGTGACGGTGAACTCGCCGGGGACGGCTTGCGGGATGGCGCGGAGGGCGGCGATGGCGGCGTCGTGCTGGGACGGGTCGCGGAGGTGGAGGAAGACGCGGCCGTTGTTGGGTTCGGGGGCGAGGTTCTGGTAGCCGAGGTGGTCGTGCAGGAGGGCAGCGCGGGCTCCGTCTGCCAGCGCGTCGAGGCGTTCGTGTTTAACGGCGTCGAGGTCGACCTGCATCAGCAGGTAGGAGCCGCCGCGGAGGTCGAGGCCCAGGTGGACGCGGCGCCAGGGGATCCATGAGTTGGGGGCCGGGGCGAGGTTGGGCAGGGCGAGGAGGAGGCCCAGAAAGCAGATGGCGAGAACGCCGAGGGTCTTGCCGCGGCTGAAATACATCATGGTGGGTGGTCTGGGCTCCGGTGGAGGAGGGGCTTTCGGCGGGGTATGCCTGCGGCGGGGGGGTAGAGGCAAGGAGAGCTTGGTCGCTGGTGAACGGAAGCACCGGCGAAGGACGGGTCGTGCTCGCGCCTGCCTGTTTCCGGCGCCTGATTCTCTGGGTCAGTGGTTGGCAAGCTGTCACCAACCCGCGCCCGTCGTAGGCAAGGCGGGCAGGCAGGCAGGGCGGAAAGCCCGGCGGCGAGAACTTTCGGTAACGTAAAGTGTTGCGATTGCGACCAAGCATCAGAGTAAGGCCATGCCACCCGTCACGTCTCCTGGCGGCTGCTTCATCGCCGGCTGTCGCGCCACCGGCAAGCCCGACGCAGCGGGTGATGGTCGTCGACGAGAAGAACATGTTGCGTATTTGGCTGGAGGAGAAGGTCGCTCGCCACGAGCTTACCCCGACACAGGACGACATCATGCTCAGCGAGCAGGAGACACAGGGCAAGCTCTGGACAGGTCCGTTAAAGGACACTTTCGGCAGTGCGAAGATATTGTACAAGCTCCGCAAGGATTTCGCGTCCTGGAAAGGCGCCCAGGTCTACTTCACGAAAAGCAGCGCGGGACACGATCTGGTCGTCTTCAAGGGGTGGCCGGCCGGACGCAAGATCATCACCGGTACGCGCTATCGGCTCGATAATCCGAAAATCATGGAGCTACAGATAGGCAAACCCGGCATACGCGCCGCGGCGAAGGACTCTGCCCGGTTCGGGATCTACCTCGTAGTTGCTGTGACGTGGCCGACTACATTTTTCGGGACAACTCGACGCTGGGACAGCTTCTCGGCAGCCTCACGGTGGACATCCCGTCGGTCGTGCTAGCGTCCGCTCTTGGCGCTGCGGCGGGATCCGCCATCTCCGGCACCACCATCGCCGGCCTTGCCACGATTGGCAGTCTCGCCTGCGGGCCTTTCCTGGTGGCTTTTGCGGTCGGTGTGATAGCGGGTTACGCGTTGTACAAGCTGGACGAGGAATGTCACATCACCGACAAGCTCAGCGAGCGTTACGACAAACGACTGGCGACGCTGGCGCAGGTCTGGAACAATTTGGGCGCGGAGGCGGATGCGCGCTTCAACCAGCTCGCTCACAGCAGGCTTGTGAACGACCTTGCGCAGGATTCACGCGCGCTTGCAGACAAGCTCGGGCGCCAGGCGGATTGGGTTCGCGGCGAACTATCCTATCTATGGTAGGTAGTGGTTGGTCATTACCTGACCGGTCCAAGGCGCTGCCTGCGTTTGCCGGCTTCGCTCTACTCGGCTTGTTGCCGTTATGGTTCTCGGTGTCCAGCCTGCTGCCGTCGATAGACGCCGTTCGCCGTCATGCGCCGGTGGTGGCGTTGTCTCCACGCGATGCGATCGGTCTGCCATTGGCGGTTCTGTGTTTTGCGCTGGCTGCGATGACGCTGTTGCCTGCGCCGGATCAGGCGCCTGGAAGCGAGCGTCGCAGGCGGGCCACGTCCAAGCGCGGAATGAACGCGCTGACAGTGTGTTTTGGTGTGGCGATAGGGAGTGTGCTGCTGACGGTCATAGCGGTTCCGCTGACGGAGTTCGCAACGTCAGCGATCCTGGCGAACCGGCACTACGTGGCTTGCCCATTGCCACTGAACGAGCGCCACCCGCCGTTGCGGTGGGTTCTTGCCGACGGACACTGTCCTTAAGACCTGCTGCATCAATCGTCCGGCTGCGTGCTGTCTCAGCCGTCCGCGACAGCGTGCGCAAAAGCTTTTTGCTTCTTTTTCTCGAAAAAGAAAGCCTTCCTTCTCTCTTCGCTTGACCTTCAAGCGAGCACTTCGCTCCCTGCCACCACCGGAACCACGTTTGGCGCCCCGCTCTCCAGCACCTCCACCCGGTTCCCGACGGTGACTAGGCCGAAGCCGCCGTCGCCCCCGATCGGGATCAGGTTCTGCCCGAACATGATCCCGCGCTCGTCCTGCCGGAACCGCGCCAGCGTGCGCAGCGGCTCCGTGCGATGGGGCCGCTCGCCGGTCTGCTGGTCGATGGTGGTCACCGTGCAGCGCTCGCAGGGTTTGACCACCCGGAACGTGGCCGAGCCGATGCGGATCAGCCGCCAGGTGTCCTCGGCCCACGGAGCCGCGCCGGCGACTACCAGGTTGGCGCGAAAGCGGCTGATCGGGACGGGGTGCGACAGGCGGGCATTCAAGTCGGCCAGCGAGCCCGCCGAGGTGAGCAGGACCGGGTAGCCGTCGGCGAAGCTGACGCGGTCGGTAGGTGCGCCGTGGGTCGGGTTCACCGGGCGGACGGCCTGGTCGTCCATGTAGGCGAGGCGGGCGTCGGTGCCCAGCGCGCGGGTGATCCAGGCGTGGGCATCATCGTCAGCCAGCGCGGCGGTCAGCGAGTCGCGCCAGATGCTGACCTCGGCGCGCGGGGCATCGGGTGTTGGCAAAGCGAGGGTGAAGCTGCCGTGGCCGGGGCGGCTCAGAGTGGTCTGAGTACCGTGCAGGCCAGCGCGAATGGTGGCCATCGCAGGGTGGGTGCGTTGCGTAAACATGCGACCGGTCGGGTCGACCACCATCCAGCGGCGGTCGCCACCCAGCCCGCAGGGTTCGACGTCGGCCCGGTTGGGCGAGAAGCCGGCAAGGCCCTTTACCGGGAAGACGTGGAGTTCGGAGAGCAGCACGGGCGGGGTCTTTGGCACGGCGGGAGGCGTCTCCCTGATCCTGCGTTCCTGTTCTATGGTCGCCGCCATGTCCAGGATTCTTCGCATCGGCGTCATCGGCGCCGGCCATTTTGGCCGCTTCCACGCCATAAAAGTCGCAGCCAGCCAGCGAGCGGCGCTGGTGGGCATCACCGACGTGGATGCAGGCCGCGCCGCGCTGGTGGGGCGCGAGCTGGGCGGGGTGCCGGCAATGGGGCTGGCGGACCTGCTGGAGACGGCCGAGGCGGTGATTATCGCCGCGCCGGCAGAGGCGCATTACGACATCGCCGCGGTGGCGCTGGAACGCGGCCGGCACGTGCTGGTGGAGAAGCCGATCGCGGCCACGCTGGACCAGGCCGACGCGCTGGCGGAGCTGGCCCGGGCGCAAGGCTGCGTGCTGCAGGTGGGCCACCTGCTGCGCTACTCGCCCGAACACGGCGCGATCTCGGCGCGCATCACCCGGCCGCTCTACATCGAGGCCACGCGCATCGCGCCGTTCAAGCCGCGCGGGACGGACGTCTCGGTGATCCTCGACCTGATGATCCACGATTTGGACCTGGTGTTGAGCCTGGTGAACTCGGAAATCGAGAGCGTGGACGCGCTGGGGGCGGCGGTCTCCAGCGCGTTCGAGGACATCGCCAACGCGCGGGTGCGCTTCGTCAACGGGTGCGTGGCGACGATCACCGCCAGCCGCATCTCGCTGAAGACGGAACGCAAGATGCGGCTGTTCAGCCAGGAGGGCTACCTGTCTGCGGACTTCGTGGCGCGGCGGCTGACGATGATCGGGCGCGAGCGCGGCGTGGAAGTGCCCGGGACGGACGGCTTCCTGCTGGACGAGGCGGCCTGGGAGGACCACGACGTGTTGGAAGCCGAACACGCGGCGTTCGTGGCCTCGTGCGTGGACGGAGCGCCGGTGGTGGTGGACGCGGCGGCGGGGCGGCGGGCGCTGGAGGCGGCACTCGCCGTGGGGGCGGGCATGGCACGGTCGCGGGCGACGGCAGAAGCGGCTGGGCTGATACGGGTGCATTCCTGAGGTTGGCTTGCGGCTGATGGCGGCACAGGGAAGGCAAGCAGTTCTTCTTTGAAAAAACAAAAAACGTTATCTTCTTTGGGTGCGTTTTGGGTGGCGTGTCGTTTCAGCGTTTGCAACCCGCGGAAACCGTGATCTGACGGTGTCACCGGTGATATGCTGCGCAAGCATCTTCCACTGAACACCTAGAGCAACTCGATCGCTGTTCGATTGCGCTGCAGAGTCTCGGGACGGCGTACCGACGCTGCTGTTCAGCAATTCTTTTCTTTCGTTGAGCTTTCCGTTCTGCTTTGGTCGAGGACGCAAAGGTTGAATCTTCGGCTCCACTTCGCTTCGTCGAAAGACAAAAAGCTTCTGCGTTTGCTCCATGAAGTCGTTGTTCAAACGGTTTAACACGAGGCTCTCGCGACAAGCGCAGCACCCGGCTCGGCGCTGTCGCGGATCCTTCAACAGACGTAGGTCCCGAGGACCAAAAGTTTTTTGGTTCTTTTTTTCAAAAAAGAACCGCTTGCCTTTGCTTCCGGCAACGATCCTGCGTAAGGCTTCGCCGGTGGATGGTTCTCAACAAGCGCTTGATCAGATTGAAGAGTCGGTGAACACTCTGTCCCAATTTGCCCGCAGGGCGCGAGCAACCTCGTCCATGCTTGCCGTCGCGCCGAGTGCTTGCAGGCTGGTGACGCCGTGCTCGCGGATGCCGCAGGGGACGATGCCGGTGAAGTGGTCCAGCTCTGGGCAGACGTTCAGCGAGACGCCGTGCCAAGTGACCCAGCGCGTCACCCGCACGCCGATGGCGGCGATCTTGGCCTCGGTGCCGGTGGCGGCGTCGCGCACCCAGACGCCCACACGGCCGGGGCGGCGCTCGCCGTGGATGCTGAAGCCGGCCAGGGTGTCGATCAGCCAGGCCTCCAGCGCGGTGACGTAGGCGTGCACGTCGCGTGCGGGCACGCTGCCGTGCCGGCTTGTGAGGTCCAGCATGACGTAGCCGACCAGCTGGCCGGGGCCGTGATAGGTCCACTGGCCGCCGCGGCCGGCCTCGAACGTAGGGAAGCGGTCCGGGTCGGCCAGGTCAGCCGGCTGGGAGGAGGTGCCGGCCGTGTAGAGCGGCGGGTGTTGCAGGAGCCAGACGCGCTCCGGCGCGGCGCCGGCGCGGATGGCGGCGATGCGGGCGCGCATGTTGGCCATTGCGTCGGGGTAGGCGGTCAGGCCTGGGGAGACCAGCCACTCCAGCATGTGGGGCGCGGGCGGTAGGGTGAGAGTTGAAACCGTCGGCGGCATCCGTTATAGGCCGCCCACCGTGCGGTCGTGGCGGAATGGTAGACGCGCAAGCTTGAGGTGCTTGTGGGGGCAACCTCGTGGAAGTTCGAGTCTTCTCGACCGCATGACCCGATATAGGCGCTGGCGGCGGCGCGGCAAACGCGGCGCCAATGGGTTCTCCGGCGCAACGTAGGCGGGGCAGCCCTGCGAAAACTTATCTCCCACACTGCGCGTAACCATCTTGACCGGTGCCTGACACGCAGCCCATATCCTGGGGATTGCTGCTGATCGGCGCACCCTGCAGCGGGGCCTCCCACAGACCGTGTTGCACGCGATGGTGATGGTCTCGTCAGGCGGCGTCCCGCGCCCGAGGATGACACGATGACGCTCCCTTTGATGCCGAAAGCCACGGCCGTCTGGCTGATCGACAAGACCGCGCTCACCTTCGACCAGATCGCCGATTTCTGCGGCATGCACCCGTTGGAAATTCAGGCGATCGCCGACGGCGAGGTGGCCCAGGGCATCAACGGCTACGACCCGGTGGCCAACAGCCAGGTGACCGCCGACGAGATCGTGCGCTGCGAGAAGAACGCCGACGCGCGGCTGAAGATGATGCCGATCACCACGCACGTGCCGAAGAAGCAGAAGGGCGCACGCTACACGCCGGTAGCCAAGCGCAACGATCGGCCGGACGGAATTGCGTTCGTGCTGCGGCATTACCCGCAGTTGTCGGAAGCGCAGGTGATCAAGCTGCTAGGCACCACCAAGGACACCATCCAGAAGGTGCGCGACAGGCAGCATTGGAACAGCGCCAACATCAAGCCGCGCGATCCGGTGATCCTGGGGCTGTGCACGCAGACAGATCTGAACGCGATGGTGGCCGCGGCGAACGACAGGCTGGCGCGCGAGGGCAAGACGCCGCCGCCGCTGCCGCAGATCGAGACGGACGAGGCGGCTTAGAGCAAGAAAGCAAGCGGTTCTTTTTTGAAAAAAAGAACCAAAAAACTTTTGGCCTGGCTGTCGCGGCTGCTTTTTTGCAGCGCCTGCATTGGGTATAATATGGCGTGGTTTTTTTGGAAAAGAACTGCTTTCTTGCTTATACCCGTATCAGCCTGACCGCTGCTCCTAGGTAGTCGAAAACGTCAAGCAACCGCGCGACGTAATGGTCATGCACGGCGAAGCCCGCCGCGGCCGGGTCGAAAAACTGCTTTTCCAGCACGTCAATCATTCGCAGCAGGCGCTTGCGGTGCAGGCCTAGCGCGCGCTGTACCGGGTCGGACACCACGCCGGCAAAGGCGGCGAACGTAGTCGCCGCGAGCATGACGCCGCCGGTGGTGGTGGCCAGCAACGCGGCCGAGGGCACGGTGGGGAACAGCCCGTACCAGGCGCTGCCGAGCCAGGTGCCCAGTGGAAAGGCGCTGATGGCGGTTTGGTGCGCCATGATGCCGGCCAGCGCCGGGCCGAAACTGGCCGCGCCGGGCGTGATCTTGTTCAGCGCGATGGCGCCGGCGCTGAGATTCATCAGGCCGGTGGTGATCTCGGCGGCGGCGCTGCGGGTCAGGCCGTAGGTCTCCATCGCTTGGCCGAGGCGTTGGCGGAAAGCGGGGTCCTGGCTGTGCGGGCCGATCTCGGCCAGCGCCGCCTGCATGGCGTCCTGCAGGGCGGGCTGGACGAGAATGGCTTCGGACAGCGCGTCGCGGCTACTGTCGCGGCCAGGCTGGCTGTAGGGCAGCACGAGCAGTTCGGTGTGGATCAGCCACTCGATCTGGCGGGCTACGGCGGTTTTCAGGATGATAGGCCGGCGCATGGCTTGCGCGGTGCGGGGTGCGCCGAGACGGTCTGCCGCCTTGGCGCCCAGGTGCATGGCGACCTGCGGGACGGCGAGAGAGAGGTTGGCGGGCGCCTTGAGTATGTCCCAGCCGAGCGCGGCGCGGTGCAGCTTCAGCGTGCCACGCAGTGAGAAGTGGTCGGTGACGAACGGGTCCACGCGGGCGCGGCGGGCGGCGAAGTAGGCGTGGGCGCCGGCGTCCACGGCTGACTGGGCGAGAGCGCGGTCGAGCGAAGGGGCGGTGTCCATGCTGGTGGAAAGCGGGCGCGGGTCGGGTGGTTTTAAGCAAGCAAGCAGTTCTTTTTTGAAAAAAAGAACCAAAAAAAAGTTTTTGTTCCTTAGTGCACGCTGCAGAAACCTCCGCGACAGCAGGACCAAAAGTTTTTTGCTTCTTTTTTTCAAAAAAGAAGGTCTTGCTTTTCTTACTGACGTCGAAGGCCGTCGACATTCCTTTCTTCTTCAGGCGAGTGCTTTGGAAAAAATAGACGTCCTCATCCTAGGCGCAGGCGCCGCCGGCCTGATGTGCGCGCTCACCGCAGGGCATCGCGGCAGGCGCGTGCTGGTGCTGGACCACGCGAAGCGCGCCGGCGAGAAGATCCTGATTTCCGGCGGCGGGCGCTGCAACTTCACCAATTTACACTGCGTGCCGGAACGGTTCTTCTCGGCCAACCCGCATTTCTGCCGCTCGGCGCTGGCGCGCTACACGGCGGCGGATTTTCTGGAAATGGTGGAGCGGCACGGCATCGCCTGGCACGAGAAGACGCTAGGGCAGCTGTTCTGCGACGGCTCGGCGCGGGCGATCGTGGACATGCTGCTGGCCGAGTGCGCGTCGGCGGGCGCCGAGGTGCGGCTGCAGCAGCGCGTGGGCGAAGTCTCGCGCGGAGAGGCTTTCCGGGTAGAGACGGAGTGCGGGCCGATCGAGGCGCAGTCGCTGGTCCTGGCGACAGGGGGGCTGTCGATTCCGAAGATTGGGGCGAGCGGGCTGGCATATCGGCTGGCGGAGCGATTCGGGCTGTCGGTGGTCGCGCCGCGCCCCGGCCTGGTCGGGTTCACCTTGGCGGACGAGGTGCTGGCGCGGACGCAAACCCTGGCCGGCGTGTCCACGCGGGTGGTGGCGCGCTGCGGCAAGGCGAGCTTCGAGGAGGGCATGGTGGTGACCCATCGCGGCCTGTCCGGACCGGCGATCCTGCAGGTGAGCTCGGCCTGGCGGGAGGGTGAGACGGTGGAGATCGACCTGGCACCCGGGACGCAGGAGGGCGTGCTTCAGGCGCGCAAGCGGGCGCGGCCGAAGAGCGGGTTGCGCGGGGCGCTGGGCGAGATGCTGCCGCAGCGGTTGGCCGACGCGTTCCTGCCGGCGGAGCACGCGGACGGGACGATGGGCGACATCCCCGACCGGGCGCTGGCTGCGCTGGAGGCGGTGGTGCGCTGCTGGCGGCTGAACCCGTCCGGCACCGAGGGGTACGCCAAAGCGGAGGTGACGCTCGGTGGCATCGACACGGCGGCGCTGTCGCAACGCACGATGGAAGCGCGGCGTGTGCCCGGGTTGTTCGCGGTGGGCGAGGCGGTGGACGTGACCGGCTGGCTGGGCGGCTACAATTTCCAGTGGGCGTGGGCCAGCGGCGTGTGCGCCGGCGAGGCGGCGTGAGCGCACCGCGCGTCAGCGTGCTGATGACGACGCGCAACGGCGCCGCGTGGATCGGCGAGAGCCTGGCCAGCGTGTTCGCGCAAACGATGACCGATTTCGAGCTGGTGGTGGTCGACGACGGCTCGACGGACGCGACGCCGGCGATGCTGGCGGCGGTACGCGATCCTCGGCTGCGGGTGCTGCGGCACGAGGCACCACGCGGCATCGCAGGCGGCCGCAACGCAGGGTTGGCGCTTTGCCGCGGCACCTACGTGGCGGTGCTGGATCATGACGACATCAGCTTGCCGGGACGGCTGCAGGCGCAGGCGGATTTCCTGGACCGGCATGCGGCGGTGGCGTTCGTCGGCACCGCGGTTCGTATTTTGGCGGATGGCGTCATCAGCGATGCCGGACAGCCGGTGCGGGTGGGGAGTGCCGGGTTGCGCATGCTGCTGCACCTAGGCAACGCGCTGACCTGGTCGTCAGTGATGTTTCGGCGGGACGCGCTGATGACTTTGGCCGCAGACGGGCCGGTGCTGCGGGAGGCAGCAGAACCGGCCGATGATTTCGACCTGTACCTTCGGCTGTTGCGAATCAGCGATGGCGCGCGGCTGGACGAGGTGCTGACGCTGTATCGGGCGCACGCCGGCAGTGCGACACACCGGTTGGCCGAGCAAATGCTGTCGTGTGCGACAACGGTGTTGGCGGAAGCTTACGCGCCCTGGTTCGGGGAGGCGGCGCAAGACGCGGCGGTGGTGGCGGTGAGGCATCTGAGCCATCGGGCGCCGGTGCCGGACGCGGCGACTTTGGATCGGGTGCTGGCGGTGATTGCGCGCGTGGCCGAGGCGCACGACTCGGCGGAGGTTAGGCGCCTGGCAGACGAGGCAGCGTGGCGGGTGGTGCGGGCGGCGGTGCGTGGTGGGCGGCCGTGGTTGCTGCGGCGGCGCGGGGGGTGGGTGGATACCGGCCTGTCGGTGGGGGTTGGTGCAGTCAGGGCAAGCAAGCAAGGCCTTCTTTTTTTGAAAAAAAAGAAGCAAAAAAACTTTTGATCCGCTGTCGCGCCGTCCGCGAGAAAGACCCGACAGGGAGCAAAAGTTTTTTGGTTTTTTCCGAAAAAGAACTGCTTGCTTGCTTACGCGGCAATCGGCAGCCGAGCCCTGATAAGCTTCTCGATGCCCTTCAGCTGCGACCGCTCTGCGTCGTCACACAGGCTGATCGCCCGTCCCGTCGCACCCGCGCGCGCGGTGCGGCCGATACGGTGCACATAGGCCTCCGGCACGTCCGGCAGGTCGAAGTTGATCACGTGGGTGACGCCGTCCACGTCGATGCCGCGGGCGGCGATGTCGGTGGCGATCAGCACGGGCACCGAGCCCTTCTTGAAGTCTGCAAGTGCGCGTTCCCGCTGGCCCTGGCTCTTGTTGCCGTGGATGGCGTTGGCGCTGAGGCCGGCAGCGTTGAGGTGCTGCACGATGCGGTCCGCGCCGTGCTTGGTGCGGGCGAAAACCAGCGTGCGGCCCATGTCGGGCGCACGCAACATGCGGGTGAGCACCGCGCGCTTTTCGGATTGGTTGACGAACACGACGCTCTGGTCGATGCGCTCGGCGGTGGTCGCAACCGGGGTGACGGAGACGCGCACCGGGTTCTTCAGCATGGCGTCGGCCAGGACCTGGATCTCCTTCGGCATGGTGGCCGAGAAGAACAGTGTCTGGCGCTGGGCGGGGATCTCGCGGGCGATGCGCTTGATGGGGATGACGAAACCCAGGTCGAGCATGTGGTCGGCTTCGTCAAGCACCAGGATCTCGGTGCGGTCGAGGCGGACGTGGTGCTCGGCGAACAGGTCCAGCAGGCGGCCTGGGGTGGCGACGATGACGTCCACGCCGTTGGCGAGCTGGGTGATCTGGCGGCCCTTCGGCACGCCGCCGAAGATGAGTGCCACGCGGACGCTGGTCTGGCGGCCGTAGGTGCGGAAGCTCTCGGCGATCTGGGCGGCCAGCTCGCGGGTGGGGGCGAGGACCAGGCAGCGGGTGGCACGGCGCTCGTAGGGGCGTGGTGTGGCCATCAGGCGCTGGATGATGGGCAGCGCGAAGGCGGCCGTCTTGCCAGTGCCGGTCTGGGCAATGCCGAGCAGGTCGGTGCCGCTGAGCGCGTGCGGGATGGCCTGCGACTGAATGGGCGTGGGGGTTGTGTAGCCAGCAGCGGTCAGGGCCTTGAGCAGCGGGGCTGCCAGGCCGAGTTCGGAAAATTCGGTCATTGGGTGATGAGAAGCTTTCTTGAGCCGCGGCCCCTGTGAGGCAACGGAACAGCGGTCGGCAGGACCGCAAGCCGGCGCGATTAGTCAGACGAACGGAAACCGGCCAGGCTCTGGAAGCGAACGGTCGCGTTTTTGCCGCGCCGCAGCATAATTGGGAGTCAGGTGGTAAAAGTCAAGGTAAATCGGGGCTGACGGCAGAATTGGTTGCGGCAAGATGGGGTGTGGCAGGTCATTCAAAGCGCTTTGACACAACATGGCGTGCGGGAAAGACGTTGTTGGCCTGTAACTGCCTTGCGTCTGGCCTATCGTGCAAAACGTAGGGCTCTCGGAGGACAACGGCAAACCGCGCCGCGTAGCTGACACGGAAGATCACCATCAAGAGCACCACGGACACCAAGAAGGGACAGAGATGTCGCGCTCGCTTTTCGAGATAGGCCTACGTGGCTACTGTTTGGTGGTGGTAGTGCCGCATCTGTGCCGACTTGACTTTGCGGTGAGTACGGTTTGTCGCAAGCCGCCAAGGACCGATGGTTTGGGTTCCGTTTTGCAAATTCGTCCTGGTGGCCATCTGACGTGGTGTCCCGTGCTCCGGTACTCATGGCCATGAAGGCCACTCAGTTCCGATGCGCAAAGACTACGCTTGCTGACGCACCAGCCGGCTTTCAAACGGACATTAGAGTTTTCGGGGAAGCAAAGGTGACCAGCAAGAGAAGAAAATTTGCCGAAGCGCCAGGACAACTCGCGGTCGAACTGCAAGCGACACCTCGCTAAAACTGCCTCTCTACGACCACCATTTCGGTTTTTCTCGCACCTGACTCTACCGTCCACTTTCGCAACTGACGTGCTGCAGAACGTGAGCTGCCGGACGTGTTCCCGCTGTCCAAGCCAAGCGAACGACCGCCACGAAACACACCAGAAGGCAACAGACACACCTCGTCACCATCGCAAGGCCGTATCTTGCCAGAACAGTCCTCGAGGTCGGGGATACGCAGTGATGCGAACTCGCCGCATGGCAGGAACCACTCTGGGCAAGCTGTGGGTTGCGGGCGGTCAGCGGCTCACCCTGGCCGAGCAAGAGACACCACCAAAAGGCTGAACAGGACAGGCAGAGTAACCTCGCCCACCACAATAGTCGCGCGTTTCCAGGAGCGCCTTTGTGTTGTTGGTGCCCTTGGCGGTGATACTTCGCTCGGATGGCAACCGGCCCGCCATCCAGGAAACACCGCGCAAGAACTCGCCAATCGTTGCCTGCTTGGCGCCAGTATTGCCGGCCTCCTTCGCCGGCCGCCTGCCGATGATGCAGGCCAGGTATAACCCGACTCCGCGCGCCGACGTCTTTCCCCAATCGCTCCCGCGGACCATAACCCCGCCCATGCCGCCCGACAGCCGGATCCTCAGCGAGCCCTACGCCGGCCTGCAAGCCCAGGCGCTGGGCCTGGCCGAAGCCGCCGGCCTCTCACCCGACATACTCGACCTCCACCCGCGCCGGCCGTGGTCCTGGCTCCCTGCAGCCACCTGGCCGGCGCCATTGCACGCGGTGGGCCTGCCAGCCCCGCCTCCCGGCATCCTGTTCACGGCAGGCGGCACGGCAGGCGCGGTCGGCGCCGCCTGCCACCGGCACGGCTCGACCGTGGTGCAGGTGCAGAACCCCCGCCTCAGCCTGCGTCACTTCGACCTGGTCGTCGCCAACCAGCACGACGGCATCGCCGGCCCCAACGTCATCGTCACCCGCACGGCGTTGCACCGCGCCACGCCGGCGCGCCTGGCCGCAGCCCGCGAGGTCTGGGCCCCGCGCCTGGCCCACCTGAAGCGCCCGCTGGTCAGCGTGCTCGTCGGGGGTAGCAACGGCCGCTTCCGGCTTGAGGCCGAGCAGGGCGCGCAGCTCGCCGGCCAGCTCGCCGCCATGATGCAGCACGACGGCCCCGGCCTGGCGCTGACCGCCTCCCGCCGCACGTCGCCGGCGGTGCGCGACATCCTCCACCAAACCCTGACGCCGCACGGCGCCTGGGTATGGGACATGCAGGGCGAAAACCCGTATTTCGGGCTGCTGGCATTGGCCGACGCCATCGTCGTCACCGTGGACAGCATATCCATGGTGTCCGAAGCCGTCGCCACCTCCGCGCCGGTGCTGCTGGCGGAGCTGCCGGGACGCTCGGCACGGATCGGGCGGTTTCTGGGCGCGTTACTCGGCACGGGGCGGGTCAGGCGGTTCGCAGGGCGGCTCGAGACGTGGCAGACAGGGCCAGTCGACGACACGGCGGAAGCCGGCGCGGAGGTAAGGCGTCGGTTGAACATCGGGTAAGCAGCGGTTCTTTTTTGAAAAAATGAACCAAAAAACTTTTGTTCCCTGGGTATTCGTCTCCGGAGACTCCGCGACAGCGCTGACAAAAGCTTTTTGCTTCTTTTTCTCGAAAAAGAAGGCCTTCCTTCCTTCAAGGGCACCCATGCTGAACATCCAGACCTTCGACGCCAAACGCGGCGGCAACGTCCTCTACAAGGCGCTGGTCCACCCCCTGGCCGCCGAAGCCATCGCGCACCTCGCCGCCGACCTGCGCGCAGCCGGCCCGCTCGCCGTGTTCGACCCGGACGGCGTCGCCGCGGCACTCTACGCGCTGCACCCGGACATGCCGGCGCCTGCCGAGCTCTACGTGCAGGACGTCAGCGCCCTTGGTCAGTCGCTCGCCGGTATCGCCGCGCGCCCGCTCACCGACCTGCCGCGCTGCGCCGCCCCCACCCTGCTGATCGCCGGCTTCGACACCCAGCGCACCGAGCAGCGCATCGCGCCGCTTTGCCCGCCCGGCCTGCGCGTGCGTTCGCTGGACTCCTCGCGCCTGCCTGCAGAGATGCTGACCGCGCGCGCCTACCTGGACCGGCTGAACTTCGCCACCAACCACGCCTTTTTTCGCGACGCCGGCGGCACCTCCACGCGCCTGGTCAGCGCCAACTACTGGGCGGGCTACGGCGCGCGCGGGGTCCGGCTGTGGCTGCGGCTGTTCGGTGCCGACGGGGCCGTGCTGGCCACCTGGGAGCAGGTGCTGGCGGACGGCGCCGGCGCGTTTTCCATCGACAGCCGCGAGGTGCGCGCGCGTTTCGACCTGCCGGAGTTCGCCGGCCAGCTGTTCATCCACGCGATCGGAGTGGCCGGCCACGACGTGGTGAAATACGCGCTCGACATCTACCGCAGCGAAGCGTGCGAGGGGCCTGACCTGGGGCTGTCCGTGACGCACGACGCCAACGCCTGGCCGTCCGACCGCTACGCCGGACTGCCCGCGCCCAACACAGACGAGCAGGTGCTGCTGTGGGTGCAGAACAGCCACGCCGCCCCCATCCCAGCGGGTGCGATCACGCTCGACCAGATGGGTGCCGAGCATCCGGTCGCGCTGGACCGCGAGGTGCCGCCTTTCGCCAGCATGGCGGTGGACGTGGCCGACCTGCTGCCAGGCGTGCACTGGCCCGCGCAGATCGAGCTACGTACCGGCCGCCACGTGGTCCGCCCCCGCTACGAGATCCTGCGTCACGGCCACACGCGCATCGCCCACGTGAACGTGGAACGTGCCGATCTGCGCCCCGATCCTGGCATTCCCACCCTCTCCAACCTGCTGGGCCGCGGCTACCTGCTGCCGTTCCCTATCCTGCCGCCGGCGGAGTTCCGCAGCATCGTCCAGCCGAATCCGATGGCGGAGTGGCAGGACAGCCTGCCGATCCGCCTGGACGTGTTCGCTGCCGACGGCAGGCTCGCCGCACAGCGTTTCCTGGGTAACCTGCCACGACGTTACGACCTGGCGGTGGACCTGGCCGAGTTCGGCGCCGAGGTGGGGCATGCCGAGCTGGTCTACGACTTTCGCGACGGCGGGCAGGCGGATGGCTGGATGCACGGGCTGTTCCGTTACGAACACCGCACCAGCGGCCACGCGGCGGACACCAGTTTCGGCGCGCACATCTTCAACACGGCGATGACCTACCGCGACGAGCCGCAATCCTACAGCGGGCCGCCGCCTGGGCTGACCACACGGCTGTTCCTCAAGCTGGGTATCGGCCACCGGCGAAGTTTCGCGGTGCTGATCTATCCGGCCAGCGCGTCCTGGCATGCGGTCTCGACCACCGAACTGCAATTGGTGGACAGCACCGGCGCTGCGATCGAGACACGAAGCCTGCGGGTCGCGTGCTCAGGATCGGCGATCGTGCGGCCGCACGAGGTGTTCGGGGAGGCGGCGGTGCAGCGTGCAGGCGAGGGAGGCTACGTGCTGGTGCGCGACGTGACGTGCCGGCTGTTCGGGTATCACGGGCTGGATGATGGGCGTGGCGGGTTTTCGCTGGATCATATGTTTGGGTTTTAAAAGGAAAGCAGGCTTTCTCTTTCGAGAAAAGAAGCAAAAAGCTTCCGTCACGGCTGTCGCGGACTTCGCCGCGAGCGCAAAACCCAGATTACAAGAGTTCACTGGCTCTTTTTTCAAAAAAGAACTGCTTGCTTTCCTACTTGACCGTCCCGCCAAAACGATCCGCAGGCGAGACGTAAACCGAGACCGTGTGCGTTTGGAAATTAGCCGGAAACAACGTGCGCGGAATAGCGATGGAGTGCACCACGCCCTTCACCGTCGTGGTCATGACCATGGTGAACGACAGGCCGTATTGCGGCACAGTTGACTGGATCGAGACTTCGGACCTGCCGTCGAAGTTTTTTTCGATGTGCACCACGTCGTACCAGCCGTGGAAGCTGATGTTCCCGATCACGGCCGACAGGATGGGCGAGCTTCCGGACGCGGTGGCGGAACCGCCGCTGTAGGTTGCCTCGTGCCTGGGGTCGGCACCGTTGGCGTCGGCCGGGTAGCTGTTGTCCAGCGTGATAGTCACCGGCAGGACCGTGCCTTTCGCGGGGCCGCCTTTGGATTGCGTGACCGTGGCACTGAAACTGTAGACGACGGGCGATGCCGCCGCCCCAGTGACCGCCACGGACAGCACTGCAGACAATATGATGCTGTGAAAAGACTTGATCATTTGAAATCCTGAGCTGCGATGAGCGGCCGGCTTCAAAACTCCTTCGACTTGGAAGTGGTCCTGCTGATGAGCGAGTACCAGGCGTTGACCTGCAACCCAGCGTTGCTCACAATTCTGTGATACAACGTCCCGTTTCGTCACGCAACCGTAAATTTACCTATTTCTAATGACCTGCCGCACCCGTGTGGCCTGGGTGGGCGCGGCTGTTTTGCTCGTTCTCGATGTGATGATTTGCGGCCAGGACGCCCGCGCGTGCAGAACGTCGTCGAGCCTCCCGGAGGTCGATTTGTCTTTCCCCAAACGGCTGTTTGCCGGCCTGATACTGGCGGTGCTGGGTGCGTCCGCAGCCCGCGCTGCTTGGACCGAAGGCTGGCCAGGCTGGGGAGGCCTGCTTTCCGGCAACCAGCGCCAAGCCCCCTTCGAGACGATCATCAGCCCGGCGACGGTGGGCAAGCTGGTGGCGAAATGGTCGTTCACCTCGGCCGGCAACATTGCGTCCACGCCCACCTTGTTTGCCGGCGTGGTTTACTTCGATGACGACTGGGGCGGCGTCTACGCGCTGTCCGCCCGCACCGGCAAGCAGGTCTGGATGCGCTGGATGTCGTCCTACACCGGACAGACCTCGTCGGAATCGCGCAGCAGTCCGGCCATTTTCGGCAGCCTGATCATCCTGGCGGACCGGCGGTCCGGCATTGTGGTGGGCGTGGACAGAGCGACCGGCAACATGGTCTGGAAGACCGACGTGGACCAGGGCGCGCAGAAGAACCCTTGGCTGATGCTGACGGCGAGCCCGGTGGTGCATGACGGCACCGTCTACATCGGCACATCGTCCAGCGAAGAATACGCCGTCACGCAATCGGCCAGCTACGTGCCGAGCTTCCGCGGCAGCGTCACCGCGCTGGACGCCGCCACCGGGCAGTTCAAATGGCAAAGCTTCATGGTGCCGCAGGGCTTCACCGGCGGGGCAATCTGGGGAAGCGGCTTTCCCATCTTCGACAGCCTTGGCCTGATCTACGTGGCCACCGGCAACAACTACACGCTGCCGCAATCGGTCACTGCCTGCTTGGCGGCGGCAACACATGCCGGGCGACTGGCCTGCGTTGGACCCAACGACTACGTGGATTCGGTGGTGGCGCTCGACGTTAAGACCGGCGCGGTCAGATGGGGCCGCCGGCTTGAAGGCATCGACACCTACACGTCCAACTGCGGCAGCAGCACGCCGGCCCAGCCCTGTCCCGTGCCCACCGGCCACGACTATGATTTCGGCTCGGCACCCAACCTGCTGAGCGTGACCGCGAACGGGACCACCACGCAGCTCGTCGGCGCCGGGCAAAAGAGCGGCACCTACTGGGCGCTCAACCCGCGCAACGGAGCGATCGTCTGGAAGACAACGCCTGCGCCGGGTGGCGTGCGCGGCGGCATCCTCTTCGGCTCCGCGGTGGACGCCAACAACGTCTACGTCGCCGAGAACGATGCGAACGGGTTGCCATACACGCTATATCCGTCGGGGAAGATGGCGACCGGCGGATCCTGGTCGGCGCTGAACACCGCCACCGGCGCGGTGCAGTGGCAGACGGCCGCACCGGGCTTCGCGCAATACACGACTGCCACTCCGGCCGGGGCGGAGGGTGCTGTCAGCGTCGCCGACGGCGTGGTGTTCGGCGGCGACACCGGCGGCAACATGGTCGCAATGGATGCGAGCAACGGCGCGGTGCTATGGAGCTTCGCCAACGCGGGCACGTCGATTACCTGCGGGCCGGCGATCTATGATGGCGTGGTGTATTGGGGCACGAACAACCTGCCGTCTTCGGGCGGGAGGCTGTACGCGTTTGGGATGCCTTGAGAAAGCAGGCGCTTCTTTCTCGAGAAAAGTAGCAAAAGCTTTTATTGCGGCTGTCGCGGTTTTCTCCGGCGAGCGCACGACAGCGGAGACAAACGTGTTTTGTCGTGCTCCGGAGCGGATCGCCTCGGCGGCGCCATCGGTCCGAGCCGCCGCGATGACCCTCTAGTGGCCATGAGCATCGGAGCGTCGTGCAAAGCATGTTCTTAGCGGCTCGCGAGAAGCACGTTGTTGGTTGCTAACACCGCGTCGGATAGCCGCCGGGGCGATTTCTCAAACGGTCAGTCAAAACAGAACCGCTTGCTTGCTTCCATAAACCCCAAGGTACCCCTCCACCATCTCCTCCCGCGACGGCGGTGCCGGCACGCTCGCCGCCAGCCGGTCCCACAACCCAACTTCGGTGCAGCACCGCCGGATCGTCTCCGCCAGCGCCCGGTGGTCCCCCATCGCAAAATGCAGGGCGAACACGTCGTGCAAATTGCGTTCGGCGAGCCCGCCCACGTCGCTGCAGATCACCGGGCGGCCGAACATCCACGCTTCGGAGACCACCAGCCCGAAGCTCTCCCACCAGATGGAGGGCACGATGCACCAATCGATCCGCGACATCCGGCTGGGCAACTGCGAGACTTCGTAGGAGCCGCGGTCGGTGACGATGCGCTGTTCGACGGGACGTGCGTTCTCCTCGGCGAAGAAGCTCTCGAACTCCTCGCGGCGCGCAGGCGTGGCGTAGACGATGTTGTCGCCGTTCAGGTCCACCGCAAAGTCGGTGAACCCCTCTGCGCGCAGCAAGGCGACGGCACGCAGGATCACCTGAACGCCCTTCACGTCCACGTACTGGCCGAAGAAGCCGAAGCGGTTGCGGCCCACGCTGGCAGGCGGCAGTCGCCCGGCCTCGGCGTAGTTGTGCTGGCCGTTGGTGACGTGGCTGATCTTGCCGGCCGGAATGCCCCAGCGCACGTACTGGTCCAGCATGAAGCGGCCGGGCGCGGTGAACGCGTCCACCTGGTCGAAATGCCGGGCGAACCAGAGCTTGCGCAGCAGGAACTGCTCGGGCGAGCGGTCCGGAAAACACTGGTGGCAGCGCACCTGGCTGGCGTGGGTGCACAGCGAGCGGTCGGTGCGGCGGACCATGTGGCCGTCTGCCGCACAGATGCCCATGAACTCGTGGAAGGTGAACACCAGCCGGCAGTCCGGCAGCACGCGGCGGATCAGGGTGAGCACGTCGATGCCGAGCGTGAGAAAATGGTGCACGTGCACGATGTCCGGGCGGATCTGCAGCAGAAACGTTTCCAGCGCCTCGTGCAGCAGCGGCGAGCCGGTCTTGTGCCACCAGTAGTCGTAGTCGCGCGAGAGGTAGAGGTACTCGTCCGGCCGGCCGTCGAAGCCGGTGATGCGGGCGCCGGATTTGTAGAGGGCCGGGTATTTGTTATCGATGGTCGCGAGGAACACCGGGTGGCAGCCGCCGCGCGCGCGCAAGCCCTGGAACAGTTCGTAGGCGACCTGCTGCGCGCCTCCGCGGACCAGCTCGGGGTGAAACAGGCTGATCAGCAGGATCGTCGGCCCGGCCTGGACCGCCGGCACAACGGGCGGCTTTACGACGACGGCCGGCCTGGCGCGGCTCATCGCCCGGGCCTGGCAGCGATGTCCGCCGGTGCGCCGGCACCCGGGAAGGCGCGGTCGCCGCCATCGATCGCGATCCGGGCGGGGGTAGGGCCGGCAAAGCCGTCGCGCACCACGTCCGCCCAGAGCCGGGTGAAGTGCCAGCGGTTGATCACCGATCCGCCCTCATGCGCTGGGCGGCGGGTGGAGCCCTTGCCCTCCATGTGCCAGAGCGGAAAGTCGTGCAGCCAGACCGGCCCGCCGGCCTGCCAACTCTTTAGGCATAGATCGGCATCCTCGTAGTGGCCGAAAACGTACTCCTCGGAGAAGCCGCCGAGACTCTCGAACCAGTCGCGGTCGACGGACATGAATGCGCCGGTTACCGCCGGGACCGGGCGGGAGCGCAGGAAGGCGGCCGTGTCCGGCGGCGCGCCCTTGCCGTAGTGGTCCACACGTAACAGCTCCACCCGTTCGATGCCGTCCGGGCGGACGGACAGGCCGACATCTGCCTCGAAGAACATGCCCGCATGCATCAGCGCGCCGTCGTCGTAGAACAGTGGCGCGCCGAACAGGCGGGTCTGCTCGGCGGGCAGGCCGTCCACCAGGGCTGCGTGACGGGCAGCCCAGCCGGGGTCGCGCGGGAAGACGTCCGGGTTCGTGATCAGCACGCGTGCGCTGGCGGCGTGGCGGACGGCCAGGTTGTTGGCCGCCCCGAAGCCGGCGTTGCCGGGCAGGTAGATCATGGTCAGCGCCAAACCATAGAGCCGGGCTGCCAGGCGGGCCTCGCGCTGCAGCTCTTCGGTAAGTTCGGGGCTGTTGCTGACGTAGACGTACTCGTAGTCGGCCGCCCCCGGGCCGGTGGAGAAAAGTGCGGCCTGCAGGAACAGGTATTCCGGCTTGCCGAACAGGCAGACGACGACCGAGGCGCGAAAGGCGCGCGCGTGGTTGCCGTGGCGTTCGACGTGGGCCGCCGCGGTGATGCGGGCGGAGAGCGCGGCGTTGAGCCGCAGCAGCCCCTCGCCGAAGCCGTTCTGCAGCTGGCGGAAGGACTCCACGGCCGGGTTGCCGGCGTAGGCGGCGGCGTGCAGGTACTCGAACGCGGCGTCTCGCAGGGCGGCCGGCTCGAGCAGGTTGAGCCTGGGCGTGTGGCTGACCATGCGCCCGGCACAGTCCAGCAGCAACGCGGCGCCCGGTGGCGGCAGCTGGCCCTGGCCGAGCTCGACCAGCGCCACGAAACCGAGCAGGTGGCCGGGTGGGCAGCCGGTGATGGCTTCCGCGTCCGCACGCCGGCAGCGGGCCACCTGGCTGCTGGAGGCGAGATGCCCGTCGGGAAAAGCGATGGTGACCCCGCGCAGCGGGATGGCGCGGTCGTCCACCCAGCCGATCGCCAGGCAGGTGCCGCTCTGGGAAACCAGCAGCACGTCCGCGCCGCCGGGGACGCGGCCGGGGGCGCCCGCCTGGGCTGGCGCGGCGGCGGCCGCGGGGAGGTTGACGGCTGAGAGGCTTGGGGCGGAGACGCTGGCGGCGGGGTCAGTCCGTTGCGGGGTCGCCAGCCGGGTCAGCAGGGCCTGCTCGGCCAAGGCCTTTTTGTAGCGCGGCTGGGCGAGGCGGCCCTCGGCGGCGCCGCGGCGCGTGTAGTGCTCCAGGCCCGACTTCAGCGCGCCGTTACGGATCTGTTCGGCGATGCGCGGGAAGGCGGCGAGGTAGGCGATCTCGTCGTACTCGGCCTGCGGGTCGTCACCGCCTTCGGTCGGGGTCGCGTTGTCTTGCTGGTCGGCCATTCATCCTGATCCTGAACCTGACGCAGCCGGCTGTGCAGCTAGGTAGCTGGCACCCTGGAGGCAGCCAACGCGCCCCTCCGCCGATCGGCAGACCAGAGACACCATGCAGACGGCTTCGTAACCTCTCAAGACTAGCCAGCTTAGAGCGCAAGCTTCTGTTCTGCCAGAGCATTGTCCGCGTCAGCGTCAGGAGGTAAGCCGGGGCATGGAGTGGCGCACGTGACGGACGGCCTCAACGTATTCATCCTCGGCTCACCACGGTCGGGAACGTCGATCACCTACTACGCGATGCGCGAAGTCGTAGGCCTGAAAGGCCGCGGGGAAAGCCACGTGGTGCCGGTATTCCAGCGCATGCTGCATCAGTTCTACACTTACACGACGGAGTTCCGGCAGCATCCCGGCGTGCTGGCCGGTGACCTCGACACAAGGCTGCTGCGCGAGAGTTTCCAGGACTACCTGCGCGCGTTCTACGCCAAGGCGTATGGCGGCCACGGCTTCGTCGACAAGACGCCCGGCGCCGAGGCGATCCGCGGTTGCGACCTGATCTACGGTGCGTTCCCCGCAGCGAGGGTGCTGTTGTTACAACGCAACGGCATCGAGGTTGTCAACTCGTTTCGCAGCAAATTCGGCGCGTCGTTCGAGAACGCGTGCCAGTCCTGGGTGCACGTGGTGGACGCCGCCACGCAGATGGTGGCCGAACGGCCGGAGCTGCTGGTGGTGGACCAGTTCGACCTCACCAACAAACCGCAGGCGGCGGGCGCTTGCATCGCCGAGTACCTGGGACGACCAAACCTCGCGTCCCGCCTCGCGGCTTTCTTTACCGAGCGGCGCGTGGAGCAGCAATCTAAGCACGACTGGACCAAGCGGCTGACGCTGGCCGACACGACCTGGACGGATGCGCAGAAGGCGCACTTCGTCGCAGTGTGCGGCAAGTCCATGGCGGCGCTGGGCTACCGGGCCTAGGCGTTGCGCAAAAACTTCATGGAGGAGACCATTCCGACAACGGAGAACCTCAGCAAGCCAGTCGCCGAGCCGAGGAATCAGGCTTGTCAGGCGCTCAGCCTGAAACAGGTGGTAAGCCGTTACGAAAGCATGGGCGGTGGTTCCTTCGCCAAAAACCGGTCCTATGGTTGCGAGTTCGGCCTGTTCCAGCGCCGCTCTGACTTTGAATCGGTCAGTTTTCTCCGGTGGTGCTCAATCCAACCTGCTCCTCTTCTTCTCGGCTTGAAGAACAGGTTCGACGCGATCGACGATGTTACCCGGCTCCGCATGCGCCGGGACGGCCCCAGGGACTGGAACGCGATCCAGGAGAAATACGGGATGTTCGCGGCACATACCGGCCTGAGCTACGCGGAGCATTCCGAGGAGCAGGCGCGTGCCAAATACCATCGTGCGCTGGTTTTCCTGCGCGACAAGTTTCTAGAAGACCTGGCCACGTCCGATAAGATCTTCGTCTACCGCGTCGGCGACGGCGCGCTGGCGCCTGACGAGGTGCAGAACCTGGCGGCCGCCGTGCATGGCTACGGCGGGCGGCCGATGCTCTACGTGAAGGTGGACGAAGCGCATCCGTTCGAGGTCTCGCGCGTGAACGAGGCGCTGCTCGTCGGCACGATCGACCGGTTCGCGGTGGTGAACGATTTGAGCCGGCACAACGACACGGGATGGGAAAAGGTGTGCCGGGCAGCGCTGCTTGCGCAAGCGGGTGGGACCAGGAGCACGCCGCACGACGACGCGCGCGATGCAGCCAGGTACAGGTGGTTGCGGCAGAACGCTGACGCGATATGTGCGGCTGGCCCGTTGCCGGCTAAGGGTGTGGATGCGTTGGTCGACATGCACGTTCGACGGCAGGAATGCGACAGGAACGAGGCTTGAGGTATTGGAAAGCAAGAAGCAACGTCTTCTTT
This sequence comes from uncultured Acetobacteraceae bacterium, assembly GCA_964242115.1. GTDB lineage: Bacteria > Pseudomonadota > Alphaproteobacteria > Acetobacterales > Acetobacteraceae > BOG-908. The sequence goes on along the minus strand of CAXSZX010000013.1, from coordinate 88,090 downwards.
TCCGAGAAAAAGAAGCAAAAAGCTTTTGTCGGCGCTGTCGCGGGAAGCTGAAACCGCACGTCTCGATACGGCACACCCGGCGGACGCGTTAAAACCACCGGCCCCGGGATCTCGGCTGGTGACCGGCAAGGCAAACTCGTGTTCCCTTGCGCGCGTGTTGCAGATACCTCCGCGACAGCAGGACCAAACGTTTTTCGCTGCTTCTTTTCAAAAAAGTAGGTTTTGTTTTTTTGCTTAGCTTCGAGAGTGGATTGGCATCGCCACTTCAAAGCTGTGTCAGCTACAAGCGCCCGTCAGACACTGTGGGCGCCAGCCACTTGGCTGACAGCATCGGCAAGTGCGGCTTCGCTGGCGCGCTTGGCGGCATAGGCTGCCCGCATTCTCGCTTCTACCGTGTCGAACTCTCGCGGTCGGATCAGGAACAGGTTGTATTTTTCGGCTTCGGCTGCGACGTCTGGTGCAATATGGTCCTCGGTCAGGATACCCACGATCAGCCTGTTGGTGTTCTTCTCCATGGTGTCCTTGATCACCAGCGGCAGACCCGTCGTATGGGTGCCCTGGATCACCAGGTACAGCCACAGACCGTCCTTCAGCGCGCTGATCCGCACCTGCAGCCACATCGCCGGCTCGCCGATCTTCCAGCCGGTCTGCCGAAGGTATCGCTTGCACAGGCGCTGCTGCGTGCCGGCGGAGGGACGCTCCGGCCAGGCAGCAGGGTTCGTCCTGAACAGGGTAGCGGGCCACAACATCACGGCGGACGGGAAGGCCTAGTGAACGGGGTCGAGTTGCCGGACCACCTTGCCCGGCCGGATCGTCGCCGCGTCGATCAGGCATTGCGGCAACGGCCGGATGGCCAAGCCGTCTCCACCGCCCGCGGGCCCGGGTGTCACAGGCCCGGGCGGTTCGCTCCCCCAGCCGCCGCCACCGCCGGAGGAGCGCCGCGTCGCGATCAGGTCACGCACTGCCAAGGCCAGGGGAACGCCGAAGGTGAGCGTGCCGCTGAGGATTATCTGGGTGGCAGGCGACATGCGATTGCGTCCCGGACAGCGTTGGTCAGGGAAAAAGCTTGGCACTACAGCCGCGCCGGCACCAGCCAAAAAAGCGCCCAGGCATCCTGTCCCGGACCACCGGACGCGCCGGGCAACCGGCAGGCTTGCAAATCGGCCCATCTCTGCCGCAGGTGCGCCGGCGACACGCTGCGCCGCAACCCTACAACGGTTGCAACACGTTACAGCAACCGGTGAGTCGACGCGAACGTTCCCCGGATAGGATGGCGGCAGCCCGCCCTCGTAACCGGAGACTACCATGATCAGAGCCATCGCGACCTTTACCCTGCTCGCCCTGTCCATCCCGCTCGCCGGCTGCGTGGTTGAAGGGCCCCGGCCAGCCGGCTGGTGCTACTACCACCCCTATCGCTGCCGCTGAGCCGCGCAGGACGGACAAAAAAAGGCGCCGGGATCTCTCCCGGCGCCTTTTTCGTAACACGCCGAGCGTTAGCTCTTAGCGTGTTCCTTGGTCTTGCTGTGAGCCTTGGTGGTCGCCTCGTGCCCCTTGGTGGAGTGGCCGTGCGCTTCGGTCGCGTGCTCGTGCGCCTTGGCGTGGTCGCCCTTGTCGTGGTGGTCGGCAGCAGTGCGATGCGACTTTGCGGCCTTTTCGTGGTGCTCGGCAGCTTCGTGATGTGCGTTCTTCGGCATGTGATAGCATCCTCTAGACTGGTATGCGCTTCTGCGGCGCACCCTATACCAACGTATAGCAACCCTTTCGGTTGCTCATTCTCAGTCACCAGGCCGTGCCGCGAAGCCCCAAGTTCCTTGCGTTCAAGGCAAGCGGCGTTGGCATCAACCTAGCTGGTCAAGCAGTCGCACCAACTGGCTGGCAGCCGGATTGCGCGCACCGCGCCGTAGCACAATGTCCGCCGTGCTCACCGGCCGTCCATAGTAGCTGGTGTCGGCGTCATGCTGCGGCTCCAGCGCCGAGCCCTCGATCGACAGTCCGGCATAAGCGCCCGAGGAGGACGCCCAGGTGATGATGTCGGCACCCACGTTGGTGGTTGTCGCACCCGAAACCTGCGAACCGAGCGTCGCCACTGCGATGCCGGCGTCAGCGCCGAACTTGAAGTGGTTGCTCATCACCGCCCGCAACGCGCGGTCGGAGCGGATGATCATGATCAGCTCGCTCTCCTGCGCGCCAATCTGCAGGCCGAAACTGCCCGAGGCGATGGTGTAGAAGGCAGGATCGCTCCAGCCATGCGCGCCGCGGACCATCAGCAGGGCGGTGCCGCCCTCGCCGCCGAAGAAGAAGCCGGCCTTGAAGATGCGCGGCGCGATCATCACCGCGCGAGCCGTCTGCATAAGCTGGCGGGCGTTGCCGAACTCCTTGTCGCGGCGCAGGTCCTGCAGGGTGCCCAGCGCGTGGTCGACGGTCGCCTGCTGGTCCGGGCCGGCAAAGGCCGGGGTGGCGGTCAGCACGGGGGCGGCCAGCATCACGCCGCTCAGGATAGTGGAGATCGCACCCCAGCGTTTGAAGTTCATCATGGTGTTCACGTCCTTAGGTTCGGCGCCGCGGCCGGGTTGGTGCCGGCGACCGGCGCCGGTTAACGCTCCGCCAAAGCGCGGCAAAGATGAATCGTTCCCGATGTTGTGTTCAAATCGCGACAGCTATGCGTTGAATAAGACGCTGACCAGGCGCTGCAACACCGTTTGCAAGGCGCTTGCCCGGGCCGGGTTGAACGGGTTCGGCCGGTCCTCGTCCATGTAGGTGGGCTGCGACAGCTCGAGCTGGATCGCGTGGACGCCAGCGCCAGGCGCCCCGTAATGGCGGGTGATGAAGCCACCGCGGAAGCGTCCGTCCAGTACCTGGCTGAAGCCGGACGTTGCTGTGGCCACCATGGCGCGCGCTACCAGGCCAGGGGCAGCCGAGCGGCCGGAGTTGGTTCCGTAGTTCAGGCCGGGCAGGGTGCCCTCGAACAGGCGGGGAATGGCGCTGCGGATGGAGTGCGCGTCCAGCAGGTGTGCCGCCCCGTGCAATGCGCGCAGGCGGTCCAACTCGGCGGCAAGCGCGTCGTGGTACGGCTGCCAGTAGCGCTGCACCCTGGCGGCAACCTCGCCCGGAGTGGGCGGCACCTCGTATAGCGGCGCGCCGGCGAAGCTTTCGGTGGGGCAGACGGTGGTCTCCGCCTGGCCGGGGTAGAGCGCGCCGCCCGCCGGTGAGCGGTTGAGGTCGATCACGGTGCGCGCGTGGGTGGCGACCAGCAAGGTGGCGCCGGCCTCGGCGGCAAAGTCGTAAAGACGCTCGACGTGCCAATCGGTGTCGACCAGGTTGCGGCCCAGGGGGTTGAGACAGGCGGCGATTTCGGGCGGCAGGTGGGTGCCGGCGTGGGGGACGGAGATCAGCAGGCGGGACTGGCCGCGCGCGAGGTTGAAAAGTCGAGTCAAGAAAGCAAGCGCTTCTTTTTCGAGAAGAAGCAAACAGCTTTTGCTACGGCTGTCGCGGACCCTTCGACAGACGGGTACACAGGAGACAAAGGTTTTTTGGTTCTTCTTTCCAAAAAGAACTGCTTTCTCTCTACTTCGTGGGGCTCATCTGGTAGTCGTACGTAACAGCTTGCGACGGTTTGCATTCCGCCACCTGCTCGGGCCTACGCTTCGTGGTGTCGCGCGCCCAGCACTCGTTGAATACCGAACAGTAGCACACGCGCACCTCGATCGCCGCGCGTTCCCTATTCAACGCGTCCCATGTTTCGGGCCGGTTCACATCCTTGGCAAGCGTCAGGAAATTCATCGATTCGCGGGCCGGCAGAACCTCGTCGGTGACTGTGCTGACGCCGAAGGACATGTGATCCTTGGCACAGCATGCTTTCATCAACGCGACGGGCCCGCTCATCGGCGCACCCTTGTAGAACAGTTCGAAACTGTCGATACGCGCCGGCCCCACGCCGGTGTTCTTCAAGGTCAGCGTGATGTCGTCGCGCGTGCCGGAATCGGTGGTGTTGCCGGTGCTGTAGCTGATGTTCGGCCAGGAGTTGGCTGCCACCAGGCGTTCCATCGTCTGGCCGTGATGCACGGCGATGAACACGGAGACGCCGGAGAGGAAGATCGCCGTCACAGCCAATATCTTGTCGGCCAGGCTGTGGCCGGTCTTGTGGTGCATGTGCGGCTCGACTTCGGGTGCTTCGAGCATCGGCTGGTCCTGTCAGGTCAGTGTTTGGTTTCGGCCGGCGTTGATGTCCAACAACTCATGGTATTCTCGCGCATCCATGCCTCGTCTCTGCTCCACCGCAAGCATAAACTGCCATGTGCACGCTCGGACGAGCCTATATGTCTTCAAACTGGACGAGCACACGTTCGCCAGCGACGAGTCGTAAGGTTTCGGAGCGTTTGCGAGAAGACCAGGGTATCTGGGCTCGGTGGGTCCGTCCGAGCTGTACAGTTGCAGGTAGCGCGCAAAGCTGGACTCCTCGACCCAGACTCCCCACCCGTAACGCCCTGTCATCTCGGTAAACCGGATCGCCAGCAAGCCGCGTATGAAATGCCGATCGCCGAACAGATACAGGTCCGTGTCGAACGTCGCGTGTTGGGCACGGCAGTCGCTCGGTATCGCCCACACATCGTCCGGCAGCGTGAAAGCCCAGTCGGTCGGCAGCCCGGCATGCGACGTGCCGCAAACGTTGCAGACGAAGTCTTTGCTCACCGGTTCTGCAAACCCAATGGTGCATGGAGCACGTTGCTACTCCTCCGCCGTCAGCAGCGCCGCGTTGCCGCCGGCCGCCGCCGTGTTCACCGACACCGTCTGCTCGATGCCGAACCGCCGCAGGTAGTCAGGCCCGCCCGCCTTGGGCCCGGTTCCCGACAAGCCGGATCCGCCGAACGGCTGGGTGCCCACCACCGCGCCAATCATGTTGCGGTTGACGTAGATGTTGCCGGTGGACAGGCGCGCGGCGATGCGCTCGACCGCGGCGTCGATGCGCGTGTGGATGCCCAGCGTCAGGCCGTAGCCGGTGGCTTCGATGGCATCCAGCACCGCGTCGAGTTCGGACGCGCGGTAGCGCACCACGTGCAACACCGGGCCGAATATCTCGGCAGCCAAATCGCGCGGGCGCTCCAGCTCGAAGATGTGCGGTGCCACAAAAAAACCTTGCGCGGGTGCCACGCCGGCGTAGTGCACGCGCGCCGTCTCTTTCATGTGCGCGATGTGCTCCAGCAAACGCTGCTGCGCCTCTGCGTCCACCACGGGCCCAACATGCGTGGCGGGATCACGCGGATCGCCAAGCTTCAGCTCGCCTGCGGCGCCGGCGAGCATCGCGAACACCCGATCCGCTACGTCGTCCTGCACGCATAACAGCCGCAGCGCGGAGCAGCGCTGCCCGGCGCTGCGGAAGGCGCTGGTCACCGCGTCGTCCACCACCTGTTCGGGCAGGGCGGTCGCGTCGACGATCATCGCGTTGATGCCGCCGGTCTCGGCGATCAGCGGCACGATCGGGCCGTCCTTGGCCGCCAGCGCACGGTTGATCGCCCAGGCGACCGGCGTGGACCCGGTGAACGCAACGCCGGCCACGCGAGGATGCGCCACCAGCCGCGCGCCCACGGCACCGTCGCCGATGACGAGGTGCAGCGCGGAGGCCGGCACCCCGGCCTCGTGCAGCAGCCGCACAGCGTGGGCCGCCACCAGCGGCGTCTGTTCGGCCGGCTTGGCCACCACCGTGTTGCCGGCCGCCAGCGCCGCGCCGACCTGGCCGATGAAGATCGCCAGCGGGAAGTTCCACGGCGAGATGCAGACGAAGGCGCCGCGCCCGCGGTGGCGCAGCGTGTTGCGCTCGCCGGTGGGTCCGGGCATCGCCGCACCCGCGCCGAACAGCGCGCGCGCCTGGGCCGCGTAGTAGCGCAGGAAGTCCACCGCCTCGCGTAGCTCGGCCACGCCGTCGTCCAGCGTCTTGCCGCCCTCGTCGGCAAGCAGGGCCAGCAGGCGGCCGCGCTGCCCCTCCAGCAGGTCGGCCGCCCGCTCGAGCGCGGTCGCACGGGTGTCTGCCGGCGTGTGCGACCACGCGCGGAACCCGGCCTGTGCGGCCGCCATCGCCGCGTCCGCCATCTCGGGCGCGGAGTCCGTGACCCGGCCCACCACGCGTACGCCGTCGGTGGGAGAGACGGCGTCCCGGGCTACGCCAGGCTGCGCCCGCCCGTCCACGATAGAGGCTGCTTCGCGTGGCTCCGTCGGCGACGCCGTGCCCGGCTGTGGCTGGCTACCAGCGATGGAGGCTGGCCCGAGCGGCTCGGTGGCCCGCGCCACACCCGGCTGCAGCTGCCCGGCGGCGAGCAAGGCTGCCTCGCCAGGTCTCGCACCCCGTTCGACCTCCGCCACCAGCCCGGCCAGCGACGCCGCGTCGCCGAACTCCACGCCGGCCGAGTTCCGCCGCCCCGGCCCGTACAGCTCGGTGGGCAACGGCAGCGACGCGTTGCGCGCCCGTGACGCGGCGCCCACGATCGCCGCCGGCCGGCGCAGCAGCGTGCTGACGGACACGTCCGCATCGGCCGCCACCGACACGAAGGACGAGTTCGCCCCGTTCTCCAGCAACCGGCGCACCAGGTAGGCCAGCAGGTCGCGGTGCACGCCCACCGGCGCGTAGGTGCGCACGGCCGCACCCGGATGCGCCTCCAGCAGCGCCCCGTACAGCGCGTCGCCCATGCCGTGCAGGCGCTGGAACTCGTAGCCCTCGGTGTTGCCGGCGCGCTCCATTACGCTGGCCACGGTCAGCGCGTTGTGGGTGGCGAATTGCGGGTAGATGCGTGGCCGCTGCGCCAGCAGCCTCTCGGCGCAGGCCATGTAGCTGAGGTCGGTCATCGGCTTGCGGGTGAACACCGGGTAGTCTGGCAGGCCGCGCTCCTGCGCACGCTTGATCTCGGTGTCCCAGTAGGCGCCCTTCACTAGGCGCACCATGAAGCGGCGGTCCAGCGACTCCGCCAGCGCGCCGGTCCAGTCGATCACCTCCCGCGCCCGCTTGCCGTAGGCCTGCACCGCCAAGCCGAACCCGTCCCAGCCGGACAGCTGCCGGTCCTCGGCTACCGCGGCGATCACGTCCAGCGACAGCTCCAGCCGGTCGGCCTCCTCGGCGTCCACCGTGAAGTTCAGGCCGCGTATGGCGGCGGCGCGCGCCAGCTCGCGTACGTGGGGCACCAGCTCGTCCATCACGCGGGCGCGGCTGATCGCCTCGTAGCGCGGGTGCAGGGCGGACAGCTTCACGCTGATCCCCGGCCGATCCGGCAACGGCTTGTTGCCGGCCGCGCGGCCGATCGCCTCGATCGCGTTGCTGTAGCTCGCCTGGTAGTGCGCGGCGTCCTCGGCGGTGCGCGCACCCTCGCCCAGCATGTCGAAGCTGTAGCGGAACACCCGACCGGCGCGCGACGTGGCGCGGCCCAGCGCCTCCTCGATCGTCTGGCCGAGCACGAAGTGGTTGCCCATCACCCGCATGGCCTGCCGCATTGCGCCGCGCACGGTCGGCAGGCCGAGCCGGCGCACCACGCCGCGCATGATGCCCTCCGGCGTGTCGGTCGCACTCACCAGGCGCGCGCCCAGGCCCAGCGCCCAGGCCGAGGCACCGACCAGCAGTGAGTCTGTCTTGCTGTCCGCCCCCCCGTCTTGTCGGACGTCCTGGCGCCCCTGCGCGAAACCGCCCTGGCCCAGCTTGTCCTCGATCAGCCGGTCGGCGGTGGCGTCGTCGGGCACCCGCAGCAGGCCCTCTGCCAGCACCATCAAAGCGAGCCCCTCCGGCGTGGACAGCGAGTACTCCCGCAGCAGCGCCTCGATGCCGCCGATGCCGGCCGCACTGGCGCGGATGGCGTCGATCAGCCGGCGCGCCTCGGCGTCGATGCGGGCCTCCCGCGTGCCGTCCAGCGTGGCGCCCGCCAGGAACTGGGCTGCGAGCACCGCGTCGTCCGGTGCGTAAGGGGCGGAGAAGGCCGGCATCGGCCGGTGCTGCAGGGCGGCGCTCACAGCCGGTCCCTCACGCCGTCCAGGAACGCGACCAGCGCCGCGTTCACCTCCGCCGGGCGCTCCTGCTGCACCCAGTGGCCGGCGCCCGGCAGGCTGATCTCGGCGCGCAGGTCGGCGCATTTCTCCCGCATGTTCTCGAGCTGGCCGGGCAGCATGGCCAGCACCATCTCGCGCTCTCCGGCCAGGAAGCCGGCGGGCTGGCGGATGACGTTGTCGCCGTAGGCGCGCGCATCGGCCGCGTTCTGCGGGAAGTTGCGGTACCAGCTCAGCGGGCCGCGGAAGCCGCCGGCGCGGAAGGCGGCCGCGTAGGCGGCCAGCTCGTCGTCGGCCATGAAGGGCAGGGGGCCCGGCGGCGGGTCGTCCATGCTGGCCAGCATCGTGCTATCCCGCGGAACGTGGCGGTTGCTGCGATGGGCCACGCCCTCGCCACTGCCCATGTAGTAGACGCGCTTGAGCGAGGCCGCCCAGTCAGAGCCTTCGAACTCGGCCTCCGCCACGCCCTCCTGCTGGAAGTAGCGCATGTAGAAAAAGCGGTCGGGGTAGCGGCGCTCGATGATGTCGAAGAACGGCGCCGGCGGCGGCCCGCTATGCGGCACGCTGAGGCAGAACACGGCCGCGACCTGGTCCGGGAAGCGCAACGCGCAGCGCCAGGCGACCGGCGCGCCCCAGTCGTGGCCCACGGCCACCCAGCGCGCCGCACCCAGCGTGTGCGCCAGGCCCGCCATGTCGTCGGCGATGGTGTCCAGCGTGTAGGCCGCAGTCTCGCGCGGCTTGGAGCTGCCGCCATAGCCGCGCATGTCCGGCACTGCCACCTGGTAGCCGGCCGCCGCCAAAGCCGGGATTTGGTGGCGCCAGGAAAGGGCGAGCTCCGGCCAGCCATGCATCAGGATGACGAGGGGGCCTTCGCCCGCAAGCGTCACGGACAGCTCGATGCCGTTGGCGGCGATGGTTTGGGTCATGGGGTATGCGAGCATTTGGACCGTGTGAAGGCAAGGCAAGCGGTTCTTTTTTGAAAAAAAGAACCAAAAAACTTTTGTCCCCTGGGTTATGCCGTGTTGGACGGTCCGCGACAGCGAAGAAAAGTTTTTTGCTTCTTTTTTTTCAGAAAAAGGAGGCCTTCCTTTGCTGATGCCACTCCACCTCATCAAGCTCGCCGTCGGCGCACGCACCCCGGACGACATCCGCGCCTACCAGGCCGCATCGCGCCAGAGGCTGCGCCACTCCACGCGCAACTTCCCGCGCCGCGCCGCCGAGATCCTCGACGGGGGTTCGATCTACTGGGTCGTCGACCGTATCGTCAGCGTCCGCCAAAGCATCACCGACATCGTGCAGGGCGACCGCGCCCTGGGCTCGAAGGGCTGCGACCTCATGCTCGACCCTCGTCTGGTTCGCGTGCGCGGCCGTTTCGTCAAACCGTTTCAAGGCTGGCGATACCTGTCGGCGGCGGACGCGCCTGCCGACGAGCCGGCCTGGGATGGCGCATCCGACCTGCCGGCTGAGTTGCGGCGCGACCTGGCGCGGTTGGGGCTCGTGTGAAAGCTGGCCGGCTAACTACAGCAAGCGCCCTCTTATTCGAGAAGAAAAAAAAGGTTACGTTGCGGCTGTCGCGAACGGCTGACACGACACGACTCCACCCGGCACAACCCACGAACACGAAAGTTTTTTGGTTCTTCTTTTTAAAAAGAACCGCTTGCTTTGCCTTCAACCCTGATCGCCAGGAGTGCGCGTGAGCGTTACCGTTAGCAAACGTTTCACTTCGAGCGTTTAGGCTCCGTATCCTGTCAGCCGAGGTGCCTAAGATGTTCAGCAGACTCGCCAAGCAGCGCAAGCCGGTTCTTACGCTCGTGGCGTTGAACTCGCTTTGCGGCAACGTGATGACCACGGACTCTGCGCTCAACATCACCTACATGAATGCCTCATTGGTGAACCTGCTGCGGGAGGCGGAGGGAGACCTCCGGCGCGACCTGCCCGGACTATCTGTAGACGACCTGATCGGCAGCAACGTCGACGTTTTCGGTAGGCACCTCTCAACTCAGCGGAGCACGTTGCAGGCTACGGAGAGACCGCTCGCCGCGACGCTGAACGTGGGCGGCCGGACGTACGACCTGCTGTTCACGCCGTTGCAGGACAACGGAACCCGGATTGGCTTCGCCATCGAGTGGAGCAACGCGCAGGACCGGCTGGAAAGCCACGACCATGCGGCGCAGATCGAAGCCTTCAGCCGCGCGCTGACCATGGTAGAGTTCACGATAGACGGCAACATAGTCAACGCGAACAGCAACTTTCTTGCCGCCATGGGCTACAAGATCGAAGAGCTGCGCGGACGCCACCACAGCATCTTCGTCGAACCGGGCTACGAGAAGACAAGCGACTACGGCCAGTTGTGGGCGGACCTGCGCGCAGGCACTTTCAGGAGTGGCCAGTTCAAACGCTTCGCGAAGGGAGGCAAGGCAGTCTGGATCGAAGGCGCCTACAACCCGATCCATGACGAATTGGGGCGGGTCGTCAAGATCGTGAAGTTCGCCAAGGACATCACGGCGCAGATGGACCTGTTGAGCAATCTTCGGACGTTGGTCGACGAAATGACCTGCGCTACCGAGCAATCCACGTCGCAGGCCCACCAGGCGACCCATACCATCGGACAGACTACGCAGAGCGTGCAGTCGGTGGCAGCCAGCACAGATCAGCTTGCGAGCTCGATCACCGAGATTGCAGAAAGCATGAGCCGGTCCCGCACCGCGACCGAGAGCGCGTTCGAACAGGCGGTTCAGGTCGGCAACAGCACCGAAGGGCTGGCGCGTGCCGCCCGCGAGATGAACGGCATCGTCGGCCTGATCCGCACCATCGCCAGCCAGATCAACCTGCTCGCGCTCAACGCGACGATCGAAGCCGCGCGCGCCGGCGACGCCGGCAAGGGCTTTGCCGTCGTGGCCGCGGAGGTTAAGACGCTGGCGATCGCGGCGGCGAAGGCCACCGAGCAGATCACCACCGAGATCGCCGGCCTGCAGACCACGTCGGCTTCTGTGGCGGGCGCGGTCAGCGAGATCTGCAATTCGATGACCACTGTACGGGAGAACGTCAGCACGACGGCGGCCGCGGTGGAAGAGCAGAGCGCGGTAACAAGGGGTATGTCCAGCGACATGCAGGTTGCATCGCAGACCGTGATGACGGTCGCGGAGAATATCGCGGAGATCAGCTCCGAAATCCAGAAGGTTACGAGCGCTGTGATCCGCACTCAACAGGCGGCCAAGGTGCTAGCGAGCTAGCTGCGTCGACATCATCAGAAAAAAGCAAGGCCTTCTTTTTCAAGAAAAAGAAGCAAAAGAACCGCTTGCCTTGCCTTACTTTCCCTGTTCGTCCCAAACCCGAACGTATCTGATCGGCCAATCCCACCCGTTCGGCACCCCGCCCTGATCCGTCATCCCCGACAGATCGTTAAACTTGGCACCCACCTGCAAGCTGGCGATCAGGTGCGCCGGGGCGCCGTCCTTGCTGTTCCACTCGTAATAAACCGATTTGTAGACCCGTCCGTCGAGCGAGAACTTCAATACGTTGTCGCGGCCCCAATCCAGGCCGTAGGTATGGAACCCCTGCGTTAGGTCTTGCGAGGGCTTGTAGTACCACCCGTCCCCGTAATCCGGCGCGTGATACAGATCGTGCGGATGGCCGAACGCAGCGTCGTTATGGCCAGTGGGCGTCAAGCTGAGAAGGTAGTGTCCCGGCTTGGTGTTGTTGAAACCGAACTGGTCGAAGATGTCGATCTCCGGCGGCCAGCCGAGCCCGCTGATCACCGGCTTGCCGCCGCGCACCGCCGGCGGGTCTTCCTCGCCCGGGTTGAGCCAGAACGCCGGCCACGCGTAAGCCGCCACAGGCATCCGGCACTGCATCTCGACGTAGCTGCCCGGCCGGATGGGCAGGGCAAACCGGACCATGCCACTTTCTATGTTGCCATCACTGCAATCGGACCGGTTCGCCGTCTGCAGCCCGCAATGCGCCTTCAACACGAGCGCGTCCGCGGTGAATACGTGCAGCGAGCGCGGGTCGCCGGACGGATAATCTCGGTGACGGGCGCGGTAGTTGTCGTAAAGCCCGTCGGTGCCGGGACCCGTGGTCGAGGCATCGCCGTAGATGTAGCGAAAATACGCGATCTTCGCGAGCTGGTCCTTGTCGTGGACCGTGGCCTCGGCATCTGTGCCGAAGGTAGCGTCTAGCCGGTTGATGAAGTGCCCCTGGGCACCCAACGGCTGGACCTTGCTGCTGACCGGCGCCCTGCCGCCTGCAACCGTCGTCTCGGCAGCAAACGCGGCCGGTAGCCCGACGAGGCCTGCAACCGTGAGCGCTCGAACGCTTGCTCGCAAATACCGCATGATTGATCCTGACGACATCATTAGCGTTGCCATGGTGCAGCGGCCGATGCAATTTCGATCACAACTCGGTTGGGAAAACGCCATGGCATGAAGGAAGGGAGCGGTTGTTTTTTGAAGAAATACGACCAAAAACTTTCATTCCCAAGGTGCGCGCGGGGCAGACAGCAGGCTTCAACTGCGTTCTTGGCGCTTCACCGCTTGCCAGGCATCCTCCATTTCGGCCAGCGACGACTCGGCGGGGTTCCGGCCCGCCTCTGCCAGGCGCCATTCCACCGCGGAAAAGCGGCGCGCGAACTTGTCGTTAGCGGCACGCAGACACGCTTCGGGATCCAGCTTCAGCTTGCGCGCCAAATTGGCCAGCACGAACAGCATGTCCCCCAGCTCGTCGGCCAGCCGCACCGGGTCGGCAACGCCCAACTCGGCGCGCAGCTCGGCCACCTCCTCGTCCAGCTTGGCCAACACGGCGTCTGTGTCCGGCCAGTCAAAACCCACGCGCGCGGCGCGTTTGGTCAGCTTCTCCGCTCGGGTCAGGGCCGGCAAGCCAACCGGCACACCCGCAAGCGCACCGTGCTCGTCGCGCGCACGCCGCTCGCCGGCTTTTTGCGCCTCCCAGGCGTCGCTGTGGGACGCGGCCTCCCGCGCCGCGGCATCGCCAAACACGTGCGGGTGACGGCGGACCATCTTGTCGGCAATGCTGCGCGCCACGTCGGCAAAGGCGAAGTGACCGGCTTCCTCGGCCAGGCGGGCGTGGTAGACGACCTGGAACAGCAGGTCGCCAAGCTCGTCTGGCAGCGCTTGCATGTCCTGCCGCCCAATCGCGTCGGCCACTTCGTAAGCCTCTTCGATCGTGTAAGGCGCGATGCTGGCGAAGTCCTGCACCTGGTCCCATGGGCAGCCGGTGAGAGGGTCACGCAGGCGGGCCATGATGTCGAGCAGGCGGGCAATCTGGTCCATGACCTGAAGAAAGGCCTGCTTCCGCGAAAGAAGCAAAGAACTTCTGGGCGCGCTGGCGCAGACCGTTCAACCAAGGCGGCGACACAAACACGCCCCTCGAGCAGCGGCGGCGGCTTCCATACAGCCGCGCTTTGCCGGACAATCGCACGCCAATGCGCCAGCGCCGCTGCCGCGCCGTGACATGTCGGGTCGGAACACATGAAGAGATTTGCCTATGCGCTCGCCGCGATCATGCTCTGCTACGTCTGTCCGGCGATGAGCACGTCCCTTACCGAACTGCAGGCGGACCTGGCAGCCGGCCGCACCACCTCTGAGCAGCTTGTCAAATCCTACCTTGCGCGGATCGACGCGATCGACCGCAATGGCCCCACCCTGCAATCGGTGCTCGCAATCAACCCGCACGCGCTGGCCGACGCGCGCGCGCTGGACGCCGAAAGAGCCGCCCATCACGTCCGCGGCCCGCTACACGGTCTGCCGATCCTGCTGAAAGACAACATCGAATCGGCCGACGAGATGCCAACCACCGCCGGCTCGCTGGCGTTGGCTGCCAACCTCACCCACCGCGACGCGCCGCTAGTCGCACGCCTGCGGGCCGCCGGCGCCGTCATCCTCGGCAAGACCAACCTCAGCGAATGGGCCAACATGCGCGGCTCGCGCTCGGTCAGCGGCTGGAGCGGGGTAGGTGGGCTCACGCGCAACCCGTGGTCGCCGGACCGCTCGGCCTGCGGATCGAGCTCGGGCAGCGGCGCCGCGGTCGCCGCCGGCCTGGCACCCATGGCGATCGGCACCGAAACCGACGGCTCGGTCACCTGCCCGTCCTCGGTCAACGGCATCGTCGGCCTCAAACCCACCCTGGGCCTGGTCTCCCGCCACAATATCGTGCCGCTGGCCCACAGCCAGGACACCGCGGGACCCATGGCCGGCAGCGTGCGTGACGTGGCACTGATCCTCAACGTCATCGCCGGCGCCGACCCCGCCGACCCGGCCACCGCGGACGCAGACCACCGCCGGCAGGACTACACCGGCGGGCTCGATGCCGGCGCGCTGCGCGGCCGCCGCATCGGCGTGATGCGGTTCGAAGCCGGCTTCCACCCGGAAACCGACGCGGTGTTCGCCCATGCGCTGGACGTGCTGCGCCAGGCCGGTGCCACCCTGGTGGAGATCGACAAGATGCCGGGCGACCCCGGCGTGTCCGACGCCATCGGCGCCGCGGAGATGACGGTGCTGCTCACCGAGCTGAAAGCCGACCTCGCCGCCTACCTGGCGACCACGCCGCCAGCCGTGCACTCGCGCACGCTCGCCGACCTGATCGCCTTCAACCGCGCCCACGCCGACCGCGAACTGGGCCTGTTCGGCCAGGAACTGTTCGAACGCGCCGAGGCGACCGGCGGCCTGGACGACCCAGCCTACAAGGCAGCGCGCGCGACGTCGCTGCGCCTGGCCGGCGCAGAGGGCATCGACCGCATGCTGGCCGACCAGAAACTGGACGCGCTGGTTGCGCCCACCGCGGGGCCGGCCTGGGTGGTCGACACCATCAACGGCGACCATTCGAGCGGGTCCACGCCCACGCTGGCTGCGGTGTCCGGATACCCGCACCTCTCGGTGCCGATGGGGCTGGTGGACGGGCTGCCGGTCGGCCTCTCATTCGTCGGGCCGGCCTGGGCAGACGCGCGCGTGCTGGCCTTCGGTTACGCCTTCGAGCAGGCGGCAGGTGTTCATGCGACGCCTGGCTTGAAGGTCATTACACCTTTGCAGGGACTGGAGAAGCCGGCCGGAGCCTACTGACCCAGGGTAGCGGAAAGCCTCCTTTTTCGAGAAACAGAAGCAAGCTTTTGTCACGGCTCTCGCGGACATCTCCACACGACGCGCCCAAGGAGCAAAAGTTTTTTGCTTCTTTTTTTCAAAAAAGAAGGTTCTTCTCAGCCTCAACTATGAATATTTCGTTGCTTTGACACAACAGAGTCCAGCGTGTCGCTCAGTCGCCCGCTTGTTCTGGCGCGGCAAGCTGACCGACGCGCTGTCGCCGAGTTTCTGAGAGGCGCGCAACCGCGCGGCGACGGGCGTCTGCTTCGTTTCCAGGAAAGAAAATCCTACGCTGCCTTCAGCAACTGTGCCTCGGAGACAGCCGCGTCCAACGCCGCTTGCCGCTTTTCCGGACCAAACGCGACGCCCTCAGCGCACAGCACCTCGATGTCGGTGATGCCCATGAAGGTGAACACCGCGCGCAGGTAGGATTCCTGGTGGTCGAAACCTGCGTGCGGCGCGCCGGCGCTGTAGATGCCGCCGCGCGACAAAGCGAGGATAACGCGCTTGCCGCCGGCCAATCCTTCAGCCCCGTGCTCGGTGTAGTGGAACGTCTTGCCGGCAACGAGGATCATGTCCACCCAGCTTTTCAGCTGGCTGGGAATGGTGAAGTTGTACATCGGCGAGCCGACTACGACGATGCCGGCTGCGAGGAACTCGCTCAGCGCCGCGCCGCCGAGGGCCACGTCCTCCTGCAGCGCCTGGTCGTGCTTCTCGTTGGCATCCTTGCCGGCCAGGTAGGCGCCGGAGAGATGGCGGATCGGCGCGGCCGCCAAGTCGCGGTAGGTCACCTCCAGGCCAGGATCGAGCGCCTTCAACCTGGCAACAGCGGCGGCCGAAATGGCGCGGCTGACGGAGTTCTCGCCCAGGATGCTGGAATCGACGTGCAGGAGCTTCATGACGAGTGTCCCTTTGGTTCCGAATGGTGACCTGGGCTATATGCGTGCCCACATGAGGAGCTCGCAAGGAGGCACAGTGCTGGAACCAGGGCACACGGAGGGAACCAGGCGGTTCGTGGAACGCGAGAGCCAGGATTGCCGGGCGGTGAGCGCCATCCTGGTGCGCATCGGCGACAAATGGAGCGTGCTGATCGTAGCGCTGCTGGGCGGCGGTCCGCGGCGGTTCAACGAAATCAAGCGCATGGTTGGCGGCATCTCGCAGCGCATGCTGACGCTGACGTTGCGCGGGTTGGAACGCGACGGACTGGTGACGCGCACGGTCACGCCGAGCACGCCGCCGCGGGTGGATTACGAGCTGACAGAATTGGGGATGTCGCTGCGTGAGCCGGTCGAGACGCTCAGCCTGTGGGCGCGAACGCATCATGCGAAGATCGAGCAGGCGCGGCGGGCTTATGATGCGGTGGAGTGAGCAAGCAAGCGCTTCTTTTTCGAGAAAAAGAAGCAAAAAGCTTTGGCTGCGGCTGTCGCGGACGGCTGAAGCCGGCGGGCTCTTACTTTAAGTTTCAGCTTGTGAAACGAAGCAAGTTGAACGCCGCGTCTCAGCCGTCAGCGACAGCGAGGAGAAAAGCTTTTTTCGAAAAAGCAGGCCTTGCTTTCTCACTTACCAAGCCGCGCAAGCAAAGCTCTCGCCGAGTCCGGCGCACGCTCCTTGTCCCCGCTGATGAAAAACACGAAGCACTCCCGCTTCACAGCCTTGCCCGGCACGGTCTTAGGCAAGTCTGACACGAGTTTTCCGTGTGACCACGCGCGAACGCGGTCCACCCAGCCGTCCAGCGCGGCCGGCTCATAGCCTTCCGGCGCGTCCGCCCGGTTGTGCTGCAGCCGCGCGTAGATGAAGTCGGCGGTGACGTCGCCGCGCAGCTCGTGTTTGTCGCTTTCGATGATCGCCACCGCAACGTTGTGTGTTGCGGCGAGCGCGGGCCAGGCAGGGTCGAGGAAGCTGGCGTGGCGCGCTTCGACGGCGTGACGCAGCCTCACGCCGTCGATGCTGTTCGGCAGCAGCGAGAGGAACGCCTCCATCGTTGCTGCATCGAACTTCTTGGTGTGCGGCAGCTGCCAGAGGATCGGGCCGAGTTTCGGCCCGAGTTCGGCAAGGCCGGAGCTGACGAAACGTTCAACGGTCGGGCCGGCGGCGGCCAGGTCCTTGCCGTGCGTGGTTGCGCGGTGCGCCTTCACGGCGAAAACAAAGCCGTCCGGTGCCGTGTCGCGCCAGCCAGCGAAGCTTTCCGGCGTCTGGTGGCGGTAGAAGGTGCCGTTGATCTCGATGGCGGTGACCTGGCGGCTGGCGTATTCCAACTCGCGCGCGTGCGGCAGGCCCGGCGGGTAGAAGCTGCCGCGCCACGGGGCAAAGGTCCAACCGCCGATGCCGACATGCACGGGGGCGGCAACGGGAGCGCGGCTCACGGGCGGTGCGTCGGGTTGAGCCTGGTGAACGCGCCCAGCGTGCACACGCTATGGAAAGTGTTGAGCCGGATCAGCATCAGGTCGGAGCAGATGGTGTCCGATCCCGGGTCGGTCGGCGTGTAGGTAAAGCCGTTCGGGTCGGCGGCGAGGCCGATGCACGGGTGCGGCAGATGGTTCGCCCAAACGGTGCCGCCCTGCATGGCGAACAGGATGGTGTTGTCGTCCGGCCTCTCGGTGTTCCGGACCTGGTAGCTGCGCAGGCACACCGACGGCGACCCGTTTGCCTGCCGGCTGACCGGCAAGAGGCAGGCAAGGGTGCAGGCGAGACGTGTCAAAAGCTGTTTCGTGCGTGCCACCGCGAACACCCTTCGTGGAGGACATCAGCGTCGCATGGTGGCAGGCAGGCAGCAAACGGCGGACTGCTTTGTGTGTGAGACATCGCGCTAAAACTGCGATCGTTCGAAGTCCGGCGAGGAAGGCATTTGTCTGGGCAATCGCGGCAATGCACGTGCGGCTTGGTCTGCCCCGTCAGCCGATGAGATGCGGGCTTCTTGAAAAGATGAGGTCAGGGGCTTTGCCCCCGAACCCCCACCAGGGCGAGGCCGCCCTGGACCGGCTTTACGGAAGGCAAGGGAGGGGCGTTACACCACTTGCCTCAGCCACCCGACAACTATGCCCCTTCCTTGCCGAACCACCCGCGCCGGCCTATGTAGCGCCGCCAAGGCAGCCGAGGAGCGAGGCCATGGCCCCCGACACCATCAGCAACCAGGGCCACCCCCAACACCAGCGCATCGCCGAGGCGCTGGCCTTCGACGACGTGCTGGTCGTGCCAGCCTACTCCCAGGTGCTGCCCGGCAAGACCGACACCCGCACTCGCCTCACCCGCACCATTGGCCTGAACATCCCGTTGCTCGCCGCCGCCATGGACACCGTCAGCGAAGGCCCGATGGCCATCGCCATGGCGCAGCAGGGCGGCATCGGCGTCATCCACAAGAACCTCACCGTGGACGAGCAGGTGGCCCAGGTCCGCTCGGTGAAGAAGTTCGAGTCCGGCATGGTGGTCAACCCCGTCACCATCCGCCCCGAGCAGACCTTGGCCGACGCCCGCGCGCTGATGGCGCAGTGGCGGATCAGCGGCATCCCCGTGGTGGAAGCCAACGGCCGCTTGGTCGGCATCCTCACCAACCGCGACGTCCGCTTCGCCACCGACCCCAGCATACCAGTGCGCGAGCTGATGACGCACGACAAGCTGGTGACCGTCACCGGAAACCCCGGCGCCGACGAAGCCCGCCGCCTGCTGCACCACCACCGCATCGAAAAGCTGTTGGTGGTGGACGAGGCGTTCCGCTGCGTGGGCCTGGTGACCGTGAAGGACATGGACAAGGCGCAGGCCCACCCGCTGGCCAACAAGGACGAGCTGGGCCGGCTGCGCGTGGCAGCCGCCACCGGCGTGGGCGACGACGGCCAGGCGCGCGCCGAGGCGCTGATCGACGCCGGCGTCGACGTGATCGTGGTCGACACCGCGCACGGCCACAGCGCCGGCGTTCTGGCGCAGGTGGACCGCATCAAGCGCCTGTCCAACGCGGTGCAGGTGGTCGCCGGCAACGTTGCCACCCCGGAAGGTGCCGCGGCGCTGATCGACTCAGGTGCGGATTGCGTGAAGATCGGCATCGGGCCAGGCAGCATCTGCACCACGCGCGTGGTGGCTGGCGTCGGCGTGCCGCAATTCTCCGCGGTGATGGAGACCGCAGCCGAATGCGCGCGCCACGACATCCCCAGCATCGCCGACGGCGGCATCCGCACCAGCGGCGACATCGTGAAAGCAATCGGCGCCGGCGCGGAAGCGGTGATGGTCGGCAGCCTGCTCGCCGGCACGGACGAGGCGCCCGGCGAGGTGTTCCTCTACCAGGGGCGGTCCTACAAATCGTATCGCGGCATGGGTAGCATCGCGGCGATGGCGCGGGGCTCGGCGGACCGGTACTTCCAGCAGGAGATCACCGATAGTTTGAAGCTGGTGCCTGAAGGCGTTGAAGGCCGCGTCGGCTACAAGGGGCCGATGAGCGGCGTGGTGCACCAGCTCGTCGGCGGCTTGCGCGCGGGAATGGGATATACCGGGGCGGCGACGGTCGCGGAGCTTCGGGCGAACACGCAGTTCAGGCGGATTACCGGGGCGGGGCTGCGGGAAAGCCACGTGCATGACGTGGCGATTACGCGGGAGGCGCCGAATTATAGGCAAGAATAAAGCAAGCGGTTCTTTTTTGAAAAAAAGAACCAAAAAACTTTTGCGACCTTGGGTGCGCGCTGCAGGAACCTCCGCGACAGCGCCCGCAAAAGCTTTTTGCTTCTTTTTCTCGAAAAAGAAGGCCTTGCTGTCTTGACCCCCTCCGCCCGCCTGCTCGGCGCCATAGAACTCCTGGAGGAGATCGCCTCCGCCGGCCGCAAGCCAGCCGACGCCGTCGCCAACGCCTTTTTCCGCGAGCGCCGCTTCATCGGGTCCGGCGACCGCCGCGCCGTCTCCGACCGCGCCTGGGGCGTGCTGCGCGCCCGCCGCCGGCTCGGCTGGTGGCTCGCCCGCGCCGGTGCCACACCGGCGCCGCGTTTGCTGGTCGCCGCCTCCCTGCTGCTGGAAGGCTGGACCATGGCCGGCCTGGAACAGGGCTACTCCGGTGGCCAGTTCGGTCCGGCGCCGCTGGGCACCGAGGAACGCGCGGTGCTGCGCCCGTTGGAGGGCCGCTCGCTGGACCACCCCAGCATGGACGAGGCGACCCGCCTGGAAATCCCCGACTGGATCCTGCCGAACCTGCAGGCCCGCTTCGGCGACGACTTGCCGGCCGAGATGGCGGCCATGGCCGAACCCGCACCGCTCGACCTGCGGGTGAACATGCTGAAAGCCACCCTGGGGGACGCCCGCGCGGCGCTGCTGGCCGAGGGTATCGAGGCCGAGCCTACGCCCTACTCGCCCTGGGGCCTGCGCGTGGCGCACCGCCGGGCGGTCACATCCGGCGCTGCCTTCCAGACCGGCGCGGTGGAGATACAGGACGAAGGCAGCCAGCTCGTGGCGCACCTGGTGGGTGCCGCCCCAGGCATGCGGGTGGCCGACTGGTGCGCCGGCGCCGGCGGCAAGACGCTCGCCATTGCGGCCACGATGGAGAACCGCGGCCACGTGGTCGCCTGCGACGTGAGCGAGCCCCGGCTGGACGGCGCCGTTAAACGCCTGCGCCGCGCCGGCGTGCACAACGTGGAGCGGCACCTGACCACGGCCGGCGATAAATGGGCCAAGCGCCGCGCGCAGACCTTCGACCGGGTTCTTGTTGACGCGCCCTGCACCGGCACGGGAACATGGCGCCGCAACCCGGACGGAAGACTGCGCCTGACCGAGACCGACCTTGCCGAGCTGATACCCAAGCAGGCTGCCATCCTGGACGCCGCACAGCGCCTGGTGCGGCCCGGCGGGCGGCTGGTGTACGCGACGTGCTCGCTGCTGGCAGAGGAGAACGAGGCGCAGGTGGAGGGCTTCCTGACACGCCACCCCAGCTTTCGCGTGGTGCCGGTGTCGGCCGCCTGGACTCTCGACGTGCCGGTGCCGTGCGCGGACCCGTTCCTGGTGCTCACGCCGCGCCGCCATGGCACCGACGGGTTCTTCGGCGCGGTGCTGGAGCGCGCGCCCGCGGCGGCGGCGCCGTGATCACCGTGCGCCGGGCCGAGCTGACCGATGCGACCGCCATAGGCGCGGTGCACGTGGCGGCCTGGCGCAGCGCCTACCCGGGGATACTGCCGGACGACTACCTGGCCAACCTCTCGCCGACGCGGCTGGCGCTGCACTACCGCGCTGCCATCGCGTCCGGGTCCACCGTGATGGTGGCGGCAATGAAGGGGCAGGGACCGCGCATCGTGGGGTTCACCACCGCCGGCCCGCCGCGCACGCCGGGGCTGGGCGAGGCGGAGATCGAGACGCTATACGTGCTTGATGACTGGCGCGAGCAGGGGGTGGGACGGCGGATGATGCGCGCCACGGCAAGCCAGCTGATGGCGCGCGGCTGCGGCTCGGTGTTCGTGTGGGTGCTGCGGGACAATCCGAGCCGGTGGTTCTACAGCCGGCTGGGCGGACAGGCGGCGGCAGAGGGGCAGACACGGGTGGCTGGCGTGGCGTTGCCGCAGGTGGCGTACCGGTGGGATCCGATCGACCGGTTGTTGGCTGCGGTAGCGACAGGGTAGAGGAAGAAAGCCTTCTTTTTTGAATTAAAGAAGAAATAGCTTTTGGTATTGCTGTCGCGGAGTGTCGTTCAGCGCGCGCTCACGGAGACAAACGTTCTTTGGTTCTCTTTTCAAAAGAGAACTACTTGCCTGCTTGTCTGACCGGCCGCTTCTGCTGCTGGTCGATCAGACGTGAAAGCTTTCTCCGCAGCCGCAACGACCCTTCTCGTTGGGGTTGGTAAAGGTAAACCCGGCGCTCATCGTCTTCTGTTCGTAATCCATCGTCGTGCCGATCAGGAACAGGCTCGCCTTGCGATCCACCAGCACGGTCAGCTCGTGGTCGCGCACCACCTCGTCGCCCGGGCCGGGTTCGGCCACCCAGCTCATGTCGTAGGCTAGGCCAGAGCACCCCTTGGTGTTGACGCTGATGCGAAGCAAGCGGCCGTCGCCGGTCGCATAAAGTGCGCGCAGGCGGGCGGCCGCGGCCTCGGTCATCGTCATCAACGGCGGCAAGGCGCGGCGCGGGCGGATGGCGGGGGAGGCGGAAACGTTTTGGTCCATCGCGGTGGCTCCGTTCAGAACATGTTCAGCGCGAGGCGGGCGTCTTCAGACATGCGGCTCGGGTCCCACGGCGGGTCCCACACCGTCTCCACGTCGGCCGAGGTGACGCCCGGCACCGCAAGCACCGCCTCGCGCACCTGAACGGGCAGTTCCTGTGCGCTGGGGCAGCCCGGCGCGGTCAGAGTCATCTCCACCTTCACCGCACCGGCGTCGCTGATTTCGACGGCGTAGATCAGCCCGAGCTCGTAGATGTTCACCGGGATTTCCGGGTCGTAGATGGTAGCGATGGCGTCCAGCAGCGCGGTCTCGCTCGGCAGCGCGATGGTCTCGCCGTCCGGCGTCCAGCTTCCCACCACTGCGGTGGCGTGGCCGGTCCGCTCGGTCGCGTCGTCGTGCACGTCGTCAATCATGAGCGGCAACCTCTTTGCGTTCGTCGAGCGCCGCGATCAGAGCGGACCACGGCAACGTCGCGCACTTCACCCGGCTTCTATACTCGGACACGCCGGACAGCGGTCGCAGAATCTGCAACGCCGCGTCCTCGGACGCGCTGTCGCCGGTGCGTGCGAGCTGCTCGAACGCGGCCGCCAGCACGCGGATGGAGGCGGCATCCCGGCCGCGTACCACGTCCGCCATCAGATCGGCTGACGCCATGGAGATGGCGCAGCCGCGCGCCTCGTAGGCGGCGTCGGCCACGGTGGCGTCCGGCGCAAAGGAAACGCGCACTTCCACCTGATCGCCGCAGAGCGGGTTCTCGCCCTTGGCACAGGCGTCGAACGGGTCGAGGCGGTGCATGTGCTGCGGGTTGCGGCTACGCTCTAGGATGGTGTCCTGATACAGGTCGCGCACGTCGTCGAAGTTGGGCGCGGCAGTCTGCGTGCTGGTCTGCGCGGCGCTCATTGGAAAAAGCCGCGTATGCGCACCAGCGTGTCGGCCAAGGTGTCGACCTCGCTTTCCGTGGTGTAGATGCCGAAGCTGGCGCGCGCGGTGCTGGACAGGCCCAGGCGGCGCATCAGCGGTTCGGCGCAGTGCTGGCCGGCGCGCACAGCGATGCCGTTGCGGTCCAGCAAGGTGGCGATGTCGTGCGCGTGGGCGCCGTCCAGGGTGAAGCTGACCACGCCGCCGCGGTCCTGCGCGCGACCGGCGATGTGCAGGCCGTCGATGGCGGACAGCCGTGCCAGCGCGTGGTTGGTCAGCGCCGCCTCGTGTGCGGCGATGGCGTCGAAGCCGATACCCTGGACGTAGTCGATAGCGGCACCCAGGCCGATCACCTCGAGGATCGCCGGCGTGCCGGCCTCGAACTTCGTCGGCGGCGGCGCCCAGGTGGAGTGTTCGAAGCTGACGCTGGAGATCATGTCGCCGCCGCCCATGAACGGCGGCATCTGCTCCAGCAACGCGCGCCGGGCCCACAGCACGCCGATGCCGGTCGGGCCGTACAGCTTGTGGCCGGTGAACACGTAGAAATCCGCGCCCAGCGCCTGCACGTCCACGCGCCGGTGCACCACCGCCTGGCTGCCGTCCACCATCAGCTGCGCGCCGGCCGCGTGCGTCAGCCCCGCGATGCGCTCGATCGGGTTGTAGGTGCCCAGCACGTTGGACATGTGGGTGATCGCGACGAGGCCCACGCGCCCGTCCTGCAGGCAACGCTCGAAGGCTTCCATGTCCAACTCGCCGGCGGCCGTGATCGGTGCCACGCGCAACTCGATGCCGTGCGAATCACGCAACATTTGCCAGGGGACGATGTTGGCGTGGTGCTCCATCTCGCTGACCAGCACGGCCTGACCGGGCCTGAGCACGCCGCGCCCGTAGCTGTGCGCGACCAGGTTGATCGCACCTGTGCTGCTGGAAGTGAACACCACCTCCTCGCGCGAGGGGGCGTTGAGCAGGCCGGCCACCTTGTCGCGCACTGCCTCGTAGTCGTCGGACGTGCGCTCGCTCATCCAGTGCAGGCCGCGATGCACGTTGGCGTACTGCGTCTGCATCGCGTGCACCATCGCGTCGATCACCGCGCGCGGTTTCTGCGCACTGGCAGCACTGTCGAGGTAGACGAGCGGCTTGCCGTGCACGCGTTGCGAGAGGATCGGGAAGTCGGCGCGGATGCGCTCGACGTCGAAGGCGGGTGCGAGGTCCGCCAGCTTGCTTTCCGCGTTCATGCCGCGTCCTTCCACCAGGAGTCGATGACACGGTCCAGCAGGCCGCGTGCCGACTCATCGGCGATCATGTCGAGCGCTTCGCCTAGGAACGCGCGCACCAGGATGGCCCGCGCCTCCTGCTGGGGGATGCCGCGGCTGACCAGGTAGAACAGTTGCTCTGCATCCAGCTCGCCCACGGTGGCGCCGTGGCTGCACTTGACGTCGTCGGCAAAAATCTCGAGCTGCGGCTTGCAGTCGATCTCGGCGTCCGGCGAGAGCAGCAACGCCTGGTTCATCTGGTAGCCGTCGGTCTTTTGCGCGGCGCGCGCCACCTCGATCTTGCCCTGGAACACGCCGCGGGCGTGGCCACCCAGCACGTGCTTCACCGTCTGCCGGGAGGCGCAGTTCGGCGCCTCGTGGGTGACAACGGTTGTGAAATCGCTGTGCTGCGTGCCGCGCAGGAGTTGCGCCGCATTGATAGCGACGTGGGCGTGCGGGCCGACCAGCCGAGCGTGCACCTCGGTGCGCGTAGTGCGGCCGCCAACGGAAAGCGTGAAGCAATCGTAGCTCGCCCGCTCGGCAACGTTGGCGTAAATGGTTGCCAGGTGGAACGCCTCTGCCGCCTCGTTCTGCAGGCGTACATGCCGCAGCGTCGCACCCTCTGCGAGCAGGATTTCGGTCACCGGGTTGTGCAGGTATGGCCCACGCCCGCAGGCAAGCTCGATCAGCGTCAGCGTGGCGCCGGCAGCCAGCCGGATGGCGTGGCGCGGGTGAAAGGCCACCGCCGTGCCGGCTATGTCGCGGCCCATGCTCACCACCAGCAACGCGCCGGCGTCCACGCCGGCGTCCACCTCGACGATGGCGCCGTCTTCGGCCAGCATCGTGTTTAGCGCCACCAGGCGCTGGTGCTCCGGGTCGGGCAGGGTGCCGAAATCGGCCGTGGCCGCGAAGGAGCGGACCGACGCGCGGTCCGGCAGCACGGAATGCCCCGCGTCGAACCGGCCCTGGTTGAACACCAGGCGAGGTACGTCCCACAGGCTGCCGAGCTCGGGCATGTCATTGTCCGAGCCGCTGCCGCCGGCATCCGTCAGCGCTTCGTGAAAGCGCCCTTCGGCCAAGGCGGCAAGGCTGGTGTAGCGCCAGCCCTCGTCGCGCAGGCTGGGCAGGCCGAGGCGGCGCAGCACGTCGGAGGCGGCGCGGCGGGGTGCGCCGTCGCCGGGCAGGCGGGCGGTCAGCCCGTCGTAGCGAGCGAGGAAGCCGGCGGCCGATGCCGGCGTGGGGACTTCGACCAGGGAGTCGTTCATGCCGCCTCTGCGATCACCTGCGCGTAGCCTTCGGCTTCCAGCGCGCGCGCCAGTTCCGGACCGCCGCTGCGCACGATGCGGCCGTGCAACAGCACGTGCACCGCGTCCGGCACGATGTGGTCCAGCAGGCGCTGGTGGTGGGTGATCACCAGCGCGGAGAAGGTGGGCGAACGCAGCGCGTTGACGCCGTCGCCGACGATCTTCAGCGCGTCGATGTCGAGGCCGCTGTCGGTCTCGTCGAGGATGGCCAGCTTCGGCCGCAGCATCGCCATCTGCAGCACCTCGTTGCGCTTCTTCTCGCCGCCGGAGAAGCCCACGTTGACGTTGCGCTTGAGCATGTCGTCCGGCATCTGCAGGCGTTTGGCCTCCGCTCGCGCCAGTTTGAGAAACTGTGCTGCATCCAGCTCCTCCTCGCCGCGCGCGCGGCGGATCGCGTTCAGTGCAGTGCGCAGGAAGTTGGCGTTGCCCACGCCGGGCAGCTCGACAGGCGCCTGGAAGGCAAGGAACAAGCCGGTCTGCGCGCGCTGCTCCGGCTCCATGCCCAGCAAATCCGCGCCGTCGAACATCGCCGTGCCGCCAGTCACCTCGTAGTCTTCGCGGCCGGCGAGCACGTAGGAGAGCGTGGACTTGCCCGAGCCGTTCGGGCCCATGATGGCGTGCACCTGACCGTCGGGTACCACCAGGTCGATGCCGCGCAAAATCGGCTTGGCGCCGATGTTGGCTGAAAGATTGGCTATCTGCAGCATGGTATCAGCCCACCGAACCTTCGAGGCTGATCGCCAGCAGCTTTTGCGCCTCCACGGCGAACTCCATCGGCAGCTCCTTCAACACCTCGCGGCAGAAGCCGTTGACGATCAGGCCCACCGCGTCCTCTTCCGACAGGCCGCGCTGGCGGCAGTAGAACAGCTGGTCCTCGGCGATCTTCGAGGTGGTGGCTTCGTGTTCCACCTTCGCACCGGGGTTTCGGCACTCGATGTAGGGCACGGTGTGGGCGCCGCAGCGGTCGCCGATCAGCAGGCTGTCGCATTGCGTGTGGTTACGCGCACCGGTGGCGCGCGGCAGGATGCGCACCAGGCCGCGGTAGGTGTTGTTGGACTGGCCAGCGGAGATGCCCTTCGAGACGATCGTGCTGGTGGTGTTCTTGCCGATGTGGATCATCTTCGTGCCGGTGTCGGCCTGCTGGTGGTTGTTGGTCAGCGCCACCGAGTAGAACTCGCCGATGCTGCCTTCGCCCTGCAGCACGCAGGACGGGTATTTCCAGGTGATGGCCGAACCCGTCTCCACCTGCGTCCAGCTAATCTTGCTGCGCGCGCCGCGGCAAGCGCCGCGCTTGGTGACGAAGTTGTAGATGCCGCCGCGGCCCTGTGCGTCGCCGGGATACCAGTTCTGCACCGTGCTGTACTTGATCTTGGCGTCGTCGAGCACGACGAGTTCCACCACGGCGGCATGCAGCTGATTCTCGTCGCGCATCGGCGCGGTGC
Organism: uncultured Acetobacteraceae bacterium; assembly: GCA_964242115.1. Lineage (GTDB taxonomy): Bacteria > Pseudomonadota > Alphaproteobacteria > Acetobacterales > Acetobacteraceae > BOG-908. The sequence goes on along the minus strand of CAXSZX010000013.1, from coordinate 60,951 downwards.
AGCCTTCGAGGTAGCTGACGGACGCGCCTTCTTCGCAGACTATCAGCGTGCGCTCGAACTGGCCGGTGTTCTTCGCATTGATACGAAAGTAGGTGGACAGCTCCATCGGGCAGGTGACGCCCTTGGGGATGAACACGAAGCTGCCGTCGGTGAACACGGCGGAGTTCAACGCCGCAAAGTAATTGTCGGTGGGCGGCACCACGCTGCCGAGATACTTGCGCACCAGCTCGGGGTGATCCTTCACCGCCTCGCTGATCGGGCAGAAGATCACGCCCGACTTGGCCAGCGTGCTGCGGAAGGTGGTGGCGACCGAGACGCTGTCGAACACCGCGTCCACCGCCATCGGCGGGCGCGTTTGCTCGCCGGCACCCTCGACGCCGGCCAGGATGGCGCGCTCGCTGACCGGGATGCCGAGCTTCTCGTACATGCGCAGCAACTCGGGATCGACCTCGTCGAGCGAGGCCGGGCCGGGCTTGCGCTTCGGCGCCGCGTAGTAGAAAGCGTCCTGGTAGTCGATCTTGGGGAAATCGAGCAGCGCCCAGGTCGGCTCCTCCATCGCCTGCCAGGCGGAGAACGCGGCGAGGCGCCACTCGAGCAGCCAGGAAGGCTCGCCCTTGCGCTCGGAGATCAGCCGGACGATGCCCTCGTTGAGACCGCGCGGCGCGAAATCCATCTCGATGTCGGTCTCGAAACCCCATTTGTAGCCGCCGTCAGAAACGGACTGGACGGTCTGCAGGGTCTCGGCAATAGCTGGCATGTGATGTCCTCAGGAAACAGGCAAAGCGTGGGCGGCGTCGGGACGGGATGGCTCAACCCGTTTGTCGGGTCCGCGGAAGGGAGGCGGCACGGCGTTTTCCATGTCGGCCAGGGTGATCGCGCCCAGGGCGGTTCGGATGGCGTGGTTGACTGGGTCCCAACGGCCGCGCATCGGGCACAGGCAACCGGATTCGCAGTCGCCGCCATCCACGCAGGCGGTCAGTGCGATCGGGCCGTCGATGGCGGCGATCACGTCGGCCACGGGGATAGCAGAAAGGGCACGGGCGAGGCGGTAGCCGCCGCGCGCGCCGCGCAAAGACCCAACCAGGCCGTGGCCGGCCATCGCCTTGAGCACCTTGGCGACGGTGGGCTCGGGGATGCCCGTCGTGGCGGCAACGCCTGACGAGGTCTGCACGCCGCCGTCCTTCGACAGGCGCACCAGCACCACCACGGCGTAGTCGGTTAGTTTGGAAAGCCTGAACACGCGTCTTCTTCTCTGAACCGGACCGGCGTGGTCCTGATTGCCAGATGCGGCGCGCCTGGAGGTTCGTCAAGGCAAGTCTTGTTTTGCGAAAGCGTAAGCTGCGGCACGCTCCGGGGTGAGTCCCCGACAGGGAGCAGAAGTTTTTTGGTTCTTTTTTTCAAAAAAGAACTGCTTTCTTGCTTCCGTGCCAGACCCTCGCCCCGCCGCTAGCCTCCTCGTCACCCGCCAGCGTGCGGATGGCACCACGGAGTTGCTGATGGCGCGCCGCTCCGCCGGCCACCGCTTCATGCCGAACATGCTGGTCTTTCCCGGCGGCGCAGTGGACCCGGAGGACTACCACCGCCGCGTCGCCAGGCCGTTGCCGCCGCGTGTGCTGGCTCGGCTGGAGCGATCGGCCGACGCGCGGCTGGCGCACGCCCTGGGGGCGGCCGCCGCGCGCGAGCTGGCCGAGGAGGTCGGGCTCTCGCTGGGTGAGCCGCCGGCGCTCGACAAGTTGGACTACCTGTGCCGCGCCATTACCCCGCCGGAGCGGTCGATCCGGTTCGACGCGCGTTTCTTCATCGTGGAAGCCGCGCACGTGACAGGCACGCTGGCAGCGTCGCGGGAGATGGAGGACCCAGGCTGGTACAGCGTGGCGGCAGCACGGGCGGCCGAAATACCGTCGGCGACCGGCGCCGTGCTGGGCCAGTTCGAGCGCTGGCTGAGCGGGCACGGCCGTGACGGTATGGTGCCGGTGTTGCGGCACCGGGTCTGGGTAGAAGAATAAAGCAAGCGCTTCTTTTCGAGAAAAGAAGCAATGCTTTTGCTCCCGCTGTCGCGGAAAGCTGAAACACCAAGCCGCCACCGGCGCACCCGACGAAGACAAAGGTTTCTTAGTGCTTTCTTCGCTCGGGCAGAAATGTGACCCCATTCGACCCGCAAACCAACAATATGTCGTCCTCCAAGCGAAATGGCTTTTGACCGGAGGAACATTGCCCTAACGTGCAAACCAAGGTGTTTGTTCAAGTCAGGGTAGCAACATGCGTTTAGGCGACGTCCTGCTGATGAAGGGGCTGGTCCGCAGTTCGGACCTGGAGACGGCCGCGGAACGGCAGCGGCTGCAGGGAGGCCGGCTCGGCGAGAACCTGATCGCCCTCGGCCTGATGACGACCGAGCAGCTCTACGCGGTGATCGACGACACGCCCGTCATGCCCCGCACGGTCGCAGAGACCGGCATCTCCCGCGGCATATTGCTCGGCTTGGTGCTCAAGTTCATGCGGGTGACGTCCTGCGAGACGATCCCGGACCTGGCGCGCCGCATCCACCTCAGCCACGCCGTGATCCAGGAGGTGATCGACGACGCGATCGCCCAGAAACTGATCCACGTTTTGGGATCGCTCAACAGCGGCATCGTCCGCTACATCCGCTACGCACTCTCCGACCACGGGCGCGAGGCTGCCGGCGCCGCCATGGAGAGCACGCAGTACATGGGCCCGGCGCCGGTCAGCCTGGCCTCGTTCCAGACCCAGGTCAGCAAGCAGGCGATCACCAACACGTCGCTCGACCTGCAGACGCTGCGCCAGGCCTGTGCGGGGCTGACACTCTCCGACCACACGATCCAGCGCCTGGTGCCGGCGGTCAGCGCGGGCAAGACGGTGCTGCTGTACGGCCCGCCAGGCAACGGCAAGACCAGCCTGGGCCATCGCATCGCCGGGGTGTTCAGCGACGCGGTGTTCATCCCCTACGCCATCGAGGTGGGCGGCCAGATCATCCGCATGCACGACCCTAGCCTGCACGTGCCCTACATGGTTCGCGAGGATGAAAGCACCGGCACGCTGGGCAACGGCGTGCAGATTGAAGCCTTCGACGGGCGCTGGGTCGCCTGCAAGCGGCCGGTGGCGATGGCCGGGGGCGAGATGACGCTGGACATGCTGGACCTGCGCTGGGACGAGACGACGAAAACCTACGACGCACCGCTGCACATGAAGGCGCTGAACGGCGTGTTCCTGATCGACGATTTCGGCCGCCAGAAAGTCAATCCGACCGACCTGCTGAACCGCTGGATCGTGCCGCTGGAGAACCGAATCGACTACCTCAAGCTGAACACCGGCCTCACCTTCAAGCTGCCGTTCGACGAGTTGGTGATTTTCTCGACCAACCTGGAGCCTGCCGACCTGATGGACCCGGCGTTCCTGCGCCGCATTCCATACAAAATCCAGATGCTGGGTCCGACCCTGGCCGAATACAGGCGGATCTTCGACAAGGTCGCAGCTTCCGCAGGGCTGAGGCTGCGGGACGACGCCTTTGATTACGTTGTGGAGCGACTGACCGGCAAGGGACTCCACGAACTCGCGGCGTTCCAGCCCAAGTTCATCTGCGACCAGGTTGCGCTGGTCGTGCGCTGCTTTCGGCTTGAACCGGAGATGACGCGGGTGCTTTTGGCCGACGCGCTCGAAAACTTATACGTCGGGATAGGCGAAGAGTAGGAGGCTAGCGCCTCTGTTTCGAGAAAAAGAGGCGAGAAGCTTTTATCTCGGCTGTCGCGGATCTTTCCGGAGACGGCTAGCGAGAGACTGCTCTTTTTTGAAAAACAACCGCTTTTTAGCTGATGACGCGCCGCAGCATGAACGTTGTTTACTGGCTCGGACGTTTTCGAAAGTGCCTCGTCAGCGATTGGCAGCATTAGTTATCCACTGAAAGTTTGTCCGATTAGACTTGACGCGGCCGGCACGCGGAGGGAACCCTTGCGGCCGGAGAGTGATCGATGTCCCAGACGCGCAGCTCGACCCCGGCGGCAAGATCGGGGACTGTTCCAAGCGCCCCCTGCCGCGGCATGTTGTCGCGGCTGGTCTACCGCAGCCGCGCCGTGGCACACCTGGACCCGCCGGACCTGCATAACCTCGCCGCCACCTCCCAGGCGCGCAACAGCCGCGAGCACATCACCGGGCTGATGCTGTTCGACGACAGCCGGTTCTACCAATGGCTCGAGGGCCCGCCGGACAGCGTCGAGCGGGTGATGAGCTCGATTCGCAACGACCGGCGGCACACCGACATCGAGGTGCTCAGCGCCGAGTCGTCCGAAGCCAGGCGCTTCGGTGACTGGAGCATGAAGCTGGCGGCGAACGTGCCGCTGGCTTCCTCTTGGCGGCGCGACGTGATCGTGCCGCCGCGTGACGTGGTCGAGACCTTGCGCCGGCAACCCGACGCAGCCCCGGTGCTGCTGGTGAAGTTGCTGCCGGCCGAAGAACGGGAACACATGCAAGTCAGCTCGGTGGCCGAAGCGATCGCGCAGCTGCCGTTGCAGCCGAAGATGACGGCGGTGCTGAAGGGCATCATGCTGTCGCAGATCGTCCCCTTGCTGGCGCGAAACCACGGACGCGGCAATTTGGCCGGCGTGCGCCCGCCGCCGCCCAACCCGCGCGCGGCCGAACTGGCACACGCGTTGGTGGCGGCCGACCAGGATACCGCCGTGGAACTGATCCGCGAGCTGCAGACAGACCAGGCGTCCAGCGTGCCGCACTACGCGACGTTGTTCGAGCCCGCCGCCCGCCGGCTTGGCGACATGTGGGACGAGGACGATTGCAGCGAGTTCGACGTGACACTGGGACTGTGCCGTCTGCAGACCGCGCTGCGCCTGCTGGGCGGCGGCGCCCTGAGCCATAGGGCAGCGCCGCGCGCCGCGCTGCCGGTAGTGCTGGTCGCACCCGAGCCGGGCGAGCTGCACCGGTTCGGCGCTACGCTGGACTGCGACGTGCTGTGGAATGCCGGTTGGGCGCCACGCTGCGCATACCCGGACGACGACCAGGGACTGACGGACCTCGTCGCCACCGATTGGGTGGACGTGCTGAACCTCTCGCTGAGCACCGCCTTCCGTCGTGACCACTGGTTGCCGCGAATCAGCCAGACGGTCGCGGAGGCGCGACGGGCCTCGCGTAACCCCGATTTAGTGGTGCTGGTGAGCGGCCGCGTGTTCTTCGAGGAGGGCAGCACCGCCGGCGTGGTCGGCGCGGATTTGGCAACGCGAACCGCGTGGCGCCTGGACCAGGCGATCCTGCGAACGCTCGCTTCCGTTACACCAACCGAGACGAAGGTGCCTTTGCCGACGCCGAGCTGATCTTGTTGAGATCGATAGGCAGGAAGCGCTTCTTTCGAGAAACGAAGCGAAAAGCGTTTGTCTCGGCACTCGCGGACAACTGGAACAACGCATCTCAACAACGCCAGCCTGCGAGAGAGAAAAGTTTTTTGGTTCTTTTTTTCAAAAAAGAACCGCTTGCTTTGGCTAGAACGCGAGCCACAGCCATTTCAAGAATCGCGCCGTTCAGCTTGTCCGGGAAGCACAGTTGGTTGTTTGCCGCGCCGCTGCCCTAGACGATGTTGAGCACCTGGGCAGGGGTACGTGCGAAGGTGAGGCTGTTGATGTCCGTCGGCACGATGTTGGGCTGTCCATCCACGAGCGGGCCCTGGTCGTCTGTGCGCCCGACAACATGGCACGCAGCGCGCTGATCTTGTGCACCTTGATCGCAAGCGACGCCCTGGTTTGCACGTTTAGCGACCGGATCTCGCTCGCATGGTGGGCCTCGACCGCGAGGATGCTGCCGGCCACGGCGAGGTAGTTCTTGTTGCTAATGGACGCCGCGACGCCGAGATAGGCGTTGACGCCGACGTCTTCGACGACAAAGGCGCGAAGGACAAAACTGCCCTCGTTGCCAAACGGGTGAAATTCGCTGTTCGGGCCGCACCCGAAGCCGTGCCGAGTGCCGCGAACGCGCTGGTGAAATCGATCGTCGGGCGCGCGACTGCTGCACCGCCGAGGGTCTTGCGCAAGAATAGGACGTGGTTGTATCCGTCATCGGCGAATGCGCGTGCGTTCTCGAAGTAACGTTTCGTCGTGAACGTAACTTGTGCACCACCCGTGACGCGGCCCAGCTTGCCTGTGCCGGTCGTGTCATCGTGCGACAGGGTTTTTCCGTAACGGCAAGACGGTACAATTATGCTTCGAGGTGTTCGAGGTTGAGCGCGAAGTTGAGGATGTCCTCGTCTGTGACGGCGGTCTGCGCGTCGGCCTGACGTGTGAAACCAACGCGCCGCGCCACTGCCAGCCCCACGCAACAGGCCAGGGCTGCGATTCAGTTCACAGTCTTATGTGGTAGCGTGATGTTCTACGTTCTGTCGCGTCGTATCGTGCAACGGGCAGCTTGGCCGCACTCACGGAGCGGGGAGAAACCGGTAGACGGATACAAGCTAATTGCATCGTCACAAACAGAAACGATAGCAAAACGCTTTGGCCTACTCGCATGTCGTAATCGCAATGAAGTCGTAGCTGTGTGTCGGCAACAAACACCCTAAGCGAGCGGTTCTTTCTTGAAAAAACAACCATAAACTTTGTTCACTTCGGGTGTACCAGGATGTCACGCATTGTTTCGGCCGACGCGACAGCAGTGACAAAAGCTTTTGCTTCTTTTTCTCAAAAAAGAAGGCGCTTGCTTCTGCTCGCTTACACCCGCTCGAACACCGCCACGCACTCGACCTGTGCCGACCACAGGAACTGGTCGATCGGCGTCGCTCGCAACAGCCGATAGCCGGCCTGCGCCAGCACCGCCGCCTCGCGGCCAAGTGCTTGCGGGTTACAGCTGACGTAGACCACCCGCTTGACGGCACTCGCAGCGATCAACTGCGTCTGCGCGGCGCTGCCGGCGTAAGGCGGGTCCAGCACCACTATCGCGGCGCCGGCGAGCTCTTTCGGCTGCAGCGGCTGGCGGACCAGGTCGCGCTGCGTCATCTCCACGCGGGTACCGGCCTGGGCACGGCGGACGCAGGCGGCGGCTTGCGCCTGGCCCTCGAACGCCTGAACCCGCAACCGGCTGGCGAGCGGGAAGCTGATGGTGCCGCAGCCCGCGTAGAGCTCGACAGCGCGCGAGCGGCCGGTGAGCTTGTCCGGCACGGCGTCCAGAACGGCGGCCACGATCGCCGCCTCGCCCTGCGGGCTGGCTTGCAAAAAGGCGCCGGGCGGCGGCTCCACGCGCTGGCCGGCGAACAGCACCGACGGCGCGGCGGCCATTGCGGCGACCTCCGGCGATGCCTCGCCCAGCGCCCAGGCGATGCGCGGGACGGCATGCGCGGCGGCAAAAGCAGCGAGCTTGGCGCGGTCAGTTGCCTCCAGCGGACCGTCTGTGCGGATCAGCAGGTCGGCGCCGTCGGCCAGCAGGTTTGCCACCACCGATGCGCGGCGGCGCAGGGCGGCCAAGCTGCTGAGCAGCTTGCGCAACGGGGCGAGCAGGCCGAACAGCGCCGGGTGCAGCACGTGGCAGGTGGCCAGGTCGACGATGTCGGCGCTGTGGGCGCGGTGCAGGCCGAGCAGTACGCCCCCGGGGCGGCGCTCTGCAGCGAAGTCCATTCGCCGGCGGGCGCGCGGCGGCGTGCGGACCAAGGGACCGACGTCGGGATCCGCGAAGCCGGCCGAACACAGCGCGGCGACAACTGATTGGCGCTTCCAGGCGGCGTAGCGATCGTCCTGCCAGTGTTGCAGCGCGCAGCCACCGCAGCCCTCGTCGAAATGCGGGCAGGGGGGCGTGATACGGTCCGGGCTGGGGGCCAGCACCACGAGCAAGTGACCGCGCTTGCCTGAGGCATCCGGCCGTACGCGCACGTGCTCACCGGGCAGGGTGCGGGCGACGTGAAGGCGGTGTGGCTCGCGGGCGACGCCGTCACCTGCGGTGCCGATGCGGTCGATCGTTGGGTCGAGGGTGGGGGGTTGCTGACGGACGGGCGAGTCTTTCTGACGGGCAAGAAGCAGGGCCTTCTTTTTCGAGAAAAAGAAGCAAAAAGCTTTTGTCACGGCTGTCGCAGAGCGTTGAAACGAGGCGTTTCACCAAGCGATGCTGTTGGGAGCAACGGTTTGACTCTTTTGTTTTAAAAAAGGACCGCTTGCTTCAGGCCTCCACGTCCGGCTCCGGCGCAAGAACCGCACGCCGGGGCAGGGTCATGAACGCGGGCACCTCCTCGCCGAACCCCAGCACGGCAGGTCCCAGGTCCTCGTCTCGCCGGCGGTGTTCGCGCGGGGCCCCGCGGTCGAAGCGCTCCGGCCTGACATCTGGGCGCGGCTCGGGCCTCTGCTGCTGGCGCGGTTCGCTGCGGGCAACACGGGCGGGTTCCGCGCGTGCGGGTGTGGCGGTGAGTGCTACCGGTGTGGCTGGCGCGATGGCTGCGGCGCCGGTGGGCGCGGCCTTGGCGCGGCCGCGCGTGCGACGAGGCTTGGCCGCTTCCGGCGCTTCGTCTGCGGGCGGCGTCTCGCTACGGGCAGCCGGCGCGCTGGCGCCGCGCCCGGAACTGCCGGAGTCACGGCTGGAGGACCGGCCGCCGCGTCCGCCTTGTGCCGGCCTGCCGCGGCGCTTGCGGCTGTCGCCCTCGAACCACTCCACCACGTCGAGCTCTGGGATGACGATCTGCGGGATCACACCGCCGGTCAGCTTCTCGATCGCCTCGACTGCCAGCTTGTCCTCCGGCGAGCACAAGGTGAAGGCGTGGCCGGTCATGCCTGCGCGGCCGGTGCGGCCGATGCGGTGGACGTAGTCCTCGGCGTGGTGCGGCACGTCGAAATTGAACACGTGTGAGAGCCCACCGATGTCGATGCCGCGGGCGGCCACGTCGCTGCAGACCAGCAGCCGCAACTCGTTCTTCTTGAACTTCTCCAGCGTGGCGAAACGCGCCGGCTGGCTCATGTCGCCGTGCAGCGCGCCGACGGAAAAGCCGTGGCGGCCGAGCGACTTGTAGAGAATGTCGACGTCGCGCTTGCGGTTGCAAAAAATCAGCGCGTTTTGCACGTCCTCCGAGCGGATCAGCCGGCGGAGCGCCTCGCGCTTGTCGTGCTCGGCGACGAGCGCCAGGCCGGCGACGATGGTGGTGGCAACCGAGGCGGATTTCGACACGGTGATCAGCCGCGGGTTGGACAGGAACGCGTCCGACAGGCGGCGTATCTCGGGCGCCATGGTGGCGGAGAAGAACAGCGTCTGGCGCGCCTTGGGCAGCATCGCCACGATGCGCTCGACGTCGGGGATGAAACCCATGTCGAGCATGCGGTCGGCCTCGTCGATCACCAGCAGCTTGGTGTCGGTCAGCATCAGCCCGCCGCGCTCGAACAGGTCGATCAGCCGGCCAGGCGTGGCGATCAGCACGTCCACGCCCTTCATCAGGGCGTCTTTCTGGTCGTTAAGGCTCTCGCCGCCGATCAGCAGAGCGTGGTTTAGCTTCAGGTACTTGCCGTACTCGACGAAGTTTTCGGCAACCTGCAGGGCCAGCTCACGCGTGGGCTCCAGGATGAGGCTGCGCGGCATGCGGGCGCGCGAGCGCGAGCCGTCGAGGATGTCGAGCATCGGCAGGGTGAAGCTGGCGGTTTTGCCGGTGCCGGTCTGCGCCACGCCCATGACGTCGCGGCCGGACAACACGGCGGGAATTGCCTGCGCCTGAATGGGCGTCGGGTAGCGATAGCCCTTCTCCTCGATGGCGCGCAGGATCGGGTCAGAAAGGCCGAGGTCGGCGAACACGGGCAGCTGTTCCGGCTCTGCTTCGACAGCGCCGGGCGCATCCACGGCGGCCTCTCCCGCAGCCTGCTTGCCGTCCGAAAGGCCGTGGTCACCACCCCACTCCGTTGCCAGCGCGACGGTAGTCGTGTCGGGCACCTCGGGTGCGTCGTCGCCAGTGTCCGCTCGGCCGGACCCGTCCTGGTCTGCGGGCTCGGGTTGCAGGATCGCCTGCCGTGGTGCGTGGTCAGGTTGGGGGTCGCCTAGGGATGCTGCCGGCTCGGTAGTCGCAGCGGCGTCCGGCGGCTCGTTGGCGCCAGGGAGTTCGAGCTCGGGCTGCGCGTCGTGGGTCAACGCGGCGGCGGCGTCGCCGGCCTGGCGCGACGTGGCGTAGGCCTCGCCGGGAGAACTCGCCTCAGCGTCGTCGTCGGGCGCCGGCGCGAATGTGCCTGCCTTGTCGTCCTGCATGACGTCCTGCTCGGGTTGCACGGGCTCGTCGCCCTCGCAGGCAGTGTGTTGATTCAACAAATTGTCTCGGTCTTCTGGAAAAAGGCGCCGCGCGGGGTGATGCCGGGCGGCAAGAACATCATCGGCTCGGAGCAATGCCGGCGGGTGCAGTAACCAGCACGCCGCTCATGCGAACCGCTTCAAGGCTGACGCGAATCGCCGGGTGCACACCGCGTATCGCTGCGCGGCATATCTGCAACCATAACGGCAAAGTCAAGCTTTTAGGGCCTCCAGGCCTCGTCCCACTTGGGATGCTGGAATGCCGTCCTGGTGCAAGGCACCCAGTTTTCCGCGAATTCACATCACTGCCGCGAGGAGTTCCAATGCCCGACGAACCCGCTTTGCCGATCGAAGACTACGCCATGATCGGCGATCGGGTGACCTGCGCCCTGGTGGGCCGCAACGGCTCCATTGACTGGCTGTGCCTGCCGCATTTCGACAGCCAGGCGGCGTTTGCCGCGCTGCTGGGCAACACCGGAAACGGCCGCTGGCTGATCTCACCCACACCCGATCCGGCCGGGAAGGTGCCGCGGGCCACCCGCGCCTACCGCGGCGAGAGCCTGATCCTGGAGACGGTGTTCGAGACGCCGTCCGGCACCGTGACGGTGGTCGACTTCATGGTGCCGGAGGCGGAGAACGCGACGCTGGTGCGGCTGGTGCAGGGCCGTTCCGGCAAGGTGGCGATGCGGACCGAACTCGCCTTGCGGTTCGACTACGGTATCAGCGTGCCCTGGGTGACCAGGCTGGAGAATCACAGCGGCATCTGCGCCATCGCCGGGCCAAACATGGTGGTGATGCGTACCCAGGCGAAGCTGCGCGGCCAGGACATGCGCACGGTGTCCGAGTTCACGGTCGCTGCCGGGCAGACGGTGTCCTTCGTGCTCTCCCACGGCGCGTCGCACCTGGCACCGCCGAGAGCGATCGACCCTGACGCGGCTCTGACGCGCACGGCGGAGTACTGGCAGGCGTTCATCGCCCGATGCAGCTACAAGGGGCCGCACTGGCAGGCGGTGCACCGCTCCCTGCTGACGCTGCGCGCGCTGACCTACGCGCCTACGGGCGGCATCGTGGCGGCAGCCACCACCTCGCTGCCCGAGCAACTCGGCGGCGGACGCAACTGGGACTACCGGTTCTGCTGGCTGCGCGACGCGAGCCTCAGCCTGTTCGCGCTGATGGGCGCCGGCTACACCGAGGAGGCGGTCGCCTGGCGCGACTGGCTGCAACGCAGCATCGCCGGCAGTGCCGCGCAAATCCAGATCATGTACGGCCTGCGCGGCGAGCGTTCGCTGGACGAGCGCGAGATACCCTGGCTGTCCGGCTACCAGGGTGCCGCCCCTGTGCGCATCGGCAACGCGGCCAGCGGTCAGGTGCAGCTCGACGTCTACGGGGAGGTGCTGGAGTGCCTGCACCAGGCGCGACGCAACGGGTTGCGACCGCCGCCGCACGGCTGGGCCCTGCAGCGCAACATCGTCGAGCACCTAGCCACCATCTGGGACCAGCCGGACGAGGGCATGTGGGAGGTCCGCGGGCCGCGGCAGCATTTCACCTTCAGCAAGATCATGGCCTGGGTGGCAGTCGACCGCATGATCAAGGACGCCGCCCGCCACCACCTCAGCGGCCCGATCGCCGAGTGGCGCACGCTGCGAAGCAAAATCTCCGAACGCGTGCTGGCCGAGGGCTATGACGCCAAGCGCAACACCTTCGTGCAAAGCTTCGGCGGCACCGAGCTCGACGCCAGCTTGTTGCTGATCCCTTCGGTGGGCTTCCTGCCGGCTACCGACCGCCGTGTGGTCGGCACGGTGGCCGCCATCGAGGAGGACCTGCTGCAGGACGGCTTCGTGCAGCGCTACCGCACCCAGAGCAACGTGGACGGCCTGCCGCCGGGCGAGGGCGCATTTCTCGCCTGCACCTTCTGGCTGGTGGATGCCTACGCCATGCAGGGCCGGGTGGCCGAGGCTCGCGCGCTTTTCGAACGGCTGCTGGCGCTGTGCAACGACGTCGGCCTGCTGGCGGAGGAGTACGACGTCGGCGCCCGCCGCCAGGTCGGCAACTTCCCGCAGGCTTTTTCCCACGTGGCACTGGTTGCGGCCGCGATGACGCTGGGCAGGCTTTCGCCCGGCGAGACGGCGGTCTCACGCGCGTCGCCGCCATCGTCCGACGCGGCGCCAATGGCCACTCCGGCGGTGCCTGGCCAGTTCTGAGCTGCGACAGGTGACAGTGAGCGGCGGCGGACGTTTGACAGGCAACATGGCCCCGAGCGGCAACGCCCTGCCGGCGGGCGGCGTGGCCGCAGGCGACGGCGCCCCTTCCCCAGGCGACGTTGCCGCAGGCAATCGCACCCGTCCGGCGCTCGGGGTGTTTGCCGCCTTCTGCACCTGCCTGCTCGGGCTGGGGCTGGCACGTTTCGCCTACACGCCGCTGATCCCGGCGCTGATCGGCGCGCACTGGTTCACGCCCGGACAGGCGGTCTACCTGGGAGCCGCCAACATCGCCGGCTACCTGGGCGGTGCCGCCGGGGCGCGTAGCCTGGCCCGCCGGGTGGGCGTGCGCAGGGTGTTACGCCTTGCCATGGCAGCGGCCGCGGTCAGCCTGCTGGCCTGCGCGCTGCAGGCCGGCTTCGCCTGGGTGCTGGCCTGGCGCCTGGTGTCCGGCCTGGCCGGCGCCGTGTTGATGGTGCTGGCGGCGCCAACCGTGTTGCCGCTAGTGCCGCAGCCTCGGCGCGGCCTGGCGGGCGGCATCATCTTCCTCGGCATCGGCCTGGGCATGGTAGCGTCCGGCACCGTGCTGCCGGTGCTGTTGCGCCACGGCGTGGTGTGGGCCTGGCTTTGGCTCGGGCTGGCCGGGCTGGGCCTGACGCTCGCCGCCTGGCCGGCGCTGCCGCCAGACCGGATGCTGTCCACGCCGGCTGCGGACACACACCGCCTCTCGCCGCCATTGCGCCTGCTGTGCGCGGCTTACGGCGTCAGCGCCTTCGGGCAAGTCGCGGCTATCCTGTTCCTGGCCGACTTCGTCGCACGCGGCCTGCATGGCGGCACCGCTTCCGGCAGCCATGTATGGATCGTGTTTGGCTTGGGCGCGCTGGCGGGGCCTCTGCTGGCAGGCGAGACGGCGGATCGCGTGGGTGCGGCGGCAGGCCTGCGCGGGCTGTGGCTGAGCCAGGCGTCTGCCAACGCGGCGCTCGGCCTGGTGGCCTGGCACGGGACGCCTTCGGCCTGGCTGGTGGGCGTGTGTGCCGCCATCAGCGGCGCGGGAATACCGGCACTGGTAGTGTTCGTCCTCGGCCGCTCGCAGGTGCTGGCCGGTGCGAATGAGGCAGCACGCGGCCACGCCTGGAGCAGCGCCACCATCGCGTTCGCCGCTGGGCAGGCGGTCGGCGCCTACGCGCTGTCCTACCTGTTCGCCCTTACGGGACGTTACGACGCGCTGTTCGCGATCTGCGCGGTAGCCATGTTGGGGGGCCTTGGATGCGGCGAAGCCGGCAACGTCCTGGTGCGCCAGGGGAAGCGGTTGGACGGGACCCCTGAGTTGCTGACGGCGGACAGGCTTGGCCGCTGAACGCAAGCAAGCGCCTTCTTTTTCGAGAAGAAAGAAGCAAAAAGCTTTTACGAGCGCTGTCGCGGATAGCTGAAACACCGCACCTCACCAAGGCGCACCCAAAGAGAGCAAAAGTTTTTTGGTTCTTTTGTTCAAAAAAGAACCGCTTGCCTACCTTTTCTCGCCCTAGCCAAGAGGCCCCGTTGCCGCCCGACCCCCGCGAAAACCCCTGCCTGATCGGCCACGCCGCCGCTGCCGCCACCATCGAGGGCGCACTGTCCGGCGGCCGCCTGCACCACGCCTGGCTGATCACCGGCCCGGAAGGCGTGGGCAAGGCCACGCTCGCCTACCGCTTTGCCCGCCGCCTGCTCGCCGGCGGCGCCACGCTGGACATGGCGCCCACCGACCCGGTGTTCCGCCGCGTCGCCGCCGGCACCCACGCCGACCTGCTCACCATCGAGCGCGAGTGGGACGAGAAGAAGAAGCGGATGAAGAAGCAGATCGCCGCAGAGACCGCGCGGCAGATCCCGCCCTTTCTGCACCTCACCCCGGCCGAGGGCGGTTGGCGCGTGGTGATTCTCGACGGCGCCGAGGATGTGAACCCGCAATCGGCCAACGCCCTGCTGAAGGTGCTGGAGGAACCGTCCGCGCGCGCCGTGCTGATCCTGGTGTGCTCGGCGCCGGGCCGCTTGCTGCCCACGATCCGCAGCCGCTGCCGGCATTTGGCGCTGGCACCACTCAGCGCACCGGAGATGACGCGGGCCTTGACGCACTACCTGCCGGACACGCCCCAATCCGACCGTGACGCGCTGGCCAGCCTGGCCGATGGCTCGCCCGGGCGGGCGTTGGCGCTGGCCGAGGAGGGCGGCCTAAAACTCGCCGCGATGGTGGGCGAGGTGCTCGAGGCCGGACCGGACATGCCGCTCCTGCGCGGTTACGAGATGAGCGACTCGTTGCGCGAGCAGGACGCGTTCGAGACGTTCATGGGGCTGCTGCAACACGGCATCGCCGCCGCCGTCAGCGCCACGGTCCGAGGCACGGCTGACCAGGCGCAGCAGCGGCTGGTGGACACCAGGTCGCCGCTCAGGTGGGCAGAAACGGCCGAGGCGCTGCAGCGTCTTGCGACGCAGACCGAGCGGGCGAACATGGATCGGCGGCAGGCTGTGATCGCGGGGCTGGCTCTGTTAAGGCAGCCGTGACACCCCAAGGGGCTCCGCCCCTTGGACTCCTGCTGGGCCAGTCGGCCCCAGATTCCGGGCTTTGCCCCAAAAGGCACGCATGACTTACTACCTGACTACTCCGATATTTTACGTGAACGGGTCGCCGCATATCGGGCACGCCTACACCGCCATCGCTGCCGACGTGATCGCCCGCTTCAAGCGCCTCGACGGAGTCGACACCCACTTCCTCACCGGCACCGACGAACACGGCCAGAAGGTAGAGAAAGCCGCCGCCGACACGGGCCTGGACCCGCAAACCTTCACCGACCGCGTCTCCGCCGAGTTCCGCGCCATGGCCGCCACCCTCGGCATCAGCAACGACGACTTCATCCGCACGACCGAGCCCCGCCACAAGGCCGGGGTGACCGCGCTATGGGAACAACTCGCCGCGGCCGGCGACATCTACCTCGGCCACTACGAAGGATGGTACGCCGTCCGCGACGAAGATTTCTATGCCGCCGACGACCTTACCATCCTCTCCGACGGCACCCGCATGGCGCCGACCGGCGCGCCCGTGGAGTGGGTGAGGGAGCCCAACTACCTCTTCCGCCTGTCCGCCTACCAGGAGCGCCTGCTCGCCCACTACGAGGCCAACCCGGACTTCATCGGCCCTGACGGCAAACGCCGCGAGATGCTCAGCTTCATCCGCGGCGGCCTGCGCGACCTCTCCGTCAGCCGCTCCAGCTTTCGCTGGGGCGTGCCCGTTCCGGACGACCCGGACCACGTGATGTACGTCTGGCTCGACGCGCTGGCTAACTACGTCACAGCTCTCGGCTACCCGGACACCGGCAACCCGCTTTGGCGGTTCTGGCCAGCGGACCTGCACCTCGTCGGCAAAGACATCCAACGCTTTCACGCTGTCTACTGGCCCGCCTTCCTGATGGCCGCCGGCCTGCCAGTGCCGCGTCGCATCTTCGCCCATGGCTGGTGGACCATCGACGGCGAGAAGATGAGCAAGTCTCTCGGCAACGTCGTCGATCCTGTTGAACTTGTGGCAAAATACGGCCTGGACCCGGTGCGTTTCTTCCTGCTGCGCGAGGTCCCCTTCGGCAACGACGGCGACTTCTCCCGCCGTGCCCTGGTCAATCGCCTGAACACCGACCTGGCCAACGGGATAGGCAACCTGGCCCAGCGCACCCTCTCGCTGATCGCGCGCAACTGCGGTGGCCGCCTGCCCGGAGCTGGCCCATTGACCGATGCCGACACCGCCCTGCTAGACGCAGCTCGCGCCCTGCCGGACAAGCTGCGCGTGCAGGTCGACCGCCAGGCGTTGCACGAGGCGCTGGAGGAAACCTGGCGGGTCATCCGCGCCGCCGACGGCTACATTGACCAGCAAGCTCCCTGGTCCCTGCGTAAGACTGACGTCATCCGCATGAATCATGTCCTACGCGTTCTGGCCGAGACGCTGCGTGTGCTCGGCACGGTGCTGCAGCCTTTCATGCCCGCAACCATGGCCCGCCTGCTCGACCAGCTCGGGGTTGCCGAGGCCGCGCGCAACCTGGCATCGCTGGATACGCCGATGCAGGACGGCACCGTCCTGCCTCCGCCTGAAGGCCTTTTTCCGCGCTGGGTGGACGACGTGCCGAGTATTCGACCAAAAACTCAGCAAGCGGCTTTAGACATATGATGTTGATAGATTCTCACTGTCACCTGGATTACTATACCGTGGCCGAACGCCCGGATATTCTTGCCCGGGCCAAGGCGGCCGGGGTGGGCGGCATGGTGACCATCGGCACCCGCGCTTCCAAGGCTGGCGAACAGATGGCGTTAACCGACGCGGTGCCTGGTCTCTGGTGCACAATCGGCACCCACCCGCATCACGTCGCCGAAGAAGACTTGCCGCAGGAACAGCACCTTGCGGATCTTGCCTCACATCCGAGGGTCATCGGAATCGGCGAGGCCGGGCTGGATTACTTCTACGACCGCGCACCGCACGGCCTGCAGGCAGAGGCGTTTCGCCGGCAAATCCGCGCCGCACGTATCGCCAGGGTGCCAATTTGCATTCACACGCGCGACGCCGACGACGACACGTTCGAAATACTGAAATCCGAGCAGCATCAAGGCGGCAGGTTCGACTTCCTGCTGCATTGTTTCAGCTCCGGGCGGGCGTCGGCAGAGCGCGCAATAGAGCTTGGCGGCTACGTCAGCTTTTCCGGCATCCTGACTTTCCCGAAGTCCAGCGAACTCAGGGCGATCGCTGCCGACCTTCCCGCGGATCGTCTGCTGGTTGAAACGGACGCACCTTATTTGGCGCCGGTGCCGTTCCGCGGCAAGCGCAACGAGCCGTCTTATGTCGCGCACACCGCCGGCGTGCTGGCGCAGGCGAGGGGGCTTGCGCCTGAGGACCTGGCCGCTTTGACGACTGCGAACTTCTTCCGCCTGTTCAAGAAAGCGGTTCTTTTTTGAACCAAAGAACCAGAAATCTAATGTCTCTCCGATACTTGCTGCAGAACGGTCCGCGACAGCCGAAGCAAAGTTTTTTTGCTTCTTTTTTTTCAAAAAAAGAAGGCCTCGCTTCATGCGGGTGATCATCCTCGGCTGCGGCGGATCCGCCGGCGTGCCCCATCTGGGTGGCCCAGACGGCCGCGGCGACTGGGGCGCCTGCGACCGTGCCGAGCCGCGCAACCGCCGCACCCGGTCCAGCATCGTCATCGAGGCGCCTGACGGCCGCATCCTCGTCGACACCGGCCCGGACCTGCGGGCGCAGCTTCTCGCCTGCGCCGTTCCGCGCATCGACGCGGTGGTGTTCACCCATGCCCACGCCGATCACGTGACTGGGCTGGACGACGTGCGGCTGCTCAACCGCATCACCGGCAAGCCGTTGCCGGCATTCGCCACGCGCGCCACGGCCGACGAGCTCGCCCGGCGCTTCGACTACGCGTTCCGTCCGTGGACCCCGCCATACTTCTACCGTCCGGTGCTTGACCTCGGCATCGTCACGCCGGGCCAGGAACTGCCCATCTGCGGCACGCTGGTGCGCACCTTCGACCAGGACCACCACGTGATGCACACGCTTGGTCTCAGGGTCGGGCGGTTTGCCTATTCCACCGACGTGGTCCGGCTGGACGATGCAGCGTTTGCCGTGCTGGAGGGGGTGGACACCTGGCTGGTAGGCTGCTTTCAGCGCCACCCACACACGACACATGCAGAGCTGGCCCTGGTGCTGTCGTGGCAGCGTCGCCTGGGCGTGCGGCGGACCGTGCTGACGCACATGGGCAACGACATGGACTGGGCGTGGATGCAGGCGAACCTGCCGGCCGGCGTCGAAGCGGCGCAGGACGGCATGGTTCTCGACCTGCCGGATGTTGCCTCGATGCGCTGATATCGGACGCCAGGGTTGTAGGTTCGGCACTTAGCCTCAGGCCTGAAGGCCGGCTGTCTGGAGGCGGAGCTGGGCCAACCGGCTTGCGTTCGACCAGCTGGCTGAGTGCAGAGTCGGCCGACTACGACGTTCACAGCTTTAAAGCAGCCTGCTGCCAGTTGGCATAATGTCCCTTCTGCGACTTCTACAGATGTTGTTAGGTTGGTGATCCTCCGCCGCGTCTGCAGGTTCCGCTTAGGCCAGTCCCGATTCCATGCATTCTGCGATCTACTCTCGACGCCCTCGTCCGTGACGGGAGGCGTCTGACAATCAAACCGAGTATACCCCCGTTTGAATGACACCAATCGGCTGTCCTTCAACTTCGCCCCTCTTGCCTGGCAATTTCTCAACCACCGCCCATCAGAGTGCCGCCTATACTCAACTATAACGCGAACCAGCCATCGAAACTGTGACTATGCGAAGTCTTCTCGATGAGATAGGTTGATCCGCGTTCGCGAGGCTTTATGTGTTGCTTCGTGTTGTTTTTGTGAAATGAGCGAATGTCCCAATCTGCACGCCGACCCTACCAGCCGCGCCGCCGCGGCTTCGATGACGACCAGCCGTCCACACCCGAGATCAATTGGGGCGCCCTGAACGGCGGCGGCAACCGCTCCAGCAGCCCGGCAGCTTTCGGCCCGTCTCAGCCCGCGACTGTTAAATGGTTCAACGCCGACAAGGGGTTCGGTTTCGTCGCCATGAGCGACGGCTCCGGCGATGCCTTCCTGCACTGCGCCGTTTTGCAGCGCGCCGGCCATGATTCCGTTGGCGAAGGCGCTTCCCTTGAAGTCCGAGTCGGCCCGGGCCAGAAAGGCTTGCAGGTTACCGAGGTGGTCAGCGTCGACCAGACCACCGCCGCCCCTGCCCGTTCGCCGCGCCCTGCTGCCGGCCCGCGTGGCGACCGCGCGGCGCCGTCGGGTCCCTCTGTCGAGATGACCGGCACCGTGAAGTGGTTCAACCCGACCAAGGGCTTCGGCTTCATTGCGCCGCAGGACGGCAGCAAGGACATCTTCGTCCACATGTCCGTGCTGGGAAACCTGCGCACGCTTAACGAAGGCCAGGTTGTCCGCGTGTCGGTTCGCCAGGGCGCGAAGGGACCAGAGGCCGGTAGCGTCTCCGAGACCTAGTCTCCGGCGTGGCTCCGGCCATAGCCGGTTGACAGCGTGGACTTGTCTGTTGAGTCGGGGGTGTCAGGGCCGCTTACGGTCCGGGCGCCCCCGATTTCGTTTGCCTTGGTGGCAAGCGGTGGCGTTGCCGTCGAGCAGCATGCTCGCCAGCTTATGCGGCTAAAACATCGTCCAAAGCTGCCACCTCGTCACGGAGCGCAAGCCCTGCACCATGCTGCCGGTTCGTCGATGAAGCGTGCGACGTTAAGCGGCGGCTTGCTGTGCGGGATCCTGGTCCTGACCGGTCGCTGTCTCGCAGCCAACCCGCCGCCCAGAGTCATCGTCTTGCAAGGCCGCGGCGCCCAAATCTACGCCTGCACGCAGTCGGAGGCAGCCTATGCGTGGCACCTAGAGGCGCCCGATGCGCAGCTGCTGGACGCGGGAGGTCACGTCATCGGCCGGCACTTCGCGGGGCCGAGCTGGCAGGCGCAGGACGGCAGCACCGTCGTCGGCAAGCCTGTGGCAGCCGGCGAGGCGCCACGGCAAGGTGCGGTCGCGTGGCTGGTTGTGACAGCAAAATCGCACAGCGGAAAAGGCCTGTTCGCCGCGGTGACCTACATCGTGCGCAGTGCCACGGAGGGCGGTGCCGCGCCCGCGGCGGGCTGCGACGCCGCGCATGCTGGCGCGGAGCAGCGTGTCGGGTACAGTGCGACCTACACATTCTTCTCGGACTAAACCAAAGCGGAAGAAAGGCCTGCTTTTTCGAGGAAAAAGAGCAAATCGCTTTTACCTCGGTTGTCGCGGACTTCCCGGAGACGGGTGCCGCGAGACCAAAGATATCTTTATCAAGAACTGCTTGCTTGTCTTGCTCGGAGTAGCGCCCTGCCCTCACCCGATCGAACACCAATGCTGACCGGCGGCTGCCAGTGCGGCGCCGTGCGTTACGCGCTGTATGCTCCGCCGGTCAGCGGCGTATGCCACTGCCGCATGTGCCAGAAGGCAGTTGGCGGCCCGTTCGCAGCGCTCGGCACCATCGCAGCAGCCGATTTTACCTGGACGCGTGGCCAGCCGGCAGTTTTCCGCAGTTCAAGCATGGCGGAGCGCGGCTTTTGCGGCCGCTGCGGCACGCCGCTGACCTATCAAGGCGAGGATACCGACAAGCTGGAGGTGACTGTGTGCAGCCTGGACGAGCCTGGTCTCGCACCGCCGACTACCCAGGACGGCATTGAGGCCCGCCAGCCCTGGTTGGACAGCCTCGCATCCTTGCCGAGCCGTCCGACCCAGGCGAAGTTTGCCGGCCTGCGCAACTACCAGCACCCAGATCACGAGACGCCGCCGGCCGACCCGTCCTGACCCGCCCGGCGACTGAGGCGCGAAAACTGGTCGCCCGGCCGTTCGAGCGGTACGGCCCCGGCGTTGCCCTCGCAGCCGGTCGCCAGCCGAGGGCTGCGCGACCGGCGGATGCGTGCTGACGAGGCGGTAGTTTCGCCAAACTCCCGATGCGACCTGCAGCTATGCAAGCAGGCTCGCCTGCCTCCATCGCCGTGCGACGCCTGCTTAGTGGCTGGTCGTGCCGATGACGCGCCCAAGCCGGTCGTAGACGTAGGTCTGCGCAGGCGGCTTGGCAGCGTGGCTGGACTGGGCGAGAGACGCTGCGTCCGACTGATAGGTCAGCGTCATGGCCTGCCGGGGCGAGGTGCAGGTGTAGGACTTCGTCGGACGATTGCCGCCTGGTTCGAGCTCCGGCGCCACCGTCGTGACGGTGCCCTTGGCGGACTGGCCGTTCGGATAAAACGCGAACGTAAGTTCGGTGTAGTAGTCCGAGAACGAGACGATGGTGCTCGCTCTCCCGCCGCTGATGGCCGCGTCGAGGCCGAAACCCTCTCCCTGGTTGAGGACCGGACCGCCGAAATTGCACTGGGCCGAGTAGAATATCGTGGCGCCGGTCACCGCCAGAGCGCCGGAGCTGTCGGTGGAGACGGTAAACGACACCGAATTTCCGTCCGCAGTCGTGCCCGAATACACACCGGCCATCTGGGCAGCCGCAGTGCCCGCCGTCAGCACAAGGACGGCGTAGCCAGCAGCAACTCGCCTCAAAGCAACCCGAGACATTTAGCTCACTCCCGTTACCCATCAGAGACAATCTCTGCAAGGTTATGAGTGTTTATGGCGCTCGCGGAAGTGACTTCTACCAACCTGCGGCTGTGCGGCGCGGCTGATCTACCCGGGATTGTGGGTTCACCACGGCGCCTAGCACCAGCTTCTAAGGCGCCTTGACCGGGCTGGTGACCGCGGCTTGTCCTGGACGGTCTTGCAGCGCCGTTCGCGGCCCTGACCGTGCGGAAGCACCTCAATCCAGGAAGCGCGGCCGTGGCATCAAAGCAAAGCCTGACAGGCACTTTGGCATTTGCGGCGCGCGGAATGCCGGGGAGGCAATTTAGCCGCCTGACGTGGCAGGGCGGGCAATCGGAGGTTCGGATGCTGGCGTCCCGTAGGGGATTCGAACCCCTGTTAGCGCCGTGAGAGGGCGCTGTCCTGGGCCTCTAGACGAACGGGACAATGTGGCCGGCGCATCGTCTAGGACAGGATCATCCGCCTGGCAACCGCCTGGTCCGCAAAGACGCCAACAGCCCGTCCATCCGATAACAACGCCTTGATCCTGCCGGAAAGCCAATGCAGTTTCCCCAAGCGCAAATCCTGGGGCTCTGCCCCGGCGTTGAGAGCGCCGCACGCCTGGCAAGCCCAGGCTCGCGTTCCGCCGGCTGCCAAGGAGACCCCGTGGTCAAGAAACTACGCAAAGCCGTGCTGCCCGTGGCGGGCCTGGGCACGCGCTTCCTGCCGGCGACCAAGGCGATGGCCAAGGAGATGCTGCCCGTCGTCGACAAGCCGCTGATTCAGTATGCGGTCGAAGAGGCGCGGGCGGCCGGCATCGAGCAGTTCTGCATGATCACCGGCCGCGGCAAGGTGGCGCTGGTGGAACATTTTGACGTCGCCTACGAGCTGGAGGCCACCCTCAAGCAGCGCGGGAAGGAGGCCGAGCTCGCCGCCCTGCACGCCGCCCAGCTCTCGCCCGGCGAAATCGTCAGCGTCCGCCAGCAGGTGCCGCTGGGACTGGGCCACGCGATCTGGTGCGCCCGCGCCTTCGTCGGTGACGACCCGTTTGCCATCCTGCTGCCGGACGATCTGATCCTCTCTAACGTGCCCTGCCTCAAGCAGCTGGCCGATGCCTACTATCAGACCGGCGGCAGCGTGCTGGCGGTGGCCGAGGTGCCGCGCGAGCAGACCAACAAGTACGGCATCCTCAAGATCGGCCACGACGACGGCTCGCTGGTCGAGATCACCGGCCTGGTGGAGAAGCCCCGGCCCGAAGACGCGCCGTCCAACCTCTCCGTCATCGGCCGCTACGTGCTGCTGCCCGAGGTGATCGCCCACCTCGCCCGTATGGAGCGCGGCGCCGGCAACGAGGTGCAGCTGACCGACGGCATGGCGCGGATGATCGGCCAATCGCCGTTCCACGGCCTGCGCTACGAGGGCACCCGCTTCGATTGCGGCGACAAGGTCGGCTTCCTCGAAGCGCAGATCGCCTTTGCCTTGCAGCGGCCGGAGATGGCTGCGCACGTGCGCAGCTTCCTCAAGAAGTATCAGGGGTCCTGATGGAGCCGTTCAGCCACTCTTTCGACCCGACCTCACTGCGCGAGTACGACATCCGCGGCGTGGTCGGCAAAACGCTGCACCCTGCGGATGCCTACGCCATCGGCCGGGTGTTCGGCAGCGTGGTCGCCGGCAACGGCGGGCGCACCGTGGCGGTGGGCTACGACGGCCGGCTGTCCTCGCCGCACCTGGAACCAGAACTGGTGCGCGGCCTGACCGACAGCGGCATGGAGGTGGCGCGCATCGGCTGCGGCCCCACGCCGATGCTGTACTACGCCGCCACCACGCTGAAGACCGACGGCGGCGTGATGGTCACCGGCAGTCACAACCCGGCGGATTACAACGGCTTCAAGATGGTGCTGGCCAACAAGCCGTTCTACGGCCGCCAAATCCAGGATTTGGGCGCCCGCGCGGCCGCCGGCGACGTGGCCCAGGGCCAGCCTGGCAGCGCCCGCGACGTGGACGTCATGGCCGACTATGTCGCCCGCCTGCTGAGCGACTGGGACGGCGGCGACCGCATCCTCAACGTGGTGTGGGACAACGGCAACGGCGCGGCCGGCGACGCCCTGCAGCGCTTGGTGGGCTCCCTGCCCGGCCACCACACCGTGCTGAACGGCGAGATCGACGGGCGCTTCCCCGCGCACCACCCCGACCCCACGGTGGCGCGCAACCTGGTCCAGCTCATCGACGAAGTGCGCGCCAGCGGCGCCGACCTCGGCATCGCCTTCGACGGCGACGCCGACCGCATCGGCGCGGTGGACAATGCGGGCAACATCCTCGCCGGCGACCAGCTGCTGGTGATCCTGGCGCGCGACGTGCTGCGCGACCACCCAGGCGCCACCATCATCGCCGACGTCAAGGCCAGCCAGGTGCTGTTCGACGAAGTGACGCTGGCCGGCGGCGTGCCGCTGATGTGGCGCACCGGCCACAGCCTGATCAAGGCGAAAATGGCAGAGCTGGGCGCCCCGCTGGCCGGCGAGATGTCCGGCCACGTCTTCTTCGCCGACCGCTGGTATGGCTTCGACGACGCGCTCTACGCCGCCGTCCGCCTGCTCGGCATCGTGGCGCGCATGGACGGCAAGCTGTCCGCGGTGCGTGACGCCCTGCCCCACGTGCTCAACACGCCCGAACTGCGCTTCGACTGCCCGGACACCCGCAAGTTTGCGGTGATCGAGGAAGTGGCCGCACGGCTGAAGCAGGACGGCGCGGTCGTCTCCAGCATCGACGGCGTGCGGGTTACCACGACGGAAGGCTGGTGGCTGCTGCGTGCGTCCAACACGCAGGCGGTGCTGGTGGCACGCGCGGAGGCCAAGACGGAAGCGGGCCTGGAGGGATTGAAGGCGGCGCTGGTGCGGCAGCTTGAGGCGAGCGGGCTGGCGGCGCCGGATTTCTCTGGGGAGAACGCGGGGCATTGAAGAAAAGCAAGCAAGCAGTTCTTTTTTGAAAAAAAGAACCAAAAAACTTTTGCTCCTGGAGTAGTCGCTGCGGGAAGCTCCGTGACAGCCGTCTTAAAAGTTTTTTGCTGCTTTTTTTCAAAAAAGCAGGCCTTCCTTCCTATCCTTGCAGCCGCACACCGGCCAACCCATTTGCCGCGGTTCGCCACAATCGGCCATGGAACCGCCACGATCGTTGCCCTTAACGGTTGTGCTGTGATGAAAATCACCAAAACATCACCGCTAAATCGGCTACCCCGCCGCGGCCCGCACAGACCAGGACACCAATGACAGACGTCGTCGTCGTAGAGTCGCCGGCCAAGGCCAAGACGATCAACAAGTACCTGGGCGACCGCTTTACCGTGCTGGCCAGTTTCGGGCACGTGCGCGACCTGCCCCCCAAGGACGGCTCCGTCCGTCCGGACGACAACTTCGCCATGGATTGGGAGAGCGACGAGCGCGGCAACCGGCAGGTCACCGCCATCGCCAAGGCGCTGAAAGGTGCCAAGACCCTCTATTTGGCGACCGACCCGGACCGCGAGGGCGAAGCGATCAGCTGGCACGTCCGCGCCATGCTGGAGGACCGCAAGGCGCTGAAGGGCGTCGACGTCCAGCGGATCACCTTCAACGAGATCACCAAGACGGCCGTGCAGCGGGCGATGGCCCAGCCCCGCGAGCTTGACATGCCGCTGATCGAGGCCTACATGGCTCGCCGCGCGCTGGACTACCTGGTGGGGTTCACCCTCTCGCCTGTGCTGTGGCGCAAGCTGCCAGGCAGCCGCAGCGCCGGCCGCGTGCAGTCCGTCTCGCTGCGGCTGATCTGCGAGCGCGAGGCCGAGATCGAGGCGTTCCGGCCGCGGGAATACTGGACGGTCGAAGCGCACTTCCAGACGCCAGCCGGCGCACCGTTCACCGCCAAGCTGTCGCATCTGGACGGCAAGCGGCTGGACCAGTTCGACCTCAACAACGCGACCCTGGCCGCGCGGGCCAAGGCGGCGGTCGAAGCGGGCCAGTTTACGGTCGCGTCCGTCGAGCGCCGGCGCGTCAAGCGCAACCCACCTGCTCCCTTCACCACCAGCACGTTGCAGCAGGAAGCCAGCCGCAAGCTCGGTATGGGCGCGCAGGTGGCCATGCGCACCGCCCAGCAGCTCTACGAGGGTGTGGAACTGCACGGCGAGACGGTGGGCCTGATCACCTACATGCGCACCGACGGCGTGCAGATGGCGCGCGAGGCAATCACCTCCATCCGCGACTACGTCGGCCAGTCCTTCGGCGAGAGCTACGTGCCGGCCGCCGCGCGCGAGTACACCAGCAAGGCGAAGAACGCGCAGGAGGCTCACGAGGCCTGCCGGCCGACCGACGTCACTCGCACGCCGGACGAGATGGCGGCGTTCCTCAACGTGGACCAGCGGCGGCTGTACGAGCTGGTGTGGAAACGCGCGGTCGCCAGCCAGATGCAGTCCGCCGAGCTGGACCAGGTTGCCGTCGACGTCGCCAGCGGCAGCACCAAGCTGCGCGCCAACGGCTCCATCATCGCCTTTGACGGGTTCCTCAAGCTTTACCGCGAGGGCACCGACGAGGACGAGGACGACGAGCACCGCATGCTGCCGCCGATGGCAGAGCGCGACCCGCTCATGCGCGGCGACGTCTCCGCCGACCAGCACTTCACCCAGCCGCCGCCGCGCTACTCCGAGGCCAGCCTGGTCAAGAAGATGGAGGAGCTGGGCATCGGCCGGCCGTCCACCTACGCCTCCATCCTCTCAGTGCTGCGCGACCGCAACTACGTGCGGCTGGACAACCGGCGTTTCGTGCCGGAGGACCGCGGCCGGCTGGTGACCGCCTTCCTGACGAGTTTCTTCGAGCGCTACGTGGACACCGGCTTCACCTCCGGCCTGGAAGCCCAGCTCGACGACGTGAGCGACGGCCGGATGGACTGGCGCGCCCTGATGCGCGCGTTCTGGGAAGAGTTCTCCCGCGCCATCGAGCAGACGCGCGAGCTGAAGATCTCCGACGTCATCGACGCGCTGGACCGCGACCTCGGCCCGCACTTCTTCCCGCCGCGCGAGGACGGCACCGACCCCCGGGTCTGCCCGGCCTGCCACAAGGGGCGGCTGGGCTTGAAGCTCGGCCGGCACGGCAGCTTCATCGGCTGCTCGAATTACCCCGCCTGCCAGTTCACCCGCCGCTTAGCCATCGAGGGGGGCGAGGGCGACGCCGAAGTGCTGAAGGAGGGGATGCGCAAGCTGGGCCACCATCCCGACACCGGCGAGGACGTCACCGTCAAGCGCGGCCCGTACGGGCTCTACGTTCAGCAGGGCGAGCCGGACCCGGCAGACAAGAAAGCCAAGCCGCGCCGCACGTCGCTTCCCAAGGGGATGGACGGCGAGGCGATCACCCTGGACCAGGCGCTGGGCTTGCTGACGCTGCCGCGGCTGGTGGGCAAACACCCGGAGACCGGACAGGACATGGAGGCCGGGCTTGGCCGCTTCGGACCCTACATCAAGATGGGCAGCATCTTCGCGTCCCTGGACAAGGACGACGACATTCTCTCCATCGGCGTGAACCGCGCGGTGGACGTGATCGGCCGCAAGCTGGCCAGCGTGCGCATCGTCGGCCAGCACCCGAAGGA
Source organism: uncultured Acetobacteraceae bacterium (assembly GCA_964242115.1). GTDB lineage: Bacteria > Pseudomonadota > Alphaproteobacteria > Acetobacterales > Acetobacteraceae > BOG-908. Next base: position 33,778 of record CAXSZX010000013.1, on the reverse strand, counting down.
CAAGCAGGACATCCAGGTGCGCAAGGGCCGGTTCGGGCCGTACGCGCAGCACGGCCAGGTCGTGGCCAACCTGCCGAAGGGCGTGATGATGGACGACATCACGCTGGACGAGGCGGTCGCATTGCTGGCCGAACGCGGCAAGGTGCTGAAACCGAAGGGCAAGAACGGCAAGGCAGTGGCGGCGAAGAAAGCACCTGCTAAGCCAGCGGCGCAGAAAGCTGCGCCGGCGGTCGCCGTGAACGGGGCTGCAAAACCGAAAAACGGCAGTGCCGCCAAGACGGTCTCTGTGAAACCGAAAGCACCGGTGGCAAAGGCGGGAAAGCGCCCGCCGGCTAAGGCTGCCAAGGTGGCGTGAAACAGCCTCTGTCTCGTTCCGCACGGACGTGAGCGGTGACAGCTTGGTTGCTTGACCTGCCTGTTTCGGCCGTTTTGACACGACAGCAAGAAAGCAGTTCTTTTTTGAAAAAAAGAACCAAAAAACTTTTGTCTCCGCTGTCGCGCGCTCGCCGGAAAGCACCGCGACAGCCGAGATAAAAGCTTTTTGCTTCTTTTTCTCGAAAAGGAAGGCCTTGCTTTCTGTCTCGCCGCCGACCGCACCCTAAATAGCTTCGTCACATGCACCGCAATTCGACCCCAGCGTGAAGCGCCCGCCCAAGCCGCACGACGCAGCAACCTCCCTGCCCTCCCGCGAAGAAATCCGCCGTTTCATCCACGAGGCCGGCGGCCGCGTCGGCAAGCGCGAGATCGCCCGCGCCTTCAAGCTCGGCCCCGAGCACCGTGCAGGGCTGCGCGACATGTTGCGCGACCTCTCCGGCCGCGGTGACGTCGCACCCGCCGGCCACAAGCGGTTTGCTCCGCCGGGACGGCTGCCGGACGCCGCCATCGTGCAGGTGACCGGCACCGATCCGGACGGCGACCCGGTCGCCCGCCCGGTCGGCTGGCAGGGTGACGGCCCGCCGCCGCTGGTGCTGATGGCGCGCGAGGCGCGCGGCCAGCCGGCGCTGGCGCCCGGGCAGCGGGTGCTGGCGCGGCTCAAGCCGATCGGCAACGGCAAGTACGAGGGCCGCACCATCAAGCGGCTGAACGATCTGCCGGCCCGCGTGCTCGGCGTGTTCCGCGCGCCGGACCGCCTGGTGCCGACCGACCGCCGCGCCAAGGCGGAGTGGCGCATTCCGCCCGGCGAGACCGCCGGCGCGGAGGACGGCGAGATCGTGCTGGCCGAACCCCTGCCCGGCACCGGCTACGGCCTGAAGCCGGCACAGATTGTCGAGCGGCTCGGCAACGTCGGCGACGCGCGCTCGGTCAGCCTGATCTGCATCCACACGCACGACATCCCCACCGTTTTCTCGCCCGAAGCGCTGGCTGAGGCCAAGCGCGCCCGCGCAGCCCCGCTGGGCCGCCGCACCGACCTGCGCGAGACGCCGCTGATCACCATCGACGGCGAGGACGCGCGCGACTTCGATGACGCGGTCTACGCCGAGCCGGACGCGGCGACCGGCGGCTTCCGCCTGGTAGTCGCCATCGCCGACGTGGCGCACTACGTGCGCTCGGATTCGGCACTGGACCGCGACGCAAGATTGCGTGGCAACAGCTGCTACTTTCCCGACCGCGTGGTGCCGATGCTGCCCGAGCAGCTCTCCAACGGCTGGTGCAGCCTGCGGCCGAACGAGGACCGCGGCTGCCTTTTCGTCGAGATGCACGTCGACGCGGACGGCAGGAAAACGCGGCAGCGGTTCGGCCGTGGCCTGATGCGCTCGGCCGCCCGGCTGACCTACAACCAGGTGCAGGACGCGTTCGACTCCGGCGATGCGCTCGGCCTGGACCCAGGGTTGCTGCCGACGCTGTACGCCGCGTTCCGGGCGTTGCTCTCGGCACGCCAACGCCGCGGCACCTTGGAGCTCGACCTGCCGGAACGACGCGTCGTGCTCGACGACGCCGGCCGTGTCGCCTCCATCGCGCCGCGGCCGCGCCTGGACAGCCATCGATTGATCGAGGAGTTCATGGTGCTGGCCAACGTGGCCGCCGCCGAGGAGCTCGAGCGCCTGCACCGCTCCTGCATGTACCGGGTGCATGCGCCGCCGTCGGAAGAAAAACTGGCCAATCTGCGCCAGTTCCTCGGCACGCTGGAGATCAGCCTGGCGCCCGGAGCGAAAGTCTCTCCGCGCGATCTGGACCACGTGCTGAAAAAGGTGGCCGGCACCGAGCACGCGGCGATGGTCAACGAGGTGATGCTGCGCAGCCAGAGCCAGGCCGCCTACGCGCCCGACAACATCGGCCATTTCGGATTGAGCCTGCCGCGCTACGCGCATTTCACCAGCCCGATCCGCCGCTACGCCGACCTGCTGGTGCACCGCGCGCTGATCGCCGGCCTCAAGCTGGGCCTGGGCGCGCTGTCCGACATGGAGGCCGCCGGCATGACGGACGCAGGCGAACACGTCTCGGCCACCGAACGGCGTGCGGCGCTGGCCGAGCGCGAGGCGATAGACCGTTACCTTGCTGCATATATGTCCGACAAAGTTGGTGCCTCGTTCGCCGCGCGCATATCCGGCGTGACACGTTTCGGGCTATTCGTGACGGTACATGGCAACGGTGCGACGGGCCTGATCCCGATGTCATCTCTGCCTGACGACTACTGGATGCACGACGAGGCTACCCAATCCCTCACAGGCCGGACGACCCGCATGAGCTTTCGTCTGACGCAGGACGTGACCGTTCGCCTGTCGGAGGCGAGTCCGGTAACGGGCGGGCTTATCTTCGGCCTGGACGGCAGCCCTGCGCGCACGGTTACGTCGCGCAAGCACGAGGCGTCCGGCGGGCGGGCGAGGCGGCGCCGCTCTTAGAGCGTCAAGGAAGCGAAGCACTTCTTTTCCGAGAGAAAGAAGCAACAAACTTATGCCTCCGCTGTCGTCCACAACCGAGACAACACGCCTCCACACGACGAGCCCTCAAAGAGCAAAAGTTTTTTGGTTCTTTTTTTAAAAAAACAACTGCTTGCCTTGCCTTACGTCCTGATCGACCTCACGCAGTCTCAAAGCCCTCCAGGCGCCCAGCCCAGGCGCCTCTGCGAAGCCTGTGCGCCCTGCTGATGGTGCTAGCTGCAGGCAGAGCGTTGGCCACCGCCGGCGCCGGGTTCGATGCCCAGATGGCCGGCCGGGTGTTCGCAGCAGCCCTGGCGTTCGCAGCACCACGCACGCTGGACCCGGTCACCTGCCAGCAACTGACGTTGTGGGGCCTTCACGGCATCGCCGCGCTTGACCCGGCGCTCACCGCCGACCTGCACGATTCGAAGCTGCAACTGACCGCCGCACCGAACCGGGTGGTCTACGACCGCGACGCGCCGGCGCCCGACGACTCGGCCGGCTGGGGGCAGGCGGCGGCCGACCTGCAGGCCGCCGCCTTCGCGCTGTCGCCCACGCTGCGCGCAGCCGGCACCCAGGGGCTGATCCAGGGTTTCTTCGACGAAATGTTCAACCACCTCGATCCGTATTCCCGCTACGAGCCGCCGGCGCCGGCCGAGAGCGAGCGGACCAAACTGTCGATCGACGCCGGCGCCGGCATCGGGCTGATCGCGCGCGGCCGCGCCGTGCTGGTGGAAAGCCTGGTGCCGGACGGCCCCGGACAGCAGGCCGGCATCCGCGTGGGCGACCGCGTGCTGAGCATCGACGGCCACAAGCCGAACCCGGGCGCGCTGGACCGTGCGCGCGAGTGGCTGACCGGCCCCGAGGGCAGCGAGGTGGTGGTGCGGCTGCGCGGCCTGGACGGTGTCGCGCGCTCGGCCACGCTGTCGCTCGCCTACGTGCCGCCTGAGACGGTGTTCTCCGAGCGCGTCGGCAACCTGCTGGTGGTGCGGATCAGCAGCTTCGTCAGCAACACGGCGGAACGGCTGAGCGAGGCGCTGGAAGCGGGCCTGGCAGAACAGAAGCCGCCTGCCGCCATCGTGGTGGATCTGCGCGGCAACCGCGGCGGCTTCCTGCGCCAGGCGGTGACCAGCGTGGCGCTGCTGGCCGACCATGGGGTGATCGCCAGCACCGCCGGCCGCGCGCCGGACGCCGGCCACGACTGGCGTATCGACGGCGGCGACCTCACCCACGGCCTGCCGGTGGTGATCCTGGTGGACGGGCGCAGCGCCAGTGCGGCCGAGATCATGGCCGCGGCACTCGCCGATCTGGGCCGCGCGGTGGTGGTGGGCAGTGCCACGCTGGGGAAGGGCCTGGTGCAGACGATCACCCAATTGCCCGACGGCGGCGAGCTGTTCGTCACCTGGAGCCGGGTGCTGGCACCGCGCGGCTGGCCGATCCAGTCGCTCGGCGTGGTGCCGCAGGTGTGCACCAGCCTCGGCCGGCAGGAGACGGACCACGCGTTGGCCGAGCTGCTGGACGGGGTGCAGGAGATGAAGCCGGCGCTGGCCGCGTCGCGCGCGGCGCGGGCGCCGCTGCCGGTGGCGCGCGCACTGCAGATTCGCGAGGCGTGCCCGGCGGCCGAAGGCGGGGACGAGGACATGGTGGCGGCGCAGTTTCTCGTGGACCATCCGGTGGCTTACAGGGCGGCGCTGCTGCCGGCAGGGTAGGCAGGCAAGCGGTTCTTTTTTGAAAAAAAAGAACCAACAAACTTTTGCTCCCTGTCGGAGACTTATCCGGCGGGCGCGTGACAACGGGAGCAAAAGTTTTTTGCTTCTTTTTTTCAAAAAAGAAGGCCTTGCCTTGACCCAAGTGGCCGCTTTGCGCATTTTCCGTCTTTGCAGCGGCCCCGCGGTGGGTCGCCCCTCCAGAGGTGCGTAATGGCCAAGTCGAACACCGTGCAGATCCGGCTCGTATCGAGCGCGGACACCGGATACTTCTACGTGACAAAGAAGAACGCGCGCACGAAGACTACCAAGATGGAATTCAAGAAGTACGATCCCGTCGCGCGCAAGCACGTCGTCTTCAAGGAAGCCAAGATCAAGTAAACCCGCCAGTCCAGGGTCCTGTCTTGAACTTGTCATGGTTTCCGGGCGCGCTGGTGACAGAATCACCCGTGCGTTTACCGGAAGTTGTGACTACAGGACGTGACCGGGACTTCAGGGACGGCAGCAATGGGCGCAGGCGCGGGCACGGCAGCACCTTCCAATCGCATCGGCCAGGACGTTGCCAACGCCGGCCTGTTCTTCCGTCGCTGGCTGGCCAATCCGCTGCAGATGGGTTCCATCGTGCCGTCTTCACCGGCGCTGTGCGAGCGGATCGCAGCCCAGACCAAGGCCGGTCCTGACCAGATCGTCGTCGAATTGGGTGCTGGCACCGGCGTTGTCAGCCGCGCTCTCATCAACTCAGGCCTAGCGCCTGAAAAGCTTCACGTCGTGGAGATCGTGCCGGACATGGCGCATCACCTTCGCGCCGCGCTGCCGGGCGCCAAGGTGATCGAAGGCGACGCGCGCCGCCTTCCGCACCTGATCCCAGAGCAGTTTCACGGCAAGATCGGCACCGTGGTGGTTGGCATTCCGCTGGTGCTGCTGCCGGTGGCCGAACAGCGCCGGTTCATCGACGCGATCGAGGCCGTAGCGCCGCGTCAGGGTTTCATCCTCTACAGCTACTGCGTCACTTCGCCGCTGCCCTGGAAGACCCACGGGCTGGTGCCGAAGCGCGAAGCCTGGACGCCGATGAACTTCCCGCCCGCGAGCGTCTGGCGCTACACGCCGCGTTAGGGTGGGCTTGGCGTCATGCTGACAATCCGCTGACCATTGGCTTCGATGTCGGGCAAGGGAGGCAAGGCCTTCTTTTCTGAAAAAAATGGCAAAAGACTCTTGTCACGGCTGTCGCGGACCCATCCGGCACGGCTCAACCAAGGAAACAAAGGTTACCTGGTTCTCTTTTTAAGAAAGAATCGCCTGCCTTGCGCCAGTGCGCATGAGTGGCGGCTAGGCCTTAACCACGCTTTCATCCCGGTGCCGGAAACTGAGACTCCACACCCGTCACGAGACGAACCCGATGATGTTACCCGAGCATGCCGCCGCGCCGCTCAGCTACATGCCCGTCCGCCATCTCGGCGAGCCGGGCTGGATGTCAGGCAAGGCCGCGTGTCCTGTTCCGCTGCCCGCCGACGTTGCTGCCGAGCACGATGCCACCCTGCTCCTCAACCCGATCCACCTCCTGCGCACCGGCCGGCTGTGCGGCGCCGACCTTGGCCTTGCCATCGACCGGCCGGCGCCGTCTGCCGCCCTGTCCCCGGCCAAGCCGTCGTTGATCGAGGCGGCGTGCCGCGAGGCCCGAGCCTGGCAGGCCGAAGCGCTTCGCCCCGACCCGTTGCGCCTGAGCGTGCCCCTGCCGGTCACGCCGGCGCAGAGCCGCGCGCTAGCGGCAAGCATCAGGCGGGTGGTGGAGAGCGCTGACCTGCCGGCTGGCGCGCTGGAGCTGATCCTGGCCGAGGAGGACGGCGCGGACCAGAGCCGCGAGCTGCTGTTGTTCGTCTCGGCCCTGCGTGACCTCGGCGTCTGCGTGGCGCTGGACCGCATGTCCCGTCTGCAGCAGGGCGTGGCCGCGTTGCGGCGCCTGCCGCTGACCTCGGTCCGGTTGCACCCGAACCTGGTCGAACAGCTGAGCTGCGACACCGAAACCCGCACGTCGGTGCGCCAGACGATCCGCATGGCGCAAGGGCTGGGTGCCAGCACCCTGGCGCTGGGCGTTGCCACGACGTTGCAGCGCGACATCCTGGCGGACATGCAGTGTGACGAGGCACAGGGACCGTTGTATGCCGCGTCGGCCCTGGTGCCGTCTGCGTTCCGATCGGGTTTGGGGGTGCTGGCCTGAAGCAAGCAAGGCCTTCTTTTCTGAAAAAAAAAGCAAAAGACTTTTGTCACGGCTGTCGCGGATCTATCGGCACGGCACAACCCAGGAAGCAAAAGTTTTTTGGTTCTTTTTATCAAAAAAGAACCGCCTGCCTTGCCTAACTTCCTGCGCGCGCGCATCGGCGCACCGTGAACATCCTCTCCATCCAATCCCACGTCGCCTACGGCCACGTCGGCAACAGCAGCGCCGTCTTTCCGCTTCAGCGCCTGGGCGCCGAAGTCTGGCCGATCGACACGGTGCAGTTCAGCAACCATCCCGGCTACGGCAGCCACACTGGCACGGCCACCCCGCCGGAGGTGATAGGAACCCTGGTGGACGGCATCACGGCGCGCGGGGTGCTCGGCTCCTGTAACGCCCTGCTCAGCGGCTACATCGGCGACCCGGGTACAGGCGAAGCCATCCTGCACGCGGCCGCCAGGCTGCGCGCGGCTAACCCGGCGGCGCTGTGGTGCTGCGACCCGGTGATCGGCGACGACGGGCCCGGCATCTACGTCCGCCCTGGCATCGACGCGTTCTTCCGCGACCAGGCTGTGCCGCAAGCCGACATCCTCACCCCCAACCAATTCGAGCTCGCCTGCCTCACCGGCACCGCGTGCCTGACGCAAGCTGGGTTGCGCGAGGCGGTCACGGCCCTTCAGGCCCGCATGCGCGGCGGCGGCAGGCGCACCGTCCTGGTCACCAGCCTGCGCACGGAGGAGACGCCGGACGACGCGCTGGACCTGCTGAGCGCCGGGCCGGACGGCGCCTGCCACCGCCTGCGCACGCCGCGCTTGCCGATTGCGGCCAACGGCGCCGGCGACGCGATCGCCGCGCTGTTCCTGTTCCACATCCTGCGGGGTGCGCCACCCGAAGCGGCGATGGCCGCGTCTGCCGGATCCATTCACGGTTTGCTGACCCGGACGCTGCAGGCCGGCGCCCGCGAGCTGCTGCTGGTGGCGGCACAGGACGAATTCGTTAACCCGTCCAACAGGTTCCAGCCCATCCGTTGCTGATGCGTTAGGCGGAAAGCCCGCCGCATATTTCTCCTGCAGCCTTCGTTCTGCAACCGCACTGCCGCTTTTTCGCCGCGTTGCATCAGTATCCATGAGTGGCCGGGGCAGTCAGTCCCGGCGCACTGGCCGGAAGATCCACGCGATGCAGCTCATGAAAGTTTACGGACGGGTACTGGCGCTGCTGGCACAGCGGCATCGTACCATTGCGTTGCTGCTGCTGGGCAATCTCGGCGTTGCCGGCATGCAGTTCCTCGATCCGCTGCTGTTCGGCCGGGTGATCGGCCTGCTGGCCCACTCTGACTCCATACCGCACAGCGCGCTGTTCACCGAGGGCGGTCACCTCGTTGCGGTGTGGGTGCTGATCGGCCTGGTCGGCATCGGCGTAAACATCGGCGTGGCAATGGGCGCAGAACGCCTGGCGCATCGCACGCGGCTCGACGCGATCAGCCGCTGCTTCGACCGCGTGCTGGCGCTGCCGCCGTCGTTCCATGCGTCCGTGCAGTCCGGCAGCGTGATGAAGACCATGGTGTCCGGCTCGGACGCGATGTTCGCGTTGAGCCTCACCTTCTTCAAGGAGAACCTGGCCACCTACATCGCGGTGGCGGTGCTGCTGCCTCTTTCGGCGTTTCTGAACTGGCGTCTGTCGCTGGTGCTCGTCGCACTGGTCTGCGTGTTTGCCAGCGTGACCCTGTTCGTCATCCGCCGCACCCAGGCGGGCCAGCGCCAGGCGGAGCGTGCACACTCCGCACTCGCCGGCCGCGCGCAGGATGCGCTGTCCAACGTGGTTGCGGTGCAGTCCTTCGGGCAATTGCAGGCCGAGGCCCAGGCGTTCGGCGAGATCGTGCAGAACGTGATCCGCCACCAGTTTCCCGTCCTGAACTGGTGGGCGCTGGTCACCGTGATGACGCGTGCGTCCAGCACGTTGGCAGTGATCACCATCGTGGTCGCCGGCGCCATGCTGCACGTTCACGGCAAGGCAAGCGTGTCGGACATCGTCTCGTTCATGGGCTTTTCCACGCTGCTGATCGGCCGCCTGGAAGCCGCCGTCGCGTTTGCCAGCAACCTGTTCATGCGTGCGCCCGGCATCGCCGACTACTTCAACCTGCTGGACCGCGAGACCACGGTGCCGGAACGCGCCGACGCGACGGAGCTGGACGTCACCCACGGCGAGGTCGCGTTCGAGGCGGTCAGCTTTGCCTACCCGGGCGGCCCGGCGATCCTGTCGGACATCTCCTTCATCGCACGCCCTGGCACGGTCACCGCGCTGGTGGGTGCCACCGGCGCGGGCAAGTCCACCGCGATGCACATGCTGCAGCGGCTGTGGGACCCGCAGTCCGGCGGCATCCTGATCGACGGTCAGGACCTGCGCGACGTCTCGCTCGACAGCCTGCGCCGCAACATCGGCGTGGTGTTCCAGGAAAGCCTGCTGTTCAACCGCTCAATCCGCGACAACCTGGTGGTCGGCCGGCCGGATGCCACCGACGCCGAGGTGGAGCATGCCTGCCGCCTGGCAGAGGCGCACGATTTCATCATCCGCCAGCCGCAGGGTTACGAGACGCTGGTGGGCGAGCGCGGCGTCACCCTCTCCGGCGGTCAGCGCCAGCGCCTGGCCATCGCGCGCGCGCTGCTGAAGGACGCGCCGATCCTGATCCTGGACGAAGCAACGTCCGCCCTGGACGCGGCGACCGAGGCGCGGGTGAGCCGCGCGATGGCCAACCTGATGAAGGGGCGCACCACGTTCGTGATCGCACATCGCCTATCGACCGTGCGGGATGCCGACGAGATCATGGTGTTCGACGCGGGGCGCGTCGCGGAGCGTGGGACGTTCGACGGGTTGCTGGCGGAGCGCGGACGGTTTGCGGAGCTGGTGGAGAACCAGTTGGCTGGGGTTAGCTGAGCACGCAAGCGGTTCTTTTTTGAAAAAAAGAACCAAAAAACTTTTGCTTCCGCTGTCGCGCGCTCACCGACGAGCACGCGACGGCGGAAATGCTCTGTTTCCTCGAAAACGAAGGCCTTGCTTCCCGACGTTTGAACCACGCCCCTCGCGCTCCATATCCGGCCCACCACCACGTCGCGAGCCGCAATCTATGCCCACCCTATTCGAGCCAATCACCATCGGCGCCATCCGAGCGCCGAACCGAATCCTCATGGCACCACTCACCCGCGGACGCGCCACACGCGACCACGTGCCAACACCGATCATGGCCGAGTACTACGCCCAGCGCGCGACAGCCGGGCTAATCATTTCGGAGGCGACCGGCATTAGCCAGCAGGGACTTGGCTGGCCGTATGCGCCTGGTTTGTGGAGCAGCGCGCAGGTGGAGGGCTGGAAGCCGGTCACCGAGGCGGTGCATCGCGCCGGCGGACGGATCGTGGCGCAAATCTGGCAAATGGGCCGCCTGGTTCACCCGAGTTTCACGCCGGACAGGCACCCGGTTTCTGCGTCCGCCACCACCGGGCCCGGCAAGGCCCACACCTATCAGGGCCGGCTGCCTTACGAGCAGGCACGCGCCTTGCCGATCGGCGAGATACCTGCCCTGATCGAAGAGTATCGCACCGCTGCGCGGCACGCGATGCAGGCGGGTTTCGACGGCGTTCAGGTGCACGCGGCGAATGGCTACCTGATCGACCAGTTCCTGCGCGACAACTCCAACTTTCGCGATGACGCCTATGGCGGTGCGATAGAAAACCGCATCCGGCTGCTCCGCGAGGTGGCCCAGGCGGTCGCGGACACGGTGGGCGCCGACCGGACCGGGGTGCGGCTTTCGCCGAACGGCGACACGCAGGGCGTGAACGACAGCAACCCCGAGGCGCTTTTCACCGCGGCGGCCGCGGCCTTGTCCGAGGTGGGCGTGGCGTTCCTGGAACTGCGTGAACCCGGCCCGAACGGCACGTTCGGCCGCGGCGCGCTTCCGCCGATCGCGCCGGCGATACGGCGGATGTTCAAGGGCACGCTGGTACTGAACTCGGATTACGGCGCGAAGGATGCCCAGGACCAGCTCGACAGCGGGGTGGCCGATGCGATTGCTTTCGGCCGCACGTTCCTCGCTAACCCGGACCTGCCGAGGCGTTTGAGGGAGGGCATCACGCTGAACGAGGACGTCATGGCAACTTGGTATAGCCAAGGACCTGAAGGTTACATCGACTACCCTGCGGCTGCCTGACGCAAGATCGCCACTTAGCGGCTTACAAACACCATTCGAAAGGAAGCAAGGCCTGCTTTTTTCAAGAAAAGCAGCAAAAAACCTGTCTCCCTAATGCCGCGGAACCCTCCGCAGCGAGTTCTCAAGGAGCAAAAGTTTTTTGGTTCTTTTTTTCAAAAAAGAACTGCTTGCTTGCTTCAGAATGGCCCCATTGCCATTAGGCTCAGCATGGCCGTAACGCCCACAATCCAGAATTTCATTTCACACAATCCTTCGCGTCTCGCAATCCTTCGCGTCTCGCGCGCGCTGCGACGCAGCAATATCGGCAAGACGTAACCGAAGTTTTGCGGGCAGGTAACCGCAGGCACCTACTCTCTGCTATGTGAACGAGTCGAGCTTCAACACCTCGCCGGCCAAATAGAGGCTGCCGCAGATCAGCACCCGCCCGGGCGACAAGCCCGCAACTTGGCGCAGGGCTCCCGCCACATCCGGCCCAGGGCGTGCAATGCCGCCGGACGCGGCGCGGATCGACTCGATCGGTGCCGCCAGGTGCTGTCCCGGTTCCTGCACCGCCCAAACGGAGCTGGCGTGCGGCAGCAGCGGTGCCAGGAACCCGCTCGCGTCCTTGCTCTGCTTCATGCCGACGACCAGGTGCAGCGCCCTGCCCGACCAGCCGCGCAGTTGCTCTGCCAGTGCTACGCCCGCGCCGGCGTTGTGGCCGCCGTCAAGAAACAGGTCGAACCCGTCGGGCAGCAGGCGCGCAAGCCGGCCTTCCAAGCGTTGCAGCCGCGCAGGCCACTCGGCCCTGGCGATGCCGGCATAGGCCGTAGCGGAGACGCCCAGCCCGGACGCGCGCAAGGCGGCTACCGCGATGCCGGCGTTGTCGATTTGGTGCGGACCCGGCAGGGACGGTGCGGGCAAATGCAGCTCACCCGCAGCGTCGGTGAAGCGCAGTCCTTGCCCGTCTGCTTCGGCCGACCAGTGCCGCCCGCGTTCGAGCAGGATGGCGCCGGAATCCGACGCACAGCTGCGCAGCACGGCGAGCGCTTCGGGCGCCTGCGCGCCGGTGGCGACCGGGCGGCCCGGCTTCATGATGCCGGCCTTTTCCCAGGCGATGCGGTCCAGCCTGTCACCGAGGAAGTCCTGATGATCCAGCGAGATGGAGGTAATGGCGCAGGCTGCGGGCGCGGTGATGACGTTGGTCGCGTCGTAGCGGCCGCCCAGGCCTACTTCGACCACGCAGAGGTCGGCCGGCGTGCGGCTGAACAGCAGGTAGCCGGCGGCGACCATCGCCTCGAACACGGTGATGGGCGCGCCGTCGTTCACCTGCTCGATCTCCGCGAGCGTGTCTGCCAGCGCCGTGTCCGTGACGAGCTCTCCGGCGACGCGGAAGCGTTCGCGCAAATGCACCAGGTGGGGCGAGGTGGTGACGTGGACGCGCCAGCCGGCGGCCTCGCCGATGGCGCGCAGAAAGGCGCAGGTGCTGCCCTTGCCGTTGGTGCCGGCCACGTGGAGCACGGGCGGAAGATGGTCCTGCGGGTCGCCGAGCTGGTGCAGCAGGCGAACGACACGGTCGAGGCTGAGGTCGATCAGGCGCGGGTAGAGGGCGTGCAGGCGATCGATGATGGCGTCGGCGCGGCCGGGGGTGGCGTCAGCGGCGAGACGTGGGATGAGGTCGGTTTTCACGGGTGAAACGGTCAGGGCACAACTACACTTGCAACTTGCAGCGCGGCACAAACGAGCAGGGCTACCCCACCGCGACGCAAAGTCCGCGGCGTGCGCGGTCGGAAAGAGGCTTGCCGGAGGCGGAGGAGGAGGTCTTCAGACCCGCACAGATACACCAGCCCGAAATAGGCCAAACCTGACGCGACGCACAGGCGGGAGATCGCTGGTGGATGTGACCAATGGCCGGCGATACCGGCAAGGCTGACCACGTCCAGAGCCAACGCAGGGCTGAACACCTTCAGCGACAGCCACATCGCCTCCGACTTGATCCCCACTGAACGTTCTCCGCAACTTATGACGCGCCGGGCACCGCCAGCTTAGACGACCGCCGGCGTAACCGCTTCTGCCAGTTCTTCCGCCGGCAGCTCGACAGCTTCGACCGGCACCGCTGGCGTCCAGGGGCGCAGCAGCCCGATCACCCGCCCAAGCGTCTCGCGCATCTCGGTGCGCCGCACAACCATGTCCACGATGCCGTGCTCCAGCAGGTACTCAGCGCGCTGGAAACCCTCGGGGAGCGTCTCGCGCACCGTCTGCTCGATGACGCGGGCGCCGGCGAAGCCGATCAGCGCGCCCGGTTCGGCGATCTGGATGTCGCCCAGCATGGCGAAGCTGGCGGTGACCCCGCCGGTGGTGGGGTCGGTCAGCACCACGATGAACGGCAGGTGCGCCTCGCGCAGCATCATCGCGGCGATGGTGGTGCGCGGCATCTGCATCAGACTCACCGCACCCTCCTGCATGCGCGCGCCACCGGACGCGGTGAACACCACCAGCGGCGCCTGCTGCAGCACCGCGAGCTTGGCTGCCGCCACGATCCCCTCGCCCACTGCGGCACCCATGGAGCCACCCATGAAGCTAAACTCCATCGCGGCGACCACGGCGGGGGCCGCGCAGATTGTACCGTGGGCGACCACCAGCGCGTCGTCCAGCCCGGTCTTGGCACGCGCCTCGCGCAGGCGTTCGGCGTAGCGCTTCTGGTCGCGGAAGGTGAGCGGGTCGGCCGGCGCTTTTGGCAGCTCGATGCGCGTGAAGCTGCCCTCGTCGAAGGTCCAGGCCAGGCGCTCGGACGCAGTGCCGCGCATGTGGTGGCCGCAATGGCTGCAGACGCGCTGGGTCTTCTCCAGCTCCTTGGTGAAGATCATCTGCTGGCAGGCGGGGCACTGCGACCAGAGATTGTCCGGCACGTCGGTGCGTTGGCCCAGCACGGCGCGTATTCTGGGGCGGACGTATTCGGTGAGCCAGCTCATGTGTGTGATCCCCTGAGGTGCGGGAAGTCGCTCGGCTCGACGCCATTCCGCCGGGAACGAGTGCAGGCCGCCATTTCAGAAATCGAGGTTCATCGGACGCGTCAACCAGAACAGCTCACCAGCGACCGGCACGGCGCTGAGTGCAGCCATGCGGGCCAAAGCTCGGGGCATTGACCGGTGGAAAGCGAAGGAAGCAGTTCTTTTTTGAAAAAAAGAACCAAAAAACTTTTGTCTCTTGGGTACCCGTCTGTGGGAAGGTCCGCGACAGCCAGGACAAAAGCTTTTTGCTTCTTTTTCTCGAAAAAGAAGGCCTTGCTTTCTTGCCGCCGGCGAGTGCCGGGCTGCTGCTATCACCTGGTCCGGCGAGGCCGCAGCATCTTCCCCCAACACGTTCTGCAACCAGTAAACCCGGTGAACGACGCAAATCAGAAAAGCGGCGACACCGAGCGGCCAGAAGAAAAACACCGACAGCATCGCACCGCCGAAAAGCGGCCCAAGAACACTGTTGCCGTGCTCTGTGTGGATCATGACGACGGCGGAGACGAGGCCGGCCAGCGCTGGGCCGAGAAGCGTGGCGGGCAGGAAGACGTCGAACAGACCTGCCACGCCGGGCATGAGCCGCACTCGTCGCTGACGCACCGCTTCCCGCAACCAGGCCATGACGAAGGCACTACCAGCGATCGTCATCGGCCATAGGACCAGGGCGCACCCGATCAGCAGGCTCCTAGGCATGGAGCGGGGTGTGCTCGGCCGAGCTTTTGCGGGCAGACGACGCCGCGATGGCAGACGCCAGCTCGCGCACTTGATCCAGCACGCGTCTGACCGTATCGGGACCGGCGCGCCCGTCCGCATCCAGGCTGGCGGCCAGGGTGTCGATCAGCGCCGAGGCCACCACCGCCGCGTCGGCCACCTGCACCGCGGCGGCGGCCTGCGCCGGCGAGCGCACCCCGAAGCCCACCGCGACCGGCAGGCCGGTCACCGCGCGTATGCGGGGGATCGCCACGCTGAGCTCGTCGATAGACGCAGTACGCGTGCCTGTCACCCCGGTGATGCTGACGTAGTAGACGAAGCCCGAGCAGCCTAGCAGCACCTGCGGCAGGCGCTTGGCGTCCGTGGTGGGGGCGACCAGGCGGATGATGTCCAGCCCGTTCTCCGCCGCGTGGGTGGCCAGCAGAGCGGCCTCCTCGGTGGGCAGGTCCACGATGATCAGGCCGTCGACCCCGGCCGCGCCGGCATCCACGCAGAAGCGGCGCGGGTCGTAGGCGAGGATCGGGTTGAGGTAGCCCATCAGCACCACCGGCGTGGTGTCGTCTTCCCGGCGGAACTCGCGGACCATCTCCAGCGTGTGGCAGACCGAGCCGCCGGCGGCCAGTGCGCGGCGGCCGGCAGCCTGGATGGTGGGGCCGTCCGCCATCGGGTCGGTGAACGGCATGCCGATCTCGATGAGGTCGGCGCCGGCCGCGGGCATCCCCTGCAGGATGGCCATGCTGGTGGCGGGGTCGGGGTCGTAGGCTTCGAGGAACGGAATGAGTGCGCCGCGGCCCTCGCGTTTGAGGGCGGCGAAGCGGGCTTCTATGCGGCTCATGAAAGCAGTTCTATTTTGAGTGCCCGTCTGGAAAGCCGCCCTGGCGGCCATCTGTCGCGGTTCTCCCGTGCTCGGTGCTCATGGCCACAAAAGGCCACGACGCTCCGATGCTCGAACAACCACACCAGGTGACTCACCAGGCCGACTTGTGAAACGAACACGAGAGAAGGAACCAAAAACTCTCGGCCCCGGAGTTGTGCGGTGCGGGGGAGTCCGCGACAGCCGCGGCAAAAGTCTTTTGCTTCTTTTCTTCAGAAAAGAAGGCCTTGCTCACAGTTTCGCCCCGAGATGCTCGGCCACCGTGAAGATGTCCTTATCGCCCCGCCCCGACAAATTCATCAGGATGATGTCCTCCTTATCCATCGCCGGCGCGATCTTCTCGATGTGCGCCAGGGCGTGGGCGCATTCCAAAGCGGGAATGATCCCCTCGGTGCGGCAGCACACCTGGAAGCTCGCTAGCGCCTCGTCGTCGGTGATGCCGACGTACTCCGCGCGGCCGATGTCGTGCAGCCAGGCGTGCTCGGGCCCGATGCCGGGGTAGTCGAGGCCGGCGCTGATGCTGTGCGCCTCGGTGATCTGGCCGTCGTCGTCCTGCAGCAGGTAGGTGCGGTTGCCGTGCAGCACGCCGGGGCGGCCGCGCTCGATGCTGGCGGCCTGGGCGCCGCTGTCCAGGCCGCGGCCGGCGGCTTCGACGCCGATCAGGCGGACGGAAGGCTCGTCGAGGAACGGGTGGAAGATGCCCATGGCGTTGCTGCCGCCGCCCACGCTCGCGATCACCACGTCCGGCAGGCGGCCCTCGGCCTGCATCATCTGTGCGCGCGCCTCGGTGCCGATGACGCTCTGGAAGTCGCGCACCATGGTCGGATAGGGGTGCGGGCCGGCGACGGTGCCGAGCAGGAAGTAGGTGTCGGTGACGTTGGCGACCCAGTCGCGCATCGCCTCGTTCATCGCGTCCTTCAGCGTGCCGGCGCCGGTGGTGACGGGGACCACTTCGGCGCCCAGCAGGCGCATGCGGAACACGTTGGGGCGCTGGCGTTCCACGTCCACGGCGCCCATGTAGATGACGCAGGGCATGCCCATCAGCGCGCAGACGGTGGCCGTCGCCACACCGTGCTGGCCGGCGCCGGTCTCGGCGATGATGCGCGTCTTGCCCATGCGGCGGGCCAGCAGGATCTGCCCCATGCAGGAGTTCACCTTGTGGGCGCCGGTGTGGTTCAGCTCCTCGCGCTTGAAGTAGATTTTAGCACCGCCCAGCGCCTTCGTGAGGCGCTCGGCGAACCACAGCGGGCTGGGGCGGCCCACGTAATCCTTCAGGTAGTAGTCGAGCTCGGTCTGGAAGCTGGGGTCCTGCTTGGTGGCCTCGTAGGCGGCCTCGAGCTCGAGCACCAGCGGCATCAGTGTCTCGGCCACGAAGCGGCCGCCATACGCGCCGAAGCGGCCCTGAGCGTCCGGGCCGGAGCGCAGCGTGTTGGGCCGCAGAGGCAGGGTGGGGCTGTGGTTCACGTCTGTCTCCTGGTGGGCCAAGCTGCGTAGCGGTGCGTGTTGCGGCGGGCTGCCGGGTTGCGGCCAAGCTGGCAGACTAGCGTAACGCCGCCCCGCTTGTCAGGTGGCGCTTGTCAGGTGGCGTGCGGTCTGGGACCAGACATCTGGGTCGCCGCGGGCGATGATCGAGGGGGATGCATGCTGCTTTCGATGTCCGGCCAGGACGCTCCGGTTGCGGGCGCCGAGCCCGAGGCCGTGTGGATCGACCTGGACCGCGCGACCACGGAGGAAGCCCGCCAGGTGGTGCAAGCCACCGGGCTGCGTGTGCCACTTCGCGAAGAGGTGGCCGAGATCGAGACCTCCTCGCGGCTGATCCACGAGGGGGAGACGTTCTACCTCACCACCCCGATGCTGAGCCGCGCGGATGGCGGCACCCCGGTGGTGGCCCCGCTGGGCTTCGTGGTCTCTGCCGCAAGGCTGCTGACGGTGCGCTTCGCCGCTTCCAACGTCGTCGAGCACTTCGCACAGGACTGGCGCGCCACGGCGCCGCTGTCCGGCGCGCTGCCGTTTCTCGGCCTGCTCGAAGCGCTGGTGGACCGTCTGGCCGACGTGCTGGAACACCTGGGCTCGGAGATGGACGACCTTTCCGCCGCCCTGTTCCGCAACGGCCCGGCTGGCAGCCTGCCGGGCCGGCGGCGTACCGACTTCCTGCAGGCGACGCTCGGCAACATCGGCGCCACCGGCGCGCGGGTCTCCCAACTGCGCGACAGCCTGCTCGGACTGGGCCGTATCATTCGCTTCGTGTCGGAAACCAAGCCGGACTGGGTCACGCCGGACGACCGCCGGCGCCTGGCGACGCTCGACCGCGACGTGGCGTCCTTGAACGACTACGACATCCAGCTGCAGGACCGCATGCAGTTCCTGCTGGACGCCACGCTCGGTTTCATCAACATCGAACAGAACGACACGATCAAGGTGCTGACGGTGGTGAGCATCGTGGGCATCCCGCCGACCTTCATCGCCAGCATGTACGGGATGAACTTCCATGACATGCCTGAGCTGGGCTGGAAGTATGGGTATCCTTATGCGCTGACGCTGATCGCGCTCAGCATTCTGGTGCCGTTGGGGATCTTCTGGCGCAAAGGGTGGCTTTGAGGAACAGGGCGCCGACATGCAAGCGGCAGCGCGCGTTCGCACGCCAGGCGAGCTGCTCGGGGTTACTGCTGAGTCCCGCCTGAAACGTTGAACCGGGATTACCGATCAGCGGCACGAGAAAAGGCCGGCTTTTTTGAAAGAGCAGCACAAGCCACCGTCGCGAACGTACCCGAAACGCCCGCCCCGACACGAAATCATTCGATCCTCTTCTTGAAGAGGAACCGCTTGCCTTGCCTGGCGTCATTCGAGGTCTTGGGCAGCCAAACAAAGCTGCCGTTGGCTGTGTCTAAAAAGGCGGACGTAGGGAGATCTGCCATGCAGAGCGCGCACTCGCACGGTGAGTCTTGGGTGTCTAAAGAAATCGTCCGCCCGGAGGACGGCGGAACTTCGATTGTCCGAGCACCCTGCAGCATCTCGCATGGCTGGCTTCGGCTACGCCGCACCGCGCTGCAGACACTCATCCTGCGTTTCTGTCCACGTGGCCGTGCCGTGGGGTCCAAGGTCGTAGGCCGCCTGCATACGCAACCAGACATCAACACCGATGCCGGAAATCCTACTCACCTTGACCGCCATTTCGACGTTCAGGGCAGTTCTTCCCGACAGCAGGGAGGTCAGGAGCGCAACGCTGACACACATCCTTCTAGCCAGTTCGGCCTCGGTAATCGCTAGCGCAGGAATGACCTCGTTACGTATTTTCCAACCCGGGTGAGCGGGTTGGTGGGAGATCCGGCTCATGAAAAACGCTGCATGGTGGAATTACTCTCGAATCTGCCCAACTTCGGACTCAGTGTAGCGGTATCGTCCGCGTCATCGTCCGTTTTTCGTTCTGATAGCGTCTTATTTTCTGGCCTTCGTGGAAAGCTAGCACTATGGTTGCGTTCCCGCAACAGACATTTGGAGTAGACGCGTGGTCGGGCATAAAGTTGTTTCTGAGCTGGCCGATTTCCTCGACTTGGACGAATCGGACATGCTGTTGGGCTACATAGACGGTTACGAGGGCCAGCCGAGCCCTGGTCCGGATCATTCCCGTTCTTTCTATCATGGCTGGCGAAACGGCAGGGTCGACGCCGGCCGTGCCACCGCAGACGCGGCGCAGCTCGCCCTTGCAGCCGAGTTGCGGCTTACGAGCATGACCGACTTCCGCAGGACGGCTGCCTAAAACACTGATTGTTTGAAGGCAGGGCGAGCGACTTTCCTCGTAGAACCCAAAACACTCGAGGTTCGAGCGTATGCGCTGCGGGAGAGCCCACGATTGCGAGGGCCAAAGCTTCTTCTGCTTTCCAAGTTAAGCAGGCCTTGTTTCCTAGCCGCAGTCCTACACCGTAGAGCTGGCTTTATGGTCTTTGATGTCCCTGAAACTCAGCTCCGCGTTCTGCTCCACCGTCCTGCGCAGCGTAAACGCCGACGTGGCGAGGAACACCGGGTCGCCGTCCACGTCGTCCGACATGGCGGTGCGCTGGTCCTGCGCGAATACTGCCAAACGCGTGCGGTCGCCCGAGACCCAGCGCGCCAGGTTGTAAGGCGTGGGCTCGAAGCCGATGGCGACGCCGTACTCGCCAGCTAGGCGCGCCTGCAGCACGTCGAGCTGCAAGGTGCCAACGACGCCCACGATCGGCTGGCTGCCGTCCTGCGGGCGGAACAGTTGGACCACGCCCTCCTCTGCCAGTTCCTGCAGCGCCTGACGTAGTTTTTTCGCTTTCATTGCGTCGTCCAGGCGCACGCGGCGGAGGATCTCCGGGGCGAAGCTGGGCACGCCGAGGAACTGCAGGTCCTCGTCTTCGGTAAGCGTGTCGCCGATGCGCAGCGTGCCGTGGTTGGGGATGCCGACGACGTCGCCGGCAAAAGCTTCCTCGGCGAGTTGCCTGTCGCGGGCGAAGAAGAACTGCGGCGCGGTGAGCGGGATTGTCTTGCCGGTGCGCACCTGGCGCAGCTTCATGCCGCGTTCCAGGCGGCCGGAGCAGATGCGGGCGAAGGCCATGCGGTCGCGGTGGTTGGGGTCCATGTTGGCCTGAATCTTGAACACCAGCGCGGTCAGGCGGTCTTCGCCGGCGTGCACCAGGCGGGTGTCGGCGGCCTGGTCGCGCGGCGGCGGGCCGAAGCGGGCCAGCGCGTCGAGCAGGTCGAGCACGCCGATCTCGCGCATGGCACTGCCGAAATACACCGGGGTGAGCGCGCCGGCGTTGAAGCTGTCGCGGTCCCACTCGGGCAGTGCGGCCTGCACCAGCTCGAGCTCCTCGCCCAACGCCTGCATGCGGGCGTCGGACTGCGAGAGCTCGTGGCTGAGGCGCAGGTCGCGGGTGTGCAAATCATAGGTGCCGACGAAATCGGCGGCGCGGCCGACCGGCCAGGTGGCCGGCGACGTGTCGAGTGCCAACGTGCTGGCAACCTCGTCGAGCAGCTCGAACGGGTCGCGTGATTCGCGGTCCATCTTGTTGACGAACGTGATGATCGGGATGTCGCGCAGGCGGCAAATCTCGAACAGCTTTCGCGTGCGCGCCTCGATGCCCTTGGCGGCGTCGATCACCATGACGGCGGAGTCCACGGCCGTCAGCGTGCGGTAGGTGTCTTCCGAAAAATCCTCGTGGCCGGGCGTATCGAGAAGGTTGTAGACGCAGCCGGCATACTCGAAGGTCATCACCGAGGTGACCACGGAGATGCCGCGTTCGCGCTCGATGCCCATCCAGTCCGAGCGGGTGCGGCGGCGCTCGCCCTTAGCGCGCACGTTGCCGGCGAGCTGGATGGCGCCGCCGGCGCGCAGCAGCCGCTCGGTCAGCGTGGTCTTGCCGGCGTCGGGGTGGGAGATGATGGCGAAGGTGCGCCGTCTGGCGATCTCTGCGGCGGCACTCATGAATCGTAGGCCTTTCTCTGCGCGGCTTGGCGCGGCGCCAGGGCGAGCGTGGTGTTGCGGACGGTCAGGTTGGGGTTGAGATAGGGGTCGCGGGCCAGGATGTCGCCCCATCGCGCCTGCATCAGGCGCGCGGCCTCCGGGTCGCGTGTGTTGGGCGGGCGCTTGGCATAGCGAAGGCGGGCCTGCGGCGTCCACACGCAGCGCAGGTCGGCGCGCGCCAGGCGCAGACAGAGGTCCACGCCCGCGTAGGGGCCGAAGGAGGCGTCCAGACCGCCGGCGGCCTGGAAGGCGTCGCGGCGGACGGCCAGGCAATCCAGTGACAGGGCGGAAACCGAGCGGGTGAGGCCGAACTGGCCACGGTAGCCGGGGTCGGCCAGGTCGGAATCCGGCGAGAGCGTCTCGGCGATGCGCCTGGGGTGCAGGATCAGGCCGGACTGTGCGATGCGACCGTTCGGGTGATCGATACGCGGGCCGGCGGCGCCCACCTCCGGCCGCATGGCCTGGGCCACCAGCGTGGCGGCCCAGCCTGGTTCGGGCGCTTGCAGGCCGGGGGTGACGAACAGCAAGACCTGGCCGGTGGCGCGGGCGGCGGCGGCGAGCCCGCCCTCGACCAGCTCGACGTCGGGGTAGCCGGGGTCGTCCGGCGGCGTGAAGCCCGGCCTGACGATGACGGAGAGGGTGGGCGCCGGTGTGGGCAGAAGGTGGGTGACGCGCAGCCACTGCGGCAGCGCAGGGTCGGGCGCGGCAGTCGCACCCGGCGGGAGCTGTGCCTGCACGGCGCGCAGCCCGGCCTGCCTGGCGCGGTCCGGCGCCTGGGCTGAGAACGAGCCGGCGTGCTGGCGCCAGTGATACAGCACGTCCGGCACGTGACGGATGCGGGCCTGCGGCACGGCGCGAGTGGCGCGCAAAGCGAGGTCCCAGTCCTGGCTGCCGTCGAGGTCTGCGGCAAGGCCGCCAAGCCGGTCGAGCAGGCTGCGCCGGTAGAGGGCCAGGTGGCCCACGAGGTTCTGGGCGAGCAGCAGTTCAGGGTCGAAGCCGGGCTTGAAGTAGGGGGCGCAGAGCTTGCCGGCGCTAAGCTGGTCCTCGTCGGAGAACAGTATCTCGGCCTCGGGGTGTTCGACGATGGCGCCGGCCATGCGTGCCAAGGCGTGCGGGGCGAGCAGGTCGTCATGGTCGAGAAAGCCTGCGTAAGCGCCGGTGGCGAGGCGGAGGGCAGCGTTGCTGGCCGCCGCGATCCCGGCGCGGCGCGGCAGGCGCAACGTGGTGATGCGCGGGTCATCGTCGGCCGCGCCAGCGAGGGTGGGGGCGATGTGGGGCGCGGCCGACGCGTCGTCGGCGATGCAGAGCTGCCAGTTGGTATAGGTCTGGGCGCGGACGGAGGCGATGGCTTCGGCCAGGTGGTCGGGGTCCGTGTCGCAGACAGGCAGGATCAGGCTTATGCGTAAGCCTTCCGGCGCGCGGCTGGCTTTTGCTTGCGGCTGGCGCCAGCTTGCGTAGGCGCGGTTGATGACGGCTTCAGGGCGGGCGCTGCGTCGCCAGGCGCCCCACGGGCTCAGGCCGGCCATGTGGTCCGATTCTGCATCGCGTTGCGCATGGGATGGTGCGGGCGAGGTTTCCTGGACCGTGGCGGATCCGGGGCGGCGTCATGAAGGACCAACCACCAGGAGGTCAACCACCAAGGGAACCAAGAAAGCGCCTTTCCTGGCTGAAAGGTTGGCGTCACGAAGCCGAGTGCATCCGTGTCTGCGCTCCGCGTCTTGATGCCCCTCATGGTTTCGACGGTAAAGCCTTCGGCAGTCTGCGCGCCGAGATCGTGCCGAGTCCCGCTCAACATCTGAACTCCCGGACGCTGAATGCCGAGCGCGTGAGGTCGGCTGGTGTAAGTTCTACAGCTCGAGAAAAGCCGAGGGCACCTGACACCAGACAAACCGGCGAAGCTGCAAAACTCCAACCGGAAGCGCCTGGGGAGCTGTGCTTACGCAATCGCGAGCTCCTCTTCTCGGTGTCCTTGGTGTTTTTGACGGTCAATTCTTCAAACGATCACAGGAGCAAGATCGCCAAAGAACTCGCCCCGATCTGCAAGCTTGGTTGACCGCGAGACGCTGAGACCGTTGTCTCAGCCGTCCGCAGCAGCGCGTCTTGGGGTCCTCGCTTCCAGTCAAACAGGAAGCACTCGTCTTACCGAGAGTAGAACTCGACCACCAGGTTCGGCTCCATGCTGACAGGATAAGGCACGTCCGTCAGCTTCGGCGCGCGCGCGAACCGGCCCTTCATAGCGCGATGGTCCACTTCGAGGTATTCCGGCACGTCGCGTTCGTTGCTCTGCGTGGCGTCCAGCACCACCGCCATCTGCTTGGATTTTTCCTTCACCTCGATCACGTCGCCGTCGCGCACCTGGAAGCTGGCGATGTTGACCTTGCGGCCGTTGACCGTGACGTGCCCGTGGTTGACGAACTGACGCGAGGCGAACGGCGTGATGGCGAACTTCAGGCGGTAGATCACCGCGTCCAGCCGGCGCTCGAGCAGCTCGATCAGGTTCTCCGACGTGTCGCCGCGGCGGCGAACCGCTTCCTCGTAATACTTGCGGAACTGCTTCTCGCCGATGTTGCCGTAGTAGCCCTTCAGGCGCTGCTTGGCCTTCAGCTGGATGTTGAAGTCGCTCGGCTTGGACTTGCGGCGCTGGCCGTGCTGGCCGGGGCCGTATTCCCGCTTGTTAATCGGGCTTTTGGCCCGGCCCCACAGGTTGACGCCGAGACGGCGGTCGATCTTGAACTTGCTTTCAGTCCGCTTGGTCACGCGCGGAGTACTCCTGTTGTGCGCCCGGCAGGTTGTCCCGCTGGTGGGCTTGTTGCACCGGTAGGCCAAACGGCAAACACGTTTGGCGGGAGCAGGCCCCGAAGGCCCGTCCACGTTCCCGGCAGTCCGAAGGGCGTGCTTATCGGCGGGTGGCGCCGGCTCTGTCAATGCCTGGCACCTGGCTTCAGGCCAGTGCGCGGGAGCTCAGGCCGGGCAAGGTAGACCACGAAGACACAGAGGAGACGAAGAAGAAGGCTTCAGGGCGGTGGAGGTCCAGCGCGTCCGCCTCCAGGCAGGAGCCGTGGGGCCGCACGTAACTCGGGGTTCGCCGTTCGCCTACAACCAGGCGACGTAATCTTGACTCTCGGCGTCCCAGAAGAAAGCAAGGCCTGCTTTTTTGAAAAAAAGCAGCAAAAAACTTTTGGGCCTGCTGTCGCGAAGGTTTTGCAGCGCGCGCTAAGGGAACAAAAGTTTCTTGTCTTTTCAACCAAAACAACCGCTTGGCTTGTTGGCTTGTTACAGGTCAACGCCAGGGAAGCCCGTTGCAAATTCATCTTGCGAACTTCCCCGGCACGCGGAAGCGGCGGCGTTGGCGGCCTGGCACCGTCAATAAAGTGTCACATTAACCAGCGTTGCCTCGACAGCGTTGCGGAAGACGAACCGTCCAGGAACAGCAAAATGCTCGCCCACATCGCCCCCGCCTCCGGCGCGATCATCGCCATGCTGGGGTTCTGCTTCGTGCTGGTGCTGGCCTTCGAGGCCACCAACGGTTTCCACGACACCTCCAACGCAGTCGCCACCGTCATCTACACCAATGCGCTGAAGCCGGTGCCTGCCGTGGTCTGGTCGGGCCTGCTGAACTTCATCGGCGTCATGGTGGGCGGCATCTCGGTCGCCTACGCTTTGGTGGAGATCCTGCCGCCGGATGTGCTGACGCCGCCTGACGGCTCGCCGGCGGTGCCGATGCTGGTGGCAATCTTCGTCTCGGCGCTGTTCTGGAACGTCGCCACTTGGTTCTTCGGCATCCCCAACAGCAGCAGCCACTGCATCATCGGCGCGCTGATCGGGGTCGCGTGCGGCGACGCGCTGTTGCGCGCCCGCGGACTGGGCCAGGGTGTCGATTGGCACCAGATCATCACCGTGCTCAAGGCGTTGGCGATCTCGCCCGTACTGGGCTTCGTGGGGGCCGGCGGCCTGTATTTCCTGCTCCGTGTAGTGCTGCGCCGCGGCCACCTGTTCGAGCCGCCGGAGGAGGGCAAGCCGCCGGTCTGGTGGCTGCGCGGCCTGCTGATCCTGACCTGCACCTCGGTCAGCTTCAGCCACGGCACCAATGACGGCCAGAAGAGCATCGGCCTCATCATGCTGACCATCATCGGCCTGATGCCAGCCACTTACGCGCTTAACCCGAACGTGCCGCAGCAGCTCTCCCAACTCAGCCAGAACGCCGGCGCTGCCATCCCGCTCATCCAACACTACGGCGACGACTTGAAAGACCAGGCATTGAAGGCGGCCACCACCCTGCAGCAGGCCGGCCCCAACCTGGCCGCGCAGGCGGCCGAGATGCCGAAAGACGGCCAGGCCGCACCGGTGCGCGCCACCAAGTCGCAACTGCGCGGCGACGTCTACTTCGTGCTGGCCGAGCTGAAGCAGGTGGGCGAGGACGCCCACGCCAGCCCCGCCGACAAGGCGCAGGCCGCGAAGCTGCGCAGGGAGATGGGTCCGCCCGTGCAATACGCGCCTTACTGGGTCCGGATACTCAGCGCGCTGTGCCTCGGCGCCGGCACCATGGTCGGCTACAAGCGCGTGGTGCGCACGCTGGGTGAACGACTGGGCAAGCAACACATGACGCCGGGCCAGGGGGCAAGCGCCGAGCTGGTGGGGTCCATCCTCATCGGGACTGCGGGCTTCACCGGGCTGCCGGTCAGCACGACGCA
Organism: uncultured Acetobacteraceae bacterium; assembly: GCA_964242115.1. Lineage (GTDB taxonomy): Bacteria > Pseudomonadota > Alphaproteobacteria > Acetobacterales > Acetobacteraceae > BOG-908. Next base: position 8,056 of record CAXSZX010000013.1, on the reverse strand, counting down.
CATCATCACGTCCGGCATCGCCGGCACCATGGTGGCCGGCGGCCAGGGGGTAGAAGTTGGCATGCTCACGCGCATCGGGCTGGCTTGGCTGTTCACGCTGCCGGTGACGATCGTGTTGGCGGCGGGGCTGTTTTACCTTCTCGATAATCCGGGGTTTTAGGGAAAAACCTTTTTGCTTCCTGTCGGGGAACTCTCCGGCGAGCGCGCGTGAGCGGAGTCAAAAGTTTTTTGCTTCTTTTTTTCAAAAAAGAAGGCTTTCTTCCTGCCCCATGATCACCCGCAGCGACATCATCTGGCTAGGCGTCTCCTCCGGCGTCACCGGCGGCCTGGTCGGCGGCCTCATGCTCGGCGTAGGCCTCGCCATGATGATCGAGCACATCAACATCGGTCTGCTGCTGATCGTCCCCGGCGCACCCGCCTCCGGATTGATCGGCTGGCTGCTCTCCCGCCGCCTGGCGCGCCAGCTGGAGCCCTGACCTGCCGCTAAGCTGGGTGTTTGCCTGTGCCCGGCCGTTCCTGCCGGCGGGCGATCCGTTCGCGGCAGGGCTGGGCGGCACGGAACAGGCGCTCATCCACCTGACCGGGGCGCTCGCCGCGCGAGGCCACCAGGTCAGCGTCAGCGGCGGCACTGCCGTGGCGCGCACCTACGCCTCGGTGCGCTGGGTGCCGGCCGGCCAGGCAGCGACGGCCGACATTGGCGTCGCCATCAACGACGCGCGCCTGCTGCCGCCCTGCCAGCTACCGATCGTCTGGTTCCACAACGAGGTTGAGCTGTGGCGGGAGCTGCGCAAGGCGCGCCTGCCCGCGCTGTGGCGGCACCGTCCGGCTTGCGTGTTCATCGGCGCCGAGCAGGCGCGGCTGGCCTCCCGCCTGCTGGGCTTCCGCGCCCGCGCCGTCATCGCCTACGGCCTGCCGCCGGCTGTGCTCGCCGCCGAACCGGCGTCCGCACCCCCTGCCCCGCAAGCCATCTTCACCAGCCAGGCCTATCGCGGCCTTCGCCAGGTGATCCAGCTGTGGCGCACTCAGGTGGCGCCCCGCGTGCCGGGCGCGCGGTTGTCCGCCTATGTCGGCGCTGGCGACGTCGCCGCATACGCGGCGCTGGCGGCGGACGTGCCGTCCATCACCATTAGCGGCCGGATCGGCAACGATGCGATGCTGGGCGTGCTGCGCGGCGCGCGCGTGCTGCTGGCACCCGGCCACCGGTCCGAGACGTTCTGCCTTGCCGCGGCGGAAGCGGTGGCCATGGGGGTGCCGGTGGTGACTCTGGGTATCGGCTCGTTGAAGGAAAGGGTGGCGGATGCCGCCACGGGCTTCATCTGCGCAAGCTGGGACGCGATGGCTGAGAAGACTCGGCGTATCCTGCAGGAGGAGGCGCTTTGGTCGCAGCTGCACAGGTCCGGCCTTGCCACGCGCGCCGGCAACGACTGGAATCGGGTAGCCGCAGATTGGGAGGCATTCGCGCATGAGCAGACACTGGCGGCCGGCGCCGCGCGAGGCTGACGCGGTCGGCCTTGCAGCGACCCACGAGCCGGAGCCGGACGTGGCCGCGTCCGAACCACCGGACGCGCCTGGGCCGGAGGCGACCTGCGCATCCGCGGCAGGCCATTCTGACGAATCTGTTGCGCCGGGCCGAGCGGTGCCGCGCGAGGCTGGCGCGATCGGCCTGACGGCAGCCAGCACGCCGGCGCCGGTTGTGACCAATACTGAAGTGCCGGGCGTGCGCGGGCCGGATGCGATCCGCGCATCCGCCGCGCGCGTGTCTGACGCACCTGTCCTGCCCGGCCTGAGGAAGACGTGCACGCCGGAGCCCGAGGCAGCTGGGCCGGCGTTGGCGTGCGAGACGGAGCCGGCCGCGAGCGGGTGTGCCCCGCGGCCCGCAACCGTGCCAGAAGCGGTTCACGCGCCACCCTCGTCGGACGCTGAGCCGGTTGTGGCGGGCCAGCCGGCGCGACGCATCTTCGAACCGATCGCAATCGGCCCGGCAGCACCACGCGGCCTGTGCACCGATTGCGGCGTCTCGCGCATGGCCGCACCCGAGCGCTGCGGCCACGCTTGCCAGTTCATCCGCCCCGACTACCCCGCCCTGGAAACGCAGGTGCACGGTCGCGCCCGCGACGCAGCCCGCCCTGACGAATTGTTCTTCGGCCCGTTCCGCCGGATGCTGCGCGCCGAGCTCGCCCGCCCTGCCCCCGGCGCGCAGTGGACCGGCATCACCACCCGCATTGCCGAGCGTCTGCTGGAGACCGGCGCGGTGGACGCCGTGCTGACGATGGGTGCGGACCCGACAGACCGCTGGCGCCCCGTGCCGGTACTGGTCACCGACCCCGCGGACATGGCCGCCTGCCGCGGCATGCGCATGGGTTACGCGCCGCTACTCGCTTTGCTGGAACCGGCGCGCGCACGCGGCTACACGCGGCTGGCGGTGGTCGGCATCTCCTGCCAGGTCTACGCCCTGCGCGCGCTGGAACGCGAGCTGGGCTTCGAACGCCTCTACGTCATTGGCACGCCGTGCTCGGACAACACCACCACCGAGAACTTCCACGAGTTCCTGGCCCTGCTGACCGACAAGCCGGACACCGTCACCTACCTGGAGTTCCGCACCGACTACCACGTGGAGCTACGCTTTGCCGACGGCCGCGTTCGCGCCATCCCGTTCCTGCAACTGCCACTCTCGAAGCTGCGGCCGGACTTCTTCCCGCTGACCTGCCGCACCTGCGTGGACTACACCAACGTGCTGGCCGACATCACGGTCGGCTACATGGGCGGCCACGGGGAACAATGGCTGCTGGTGCGCAACGAGCGCGGCGAAGAGATGCTGGCGGCACTCGGCGACGAGGTGCGCACCAGCGCGCCCACCAGCGCCGGCAAGCGGGCGAGCTCGGTCGCCGGGTTCATCAAGAACGTGGAGCGTGCTGCGGGCGGGCTGCCGCTGCGCAGCATGCCGGGTTGGGCGCGGCCGATCGTCGGCTGGCTGATGCCGCGCATCGGGCCGCGCGGGCTGGAGTTCGCCCGGACGCGGGTGGAGATGAAGGCGGCTGAGACGGTGGTGCACCTGCGTCGCGAGCATCCGCGCAAGTTACGCAACATGGTGCCGGCGCATGTTTGGGCGCTGGTCGCACCTTATGGACTCGTGCCTGGGGAGGACGAGAAGGCAAGGAGGTGAAAGGGATCTACCGGTGGCAAAGCCAAACAAGCAGCTTTTTTTCAAAAAACAACAAATCTTTGTTCCGTCAGGTGCGCGCTGCAGAACCATCGCGACGGCAGGACCAAAAGTCTTTTGCTTCTTTTCTTCAGAAAAAACGCCTTGCCTTCCTTGCCCAACGCCAAAGGGCGAAAAGAGAGCCGCTGGTCACGCCCTCTTTAAGAACCAAGAAGCTTTCGTTCCCGCTGTCGCAAACTCTGCAGGCGACTTCGCGACAGTCGAGACAAAAGCCTCTTGGTCGGTTTTCTCGAAAAAGACTGCTTGCTTAAACCGCTTCCTGTCCCTTCGCCTTCTTCGCTGCGAACGTCGCCAGCATGTCCATCAGGTCGGGCGACAGGCAGTCATACGTCTCAAGGCCAGCCCCTTTTAGGCCGCTGCGCACGGCTCCCATCTGCTCGGGCGGCACGCCGCTCTCGATGACCGAGGAGACGAAGGCGGCGAAGCCAGGCGGCGCCCAGCCGGGCTCGTGCGAGAGTTCCACGTGGATGAAGTCCAGGCCCTTGAACGCGTGGTCGCGCTCGATCGGCCCGTAAAGGTGCACGCCGCAAGCGCTGCAGGCGTGGCGCAGGATCACCGCCGAAGGATCGACCACCTTCAGCTTGTCGCCGTTTTCAAGCACCCGAACCTTGGCCTCCGGCACCACGCCGACCACGGAGAACATCGCCCCATCCGGCTTCCAGCACTTGGTGCAGCCGCAGGCGTGGTTGAACAGGACCTGACTGTCCACGGCGACCTTCACCGGACGGTCGGTGCAGTGGCAGACCAGCGTGCCGCCGGCGAAGCCTTCGGCGGCCGGCTTCAGCCCGCCGTCGATGGCCGGATGCAGGTGCAGTGATTGAGACATGATCTTACTCCTCGTCGGCAAGGCACCTGCGAGGCGGGCGCCGGCTTGCCTGAGCCCTAATGAACCCGAGCGCGGGAACGGTCTATTCGACTGAAGTCGGTGCGGCTGCTGCACGGCTGGGTCTGAGATGGGCGAGCGAAGCGAGGCAAGCGGTTCTTTTTTGAGAAAAAGCACCAAAAAGCTTTTGTCTCCTTGGGCGCACGCTGCAGAAAGCTCCGCGACAGCAGCGAGAAAGTCCTTTGCTGCTTTTTTCAAAAAAGCAGGCTTTGCTTACTTACCGCCGATCAGAGTGTCGGCCGTCTCCGCAAGTCAGCACATAGCTTCAGATACTTTACCGTAATGAATGTTGCCAATCAACCGCAATCGAGCCTACGCTGTCTGACGTGTTCGTCAGCCAAACGAGAAGTGGGAGTTAAAATTCTGGTGCAGCATCATGATACCTCGTCGGCAAACCGGCCGAGACGGCTGAGCCTCGCCGCTGGCCTTGGCCTGTCGGGTGCGCTCTGGCTGTGCTTCGGCGCGGCGGCGGCCACGCCGCCCGGCACCGTTTCGCAGAACGCGAAGTCATCAAGCGCCGCGCCCCTCTCGCCAGCCGAGGCGCAGCAGCAGAAAGCGTGGCGGGAGGCCATCGAAAGCAACCCGGCGCCAGAAGAAGGCTGCTTCAAGGCCACCTACCCGAAAGCCGAATGGGTAGCCGTGCCGTGCGGCACCGCGCCGACCCGCCCCTACCTGCCGAAGCACGGGCAACGCGGATTTACTGTGGGTAACGGCAACGACTACGCCGCTGTGACCTCGACGCTGACTTCGCAAGCGGTCGGCTCCTTCCCGACCGTCACCGGCGTCAAGAGCGAGACGGGCTACGGCGGGGCGGCCAACACCTACTCCCTGCAGCTCAACTCTGATTTCATGAACACGGCCGGCTGCAACGGGTCGTCAAACCCGTCTTCCTGCCTCACCTGGCAGCAATTCGTCTACTCGAGCAGCGAGACGGCGGCCTTCATCCAATACTGGCTGATCAACTACGGGTCGACCTGCCCATCGGGCGGCTGGATGCAGTACGAAGGTAGTTGTTACAAGAACAGCACCGCGGTGACGGTGCCGCAAATCCCGATCACACAGCTCAGCGGGTTCAAACTGACCGGCAGGGCCGTCTCGGGCGGCAACGACAGCCTGGTGCTGACGACGTCGACGCAAGCCTATCGGCTCACCGGCAAGGACAGCGTCGTCTACCTGGCGACGGCGTGGAAGGGCTCCGAGTTCAACATTGTGGGCGACGGCGGCGGCTCGGCGGCCAAGTTCAACACGGGATCTTCCATTACGGTCAAGATCGCGTTGAAGGATGGGTCGACGGCAGCGCCCACCTGCAAGTCCGACGATGGCACGACGGGGGAGACGAACAACCTGAAGCTGGGAAGCTGCAAGGTTGCGGGCGGTAACACGCCGGTGGTGGAGTTTACCGAGTCAAACTGAGATCAAGGACGCAAGCAGTTCGTTTTTGAAACAAAGAACCAAAAAACTTTTGCTCTCGTTGCGGGCGCGTTGTTGACACGTGCTGTTTCAACCGTCCGCGGCAGCCGTGACAGAACCTTTTTGGGTCTCTTTTTCGAAACAGAACTGCTTGCTTTTTAACGCCTAAGCAACGTCACGAAACTACCACATCGCCCAGTCCACGCTCAGCTAGGTGTCCTCCGCATTCGTCGCGCGGAGTTCCCATGTCCGAAGCCCTCCTCCACCGTCCTGGTACCGAACTCAAGCGGCCCAACCTCAACGCAAAGCCGCACCCGGCCGGCATCGTGATCTTCCTGGCGCTGCTGGTGCTGGGGATCGGCTTCGCGGTGCACGGCCTGCTGGTTGACATGAACCAGGCCGGCGCGCCGCCGCTGGCAATCGGCGCCTTTGCACTGCTCGGCCTGGCCCTGCTGATCGCGCTGGGCTTCGAGTTCGTCAACGGCTTCCATGACACCGCCAACGCGGTCGCCACCGTCATCTACACCCACAGCCTGCCGGCGCAGGTGGCCGTGGTGTATTCCGGCTGCTGGAACCTGATCGGCGTGCTCACCTCCAGCGGCGCCGTGGCCTTCACGGTCATTACCCTGCTGCCGGTCGAGCTGATCCTGCAGGTGGGCTCGGGTGCGGGCTACGCGATGATCTTCTCGCTGCTGATCGCGGCGATCATCTGGAACCTGGGCACCTGGGTGCTGGGCCTGCCGGCGAGTTCGTCGCACACGCTCATCGGCTCGATCATCGGCGTGGGTCTGGCTAACCAGTTCATGGCCGGGCCCGGCGTGGGCGCGTCCGGCGTGGAGTGGGGCCAGGTGACCAAGGTGTTCGAGGCACTGCTGCTCAGCCCGCTGGTGGGCTTCGCGGGCTCGGCCGGGATGCTGCTGGCGATGAAGGCGCTGGTGAAAAGCCGCGCGCTGTACGAGGCGCCGGACACCAGCAAGCCGCCGCCGGCCTGGATCAGCGGCCTGCTGATCCTGACCTGCACCGGCGTGAGCTTCGGCCATGGCTCGAACGACGGCCAGAAGGGCATGGGGCTGATCATGCTCATCCTCATCGGCGCCGCACCCACCGCCTACGCGCTAAACCACGCCATGCCGGCCAGCAACACGCCGGCGTTCCTGGCGGCCACCAACGCCGCCCAGCAGGTGTTCCACGCGCGAGCGCCCGACGTGACCGTCTCGCCGACGGACGCGCGTGGCCAGGTCACCGCCGCCATCCGCGACAAGAGCTACGGCAGCACGCAGGTCTACGGCGCGCTGGCCAGCCTGTCCGCCGACATCACCCGCCAGGTGCAGCAGAGCGGTGGCGTGGCACAGGTGCCGGCCGCGGCCGTGCAGAACGTGCGCAACGACATGTTCCTGGTGAGCGAGGCAGTGCGCCAGATGCAGAAGAAGGGCATGGCCAACACGCCGGCCGACGACGCGACGATGACGGCGTTCCGCGGCCAGCTCGACAAATCCACCAAGTTCATTCCCGTCTGGGTGAAGGTGACGGTGGCGATCGCACTCGGCCTGGGCACGATGGTCGGCTGGAAGCGCGTCGTGGTGACGGTGGGCGAGAAGATCGGCAAGACGCACCTCACCTACGGGCAGGGCGCGTCGGCCGAGCTGATCGCCGCGGCCACCATCATCGCCGCCGACCAGTTCGGGCTGCCAGTGTCCACCACGCACGTGCTGTCCAGCGGCATCGCGGGAACCATGATGGCCAACGGGTCCGGGCTGCAGTGGAGCACGGTGCGCAGCATCGCGCTGGCATGGGTGCTGACGTTGCCGGTGGCGGCGCTGCTCTCGGGGGCGCTGTTCTTTACGCTGAGGCAGTTTGTGTAAGGAAGAGAAGCAAGCGCTTCTTTTTCAAGACAAAGAAGCAAAAAGCTTTTGCGAGCGCTGTCGCGGCGTTGCCCGGGCGGCGCGGCAGACTGGACGGGCGTTGCCGTTGCACGACCGACGTCGTTGCCTTGCTTCTAGCGGCATGCTGCAGGACGTGGAAATCTGCGCCCTCTGACGCACGGTATTTGCCTGTTCGACGTGTGCAACTCGCGGATTTCGACTGTTGCCGCTGAGGCGTGCGCCGGCCTGGGACGGGCGCAATCCTGTGACAGGTGACACGGGCAGCAAGCCTCTGTTCCCTTCGAGAAGAACAGCGGCTTTGTTCCGTTGGGGACACGCTGCAGACAACGCCGCGACAGCAGAGACAGAAGTTTTCTGCTGCCTTTTTTCAAAAAAGCAGGCCTTGCCTTCCTTGCCGGTCTTCCCTCGGCCAAGATCCAGGGTGACTGGTGTTACAGACGCGCTCAGGATAACGCTGCAATACGCCTGAAAAGCGGGCGCCCCCCCCCCCCCCCCGGCCCCCCGCCGGGGGGACGCCCCCTCGAGGCGGGGGATCCGCCAACTTTTGGGCCCCGGCCGCGCTGGGGGGGGGGGGGCCCCGCGTGACAGCGGGGGGGGGGGAACCCAGAGGGGGGGGGGGGGGGGGGGGGGGGGGGGGGGGGGGGGGGGGGGGGGGGGGGG
>CAXSZX010000012.1:0-131141 GCA_964242115.1 uncultured Acetobacteraceae bacterium | reverse complement strand
CATCTGGCGCATGAAGAACACCCAGACGCCGATCAGCAGCAGCATCGGGAACCAGGAGAGCAGCGTGCGCAGCAACGGGTTCACGCCGTCATCGTCAGGCTTGGCGACGACGCGGACGCCCTTGTCGGTCAGGCGCTGGAACAGGCCGGGGTCTTCCGGCGCGTAGGTCTGGAAGCCGTGACCGTCGTTCAGCGATCCGGCTACCGTGTGGCCCTGGATGGTGGCCTCGCGGACGTGGCCGCTGTTCACCTCGCTGATGAAGTCCGAGTAGGCCATGGCGGTGGCGCCATGCTGTCCGCTGCCCGGCTGGAACAGGTTGAACAGCACCACCAGCAGCAGCGCGATGATGACCCACAAAGCCAGGTTTCGGCCGAAATTGCTCATTGCATCCTAGTCCCAGACGGACCGGCGGTCCGCGTTCAACTCAAACGACCCCGATCGGCAGGTCGAAAAATGGCGCCGAAGGCCGGCGTGAAGCTTCGGCGGTCTTAACCCCGCCGTTGACGAGGGACATGGTGCGCCAGCCCGGTTTGCGCATCCCCCATCCAGGCCGCCCCCGCCGCCGGCTCGCTCGGGCAGAGCGTTATCCTAACCAGGCTGCCTGTCCATCTTTTAGTATGTTCTGAATTCGTAAAGAAGCCAATATGCGGGACGGCGCAAAGCGCGGCGCCCATCCGCAGTGCCGGCAGGGTGCGCAACACCATGTCGGGCAGGCGCGTCAGGTGACGGATGCTGCGGGCGTCCTCGCCCAGCGCGCCGAGGAAGGTGCCGTCCGGCAGGCCTGCGCGCGCGTGCAGCCGGAACCGCCCGTCCCACAACGCGCCGTCCTGCGCCGGCACGGGGGCGGCCATGGCGGCGGCCTCGCGCACCAGCAACAGGCCAGGGCCCAACCGCCCGGCCGGGAGAAGCCGGACGCCGCCCAGCGTGGCGGGCGCGGGTGCGGCTGCCAGGCGCGCTGTGGCCCGGCTGTCCGGCGGGTATGGCCGGCCGGAGAGCATGCGGATCAGCGCGGCCAGGCAGCCCGGCGGGATTGGCCCGGGCGTGAGCGTGGCGAAGCCTTCCGGATGGATGCAGGCGCGCTCTGCCAGCGTCGTGGCGGCCGCGTCGTCCGCGGCGGCGCGGTGCTGGCCGCGCAGGGCGGCTTCGCGCAGCAGGCCGGCTACTCGCGGGCCGCCGCTGCCTGGGTCAGCCAGTTCGTGCCGCAGGAGGGTGCGTAGCGCAGGGCCGTTCGTGTTGGACGGGTCCTCGGCCCAGTCGATGCCGGCCTGCTGCAAAGTGGCGCGCAGGCGGCCGGGCGGGATGGCCAGCAGCGGCCGGACGAGGCGGACGGTGCTGCGTTCGGCGAGCAGCGGCATGGCGGCCAGGCCCGCGGGGCCGCTGCAAGCGCGCTGGCGCATGAGCACGGTCTCCGCCTGGTCGCCGGCGTGGTGGCCCAGCAGCAGGTCGGACAAGTCCAGCTCGGACGCAGCCTGCGCGAGCGCCGCGTAGCGGGCGATGCGGGCGCGAGCGGCAAGGCCGGGGCCGTGTGGAAGGCCGTGCAAGGTGAGGATGCGTGACGGCACGCCGAAACCGGCCAAGCGGCGGGCGGTGGTGGTGGCCTCGTCAGTGGAGTCCGGGCGGAGACGGTGGTCGACGATCAGCGCCGTGGGCTGGCCCCAGCTTTTGGTGAGCCAGGCGAGGCAGAGGCTGTCGGCGCCGCCGCTGACCGCGACGGCAACGCGCCTGGCGTCTCCCCAGGGGCCGAGAGGGGCCAGGAGGTGGTGGAACTCTCCGGCTGTGAGCGGTGCGACTTCGGCTCTCCGAGGTTGGGAGGCAAGGAAGCAAGCGGTTCTTTCCGTAAAAGAACCAAAAAACTTTTGCTCTATAGCCGTGTGTTGGGGAGGCGTGTCGTTTCAGCCGTCCGCGACAGCCGGAGCAAAAGCTTTTTGCTTCTTTTTCTCGAAAAAGAAGGCCTTGCTTGCTTCCTTACTTCCCACAGCCCGCCCGCTTCCTCGCCCCCGCCACGCTCGCCCTGGCCGCTCCCGGAAACTCCACCGACAGCTTGGCCAGCGCCTCGCAGGCATCCCGGTTATCGTTCAACCCGATCAGCGAGTAAGAGACACCGAGCAGCGCCACCGGTGCCGAGGGCGATTTCGGCGCCCGGTTGTACGCCTGGTAGTAATCCGCCGCCGCCGCCTTGAACTCGTGCTGGCCACCTTCCGCGCGCGCCAGCAACAGTTGCGCGTCGGTGCCGCGGGCCGAGCGGGTGGCCAGCACTTCGCGGGCGGCGGCTTCGGCGGCGGCGTAGTCGCGCCGGACGAGTGCGGCGTTGCCTTCGCGCAGGGCGAGCTCGGGGGTGCGACGGACTGGCGGCGCGGCGGGGCGCGGCGGCGCTGCTTGCGGAGGTACCGCGTCGGGCGCGGCACCGAGCCCGGCATCGCCAGTGCTGGCCGGCTGGCTGCCGCCCTGGCCGAGCTTGAAGGCGAGGTCGCTGACCTGCTTGGACAGATCGTCGTGCTGCCGCTGGAGCTGGTTCGTGAGGTCGTCCACCCTGCCCTGCAGCTGACGGTTCTGCTCCTCGAGGGCGGAGACGCGCACCACCAATTCGGCCGCGGTGTCCCCGTACTGGCCGGGTCCGGGCGGCGGAGCCTGGTATTGCGGCGCGGCCGGCGCGCCGCCACCGCCGCCGGCCTGCTGGTTCTGCTGCACGGCCTGCAGCTCCTGCCGCAGCTCGGCGATCTGGTCCTGCAGGGCGATGCCCTCGCGCGTCTCGACCTGCGCCGAGGCCGCTACGGGCAACCAGGTAGCGGCCACGAGCAGGGCTGCTGTAGCGGGCAGGATCGTCAGCTTCATCTGAGAGACCTCGAGTGCGACGGGGGTGGCGCGCGGCCGGACAACAAACGGGTCCGGAAGTTACCCTCCGGACCCGAAGCTGTCGAACAACACCATAAAAGGCGCCGCCTATCCGGATCTTCGGCACAGGCCAATTTTCCAGATTTTTGCGCAGGGCCGCCGCGAAGACGGCCTTTGCAAATAACCGCCGCAGAGGCGGTGGGTGCAGATCACCGATATAGGCGCGCCATGTTGACCAAACCTGGGCGAGCCGCACTAGCCGTCGTTGCGAGACGGCCGCGCGACAACGCCTCCTGCGACCTTACGAGACGCCCGGGGTCTTGACCGAGGTGATGGCGTTGCGGTTCTGCGACCAGGCCTGCTCGTCGTCACCCAGCGCGGTCGGGCGGTCCTTGCCGTAGCTGATGGTGGTCACGCGGCCCGAGGAGACGCCCTTGGCGACGAGGAAGTCCTTCGCGGCGTTGGCGCGGCGCTCACCCAGCGCGATGTTGAACTCCTCGGTGCCCCGGTCGTCGCAATTGCCAGCGACTTGGATGGTCACGTTGGGATACTTGGCGAGCCAGTCGGCCTGCTTGGACAGGGTCGTCTGGCCGGCATCGGTCAGGGTGGACGAATTCAGCTCGTAGAACACGCGGTCGCCGACGTTGGCCACCAGGTCTTCCTGCGTGCCGCCGGCAATGCCGCTGCCCGACTGGCCCGTCGTGTTGGAGAAGCCGGCCGTGCTGCCGGTGGTGGCCGGCTTGTTGTCCGCGCAGGCGGCAAGCAGTGACACCGCAGCGACGGCGGCGAAGTATTTGATCTTCATGTGGAAAGTTTTCCTGTTCATCGGAGCGTCTATCGTCAACCACGCGTGTAACGACCGGACCTGCACATCGTTGCCGCGGTGTGGCGGAAATACTGTCACAGGCGTGGCACGGTCAAGGGATCGAAACGAACGCAGCAAGCAAGCGGTTCTTTTTTAGAGAAAGAACCAAAACTTTTGTCTCCGTCGGGTGTGCCGGGTCGAAACGCGCCGCGTCAGCGGTCCGCGACAGCCGGATCAAAAAGCTTTCTGCTTCTTTGTCTCGTAAAAGAAGTTTCTTGCTTCACATCGTTCGACGAGCCGGCGTGGTGAGTCAGCCGACTTGGCCGTTCGAGCACTGGCGAAGAAAAGCCGCCAGGCGGCTTTCAAAGGAACACTACGCGTTCAACGGCGACCAGGCCGGGTCCGAAGCGTTCGTCGGCGTCGGTACCTGGCGTTCGTTGAAGCCGGTGATGTCGATCGAGACCAGCCGCGAGGAAAAGCCAGATCCGCTCGAATCGCGCGCCTGGGTTTCCCGCCAGAACATGATCACCCGGCCGTTCGGCGCGAAGGTGGGGCCTTCGACGGCGAAGCTCTCCGAGAGGATGCGCTCGCCGGAACCGTCCGGCGCCATCACGCCGATAGCAAAGGTGCCGCCGTTGAGGCGGGTAAAGGCAATCAGGTCGCCGCGGGGCGACCACACCGGGGTGCCGTAGCGCCCGCGGCCGAAGCTGATGCGCCGCGCGCCGCCGCCGCCCGCGCCCATGATATAGAGCTGCTGGTCGCCGCCACGGTCCGAGTTGAAGACGATCTGGCCGCCGTCCGGGCTGTAGCAGGGGCTGGTGTCGATGCTGCCGGAACTGGTCAGGCGCCGGGCGGCGTGGCTGCCGGTGTCCACCACGAAGATGTCCGAGCCGCCGCCGCGGGTGACGGAGAGGATGCAGGACGAGCCGTCCGGCGAGAAGCGCGGCGCGAAGCTCATGCCCTCGAACTCGCCGAAGGTGGTCTGGCGGCCGGACTGCAGGTCGAAGAGGTACACCCGCGGGCGGTCGTTGGCGTAGCTCATGAAGGCGATCTGGTCGCGGATCGGGTTGAAGCGGGGGGTGAGCACCAGCCAGGTGCCGTCGGTCAGGATGCGGTTGTTGGCGCTGTCCTGGTCCATGATGGCCAGGCGCTTGGTCTGGTGGCCGCGCCCGCCTGTGCCGGCGACGTAGACGATGCGGGTGTCGAAGTAGCCCTTCTCGCCCACTAGGCGCTCGTAGACGACGTCGGCGATGATGTGGGCGATGCGGCGCCAGTTGGCCGCCGCGGTGGTGTAGGCGGTGCCCTGGATCTGGGTGCCCTGCAGCACGTCCCACAGGCGGAACTCCACGCGCAGCGGGTCGGTGCCGGTGACCTGGCCGGTGACCAGCGCGTGCGCGCCGGTGGACTTCCAGTTGGCGAAGTTGGGCGTGGGCCCTGCGTCGCCGCCGGGGATGAAGCCGGCAGCGTCAAGCGGGCGGAACAGGCCGCAGCGGCCGAGGTCGGCGGTGATGACGCCGCCGATGTCCGACGCGCCGCCGCCGGACAGGCCGGTGATGGCGATGGGGATCGGATTACGCTGGGCGCCGGAGACGTCGATGATCGGCTCGCCGCCGGCCTGCGGACGGGCGCCTCCGGGGGAAGCGAGCGGGGTTTGCGCCAGCACGGGAGTCGCGGCGAGCAGGCCGGCGCCACCCGCGAGGAAGCCGCGGCGCAGCAGGCGCGCGCCGGCTTTGGTGTCAGTGATCATCGGGTGGTCTCCGTAGTCTGGGTCATCGCGGCGGGGGCGCCGGCAGGAAGGCAAGCGGTTCTTTTTTGAAAAAAAGAACCAAAAAACTTTTGCCTCTCGTAGGTGTGCCGTGGCGAAACGTGTCGTTTCAGCTTTCCGCGACAGCCGGGACAAAAGCTTTTTGCTTCTTCTCGAAAAAGAAGCGCTTGCCTTTTCTGCTGCGTCACGGCCGGAAGCCGAATTTCAAGGTGTTGCTAGGCTGGTTCAGCAGGTTGGCCGGCACCGGCAGATGCGCGCATTGCGGGCTGAGCACGGCGCGGATGGCGCGTTCGGCCAGGGCGCGGAACTGCGGGTTGGCGTTGGCGCGTGCCTGGTAGGCTGGCGTCAGCTCGGCCAAGCGAGCCTCGCCGGTCTGGTCAACGGTTACGGTCATCTCGACATAAAAGCTCGCGTAGTCTTTCGCCGCGGTGTCCTCCGAGTAACAACGCCGTACTGAATCGCCGATCGTCTTGCGCTGGCCCTCGGTGAGGCTGCCGGTCAGGCCGCCGTGCAGCTGGCCGCCGGCGTCGTGGGCGCCGCCGCGCTGCGGGTTGTAGCGGTGCGTCGGCGGCGTGGTCTGCTTCTGGTCGGCGAGCAGCTTGTCGAGCGTGTTGAGCAGGCTGTGGGTGTCCGGTGTCGCCTGCTTGGCCTCGTTGGGCTGGTGGCGGACGGAGTCCAGCGGCTTGGTCTTCTGCGGGTCCAGCACCTTCTGCTTCAGCGGCGTGGGCGCCTGGATGGGGGTGGGCGGCGGTTCGGCGGCGGCCACCTTCATCGGCGGCGGCGGCTTGATGGCGATGGCGTCCGGCGTGGGCGGCGGCGGTGTCAGCTTGGACTCGCTGATCGTCTTGGTGACCACCTGCTGCGGGGTGGGCGGCGGCGGGGGTGGCGGCGGGGGTGGCGGCGCGGTCTCGATCGGCTGCTTGGTGGGGGCCTCGAGCGCAGGGTTGTCGGTGGCCGGGGTGTCGGACTCGGCAGGGGCGGCGACGTGGCCCTGGTTCTGCGATTTCTGCGCTGAGGCAGCGGTGCCCTCGAACTCCATTTCCATCGCGTCGTCGGGCGGCGGCGGCGGGGGCGGCGGCGCCGGAATCACCACGATCAGCGCCAGCAGGGCGGCGACGTGCAGCACGCCGGAGATGATGGCGGCGCGGCGCATCGGGTTGGACGCCCGGCGGGGTCGGTTGGGCGGCAGACGCGGCGCCGGGCTGCGCCGACCCGGTGCCGCTCGCATCGAGGAAGGGGCCGGCACCGACACCATCGCTACTGCTGGGTCTGTTCGGCCAGCAGCGCCACCTTGGTGAAACCGCCCTGGGAGATGGTCGACATCACCTGCACCACCTGTCCGTACGGGATCGACTTGTCGCCGCGCACGAAGATACGGCGGGTCAGGTCGTTCTGCGCCGCGGCTGAGAGCTTGGCGACCAGGTCCGGCAACTCGATGCTGTCGTCACCCAGGTGGACGTGACCGTCGGCGCCGATGGTGACGGTGATGGGCGTGGCGTCCTGGTTGAGCTGCTGGGCATTGGCCTTGGGCAGGTCGACGTTGATGCCGGAGGTGAGCAGCGGCGCGGTGACCATGAAGACGATCAGAAGCACGAGCATGACGTCGACCAGCGGGGTAACGTTGATCTCCGACATGGTGCGGTAACGGCCACGACCGTTCCGCCCGCCGCCGAGCAAGCCGCCGGCCATTTAGGCGTGCTCCTGCGAGTGGAAGGCAAAGGCAAGGCAAGCGGTTCTTTTTTGAAAAAAAGAACCAAAAAACTTTTGCTCTCTGTGGGTACGCCGTGTTGAGGCGTGTCGTCTCAGCCGCCCGCGACAGCCGCAGCAAAAGCTTTTTGCTTCTTTTTCTCGAAAAAGAAGGCCTTCTCTTACGCTATGCTGCCCAGTCGGGCTGGTTGCGGTAAGCCGACGTGTCGGCGGCATCACCGAGGAGGACCGGTTCATCAGGCGCGTTCCTCGCTCTGGCGGCTGAGGATGGCGCCGAACTCCACGCCGAAGCTTTCCAGGCGGGAGGCGAAGCGGGACAGCGCGGTGCTGATCTGGTTGTAGGCGAGCACCGCCGGGATTGCGGCGACCAGGCCGATGGCGGTGGCGAACAGTGCCTCGGCGATGCCGGGGGCGACCACCGAGAGGTTGGTGTTGTGCATGGCCGCGATGGCCGAGAAGCTGTGCATGATGCCCCAGACGGTGCCGAACAGCCCGACGAACGGGCCGATGGAGCCGACCGAGGCGAGGAACACCATCCAGCGCTCCAGGCGCTCCATCTCGCGGGTGACGGTGACGTTCATCGCGCGGTCGATACGGTCGCGCACGCTGCCGCGGGCCATGTCGGCGCCGGCGACGCGGCTGCTGCGGCGCCACTCGCCCATGGCGGCGCCGAACACCGCGGCCATCGGGTGGACGGGGCGGACGCCCTCCTGCTCGTAGAGGTCCTCGAGGCTGCCGCCGGACCAGAAGCGGTCCTCGAAGGCCGACGCGAGGCGGTTGATGCGGCGCAGCGCGGTCACCTTTTCGAAGACGATCGCCCAGACCCAGATGCTGGCGAACAGCAGCAGCAGCATCACCAGCTTGACCACGATGTCGGCTTGCAGGAACAGCGTCAGCAGCGAGAGGTCTCCCCCGCTGGGTGCTGCCAGGTTCGCAGCGTCGACCGTGGTAGGCAATTAACTCTCCTTCGTCAGGTCCGCTCCCGCCAGGGCGGCGGGATACGGGCGGGGCGTCCGGTGGTGGCGTTCACGCAGGCGAGCTGCACCGTCAGGTTGGCCAGGACCGCGCCCTCGGCGCTGCTGAAAACCTGTGCCAGCGTGATGGTTGCAGCGCGCTGCGCCAGGGTACGGGTCGTGATCGCCAGCATTTCGTCCAGCCGCGCCGGGCGCAAATACTCCACTTCGATGCGGCGCACCATGAAATGACAGTCATGTTCGGCGAGCATGCGGCTGTGCGGCAGGTCGGCCTCGCGCAGCGCCTCGGTGCGGGCGCGCTCGGCGATGGCCAGGTAGGTGGCGTGGTAGACGACGCCGCCTGCGTCGGTGTCGGCGTAGTAGATCCGGGTGGTGTAGGTATGGGTCAAGGCGGGCGGTTCGCGGTGCTTGCCGGGCTCGACCGGGCGGCCGTCTCGCGCGTGGTTCTGCAGCAGCGTGCGTCCCACACGTCACGTGAGTTGGCCGCATCCACATCACGCGACAGCGTGTTTCGCCCGTCACGGCACAATGTGCTTCGCAGGACGCGGCGGTCCTCTCTGCCACAGCGGAACGGCTTGCCCGCTCGAACCAATGCAATGTGCACGCCGGTCCGCTCCGGTGCGACCGAACGCAAGCAGACCTCCTCACCAAACCCACCTTTGCGAGCGCCTCGTCTCAGGGGTTCGTTCTGCTGAGTGGCCGGCGACAGCCCGAACAGAAGCCTTCTGCTTCTCCTTGTCGAAAACGTCCGCTCCGCTGCTAGCAGACGCTGCCAGGCCTCATCAGCACGCCAAGGCGCGCGCGTGACATTTCCAACGGCCCGGCTCCGCCTCGCAAGCTTCTGCGGGGAAGTCCGCGACAGCCCGAGCGGAAGCTTTTTGCTTCTTTTTCTCAAAAAGGAAGGCCTTGCTTGCCTTGCTGTCACAGCAGCAGATCCTGCGGCCCCGCCGGCGGTTTAAGCCCCAAGTGCCGCCAGCCCGGCTCGCCCAGCATGCGGCCGCGGCTGGTGCGAAGCATCAGCCCTTCCTGGATCAGGTAGGGCTCGACTACGTCCTCCAGCGTGTCGCGCGCTTCGGCGAGGGCGGCGGCGAGAGTTTCCACGCCGACGGGGCCGCCGCCATGGTGTTCGGCCATGCGGCGCAGGTAGCGGCGGTCCATCGCGTCCAGGCCCAGCGCGTCGACTTCAAGGCGCAGCAGGGCGGCGTCGGCCACGTCGCGGTCAACGCTGGTACGGCCTTCAACGGCGGCGAAGTCGCGCACGCGGCGCAGCAGGCGGCCGGCGATGCGGGGAGTGCCGCGGGAGCGGCGGGCGATCTCGCGGGCGCCGTCCTGGGTTAGGGCGAAGCCGAGTTTTTCGGCGCCGCGGGCGACGATGAGGGTGAGTTCTTCGGGGGTGTAGAAGACCAGGCGGAGCGGGATGCCGAAGCGGTCGCGCAGCGGGGTGGCGAGCAGGCCGGCGCGGGTGGTCGCACCCACCAGGGTGAAGGGCTGCAGGTCGATGCGGACGGAGCGTGCGGCGGGGCCTTCGCCGATGATCAGGTCGAGCTGGAAGTCCTCCATCGCCGGGTAGAGGATTTCCTCGATGGCCGGCTGCAGGCGGTGGATCTCGTCGATGAACAGGACGTCGCGGGCCTGCAGGTTGGTCAGGATTGCGGCGAGGTCGCCGGCGCGCTGGATGACCGGGCCGGAGGTGGCGCGGAAACCCACGCCGAGCTCGCGGGCGACGATCTGGGCGAGCGTGGTCTTGCCCAGGCCCGGCGGGCCGTGGAGGAGGACGTGGTCCAGCGCCTCGGCGCGGGTGCGGGCGGCCTCGATGAACACGGCGAGGTTCTCGCGGCTGGCGCGCTGGCCGACGAACTCGCGCAGGGTCTGCGGGCGCAGGGAGGCTTCGGCCCAGTCGTCCGGGCTGCGCTCGGGGGCGAGCGTGCGGTGGTCTGGGGCGGGGGCGTCTTGCGGCGTCACTGCCACGTGGTAGCAGGCTGGGCGGTAGGGCGGGGCTTAAACTGTCTTAACCGGGGCGGCACGCCGCCTGCGTGGCGCGTCATGTGGTGCCGGCCCGCGCGACTGGTTCGTTGGCCCACTGGTCTGGTTTGCCGTGTCCCGGCACGGCGGCATCGTAACGGTGGCCCGGGATGTTGACTCGTCAGGCCTGCGGGACTTCGGCGAAGAGAAAGCAAGGCCTGCTTTTTTGAAAAAAAGCAGCAAAAAACTTTTGTCTCTGCTGTCGCGGACTCTCCCGCACCGTACTCTCGAGGAACAAGTCTGTTGTTTTTTTCTAGAAAGAACTGTTTGCTTTGCGTTCCGATTATGTTTTCGGGCAGCTGGTATGGGCACCGTTTCTGTTGACCCGGCCGCCCGTCCGGGTTGCCAGCTCCGCCCGGACGGCACCACTCACCAGGGCAGCTTGTGGCCCTGGTAGTCGAGGTAGGCGACCCCCGGCTTGCCGGCGCGGCCGGCGACCACGTCCAGCATGCCGGCGACGCTGGTGGGGATGTCGAGCGGCGCGTTGTCGCCGCCCATGTCGGTGCGCACCCAGCCGGGGTGCAGCAGCAGCACGGGGTGGGATTTCTGCCGCAGGGCGTAGCAGCTTGCCAGCATGTTCAGCGCGGCCTTGCTGGCGCGATACATCTCCATGCCGCCGCCGGCGTTGCTGGCGATGCTGCCCATCAGCGAGGTCATGAACACCACGGTGGCGTTTGGCGCCAGGCGGTCCTGCAGGGACTCGGCCAGGGCGATCGGCGCGGTGGCGTTGGTGACGAACATGCGGGCCACCTCTTCGTGGGCCACCTCGCGCACCGCGTTGGCGTGCTTCGAGCCGATGCCGGCCACGACGAACAGCACGTCCAGTCTGTGGCCACCGAGGCGGGTAGCCAGCGCGGTGACGGAGGCCGGGTCGGCCACGTCGAGCTGCTCGACCGTCACGCGGCCTTGGCTGCCGGCGCGCAGGCGCTCGAGCTCAGTGGCGTGCTCGGGAGAGCGGGCGGTGGCGATCACCTGCCAGCCCTGCCCTGCGTAGGCTTCGGCCAGGCCGAGGCCCAGGCCGCGGTTGGCGCCGGCGAGAAGGATGGTCCCGGGCTGGGGGTGCGTCGGCATGGATGGTCTCCTGCGAAGTCCCGGCCTCTGGCGGGGCCGGCCGGCAAGGCTGTTGCACAGCGTTACCCTATGTCAAACCACGAGAGCGCGCGGTGTTCTATACGAGAGCGTGCCGCACTCACGCGGCGCCAGGATGAGGACGCCGCTCATGCGCTTTTCCCATGTTCTTCTGACCACCGCGCTGATCTCGTTCAGCGGCGCGGCCATCGCACAGTCCGGCTGGCACCATAGCGGCGGGATGGGCATGGAATTGCTGCACGGCATCAGCCTGTCCGACGCGCAGGAAGCGCAGGTCAAGAGCATCATGGAGACCGCGCACACGCAGTCCAAGGCGATCATGCAGCAGGAGCACAGCGCGCGTCAGCAGGAGATGACCACCCTGCTGGGCAGCGGCAGCGTTACGGCCAACGACCTGGCCAGCTACACTTCGGCTGAGCAGGCCGCGCGCACCCAGCTCGACGCGATCCGGGTGAACACCGAGGTGGCGATCCGCAACGTGCTGACGCCGACCCAGCTGTCCGAGGCGTCGGCAAAGTTCCAGCAACTGTCCACGCTGCGCGACCAGGAGCACCAGGTGATGCAATCCTCGGCCACCACCGAACACTGAAAATCCAGGGTGCGCCGCAGCGAATGTCTCCACACGGCGCACCCAAAGCAGCAAAAGTTTTTGGTTTTTTTCCAAAAAAGAACCGCTTGCCTTTTTGTCGCTCCATTAACGAGATCGCCATCTTTCCGGACGAAACTCGCGCCGTCGCGACCGTCCGGAGACCATGATGAGCGTATCGAGCCTGGCCGCAACCAACACGGCCTTTAGAATTCCTCAGGCGCAGACGAGCGTGCAGAGCAGCCCGACGCAGCAGTCCGGCAGCACGCAGGGCGCGTCGCGCGGGCATCACCATCATGGCGGCGGCGGCAAGGCGGCGAACCTGGTGACGGCGGATAGCAGCCAGACCGGGAGCTCTGCGCAGAGTGGGTCTTTGCTGGACGTGTTGGTTTGATGGTTTGAGTGCAGGCAAGCAAACGGTTCTTTGAAAATTCACCGAAACTTTTGTTGCCTTTGATACCTGCTGAGGCAGGCGCCGCGACAGCAGGGCGAAAATTTTTCTTCGTCGCTGAAGCATCGTGCAGCCGATCAACGGTTGATGGCTGCCGACGCAGCGATGAGCGGCGTGCTGGAAAGGCGGATCAAACCGTCAAACGGGTTCTGCAGCTCCGTTATGACCCGGACCGCGCTGCCCACTCCGATCGAGCACAGAAGAATGGCGACGATCGCGACGGTGTTGCGTGGCGCAAACATGCCGAAACTGGCGAATATGATGGTGAACCAGAACATCACGAGCAGCAGGAGCTGTTTGGGGGTGTTTGCGCTATTCTGCGAAAGCTGCCATCGCGCCGCCAACAGTGCGGCCGACGTCTGCAGCGACTGCGCCTGCAGCCAGCGCTGCGTGTCGTTCGAAGGTGTCAACCCGAGGATGTCGGTCTGCAGCCTTTCAAGCAACTTTAAAGTGGCGATACTGTAGTCGCACAGGCCGTCGTTGCGATCGTAACCCTGTGGCTCTCTGTCCTGTTCGTCAGCTACGGCCTGTTCATGCCGCCACATGCGACCGCGATCGTTGCTTTGATCCTGAGTGCCACCGCGGTCGCCGCTGCCGTCATGCTCATCCTTGAAGCCCGTTCGCCGTTCACCGGCCTGGTCCATGTGCCGTCCGGATCGCTCGTCGCAGCGGTCCAGTCGCTCCAGCACTAGTCGTGCGGTGCGCTACCGAAGACGACCAAGCTTCGTCCGACGCGCGGTCGCGGCTGGCTTGAAACGTCGCACCAACGAAAACGCCTTTGCCTTCAGTTTCGCGTTCGTTGCCGACCTGCGTCGCAAACGACAGCACGGGAACCTCGGCGCACCCTACCTCGCCCCAGCCGCCGGCCTTGTTGCGCAATCAGTATAGCAGCGAGCCGGCCGCGTCGCCGGGCTCGGGCGTATCAGGCCGGATGCAGGGTCGTATCGAGCCGCCTGAGGTGGGCCCGGTCAGACAACGCAAGGGTTCGCAGGCGTGGCGCCACACATGGCGGCCGGTTCTCCGGGCCCGCTCGTCGGAGCGGGTGTCTCACATCACTGTTCTGTGAGCGTGACGCCTGGGCGGCTTAGGATGAAACGGCCGAAGCCGTTGGATCGAACCGGTTAGGACGACAACGAAAACATCCGACCGGAGATTGTCCGTGCCATGCAGCCGCCTCGCCGTCCTTTGCCTTTGGCTTGCCGCCGGCTCCTGCGCCGCGGCACAGGAGCCGGCGACGCAGGGGATGAGCCTGCAGCAATCAGCCTCCCGCCGCTTTCCGCAGCCGGTGGTGGTCGCCACGCTGCTGCACCGCGCGGTGATAGAACCAGTCGAGAGCCAGAACAGCCTCGGCCGGGTGCGCAGCGTGGTCAGGCGCCCCGACGGGCAGGTCGAGCTGGTGATGAGCTATGGCGGTTTTCTCGGCTTCTTCTCCCGGCCGATCGCGGTGCCGATCGACGCGGTGACGCTGCTCGGCCAGGTGGTTGAGGTGATGGATTTCACCCCGGCGCAGCTCGGCAGGTTCCCCACCTTCGCAGCAGCGGACGCGACGCCGCTGCCGCCGGGCGACATCATAAAGGTCGGGCTGGCCAAGCCGCCGCATTGAGGCGCCGACGGCCATACCCCGCATGCAGGAGAGACACACGATGAGGGATGCCGCAGCCTCGATGGCCGGACCAGCGCCGGAGAGGGTGAGCCCCGTGGCGAGGACGCGCCGGCTTCACCCGGTGCCGGTGCGGATCATGCACTGGACCAACGCGGTGGCGATGATCGTGATGATCACCTCCGGCTGGGGGATCTACGACGACTCGGTGATCATCCGCGGGCTGCATTTCAGCCCCTCGTTCCGGCTGGGCAGTTGGGCGCCGGAGAGCCTGCTGTGGCACTTCGCCGGCATGTGGCTGCTGGCCGCAAACGGGCTTGCCTACCTCACCTACGGGGTGGTGACCGGACGTTTGCGCGAGCGGCTGCTGCCGATCCGCGTGCGCGACCTGGTGCAGACGGTGCGCGACACGTTGCACTTCCACGTCTCGCACGAGGACCTGACCGTGTACAACGCGGTGCAGAAGGTGCTCTACATCGTGGTGATCCTGGCCGGGGTCAGCCAGGTGGTGACCGGGCTGGCGATCTGGAAGCCGGTGCAGTTTGCCGGGCTGGTGTCGCTGCTGGGCGGTTTCCAGAGCGCGCGGGTGCTGCACTTTGCGGGCATGTCGGTGATCGTGGGGTTCCTGGTGGTGCACGTGGCGCTGTCGCTGCTGGTGCCGCAGACTCTGTGGGCGATGCTGACGGGCGGTCCGCGTGTCGTGCTGCGGGGTCGCGGTGGTGTCCTGCCGGCGGCGCGCGGTGGTGTCCTGCCGGCAGCGCGCGGTCGTACCTTGACGTGGGCGCACAACGAGCGTTCGCCGCAGCCTGACAGCGAAGGTGTGCAGCAGGTATCGCGCGGCCATGGTGAGCCGCCGGTGACGTCCGGTGATGCTGCGCATCGGGCGGGACACGGCAAAGCCGTGCCGGTGGCGGGCATCGGTGCCGCAACTTCCGGGGCAACAAACGACAGCACGCCAGCCACGACGCGCAGCGAGGGCGCACCAGTGGCAGCACCCGGTGATACCGCGACAGCGGCGCCTCGCAGCCAAGCCGCACCGGTCGCAGTGCCACGTGATGCTTCGCCAGAACCGGCCGGCAGCGACGACGCAGCAACGGTGGCGGCGGGACATGGCACGCCAGCCGCGGCGCACCGCGATGCCGCACCGGGCGCGCCGCGCGGAAGGGCCGCACCATGAACTCGCTGTTCCGCCCGGCGGCGCCGCCGGACCGCAGCCTGCTGGACGACAACCGCGCGCTGGTGCGCAGCGTCGAGCGGCGCGGGTTGCTGCGCGGCACCTTGTCTCTGGGCGCGCTGAGCCTGCTGAGCGGTTGCGGCCTGAAGACGCCGGAGGCGGTGGAACGCGCGCTCCGCCGTGTCTCCGCGTTCAACGACCGCGTGCAGGCGCTGATCTTCGACCCGAACGCGCTGGCACCGACCTACCCCGCCTCGATGGTGCTCAAACCGCCCAAGTTCAACGCGTATTTCACTATCGAGAAGCTGCGTCCGGTGGATGGTGCCACGTGGAAGCTGGAGCTGTCCGGCCAGATCCGCGACAAGGCGCCGTGGACGGCCGCGCAGTTCGAGACGCTGCCGCAGCAGGAGGAGATCATCCGCCACGTCTGCGTGGAAGGCTGGGACTACATCGGCCAGTGGTCCGGGGTGCCGATGCGCGCGTTTCTCGAACACGTCGGCGCAGACCTGCGGGCGAAATACGTGAACTTCCAGACCGCCGACGACTACCCGAGCAGCATCGACATGGCGACCGCGCTGCACCCGCAGACGTTGCTGGCCACGCGCTACGCCGGCGAGACGCTGCCGGCGCCGTTCGGCTACCCGTTGCGTCTGCGGACGTCGACCAAGCTGGGGTATAAGAATCCGAAATGGATCACCTCGATCGAGGTGACGAACACTTACATGCCGGGATACTGGGAGAAGCTTGGGTTCAACTGGTTTGCGGGGATCTGAGTACAGCAAGCAAGGCCATCTTTTTCGAGAAAAAGAAGCAAAAAGCTTTTGCGAGCGCTGTCGCGGACGGCTGAACTGACGCGTCTCAACCCGGCACAACTCACGGAGACAAAAGTTTTTTGGTGGTTTTTTTCAAAAAAGAACCGCTTGCCTAGCCTTCGCCGCTCCCGCAGAAGCCCCCGGTGCTCACTCCAACGCGGCCCCGCACCTGGGCGCGGCGATCGGCGCTGCCGGTAGCCGGCTTCCTCCTGCTCGCCGCGTTCCGTTTCGCGCTGACCAACCGCGCGTTCCGCAACTCCGACGACAGCGGCAACTTCCTCGCCGGCGTAGAGGTGGCCGAGGGGAATTGGAACCTGCACGGCTGGGTGATGGCGCCGGACAACTACTACCCCACCGACGTGCTGGGCCAAGCCGTGCTGCGCCTGGTGTTCGGCTTTCACCCAGTGTTCATGCAGGTGGCAGAAGGGCTGATCTGGGCGAGCGTGGCGCTGCTCGGCACGCGGCTGGCCTGCGTGGGAGCGCCGCGGGGCACCCGGCCCGGCATTGCCGCCATCGCCCTGGCGCTGCTGGCCTTCAACATCTTCGACCACGGGTTCCGCGACGGGTTCCTCACCAGCATCGCCTCGCACGGCTTCACCATCCTGCTGGTGCTGGCCACCTTCGCGCTGCTGACGTGGCAGGACGCCCGGCCGCCGCGGCGAGAGGCGGCAGACGCGGCGGCGCTGTTCGGCCTGGTGCTGGTGGGCAGCTTCTCCGACCCGATCTACGTCGTGACCGCGTGCCTGCCGGTGGTGGCGGTGTGCGTGCTGCGGCTGCGCGGGCCGGGCGGCAGCGTGCGTCCGGCGCTACGCATCGCCGCGGTGGCCGGCGGGGTGTTGCTGGCCCGTCCGCTGGTGCACGCCATGCAAACCACCGGCGGGTTCGAGACGCCGCCGCTGTTCATGATGCTCGCAGCGCTGCAGGACCTGCCGCACAACATCGCTTTCGGGCTGGCCGCGATGATGCGGCTGCTGGGCGCCGAGTTCTTCGGGCGTCCGGTGGACAGCCGGCTGGTGGGCGGTCCGGTGATCTACCTGGTGCGGGCGCCGCTGGCCGCCGCGGTGGGGGTCGCCCTGCTCGACCAGGGATGGCAAGTGTACCGGCGCGTGTGCACCTGGCCGGACAGGGCGCGGGCGGCGCCGGCAACCGACCTCGGCCACCTGCTGTGGTTCAGCGCGGCGTTCTGCTTCGTCAGCGCCACCATCACCGCGGTGATCGTGGACGATTACTGCGCCCGCTTCTTCTACCCGGCGGCGGTGGCCGGATCGATCCTGGCAGCGCGGCAGTTCGGGCGGATGACGCTGCCGTCGCTCTACGGCGCGGGCTGCCTGGCGGCCTCCGTGCTGGTGGGCGTGCTGGCGCTGCCGCCGGGCTGGCCGGGAAGATACATCGCAGTGCCTCAGGTGGGCCAGCTGATCGCCGCGTTGCGGGCGCATGGGCTCACCCGCGGGTACGGCGGCTACTGGGAGGGCACGATCCTGACCGCGCTGTCGGACCGCCAGATCACCAGCCTGCCGCTGATCGAGGCGGCGGGCCCGCACGTGGAACCGATCCGCTGGTTCGACAACATGGACTGGTTCCGCACGGCGGCGCGCGACTGGCACGGTCGGGTGTTCTTCATCGTGGCGCGCGACCCTAGCCGGCTGGAGCTCTCGGAAGGCACGGTGACGGGGCAGTTCGGGCAGCCGGCGGAGCGGATTGAGGTGGGCCAGTTCGTGGTCGATGTCATGGACTTGCCGGTGGGCGGGTTGCGGGGGCTGGCGCCGTAAGCAAGCAAGCAGTTCTTTCATGAAAGAGAACCAAAAAGCTTTGACTTCGCTGTCGCGCGCTCACCGGAGAAGGCCGCGACAGCCACGATAAGAGTCGTTTGCTTCTTTTGTTCAGAAAAGAAGGCCTTGGAACCGCGCCGACGCCCAGACGCTTCATGAAAATGCCTGAACATTACGACATCATCGTGGTCGGCAGCGGCCCCGGCGGCGCCTCCCTCGCGCACCGCCTGGCGCCCACCGGCAAGCGCATCCTGATCCTCGAGCGTGGCGGTTACCTGCCCCGCAGCCAGGCCAACTGGGACAGCAAGACGGTGTTCGTGGACGGCGCCTACCAGGCGCCGGAGACCTGGTACGGGCGTGACGGACGGAAATTCCATCCGGGGCTGCACTACTACGTCGGCGGCAACTCGAAGGTGTACGGCGCGGCGCTGTTCCGCCTGCGCGAGCGCGACTTCGACGAGGTGGTGCACCAGGAAGGCGTCTCGCCGGCCTGGCCGCTGAAATACGACGCGTTCGAGCCGTTCTACACCGAGGCTGAGAAGCTGTTCGCCGTGCATGGCCAGCGTGGCGAGGACCCGCTGGAACCGCCGGCGAGCGGCCCCTACCCGCACCCGCCGGTCAGCCACGAGCCGCGCATCCAGGGCTTGCACGACAGCCTGACGAAGGAAGGTTTGCGGCCGTACCACCTGCCGCTCGGCATCAAGCTGGACGAGCGTGACGGCAAGCCGACGCCCACCAGCATCTGCATCCGTTGCGACGCCTTCGACGGGTTTCCGTGCCTGCTGAACGGCAAGGCGGATGCACAGGTGATGTGCGTGGACCCGACGCTGGCGGCGCATGCCAACGTGGAGCTGCTGACCGGCGCTTACGTGACCAAGCTGGAGACCGGCGCGGACGGGCGCAGCGTGACGGGTGTTTGCGTGGAGCGTGGCGGTGTCACAAGGACGTACAGCGCCGACATCGTAGTGGTGGCGTGCGGGGCGCTATCTTCGGCGTTGTTGTTGCTGCGCTCGGCCAACGACGCGCACCCGCACGGGCTGGCCAACGGGTCCGGCCAGGTTGGGCGCAACTACATGCGGCACAACCAGTCCGTGCTGATGGCGCTGATGCGCGAGCCGAACCACACGGTGTTCCAGAAGACGCTGGCGATCAGCGACTTCTACTTCGGTGCCGACGACTGGGATTACCCGTTGGGGCTGATCCAGATGTGCGCCAGCTCTCACGCCGACCAGATCAAGGGCGAGTCGCTGCCGGCCTGGCTGGAGTGGTTCCCGGAGATGCCGTTCGACAAGATGGCGCTGCACTCGATGGATTTCTGGTTGTCATCGGAAGACCTGCCGCGGCCGCAGAACCGTATCTTCTACGACGACGGCAAGGTAGTGCTCGACGTGGAGGAGCAGGGGCAGGAAGCGCACCGGCGGCTGAAGAAGAAGCTGGAGCATTACCTCAGCCGGGTCGGCGCACATCCGATCATGCTCGAGCGCAGCCTCTACCTCGGCAAAGGCATCCCGATCAGCGGCACCGCGCACCAGGCGGGCACCGTGCGGTTCGGCACCGATCCGGCCAGCTCCGTGCTGGACCTGAACTGCCGGGCGCACGAGGTGGACAACCTCTACGTGACGGATGCGAGCTTCTTCCCCTCGATCGGTGCCGTGAACCCGACGCTGACGATCATCGCCAACGCGCTGCGGGTGGCGGCGCACATACAGGAACGGATCTGCGCGTGACCAGTGCGACGCTCGGCGTGCTGGCGGTGCGCTACCTGCTGGTAATGCTTTTCTTTCCGTTCAGCGCGCTGGACAAGCTGCTGAACTTCAGCGGCGCGGTGGGTCAGGCGCGCGAGATGGTACCGGGCGCGTTGGCGGTGTTGCTGATCGTGGCAGGGTTGTGCGTGGAGATCTTCATGCCGCTGGCGATCCTGACCGGCACGGCGGACCGGCTGGCGGGGTTCGTGATGGCCGGCTACTGCATGGTGACCGCGCTGCTGTGGAAGCGGTTTTGGCGGCCAGGCGACTTCTGGGCCGGTGGCGACAGCAAAGGCCGGGGCCTGTTCTGGGATTTTTTGAAAAACTTTTCTTTGGCAGGTGGATTCCTGATGCTGGTGGTGGGTGCGCATGGCGGTTTGCGCGCGTTCGTAGCAGCCCCGCTGGCTTCGTCGCATCCTTACAGCACGGTGGTGTCGCCATGAGCGAAGCCGGTCCGAAGCCGACGATCTCCTATTGGCACTTGTGGACCGACGAGCAGGGCATCAGCCACCACCAGCGCTGTGAGCTGACCGAGTTCGAGCTGAAAGGCGTCGGTGCGGCCGATCCGCAATGGAACAACAAGCAGGCGCGCAGCGAGGCGACCGCGGTGTTCACCGTGCAGCCGGTGGGTTGGGTCGGTGACTGGCACGAGAACCCGGCGCCGCAGTGGATCGTGCCGCTGTCCGGCCGGTGGTGGGTGGAGGCGATGGACGGCACGCGGGTGGAGATGGGGCCCGGGGAGATCTCGCTGGGTGAGGACCAGGGCTGCGTGCGTGACGCGCAGGGGCGGCTGGGGCACCGGTCCGGGGTTGTTGGTGGTGAGCCGGCGCGGCTGATGACGGTGCAGTTGCACGTGGCGCCGGTGCGGCGTGCCTGCCACATGAAGTGAAGCGGTTCTTTTTTGAAAAAAAGAACCAAGAAACTTTTGTCAGCGCTGTCGCGGAGTCTTCTCGAAGCGCACGCCAAGGAGACAAAAGTTTTTTGCTTCTTTTCTTCAAAAAAGAAGAGTCTTCCTGATGTTTGAAGTCCTGGACCCTTCCTTCCGCGCGCTCGTTTTGCCAAACGCCCCGTTGCTGACGTTGGGCGAAGGCTACGCCTGGCTGGAAGGCCCGGTCTGGTGTGCCGATGCCAACCAGTTGCTGGTGAGCGACCTTCCCAACGACCGTATCCTGCGATGGACGGAAGATGCGGGCGTGAGCGTGTTTCGTCAGCCGTCCGGTTTCGCCAACGGGCACACGCGTGACCGGCAGGGGCGCCTTGTTTGCTGTTCGCACCAGCATCGTTGCATCGAGCGCACGGAGCTCGACGGCAGCAGGACCGTGCTCGCAGAGTCCTACCAGGGCCGGCGGCTGAACGCGCCGAACGACGTGGTGGTGCACAGCGACGGCAGCATCTGGTTCACCGATCCGCTCTACGGCATCAGCACGGATTACGAAGGCGGCAAGCAGCGATCCGAGTTGGGGCCCGCAGTGTACAGGCTGGAGCCGGATAGCGGCGCGCTGCGCGTGGTGGCGGATGATATTGCGGGGCCGAACGGGCTGGCGTTCTCGCCGGACGGGCGGCTGCTTTACGTGGTGGAGGCGGGCCTGCAGTTTGTCGCCGATCCTGTGCACCACATCAGGGTTTTCGACGTGCATGATGGCCGGCTATCGGGCGGGCGGGTGTTCCATACGATCTCGCCGGGCCACGAGGACGGGCTGCGCTGCGACGAGGACGGCCGCGTGTGGGCGGGCGCCGGTGACGGCGTGCACTGTATCGACGCAGGCGGCACGCTGTTGGGTAAGATACGCACTGGCTGCACGGTGTCCAACCTGACGTTTGGCGGGCGGAACCGGTCGCGGATGTTCATCTGTGCGTCGCACGCGCTGATGGCGATCTACACCAACGTGCGTGGGGCGGAGCGCCCTTGAGCACGATATCGCTGATGCGCGTGGCGCTGAACGTGAGCGACCTGGTGCGGCTGCAGCGCTTCTACGTGGAAGCGCTGGGGTTTGCGGTCAGCTCGGCGCCTGCGGCGGACCCGGAGCTGGCGCGCATGCTCGACGTGCGTGCGGTGCGGAGCGTGCGACTGCAGCGCGGCGGGCAGACGATCGAGCTGTGCCAGTGCGATCCGCCCGGGGCGCCCTACCCCGACGAGCGGCACAGCAACGACCTGGTGTTCCAGCACTTGGCACTGACGACAGAGGATATGGACGGCGATTACCGGCGCCTGTGCGGCACCGCGCACGAGGCGATCTCGCGAAGTGGTCCGCAGGCCCTGCCGGGGGGAACGGTTGCCTACAAGTTCCGAGATCCGGACGGCCATCCTCTTGAGCTGATATGTCTGGCGACACCTAATGCGGCGACGCGCAGCGGGATCGACCACACGGCGATCTCGGTGGCGGACGCGGAGCGAAGCGTCGCGTTCTATCGCACCCTGGGCTTGAGCGTTGCCGCGCGCCAGCAGAACACCGGGCCGGCGCAGGATGCGCTGGACGGGCTGGACGCAACGGTGGTGGATGTGGTGGCGCTGGCGTTGCCTGCGGGGGCCATGCATGTGGAGTTGCTCGGCTACCGGCATCCGGTTGGGCGCGCGGCGGCAGCGCATCTGGCTGACATCGCGGCGAGCCGGATGGTTGTAGGCGGGGATGCGCGCGCGTTGCTGCAGGATCCGGATGGGCATTTGATAGAGAAGGAAGCGGTTCTTTTTTGAAAAAAAGAACCAAAAAACTTTTGTCTCCGCTGTCGCGCGCTCACCGGAGAGGACCGCGACAGCCGCGATAAAAGCTTTTTGCTTCTTTTTCTCGAAAAAGAAGCGCTTGCTTGCTTACGCTGCCACCTTCGTCTCGCTCTTGATCAACTCGACGCGCCGCTCGACCTGCTCGACAATGTGGTCGATCATCGAGCCGCCCTCCACCGTGTGGTCCTGCCGGCCCGCAGCGTAGACCATGTGTCGGCCGTTGCCGCCGCCGGTGACGCCGAGGTCGGTCATCAGCGCCTCGCCGGGGCCGTTGACCACGCAGCCGATGATGCTGAGCGTAACCGGTGTTTCGATGTGGGCCAGGCGTTCCTCGAGGGTGGCGACGGTGCGGATGACGTCGAAGCCCTGGCGGGCGCAGGACGGGCAGGAGATGATCTTCACGCCGCGGTGGCGGATGCCGAGCGATTTGAGGATGTCCCAGCCGACATGGACTTCCTCGGCGGGCTCGGCGGAGAGGGAGACGCGGACGGTGTCGCCGATGCCGGCCCAGAGCAGGCTGCCGAGGCCGATGGAGGACTTCACCGTGCCGGCGCGTTTGCCGCCGGCTTCGGTGATGCCGATGTGAAGCGGGTGGTCGCAGACTTCGGCGAGCTGCTGGTAGGCGGCGACGGCGAGGAAGACGTCGGAGGCTTTCACGCTGATCTTGAACTCGTGGAAGTCGTTGTCCTGCAGAATTTTGGCGTGTTCGAGGGCAGATTCGACCAGGGCGTCCGGGTTGGGCTCGCCGTATTTCTCCAGCAGGTGGCGCTCGAGCGAGCCCGCGTTGACGCCGATGCGCATGGAGCAGTTGTTGTCGCGGGCGGCGCGGATGACCTCGCGGACACGCTCGGCGCTGCCGATGTTGCCGGGGTTGATGCGCAGGCAGGCGGCGCCGGCCTGGGCGGCCTCGATGGCGCGTTTGTAGTGGAAGTGGATGTCGGCGACGATGGGCACGTTCACTTCGCGGACGATCTCGGCGAGTGCCGCGGTGCTTTCGACGTCCGGGCAGGAGACGCGGACGATGTCCACGCCGGCGATCTCGGAAAGGCGGATCTGGGCGATGGTGGCGGCTGCGTCCGAGGTGAGCGTGTTGGTCATTGTCTGCACGGTGACGGGCGCGTCGCCGCCGACGGGGACGCGGCCTACGTGGATCTTCCGGGACTTGCGGCGGTCGATCTGCTGGTAGGAGCGGTAGTTCATGGGTTTGGGTCCCTGGAAGGGGGATGGGCGTGCTGGCTGCATATAGGATGGGGGTGGGGTGGGGTCAAAGATTTGGCGAGCATTTGGGAGTTGGCGATCAAGGCGGCCCTGGGTCGGGCGGATTTCCACGTCGATCCGGGCAAGGTGGCCGAGGCGGCGCTAGAAACGGGGTTTGCCGAGTTGGCGGTGACGGCGGAGCACGCCTGCGTGGTGGCGGGGTTGCCGATGCATCATCGCGATCCGTTCGACCGGTTGCCGATGGCGCAGGCGTTGGCGCTGCCCGCGCGGTTGCTGACGGCGGACGCGCGTTGCGGCCGAATTTGGAGCTGGTTTGGTGGCGCCGAGCGGGAGTTAGGCGAAGCAAGCGGTTCTTTTTTGAAAAAAACCAAAAGACTTCTGTCTCCTGGCTGCGGCAGCCCGCTTAGGGTTTCGGGACGAGCGGAGGCAGCTGGAACAGCGCAGAGAACAAAAGTTTTTTGCTTCTTTTTTTCAAAAAAGAAGGCCTCGCTTGCTGCTGTGCCTACCTGAACGCCTTCGTAACGTCATGTTAGCGTTTTGTTGCTAACCTGAGCAGGTTATTTTCGTTTGGGCCCGACCATGGATGAGCCGCTTGCCGCCAACATTGTTGTTTGCACGCCCTGTTACGGCGGGCTGGTGACGCAAGGTTACATGCTGTCGGCCACGAACCTGCTGATGTTGGGGATGCAGGCGGGGTTCGGGGTGAAAATAGAGCTGCTGGGCAACGACTCGCTGGTGACGCGCAGCCGCAACACGCTGGTGGCGAAGTTCATGGACACGGCGGATGCCTCGCACCTGCTGTTTGTGGACGCGGACATCACGTTCAGTCCGGCGCAGGTGATCCGGATGGTGCGGTTCGGCGAGGACGTTGTGGCGGGGATGTATCCGCTGAAGGTGCGGGACTGGTCGGCCGAGGCGATTGCGCGGGTGAAGGACGGCGAAGGGCTGCAGACGGCGCCGCTACGCTACGTGGGGCTGCCCTGCGAGGGCGAGGGCGAGGGGCGGTGCGAGCGGGACGGGTTCGTGACGGGGGAGTATGCGGGGACCGGGTTCATGCTGATCCGGCGCGCGGCGCTGGCGCGGATGATGGCAGGGTATCCGGAGTTGCAGTTCGCCGCGGCGCATGACCGGGCGACGCAGGACCCGAGCCCGCATCAGTTCGCGCTGTTCGATTGCATGATCGAGCCGGAGACGCGGCATTACCTGAGCGAGGATTATACGTTCTGCCGGCGGTGGCGGGATCTGGGTGGGCGGATTTGGTTGGATACGCAGGGGGCGCTGGTGCACTCGGGGTGCCATGATTTTGTGGGGAACCCGGCGTTGCGGTTTCGATAGGTTTGTAGGCGATCGACAAATAGCTTCTTTCGTCTCCGTCTAAGCCTACAGGAGTAGTGCAATTCGCGTGGAGCGTATCACGTTTTCGCAGTAGCACCATGCAATCGGTAGGATTTGATCCTGCCGTCGGCAGACGTCACTTTTTGAACATAAATAGTAATTGGATTAAAGATTCCACGCGCGACAAGACCTAAATTGTCCGCTAGAAGAGCCTTTCGCCTGTCTGATAACTTGTTTTCTGGATAAAACGGAATAGATGCCGAATCTAGGGCTGAAATGACACGGCCAGTGCCTGTCCTTGCATTGAAACGGCTGATGCAAACGTCTAGGGCTTCCTGTTCAGGTTCTATTACTTCTGTTTCAAGATAATCTAGCGTTTTCTGATTAAACTCAACTAACTCAACAGTTCCGGCGCTAATCTTCACTGAAAGACCCTGGCTTTTTACAGGGCGATGAGCCCTGCGCAATGCCTCATCCAATTTATCTTGGAGATCATCATTCTCTCTGCGAAGTTGCGCAACAACCTTCTTAGCTTTAAAATGAGTCAACGCCCATACACTTCCAACTCCACTCAGAAGGCCCCATTTTAGCAAATCATACAATGCGTCCTTTCCTAGATCTTTGACGGTTTCCACTACAGTAGGATCAGTTAATTGCAGAGAGATTTGCTGGAGCCAGCTGCCTCGTTTAGAAGTCTAGTATTAACCTGAAACCCTTTGCAGACGTCGCCTGAGTTATGATTTCTTTATTTATGTATGCGTTCAAAGATATCAGTAAAATTTGACTAATGCCAAAAAGTGACTGAGTTCCGTCATAAGCGTCTAGCTCCTTAAACGGCTCCAGACCAGCATCGTATTTGACCGTAAACTTTAGTTCCATGTTGCACCAAACGTGGCGCTTTTACCTAGTCAGACACTCCGTTGAGTCGTCAAGGCAACAAGCAGAAATGGATACTTTTGTAACCGAAAAGCAACATCTAGGCGTGTTGTCATAAAGGGGTCTGGGGCCGACTGGCCCCAGCGGGGTCCAGGGGCAGAGCCCTTGGCCTTGCCTCAAGCCTGCTTCAGCTCGATCAGCGACCGGCGTATCTTCCGTCCCCGCCCGATCCGGTCCTCGATGTAGGCCGCATCCCCCCACCGCACGGCGCGCGCCATCGCCTGCGCGTCTTCCGTGAAGCGGGCGAGCATTTCCAGCAGCGCCTCGCGGTTATTGAGGAACACGTCGCGCCACATGTCGGGGTCGCTGGACGCGATGCGGGTGAAGTCGCGGAAGCCGGTGGCGGCGAACTGCAGGACCTGCTGGCGGGTCTCGTCGGCCAGGTCGTCGGCGGTGCCGCAGATGGTGAACGCGATCAGGTGCGGCAGGTGGCTGACGATGGCGAGCACGCGGTCGTGGTGGGCCGGCTCCATCGTGCTGGTCATGCTGCCCATGGCGCGCCAGAGGCGGTCGATGCGCTGAATGGCGTCAGGATCGGTGCCCGGCGGCGGGGTGAGCAGGCACCAGCGGCCTTTGAAGAGGGTCTCGAAGCCGGCGTCGGGACCCGAGTGTTCGGTGCCGGCAAGCGGGTGGGCAGGCACGAAGTGGGCGTGGGCGGGGACGTGCGGCGAGACGTCGCGGATGACGGAGACCTTGGTGCTGCCGGTGTCCGAGAGGATGGCGCCGTGCGCCAAATGGGGGGCTATGGCGGTGGCGAGGTCCGCATAGGCGCCGACGGGGGTGCAGAGGATGACGCAGTCCGCCCCCTGCACGGCACGCGCGGGGTAGGTTTCCACGCGGTCGGCCAAGGCGAGCTCGGTGATGCGGGCGGCGTGAGCAGGGTCGCGGTCGCAAACGACGATCTCGGTGGCCAAAAAGCGGGCGCGCACGGCGCGTGCGATGGAGCTGCCGATCAGGCCGCAGCCGATCAGCGCCAGCCGTTGAAAGATCGGTCGTGAGGCGGCAGGTTCTTCCGCGGCTGAGCGCTCGGTGGCGGGTGCTTGGCTGCCGGAGCCTTGGGCGTCGCGTCTCTCGGTGGCGGGGCGTTGGCTGGCGTGGCCCTCGCTGCTGGGGGCTGCAGCGTTGAGTCCCTCGGTGACGGGAAGCTGGGTAGCGAGGCTTTCGTTGCCGGGGCCCTTGGCGATGCGCCCGGCGACGGCGGCCTGTGCGGCGGGAAGCAGCGGCGGCGGAGCCGGTTCGGTCATGGGTGCGCGGCGGCGAACGCGGCGAGCGAGTCGATGAGCAGGTCGTTCTCCTCGGCCTGTGCCACGGTGATGCGGAGGTGGGCGGGCAGGCCGTAGCCGCCGACGCGGCGCACGATCAGGCCGTGGGCGCGCAGGTGGGCGTCGGCGGCTTCGGCGCGGTCGGGCGTGCGCAGGTCGGCGAGGACGAAGTTGGCCTCGCTGGGTGTCACGGGGATGCCGGCATGGTGCAGGGCCTCGGTGAGGCGGGCGCGTTCGGCGGTGTTGTGGGCGCGCGACTGCTCCACCCAGCCGGGCGCGGCGAGCGCTGCGAGGCCGGCATCGTGCGCGGCCAGCGAGACGTTGAAGGGGGAGCGGACGCGGTTGAGCAGGGCGGCCACCTCGGGCGGGGCGTAGGCCCAGCCGAGGCGCAGTCCGCCCAGGCCGAACATCTTGCTGAAGGTGCGGGTCATCACCGTGTTGTGGCCCAAATCGACCAGCGCGGTGCCGGGGTCGTAGTCCGGGCGGTCGACGTACTCGGCGTAGGCGGCGTCGAGCACCAGCAGCACGTGGGCGGGCAGGTTCTGGCGCAGGCGCCGGGTCTCAGCGGTGGGCACGAAGGTGCCGGTCGGGTTGTTGGGGTTGGCGAGGAAGACCATCCGGGTGGCGGGGGTGACGGCGGCGAGGATGGCGTCCACGTCGGCGGTGAGGTTGCGTTCGGGGGTCTTCACCACGCGGCAGCCGGCCAGGCGGCCGGCGATCTCGTAGATGGAAAAACCGTGGGCGGTCATGATGAGCTCGGCGGCGGCCCCGGGCGGCTGGCCGGGTTCGGCGTCGGGCGAGGGTCCGGCTGCGGCGGCAGTGAGCGGGCCTCCAAGGGCGGCGGCTGCGGGGAGCGAGCCGGTTTCGGAAGCGAGCGCGGGCCGGGCTGGGGCAGCAGCGAGCCGGCCGGCATGGGCGGCCGCTTCGCGCGGCGAGCCAGCTTCGAGGCTGTGCCGGGCCGGGGCGGCAGACGGGCCACCATAGGGTGAGGCCTCTGGCGACCGCGTGGCTCGCGGGTCGGGCGAACGAACATCCGGGCCGGCGGCGAGCGGGCCACCATATATGTGGCAGAGCAGGTAGATGAGGTCGTCCGAGCCGGCACCGCAGACGATCTGGCCCGGGTTGAGGGCGAAGCGTTCGCCGATGGCATGGCGCAACGCGGTGGCATCGCCGTCGGGGTAGCGATGCAGCTTGGTGGCGACGGCGGCGAGGGCTTCGGCGACGCCGGGGGGCGGGCCAAACGCGCCCTCGTTAGAGGAGAGTTTGACCACCCGGTTCAGGCCCGCAAGTGCGGCGACCCCGGGCGTGTAGGGGTTGATCCGGAGGATTTCCGGGCGCGGGCGGGGAGACATGCCCCGCTTGTTAGGATGGCGGCAGCGCTGCGGCAACACGCGGGGGCAGACGGGCATGGGCAGACGGGCGGGGGCAGGCCGCGGAACGCGCGGGGCCCGGACGCGCTGTGCGCAAGGAAGGGATACGCGCGATGGGTGATCCGGAGGACGTGCTGGGGGTTGCGGCCGCCTGGCTGGCAAGCGGAGAGAGCGAGGTGGCGCTGGCCACCGTGGTGCAGAGCTGGGGCAGCTCGCCTCGGCCGGCCGGCAGCAGGATGGTGGTGACGCGTGGGGGGCGGATGGCTGGCTCGGTGAGCGGCGGGTGCGTGGAGGGCGCCGTGGTGGAGGCTGCGCAGGACATCATGCGCACCGGCAAGCCGCTTCTGCTGACCTTTGGCGTTACCGACGAGCGGGCCTGGGAGGTGGGGCTGGCGTGTGGCGGCCGCATGTCCGTGTTCGTGGAGCGGCTGGGGACGGCCGGATGACGCCTGACACGCTGCAGCTTCTGATCCGGGCGCAGGCTCACGGACAATCGGTGGTGCTGGCGACGCGGCTGGACGACGGCGCGCAGGCGGTGCTGCCCAGCAGCGACGTGCCGCCGGAGGTGTCCGAGGCGGCGACGGTGGCGCTGATGCGCGAGAAGAGCGGCACTGTGGAGGTGGGCGGGGCGACCTGGTTCCTGCACGTGCACACGCCGGCGCCAAGGCTGGTGCTGGTTGGCGCCGTGCACATCGCACAGGCGATGGTGGGTTTGGCGGCCGGTCTCGGGCTGGCGGTGACCGTTGTGGACCCGCGGGCGCCGTTCAACTCGGAAGAGCGCTTCGGTGGTGCCGCGCGGGTGGTGCGCTGGCCGGACGAGGCGATGGCGGAGCTGGCGCCGGACGCGCAGACCGCGGTGGTGGCGCTGGCGCACGACCCGAAACTGGACGACCCGGCGCTGGACCGCGCGCTGCGCAGCGAGGCGTTCTACATCGGCGCGCTGGGATCGCGGAAGTCGCACGCGGCGCGGCTGGAGCGGCTGGCCGGGATGGGTCACGGGGCGGCGGCGCTGGCGCGGGTGCGCGGCCCGGTGGGGCTGGCGTTGAGGGCAGTGTCGGCACCGGAGATCGCGCTGAGCATCCTGGCAGAGATCGTAGCGGTTCGCCGCGGGTCGGCGCTGGCGGCGCGGCCAGGGTTGCGCCCAGAGTCGCAGTTACCAGAGTCGCAGTCAGGGTCTCGCCCCGAAACGCGGTTGGCGTCTCGTCCCGAACCGCGCCCGAACTCTCGGTCCGAAGCGCGCCCGGAGTCGTCGCCGGAGTTGTCTCCTCCACCGCGGGCGGCGGCGGACCCGGAGAGGCCGTCAGGGGCCGGCCCGCGGGCGTGCCCGGCGCCAAACCGGGAGCCGCAGGCGGGATTGGGTGGCGGGCCGCGGTCGGCGTCGGGCCCAGGCTCGCCGGCAGGACCGCTCGCGGAGTCGTCGCAGGCTTGAAGTTCGGCAGCGTCAGGCTGGAGGACGCGGCCGGCGGCGTGCTGGCGCACACCGCGCGGCTGGGCGGACGCGTGCTGGCGAAAGGGACGGTGCTCGATGCCGGCGCGCTGGAAGCGCTGCGCAAGGCGGGGCGGCCATGCGTGGTGGTAGCGCGGCTGGAGCCGGGGGATGTGGGTGAGGACGCGGCGGCGCGGCGCCTGGCAGAGGCGCTGGTGCGGCCCGGGCTGGCCTGCGTGCCGGCGGGTACCGGCAGGGTGAACCTGGCGGCGCAGTCCGACGGGTTGTTCCGGGCCGACGCAGCTTGCGTGGACGCGCTGAACGCGCTCGACGAGGGGCTGACACTTGGCACGCTCGCGGACGCGGCGCCGGTGCGCGCGGGCGAGCTGGTGGCGACGATCAAGGTGATCCCGTTCGCGGTGCCCGGTGCTGCGCTGCTGGACGCCGAGGCGCTCGCGCGGCGGGCGCCCGCACTGCGGCTGCTGGCGTTCCGGGCGCTGCGGGTGGGGCTGGTGCTGAGCACCCTGCCCGGACTGAAGGACAGCGTGATCGAGGGCACCATTCGGGCGACGGCGAACCGCGTTTGCGGGCTGGGCGGCAGCCTGCTGCCGGCGCTCCGGACGCCGCACGAGGTGGCGGCGATCGCGGCCGCGTTCGGGTCGCTGCTGGAGGACGGGGCCGAGCTGCTGCTGCTGGCCGGCGCGTCGGCGGTGGTGGATCGGGGGGATGTAGGGCCGTCGGCGATCGTGGCAGCGGGCGGCGGGGTGGACCATGTCGGCATGCCGGTCGACCCGGGAAACCTGATCTGCCTGGGGCATGTGGGCGCGGTGCCGGCGGTGGTGCTGCCGGGCTGCGCGCGCAGCCCGCGGTTCAACGGGATCGACCTGGTGCTGCGGCTGGTGTTTGCCGGCGAGCCAACCGGGCGGAGAGTCATCACCGGCATGGGGGTGGGCGGGTTGCTAAAGGAGGCGGCCGGTCGGCCGCAGCCGAGGAGCGGCCGGGTGCCGCCGGCGCCCAGCGTGGCGGCTATCGTGCTGGCGGCGGGTGCGTCCTCGCGCATGGCACCGCGCAACAAGCTGCTGCTGGCGGATGCGGCGGGGGTGGCTATGGCGGCCCGGGTGGCGCGCGCGTGCAGCAGCAGCCGGGCCGACTTGGTGGTGGTGGTGACCGGCAACGAGGCCGCGCATGTGGAGCAGGCGGTGCGGGCGGCGGTGCCGGACGGGCGCTGCAGGTTTGTCGCCGCGCCGGACTACGCCGACGGGCTGTCGGTGAGCCTGAAGGCGGGGCTGGCCGCGCTGCCGGAGACGGTAACGGCCGCGCTGGTCTGCCTGGGCGACATGCCGCTGGTGAGCGCCGCGGTGCTCGACAGGCTGATCGGCGCCTACGACACGGCGGAGGAGCGGGTGATCGTGGTGCCGGCCTGGCGCGGCAAGCGCGGCAACCCGGTGCTGTGGGACAGGCGGTTCTTCGCTGAGATGGCGGCGTTGACCGGCGACACCGGGGCGCGTGGCCTGTTGCGCACTTACGCCGAGCTGGTGACCGAGCTGGACGTGGACAGCGAGGCTGTGCTGCGGGATTTCGATACGCCGGAGAGCCTCGCCGGGGTGTTTGGCTGAGGCTTCTGGCGCGCTGCCGCCGGCACACCCATCTCGCACGCGAGGGCCGATACAGTTCCCAAAATCCAGGTCGGCGCTGCGCAGGACGGCACGGTGACGTACCTCGTCGACCACCTGCCCGGCGAGCTGCCGGCGGTACGCGGCCGCGACCTGCTGGCCGCTTGGGAGGTGGCGCGGGACGCGGCGAGGCGTTCGTCGTGGAGCGGCGGGCGGGCGTTCCGCTTCCGGCGCCAGGACGGTGGCTGGACGGATTTGGCGTTGGAGGATCCGGACGCACGCTGCTGGGCCGCGGCCGTGGACCGGACGCTTGGCATGCAGACCGGCTACGGCCTGTCGGTGTGTCTGCGGTTGCTGGCGCTGGTGGACCTGCTGGCGCGGGCGCCGTGGACGGCGGCGTTGATCCGGCTCGACAAGTGCGGCGCGGAGCTGCACCCGGCGCTGTTGCGGCTTGCAGCCGAGACAAGGCTGACCGATGACGCACGCTTCGACGAGACGGGCTTCCGCGCCTGTCTGCACATGTTGCCCAGTCCACCACCTGCAGGAGCCTGACCTTGACCTTTACCAGGGGCGCTAGATTTTGACTGCTCGCAGGTTGTGGATGAAGGCAACGCCTTCTTTTCCGAAGAAAAGAAGCAAAAGACTTTCGTCCTTGCTGTCGCGGAGGTTTCTGCAGCGCGCGACAGCGGAAGCAAACGTTTTTTGGGGCTTTTTTTCAAAAGAGAACTGCTTGCCTTGGCGCCTGACCGCGGCATCGCTGCTGCTGGGGCTAAGCGGGTGCGGCTTTCCGCCGCCCGAGTCGAAAGCGGACCGCGAGGTGCTGACGAGTTGCAGGCAAGAGGCGGACCGGGTGTACAACACGCAGAACCGC
The DNA here is from genome assembly GCA_964242115.1 of uncultured Acetobacteraceae bacterium. Lineage (GTDB taxonomy): Bacteria > Pseudomonadota > Alphaproteobacteria > Acetobacterales > Acetobacteraceae > BOG-908. The sequence goes on along the minus strand of CAXSZX010000012.1, from coordinate 99,060 downwards.
TACCAGCTGTCCGAGCAGGACAGCAGGGATTCGCCGTTCTCTGGCGGGACCCAGGCCGCAACGCCCTCGCAGGGTCTGGCGGACCAGTACTCGCACGAGCAGGCAGTCTCCGACTGCGTGCGGCACGGCAACGCCGGTACTGAGGCGCTGCCTGACCCGGCGAGCGCGCCTGCAGCAGCGCCAGCCTCCGGCAACGCCAACAGACCCTGACCGAAAGGACTTACCATGAGCCGTATCATCCGCACCGAGCCGAGCCCGATCCTGTCGAGAGCCGTGGAGTATCACGGGTTCGTCTATACCCAGGGGATGGTGACGCGCGACGCATCGCTCGACATCGATGGCCAGGTCCGCGACGTGCTCGAGCAGATCGACGCGGTGCTGGAGGCGCACGGGACCGACAACAGCCGCATCCTGCAGGCGCAGATCTGGCTAAAGGATATCGGTGATCGCGCGGCGCTGAACGCGATCTGGTCGGCGTGGCTTCCGGAAGGTCAAGCGCCGGCGCGGGCGGCGGTCCAGGCAGTCCTGGCCGACCCCGCCTGGCTGGTGGAGATCATGATTGTAACGTGCAAATAGGCTGTTGTTCGTAGGCAACACATACACAAATTTGGCACAGCACGAATCACACACCGTTGCAAAATTGACTTTTTCAGGGGTTTTAGGCGTAAATTCCTGAGTAGTGCGTTCGCTCACACGTTAGAACGCGTTTATGGGATCGCATATCGCTGAGCCGTGATGTAGGCGGTTGCCAGCCTTGCGTGTGCATTGTTACCGAGTTTGTCAGCTTAGTGACATTCCCGGAGCGCGTATGAAAGCTCAGAGCCGAACCACCCAGGGTGCAGCTGCCCTTCTTGCAGTCTTGATCGGGGTAACCGGCGGCATAGCCTCGGCACATGGGCGCCATTGGGGCGGGGCGCACCACCATTTTGGCAGTTCACGTCGTGTGGCCTATGTCGGCGCGGCTCCGGTCATCCAATGCGTCGCGTTTGCGAAGGAAGATGCCGGGATCGAGCTTTCGGGCAACGCGCGGGATTGGTGGTACAACGCGGCCGGCGTGTATCAGCGTGGTCAAAGACCGGAGGCCGGCAGCGTCCTCAGCTTCAAACCGAACTCGCGCATGCCGCTGGGCCACGTCGCGGTGGTCTCTTCGATCGAGGACAGCCGCACGATCGTCATCGACCAGTCGCACTGGAACAGCCGGGGGATCGCCCGCGACGTGGAAGTGAAGGATGTGTCCGAGGACAACGACTGGAGCGCAGTTCGCGTGCAGCTTGGGCATACGGCCGACTTCGGTGCCATCTATCCGACGCACGGGTTCATTTATCCTCGTGCAGACCAGGACGGCGCGGCGCCGGCGGAACGGTCCACGATACTCGCTAGCGCAGAAAGATACGCGCCGGGGGCCCAACGCCAGGCAGCCAGAAGCTTTGAGTTAGCGGAGGCGCCCAACCACGGGCCAGGGTTGGATTTGAGTGTTCAAGGTCTGGTGCTGGACGCGCCTAACCGGGCTCTTCGATAACCGCAGCTGCCAGTAAGGAAGCCTCGTCGCGGAAAGCTGAAACGACAGCCCTAACCGCGACGAGCCTGACGAGAGCAAAGTTTCTAGTTTTTTCTTCCAGAAAGAACCGCTCGGTTCGCTTCTAGTAGGTCGTCACCCGCCGCCCGAACAGAGCGTGGTAGATGACTAGAACCACGACCGCGCCGACAACGGCCACGAACATGCTGTAGATGTTGAAGCCGGTGATCGGCGTGGCACCCAAGGTAGCGAACAGCCAGCCGCCGACCATGGCACCGACGATCCCAAGGACGATGTCGAGCAGCAGCCCAGCGCCGGAGTGGTTGACGATTTTGCTTGCGATGAAGCCGGAGATTAGCCCGAGGACGAGCCAGGCGAGAATGGACATTCAGTGTTCCTCACGCAGGTAAAGTGTGGCTTGAAGAACGATACAAGTCCGTCCGGGTTGCCGAGTTTTTTCGTAACGACATCCGGTGCCGATCAGGCTGGCCGTGATGCGTCCGGGGCGGCGCGGCGATTGAGAAACTCCGCTGCCGCCCGGACCGACTGGCGCGCTTCCGGAATGAATTGGACGATCTGCCAGGCGTGCGGCACGACCGGCCACACCCGCAGATCCACCTCCACACCAGCGGCCCGGGCGCGATCCGCCAAGCGGATGCTGTCGTCGCGGAGGAGTTCGCGCTCGCCGACATGGATCAGCAGCGGCGGCAGACCCGCGAGTTCGGCGTAGTGAGGCGAGGCTAAGGGCGCAGTCCGCTCGGCATCGGTGACGTAGAAGCCGGCGGCCTCTTTCAGGCCGGGCGCCCAGAACATGGCATCGCGCTTGAGGTTGGTGGTGATCGACTGCCCGGTGCAGGCGAGGTCGGTCCAAGGTGAGAACAACGCAGCGGCGGCGGGTAAGGCCTGCCCCTTGTCCCGAAGCGAGAGCAGGAGGGCGAGGGTCAGCCCGCCGCCGGCCGACTCGCCCGACACGCTGAGCGATCCTGCGGTGTGGCCCAGTGCCAGCAATCCGTTCCAGACTGCCTCGGCATCCTCGAGGGCTGCGGGAAATTTGTGTTCCGGCGCCAGGCGGTAGTCGGGCGCGAACACGGCGAAGCCGAGCCTGGCGTAGGCGGCAGTGATCGGCCGGTGGGTCTGCGGCGAACAGGCGAAGTAGCCGCCGCCGTGCAGATAGAGGAGGGTCGGTGCGTCGGGCCCGGCCTCGCCGCGCACCCATTCGCCGGCTACCCCGCCCACCGTCGCGGGCTGGAAGCTGGCGCCCGTGGGGGCAGGCATGGACGCCCCCTGCAGGACGGCGCGCGCGGTGCCGATGTCGGTGACCCCGGCGAGGCGCCGCTTGATTTGGACGCGGAACAGCAGGTCTGTCAGGTGGGCCTGCAGGCTGGCCATTCTAGCCGCCCTGCCCCGGCGTCGGCGGCGGCAGCGGCTCGACGGCGCTGCGCATGCCACGGCCCAGGCGGGCCCAGTAGCTGGCCGGGAATAGGCGCTGGACCTTGTCTGCCACGATGGCGTCGCTGCCGATGAGCAGGCGCTTTTGCCGCTGCTCGATCGCCTTGGCGATGAGCTCGGCGGCTTCGGCCGGGGGCTTGCGCAGCAGCTTGTTGACGTCGCCCATCCGCGCACGCACGGCTTGCGGGTCCAGGCCCTGGGGGATGCGCGCGCTGTTGGCGATCTCCGTCTTGATGCCGCCGGGGTGCACCACGGTGAGCGAGACGGTGCTGCCTGCCAGCTCGTGGCGCAGCGCCTCGGAAAACCCGCGCAGGGCGAATTTCGCCGCGCTGTAGGCCGCCTGGCCGGGCGGGGCGATAAGGCCGAACAGGCTGGAGATGTTGACGATGTGGGCGGCCGGCTCACGCTCCAGGGCGTACATGAAAGCCTTGGTCAGCCGCACCGGCGCCCAGAAGTTGATCTCGAACAGCCACTCGAAGTCTTCGAGCGTCACGTCCGCAAAGGTGCCGGCAAGCGCCACGCCGGCGTTGTTGACCAGCACGTTGACCTTGCCGTGCGCGGCCAGCACGGCTTCCGGCAGCGCCTGCAGGGCGTCGCGGTCGGCCACGTCCAGCACGTGTTCGCTGACCTGGACGCCGGTGCCGCGCGCGGCCGCGGCGACCGCCTGCAGGCCGGCTTCGTTGCGGTCGGCGAGCGCAAGGTTGACGCCTCGCTTCGCCAGGTTCGCGGACAGAGCCGCCCCGATGCCACTCGCAGCACCGGTGATGACGGCGGTGCCGCCGCGCAGTGGAAAGCTCATGGTGCTTGCACCGTGGCGATCGGCGTCTTGGTTTGCTGGGACATGCGAAGCTCGACCTTCAAGCAGGAAGCAAAGCCTTCTTTTCTAAAGAAAAGAAGCAAATGACTTTTGGTCCTGCTGTCGCGATGGTTCTGCAACGCGCGCCTAAAGGAACAAAAGTTTTCTGGTTCTCTTTTCGTGTCCGTTTGAAACGTCGGCCTGGTGAGTCAGCTGGCGTGGTTTTCCGCGCAGCGGAGCGGAGTGACCTTTTAGGTCATGAGCACCGGAGCACAGGAAGGCCGCGTCAGATGGCCGCCAGGCGACTTTTCAAACGGACACTCAAAAAAGAACTGCTTGCTTGTCTGTCATTGCCGAGCAGGTGGCAAGCCCGGCTGCGCCCCACGCAGCACGTCGATCGGCGAGAGGCCGCCCTCCACCTCGAAGTGCCAGAACGTCCAGCCGTTGCAGCTCGGCGCGTTCTGCACCGCGGCGCCCACCTGGTGGATGGAGCCGCGCAAGCTCCCGCAGGCGAGCGTGCCGTCCGCCATCACCACTGCGCTCACGCGTCGTTGCCGGTCCGTGAGGATGGTGCCGGGGACCACGAGCGCGCGCTCGACCAGGCTGCCGAACGAGACCCGCGGCGCATCGCGGCGGCTGGGCGTGGCTTCCATGGCTTCGGCAGGGGCGGGTTTCTGCCGCAGGATGCGGCCCCAGGCGGCCTCGACGTAGGCGGGGTGGCGCTCGATGCCGACGAAATGGCGGTGCAGCCGTCGCGCCACCGCGGCCGAAGTGCCGGTGCCCAGGAACGGGTCGAGGATGACGTCGCCGGCCATGGTGCTGGCGAGCAGGATGCGGTGGAGCAGCGCCTCGGGCTTCTGGGTCGGGTGGAGTTTCAGGCCGTGCGCGTTGCGCAGCCGCTCCTCGCCGGTGCAGAGCGGGATCAGCCAGTCGCTGCGCATCTGCAGGTCGTCGTTTAGCGCCTTCATGGCGGCGTAGTTGAAACGGTAGCGGCTGTCCTGCTGACGGGCCGCCCAGATCAGCGTCTCGTGCGCGTTGGTGAAGCGGCGGCCGCGGAAGTTCGGCATCGGGTTGGATTTGCGCCAGATCACGTCGTTGAGGATCCAGAAGCCCAGGTCCTGCAGGATGGCGCCGATGCGGAAGATGTTGTGGTAACTGCCGATTACCCACAGCGTGCCGTCCTTGCGCAGCACGCGGCGCGCCTCGGTCAGCCACAGGCGGGTGAACGCGTCGTAGGCGGCGAAGTCGGTGAAATGGTCCCAGTCGTCGTCCACGCCGTCGACCAGGCTGTCGTCCGGCCGGCGCAGCTCACCGCGCAGCTGCAGGTTGTAAGGCGGGTCGGCGAAGACGCAGTGCACCGAGGCGCTGGGCAACATGCGCATCATCTCGACGCAGTCGCCGCGCAGTATCTGGTCCAGGGGCAGGTCGCGCGAGATGTCCAAGGCCTTTTGTGGGTCCGGGTCGGAGAGAGGCCGGAGCTTGGAGATCGCCTCGCATGCACGTCAACACGCCCGGGTCGGCGCCGCTTCTACATCATCGGCGCGGTCCGCACGCCAGCAGAATCGGCCAGCACGCAGAGCATGCGCCCGCCGTCCCGTGCCGAGACCAGCATCATGTCTCCACCGGCCAGCATGTCGCCGGCGTCGTGAAAGAAATCGGGCGTGGCGACGCAGGCCTGGTCCTCTGCACCGGTCTTGTAGAGCCACAGCGTGAAGCCGTTCGCGTAAGCCAGCACGGACAAGTTGCGCAATGAGAACGCCATCGATCGACCTTTTCGAAGAACATGCGCGCTTCGTTTTGAAGCGGGCGGACTTTCGACCTGTCAGGACTACATTTGTATTCGGAGGTAGACTAGGAACCGGATCGCTGCCGGTCAAGGAATTAATTCCTTGGATGAAGGTGCCCGGGTGAGCGGTGTTTCGAATGGGCCTCCTGCGAGAGCTGTGACGAAGAAGGCGAGCGGTTCTTTTTTGAAAAATCCAAAAGTTTTCGTTTTCTTTGGTGATCGATGCTGGAAACTTTGCGACAGCGCGGCCCAGACGTTTCTGCTGGTTTTATTTAAGAGAGCAGGCTTGGCTTTCTGCACCCCAACCTGAAGCTGTAGGGAACATAACGGGAACAACCTAGGCCACAAAATCCCCCAGGGCAAGACTCGGGAGGTATATTCCTATTGTGGGGGGATTTTCCTTCGTGCATGATTGAGCCCGATGAAGCACGAGGACGTCTGGCGCGCGCTCGACACGCTGGCTGCCGAAAACGGCTTGTCGGCATCCGGGCTGGCGCGTCGCGCCGGGCTTGATCCCACCACGTTCAACGTCTCGAAGCGCAGGATGCCGGACGGGCGGGCGCGCTGGCCGGGCACCGAAAGCCTCGCCAAGGTGCTTGATGCAACGGGCGCCAGCCTGGAGGTGTTCTCACGCCTGGTGGCAGGCGAGCGTGCCATCGCCTCGCAGGCCCAGGTGCCGCGGCGCATCCCGCTGATCGGCATGGCGCAGGCCGGCGGGGAGGGGTATTTCGACGATGGAGGCTACCCGGTCGGCGGCGGCTGGGACGAGGTCGGCATTCCCGACATGGGGGACCCGCACGCCTACGCGCTGGAGATCTCGGGGGACTCGATGGAGCCCGTGTTCCGTGACGGCGACATGGTGGTCGTCTCACCCTCTGCGCCGATCCGCAGGGGTGACAGGGTGGTGGTCCGGACGGCACGGGGCGAGGCAATGGCGAAACAACTCGTTCGCCAGTCCGCCAAGCGCATCGAGTTGCGCAGCCTTAATCCGGAACATCCGGATTACACGTTCCACATCTGCGACGTAGCGTGGATGCACCGGATCATCTGGGCCAGCCAGTAGCTGGCTCAGGAGTTATAACAGCAGGCTTGAAAACTGGCGAGAAAGAAAGGCGTGCTTCTGTGAAGTAAGCAGCAAAAGTTTTGTTCCTGCCGACGTTATGGTTCTGCAACGCGCGCCCAAGGGAACAAAGGTCTAATAGCTGTTTTGTTCAAAAAAGAACTGCTCGGCTTGCTTTTCCAGACGTAGGCGTCAAAGCGGCCGAATCACACCGCGGTGGCAGTGCCAAACCGTCCCATGCGGACGTCTTTCGCCTCGCGTCCGAACAGCATCAGCACGATGATCAGCACTGCGGCACTACCTGCGACGCCGACCAGCGGCCAACGGTAGTCGTGGCCGAGCGCGTCGGCCATGCCGCTTTGCAGAGGCAGGTTGAGGGCGGCGAGAAAATTGCCGAGTTGGTAGGTCAACCCAGGGAAGGTTCCGCGGATGGAGGGCGGCGACAACTCATTGAGGTGCACCGGGACCACGCCCCACGCACCCTGGACGCAGACCTGCATGAGGAAAGCGCCTACCGTGATCCACAACGGCGTCGACGAGAACGCCCACAGCGGCAGCACCGGCAACGACAGGAGTGCCGCCAGCCCGATTGCCCGACGTCGGCCGATGCGTTGTGACAGGGAGCCGAACAGGATGCCGCCGGCCATGGCGCCTAAATTGTAGATGACGACGATGGTGGTGAGGTTGGCACCGATGATGTGGTGCTGCCGCTGCAGGTAGCGCGGGTAGATGTCCTGCGTGCCGTGGCTGAAGAAGTTGAAGCAGGCCATGAGGATTGCGGCGTAAAGGGTGAGCCCGGCATGACGCCGCACTACGACGAGAAGTGGCTCGGTCGCGTGGCCGGGCGCGCGGGCCGACCAGTCCGGACTTTCCGGCACGTTGTTGCGGATGTAGAACACCAGCAGGGCGGGCACCGCACCCGCCATGAACATCCCGCGCCAGTGCAGGGTGTCGTGCGCCAAATAGAGGAGCGACGCGAGCAGGTATCCACTTGGATAACCCGCCTGCAGCAGACCGCTGACCGGTCCGCGCCAGGAGGCGGGGATGCTCTCCATCGTCAGGGATGCCCCCACGCCCCACTCACCGCCCATAGCCAGGCCAAACAGCGCGCGCACGACGAAGAACACCGCCGCGTTCGGTGCGAGCCCGGTGCAGAAACCTAGCACGGAGAAGCCAAGCACGCTGGCCATCAGTGCCGGCCGGCGGCCAAATCTGTCGGCAAGCCGGCCGAAGAGAAAGGCGCCCAATGCCCGCATCGCCAAGGTCAGCGTGACCGCGAAGGTGACGCCCGTCTCGCTGATGCCGAACTCGTGGGCGACGTCGCCGAAGACGAACACCATGATGAAGAAGTCGAACGCATCCAGCGTCCACCCCAGATAGCAAGCAGCAACGACGTGCCGCTGCTGCGCAACCGTGCTGGACATGCTGGTTCCCATGCTTTGCCGGACGCCAGAGTCACGCGAGCCTGCTGCTGCGTCAACTGCGCGCTCCGGCAAACCTGGGACGGGTCAGGACGGCTTGGTTGCCGCCGCTTCGTAGGTCATCAGCGCCCCTAGGGCAGCTGCCGCCGTTGCCTGGTCGGCCGAACTCGCGGACGCCTGCCAGGCCGAGACGGCAGCCTGAGCGCTGGCCAGCAGACGGCCCGCTTGCGCAACCACCGTCGGATCTGCTGACGGGCGCGCGGCATAGGCAGCCTTCGCCGCGGTGGCCACTTCCAGCCCGGCCGAAAGGTCCACAGAGATCTGTGGCCGGTTCGCGTGCATGCACCGGCCGCAACCAGCGTGCCACCCAAGCATGCTACGGCGATGATGAGTTGAAACCTCATCGATTGATTCCTCTGCCGGTGTTGATTTTGGTGACCATCTCTGTTGCGATCTGTTCAGCCTGCTTCTGAGCTACCGCGTTGTCCGGCAGGATCATCGAGGTCATAGCGCCCGTGAGGAGCGGGACCGCCTGCACCCAGGTGAGCTGGTTCAGCAGCAATGCACTGATTGTTGCAATGCCTGCGGAAATGCCGGCCACCGTTGTCGGCTGCCTTGCCCAATCGCGAAGTCTGTCCATGCGTGTTCCTTTCTGAGGCGATAAGCGGGTTGCAGTTTGGAAAACATCATCATCGGTATCGTAGAGAAAGAAAGGATTTCTTTTTGACAGAGAAGATGCAAAAGCTTTTGTCATCGCCGTTGCGGACGCCTACGACAACCTGTTTCACCGGCATCAACCGAAAGAGACGACGGTTTGTTTCTTTTCAAAAAAAAGAACCGCTTGCCTTTTACCATTGCTGAGAAACATCATCGCCAGCTGTGAGACGACATTACCGCCTGTTGAAACTAGCGTTGACGATCCAGCCGTAGATCGGTTCAGCCAACCATAACGCCGCACTGCCAACCAGCCCGGCGCCGAACACCAAACCCGCGACACGCGATTTTAAGCCCAGTATATCAGCAACCGGCTTGCGCAAGTCTTCAACGACGCCGACCATGTCGCTGAGCGCGCGCGCATGTTCGTTCGTCCCGGAGCGGATTGCCTCTAGCTCGTACTGCACGATGCTTACGATACACTCGAACTTCTCCTCAAGGTCGCGCTGGTCTTGCCGTAAGGTCGCGAGGTCGGCCCGAACGAGTTCATGCAGCTGTTCGGCCTGCGCCTGCCGGAGGTCGTTCATGTCGTGCAACACGCGCACACCGGTAAGAACCTCGCCCATTTGTTGAAACAGCAAATGCATGTCGCTCTGCGACATTGGTAACTCCTAAGCTATACTGATCACGCCGGCATTGTTCCAAACCTGTCCGGAGCCGGCAGCCGGCTTGGCGGTAGGCAGGCCAGGCATGTACAAACCTGCGGCTGGCGACAGAACAAGTGTACCTTTGGGTTGCAATCCCAAACCACCTGTGTTGGTCCCGATCACACTCAGGTTCCCTGACGTCGCGTTTTGCATGACTACCCAGTTCACCGCTCCCGGTGTGTTCGCCAGGCTCAGCATGTTGCCACTGCCACCGCTGCCACCGGCGGCATTGATGAACAAGCTGCCACCTTTGGTCTGGATCACGCCGCTCACAGTAGTGTCCGAGCCGTCGAAACACACGGTAGGTGGACTTGCACTGGTCGCTGGCTGATGGCGGATGAAATTTGCCGAACCCAGGACGTTGTTTATCTGGAACAGCGTGGCGCCGTTCTGATTTGAGAACACATGGTCTTTCGAGCTACCGACGCCGGCCGGAGTTGTGGCCGTAGACGGCGTCATGAAGGAGAGATAGTTTCCGGCGTTCACCGCCGAATTGTCAATTATAGCTGTGGCCATTGGCACGTTGCCGAGATGCAAGCCATAGGTCGTCAAACCTACCGTGCCGTTTGCCCCGTTGATTTGGATCACCGTTGCCATGTCTTCGAAGTGGCAACCCTCGATGATGTTGCTGGACGAGTTGTATGTGCTCGTGAAGCTGAATGCCACGTCCGCGCTCGCGCTGCCGGTTGGCCCACCGACGAAATTGCATCCGCTGACGTGGAAGTTCGAGACGTTCGTAAGATTGAAGAAGGTCTGGACGCCGGTTGGCCCGCCATCACGCGTGATGTCAAGCCCGGAGAAGAACCCGTCAGCAACGTTCGCAAGCTGAACAGTGCCTAAGTTGGTGTTGATCTCTCCGTGAGATACCCACAGGCCCAGCAACATGTTTCTGCCGACGACGTAACCAGGCCAGGTCGTCTCGTTTGTCTGCAGCATCAGGAAGTCGACGCCGACGACCAGCGGGTTGCTGATGTAGATGCCCTCGCAATATCCAGTCTGCAACACCACCGCGTTGCCGTAGTAAGCTTGAACGGAATGAAGTCTTGTGTCGATTGAACCGTTCACTTCTACGACGGCGGAGTTCGTGCTGCCGGCCGGTGCCGGCGGACCGAACCAGGATATATTGCTGACCTGCGTGCTCCAGCAACCGTTGAGAACCAAGCCTCGCAGGAAGGTCTGCGGAAAGGGCGACGTCCCGTTCGATGCGTTGGGATAACCGAACAGCTCGACCTCATGGATCACGGTAGACACGTAACCGAACGACGTCGCGGAAGGGTAGGTTACCCGGAGCCCAGCAGCAGTCTGGCCAGAGGCGCTCTCGGCGTAGAGCGAAAGCCCGCTGATAACGATCTTGCTGAGAATGCTTCCTGGCGCGATGTCAAACCCCACGCCGTTATGTTGCAAGTGTATGCGCGTTTGGCCGCGTCCGGCACCCCGGATTGCCAGCGCCTTGCCGCTGATGACGATCGCATTTTGCAGCCAGTAATCGCCGGCGGGGATATACAGCTCACCGCCCGCCGAGGGCAGCACTGCACAAGCGGCGACGAAGGCTGCCGTGCAATCGGGTCCACCTCGGACCGCACCGTAGTCGAGAACGTTGACACTGTCGTTCGCTCGGCTCGCGAGCGAGCGGGTCACTGCCGAAGGTGACGACAACACCGTCCCGGAGCTGGCGTCACCGGCGATCGCCGACGTTACCTGACCAGCAGCATTGAGCGCGGCAAAACCACCTGCGGGGATTTTCGTGGCGAGTGCAGCAATGCTGGCGTCGGCAGCAGAGACGCCTTGGGTCAGTGTCGTAAGGCTACCGGACACGCTCGGGTCGGTAACTGCAGCTATCACGCCGTTGACGTCGATCGACACGTTGGAGCCGCCGCTGAACAGCGTACGCAAGCCAGGCAGCGGCAACCTCTTCGGCGTTCCGCTCGAGTTGATGATGACCTCGTCGCCAACAGCGTAGGTCGTTTCCTGAGGGAAACCGGCATGGTCCTCTCCGTTGGCCTGGATCGACGCGTTCCCGACCATGAGCCCGATTCCAAGCGAAAGCGGCTCGGGCCCGCCAGGTCCCAAAGACGCCCGGCCGAGGATGCTCGGGCTCGGCACCTCGATCACCTGCTGGGTTCCGCTCAACAACTCGGCGACACTTACCGCACGAGTCACGCCGCCTTGGCTGACGGGGATCTCGTCTTGAAGGCCTGTCACCACCGCAGTCGGCAATTGAGGTATCGTCGGCATGGCTGCCTTTCTCCAAAGCGTTTGCTAAATGTGCGTCTCGAAACAGGAACTTCGACCAAGCAGCCAGTTCTCGAATGTCGTGAGATACGCGTTGACGAGACGCGTCATTTCAGCTTTCCGCGACAGCCGGAACAGAAGCTTTTTGCTTCTTTTCCTTGAAAAAAGACCTTCCTTCACCACAGCTCAGCCGCTGCACCAATCAGCATGAGTGCCCAAGCGACACGCCTGCCGGCACACACGTACCGACGATGCCCATGCCTGCGACAAAGGCGCTCGGCCAACCTTCGCAAGAAGTGCCGCTGAAGTATTCTCAGTCGGTAGTCAGTGGTGCACCCGTCTGATTGGTAAGTGGTGCACCTGACTGGTCGGTGATCTCGGTCCCGAACGGAGCAGGCGTGGACAGGGTAAGCACCGGGAGACCGATCGTGCGCGACAGCGTGCGCCCGCTATTCGTGGTCACCACGACGGTGACGCTGTATGTCGTCCCGGAAAAACCCGCGCTCAACCACACGACCGCGCGGTCGCCATCAACCCGCGTCGAGTTGACGATCAAATCGCCTGTGTTGTTGGGTGAGGTTGCGACGTCGAGCGTCGAGATTGTGTCACCAGTGTCGCCGGCAAGCGCTCTCGAAAAGTCGACGACGTAGTCGAGCGTGTCCCCCGGATCTTTCACCGGCCAAGACAGCGGCGTTGGGAAAGTCTGCCACGTTCCTCTGGGAAAAGGCCCAAAACCGTCCGGTGTCACTACGCGCGCGGTGCTCGACTGCCACACAAACTGCGCCGGCGTACCCATAGCAAAGCTCCCCAACCATACGCAGAAAGACCAGCGCTCGCCTCACATGCGCGCGCTCACCACTCGACGAGAACAAGGCCCGGTCCGCCTTGACCGCCGACACCGCTTCCGACACCGCCGGACGCTCCACTTCCCGGTCCCACCCCATTCCGTCCGTTGATGGAGGCTGATCCCGCACCACCCACCTGCGCGGCGCCGACGCTGCCATGCGAGCTGCCACCCGCCCCGCTCAGCAGGTAGCCGCTGATGTTGAACGCATCACCCCCCGCGCTGCCTGGGACAACCAGCCCGGATCCCGCGCCAACCCCGCCGCTCGTGCCGCCCGGACTTGCCGTGTTTGAGCTACCGCTCGTCCCACCCGCACCACCACCGGCCGACGCCACGCTGCCAAAGCTCGACGGGCTCCCAGTCGTGTTGGCACCAGCGCCGCCACTCCCGACCGACACCTGGAAGTTCTGGCCCGGGGTCACGCTGTAGTAGCCTTCGCTGTAGCCACCACCTGCACCACCGCCGCCGGCCCCACCGAACCCGGTGCCACCGGCACCACCTCCGCCCCAAAGCCGAAGCTTCACCGCACCGACGCCGGAAGGCACCGTCCAAATTCCCTGGTTCGTAGGCTGAAAGACCGCCAAATTATGCGTGCCTGGCGTCAGTTGCGGCAGCTTCCAGTTCAGGAACGGTGCGGTCGGCAACGTTGTGATGTTGGCGGCGGTCACAGTTTGCTGCCCGTACGTCACATTGATGACGAAGAGCCCTACCCAGCCAGCATCAACCGCCGGCACGTTCTGTCCGCCAATCGCCACCGCAGGACCCGGCTTGAGCGCAAGTTGGACCGTCTGCACACGCTCGGTCATCTGCACCCCGCCGTCGTTGCCCGGGCCGCTGTAAGGCACTGCTGGGTTTGACGAATTATAGTAAGGCAGCACCGTAGCGCCCGCGTCCGTCTCGAGCAGGCTCGCCTCGATGAGGTAGCTGATCACCTGGCCGGAAACCGTCGGCGAAGACAACGCAAAGCTGGTGCTGCCTATGTTGATGCCTATCTTCACGAGTGGACTGGTCGATAAAGCCGGTAGTGACCCGTAAGCCGTCGCATCTATGACGCTGAACTGCGTAATGCTCCCGGGTCCGACAGTAACCGACATCGAGGCCGGCTGCGTCGGCGTACAAGCCAATCCGTCAACCACACTGGATGTCCCTAGCACCATCTGCGCCAGGTAGCCGAGTGCCACCATCGTATTACGCTGCGCGCTCAGCAAGTCCGTGTCGAGCGGGATACTTGCCGGATAGACAATCTGACGGTCCATATGCAATCACACTTTCATTGTCTGAACGCGACGGATTTGCTTGCGTGACAAGCGTGCCGACCTGCTAACCTTCTACCTGCAGCCAGGCGACGTAACCTGCCGGCAGGATCGACGCCGCCGAGGCATAGATGTCTGCCGATGAAACCTGTGTAGGGACTTCGGAGATGTTACCGTAGACGACGACGCCGCCCGTTCCGTAGCCGGCCAGGAAAGCAATACCTTGTCCTTGCGGCAAACGTGCTTTCACAAACGACTGGTAGGGCAGCGACAGGTTTCCCCACCCGCCCGCCTTGCCGTAGCCAACGCCACCCACTCTGTAGCCGCCGGTATCCGCTGGACGGGTCGGCTCGAAGATCGTCACCGGCTGACCGGTCAACTCAGTCAGTGCAGCCGCGAGCGCCGCTCGCGTCCCACGCGGCCGAAGCAGCTCCATTGATATTCGGGACCGGAATGAAGCATCACTCTCATTCCTCCGCCGCGGCAACCCGTTGCCGAAGAAGTCACTGCTCACCATGTCGACAAAGATCGTGGTAGCGGTCGCGATCCTCGCCTGCGCGCCGACTGTCTGTATCAGCACGTAGACGGCCGACCACGCCACAGCCAGTCCACCCAAGACAGCGTCCATCAATGGCGCTACGTCGCTGAACCAACGGCGTGGCAGGACCCGTTTCAGTCGGCTTATAAAGTCGTCCTCGTCACCTGTCATCTCAATTGACCACCACGCTAGACGCGATGATGACCCCGTCTACTGGAGCGACTACGTCCGTAGCTGCTCCGTTTAGGGTAGCGCTGATGACGCTAATCACGCTGGGATCTGCGTTGTGCGCCAGCGCCTCAAGTTTCGATACAGCAAGCCTGCCAGCAATCGGCAGGCCCGCTATCCAAGTCTGCACTGCGGCCTGGATAGTAGCTACGACGACTGGCTTGGTAAGCGGGTTCGACGTTGCCACCGTCATCTGAACCGCTACGAGGGTGACACTTGGCCCCGTCAGTGCGTAACGAGAGCCGATCGGGCGTACCATCTCCACGGCAGAGCTGACGTTTGCTAACAGGACCGACGACGGGTCACCAGATCCGTCATCGACGATGACCCAGAAGTTGCCTGGCGAGAACTGCCCTGCCGAGTTCGTATTCTCGAGGACGACGTAGCGCAGACCCTGTTGGAGCGAGGCTATTGCGGCATCCACGGCGAGCGGTGTGGCAAGCGACCGACTGTTGATGTAGAGTTGGAAACGAGACCGGAACGCGACGTCACTTTCCGGGTCTGTGCCCCCAGTGAACATCAATGTGTTGTTGACAGTGTCGACTCCGGGGATGGCTGTTGTCAGCAGTCCGACCGCACCTGGTAGGACGTTTCCTGCTGAACCAGAACTCACCGCCTGCGCCGGCAGGATAACACTCAAGGCTGCAGGTGAAACGTAATAGCCCGCGTTACCGTTCCAAGCTGAGTTGGCCGGGTCAGCGGTAACGATGAAGCTTACCATCCCGTCATTGGTGCTCGCTGTAGTGCCTACTTCCACCACCGCAGCGACGCCAGGAGTATAACGAGCAAACGTAATCTGACCTACACTCGGCGACCCCGCCAACCGACTGAAACTGTAGTCTGCCATCCAGCTGTCTAGATCAGGACCCGTGCTCGTCGCGGCACGCGTCGTCGCCAAGACTTGCAGGATGAGCCATTGCATCCACAAAGCTACGGCTGCACACGCCTCCAGCAAGGCGCGCAGGACGCTGCCCGACGAGAAGTCCAGTAACTGTGCGGCGCTGCCCTGCACGCTCGCCGTCATGTTCTCGACAAGCGTGGAGAATTTCTGTAAGGGGAGTATCATTCAGGGTGTCACCGTGAAGGAAAGTAACTGTGTCATCGCGACTATCGAGTCCACGTATCTGACTTGTACGTAGACGCTACCGCCCGAACCTGACTGGACGTCAATGACAGGCTCTGGGAGACGTGCAACTGACGCTTCCTTGAATATCTGGCTACGGATGGCAGACCGAATTGCCGCCGCGTTGGTGGGACTGCCAACGAACTGTCCCAGACCTGCTCCGTAACTTAGGTCCCAGATGTAGTCACCTGGATTTGTCAGCAGCCGTCGCAGCACGCGCTGCTGACCTAACCCGACGCCTGAAATCAACGACAAGTCACCGGTATTGCCCGCTGAGAAGTCTCCTCCCCAGATCAAGGTGACGTCCGACATTGCGGTTGTTCCTTAGTCGATAGGTTCGGGACCGGTATGCGACGGTGGGTGGACGTGTTCATTGTAATGAGCCCGGAGAGCCGAAAGTGCTCCGTGCTGGTCGTACACGTCTCCGCTCACACGCAAGTCACCCATGTGTGTCCAAGTCGGAGCCGAGCTCTCTATCGTCCCGTCGTTGTGCAGCTTGATGAAGCTTCCGCTTTTATGAACTAGCCAGAACTCGCCCGGCTGCGCCTGCGGTGGAGCTGTCACTGAAGACCAAAGCCGCCCGACTATTATGCCGTGTTCTGCGTCACCCTCCTGCCACACCACTAGAACTTGATCTCCCGGCATCGGTGGACAGGCCAGCCCCCAGCCAGACCCGACCCAGACAGAAGCAATCGGCAACCAGCCGCTCATGATCGCCTCGGGCTGGATAGAAACACGAGCGGTAAACGTCGCTGGATCGACGGAGGACACAACTGCAAGCCGCGGTTGTGCCCAACCCTGATCCATCTGCGCAGCATGTGCTTTGATCTGGTTTAGAAAGCTGTCCACGCTGGCATCCTCGCTTCGATCGCCTGAGTGAAGCCGTGCTGAAAACTCAACCGCCGTTCGACGCTCGTGATGACCCAGACGCCATCGAAGTCCGTACCGGTATTTGCCAGCTCAAGAACGTTCCTGGGTCGGGTCGTGACGTCTCCAGGCATTTCGATCGCCACACTGCGCTCGTTCTGCGCCATCTGGGTCAGGAGTCGTTGCGCTACAATCTGGGCGGCGTCTGTCGAAAGATTCGGCTTCAGTACAACATAGGTTCGTGCCGGACTCGATTGATCGGATGATGTCGCTGTTTGCTCGACTGACGTCTGGCCTCTGCAATCCCAACTCCTCACAGTCACAGCAAGACCGCCGGACAACGTGGCCAGCCTTTGCAGGCGGATCGACGAACAGTCTTGTGGCGTCAGTGCCAGAACGGCAGCTGATTGGTCCGGCGGGGCGAAATACAAGTTCCGTCCATCCACCCAAACATCGAACCCCTCGCCCTCGGCGAGATGTATGAGAAGGTCCCACTCGGTTGTTGACCGTGCGTGCTGATCCAGACTCAGGCGGGAGTAGCTGTTTTCATAGTTCCGCCCGATGATGGACGCGGTGGGCGTGACAACAGCTTGCAAGCCGCGCCGTTCTGCCAGAAGGTTTGCTATGTCGCTGGCAGTTTGGTTTTCAAACGAATCTTCGAGCCGCGCTTCTATGAAACGGGACGTCAAGTCCCGTCCGTCCACACGTACTTCCCCACGACCAAGGTCGATTTCGACCTGATCTGCCTGTCCGTAGATGAGACTCGACCAGCATCCCGAGACGGCTATACGGACGTCGAGCTCTAGAACGTCACTCGTCCACACGTCATATCCGGTCGCGGCAAGAGAGGCTGTTATAGAAAATCGGTCCGCTCCTAAGTGATTGTTGCTTGCCAGTTCCACGTCGATTATACCCGGCAGCGTAAAACCGTTGACGAGCACAAGGACCTGCGGAGCTCTGGCGCTACTGGTAACCAACACCGCCTCCGGTGGAGCCGCCAGTTTCCGGCAGCTGCAACGTGTTGAGTCCGGAAAGCCACGGATCAAGTATCTGGTTCAACGCTGCAACTCTATTCCACTGTGTTGCATCACCGAGAAACTCAGCAGCAACATTGAAAAGAGTAGCGTTTGTGACCGTTATCGTTCTGGTCAACTCAACACTCCCTCTAGGTTTGTAAGCGACCGTTCCAAGTAACCGGCGCCAGTGCACAACTGAGCTATTGTCCCCGACGAACTGACCAGAGTCGGAAGATCGGCCGAGTCAAGGCTACTTTCCGCGGCTGCTATCCCCGGCCTAATCGTGGCTTGCAAACTGCTCATCCCGGCAATGAGTGAAGGAAGTCCTGACGCGCCGTCAACCAGCGCTCCGGGGACAGACGCAGTTGCTAGCAGCGCGCCAACGTTCAGAAACGTCGCCGCGGTCGTGAGATCTGCAATGATGGTGTCAGCCGTGCTCGCGGAGACGTTCTCAACAGACTGGGCCAAGTCGGTGACCACGATGCAGGATATCTTGTAAGTAATCCACCACGGACTGCAGAACTCAAAACTGAGGTCCGCAACGACGACGTCGTAACAGAAAGCATCCCAAGCCAGCAGCAGAATATCGCCGGCCACCCGCATCGCGTCTAAAGCCCGTGCTCGGTCCGACGCGTTGTTGCCTGATAGTATTCCCGACCAAACAAGGGAGTGATCGTCACGCCCCATCGTGTCGATGGCACGTCCCCCGCCAAGAAGCTTGTGGACAGCGGTGCGCTGAGCACCACCAAACCTCACCCGCGCGGGAACCTCGAAACCGTCAAACGCAATGGTGCCTAAAGTCAATAACGCCATCAGTTCCCCACTGTCGCTCCAGGCAGCAATCGCCCCCGCCGAGGGTCGAAGCCAGTCGGACCGGCAGAGGCTCGCCCGACTTGCGCGGTTAGGTGTTTGGACATCCAGCGGCCCATTAGTGCGCCGTCCAGAAAGATGTCTCCTTCAGTGGGACTGGGTGATGATGGCGACATCATCGGCGCAACGGGCGCTTGCCTTGGGTTGGCATCATCGTCGTCTCCAGGTTCGAAACCTGAAGCGGGATTCGCCTGACTCACCGGTGCCGCGGGCCTTGCCTGCTCTCGGGAGTTGACAAGAGAGCTTTGCTGCCATGGAGGTACACCAGCGTCAACCGCAGGTGTCGACGGCTGCCGCGGCGGTACACCAGCGTCAACCGCAGGTGTTGACGGTCGCTCGGCAGATGCCGAGTCGTCGACCGGCAGACTGAAACTGTCCCGACGCTGCGTCCACCAACTATCCGAATGGTCTACTGGCTGTGGTGCCTCGACCCTGGCACCCGCACTCTGCTGCCTCGCCTTGTCATCCGTCCGCGACACGGCCTGCATCGACCACGCTGGAGACTGCGGGACCGGGTACGCCGGGACAGCCACAGTCACAGGGGATGGTTGACTCTCGGTTGCTTGCGGCGGCCGCTTGGCAAACGCGTCATGTCTGTCCGAGCTCGCCGTTACCGAAGAGCCGATCGGCCCGGCGTCAACGTCCGGCGCTGCTGGACGCTGCTGTGAAGGTTGCGGCTGAGTGGTCGGAGGCAACGCATCGTCTGTCAGTTGTCTTACGAAAACCTCTCGCGTCTCCATTCGGTCCGGAGAATTCGTCTCAGTAACTTTTTGCGTCGGTAGCCCCTGAGCCCGCTCGAAGTCCACCGCCTCGCTGTCAGC
Organism: uncultured Acetobacteraceae bacterium; assembly: GCA_964242115.1. Taxonomy (GTDB): domain Bacteria; phylum Pseudomonadota; class Alphaproteobacteria; order Acetobacterales; family Acetobacteraceae; genus BOG-908. The sequence continues at coordinate 79,879 of CAXSZX010000012.1, read as the reverse complement.
CGGCTTAGTCTTACTATTCTCTCCGCCTGGTTGGCGTAGAGGGAACGGCAGACGCCGAACTGACATGATCTCTGAAGCTGCCGCCCGAAGCTGCTGCACGGAAACACCACCCGTCTGCAACACTTGCTCCAGTCGCGCCATGTCTTTTCGTGTTGAAGCAATCGACTCGGACACGCCGTCACTCAAGGCCAGCGTGACCCCAACCTCAAACGCCTCGCTCATGAGCGCTCACCTCCAGACTGCGTGCGAAGACCCGAACTACGTCTTTCGTGGCACCGCGCACCGCTTGCTCAAACGGTGCGGTTGGAGGCGCAGCGCTCGTCCCGTGCTCCGCCTCGTACACGTCACGCGACCTGCTCACGACCGACACGCGGAGTCCATCAACCTGCAAACTGACGTCGGTCGGAAGCCCGCGCGCTTGCAGTCCCTTGCGCACCGCTTCGGCAAGTCGTTCGCCGGCGAGAAGAAGGCTGTCTCTCAAGGCTTCTTCCATCGCCGTGCACCCCAATCGTAGTCGAACCCTTCTAGCCGGCCGAAAGCAACCACCCACGCCAACCGCTCGTCGGGTGGTAAGCAAAACGCTACGTCAAACGGCACCCCGTTCTTGACTAAATACAGGCAGTCTACCAGATCGGGGTGCCCGCTCAGTTTCCCTGTGCCGCACTCCCCATCGGCGGCGCGACGCCAATTGCCAAGGCAGATGCAACAGCTTCGATGCCTGCGTTGCCTAACCGCCCGACAAGGGCTTCCAATTGACCGTCTGTGACAGGGGCCGGCACCGGTATCGTGTCGATCGCCACCACAGAAGCCGCTAACATCGCCATCCCAAGATACGCGTTGTTTTGCGACAACAGTGGCCCAAGCGCCTTGAATAACCGGAGCCGGTCAAGAGACGTCATCCGGCGCAGTACAAGCTCCCGGCCATCAGCATCATGCACAACGAGAGGTGCAATCGCCGCGGCCACGATCTGAGCGCTAGGCGCGCTCATCAAATTCGCTGCCGTTGTGTTGCGAAGAACTCTAACTTTTGTTTGACGGTCGAGTCTCCTTTCCAAGTTCCGGCATTCACCAACTTAAACACGACGCCACTGAACTGGTAAGTCGATGTCGAGCCATCCACCTCGGTCACATATTGGTAGACAGTGCCGGCCGGCAGCGATCCTTGACTAAGATATCTCTGCTCCGAGACGGCAATGAAGTCGTCGACGGCACTCGTGCCGCGCTCGACTTCAAAGCTGCCCTCCCAGCCTTTCGGCAATTCCGCGCCCATGGGTATACCGTCTAAGCGGTCCAAACGCACAGACTGTGTCATCTGTCGGCTCTCGAAGCCCGTGACGTACGTCAGGTCTACCCGCCCTTGCGGCCCCATCACCACAAGCTGACAGTCGCGCCCGATCGAAAACGAGTTTATCGGCATTCAATCTTTTCTCCAGAACCAGTCGTTCGGGTTTGCTCAGCGGTTGCCCAATAACCTAGGCCGTTCCTCCCGGCAGCACCTGTCGCTGGACTGCCACCGTCTGGCCACCCTCGACGTTCACGATGAACTTCTCGTTGATGCTTTGGAATTGCACCTGCGCGTCGCTCTGCACGAAACCAAGGGAGGTGCGGCTCATAGGATTGTTCGTCAGATCGCAGATAACGGAGAAAGGCATCGAGCCGTCCACACTCCCCAACACGCCTTGGGAATAAAGATTTTGCAGGTAGCTCAGCTGTGTCGACCGGACTTGCTTGAACAGGTTGGCGTTGATCACCTGTCCGACAAACTGCCCCATCCCTGCAGCCAAGGTCGCGGCAATGTAGTTGGTCAACCTGGTGTAGTTGTCGCCATTGATAGCGGGGTTAGAAGACGTATTATGTCCGCTACGCACCCCCCAGTATGCGCCCCCAGGCTGCGGGTTGGCGATAACGTCGATCCCGTTCTGGAACAGAGTCGCAAGTTCGGCGTCGCTGTAGGTGGACGTCTGTCCGCTTCCTGGTACTCCGGACCGTTGTGTACCAACCACACTGTAAAGCGGCTTATTCAAACTAGATTGTTCTGGCGACAAGTTTGCAAGTCGCCCGGCAGTGAAACCTTGCGGAGAGACGAGCCGAGTGACGCTATTGGTTTGGTCGTTCCAATAAACCCAGTCTCCCATCATAAGCTTGGCAGAGTAGGAGTTGAGGCCCGCCTGCTGAACTAGCGTGACCGCGCCTGCGATGGTCTGTCCCATCGGCCCGGTCAGGATCATGTAGACGCCCTCGGACAAGCCGAAACCAGCCTGTGTGGTCCATTGCGTCGGGTCATCAACGTCAGACAGCACACCGATTCCGCAACCCTGTAAACGAAGCGCGTACATACCCGTTCGCGGCACCGTATCTTGCCCCACGATCATCGCCGTGGTCACGCCGCTCGCGCCGTCACTGCCGCCCGCCAGACCTTGTGGCCCGAATGCGGCAGCAGCGGCTGCCGTCGCAGTCCCTATCGAGGCCACGACGATCTGCGATGGTCCCCGCACGGGACCATTCCCGAGATTTACCGCGTTGACGAGGTTCTGCCAAAAAGCTGACGGGCTTGGTGCTGCGATGTTGGTGTAGACCTCGGGCACCAAGCCCGGCATCGCGATCGTCAGTTGCCAAGCGCCGGGGACAGAAGCAGCGCTCAAGGTCAGCGAGACAGTATTGCCGAGAGAGCCGGAGTAACGCGCGCTGAAAAGAGCAGAAAAGCTGCCGTTCGCCAAACCTACGGCGTAGCTCGCCGCTGAGTCTGTTCCGTCGCTCACACGAACACATCGAAAAGCGGACGCGCCTTGCTGCACGGCGGTCGCCACTGGCGTGCCCATGTCATATTTCCGCGCAGCGACCGGGCCGAACGCAGCTGCGTAGTCAGCCATCGTGGAGACCGCAACGGGTTCGCTGATCGGTCCCCATGAGGCAGTCCCGACGACGCCGATGACGTTCGTGGGAACGCCGTTGAGCACCAGGTTCTGCGGTGCCACAATCTGCACATACAGGTCGGGCACCACCAGTGAGGTGGTGTTCAACGAACTCTGCTGGTATATCGGCATGCTTCAGGCCTCTCCTCGTTTGCTAGTCATCGTCAGCTGAGTCTTCACCCGAACCACGTCACGGGCGTTCGCGCCTTCCGTAATCCGCCGCATCTGCTCGGCCCCTGTAATCAGGTCTCCAAGCTTGTGCGCACCAAAGGGCCGAACCACCACCAGCACAGTCATCATCCCTGCCCTTCCTCATCCGAACGTATCCACACCAGAAAGCTGTGAGTCCCCGAACAGCATTGAGGGCGCGGATTGTAGGTCAGTCGTTGCATATTCTACGTCGTAGACAAGGTCGCGACGGTAGCTCTGCGCATCCTGACGATCGTCAAAGCTCGATGTCGATCGATAACGAACACGCCCGCCGGTCCCGTCCGCCAGCTCCAAAAAGCTGACCGCGGCGAGCGCACTCGAGATGGTCCTGCAAACCAGGTCGCGTGACCCTGGGTTGGGGCACCAGGCCGAGACTCGAAAACCCTGCTCCTGTCTCGCCCACTCCGTCATAGCAGCGCCGTCGGAGACCACCCGCGCGAGGATACTCGTCACGCCGGGCACACTGACAGTCGAGCCCGACAACCAGCACGCCCGCACCGCGCGCACACTTTGTGCCAAAACAGCAGCCACCAACGCCGGCGTGTCTCCCGCCTGACCACGGTAAACAAACGGCTGGCCGGCGACCACGAGTCCAGCCAACTGCGTCACACCCCCCTGCCCGCCGAAAGTAGCCGCGTTGCCAGACACCTGGACCGTCAAAGTGGGAACCGACTGAGTCGTGGTCGTCAGCACTCCCCATCGCGTCGTGTTTCGCGAAGACGCAGGCACCGCAAATACGCTTACGTTGGCCACGCCGCGGAGCAAATCGGCCTCGAGCGACCCGCTGAGTGGCCATCCCCGGTAAATCCTGATCGGCTGTCCTGTCACGGTCGGGGCCGCCGAACCGGCTGGATACAGTGCTTCAGTTACGGACGCGACAAGTGCGCTCTCAACATCGGAGACGTCTGCCATCGCGCAATCTCCCTTCGACGCTGCTGATCATGCGCCAAGCTGTCGAACAGCCAGCCTCCAACCAAGCACGCTCTGCTCAGCGCTCCCGACTGCGTAAGCCCCGCCCGCGTCGTCGCTCACCACGTCGGCCGCCTGCGGAGATACCGGCAGGCTCGGCAAAAGCAGCGTCCACACGCTCAGCTTAGTCTCGCCAACCTTCACCTCGTCAGCACGTCCGCCGTCGGCAAGCAGGCTTGCTGGCCAGTCTGCCAAAACAGTCTCACCTGGAGTGGCGTAAAATCCGCTGTAGCCACCTTGGGTTGCCGGCGTTGGACGAACGAGGGAGACGACCCGGTTCGTCCTCACGCATTGCACCGGCAACCCTATCTGCTGGGACGCCACGAAATACGTGCTGTCCCTGCTCACCAGGTAATCACCGGATTGCGTGTAGAATGCATCGTAGACGCCTCGCCAAAGCGGCCGCCCGTAATCCGCTCCAACCTTTCCGCCCGAATTGCCCGGGTAGAACGCGGCGTACAGCTCCAACACCCGGTTCTGTGCAGCCAGCGGCTGTATTGCACCGCAAGGGCGGTAGATGGTGAACGGCGTGCCGGACCTGCGGGCCGCAACACCCATGCCCTTGCTGATCCGGTTCTGTAGCGTCCAGCCGTCCATCACACCGTCCACCTCACGCCGGCAGAACCAAGACCTTCACCCGGGGCCACACCAAAGAACGCACACAGGCGTCTCCGCCACTCGTCCAGCAAGCGCAAACGATCCGCCACCTCATTTGCGTTGTGCTTCCAAGACGAAGCAGCATCGCTGTCCAGGTTTTCGCTGGCACCTGGCACTGACAGCTCCAAACCACATAGCGTGTTAAGATAGTTCAGAACCACCGACACCTCTGCGTCCGACAGATTGTTCATCCGGTATTCGAGCAGGCCGTAGGCGGTGTAGAATCGCCAGCCGATGTTGCCGGCCGGCGAGGCGCCGTAGGCAGGATATCCGCAAAAACGTCGGATGTCGGTTTTCTGCTGGTCGGTCAGCATTGGTCCTCCGTACGTCATGCCAGCGTAGCAAGAGTTTTCACCGAAAAACACGCTGGCGGACACAACGTCAGCCCATGTGTTCGATCATCACCGCACGTTTGAAGTTGGCGTTGGTCGAAGTGGGCACTGTCAAGCTGTTGGTCGTCGTGTCGCTCGGCGCACAAAACCCGCCGATCCAGTACCAGGACTGCGCGATGATCTGCTGTAACCTGTCGATCGGTTCACGCGTCACCATGCAAACGTTGTCCACCAGCGAGACAATCGCATCTCGCGGCGCTACGTCGTCCGCCGCCATGCCCGCAAAATCACCCTCGACCAGCGCGCCCTGGCCAACGATGATCGGCCGCCGCACCACAGCCCCTGCGATCGTCGGATGCGGCTGCAGATACGCCTCCGTCGTCAGCACGAACCTCAGCCCGAGGAATTCGTTGATCACGCCCTGCCCCGGCCGGAAGATCTCGTTCGCCGAGGTCGAGCCGATGAATAGCCGCTGGAAATCCTGGTCGGCGAACAACTGCCGTGCACTGACCGGATCAAGGTAGCAGTTATAGGCGCCGTCGATGTCAGGCACCGCGTTCACACGCAGACCCGCCACTGCGTCCAGGATGTTGGTCATCGCCAGCGTGTCGCCGGTTGTCAGCGCACCGGTGTTCATCCTGCCGTTCGGCCGCAGGATCAAGGATCCGGTCGCCGCCTGCACGGAATTGCCCGCCACACCGTCGCTTACCGTCACGTTGCCGGACAACGTCAGTACGCCACTCACGCCGCCCGGCGCAGTCGAGACGTTCGTCGCATCCGGCCCGGCGCCAACCACCATGTAGATGTCCCCGCCGATCGTCACGGCAAGCGGGTTGGCGGTGCTCACACTCTGCTGCACACCGTTCACGAACGCGATCTGAAAGCCGCGCACGTCATCAACGGTCACTGCCGGCCCGGCGTTTGTCAGCGACGACCTGATTCGCGTGTTCCCACCAAAGTAGGCTGAGAACAACGCGTTGCGTGCCAAATCGTCCAGGCTGCGCGCCGCCTGCTCACCATTTACATACGCGTTCTGCAGGAACTGGCTGGCGATGCCCACACGGCTCGTCACCATGTTCAAGTCCATCGTCGCCGCGTAATGGTTCAGCGTCAGCGTGAACTGCTCGACGTTCCACGACCCCGGCGTCAGGCCGTTATCCAGGTTGGTGTTGGTGGATGCCGCCAGCGGCGTCGTCACCGCAGGTTTGAGTCCTGCCCGCGTCTTGGTCAGCGTCTCGCCGATGCCCACAGCAAAGTCTTCACGGTCAGCACAAGCGCGATACCCGATTCGCGACCGCAGCGCCTGCTGAAACTCGCGTTCCAGGAAGCCCTGCTGAATGATCGGCTGCAGCGCGACCGGAAAGTTGGAAATGCTCATTCACGTCCCCAAAGAAAAAGGGGGCCAGGCCCCCCAATGATCACGCATCCTCATTCGAACCAGGCTTCAGCGGCGCCGGATCAACTCCGCTCTCGCCGCCCGCCACTCCTCAATCGTCATCTCCGTGGCCAATCGCCTGCGCGCCGGTGCGGCCGACGGTGCCCCGCCCGCACTGCTCGAATGTGTCGCTCCGAAAAGCCACGGCTTGTCCCTACGCAACTTGCCGATCACCTCGCTCGCCGGTGCCTGCGCTGCGTCCCTTGCCGGTGACCACGCGTCTGCATCCAACAGGCGCAACCCATCTACGTCCACGATGCCGGCCCGCATCGCCTCGGCTTTCAGTTCAGACTGCCGCAACTGCAGCGCTGACCGGGTCTCGGCCTCGTGCAGCTGCCGCTCCAGCAGTTCGGCGTGCGCCTTCAGCGCCCGAAACGCGTCTTCCTGGCTCCCGTCCTGCTCGGTTTCGTTCATCGCTGTTCCTCGGTTCTAATCCGTTGCATTTCAGCTCCTACGTCTTCGATGTCGTAGTTTGCCGCCAACACCTTCAACGCCGTCTCTCTGGAAATCTGCTTAGCTGCAACCAGAGATATCAGCGTTTCCGCGGTCCTCTGTCCGTCTAGCGCGTCGTCCGGGTACCAGTCTGGCCAACGCAAACTGATCGGAGCGCTCACGGACAGCGCCTGCAGTACGCGGCCGTCCACACGAAGCGGATACACTTGGCTAGCCCGCACGATCATCCGCGCCAGCGTCACCAACGCACCCTGGCCATAGCTGATGCGCAAATTGTCCGCCAACCACAGCAAACCTTGGTTCATCAACTGCAGCGCACGGCCACTTGCCGGCGTGCTCAACCGGTTTGCCTCTGCCCTGTTCCCGTGCAGGCTCTCCAACGCCATCTCGCGCAGTATCCGCACGTAGTCGATCACCGCCTGGCTCGCCGTGCCACCGATCTCGAGCAGTTTTGCGTCACCCTTCTCGCTCACCACCAACGCGTTTGCGGCCCCGCGCACCATGTTGCCGTCCATCCCGGCCGGCTCGCGTATCAGCAGCGTCGGATCGCTGCTGTATTTCAGTCCTCGCCCTGCCTGGCTCAACTGTAGTCGATCTCGATGCTGGTATCTATCGCGCTCCGAAACGTGCACGCGCCATCGGCGCCCACGCCACCAGGCAAGTTGCGTACCCAAACAATCGGCACGAACCCCAGCCCGTGCCTGACCGTTCGCCCAAGATCCTCCTCCAGGATCACGTTGCCGCCCACCGGGACGGGTTCGTACCAATGTTCGTACTCCGTGTCCCACACACGCTGAAACCAGTAGGTCGCACTCGGGTCGGCAACCTCGAACCCCTGCGCCAGCAAGCCAGCACCTTTGACTTTGTAGCGCTCCGTCACCTTGCACAGCGTGTCCGGTGCCTCAGCCGACCACTCCGGCCACAAATAGGGCGTGTCCAGTACGTCAACAAACACCCGCCCCAGTAACACGCGCAGCAGCAGCGCCGCCGAGCCGATGCTGCCCCGCAGCGCCGCCTCTACCATCACGGCGTTCAGCCTCGCATCCCGCACCACGTGTGCCAGCGCGTCCCGTACCACCGGGTCGGGCGAGTCGAACGCCGGGAAATGTCCCTCGCTGAACAGCAACGCCACGCTGTCTTCGACTACTAGTCGCGCCAGGCCATACCGTACGGAAGGTCGTCGCTGCCGCAACGGAACGTACTCGCCCGACGCGGTCCTCTCTTCATGGAACTCGTAAGGCAGTGCGTCATAGAACGTGCCGTCCAGCAGCTTCTGATAGATCAACAGCTGCAGCGTGCGCTCGGAATAATCGCCGTCCGCCGGCATCATGTCGCAGATCGTGCGGTACAAAACCTACTCCCGTGCCTGATGCCTCGTCATCGTGTCGAAAACGGCAAGTGCGCGAATCGTGCCGGCCCCTGCGCATTCGCCACCACCGAAAGCGCCCGTGCCAAAGCGTCCACCTGATCGTCCTTGCGCCCCTGTGGAAAGCTCGCCAGCTCGTCAAGGAACACCGCATTCCACCCGGCCCGCCGCATCGCCAGCGTTCCCGCCGATATCTGCGCCGAAGCCGGCATCGCCCGCGTCATCTTCGACCCCGTCTCCGGCGTCGCCAACACACGAAAACCAGCCAGCATTTGCGTCAGAAACATGATCTGACTTTTGCCCGCCTGCCCGGGGTCCTGCGGCAGCGCCACGACCACCGCTGCACCATCCATTGCCGCCGTGCCGCGTATCCGCTCGGCCACCTCGCCCGGCACCGCCCGGAACCGCACCACGTCATCGATGAACATCATTCCCGCGCCATCGCGCACCAGCCTTACCCCTACCGTCCAATCCGGATCACCCGAACCGTCCGACGTTCCCGCCAAATCCCACGCCCGCACGCCAACGCCCTCCGGCACAGCGTCCACCATCCGCATCTTCCGCACGTCAAAAACCAACCCGCCTTCGCGCATCGGCGATTGCTGAAACAGCGCGGCAAAATGCCGCTCACCCAACAGCGCCCGCTTGCTCTCGATCGCCTCCCGGTCTTCCCACTCCGGCCACAACGCCTCGCCCGGCTCGCGTCCCAACGGATCGCCAGCTTCCGCCAACGCCGGCAGCCGCAACGTCTCCCACCCGCCCTGCTCTATCAGCCGTCCCGCCAGATCGTCGCAGTGCCATCGCGTCATCACCAGCACCATCCGGCCACGCGGTTTCATCCGCGTCACCAGTTCCGAGCGGAACCACTCCCACAAATGCTCGCGCGCCGAGAAACTCTCCGCGTCGGCAAACGACCTGATCGGATCATCAATTAACGCAAGATCAGCGCGCCGCCCCGTCACCGCCCCGTGCACACCGATGCCGAAGAACTCGCCACCCTGGCTCGTCATGAACCGCCCCGCGGCCCGTGCGTCCGCCATCACCTGCAAACCCAGCCGCGTCGAATGCTCGTCCAGCAACCCCCGCACGCCGCGTCCGAAATGCTCGGCCAGCCGCGCCGTGTGACACGCCGCAATCACTGCGCTGCGCGGGTGCTTCTGCAACCACCACGCAGGGAACAGCCTGCTCGCATACGTGCTTTTCGCTGCACCCGGCGGCAGCAGCACCATCAGCTGCCGCGTCTTGCCGCTCGAAACATTGTCGAGCGCTTCCATCAACTTCAGATGGTGCCGCGCCGGCGCCTGCCCCGCCGGCTCCAGCGCAAATCTTGCCCAGCTCTCAAGATCGCTCCGTATCCTCCGCCGCAGCCGACGTTCCTTCAGTGCCTCCTCTACAGAGCGCATCGAGCTCGTCGTCTCCCAGTTCACTCATTGTCACCGGCCCGCGCCCACTCTGCGGCTTGGCGTGCACGTAAGGTGCCGCCGCCTTGGCCAGCGCCGCCGCCTCTTCCAAACATCCCTCCTGCCACCGCTGGCGCATCGCCTGCAGCAGCACGTCCAACGGCATCGACACATCCACCCCCAATCTCGCACAGCAAACGATGCCGCACGCAAAAGCGTGTCACTAACAGGATGATTTCAGAGATAGGCAGGAGCCCGTCGTTCGCTCAAACCGCCATCGTTGAGCAAAATATACAAAAGGTTGGGGTTGCTGGGCAACATGGAAATGCACTGTTTTCAGTCGCCAGCTGTCCCGAAAGCATGGTTTCACTATGGAAGACGCCAAGCTTGCAGCAGAGACAAGCAAGGCAAGCATTGCTTTTTGAAAGAAGAATCAAAAAACTTGTACTTCCTAAAGTCCAAGCTGCAGGAGCCGCCGCGACAGCCATACCAAAGTTTTTTGCTGCCTATTTCAGAAAAGCCGGCCTTCCTCACTGCCTAACCCAGTGCAACCACGCGCAAAAACCTGCTACGCCGCACCTATGCGCATGATCCTGCTCTGCCTGGTGCCTCTGTCCGCCTGTGGCCTCAAAACGACACGCCTCTACGCCGGACCGCAGCGCCCGCTCGCCGGCACCTGCGACCCCGCCAGCCGCGCCACTCTCTCCATTCGCGGCAACGCCGTGGTCTTTGCCCCGCAGGACGGCACCACCACTCTCCAAGGCACACTCGAAGGGACCGCGCTGTCCGCCAGCGCGGTCCTCCCAGGCGTCGACCGCAAATCCTACACGTTGCAGCTCGCCGGCCAACTCGCCGGCAACCAGATCGACGCCACCTTCACCACACCACGCTGCCGTTACGCCCTGTCCTTGACCAGAACGAGCCGGTAGGCTCCAGGCTCAAGCCACCCCGCGCCGCTCGCCGCTGCTCAACTCGGCCAACACCGCGGCCACGATCATCTCTATGCCCTGCGCGTGCCAGCGCTGCACCGCCTTGTGGTCCGCACCTACAACGCCGCCCAGCCGCCGCCAGGAGAAAAGGTGCCGCTCCGTCACCGGGCTCACCAGGCTCCGCGCCCCTACAATCCGCCGCAGCACCGTGCGCTCGCGCGGGATCAGCGCGATCCACCCCAGCGCCTCGTCCATCCTGGAGATCCGCGCCGCCGAAGGCACCGGCGGCCGGATCCGCCCGCCACCCTCCGCCGAGGCCTCGCAAACCTCACGCACCACGTCGAGGTGGCTCACCTTCAACCGTGTCGAGTAACCGGTGGTCGGCAACGCAAGCAGCGTTGCACCAGCCTCCTCTAGCCGTGCCGTGACGAACGCAGCATCCACTTGCACTTCCCGCGAACCGCCCGCTGACGCCACCATGTGGTGGGCATAATCAAAAACGTTCATGATTCGTTCCTACAAGAATACCGGGTAAGGGTAGGCCTCGCCGTCCAGCAACGTCCCGGCTGTCAGCAATCCCCAGGTTTCGGGGTGTCCTGCCTGCCTCGGCGCTCTGTCGCGCGGCTCCTCGGCCACAACCGGTGCAGCAGGCGGCAACCGTCGTGCCCCGATCTTGCGGCCGCGCTCCAGCACCGTGTTGCGTCCCAGGCCCATGTTGGCGGCGATGCCGTCCCAGGTCACCCCAGCCTCTCGCAACCCTCTCAGCCGTCCGTCCAGCTCCGCTGTCCACTGAACATGCGCCCGCATCCGACCCTCCTGCCCAAAACCTAACAATAAGTTAGTTTTGATAACAGGAGCGTGTCAACCTGTTTAACTGGATTTGTTAGCATCTCTCGCTTAAGCTGCTTCCATGCAGGACGACACTCTCTCCGTGGGCGCCCGTATCCGGTCGCTGCGGCGCGCCCGCGGCCTGACGCAGGACGACCTGGCCACCGCGTGCGGCGTCAGCCGAAGCGCCGTGGCACAGTGGGAGACCGATCGTGCCGGCCAACTCCGCGGAAACATAACCCGTATCGCCGAAGCACTGGACGCCTCTATCGAGCACCTGCTTCAGGGCGCCCCGCCAACCGCGTCGGCTACCGGCGACGAACTCGCCATGCTCCGCCTCTACCGCTCGTGCGACCCCGAAGACCGCGCCTTTTTGCTGCGCACCGCTCACAAGCTCGCCCGTCACGGCTGAGCACCCGGCGCCCAAGCGGTTCTTTTTTTAAAAAGAACCGAAAGACTTTGTCGGCTCAGGCCGGCTCGGTCACGCGGTTCGTTTCAGCTACCTTACGGTCTGCGACGCGCAGAGCGCGGCCCAGTGCCGGCTAGCCTTCAACGCCGCTTTGAATCATCGCGGACACCAGCGTAGCCGCCCCGGTGCTCCGCCCCACCGTACAACGAGCCGCGTGCAGGATGTGGGCAACGTTCGCCACACAGGCCTCCAGGTCGTCGTTGATCACCACGTGGTCGAACTCTCCCCAATGGCCCAGCTCGTCACGTGCCAGCCGCATCCGCCGCCCGATCTCCGCGTCGCTGTCGCTCTGTCGCCCGCGCAGCCTTGCGTCCAGTTGCTCCAACGACGGCGGCAACAGGAACACGCCCACCGTGTCCTGCGGCAATGCGGCCCGCACCTGACGCCAGCCCTGCCAATCGATGTCCAGCACAACGTCCAGCCCGGCCGCCAGGCGCGCCTCCACGGGCGCCCGCGGCGTCCCATACCCGCGTCCATATACTATAGCGTGCTCGATCAGCTCCCCCGCCGCTGCCAAGGCCCGGAAGCCGCCATCGTCGCGAAACAGATACTCTCGCCCCTCGACCTCGCCCGGCCGCGGCGCCCGTGTCGTAACGCTCACCGACTCCGCCAGATCGGCCTCTCGCGCCACCAGTCTCCGCACTACCGAGCTCTTGCCAGCGCCGGACGGCGCCGCGATCACCAGGCATAGACCTCGTCTCATATCCGCCACACCCAGTATAAAAGCAGTAACTCAGACGTGTATTACCACAACTTTTTCTCACCAACGCTTACCAGACTCATAATCCACTCAGGCGTTCACCCGGCAATGCACCCCAGCAACACTCGCACTCTTCACTATAGAGTAACTTATTCTCATACTAGCGCAGTATGAATTAGAAAAAACATTGCGCGACGAGCATTTCTTTGTTGTTTCCGCGCCGCCCATTTGATACATCTTCTCTGGCTGCGCACTGCAGCATGACGTTTCGTTCGCGACGGCAGGGTGGGATAGACGACCATGGCTCAAGTATCGGTTCCGGGCGTAAACGGCACCCCCATCATCTTCACCGTCACGCCAACAAGTGCCACGAACATGGCGGAGGCGTTCGCCAAGACGGTCAACGCTCTCAACGACAAGCATGAGCTGCAGATCAACGTCTTGTCGTCCGCTGGTGGCGCAGGCAGCGTTACGCCTACAAAAGCCCCGCATAGCACATTGAACGACATTCTCTCCGCAGGCAGTTACGCGCTTCTGTCGGGCGGCGAGTACACCTTTGTGGACACCACCCCCTCAGCTGGCACCCCTTCCCCATCATCCTCCGCTGGCGATGTGACCGTTACCGGCTCCGCTGCTGGATTGGACACTGTTGAGGCTGCCAGCAACACCACTTACCTCGCACTCGGCAGCGACAACATCGTCTCGTTTGTTTCCGGCAACGACGTCTACCAGGGCAGCTCGGTCGTCGGTGCCACCGGCGACACGGTTACCGCCGGCTCCGGCGCAGACACCATCAATACAAATAGCGGCGACACCACGGTGTTCGGCGGCGGCAGCGGCCTGATCGCCCTGAACGACACCACCACTGGCAGCAGCTTCAACGACGTCGCGTTCCTCGGCGACGGCACCAACACCGTTCTCGCCAGCGGCGCGAACGATGTTGTCGTCGCCGCCAGCCCCGGCCAACTGATCGTCGGCTCCGGCGCCGACTCCACCAGCACCTTGGCTGTCGTCATCGCCAACTCGGCCAGCACCGGGACCTCCGGATCCGGCGACACCATCGTCGCCGGCAGCGACACGACCAACATCTACGACAGTGTCGGCGGTGCGGTCATCTTCGCCGGCTCCGGCAACCTGAACTTCATCGGCCAGACGCCGACGGGAACGTCCTCCGTTACGGACACGATTGTCAGCTCCACCGGAACCACCGCAATCTTCGGCAACTCTGGCGACAACGTCACCTTCTCCAGCAGTTCCTCCGACCCGGCCGTCCTGGTCAGCGCCGGCGACGGCAATGAGACTCTCAACGGTGCCAACGCAGCCGGCGGCGTCTACTTCTTCGCCAGCCAGGACACCTCGTCGTCCGCCGCGGTCAACGACACGGTCGTCGGCGGCAGCGGCTCCAACTACTTCCAGACCGGCGTCGGCAACGAAGCCTACGTGGCAGGCTCTGGCACCAACATCTTCGACGTCGCGACTGACCTCGGGCCGAACACCCACATCACCATCTACGACTTCGGTGCTGGCAACGACTACGTGGATTTTGTTGGCGCTGCCAACTACACCACCACGGTCGGCTCCATCGACAGCCATGGAACCACGACGCCAACACTCACTGTCACCTTCGCCGACAAGTCCAGCGTCGAGTTCGTCGGCATCTCCAGCATCCCGCAGGGTCACATCATCTAACGATAAACCCAGCCAACACCGGTTCGAAAAAGCCAGTCCCCACGGACTGGCTTTTTTATTTGCCAGAGGACTTACGAAGGAAAGCGGGGGGTTCTCTTTCAGACGAAACCAATAAGCTTTCACGTGCTGCGACATCTCGGCGGAAATCCGCGAGCGTAACCAGCCGGTTTCGCTTACTTTCTCTTCCCTACCGTCCCATAGCCCGGTACTTCGCCACGTTCCGTTCGTGCTCCCACAGCGCCCGTGCAAACACGTGCCCCCCCGACCCATCCGCTACAAAATACAGCGCATCCGTCCGCCCGGGGTGCGCCACCGCGTCGATAGCCGCCTCTCCCGGATTGCAGATCGCCCCGCCGGGTAGCCCACTCACAGCATACGTGTTGTAAGGCGACTCGCGCGCCAATTCGTCCCGCTGCAATCCATGCGGCAACTCACCCGCCCCGCCGCTCGCCGGGTAGATCACCGTCGGATCAGACTGCAGCCGCATCCCCAGCCGCAGCCTGTTGAGGAAGACCGCCGCCACCAACGGCCGTTCGGCCGGCAGCCCGGTCTCCCGCTCCACCAAGCTCGCCAGCACCAACAACTCCCGCCGCGACCGCAGCGGCAATCCTTCATCCCGCCCCGCCCAGGCACGCGCCAACGCGCGCGCCATCGCAGCTTCGCCACGTTGCAGGATCGCCGCAGCGCTCGACCCAAGCTCGTACGCGTAGGTCTCAGGCAGGAACCCACCTTCAGGTGGCACCGCTATTGCCCCCCGCACACCAACCCCGCCTGCCAGCACCTCCGCTACTCGCGCCGAGGTCAATCCCTCCGCCACCGTCAACAAATGCTGCACCGGGCGCCCCTGCCGCAAAACGGCCAGCACCGCCTCCACGCTCGCATGCGCCGGAAATGAAAACTCGGCCGCCCGCACCGGGCCCTGCCAAAACGTCGCCGCCTCGTAGCCGCGCAACACCCACGCGCTGCCGACCACGCCCTTGTCGGCCAACTGTTCAGCCACCGCCTCGAACGGCCCATGCGGTACAACGACGTCGGCAGACACGGCCAGCGGTCCTGGCTGGCGATACGCAAGCAGCGCCAGGTAACCCAAACCCGCCCCGAACGCAGCGAGCACGGAACCGCTCAGCAACCATCTGCGCATTGCTTAAGGGGCCGAGCAAGCAAGCGGTTCTTTCTTCGAGAAAAGAACCAAAAAACTTTTGTTCCTCAGGTGGAGGTCTGCGGAGACGAAAGCTTGTTGCAGCTTTTCAAAAAAGCAGGCCTCGCTTCCTTCAAGCCCGGCGAAAAATGATGCTGGCGTTCGTCCCGCCGAACCCAAAACTGTTCGACAGCACGCAATCCACCACCCGATCCTGGGCGGCAAGCGCCACCCGATTCACCGTGCTCTCCCGGCTCGGCGCCTCCAGGTTCAACGTCGGCGGCACCACGCCATCGCGCATCGCCAGCAACGAGAAGATCGACTCCACCGCGCCCGCTGCCCCCAGCAAATGCCCGGTCGCCGACTTCGTGGACGACATCGCCAATCCCCGCGCATCGTCGCCGAAAAAACGCTCTACCGCCTCGAGCTCCAGGTCGTCGCCCATCGGCGTCGACGTCCCGTGCGCGTTCACGTACTGCACGTCGGAGGGCACCAGTCCGCCGTTGCGGAACGCCGCCCGCATCGCGCGGAACGCACCCTCATGCCCATCGGCCGGCGCTGTAATATGGTGCGCGTCGCCGGACAACCCGTATCCGACGACCTCGCCGTAAACCTTGGCACCCCGCGCCCGCGCGTGCTCGTACTCCTCGAGCACCACCACACCGGCGCCCTCGCCCATCACAAACCCATCCCGATCCTTGTCCCAAGGCCGGGACGCCCGGGCAGGCTCATCGTTGAACGCGGTCGAAAGCGCCCGCGCTGCGGCAAAGCCGCCGATCCCCAGCTCGCACACCGCCGCCTCGGCACCGCCTGCCACCATCACGTCCGCGTCGCCCAGCTTGATCAGTCGCATCGCATCGCCGATCGCGTGCACGCCCGTGGCGCACGCCGTCACCGCCGAGTGGTTCGGCCCCTTGAACCCATACTTTATCGAAAGGTGCCCGGACGCGAGGTTAATCAGCGCGGCCGGGATGAAAAACGGCGAAAGCCGCTTCACCTTGCCCTCCACCACCAGCTTGCTGCCCTCGAATATCGTCTGCAGCCCGCCGATGCCGGACCCGATCATCACTCCGGTGGCTTCCTGCCCCTCGTCGTCCTGCGGCAACCAGCCGGAATCCTCCACCGCCTCGGTCGCCGCCACCAGAGCGAGGTGAATGAACCGGTCCATCTTCTTCTGGTCCTTCACCGGGATCCACTCGCCCAGCGTCAGCCCACCCTCAGCCCGAACCCCCGCCGGCACCTGCCCCGCTATCTTGCAGGCCAGGTCGGTCACGTCGAAGGACTGGATCGCCCCGATGCCGGAATGGCCCTCGACCAGCCGCTTCCAGACGTGTTCCACACCCAACCCGAGCGGCGAGACGATCCCCATTCCGGTGACCACCACACGACGGTCCGCGCCACTCATCTGCTACGCGCGCTCCTCAACTGTAAGCACCAACCCTCAGGCAGCCTTCTGCTTCTCTATGTAGTCGACCGCATCCTTCACCGTGCTGATCTTCTCCGCCGCGTCCTCGGGTATCTCCACCCCGAACGCCTCTTCGAACGCCATCACCAACTCGACCGTGTCGAGGCTGTCCGCGCCCAAATCGTCGATGAACGAGGCCTCGGGAGTCACCTTGCTCTCTTCCACACCGAGGTGCTCGACCACGATCTTCTTAACCTTCTCGGCAATCTCACTCATCGTGTCTAACCCTCGTCTGTCGTTTGCTATAAAAAGGAATAGGCTGCGCAGGCGCGGCTCTAACCGGCGTGCCCATCGCAAGCATAGGCGGAACCGAAGGCGCGCTTAGCACGTCTCCATTTGCCCCGCAAAGCACCCGCGCGCCCATGCGGAACCTGCGCGTGGCGAAAAAATGACAGTCTTATCGGCGCCTGCAAACCCATCAGATCATCGCCATCCCACCGTTGACGTGCAGCGTCGCACCGGTCACCCAGCCCGCGTCCTCGGACGCCAGGTATACCACGGCTGCGGCCACGTCTTCCGGCCGTCCCATGCGCCCGAGCGGTATCGAGCCCACCAGCCGGGTCCGCTGCGCCTCCGGCAACGCGTCCGTCATCGCCGTCTCGATGAAGCCGGGTGCGACCAGGTTCACCGTGATCCCCCTGCTGCCGACCTCCTGGGCCAAGGCCTTGCTCATTCCCGCCAGCCCCGCCTTGGCCGCCGCGTAGTTGGCCTGCCCCGGATTGCCGGTGTGCCCCACCACGCTGGACACCTGCACGATCCGCCCGCTGCGCCGGCGCACCATCCCGCGCAGCGCCGCCCGCGCCAGCCGGAACGGCGCGCCGAGATCCACGTCGAGCACCGAGGCCCAGTCCTCGTCCTTCATCCGCAGCGCCAGCATGTCCCGCGTGAACCCCGCGTTGTTCACCAATATCGCCAACGGCCCAGCCGCCGCCTCTGCCGCCGCCACCAACCCATCCGCCGCCCCGGCCTCGCGCAGGTCCGCCGGACACACATGCGCCCGCTCGCCCAGCTCCCCGGCCAGCGCCTCCAACACTGATTCCCGCGTGCCGGACAGCACCACGCTCGCCCCTTGCGCATGCAGCGCCCGCGCAATGCCGGCGCCAATCCCGCCCGAAGCGCCGGTCACCAGCGCCACCTTGCCGTCCAGGCTGAACATCACAGCGCTTTCAACATCGTCTCTATCTCGCCCGGCGACCCGGCCGACATCGCGTGGACGTCCGGCGCAATACGCTTGACCAGTCCCGCCAAGACCTTGCCTGCCCCCAGCTCGAGGAACCTGTCCACCCCCATCTCCACGCACGCGCCCACGCTCTCGCGCCACCGCACCGTCGCGGTCACCTGCTGCACCAGCAACCGCCGTATGTCGTCCGGATCGCTCACCTTGGCCGCCGTCACGTTGGCCACCAGCGGCACGCACGGCGGCGCCAACGCCACGCCATCTAAGGCCTCCGCCATCGCCTCGGCGGCCGGGGCCATCAGCGCACAATGAAACGGTGCCGAGACTGGCAGCAGCATCGCCCGCTTCACCCCCCGCCCTTTCGCCACCTCGATCGCCCGCCCAACCGCCTCCTGGTGGCCCGAAATCACCACCTGCCCGCCGCCGTTGTCGTTGGCCACCTGCACCACCTGAAGCAGCTCCGGCGCGCCCTCCCTGCGCCACATCGCCGCCTCGCCGCAGATCTCGATCGCCTGCGCCAGCTCAACCCCGAGCAACGCTGCCATCGCACCGCTGCCCGCCGGCACTGCGGCCTGCATCGCCTGCCCGCGCAGGCGCAACAGCCGCGCCGCCTCGCCCAGCCCCAGCGCCCCGGACGCCGTCAGCGCGCTGTACTCGCCCAGCGAGTGCCCGGCCACCAGCGCCGCCCGCTCGCTCACCCGAACGCCGCCCTCAGCTTGCAGCACCCGCACCACTGCGAGCGACATCGCCAGCAGCGCCGGCTGCGCGTTCTCGGTCTTCGTCAGCTCCTCGGCCGGCCCGTCGAACATCAGCTTGGACAGCTTCTGCCGCAGCACCTCGTCCACCTCGCCGAACACCTCCCGCGCCGCGGCGAATGCGGCGGCTAGGTCACGCCCCATGCCGACTGATTGGCTACCCTGCCCGGGGAAGATAAAAGCCGTGCCAGACATCCATGTATCCAGTGAACCGAAACGCCGCGCGTATCGCCCCCGCCCCCACCCCTGTCAATTCGCGCCTGCCCCGCCGCGCCGCCCACCCCTCACCGAGGCCCCTCAGATGTCCCTCATCGAATCCCTGATCGGCGGCGCCGTCACCCGCCCGGACAACAAACGCATCCTGCCCACCAAGCGCCCCTTGCCGGTCCGCCCGCGCGACTTCTTCGAGCTCTTCGCCGCCATGGGCACCGAAGCCACCATCAAGGGCCTCTTCCTCACCGCCGATCTGCGCCAGGCCGAACCCCGCACCCTCACCTACGTCACCCTGAACCGCTGGCTCACCGCCGACGAACTCGCTGCCATGCCCAGCCCCTACAAGGTCATCGAACACCTACATGCCATCCTCACCGGCCAGGAGTTCCGCGCCAGCATCGTCCGCCGCATCGCCGACGCCTACCCCGAGCGCCCGCGCCTCTGCTTCGTCCGCATCCCCCGCTGCGCCGGCCGGCACTTCCTCGCTTTGGCCGAAGCCATGCACCCGATCGTTCCGGACACCCTCGGCGCCTGGCGCCCGCGCGACGAGAACCGCTTCATCCCCGCCCTCGGCCGCCTGCTCGGCCGCTTCACCCTCACCCGCACCATCCTGGTGACGCAGCCAACCCTCGCTCCCTTCGTCCAGGCCAACATCCCCGCTTCGCCCGACCCCGCCTACGCCGCCGCCGGCCTGCAATGGACGCTGAACGGTCCGCCCCGCCGCGCCGGCGACCGGCTGTTCACCATCCTGCGCGACCCCCGCGCCATCGTGCTGAGCGAGGTCAACGCCATCATGGACGCCCTGATGCAGCCGCCGGAAAGCGACACCAGGCCCGTCGTCCGCTGGCGCGCCCAGCTCCCCGCCAACCCCGCCACCGCCGACGAGGCCGGCCGCAAGCACCTCGCCCGCCACGTCCTGCAGCGGCTGCGCATGCGCAACCCGATCTGCCACGCGTTGGGCGACGGCACCTCAGCCGGTGCCCTGCATGCCGTCCGCCTGCAGGACATCGAAATGGCTACCCTCGACCGCTACGAAGACTGGATCAAATACACCTGGGACGTGGAGCCCGGGGAGCCGGTCAACGCCTCGGCCCCGCATCTCGCCGTGGCCGACCTCACGGCGCAGGATCGCGCGCATATCGAAATGATGATTTCCGAAGACCTGGCTTTCTACGAGCTGGTGGTGAAGGCCTACGAGAAGATCGGCGACTTGAGGTACTCGGTGCGCGGACGGGAAGTCTAAGCAAGCAGTTCTTTTTTGAAAAAAGAACCAAAAAACTTTCGTCACTTGCGCACCCGTGTCCGGAAACTCCGCGACAGCAGAGACAAAAGCTTTTCGCTTCTTTTTCTCGAAAAAGAAGCGCTTGCTTTCTTGCCTAGCCTTTGCTTTAAGCCCGCTCCCCTGCCAAGCGCCCGGCCGCGCCTGGCTATGCCCATTTCGGGCTGACCAAAGCCATAGGGACCACACATGCCACTCTACGAATGCGTGCTCATAGCGCGCAACGACGTGACTCAGCAGCAGGTAGAAGCAGTTGCCGACCAGGTCGCGACCCAGCTCGAGACCGACGGCGGCTCCGTTCAGAAGCGCGAATACTGGGGCCTGCGCTCCTTATCCTACCGCATCAAGAAGAACCGCAAGGGCCATTACATGCTGCTGGGCCTCAACGCCCCGCCGGCATCGGTGAAGGAAATCGAGCGCCAGCTCGGTCTCAACGAGGACGTCCTGCGCTTCATGACCATCCGCGTGGAAGAAATCGACGAGAACCCGTCCGCCATCCTCGCCCGCAAGTCCGACGACCGCGAGCGCAGCTTCCGCGGGCCGAAACCCGCCGGCCGCTTCGAATCCGGCCGCAAGCGCGGCTACGACGACCGCGAGGAGTTCCGCGCCCGCGACCTCAACGAACCCGGCGAGGAGTAATCCGCCATGTCAGACACAAACGATACCGGTGAAGTCAACGTCGCTGCCCGCCGCGCCGCCGTCGGCGCCCGCCGCCCGTTCTTCCGCCGCCGCAAATCCTGCCCGTTCAGCGGCCCCAACGCGCCGAAGATCGACTACAAGGACGTCCGCCTGCTCAGCCGCTTCCTCAGCGAGCGCGGCAAGATCGTGCCGTCCCGCATCACCGCCGTCTCCGCCAAGAAGCAGCGCGAGCTGGCCCAGGCCATCAAGCGCGCCCGCTTCCTCGCCCTCCTCCCCTACATCGTCTCCTGAAGAGCGCGCAGATCATGGCACAGGTAGAACTCATCCTACTCCAGCGCGTCGAAAAGCTCGGCCAGATGGGCGACCTGGTTAAGGTCAAGCCCGGCTACGCCCGCAACTTCCTCCTGCCCGGCAAGCGCGCCATCCGCGCCAACAAGGCCAACATGGAGAAGTTCGAGCAACAGCGCGCCCAGCTCGAAGCACAGAACCTCAAGCGCCGCGAAGAAGCCGAGCGCCTGGCCGAACGCGTCGACGGCATGAAGGTCGTCATCATCCGCCAGGCCGGCGAGTCCGGCAGCCTCTACGGCAGCGTCAGTGGCCGTGACATCGCCGACGCGTCCACCGCCGGCGGTCTCACCATCAACCGCAGCCAAGTCATCCTCAACAACCCGATCAAAACGCTCGGCCTCACCAAGGTGCAGGTCAGCCTGCACCCCGAAGTCAACATCGACGTCATCGTCAACGTCGCCCGGAGCACCGAGGAAGCCGAACGCCAGTCCCGCGGCGAAGCAGTCGGCCAGGCGGCCGAGGACGAGGAAGCGGCGCTGGAGCCGGCAATGGTGTTCGGCGAGCAGGACCAGCCGGACGTTCCCTGAAAGCTGGACGAGTTACGGCAGGGGTTGCGGCCTCTGCCGGTTTGCCACGAAACAGCAAGCGATCCTTTTTCGAAAAAAAAAACCGAAAAAACTTTGCTCTCGTATGGCACGTCGGTTGACGTGTGTCGTTTAACTATTTCGGACCAAGCGGCAGATCCGCCGCAAACCTTTCGCACGCGCTACAACATTCTGCCGAGCCCGCGAACAGGTTGCGTCAGCCGCAACTTTGCGTCGGCGGCCTTCAATCTTTGCCCGCCTACCTTCGCCAGGACGTTCTACTCGGCGTTACGGATCAACTCGGCGCTGACGAGAGACAAGCAAGCAAGCAGTTCTTTTTTGAAAAGAACCAAAAAACTTTTGCTCTCTCGAGTACACGCTGAGGGAAGTTCCGCGAGAGCCGAACCAAAAGTTTTTGCTTCCTGCCCGCAATCACATGTGCGCCGATACAATCGCGCGACCCTTACTCCCCCAAACTCCGGCTCAACGTCGGCGGAAACACCGCCCGCCTCCCCTCTCCCTCCATCGCCGCTCCCATCATGTAGTCGCGCGTCAACGGCACCGCGTCCTGGCGTCGTGCGAGCTGCAGTTGCCAAACCATGTGGTTCAGATACAGGAACGAAAACTCGCTCCCGGCCAGATAGAGCTCGAACAGCCTGCAGAACCGCTCGTCGTACAGCGCCGCGATCGCGTCCCGATTGGCGTCGAACCGCCGCCGCCAATGCCGGATCGTCAGCGCATAGTGCAGCCGCAGCACCTCCAGGTCGGTAGCCACCAGATGCTGCTGCTCCAGCGCGCGAAACACTTCGGAGATCGCCGGCGAGTAGCCGCCCGGAAAGATGTGCCGCGTGATCCACGGGTTGGTCACCGACGGCCCGTCGCTGCGCCCGATCGCGTGGATCAACGCCACCCCGTCCTCGGTCAGCAGGTTGCGCAACATGCGGAAGTAGCCGGCGTAATGAGTGATGCCCACGTGCTCGAACATCCCGATCGAGACCACCCGGTCGTAGGTGCCGCCCACGGTCCGGTAGTCCAGCAGCTCGAAGCTGACACGGTCGGCCACACCGGCAGCCTCGGCCCGCGCGCGCGACGCCTCCAACTGCTCGACCGACAGCGTGATCCCGGTCACCCGCGCGCCGAAATCCTGCGCCAGCGTGATCGCCATGCCGCCCCAGCCCGAGCCGATGTCGAGCACGTGCAGCCCCGGCCGCGTCAGGCACAATTTCTGCGCGATGTGCCGCTTCTTGGCCGCCTGCGCCTCCTCCAACGTCTCGCTGCCGGTGGCGAAATAGGCGCAGGAGTAGTTGCGGTCACGGTCCAGAAACAGCGAGTACAGCCGCCCGTTCAAGTCGTAATGCTGTGCCACGTTGCGCCGCGCGCGCGGAATGGGGTTGTATTGGGCAACATGGCGCAGTGCGCGTGCCACGCCGCGCCGCAGCAGCAGCCCGGGGTGCTGCCCGCCGTTGGCCAGGTTGCAGAACAACAGGTCGAGCACGTCCTCGATGCGGCAGTCCAGCGGCACCAGGTCGCCCGCCACGTAAGCCTCGCCGAACACCAGCGCCGGGTTGCTGAGCAGGCCGCGCACCGTCCGCCAGTCGCGGATGCTGGCGCCAGCCGCGGGCGCCGCACCGCCCTCGGCAGGTCCGGGACCGTAGGTGGCGGTCGTCCCGTCGGGGTAGCGCACGGTCAGCCGGCCGGCGGTGACGAAGCGGGAGAGAATGGCGTGGATCAGGGCGCGCATCGAGGGTTGCCCCGGCGTGGTGGTTCACCCGGCCTGTAACGCGAAACCGGCGTTTCGGATACGGGAAGTCCGCCGGCCGCCACCGCGGGCTGCCTACACGGCACAGGCATCCCGGTGCCCTTGCGTTTTCCTTGTGATCAAGTAACAAAGACGTCATTGGCGCGCCGTCCGTATCAGGCCGGCAACGAGGGAGGCTGTCGCTGAACGCAATGCATGATGTGCGGCGCAGGTTCGCCCGGGTCTGGCTTGTCACTGCGTTAGCGACGGGCGCGGCCCTCGTGTGGGCGGCCGCAGAGGGCGACAGTTACACGGCCACCGCCCGCATCGTCGTCGCCGCCAGCGAGACCGGTGCCCGAGCAAACGACCCCGCACGGCTGGCGCGCACCGAAGTGGAGCTGCTGCGCGACCCTGCGCTGGTGCGCGGCGTGCTGCCAAGCGCCGGTGCGGCCCAGCCACCGGCGGGCACCCTGCTCGCACGCGGCCGATACGCGCTCGCTGCCGGTGCCGCCAGGCTGGCGGCATGGTTCGGGTCCACCCCGCCGGGCATGAGCGAGGCCGCCGATGCGGCACGCATCGCCCGCGCCCTGCAGGTGCGTCAGGCCGGCGACACCGACGTGCTCACCGTCTCCTTCACCTGGAGCGACCCTGCGGTGGCGACCGCAGCTTTGGGCGCCGTCATGGCGCGCTACGAAAAGGCGGCCTCGGCCGGCAGTGAGGCACGCGAGGCGGCGCGCCGGCTGGCCGCCCGCCTCGGCGACGCACAGGGCGATCTGGCCGCCATCGACACCCGGCTCGCCGGCAGCACCAACCCGGACGCGCTGCGGGGCGAGCGCGCCCGGCTGGAGGTGCTACTGGACGACCGGCGGGCTTCGTTCGGCAGGGCGCGGCTGGAGCGCGAAATCGCACAACGCAAGATCGACGGCGTGGACCACGCCTACCGGAGCGGCGGCTGGGTGGACGCCGCCGACGCGGCTGACGGCACGGCGCCGGCCTCGCCGCTGGCAGGCGGCTTCGCGGCGTTGCTGGACAAGCGCTCGGCGCTGCTGGCCGCCGGCCGCGCCGACAGCGCCGAGATGCGCGCGCTCGACCGCGAGACCGCCAGAACCCGCGAGCAGACCTACGCCCTCGTTCGGCAGGTCCTCGCAGGTCGCCTGGCCGCGCAGGACGACCGGCTGTCAGCAATGCGGGCAGCCATCGCCGACAGCGAGGCGACGCTGCTGACGCTCGACCGCCGCCTCTCCGAAGCCGAGGTGCTGGAGGCCGAGCGCACCACCGCGGCCGCACGGGTGGCCGAGGCTGCGCGCGCGCTGACCTCCGCCCGGCTCCACGCCAGTGCCGCCTGGGTCGGCGCCGGCGACGCGCCGAAGATCAGCGAGGTGACCCCGCCCGCGGGACCTGACTGGCCCTCCTCCGCCACGCTGGTCGGCATGGCCGCGCTGCTGGGGTTGGCCGCCGGGGTGGCCAGCGCCGCCTGGGCGGAAGCCCGGCGTCGGGTGATCGAGCGGCGGGTCGACGTCTCGCGCCACCTCGGTCTGGAGGTGCTGGCCTGCCTGGACGACCTCCAATTGGCTCACGCGTCGTGACCCCGCTGCCGGACGTGGTGAAGGCCGTGGCAAGAACGGCGCAGCCGGCAACCCCGCTGCTGCCACGGGGCGAGATGCCGCACGGTGCCGGCGACGTGGCGCAGGCCGGCACCCAGGCCCTACGCGCTGACCAGGTGGAGCTGCGCCATCTGGCAACGCGTGCCCTGGCGGCCGGCCAGGGCGGCGTCACCGCGGTGGGGGTCGCTGGCCTGCAGCACGGCGACGGCGCCACCACCATCGCGCGAGGCCTGGCCGTGTGCCTGGCCAGCGCGTTCGGCAAGCGCGTGGTGCTGGTCGAAGCCAACCAGCGCAGCCCCTCGCTGCGCCGGCTGCTGGGGCTCGCCAACGGGCCCGGACTGGCGGACGTGCTGGGCCGTCGGACCTCGCTTGGTGGCGCGCTGCAGGTGGCCGGCGAACACCGGCAGGTGCTGGTCCTGCCGGCCTCCATCCGCCAGCTCGGCGGGGTGACCGCCGCGGGGCTGCGCGAGCTGCTCGTGGCCCTGTTGGAATACGTCGACGCAGCCGTGGTGGACCTCGCACCCGCCGTGCCCTACCGCGACACGGGTGCAGTCTGCGCGGCTCTGGACGGCGTGGCTTTGGTGATGCGCGGTGGGCACTCGACCGTGCAGGACGGCCGGGCTGGCACCGCGGCGATACGCGGCGGCGATGGGCGGGTACTTGGTGCGGTGCTGAATCGAAGCAGGTAGAAAGCGCTGCTTTTTCGAGAAAAAGAAGCAAGAAGCTCGTCGCGGCTGTCGCGGACGGCTGAACGACACGCTTCAACCCGACGCACCCTACGCAAACGAAAGTTTTTTGGTTCTTTTTTCGAAAAAGAACCGCTTGCTTGCTCGCCTACTGAGAAGCCTCCTTCCCCAACCAGGCCTGCACCTGCGGCACCACGCGCTGCCGCAACTCCGCGCGCGCCCTGATCCGTTCGGCCATCCTTGCCGCCCAGATGTGCGCCCCGGCCGAACTCTGGCTCGACGGATCCGCCAGCAGCGCCGTCGCCGTTGCAGGGTCGCTCGACCCCGACGCCGCAGCGGCCAGCGGTGACGGGCCCAGCCCATCGGCCGGTATCACCGCCGCAATCTTCGCCGCCACCGGCTTGGTCATGTTGTAGACCAGCTCCGCCTGTTCGGAGTCCGAGCTCACCTCCTGGATGACGGCGATGATCCTGCCGTTCGGCACCTGCCCGGCGGCGGCGGCGAAGTCGATCGTCTGGGCGACCAGCTTCGGGTCGCTCGCCGCGGCCATGGCGAAGAAGAAGCGCAGCTTCTCCTCCGTGCTGCTCGCAGCGATGCCCATGTTGCGTAGGGTGTCGTAGGTCGCCTGGTCCGCGGTGTGGCCGACGATGCCCAGCACCGGTTCGCGCAGCGCCGGCGGCAGGGAAGATGGATCGTGCCGAAACGCGTCGAACCGCCGCCGTGCCTCGGCGAGCACGGCCGGGTCCTGGAACGCGCCGAGGCTTTCGACCAGCCTCGGCCGCAGCAGCGAATCGAGGAACGGCTCGCCTGGCTTGGCGTCCCAGCCGAGCCGCGTGAACTCCGGCCGGATCAGCCCCGCGGCGAGCGCCGCAAAACGCGGCCGCAGCGCCGTCCCGATCAGCGCGGTGTCGATGCGCGCGAGGTGGCCGAGCGTGTCCGTCCACACCGCAATGCTGGTCTCGTCGTGCAGGTCCGCCAGCAGGTCCAGGTAGCCGGACAGCGGCGCGCGGTCGGCGACGAACAGGGCGAACTGGTCGCCCATCAGGTTGGCCCGGTCGGCCGCGTCCAGCTTCGGCAACGCCGTGGTCAGCGCCCGCAGCGAGGCCACGTCGTATTGCGTGCGGTAGTAGCCGTTCTCGCCCCAGTTCGCCTTCAGCACGCCGTCGCAACGGCCAGCCTGCAGGGTGGCGGGCGCATCGCCCAGCAACAGATGCTGCACCTGGCCGCCGGGCTCGCCCACGCTGACCGGGATCCGCCAGGTGAGCGCCTTGGGGTGCGGGTCGTGGATGGTGAAGCGGTCCTGCGTCAGCGTCACCTGCGCGTGGCCGTCCGCACACGCGCGCGCCACGTGCACCAGCGGGATGCCCGGCTGCTCGGTAAAGGTGGAGGCCATGCCGGCCACGTCCTGGTGCGAGACCGCGCCGAGTGCGGCCCACAAATCGGCGCTGGTGGCGTTGCCGTAGGCGTGCGCCTTCATGTAGCGGCGCATGCCGTCGCGGAAGGTGTCCGGGCCGATCCAGTCCTCCACCATGCGGATGATCTGGCTGCCCTTTTGGTAGCTGATGACGTCGAAGGCGGAGTTGGCCTCGGACTCGTCGCGGATGACCTGCTGGATCGGGTGGGTGGTGGGTGCGGCGTCCGCGGCCATCGCCTGCTCGTGGTCGGCGTGCTGGCGCGGCCAGGTCTGCCAGGCGGGGTTGAAGTGGTCGGTGGCCTTGTTCTCCATCCAGGTGGCGAAACCCTCGTTCAGCCAGATGTTGTCCCACCAGCCCATGGTGACGAGGTCGCCCGACCACTGATGCGCCATCTCGTGCGCCACCACGAGGTAGATAAGCTCCCGTGTCGCCGGCGATGACGTCGCCGGGTCGAACAGCATCGCGTCGTCGATGAAGGTAATCGCCCCCCAGTTTTCCATCGCACCGGCCTCGTAGTTGCCCGGCACGGCGATCAGGTCGAGCTTGGGCAGCGGGAAGTCCACGCCGAAATAGTCATTGTAATACGGCAGGAGCGCCGTCTCCGCCTGCAGGGCGTAGCGCCCCTGCTCGGCCTCGCCGGACGGTGCCCAGGCGGCGAGGTTGGTGGCACCGGCGCGGGCGCGCACCGCCTGCATGTCCCCGGCGAGCAATGCGAGCAGGTAGGTGGACATCCGCGGCGTGGTCGCAAACGTCACGTGCTGCAACCCGGGACCGGCCGGCTTCGTCTCCGCCGCCGGCATGTTGGAGACTACCGCGAGGCCGGCCTGCAGGGTCACGGACAGCTGGAACGTCGCCTTGAACGCCGGCTCGTCCCAGCCGGGGAACATCCGCCGCGCGTCGGCCACCTCGAACTGCGTCACCAGCATGCGCTTCTTGGCACCCGCGGCGTCGTGGTAGTCGTCGTAGTAGATGCCCGCGGGTGACTGCGGGATCGGGCCGGAATAGGATATAGCGAGCGTGTGCTTGCCGGCCGACACGGGCTGAGGAAAAGTGAGCGTCGCCTCCTGCAGCTTTTCGTCCAGCTTGATCGCCGCCGCCGTGCCGTCCTCCAGCTTCGCCGAGGCGAGCGTCAGCCCGGCCTGGTTGAGCGTGAAGCTGGCCGTAGCGCTTCGCACCTCAAGGTCGATGCTCTCCTGCCCCGTCAACGTCAGCTTCTGCAGATCCGGGACGATCTCGATCCGGTACGCCGCCGGCACGACGGTCTTCGGCAGCTTGCCCGGCGCGTGGTCAAAGTCGAACGGCGCTTCGGCACGGGCCGCAGAGGCAAGTGCCGCCACCGAGGTTGCGAGGAGCAGGGCGTGGCGCATGCGTGCGGGTTCCTGGTCGGTAAGGTGGGCGCACCTGCCGGCACGCGATCGGGGGCTGTAAAGCCAGGCAAGGCAAGCAGTTCTTTTTTGGAAAAAAGAACCAAAAAACTTTTGCGTCCCTAGCCCGCGGCACCGGTTCGGGTGACTCAGGACAAAACGTGGCGCCAGAAACAGCCGAGGGATTAAAAGTTTTTTGCTTCTTTTTTTCAAAAAAGAAGGCCTTGCTTGCCTTCGAACCTAACCAATTTCGACACCCAACCCCGCTCCGGGCATTCCTAAATCGTGACAAACCAGGTTTTCAGGAACTTCTCTCTCACCGCCCAGCCCAACGCCCTCGTGGGCCAGGAGGTCGCCTCGAAGCGATGTCAGAGTAACGGCTGGGAGGCCGTGGCACCGTGAGCAGGCACGACTTCCAGGACGATGTGGACGCGGTCGCCAGGATCGGCGCCGTTCCGTTGATGCTGGACGTGCTGTGCCGCAGCACCGGCATGGGCTTTGCCGCCGTCGCACGGGTCACTGACGAGCGCTGGATCGTCTGTCAGGCCAGGGACCAGATCGCCTTCGGCCTGGGTCCCGGCGGCGAGCTGAAAGTGGGCACGACCATCTGCCAGGACGTGCGCGACAGGCGGGCGCCGGTGGTCATCGACAACGTGGCGCTCGACAATGCCTACCGCACACATCGAACCCCGGAGACGTACGGCTTCCAGAGCTACGTCTCGGTGCCGATCATCCGTCGCAACGGAGAGGTCTTCGGGACCCTGTGCGCCATCGATCCCAAGCCCGCCAGAGTCGACACGCCGGAGACGATCGGGACCTTCCGCCTGTTCGCCGAGCTGATCGCCTTTCACCTGGACGCCGACGAACGGCTGGCCGGCGCGGACGCCGTGCGGCTGCTGAACGACAATTTGGAGGAACGCCTCGCCGAACGCTCGGCGGCACTTCGCCTCTACGAGAAGATCGTCCAGTCGGACAACGCTCCAGTGTGCGCCTTCGACACTGCGTTCCGGCTCATCGCTTTTAACAAGGCGCACAGCGACGAGTTCTTCCGCATCTACAGCATCCGCGTGAAGATCGGCGACGTGTTCCCCGATCTCTTCCTGCCTGGCCAGTCCGACATCATGCGCGGCTTTATGGCGCGTGCACTGACTGGCGAGGCGTTCACCGTCACCGAGGAGTTCGGCGACCCGGACCTCTCCAAACCGGTCTGGGAAGTGGCCTACAACCCGTTACAGGACGAGCAGGGCCGCATCGTCGGCGCGTTCCACCACGCGATCGACATCTCCGCCCGGGTGCGCGCCGAAGCGGAGCTGGCCGCCGCACAGGAAACGTTGCGGCAGTCGCAGAAGATGGAGGCGGTCGGCCAGCTCACCGGCGGCCTGGCGCACGACTTCAACAACCTGCTGACCGGCATCACCGGCAGCCTGGAGCTGATGAGCGCGCGCATCGCGCAGGGCCGCCTGGCCGACATCGACCGCTACGTCACCGCCGCCCAAGGTGCTGCCAAGCGGGCGGCCGCGCTGACCCACCGCCTGCTGGCGTTCTCGCGCCAGCAGACCCTCGACCCAAAGCCCACGGACATCACGCGCCTGGTGCGCGGGATGCAGGAGTTGATCGACCGCACCATGGGGCCGGCAATCACCGTCGAAGCAGTGACCGGCATCGGATTGTGGCCGACGCTGGTGGATCCCTTTCAGCTTGAGAACGCGTTGCTGAACCTGTGCATCAACGCCCGTGATGCCATGCCGCACGGCGGCAAGTTGACGATCGAGACCGGCAACCGGTGGCTGGACACGCGTGGCGCACAGGAGCGCGGGCTGGCGCCCGGTCAATACGTGTCCCTCTGCGTGTCCGATACCGGCAGCGGCATGTCGCCCGAAGTGAGCGCGCGTGCCTTCGACCCGTTCTACACCACCAAGCCGCTCGGCCAGGGAACCGGCCTCGGCCTCAGCATGATCTACGGTTTCGTCCAGCAATCGGGCGGGCAGGCGCGGATCTACTCCGAGGTCGGCCGCGGCACGAACGTCTGCCTCTACCTCCCCCGACATAGCGGCAACGTCGTCGAGGCGGACACGTCATCCGACGTCATCAATGCGCCGAGAGACAGGCAAGGTGCGACCGTCCTCGTCATCGACGACGAACCGACGGTGCGCATGCTGGTGACCGACGTGCTGCAGGAGTTGGGCTACACGGCCATCGAGGCGGCAGACGGTGCGACTGCGATGGAGGTGCTGCAATCGGATACCCGCATAGACCTGCTGGTCACCGACGTCGGCCTGCCGGGCGGCATGAACGGACGCCAGGTTGCCGATGCCGCCCGCGCCACGAGAGCCAATTTGAAGGTCCTCTTCATCACCGGCTACGCAGAGAATGCCGTGCTCAGCCACGGCCACCTCGACCCGGGCATGCACGTTCTGACCAAGCCGTTCGAGATGAGCGCTCTGGCAGGACGGATCAGCGAGCTTGTTGCCGTAACGTAGGAAGGCAAGCCGTTCTTTCTTGAAGAAAAGAACCAAAAACTTTCGCCCCCTTGCTACCCGTCTGAGGAGGTTCCGCGATAGCCGCAAGAAAGCGTTTTGCTTCTTCTTTCGAAAAGAAGCGCCTGCTTCTCCTACGAGGTTGTCCCCGACGAAGGCCGTCAACGCCCGTCCATGGCAAAAAAACCCAACATCAGCCAGCGTCGACGACGCCGCCTTTCCACACCGCCGTCGACAGCCCAAACTTGGCGCGTGCTGAAACTCCGCCTCATCCCCTGCCTCGACGTGGCCAACGGCCGTGTCGTAAAGGGCGTCAACTTCGTCAACCTGCAGGACGCCGGCGACCCGGTCGAACAGGCCGCCATCTACGACTCTGCCGGCGCAGACGAGCTCACCTTCCTCGACATCACCGCCAGCCACGAACAGCGCGACACCATCCTCGACGTGGTCGCCCGCACCGCCGAGCGCATCTTCCTGCCCTTCACCGTCGGCGGCGGCATCCGCTCGGTGGCCGACATGCGCCGCCTGCTGCTCGCCGGCGCCGACAAATGCGGCATCAACTCGGCCGCCGTTGCCCGCCCCGCGCTGGTCGCCGAGGCCGCTAACCAGTTCGGCAGCCAGTGCGTGGTCGCCGCCGTGGACGCGCGCGCCACCGGCCCGGACAGCTGGGAGGTGTTCTCCCACGGCGGCCGCACGCCCACCGGGCTGGACGCCGTCGCCTGGTGCCGGCAGCTCGAAACGCTCGGCGCCGGCGAGATCCTGCTCACCAGCATGGACCGCGACGGCACCCGCACCGGCTTCGACCTGAAGCTGCTACGCGCCGTGTGTGCCGCCACGCGCTTGCCGGTGATCGCCAGCGGCGGCGTCGGCACCACGGAGCACCTGGTCGAGGGCGCGCGCGCCGGGGCGACCGGGCTGCTGGCCGCCAGCATCTTCCACTTTGGCAAGATCACCATCGGAGAGGCCAAGCACGCGCTGGCGGAGGCGGGGCTGGCGGTGCGGCTGTAAGGCAAGCAAGCAGTTCTTCTTGGAAAAAAAAGGAACCAGAAAACTTTTGTTTCCTTGTCGTACGCCGTCGGGAGGGCTTTGCGGAACGCGAAACTTCCACAGCCGAAAGTCAAAAGACCAAGAGTTTTTTGGTTCTTTCTTTCAAAAAAGAACCGCTTGCTTGCCTCCCTTGCCCCTGACCACCGTACGTGAAACCGCAATGCTCGGCCGTTCTACCGCCCACCATACCGCCCACCCCACCGGCAATATCGCCAAAGCGGCCGCCCACAGCGGCAACACCTGCAACACCACCCAGTGTGTCAAATACAGGCTGTAGGACACGCAGCCGAGCCACTGCGCCACTGGATGCTCGAGCGCGGCGCACCGCCAGGCCACGCCGGACAGCCGCGCACCCGTGGCGAAACACGCCATCCCGGCCGCGAACGCCATCGGCAGGCCGCTCGGCAGCAGCACCGCGCTAAACAGGCCGCCCGTCACCAGTGCCACCGTGCGCCATCGCCCGCCATGCCCGGACCAGGCGACCAGCGGCATCAGCGGCGCGGCCCATACCTCCACGAACAGTGTCCAGGCCGGCAGGCACACCTCGAACACCTCGTAATGCGGGCCCGGCACCCACAGAAAGGCCTGCGGCGATACCCGCACACCCAGCATGGCACCACCCGCCAGCAGGCAGACGGCATAGACCGGCCACAACCGCACCAGGCGCCTTACCAGGAACGCGCCCAGGTCGCCCCGCCACCCCGCGGTGAGCACCCAGCCAGACAGCACGAAGAACCCCAGCACCGCTAGGATGGCAAAAGGCTGCAGCACCCGCGCACCGGATACGTGAAAGGCCACCACCACCATGGCCAGGCAGCCACGCAGGCCGTCGATGGCAGGCAGCCTACGCGCGCACGTCACAACCGGCTCACCCTATGTCTATTTTGTTATGCTTACGATATGTCTACGACTGCGTCCACCGCGGGATCGGCGCCTTCGTGCCAGCCATTCTGCCGCCAAATCCGGCCCACACGGCCGCTCGTACCGCCGCCGGCATCCCGGTCCATCCGTTTGGCCCAGCTTTGACGGCAAATGCGCTGCTTGGCGGCGGTAGTCGCCGACGACGGCTTGACGGACACCGCAGCAGCACACGTCTTGAGTTCCTCCAGCCTCAGCCTGCTGGCGGAACCCGAACCTCTTTTTTAATGTCCTTTGTGCTTTCTATGCTCGGTTGCGCTCCTAGGATGTTCAGCGTTGCGCGAAACGCGTCAGCGCTGAAGCCGCGCTGCGCCGCCCCGCAGCCAACTACCTTCGAGGTGACCAGCCGCCCGGGCTGGCCAGGCCCGAAGCCCCACCCGATTTGCTTTTCCGTATGGAAATGGTCGGATGACGCTCACAACCCACTTCACCGCCGCCGCCGAGTCAGGAGCCTACACCATTGCCCAAGAAGGCTGAAAAAATCCGCCGCGACGAAGAGCGCCCCGCCTTGCCCCCTGCCACCGGCGTCTCCCCCCAGGTCCTCGACCGCCTGTGGGACGTGGTCCAGGCCCGCCGGGACGCCGACCCGGCGCTCAGCCACTCCGCCCGACTGCTCTCCCGCGGCACCGCCAAGGTCGCCCAGAAGTTCGGCGAGGAAGCCGTCGAGTGCCTCATCGAGGCCGTGGCCGGCGACTCCCAGGCGGTCGTCGCCGAAAGTGCGGACGTGCTCTACCACCTGCTCGTCCTGTGGGTGTCGGCCAACGTCCACCCCTCGCAGGTCTGGGCCGAGCTTGAACGGCGCGAGGGCATCTCCGGCATCGCCGAGAAGGCTGCACGCAAGGCGCTGCCGCCTGGGCTGGCTACGCGGAAGATTCCGTAAGCAAGCAGTTCTTTTTTGAAAAACTGAACCAAAAAACTTTTGTCCCCTGGGCACCCGTCTCCGGAGACTCCGCGACAGCCGTACCAAAAGCTTTTTGCTTCTTTTTCTCGAAAAAGAAGCGCTTGCTTCCTTCCACCCCCCGGCTCATACCCGGGGTGTTCCACCACTCCCTCGCGGGAGAGCAGCCAGCGCACGCCGCAGGCCGCCGAAGGCGCAACCGGCCCCCGGAAACGCTCAGGCACCAGGACCGCGAAGGATCGGAACCTCTGGAAAGCCGGCGGGCAACCGCCGCACCGACGGAGTAAGGGCCGCACGCCCGAATCTCTCAGGTCCGCAGACAGAGGGGGGTCAGCCAACCGGGCAACCGGCGCCTGACCCACTACGCCGGAACCGCACAACGTGTCAGACCCGCTCCGCACCACCCCGCTCGACGCCCTGCACCACCGCCTCGGCGCCCGCATGGTGGGCTTCGCCGGCTGGTCGCTCCCGGTCTCCTACGCCGGCACGCTGGCCGAGCACGCCCACACCCGCACCCACGCCAGCCTGTTCGACGTCTCCCACATGGGCCAGATCTCGCTGCACGGACGTGACGCGGCACAGAACCTCGAGCGGCTGGTGCCGGCCGACATCGTCAACCTGGCACCCGGCCGCCAGCGCTACGCCCTGTTCACCAACGAGCTCGGCGGCATCATTGACGACCTGATGGTCGCCCGCGCGCAGAACCGCCTCTTCGTCGTGCTCAACGCGTCGCGCACCGAGGCCGACCTCACCCACCTCCGCCTGCACGGCTTCGACCCCGAAATCCACGACAACCGCGGGCTGCTCGCTTTGCAGGGTCCGGCTGCCGCCGCCATCATGGCCCGCCTCGCCCCCGAGGCCGCCGCCCTGCCCTTCCTGGGAGTGACCACCTGCGACGTCGCCGGCACCTCCTGCTGGGTCAGCCGCAGCGGCTACACCGGCGAGGACGGCTTCGAGATTTCCGTCCCCGCGGACCACGCCGAGGTGCTGGCCGAGAGGCTCCTCGCCGAACCCGAATGCGCGCCGGCCGGCCTCGCCGCCCGCGACACGCTGCGCCTGGAAGCCGGCCTCTGCCTCTACGGCCAGGACATCGACCTGCTCACCAGCCCGATCGAGGCGGGCCTGGCCTGGACCATCGCCAAGCGCCGCCGCGCAGACTTCGACTTCCTGGGTGCCACCACCATCCGCGACCACCTCACCCACGGTCCGCACCGCGTCCGCGTCGGCATCCGCCCGGACGGCCGGGCGCCTGCCCGCGCCGGCACCACCATCGCCGCCACTGACGAGACCGAGGCCGGCACCATCACGTCGGGCGGCTTCTCCCCCACGCTCGGTGCCCCCATCGCCATGGGCTACGTGCGCCGCGACCTGGCAACCGAGGGCACCCCGCTTGCTTTGCTGGTCCGAGGCCGGCACCTGCCGGCCGCGGTGACGAAGCTGCCCTTCGTCGCCCACCGTTTCGCGAAATAGGAGGGGACTAATGGCCGAGACACGCTTCACCAAGGACCACGAGTGGGTGCGCCTGGAAGACGACGGCACGCTCACCATCGGCATCACCGACCACGCGCAGGACGCGTTGGGCGACATTGTCTTCATCGAGCTCCCGGCCGTCGACCGCGAGGTGGTCGAGGGCGAGTCGGTCGCCACGGTCGAGAGCACCAAGGCCGCCAACGACGTCTACGCCCCGCTCGGCGGCCGTATAGCCGAGATCAACGACAACGTCGTGGAAGACCCCGGCCTGATCAACCGCGACGCCACCGGCGAGGGCTGGTTCTGGCGCATGGAGCCCGGCGACGAGGAAAATTTCGAGACCCTGATGGACGAGGAAGCCTACGAGACTTTCCTCGAGACGCTCTAGCCCATGCAAACCGCCGACGACCTGGTCACGCTGGAAGCCCGGGACGCCTTCATCTCCCGCCATATCGGTCTCAGCGAGACCGAAATCCTGGCCATGCTCCGGACCGTCGGCGTCACCTCACTCGACGAGCTGGTCGCCCGCACCATCCCGCCGGGCATCCGAGCGGACCACGCCACCCGACTGCCCCCGCCCGCCGACGAGGCCGCCGTATTGGCCGAGCTGGCCGCGCTGGCCGCGCAGAACGACAGCCGCACCAAAAGCCTGATCGGCTGCGGCTACCACAACACTCACACCCCGCCGGTGATCCTGCGCAACGTGCTGGAGAACCCCGGCTGGTACACCGCCTACACCCCCTACCAGGCCGAGATCGCGCAAGGCCGCCTCGAAGCCCTGCTCAACTTCCAAACCGCCATCGCCGACCTCACCGGCCTGCCCATCGCCAACGCCTCCCTGCTGGACGAGGCCACCGCCGCCGCCGAGGCCGTGTCCCTGGCCCACGCCGTCTGTCGCACCGGCTCGACCACCATCGCGGTGGCCACCGACCTGCACCCGCAAACCCGCGCGGTACTCGCCACCCGCGCCCGCCCGCTCGGCTGGACGCTGGTGGACGTAGCGCACGGCGACGTGGCCGCCATCGGCGCCGCCAACCCGTTCGCCCTGGTGCTGCAATACCCCGGCACCACCGGCGCCATCCGCCCGTTGCACGCCGAGATCGCCGCCGCGCATGCCTGCAACGCCCTGGCCATCGTGGCGGCCGACCTGCTCAGCCTCGCCGTGCTCACCTCGCCCGGCGAGATGGGTGCGGACGTCGCCGTCGGTTCCGCCCAGCGCTTCGGCGTGCCGATGGGCTTCGGCGGCCCGCACGCCGGCTTCTTCGCCACCGCGGAGGCCTACCGCCGCCAGGTGCCCGGCCGGATCGTCGGCCGCAGCATCGACGCTGCCGGCAACCCCGCGCTGCGCCTGGCACTGCAGACCCGCGAGCAGCACATCCGCCGCGAAAAGGCCACCAGCAACATCTGCACCGCCCAGGTGCTGCTCGCGGTCATCGCCGGTTTCTACGCCGTCTGGCACGGCCCCGCCGGCCTGCTGCGCATCGCCCGCCGGGTCAACCTGATGACTCGCCTGCTCGCCACCGCCGCCACCGGCGCCGGCTACACGATTCGTCACGACGACTTCTTCGACACCATCACCATCGAGACCAGCGCCCGAACCGACGCCCTGATGGCGCGCGCGCTCGACGCCGGCTTCAACCTCCGCCGCCTCGACGCGATTTCGGTCGCCATCTCCCTGGACGAAACCGTCACGAGCGACGAGCTCACCCGCCTCTGCACCCTGTTCGACGCAACGCCCGGCAACGCCGCCCCGTCCGTCCCCGCCACGCTCACCCGCACCAGCCCGTACCTCACCCACCCCGTCTTCACCGCCCACCACGCCGAACACGCGATGCTGCGCTACCTCAAGCGCCTCGAAGACCAGGACGTGGCGCTGAACCGCGGCATGATCCCGCTCGGCTCCTGCACCATGAAGCTGAACGCTACCGCCGAGATGCTGCCGATCACCTGGCCGGGCTTCGCCAACATCCACCCCTTCGCCCCGCCCGAGCAGACCAGAGGCTACGCCACCCTCATCACGAACCTCGCTGGCTGGCTCGCGCGCGTCACCGGCTTCCACAGCGTCAGCCTGCAGCCCAACGCCGGCAGCCAGGGCGAGTACGCCGGCCTGCTCGCCATCCGCGCCTACCACGAGGCGCGCGGCGATGCGGACCGCCTGACCTGCCTGATCCCCAGCAGCGCCCACGGCACCAACCCCGCCAGCGCGGCCATGGCCGGCCTGCGCATCGTCGTCGTCGGCTGCGACCGTGAGGGCAACATCGACCTGGCCGACCTGCGCGCCAAAGCCGAAAAACACGCGCACACGCTGGCTGCCCTGATGGTCACCTACCCCAGCACCCACGGCGTCTTCGAGGCCGGCATTGCCGAGATCTGCGACGTCGTCCACGCCCATGGCGGCCAAGTCTACCTGGACGGCGCAAACCTCAACGCCCAGCTCGGCCTCACCAGCCCAGGCCGCATCGGCGCCGACGTCTGCCACCTTAACCTGCACAAGACCTTCTGCATCCCGCACGGCGGCGGCGGCCCCGGCGTGGGCCCGATCGGGGTGGCCGAACACCTCGCCCCCTACCTCCCCAACCACCCGCAGCGCCCGGACGCAGGCCCCGCCACCGGCATCGGCCCGGTCAGCGCCGCCCCGTTCGGCAGCGCCTCCATCCTGCCGATCAGCTACGCCTACATCCGCCTGATGGGTCCCGCCGGCCTGAAACGCGCGACCGAAATCGCCATCCTCAACGCCAACTACATCGCCGCCCGCCTCGCACCGCACTTCCCCATCCTCTACCGCGGCGAGAACAGCACCGTCGCGCACGAATGCATCCTGGACTGCCGCGGCTTCGTGCTAAGCGCCGGCATTCAGGTTGAAGACGTTGCCAAGCGTCTGCAGGATTACGGCTTCCACGCGCCCACGATGTCCTGGCCCGTGCCAGGCACGCTGATGGTCGAACCCACCGAAAGCGAGCCCCGCGCAGAGATCGACCGCTTCTGCGACGCCATGATCGCCATCCGCGCCGAGATCGCCGCCATCGAATCCGGCGCCGCCGACCGCACCGACAACCCTCTCCGCCACGCGCCGCACACGGCGGCCGAAGTCACCGCGTCGGCCTGGCGACACGCCTACACTCGTGAGGAGGCCGCGTATCCCGCAGTTACAAACGCGACGAAGTTCTGGCCGCCGGTCAAGCGCGTGGACAACGCGTATGGTGACCGAAACCTGGCTTGCACTTGCGCTCCGGTGGAGAGTTACGCCGCAGCGGCTGACTGAAAGAAAGCGGTTCTTTTTTGAAAAAAAACCAAAAAACTTTTGCTCCTTGGGCTCGTCGAGTTGAAGCGTGTCGTTCAGCTTTCCGAGACAGCAGGCGCAAAAGTTTTTTGCTTCTATTTTGAAAAAGAAGACCTTCGTTACGCCTCTTCGTTCTTGAGCGACTGCATGTCGATCACATACCGAAACCGCACGTCGCCCTTCACCACTTCCTTGTAAGCGTGGTTGATCTCCTGGATCGGGATCACCTGCACGTCCGGCCCCACGCCGTGCTCGGCGCAGAAATCCAGCACTTCCTGCGTGTCCGCAATGCTGCCGATCAGCGAGCCGGCCACCCGCTTGCGGTGGAACGCCACCTCCTGGTTGTTCACGCCCGCCATCGGCTCCAGCGCGCCCACGATCACCAACGTGCAGTCGCGCTTGAGCAGCTCCACGAACGGGTTCACGTCGTGCTTCTCCGGCACCGTGCTCAGCATGAAGTCGAAGCTGCTCTTCAGCGTCTTCATAGCGTCGGCATCGCTCTCCAGCACCACCTTGACACCCAGCCGGCGGCCCTCTTCCAGCTTCTCCTTGGTGCGGGTAAACATCGTCACCTCGGCGCCCATCGCATGCGCCAGCTTGGCGGCCATGTCGCCTAAGCCGCCGAACCCGATGATGCCCACCTTGTCGCCCGCCTTCACCCCCCAGTGCTTCATCGGCGAGTAGGTCGTCACACCCGCGCACAGGATGGGGGCGGCCACTTCCGGCTTCAGCGTGGAGGGAATCTTCAGCACGAAATCTTCTGGCACCACCACGGAGGCAGAGTAGCCGCCGAACGTGTTGTCCCGCCCGTAGCTGTTCTTGCCGTCGGGCGACTTCTTCGCCGGCACCATCGGGCCGTTGTAGGTGGCCAGCCAGCTGTTCGGCCCCTCGCAGTAGTTCTCCTCGTGCGACGTGCACGGCTCGCAGTGCCGGCAGCTGTCGATCATGCAGCCGACGCCCACCATGTCGCCCACCTTGTGGCGGCTGACGCTGGCGCCGGCGCGCGAGACGCGGCCGACGACTTCGTGACCGGGCATGCAGGGATAGACGGTGTTACCCCACTCGTTGCGGACCTGATGTATGTCGGAGTGGCAGACGCCGCAGAACAGCACCTCGATCTCCACCTCGTTGGGGCGCGGGTCGTCGCGCTCAATGGTGGTCGGCTTGAGGTTGCTGAAAGAATGGTTTGCGGCGTAACCGGCGACTGTCGGCATGCTGGGGCTCCTCATGCGATGGACCGAGCGTCCAACGCGTTGGCGCCACTACGGCGAAGGTCCTGGCCAGTTGCCCCGGGCGGTGTTCACGCTTGCCATGCGTCGTAGGCCGGGCCAATCCGTCGATCAGCCAGGCGGCCCTGGCCGGTCTACAAGATACACGTCCGTGAGCCCAGGTTGCGTCCCATCGGTTAAGTCGTGGCTTCGTTGCGCGATCTCTGATGGGTGAGCAGCTTGCGACGAGGAAGGAAGGCCTTCTTTTTCGAGAAAAAGAAGCAAAAAGCTTTTGCTCCGGCTGTCGCTGCAGGCTGAAACACCACGTCTGAGATGTCGGCACCGACGAGAGCAAAAGTTTTTCGGTTCTTTTTTCAAAAGAGAACTGCTTGCCTTGCCTCCAGGCACCGCAATCGCTCTTGCCAGCCAGGTTGAGCAAACCGAGGCGGGTAGAGAACACTCAGGTAGCGTTCTCGTGGACATCGAAGGCAACCTGATGGCGGATCCTGGTAGAATACCCGATCAGAGCGCTACGAACACCCACGCCAACGTCAAGAAGGGCACCAGCGCCAACGCGCCGCGCGCAACCACACCGCCGATTTTGGCGTGATGCAGAGCCTGCTCATGGCGAGCCTGCAGGGTAGCAAGGCGAGCGGCGAACGAGGCCCGCGGTGCACGGGCGTTGCTGAAGTAAATGTCGGCCTGGTTGAAGCTCAGCGTTGTCATGGCGGTTGTCTCCGATCAAAGGTCCCGGTCTGTTTCAGACCTGCCAGACCAGTTGCATCAGCCGTGCCATGCCAGCAAAGCACTGATTATGTTCGACAAAACTACAAGCTGCAGGAAGCCGTGGCCTCTACACGCGCGTAAATGACCAGAACGTGGCGAGGCTCGCCACTAAGTATCGTGCCGACCCGGGATGGCCAAGATGGAGCAAGCATTCCTGGAAGACGGATCCAGCTTGCGGAGCGAACACCCGACCGGGACGGAGGCCAATCTTTGACGCGCGCACGTCGTTCGGCCGGCTGGCTTACCAAGCCGCCTACGGCGGTTGTTACGCGAGCATCGAGCTGGCCGGACGGCCGATTGAAAGACTGACATAAAACAAAGACAAAGCTGTCGCCGCCGAGCGATGTTAGATCGCTGACGGCGTTCGCTCGGACGTGAGTTCAGCGAACCAAAAGTTTTCTTCGTAAACGCGCGCGTTGCTGACCATCGCGACAGCAAGAATAAAAGTTTTTTGCTGCTTTTTTTCAAAAAAGCAGTCCTTGCTTGCTTGCTCTCTATAGGCTGCCAGCACTCAGCCCCGATGCCCTATTTGGCAGTCGCGCGGGCCACTCCGCAGTGCATGCTGCCGCCGCGCGCCGGCGGTCAGGGCGTGAGCCGAAGCACGGTCATGCTCCAGGGCTGCAGGGTGACGGCGACTGGCAGCGATCGCTGGCCAAGCCGCGAATGGGTTGGAGCGGCCCAAACGTTGTTCTGCGACTGGTCGTAGAGCGCCTTGTCGTACGTATCGATCAGCGCCGACGACACGCTCGCCATGCCGTCCACGCTGACGGAAACGGGCACGCACCAGCGGCGGCGGCCGGCGCGTCGCAGGATGGTGGCCGCCGGCGCGCGCTGGCGTCCCTGGGCCTGCCGCCCTATGTGTGGCCCCCGCCCGCCACCGGAGCCGCCCACGCATGCGCCACCTGGCCACCCTGACCTGGTCCCTGTGCCCGTTACTGGCGCTCTCAGCCGGCCCCGCCGCCCACGCCGCGCCGCTGGCCGCACACCACGCCGTCTACACCCTCACGCTGGACACCTCGAAGGAACAGACCGTGATGGCCGCACACGGCACCATGACCTACGACGTCACCGACTCCTGCACGGCCTGGACCACCTCGCAGCACCTGGTCATCGACATCACCAACAAGGATGGCCAGGACATCCACATGGTGAACGACTACGCGACGCTGGAGGCCAAGGACGGCACCCACCTGGACTTCCACACCAAGCAGGTCACCGACCAGGCAGTCACCGAACAGCTCGACGGCACCGCCACGCTGGAACACTCCGGAGGCCGCGGGCAGGCGGAGTACACCTCGCCCCAGAACACCAAGGTGTTGTTGCCCGAAGGCACCCTGTTGCCGATGGCCCACACCAACGCCCTGCTGGACGCCGCCATGGCCGGCAAGAAATTCCTCTCCGTCCCGCTGTTCGACGGCAGCGGCGCCGATGGCGCCCAGGACACCTTTGTCACCATCGAGACCTGGCACAAGCCGGCGCCGCAGAAATGGGCGGCGCTGTCCACCCTGCCGTCCGGCCGGGTGCACATCTCGTTTTTCAACCGCGACACCGCCGCGGAGACCCCGGACTACGAGATCGGCATGACCTACTTCGCCAGCGGCGTCGCCGACCAGCTCGCGATGAATTTTGGCGACTTCCAGATGAATGGTAAGCTCGACCAGCTTGACATCCACGGCGCCCCACATTGCTGACATCAAACCATTGCGGTATCGTCATACTCATGCATTGCGCCACCGCCCTGCAGCGCGCAGGGCGAACGATCTGGTTATGATGGTATGTCACACGCGAGCTCTTCCCCAGCGGACCAGGAACGCTACAGCCGCAGGTTAAGCGACAAGATCCAGGCCGCCTTCGACCACGCCTGCGAGGAGCAGGAGCTGCTGGTGGCAGCCGACCTGCTGACCACGCTGGAGCTGGTTCTGCTGCGCGTCGCCCCCTCCCCGGACCGCCGCGAAGCCATCGTCGCCCCCCTGATGGCCTCCCACGAACGCCTCTGGCACCTGCGCACCACCCTGCAGCCCAGGCCGGCGCCGGAGGCAGAACCGGAGGACGAGGCTGAAGCTGAGGCGGAGTAGCAAGCAGTTCTTTTTTGAAAAACCAAAAAACTCTTGTCCCCTGGGCACCGTCGTTTGAAAGCCCAACAACGCCTGCGAACGGTGTGCACGAGGTGCCTGCAAAACTCGGCCTGGTGAGTCGGCTGGCGTGCGTTTGCGAGCACCGGAGCGGAGCGGCCTTTATGGCCGTGAGCACCGGAGCGTCGTGCGCGTAGCACGCTGTCGCATGACAAACGCGCGCCAGACGGCCACCAGGGTAAGTTTGGCAGGCACCTCGCCGCGGTGATACAGCGCGCGTAAATGCAGGACGAGACCACCACGCGCGCCATGACGGCACGGCTCTGGCGCGAGCACATCAGCCACCACCGCGTCCGCCTGCTGGTCGTCCTGCTGCTGACCGCCATCATGGCCGGGCTCACCGCCGTCTACCCGGTGGTGATCCAGCGCGCGCTCAGCATGTTCGAGGCGCACGACAGCCGCATCCTCTACCAGATCCCCGCCTTGGTGGTGGCCATCACCACCGCCAAGGCCGCCGCCCAGTACGGCCAGACGGTGATGGTCCAGCAGCTCGTCCTCGTCGTCATCCGCGAGCTGCAGAACCGCATGTTCGCCCAGCTGGTACGCGCCGACCTCGCGCG
Source organism: uncultured Acetobacteraceae bacterium (assembly GCA_964242115.1). Lineage (GTDB taxonomy): Bacteria > Pseudomonadota > Alphaproteobacteria > Acetobacterales > Acetobacteraceae > BOG-908. The sequence continues at coordinate 36,409 of CAXSZX010000012.1, read as the reverse complement.
CCTGGAGCGCGAGGCGCCGGCAGCGCTCGCCGCCCGTTTCACCACGGACGCAGCCACCATCCGCGAGGCGCTGATCCGCGCGGTCAACGCAGTGGGCGACGTGGTGACCGTAGTGGGCCTGGTCGGCACCATGTTCTACCTGGACTGGGAGTTCAGCCTGGTCGCCGCCTGCCTCTACCCGCTGGCGGCCCTGCCCATCCAGCGCGTCGGCAAGCGCGTCCGCCGTGCCTCCGGCGGCATGCAGGAGCGCATGGGCGAGACCGCCACCCTGCTGCACGAGAGCTTCGCCCAGGCCCGCACCGTGCGCGCCTACCGGCTGGAGGAGGCCGAGAGCGCCCGCGCCGGCGTCATGTTCCAGTCGCTCTATCAGTCGCTGGTACGGATGAACCGCAGCCGCGCCCGGGTGGACCCGTTCCTCGAGGTCCTCGGCGGCGCCGCGGTGGCGGCCGTGCTGGGCTTCGCCGGCTGGCGTGCGGCGCATGGCGGCGCCACGCTGGGCAACTTCACCGGCTTCGTCGCCGCCCTGCTGCTCGCCTCCCGCCCCGTCCGTGCGCTCGGCGCGCTGAACTCGGCGCTGCAGGAGGGCATGGCCGGCCTGGTGCGAGTGTTCTCCGTCATCGACGAATCCGCCACCATCCTGGACCGGCCGGACGCACGGACGCTGCCGCCGGGTCGCGGCCACCTCATGTTCCGCCACGTGGGCTTCGTCTACCCGGACGGCCGTACCGGCCTGGACGGGCTGAGCTTCGAGGCGACGCCCGGCCTCACCGTCGCCCTCGTCGGCGCGTCGGGCGCCGGCAAGTCCACCGCGCTGACCCTGATCCCGCGCCTGAAGGACGTGACCAGCGGCGCCGTGCTGCTGGACGGTGCGGACGTCCGCACCGTCACCTTGGCCAGCCTGCGCGACGCCATCGCCTATGTCGGCCAGGACGTGCTGCTGTTCGACGACACGGTCGGCGCCAACATCCGCATGGGCCGCCCGCAGGCCGTCGAGGCGGAGGTCTGGGACGCCGCCGAGGCCGCCTCTGCCGCCGACTTCATCCGCGCTCTGCCCTCCGGCTTGCACACACGCGTGGGCACCGGCGGCTCGCTGCTGTCGGGGGGCCAGCGCCAGCGCGTGGCTCTGGCGCGCGCCCTGCTGCGCAACCCGCGCATCCTGCTGCTGGACGAAGCCACCAGCGCGCTGGACGCCGAAAGCGAGGCCGCGGTGCAGACGGCACTCGCCCGGCTGCGCGCCGGCCGCACCACCATCATCGTCGCCCACCGGCTGTCCACCGTGCGGGACGCGGACCTCGTGGTCGCCATGGCGGACGGCCAGGCGGTCGAGCAGGGCACCCACGCGGAGCTGATGGCGCGCGACGGGCTTTACGGGCGGCTGGTGCGTACGCAGGCGTTCAGCAACGAGCCCGTAGCGGCGCAGTAAGAAAGCAAGGCCTTCTTTTTCGAGAAAAAGAAGCAAAAAGCTTTTGCAACGGCTGTCGCGGATGGCTGAGACACCACGCCTCAAACGACGCGTCCCACGAAAGCAAAAATTTTCTTGTTCTTTTGTTCAAAAAAGAACCGCTTGCTTGCCTCGCTTACGCACGAGTGGCAGCCCCCCACTTGCCCCAGCGCCCGATCCGACTAGTCTCAACTCACCAACCCGCTGACCGAACCGGTCGGTCAGAAGCCGCGAGACCCAGATGGCCGATATCGAGCCCGCTCACGATCAGCCGGCCGCCCCGCCGCGGGCGGACCAGGGGGCCCAGCCGCCCAAGCAAGGTAGCCAGGGCCAGCCGAACCAGCAGGACCAGGACAAACGCCGCCAGGAGGACGCCGACCGCAAGCAGGAGCAGCGGCGCCAGCGTGCCCGGCCCTTCGTGCGGATCGGCATGGTGATCATCCTGATCGGCCTGATCGCCGGCGGCATCTACTACTGGCAGTCCACCAAGGACATCGAGACGACCGACGACGCCTACACGGACGGTCGCGCCGTCACCATCGCACCGCGCGTCACCGGGCAGGTCGTCTCGCTCGACGTCAACGACAACCAGTTCGTCCACCGCGGCGACCCGCTGATCCACATCGACCCGCGCCAGTATCAGGCGGCGCTCGAGCAGGCGCAGGGCCAGATCGTCGCCAGCCGCGGCCAGTCCGCCGCCGCCACCCAAGCCTACGCGGTCGCCCAGGTCAGCTTCCCCGCCCGCCTGCAATCCGCCAAGGCGCAGTTGCTGGACGCGCAGGCCACCCTGTTCAAGGCGCAGACCGACTACAAGCGCCAGCAATCCATCCCACGCGCGGCGACGAGCGGCCAGCAGGTGGACTACGCGACCGCGGCACTGCGCTCCGCCGAAGCCCAGGTTGCCGTGGCCGAAGCCGCCGTGGCGCAGGCAACCCCGGTCAAGCCGAACGTCGAGCAGAGCAACGCGTCCATCCAGCAACTGAAGGGCTCGCTGTCGGTCTCCCAAGCCAACCTGATCCAGGCGCAGCTCAACCTTGAATGGTGCGTCGTGCGTGCGCCGCAGGACGGCTGGATCACCCGTCGCAACGTGGAACAGGGCAACTACGTCACCCCCGGCCAGCAGATCTTCTCCATCGTCTCGCCGGAATTCTGGATCACCGCGAACTTTAAGGAGAACCAGCTGAACCGCATGCGCCCGGGCCAGCACGTCAAGATCGACGTGGATGCCTACCCATCGCTGAAGCTCACCGGCCACGTCGACAGCGTGCAACTCGGCTCGGGCAGCAAGTTCACTGCGTTTCCGCCGGAGAACGCCACCGGCAACTTCGTCAAGATCGTGCAGCGCGTGCCGGTGAAGATCGACATCGATGGCGGGCTGGATCCGAACTTGCCTTTGCCTCTGGGCATTTCTGTCGAGCCGATTGTTGATCTTAAGTGAGCAAGCAGTTCTTTTTTGAAAAAAAGAACCAAAAAACTTTTGTCTCCTGGGTACCCGTCTACGGGAGACTCTGCGACAGCCGTGACAAAAGCTTGCTTCTTTTTCTCGAAAAGGAAGGCCTTTCTTCTGGTTCAGGATAACACGACATGAGCGGCTCGCAGGGCACCGGCTGGAAGCCAAAGGCCAACCCCTGGCTGATCGCCGTGGTGGTGACCGTCGCCGCCTTCATGGAGGTGCTCGACACCACCATCGTCAACGTCTCACTGCCGCATATCGCCGGCAGCCTCTCCTCCAGCTACGACGACTCCACCTGGGCGCTCACCAGCTACCTGGTCGCTAATGGCATCGTGCTGACCATTAGCGGCTGGCTGTCGGACGTGTTCGGCCGCAAGCGCTACTTCCTCATCTGCATCGGCATGTTCACCGTCTGCTCGTTCCTGTGCGGCACGTCGCAGTCCTTGCCGGAGCTGATCATCTTTCGGCTGATGCAAGGCTTCTTCGGCGGCGGACTGCAGCCCAACCAGCAATCTATCATCCTGGACACCTTCGAGCCGGCGCAGCGCGGCAAGGCGCTGGGCGTGGTCGCCATCGCCACCATCGTGGCCCCCATTCTCGGCCCGACCCTGGGCGGCTACATCACCGACAATTTCAGCTGGCGCTGGATCTTCTTCATCAACGTGCCCATCGGCATACTCGGCGTTTTCGGTGTCGCCGCACTCGTGGAAGATCCGCCGTGGATCAAGAACAAGCGCAGCCGCGGCATCGACTACATCGGCATCTCGCTGATCACGCTGGGGCTTGGCTCGCTGCAGGTGGCACTCGACCGCGGTGAGGACGAGGACTGGCTCGCCTCGCCGTTCATCCGCGTCATGCTGCTGCTCGCGTTCCTCGGCATCACCGGCGCCGTGGGCTGGCTGCTGACTGCCAAGAAGCCGGTGGTGAACCTGCACGTGATGGGCGACCGCAACTTCGCCCTCGGCGTCACCTTCATCGCCGCGATGGGGTTCATCCTGTACTCGAGCGCCGTCATCATCCCGCAATTCGCCCAGCAGGTGATCGGCTACACGGCCACGCTGGCCGGACTGATCCTCTCGCCGGGCGGCGTGGTAATCATCGTGCTGATCCCGCTTATCGGCCGAATATTGCCGCTCATTCCTACCAAATGGCTGATTACCGTCGGCTTCACCATCATGGGCTTCGCACTGCTCTATTCGAGTCACCTCACGCCAAACCCGACCTTCCTGAACCTCGCCCTCATCCGTGCCTCGCAGACTTTGGGCCTCGCCTTCATGTTCGTGCCGATCTCGGTAGTTGCCTACTCGACGTTGCCGCGAGAGCTCAACGGTGACGCCGCGGCACTTTACACGATGTTCCGCAACGTCAGCGGCTCCATCGGCATATCCGTGGCCACATCGCTGATCACCACGCGCACGCAGGTCCACACGGCCTACCTGTCGCGCTGGCTGACGCCGCTGAACCAGCCCTACAACGCGCTCCTGCAACAGGACCAAGCTAGCCTGCTCAGCATGGGCCATGCTGCCTCCACCACGCGCGACACCGCGGTGGGGCTGGTCTATCAGACGTTGCGCACGCAGGCGTCGGTGCTGGCCTACTCGGACGTGTTCCAGATCTGCGCGGCGGCGGCGTTCTGCATCGTGCCGTTTACGTTCATGCTGTCGAGTGTTCGGCCTGGAAAAGGGGCGAAGCCTAGCGCGGGGCACTGACGTGAGAAAGCAGGAACTTTTGCTCCCGGTAGGTGCGTCAGGTTGAAACGTCCGACACGCGATTGATGGATGAAAACGACGCCGCAACAGCACGCACCCAATGACGCAAAAGTTTTTAGGTTCTTCTTCAAAAAACAACTGCTTCCTTTCTCGGCAAAACGTTCTGCCCAAGCACCCACCCTTCCCACGTCGTCACCCAGGGATCATCCGGCACCCAATCCGTCCGCGCCCCACTCACCACGCCCAGCACGCACAGCGCCCCCAGCAGGCAATCCATCCTGTCCTCGCCCGCGGCATCGCTTCCGAACCCGTCCGCGATCGCCGCCGCCGCGTCCGCGTCCGCCACGCCCCCTAGCCGCTCGATTGCCGCGCGAAGCGCCGACGCGCACGCCACCCGATCGGCTTGCCGGCGCTTGCTGCCGACGCGGGCCACGTCCAGGTGCCGCATCGCCTCGGCGGGGTAGGTCTCGGCGATCACCACTTCACCCGGCTGCAGCAGTGCACACAACCTGCCCTCGAACGGCCACAGCTTCGGCGGTGCCGGCCCGCGCAGCGCCGGCCCGATCAGCTCCTGCCAGGCAGCGATCGCCGCCTTGCCGGACTGGTTGGCGCCGAGAGTCCAGAACACCGGCGCGCCGGCCGGCCGCTCTGCCGTGGCCATGTCGCAGGCCCGGCAGAGCGCGTGCGCGTCCGCCAGCCCCAACGCCAGCGCGTGCGACAGGCGAGTCATCCCCGCAACCCCGCGCGCCGGGTAGAACGGGCGTTGCGCGGACACCTCGTCCAGCGTGCTTGCCACGTCGGTGAAGCCCGATCGCGCGCCAAGCCCGCGCAGGAACGCCGGGAAGTCCGCCGCGCGCGCGTGCAGCGCGGCGTAGGCGCGCGGCAGCCCGATCGGGCAGTCTATGCCGAACGCCACCGCCGCACCGCCGGCCCTGGCGCGCAGCCTGTCCAGCAAATCGGCCGTGTCGCCTACCGGCTCCGGCGCACCCACGCGCCAGCCGGCGGTATCGGGGCGGATCACCGACATCCAGCGCTTGGCGGCGTGCTTGCTCCAGTCGGCGTGGACGACGAGGGTCAAGGAAGCAAAAGAAAGCAGTTCTTTCTTGAAGAAAAGAACCAAAAAGCTTTTGTCATTTGGGCTCCCGTCTGAAGAGACCCCGCGACGGCCGAGACAAAGGTCCTTTGCTTCTTTTCTTCAGAAAAGAAGGCCTTGCTTACTTCCCACTCAGCGGCTTGTGCCCCCGCTCGATCAACCGCTTGAGAAACCCCGGCGGCTTGGCCGGCTCGGCTGCTTTGCGAGCCTTGATCTCCGCCCGTGCGACCTGCTCCGCCTCGCGGTCCTTCAGCGTCAGCCATTTCTCCAGCGACATCCCCGCCTTTGCGGCCCGCTTTTCCTCGTAGGCGCGCTGGCCGTCGGTCAATTTACGCTGTGGCTTTGGCATGGCGGCAACCTATCCCGCCTGAGCACAGCGGCAAACCCCTAGCCGTAACGCCGCAGCAACCGCCGGCTCAGCCAGCCCAGCCCGGCGCTGATCGCCAGCCCCGCCGCGGACAGCAAAGCAAGAGCCGCAAACATCCGCGCCGTCTGCAGCCGGTAGCCCGCTTCCAGAATCCGGAACGCCAGCCCGGAGGCGACCCCGCCGGCGCCGGTCACGAACTCCGCCACCACTGCGCCCACCAATGCGAGCCCGCCGGACACCCGCAGCCCGGCCAGGAAATACGGCACCGCCGCTGGCAGCCGCAGCAGCCTGATCTCCTGCCAGCGCGAGGCGCCGTTCAGGCGGAACAGGTCCAGCAGCTCGCCCGGCGCGGCCGCCAGCCCGGCCGCGGTGTTGGAGTATACCGGGAAGAACGCGACCACCGTGGCGCACACCACCATGGCTGCGAACGGGTCGCCGATCCACACGATGATCAGCGGGGCGACGGCCACCACCGGCGTCACCTGCAGGATCACCGCCCACGGTGCCAAGGCGGCGCGCGCCCAGCGGCTGGCCGACATGGCGGCCGCCATCGCCACGCCCACCACGCAGGCGAGCAACAACGCCGCGCCAGTGACCGACAGCGTCGCGAGCATGGCGCGCAGCAGGCCGGGGGCATCGGTGGTGAAGGCCCGCAGGATGGCTAGCGGTGTGGGGACCAGGTAGACGGGGACGGCTAGGACCGTGACCAGGATTTGCCATAAAGCTAACGCCAGGGAGAAAGAAACGAAAGCAAGGCCTTCCTTTTTGAAAACGGGAAGCAAAAAACTTTTGTTCGGCTGTCGCGGACTGTTCAACGCGCTCCTACTCCGGGGAGAGATGGCGGAGCTCATGCATGCAGTCGTTTGAAGAGACGCAGACATCGTTCGTCGCGTTGACGGGCTGACGCATGTATGAGGTCTTCCCCAACTACATGCAGGCCCAATCTACGCAGGATCGCAATCGATGCGATGTTGTCGGGGTGGACATGGGCCTGGACTGCCTTGAGCCGAAGCTCGGCAGCAGCAGCATCCAGCGCAACCGGCGCAGCTTCCGTCATGTAGCCTAGATTCTGAAAGTGCTCGCCTAGCCAGTATCCGAGCACGCCGCAGGCGGGATCGGCACCTCGGTAGACGCCGAACCAGCCAAGGAACGCCGGATCGCTACGGCGCTCGATCGCCAGGACGAAAGCCTTGCCGTCACACTGTGCCTTTCGCAAGCGGAACATACGTTCCCGGGCTTGATCCAGGTCGAACGGGACCGGAAAATTCGTGAGCCACCGGCTGACCGCAGAAGTCATCAGGCCTGAGACATGGACCGCGTCATTCGGCCTAAGCAGTCTGAGGGTCAGTCTCGAAGTGCTCACCGGAAGCTGTGTCATGACACCGATCACTCACTTAGCATCACGAACATGAACGTCCGCGTCCAGCACGAGTCGACCCATGCAAAGTCTGGCATGTTCAAGGCAATCGAAAGCGGTTCTCTGTTAAAAACAGGGAATCTATTGTCTTCAAGCGGCGCAATGCAGTAATCTCCGCAGTAGTAGTGACAAGTTTTTGCAGCTTCTTGGATGGCTGCCTTTCTTGCCGGACGCCAACGGCCAAACGAGAGCCGCTGGTAGAAGAAGCGGTCGCGATCGGCAAACTTCTCGCTCACACCTCCACACGCAACCCCTGCACCGCGTCGGACAACACCGCCACTCGCGCCGCGAACGCCTCCCCAACCCGCGCCCGCTCGCTGGGCGACGTCCCGGCAAACTCCGCCGCAATCCGCCCCGGCCGCGGCGACATCAGCACCACTCGCGTGGCCAAATACGCCGCCTCGTACAGCGAGTGCGTGACGAACACCGTGGTGCAGCCGAGTTCGGCCACCAGCGCCAGGCACTCGTCCTGCAACCTGTGCCGGGTGAACTCGTCGAGTGCGGCGAACGGCTCGTCCATCAGCAGCAGCCGCGGCCGCGAGGCCAGAGCGCGCGCGATCGAGACCCGCATCCGCATGCCGCCTGACAACGTCGCCGGCCGCGCCTGCGCGAACTCCGCGAGACCCACCTGCTTCAGCGCGTCGAGCGCCACGGCCCTGGCATCCGGCCGACCTCGCAGGCGCAACGGCAACGCCACGTTGTCCAGCGCCGAGCCCCACGGCATCAGCACCGGGTCCTGGAACACGAATCCCACCTCGCCGGCGTGCGGCTTCTCCCCCGCCCACACGAGCTCCCCCGCAGTGGGCGCCTCCAACCCGGCGATCAGGCGCAGCAGCGTGGACTTTCCGCAGCCGGACGGGCCCAGCAGCACCAGGAACTCGCCTTGCCCGACACGCAGGTCGATCCCGTCCAGTGCCAACACGCCGCTGGCGAAGCGGCGGCCGACGCCGTGCAGGTCCAGCACGCCGGTGCGAACCGAGGCAACAGGAGGAAGCAAGGCCTTCTTTTTCGAGAAAAAGAAGCAAAAAGCTTTTACGAGCGCTGTCGCGGGCCGTTGAGACGACACGCGTCCACGACGCACACGCGACGGAGACAAAAGTTTTTTGGTTCTTTTCTTCAAAAAAGAACTGCTTGCTTGTTTTCTAAGGCAGTGTAGGCGCAGCCGGCTTAGGCTGATGCACGAACTGCAACGTGTAAGCCCGATGCACGTCCAAACTCGCGGGGTACAGCCCCGCCTGCACCATGGACGCGGCAAAATCCTGCCAGCGCACATCCGTCATCGTGCCAATGCCCCCGGTCTCCGCGTCGCCCGACTCGACGATGCCGTGCGAGCGGATCGCCTCGCGCCCGTAATCCAGCAGCGCGTCGGTCATGTCGGGGTTGGCCTGCTTGATCAGCGTGTTGCCCGGCTTCGGGTCGCTCTCCAGGTAGGACTGCCAGCCCTCGGCGGTGGCGTCCACGAAGCGCTGCACCAGCCCCGGGTTGGTGCGCACCAGCGCCTGGCTGGTGGTGATGACGCTGGCGTAGCCGGAGAAGCCAGCGTCCGAGAGCAGCAGCACCACCGGGTCGAACCCGCCCTGCTGCTTGGCCAGGAACGGCTCTGACCCGAGATAGCCCTGCTGCACCGCGTCCTTGCTGGCCAGGAATGGTGCGAGGCTGAAGGCGTAGGGGCGTATCTGGGCGTCGGTGTAGCCGAAGCGGGCCTTCATGAACGCCCACCAGCCCACCCGCGTGTCCGCGCCGATCATGATCGGCGCGCCTTTCAGGTCGGCGAAGCTGTCGTGCCCGGTGCCCGGGTGGGCGATGATCACCGAGGGATCTTTCTGGAAGATCGCCGCCACTGCCACGAACGGCAGCCCTTCGGTGGCGAAGTTCAGCGCGATGAAGCTGTTGCCGGCGATGGCGAAGTCCAGCCGGCCGCCCATGAGCAACTGCGCTTGGTTCACCTGCGGGCCGCCCTGGCGGATGGTCACGTCCAGTCCGTGCCTGGCGTAGATGCCCTCGGCCACCGCCTGGTAGTAGCCGCCGTACTCCGCCTCTGCCAGCCAGTCGATGCCGAAGGCGACGTGGTCCGCCGCCGCCGCCCTGCCCGCCAACAGGGTGCAGGCGAGAGCGGCCATAAAAGCGGTGCGGATCAAGACGGCGACCTCGGCAAATGGACGGGCATTGCATGTTGCACGCCGCGCCCGCGAATACCAACCACGCGCTGCCACAAGTCTCCCAGACTCGGCGCGACCACTCTTGGAAGCCGGCAAGGAAGGCAAGGCCTGCTTTTTTGAAAAAAAGCAGCAAAAAACTTTTGGTCCGGCTGTCGCGGAGGTTTCTGCAGCACGCGCGGCAGGGAGCAGAATTTGGCTTTCGGACTCAAGTCTCGCAGCGAACACCCTTGTCGCTTCCAAGTATCGCCAGGTGGCTATTTTCTCCGGCTTTCTTCGATGTCGGCCCTTCGTTCGGCCGTCCGGCCTGCTCAAGGCTCGCGCGAGCCGACGCCGTAGGCGGCTTGGCATTGATAAGGCCGGACGGCCGACCATCGCGCGTCGAAGGTAGCCTCCGTCTCGGTCGGGCAGTTCGCTCCGAAACTTCAACCCAACGCTCTTTTATTGAAAAACCGCTTGCTCGCCTGAACCAGTCGGGATCCCGGGCCGTGGTCCCTGCCGCCACCCGCTCGGGACGTTTGATTCTGCCGGCTGACCCCTGACGACTGCTGCCCGATACCGTGTTATGTCGTGGCCGCAGAACGACACAGGGATCAGCCAGCCACAATGGGTGCCTTCAAGGACAACGTTTATACGGAACGACAGGCCGCCTCCGCCAACGCGAAGAAGGCGCTGCTCGAGAAGTTCAAGGCCAAGCCGGCACCGGACGACCCGGCGGTGCAGGCACGCGCCGCCGAACGCCTCGCCATCGCTGAGGCGCGCGAGGCCCGCGCCGTCGAGCGCCGCGCGGCCAAGGAGGAGGAAGCCCGCCGCCAGGCCGCCGAACAGGCCGCGCGCGACGAGGAAGCCCGCCGCCTGGCTGCCGAGGAAGCCGTGCGCGCCGCAGAGGCAGCCGCCCGCGCCCTGCAGGTGAAGGCCGAGCAGCAAGCCGCGCGCGACGCCCGCTACGCCGCCCGCAAGGCCCGCACCCGATGAGCGCACCATCCGCGCGCCCCGCCAGGAGAACGACCATGCGCCCGATCCTCACCACGACCCTGCTGCTGGCGCTGGCCTCGTGCGCCGCGTTGACCGGCGGAACCGCCCAGCAGCCCGCCTACACGGTGTTTTTCAGCGAACACTCCTCCCAGCTCGAGCCGCAGGCGGTCGACGTGATCGCCCAGGCGGCCAGCGCCGCGAAAGCTGCGCCGGGCTCACGCGTGCTGGTGCTCGGCTACACCGACAGCGCCGGCTCCAAGCCGGACGACGTGGTGCTCTCCCGGCAGCGCGCCCAGCGCGTGGCCGACGCGCTGGGCGCTGACGGGATAGCGCCCGGCCGTATCGCGCAGCAGGGACGCGGCCAGACCGGCCAGGACCCGGGCGTGGAAAGCCGCCGGGTCGACATCACCCTGGCCAACTGACCGGCGTGCCGCATGGCCACACCGCCCGCAAGCCCGGCCTGGCAGCATCATCCTGACCTGGCCGGCACACCGGACGCACCGGCCGGGGCAGTCTGCTACAACTGCGACACGGCCCTGCAGGGTGGCTGGTGCCACGCCTGCGGCCAGGCCGCGCACGACTACCACCACAAGGCGACCTACCTGGCCGGAGAGGCCCTGGGGGACTTCTTCCACGCCGACGGCCGCCTCTGGCGCACGTTGCGGCGGCTGGCCGGCACCCCGGCCCGCCTGACGCGCGATTACCTGGCCGGCAAACGAGCGCCGCAGATCCCGCCGCTGCGGCTCTTTCTGGTCGCCGTGCTGGTGCTGTTCCTGGTGGGCAACTGGGCCACGCGTGACGCGGCGCTGTTCCACTCCCGCATGCCACCGCCAGAAGCCCAGGCGGACCTGAAAGCCAGCAACATCCGGCTCGGCCTGCCGCCGGCAATGGACCGCGCGGCCAGTGCCTGGCTGCGCGATCATCTCGGCCGCGCGCTGGCCCACCCGGACGACCTGGTGGACGCCATGCGCGGCCGGGCGGAGGACTTCGCGTTCATGATGCTGCCGATCTCGGCGCTGATCCTGGCGGCGATCTTCGCGTTCCGGCGCGGCTTCGTGCTGTTCGACCACCTGGTCTTCTCGATGCACTCGTTGGCCTTTCAGGGCTTCCTGATCAGCCTGGCCGTGCTGGCAGGCAGCGCCTGGCTTCTATGGGCCGCGCCGATCCACCTTTTCGCCCACCTGCGTGGCGTTTACGGCACAACTGTCGTGGGCACCCTGATGCGCATGGCCATCCTGTTCGTGGCGTCAGCGATCGCGTTTGCCCTGCTAGTGCTCGGCCTGGTTGTTGTAGGCTTGCAAGGCTTGCGGCCGGTTGTGTGATGCCGGGCGCCTGGTAGCGAACCACCACGCGTCCGTTTCGTTATGAGATTCGGGACCGACTTGGGTCCGCCCGCTTTTCCAGGAGACTACCTATGTCGCGTATGCTCAGTTCCGTCTTCACCGCCGCCCTGCTGCTGGCCAGCGTCACGCTGCTGAGCGCCTGCAACACGGTGGCCGGCGCGGGCCAGGACGTCTCGTCCGCCGGCCACGCCGTCACCAATGCGGCCGACACACCCAAGTAAGAGCTTGCTGGCCGGGTTGTGCCAACAGCCCGGTCGCTTGACTGGCCCCTAGGCTGGTCGTGAAACACCGGCCCACTGGCTGTTGCCACGCTCGGTAAGGCTCGTCGCTCGCCGGGACCGCCGTATCCCCGCCTTCTCTAGACTAGAAAATACCACATCAGCAGCAGCAACACGCCGATCCCGATGGCGACGCGCGTGCCGAACTTGGTGACGGTAGCCCAGAAGCTCAGCCGATCGGCGAGGAAACCTTCCGATGTGCTCGGCGCGGCAGGCCCGCGTTGAATGTTGTTAGCCATTGCTTGCTCCAGGCGCCTCGAACGCGCGTTTACTACGGTGCGGTGCCTGCCGGTAGCAAGTCCGCGTAGCGGCAGAAGGAAGCAAGCGCCTTCTTTTTCGAGAAAAAGAAGCAAAAAGCTTTTGTCAGCACTGTCGCGGAGTCTCCCACACGGCGTACCTGAGGAAGCAAAAGTTTTTTGGTTCTTTTTTTCAAAAAAGAACTGCTTGCTTTCTTACGCGGCCCAAACCGGATCCTTCAACCGCGCGACGAACGCGGCATGCGCCGCCAGCTGCGCCTCGCTCGGCTGGAACAGGCGGGGCGTACGTACTCCCGACCGCACGTAGGTGTAGAACTGCTCCGCCTGCGTGGCGGCCGCGAGCACCAGCCCGCGCTGCCGCCCGCCGGTCAGCTCCACGTACACGTCGGCCAGCAGGCGGCAGTCCAGCAGCGCGTTGTGGGTGGTTCGCGTCGAGAGGTCGATGCTGAACCGGTTGCACAGCGCGTTGAGGCTGTTCGGCATGCCGGGAAACCGCGCCTTGGCCAACGCCAGCGTGTCGATCATCCGCGCCTCGTGCAGCGGCGGCAGCGACAGCCGCGCCAGCTCGGCGTTGACGAAGCCGAAGTCGAACGCCGCGTTGTGCGCCACCAGCGGTGCGTCGCCGAAGAACGCCAGCAGCTCGTCGACCACCTCGGCGAAGCGCGGTTTGCCCAGCAGGTCGCCGCGGGTGAAGCCGTGCACGCGGGTAGCCTCGTCGGGCACGTCGCGCTCGGGGTCGATCAGGCGGTGGAAGTGGCGCTGCGTGGGTAGGTCTCGGACCAGCTCGATGGCGGCGATCTCGATGATGCGGTCGCCGCTGGCGGGGTCGAGGCCGGTGGTCTCGGTGTCGAACAGGATCGAGCGGCTCATCCAAACTGGTTATCAGAAAGGAGCCGAGTCGAGGCAAAGCAAGCAAGCGGCTCTTTTTTGAAAAAGAACCAGAAAACTTGTTTCCTTGGGTGCGCGCTGAACGAGCCTTTGCGACAGCAGGGCCAGACGTGTCACCTCTTTGCCGGACGTCGAAGTTCACGACGAGGGCCCGTTGGCAGGATACCAGCGGCAAGACGACCTGACTTCCCGGAGCAAGAGAGAAAAGCAAGGTCTTCTTTTCTGAAGAAAAGAAGCAAAAGACTTTTGTCCCTGCTGTCGCGGAGTCTCCGGAGACGGGTCCCCGGGGAGCATCTTTGGTTTTTTCTTTCAAAAAAGAACGCTTGTCTAGCCTGTGTGGTCAGGCCTCCGGCTTCCTTGCGCGCGCACCTGCCGGGCGGTCCGCGACAGCCGAAACAAAAGCTTTTTGCTTCTTTTTCTCGAAAAAGAAGGCCTTCCCTTCGAGAAACCTCCGGATCGCCCGTGTCGCATGAAACCGCGACAACCCCGTCCGCACCACCAAATCCGCCCGCCGCTGCTTCTCCGCATCCGGCACCTGCAGGCCGATCACGCGCGCGATCTCTGCCTCGCTCATCCGCCGGCGCCGCCGCACCCGCGCCATCTGCACCGCGCGTGGCGCGGAGACCACCATCACCAGGTCCACGCGCCGTTCGCCGGCGGTCTCGAACAGCAGCGGTATGTCCAGCGCCGCCAGGCTGCGGCCGGCACCGCGGGCGCGCGCCAGGAAACGCCGCTGCTCGGCGCGCACCAGCGGGTGGAGGATCGCCTCGAGCACCCGCAGCTGCGCCCGGTCGGCCAGCACGCGGGCGCGCAACGCGGCGCGGTCGAGCACGCCGTCCTGCACGGTGCCGGGGAACGCGCGGGCGATGGCCGGCAGCGCCCGGCCGCCCGGCGCCTGCAGCCGGTGCACCGCGGCGTCGGCGTCGAATACCGGCACGCCGGCACGCCGCAGCACGCCGGCGGCGAACGTCTTGCCCATGCCGATCCCGCCGGTCAGGCCGATCACCTTCATTCGGTCAGTCCATCACCCGGGCGGGCGAGCGAGGTCTGCCGCCAGCAAGTCGTGGCAAGCCTGGTCCACCACCGGCGCCACACCGAACCAGGCGGCGAACCCCGGCACCGCCTGGTGCAGCAGCATGCCCAAGCCCGGCACCACCGCCAGGCCGCGCGCCCGCGCCTGCGCCAGCAGCGGCGTCTCCAGCGGCACGTAGACGATGTCGGCCACCGCCAGGCCTGAAGGCGCGCGCGCCAACGAGACGTCCAAAGCGGGCTGGCCCGTCATGCCCAACGACGTGGCGTTCACCAGCAGCGCCTGGTCGGCCAACACGTCGTCCCGCGCCGCCCAGTCCACCACGCGCAAACCTGGCAGGGCTTGGGCCAGCGCGTCGGCACCCTCGCGCGTGCGGTTGGCGACGCTGACCTCGGCGCCCGCCTCGAGCATGGCGGCGGCGATGGCGCGCGCGGCACCGCCGGCGCCCAGCAGCAGGGCCGGACCGCGCGCGTCCACGCCGTGCGCGGAAAGGTTTGCCAGGAAGCCTGCGCCGTCAGTGTTGGAGCCGACGATGCCGTGCGCGGTGAACACCAGCGTGTTGACCGCGCCGGCGCGGCGGGCGGGCGCGTCCACTATGTCGCACACCGCGAACGCCGCCTGCTTGTGCGGCACGGTCACGTTCGCGCCGGCGAAGCCGGCAGCGCGCAGCCCGTGGATGGCAGCAGCGAAATTCTCCGGCCGCACCGGCAGCGGCACGTAGGCGCCATCGATCCTGTGCCGGGCAAGCCAGTGGTTGTGCAGCAGTGGCGAGCGAGAGTGGCTGACGGGCCAGCCGACGACGCCGGCGAGGCGCGCGCGACCTGTCAGCAACATAACGCGGTTGTTGTTCGACGAGGTTGCTGCCTGGCGACAGCGCTCGCAAGTCTTGACCCGCGACAGGCAAGCCAAGGCAAGCAGTTCTTTTTTGAAAAAAAGAACCAAAAAACTTTTGTTCCCTTGGGTGCCCGCTGAGGGAAACTCCGCGACAGCATTACCAAAAGACTTCTGCTTCTTTTTTGCAGAACAGAAGGCACTGCCTTCTGCCGGAGGTCAGACCTCAGGATGTCCGTTACAAACTCTGCCGCACGCTGCAAGCACCTCACTTCTAAAAACGCCTGCTCTCTGACGGATGCCAGCCGGCGATCGCGCGACGGCGGAGTCAAAGTTTCTTGCTTCTTTTTTTTCGAAAAAAAGAAGCGCTTGCCTTCATCCCTGCTCTCCCACCAGCTCCGCCGCCACCGCCCGTGGCTGCAAGTCCACCTGCGGCAGCCCCCAGCCGCACTGCCTCGTCGCGCGCGTGGGCGAACGCCACGCCGGGGTTCGCCGCCACCTGGGCGCGCAGCTGGGCGTCCACGTAGCGGCCGAACACCCCGCGCGACGGATACAGCCGGCCGTCCGGCTTGGCGCTGGCCGGGGCGCGCGCGGGCTCGCCTTTGGCCAGCAGCCAGTCATGGGAGTGCGCCGGCCGGTCCGGCAGCACGGACATGCGCGCGGCTGCCACGTAGATGCGGTGCTCGGGCGCCGGGCTGGAGTAGGCGAGGCCGGCGCCGAGCACGGCGCGCGGCTCGATGATGCTGAGCTGCAGGCGCAGGCCGGGATGGTCGCGCAGGAGGTGCAGCGCGCAGGCGGCGCCGGCGAAGCCGCCGCCGATGATGGCTATGTGCATCATGTAACCTCGTCGCGTGGTGGCGAGCTCGTCAAGGCAAGCAAGGAAGCAGTTCTTTTTTGAAAAAAAAACCATAAAACTTTTGTTCCCTAGCGCGCGCGTTGCAGGAAAATACCGCGACAGCCGGACCAAAAGTTTTTTGCTGCTTTTTTTCAAAAAAGCAGGCCTTGCTTTCTTCCTTTCATCAGCACCGCATACGCCACCGCCGAGATCACAAGCCCGATCAGCCATGCGACATCCACGCCGCCGATGACCGCCGCAAGCGGACCGACGAACACCGGTGTGATCACCATGAACGGGACGCTCGCCAGCAGCCCGGCTGCGTAGGCGCCGAGCCCTGCCGCGTTCCAGCGTCCGTAGATGCCGTCCGGCTGAAACAACGCGGCGACGTCGTACTCGCCGCGGCGGATCAGGAAATAGTCGATCAGGTTCACCGCCGTCCACGGCGCCAGCAAATAGAGGATGAAGGTCAGCATGCCGTTCACGGCGTCGACAGCACTGCCGGGCAGCAGCAACGCCGACGCCGTGCCGACGACGGCCACCGCGGCGGTCCAGACGATCCGGCGTGCGGGGGAGAGGCCGCGTCCGGTGATGCTGTGCTCGGCGGTGACCAGGGTGAGCGCGCCGGAGTAGGTGTCCAGGCCTAGCACGGCCGCGATGGAGGCCACGCTGTGGATCACCAGCACGGTGCCGAAGCCCCGGAAGACGGCGTTGCCGGACACGCTGAGTGCCACCAGCGCGTCGGATTGGCCCAGGCGGCCGGCGAGCCAGGCGCCCAGTGCGATCAGCCAGATCGCCGAGCCGGACGCGCCGGCGAACACGCTGGCGATCAGCGGCGCCGTGCGTGTGTGGCCGGGCAGGTAACGCGTGTAGTCCGAGACTTGCGGCGCGTAGGTGAGGTTGGAGCTGGCCGCGGCGGTAAACTGTGCGGCGAAGGCGACCGTGGACCAGCCCAAATGCGGCACCACCGCGTGCGGCGCCGGCACGACCACGCCGCACGCTACCGCCAGGGTCAGCCCGCCCACCACGACGATGCCGACGACGAACAGCGCCCGGAAGGCGCGGTGCACCCAGTCGTGCCCCCAAGCGGCCAGCACGAAGGACACCAGGCCGAGCAGGATGGCGACCGCCGGCCGATTCCAGCCGAGCAGCGCGCGCAGGCCGTCGGCCACCAGCTTGGTCTGCACGATGTTGTAGCCGGTGCACATCACCAGGGTCACGGCCAACGGCACCAGCACGCCGAGGTAGCCGAACTGCGCCCGGCTCTGCACCATCTGCGGCAGGCCGAGATGCGGGCCCTGGCTGGCGTGCAGCGCCATAAACACGGTGCCGAACAGCACGCCCAACGCGCCGGCGAGCGCACTCCAGCCGACGCCCAGGCCCATCGTGGGGCCGATGAAGCCCACGGCGACGGTGAAGAACTGGAAGTTGCTGGCGAACCAGAACGGGCCCTGGGCGCGGGCGGTGCCGTGACGGTCGGCGTCCGGCACGGCGTCGATAGTGTGGCGCTCGATGCGGGCGGTGTTAGGCGGTCGGGAGCGCTGGCTCAGGTTTTGGTCCTCCGTGCGGGCTGAGCCATTGTGCAGAAGGAAGGCCTGCTTTTTCGAGGAAAAGAAGCAAAAAGCTTTTGTTCCGGCTGTCGCGGATGGCTGATGCGCCGCGCCTGGCTGGGGAGAGGCGCGGAGGCGGGCGGCTTGGGTCGCCCTCGGTCATGCCCGAGGCCCTGAGCGTTTGTTCGGAAAGCTACCTGACGCGGTTCTTCGGCGCCTGGTGCTTAAGCCCGCTGCCCACTCGCACCGACAAGCAGGTCAGCTCCAATGCTCGAAACTATCTCGGCTGATTCCGAGGCCGACTTGCAAGCGGCTACAAAGCCTGACCCTGTGGCACCCGACGAGAAAGGCAAACCTGCTTTTCAAAAAGCGAGAAGTTTTGCCTCTGCTGTCGGGGAGGTTCCTGCAAAGTGCACTCTCGAGACATTTTGTTCTTGTTCGAGAGATAGCCGCTTCGCTGCCTTTCACCGGTGAACATTTCGGGCCGTTGGTGTTGCCTGCTGCCGAAAGTCGAACGGTAACAGGCAAGGCAAGCAGTTCTGTTTTGAACTCGAACCCTTGTTGCTTGAAGGGATACGCCACGGGAGGGTCCGCGACAGCAAATACAAAATTGTCTTGCTGCTGTTCCAAACAGCAGACTCGCTTTTCTTCGCCCGCGGACCGTCATGAGAGTCAGCCACTAGAGAACTCGCGAGAACAAGTAAACTCTCGCCTGATCTGCAACAAGCGCGTGTTTCATGACGAATTCAAGTGCCTGCAGCCGCGCCAGAAGCAAAAGCTTTTTGCTTCTTTTTCTCGAAAAAGAAGGCCTTTCTTTGCTTCCTCGACGCGCCTGCACTCAGGCCGCCTCCGACAGCACCACGCGTCGCTTTGTCGCCAGCACGGGAAGTGCTGCGTAGGTATCCTTGACCGCTTCGGTCAGCGTGACGCCGGCGAGGTCCATGAACAGCGCGCGGCCGACCGACTCCCACACCGGTGCCAGGCGCAGCACCGCGGTCCAGGCCGTGGGCGGCGTGTAGAGCGCGGTCTCACGCCGTTCGGGACGGAACATGGCGCTGGCCAGCAGGCGGTTGATCTGGCCGGGCGAGTAGGGCTGGCCCTGGCCGAAAGGCGTGTGGTCCAGGTGTGCCCACAGTCCTGTGCGGTTGGGGGCGACCACGATGATGCGGCCGTCGTCCTTCAGCACGCGCCAGATCTCGCGCAGCAGGCGCGAATCGTGGGCGACCGGTTCGACGCCGTGGATGACCAGGATGCGGTCGAACACCAGGTCAGGGAACGGCAGCCGGGTGGCGTCGGCGGCGCAGGAGCCGGGCGGCGGCGGCTCGTGGTGCGAGGTGGTGGCGTTCAGGCAGCGGTACGCCTGGTGCGACCAGCAGGACAGGAACGGCGCCGGGTAGCCGATGCCAAGCACGGCCATGCCGGAGAGGTCGGGCCACAGCAGCCGCAACTGCCGACGCAACGCGGCGGCTGCCATACGTCCGGTCGGGCCCTCGTAGAAGCTCGGCGCGAGGTGACCATCTGAGTGGGCCGGACGTGTCATGGGCGCCTTCGGTGTGCGGCGGAACGCAAGCGATGATAGGCTAGTTGGATAAGAACGATAGGTGGTGGCTATGAGCGTGAGCGTCCAGGCCGTGCCGATGTTTTCCGACAACTACGCTTGGCTGTTGCGTGAGGCGGGCAGCGGCGCGGTCGGCATCGTCGACCCGGCTGACGCGCAGGCGGCCATCGCCGCGGTGGAGGCGGCCGGCGGACGGTTGGACGTGATCTTGCTGACCCATCACCACGCCGACCACGTGGCCGGCGCTGACGAGGTGCGCGCCCGCTACGGCTGCACGGTGGTGGGTGCTGCGGCCGACGCGCACCGGCTGCCCAGGCTCGACGTGGCGGTGGCGGAAGGGGATTTCGTTCCGTTCGGCGGGGCGACTGCGGCGGTGATCGACACGCCGGGCCATACGCGCGGCCACGTCGCGTTCTTCATTGCCGATGGTGGCGTGCTGCTGTGCGGGGACACGCTGTTCTCGCTAGGCTGCGGGCGGCTGCTGGAGGGCACGCCGGGGGAGATGTTCGACTCGCTGGCCAAGCTGGCGAAGTTGCCGGGCGAGACGCTGGTCTGCTGCGGCCACGAGTACACCCTGAGCAACGCAAGGTTTGCCGTAACGGTGGAGCCGGGCAACCAGGCGCTGGCAACGCGCGCGGCCGAGGTGGCAAGGCTGCGGAGTGCCGGCCAGGCGACGGTGCCGTCGCGCATGGCGGACGAGCTGGCGGAAAACCCGTTCCTGCGCGCCCCGGACGCCAGGCGCCTGGGAGAAATCCGGGCCGCTAAGGACAGGTTCTAGGTTCGGGGTAGTCCGCGACAGCCGAGACAAAAGCTTTTTGCTTCTTTTTCTCGAAAAAGAAGGCTTGCTTTCTTCTGAACGTTCCTTGCCCCAAGCCCCCACACCCCATAGAAGCTGGCCAACTCTCCTGGGACGTCCCGCATGCGTTTCACCGTCGACCGTCTCGACCACATCGTCATCACCTGTGCCGACATCGAGATTACCGCGGCGTGGTATCAGCGCGTGCTGGGCATGGAACGCGAGGATTACGGCGCCGAGCGCCGGTGTGCGCTGAAGTTCGGCGGGCAGAAGATCAACGTGCGGCCGGCCGGAGTGCTGGACTGGACCAGCGGGCGCGAGGCGTGTCCCGGCAGCCAGGATTTGTGCTTCGTCATCGCCATGGGGCCGGACGAGGCGGTGGGGCACCTGCATTCCTGCGGCGTGGCCATCGAGGCCGGGCCGGTGAAGCGGGCCGGCGCGCTGGGGGAGATCAGCTCGGTGTATTGCCGCGACCCGGACGGCAACCTGATCGAGCTGTCTTCCTACCTCGATTGAGCGGTGTGCGGGGGCTGCATGCGGCGGGGCCAGGCGGGGCGGCGCGTGGCGGACGCGGCTCGGCGCCGTGTGACGAGACGGGGGACGCTCGGTTGCAGCCACCCGAGCAGGTTGTCCGGAGGCCAGCCGTTCAGGCCGACACGTTGACGCAAAGTGCCCCGGCCGGTGTGTCTGCGCGAGACGGCATGACCAATGCGCACGCTCAAGCCAGTGTGGCCAACCCGACGAGCTGCGATGAGCAGGCCAGCGCGGCTGGAGCCCGCGCGGGCCACCCGTCGAGGCGTGACGACCCGGCCAGCCTGGAGGCGCAAGCCGGCTCGGTCAGCGCGGGGGCGCAGGTCAACGCGTCCGGCTCGTCGGCACGAGGCGACTCGACGGGCGCGCGCTCACGCGCCGGCGCAGCCAACCCGCCGACGCAAGCCGACCCCGCCGGCTCGTCGGCAGGCCGCGATCCGGCCCACCAGCCGGCGGGAGCCAACCGGGCCAGCCCGGCCGCGCGTGGCGACGCGGCGGCGGAGACGCGGCACGGCGCGGAGCCAGACCCGCGCACCGCCGATTTCGACTTCGCGCTGCCGCCGGACCGCATCGCCCAGCACCCGGCCGTGCCGCGAGAGGCCGCCCGGCTGCTGCGCGTGGACGACGCCCTCTGCGACCACCACGTCGGCGACCTGCCCGGCCTGTTGCGCGCCGGCGACCTGCTGGTGGCCAACGACACGAGGGTGATCCCCGCCCAACTGCACGCACGCCGTGGCGCGGCGCGGATCGGCATCACGCTCGACCGCCCGCTGGCCGACGGCACCTGGCACGCGCTGGCCCGCAACGCCCGCCGCCTGCACCCAGGCGACCGGCTGGACTTCGACGGCGCGGATAGCTTTTCCGCCGAGGTGCGCGCCCGCGAACCAGACGGCAGCGTGACGCTGGCGTTCGACCGCGACGGCGAGGCGTTCGCCCAGGCGCTGCGCCAAGCCGGCGCACTGGCCCTGCCGCCGTACATCGCCCGTCCGAACGGCCCCACCGCGCAGGACCAGGCCGACTACCAGACGGTGTTCGCCGCCCATGACGGCGCGGTGGCCGCCCCGACCGCCGGGCTGCACTTCACCCCGGCACTGCTGGACGCGCTGGCGGCGCGCGGTATCGGCCGCGTGACGCTTACCCTGCACGTGGGCGCCGGCACCTTCCTGCCGGTGCGCGCGGACACGCTGGCCGGCCACCGTATCCACGCCGAGTACGGCGCGCTCTCGGCCGACGCTGCCGCCACAATCGAGCGCACCCGGGCGCAGGGCGGCCGCATCGTCGCCGTCGGCACCACGAGTTTGCGCCTGCTGGAAACGGCGACGGACGCGGACGGCTGCACCCACCCGTTCGCCGGCGAGACCGACATCTTCATCCGCCCCGGCCACCGCGTGCGTGGCGCGGATCTGTTGCTGACCAACTTTCACCTGCCGCGATCGACGCTGTTCATGCTGGTCTGCGCGTTCGCCGGCACCGCGCGCATGCGGGAGGCCTACGCGCATGCGATCTCGGCGGGGTATCGGTTCTACTCGTACGGTGATGCTACGTTGTTGACGCGGCGGGACGCTTGAGCGGAGGCAAGGCAAGCAGTTCTTTTTTGAAAAAAAGAACCAAAAAACTTTTGTCTCCGTTGGGCGCGCCGTGTGGAGGCGTGGTGTTTCAGCTTTCCGCGACAGCAGGAACAAAAGCTTTTTGCTTCTTTTTCGCGAAAAAGAAGGCCTTGCTTTCTTGACCACCTTCGCCTGGACCGCCACCGCCCAGGACGGCGCCGCGCGCGCCGGCACGCTACACACCGCGCATGGCGACGTACCCACCCCGGTGTTCATGCCGGTGGGAACCGCGGCTACCGTCAAGGCGATGACCGCCGACGCCGTGCGCAGCACCGGGGCGCGCATCGTGCTCGGCAACACCTATCACCTGATGCTGCGCCCCGGTGCCGAGCGCGTGGCCAGGCTGGGCGGCCTGCACCGGATGATGGATTGGCCCGGACCGATCCTGACGGATTCCGGCGGCTTCCAGATCATGTCGCTCGACAGGCTGCGCACGCTGGACGCCGACGGGGTGACGTTCCGCTCGCATCTGGACGGCAGCAAGCACCGGCTGACGCCGGAGCGTGCGGTGCAGATCCAGGACATGCTGGACGCCACCATCACCATGGTGCTGGACGAGTGCACCGCCTTTCCCGCGACCTTCGCCCAAGCCGAGGCGAGCATGGAGCTGTCCATGCGCTGGGCGGCGCGCTGCAGGGCCGCGTTCCGCGCGCGACCCGGTTACGCGCTGTTTGGCATCGTGCAAGGCGGCGTCTACCCTGACCTGCGCCGACGTTCCGCGGAAGCATTGCTGGCGGTGGGGTTCGAGGGATACGCGGTGGGCGGCCTGGCGGTAGGCGAGGGGCAGGCGGCGATGTTCGACACGCTGGAAGCGACGGCTCCGCATCTGCCGACCGACCGCCCGCGCTACCTGATGGGGGTGGGCACGCCGGACGACCTGGTGGGCGCGGTGGCACGCGGCGTGGACATGTTCGACTGCGTGATGCCGACGCGCGCCGGGCGCACCGGGCGGGCCTTTACCTCGGTGGGCGTGCTGAACCTGCGCAACGCCTGCCACATGGACGATGCGGGGCCGCTGGACCCAGCCTGCACCTGCCCGGCCTGCGCGCGCCATAGCCGCGCTTACCTGCACCATTTGTTTCGCTGCCAGGAGATGCTGGGTCCGATGCTGCTGACCTGGCACAACCTTACCTACTACCAGTCGCTGATGGCGGGGTTGCGAAGCGCGATCGTCAGCGCGGAACTCACCAGTTTTGCGGAGGGCGTGCGTGCAGGATGGACACGGGGAACATCCAGGACCGATTATACCTGCGGGCCGGAAGCCTGAAATCCGAAAAGGAAGGCAGAGGCCTGCTTTCTTGAAAAAAGCAGCAAAAATTTCACTCCTGCTGTCGCGGATTCTACTTCATCGCACACTCAAGGAACAAAGTTTTCTGGTTCTTCTTTAAGAAAAAACTGCAAGCCTTGCCTGTGACTTCTTAGCGCGTGGCACCGTAAAGTCATCTGTTAGCACTGGCGGGAAAGTTTTTAGAGGCAGAGAGAGATTTCCTGTCTTGTCGTTGTAAGAAAGGTCGGGCTTCGTGCCGCTGGCTTGAGAAGAAGCAAAGTGCTTTTGCGAGTGCTGTCGCGGATGGCTAAGCGGTGGGTCTCACCTACTCGCGCCTGCCGAGAGCAAACGTTTTTGGTGTTTCAGAAAACAACCGCCTGCTTGCTTCGGTGCGTCTTCAACCCGCAACGCGCTGGCAGTGCTACGCGGAGACCTGCGCCGAGCGGATGATGGCATCAGCGCCGGTAGTCGGCGTCGCTTAC
The DNA here is from genome assembly GCA_964242115.1 of uncultured Acetobacteraceae bacterium. Taxonomy (GTDB): domain Bacteria; phylum Pseudomonadota; class Alphaproteobacteria; order Acetobacterales; family Acetobacteraceae; genus BOG-908. The sequence goes on along the minus strand of CAXSZX010000012.1, from coordinate 12,545 downwards.
ATGCTCCAGCCAGTTTACCGCCGAGTCGTCCAGCTTTTCCTGGATGGCGATATGGCTCATCGCGGTGGTGGCAGCCGCACCGTGCCAGTGCTTCTCGCCGGGCGGGAACCATACGACGTCGCCGGGGCGAACCTCCTCGACGGCCCCCCCCTCGCGCTGCACCCAGCCGCAGCCGGCGGTGACCACCAGGGTCTGCCCAAACGGGTGGGTGTGCCAGGCGGTGCGCGCCCCCGGCTCGAAGGTGACCGTAGCGGCGCTGACCCGTGCCGGCGCGGGAGGGCTGAACAGCGGGTCGATCCGCACCATGCCGGTGAACCACTCCGCCGGGCCCTTGCCGGATGGTTGGGTTCCCGCTTGCTTGATCTCCATAGCGAATCTCCGTTTGTTGCCGGCCCTGCGGGCGGCGTTCCTGGCCAATGACAAGGAGGCGCGGCGCCTGGCGATGAGCTGCTGAACTGCGAATGGACCCAGTTGCCTGGCTTATCAACGACGCGCGCGGCATTGAACGACTTTTGTCACGGCGATCATGGACCCTCACACCGGCGCGAACCCCCGAGACAAAACTTTTTTTCGATCTATCAAGAAAGAACCGCTTGCTTTGCTTCGATCATGCCGCGCGCTTTGCGTGCTACAACGACGCTTCTCTGCTACGACTCCCGAAGTAACCTCCTGCCGATGCCAGACACACCCGTTTTGACCCAACTCGGTCAACCAACCCCCTGGCCGCAAGCGCCCGAGGACGCGCGGCTCGAGCGCGTCCCCGCGCCGGACGCGGGCAAGCTTTACGTCGTCCGCTTCACCGCGCCCGAGTTCACCTCGCTGTGCCCGCTGACCGCGCAGCCGGATTTCGCGCACATCGTAATCGACTACATCCCCGGCCAATGGCTGGTGGAGAGCAAGTCGTTGAAGCTGTTCCTCGGCAGCTTCCGCAACCACGGGGCGTTCCACGAGTCCTGCACGATGATGATCGCCAACCGGCTGCTGGAGTTGCTCGCGCCCGCCTGGCTGCGCATCGGCACCTACTGGTACCCGCGCGGCGGCATGCCGATCGACGTGTTCTGGCAGACCGGCGCGCCGCCGGAGGGCGCGTGGGTTCCCGACCAGGGGGTGCCAGGCTATCGCGGCCGCGGCTGAGGCGCAGATCGGACAGCAGCCGGCGCGCGTGCCGCCAGAGACGGCCGCCGCCCGCATCCGCGACCACGCGCTGGGCCTGGGTTTCGACGCTGTCGGATTTGCCCCCGCCCACCTGTCCGCCGAGGCGCGCGACCGGCTCTCCGCGTTCCTCGCCGCCGGCCGCCACGGCGAGATGGGCTGGCTGGCCGAACGCGCCGAGCAGCGCAGCCACCCGCAGGCGCTGTGGCCGCAAGCGTGCAGCGTGGTTGCCCTCGGCCTGTGCTACGCGCCGGAGGGCGACGCGCTGGAGACGCTGGGCCGGCCGGACCGCGGCAACATCAGTGTCTACGCCCGCCATCGCGACTACCACGACGTGATCCGCGGCAAGCTGAAGCACCTCGCACAGTTCATCGTCAGCCGCTTCGGCGGCGAGGCAAAAGTGTTCGTGGACACCGCGCCGGTGATGGAAAAACCGCTGGCCGCAGAAGCGGGTTTGGGCTGGCAGGGCAAGCACACCAACCTGGTCTCCCGCGCGCATGGGTCATGGCTGTTCCTTGGCGAGGTGTTCACCACGCTTGCACTGCCACGCTCGGAAAACCCAGGCGGCGCCTGTGGAACGTGCGAGCGGTGCCTGAAAATTTGTCCCACAGACGCGTTCCCCGCACCCTACCAGCTCGATGCGACGCGCTGTATTTCGTACCTCACCATCGAGCACGCCGGCCCCATCCCGCACGACCTGCGCCCGCTGATGGGCAACCGCATCTACGGCTGCGACGACTGCCTTGCGGTATGCCCGTGGAACCGCTTCGCGCGCCCCGGACGCGAGGAGAAGCTGCTGGCGCGCGCGGATTTGCAGGCGCCGCGCCTGGCGGAGCTGGTGGCGTTGGACGATGCGGGGTTCCGCGCGATGTTCGCCGGCTCGCCGGTCAAGCGCAGCGGGCGCAACCGGTTCGTGCGCAACGTGCTTAACGCGATCGGCAATTCTGCAGACCCGAGCTTGGAGGTTTCTGCGCGGGCGCTGCTGGGGGATGCGGATCCGGTGGTGGCGGAAGCGGCTTCCTGGGCGGTGGCAAGCTTAAGCAAGCAAGCAGTTCTTTTTTGAAAAAAAGAACCAAAAAACTTTTGTTGCCTGGGGTACACGCTGGCGAAGAGGTCCGCGACAGCGGGAGACAAAGTTTTTCTGCTGCTTTTTTTTCCAAAACAGAAGCGCTTGCTTGAGCCTGATCAAACGCAGCTTCGCCCTAGCCGGCCACCGCACCAGCGTGGCGCTGGAGCCCGAGTTCTGGGCCGCCCTGGAGCAGGCCGCCACCGCCGACAACACCACCTTGCTCGCCGCCATCGCCGCGGTGGACGCCGTGCGCGCGCCGCCGCAGTCGCTGGCCTCCGCATTGCGGCTGCACGCGCTGGCGCGGGCGACAAACCTTGGCCGGCGTTAACCGTTCGGAAAGGCGCCGGCGTGCAAAGTCCGCTCACCCGAAAACGGGTGTAACGAGTGGAGAAAAACATGGCCATGCTCTCGACCCCCACCCACGCCGAGACCGCTCCAGCCGAGATGGTGAGCCCGTTGATGCTGGCCGACCGCCTGCTGAGCCTGGCCGCCGAGGCGGACCGTTCCGGCCTGCGCCGCCCCGCGGCACGCCTGCTGCGCCTGGCGTACGCCGTCTATGACGAGAAGCCCGGCCACGCCTGAGCCATTCTCCGCGCCACCCAGGTCCTGGCCGCGTCGCCTTGCGGCCTTCGCCTGTGCAGCGCTCATAGTTGCCGCGTGTGGCGCAGCGGCGGCACCTCCGCCGCCCGGCCACGCGACCTTGGGCGACAGCGTGTTGCCGCCGCACGTGCAGCCCGCCGCGCGGCGCGCCTGGATGGCGCGGCAGTCCAGCCTCTGCCTTGGCGCCATCGCCGAAGCCGGCAGCCGACACGGCCTGCCGCCGGGCTTGCTGGGCGCGGTGTCCCGCGTGGAGACAGGGCGCGCGCTGCCGGTGACCGGCGACCGCCAGCCCTGGCCGTGGACGGTGAATGCGGACGGGGAATCGCTGTTCTTCGACACGCGTGGGCAGGCAGTGGCCGACACGGCCCGGCGCCTGGCGGGCGGTGCCAAGTTCGTGGACATCGGCTGCATGCAGGTGGACCTGCGCGAGCACGCCGACGCATTCGCCAGCCTGGCAGATGCGTTCAACCCGGCGGAGAACGCGGACTACGCGGCGCGGCTGCTGGTCTCCCTGCGTGCCGGCCGGCACGGGCCGGACCGAGGCTGGGCGCTGGCGTCCGGCCTGTATCACTCCGGAACACCGGGCCTCACGCAGCCTTACGAGGCACAGGTGGCGCGGATGCGGTCGCAGAAGACGACGTTGGGGTATTGACCTGCCGGAGAGGCGGACGAGACGGACCGCCAGCCGGCCTGTTCACAACTCTGTGAGTTACGTGGATAACCTTGTGGTGAGTTAACGTTTGGACTTGGGAATGAGGAGCGTGGCTTCAGGGGAGAAGCAAGCGTCCGCTTTTTCGAGAAAAAGCAGCAACAGGATTTTGCGAGCGCCGTCGCGGACGGCTGACATGGCTCGCCTCACGCAACCAGCGTCACGATCCGTCAAAACCTTCCGGAGTAGTCCACGCCAGCCGAGACAAAAGCTTTTTGCTTCTTTCTCTCGAAAAAGAAGGCCTTCCTTCCTGCCCAACCAGCCCCGACCGTACAGTTCTCAGTGCGGCGACAGTCTCTGACGCTTCCTGTCGAAAACGGCGCTTCGCCGGCGCGTGACCGCACCCGAACGCCAGTCCCCGTCCAAACCCAGTTCGGCCGCCGCAACCCCGCCCGGTCCCGCATCGAGGCCAAGGATGAGCGCCACCGCGCCATCCGCAGCCCAGGCCGTTCCGGAGAGGCTGACCGTGCCGTCGGCCGAGGCCAGCGCTGACGGGGCGACTGTCAGCCGGCCATGCGCGAGGGTGGCGTTCAGCGTGCCGGATAGTCCGGGCGACTGGCCTTGCGTGAGTGCCGCGTCGGCCGCGCCCCTGGCGAGCCGCGTGTGCAGGCCCGCCACCTGCCGCAAGCTGCCGAGGCTGAAACCATCGAGCTGCGCGCCGTCCAGCGAGGCCTGTATGCTGCCGGCCACGCTGGCCCACCCCGGCCCGTCGCTGTCCAGGCTGGTATCAAGGTCAGCCTTGCCGGCGACGAGGTCGATCGGCCAGCCGGTCAGCGGCCTGTCCAGCGTGGCGCCGTGCAGGTGCAGGCGGGCAGCGGCGGCAGGACGGGACAAGTCGGCGGCGACCTGGCCGTCCAGCCTGCCGCCCGCGACGGTGGCCGAGATGCCGTCGGCGAGGAGCATGCCGGCACCCAGCGCAAGGTCTGCGGATAGGCCGGTGGCCAGCGGCCGCAGCCCGACCGCAACCTGGCGCGCGGCTAGGTGCAGCCGCGCCGCGCCTGTGGCGAGTGCGGCGAGCCTGCCAGCATCGGGCAGCCTGTCCGGCAGTGCCAAGGTGTCAGCGTGCACCTCTCCGCTGAGCATGGGTGCCGCGCCGGACCAGTCTTCCTGCAGCCGGCCGGAGAGCCGCAGCGCCGCGGCGTCGAGCTCGAAATCGTCCAGCCTGGCCTGCAGCGTCGCCGCGCGCAGGTGTGCCCGCAAGGTGAGCGCGCCGGTGTCGAGCCAGGAGGCGGCCGCGTCGCCGGCGTCCGGCTCGCCGAGTGCCGCGAGGATGCCGAGATCGGCCAGCAGCCTGGGAGCGCCGGGGTGGCGCAGGGTCAGCGTGGCCTCCGACGTGCCGCTCCGGCGGTTCCACAGCGCGTCGGTCTCCAGCACCATGTCGTCGACGTCGGCGCGCAGCTGCAGGCCGAGCGCCTCTGCCGGGCCGTCCGCCGCGAGCCGCACGCTGGCGGGGCCGCGCCACAGCCCCGGCGCCCACCGCCATGCCGGCGGGAGTACGGCGAGCAGGCTGGCCGCGTCGGCCGTGCCGGCGGAGGCGCGCGCGGAGACGCGCCCGTCCGGTGTTGCAGTGCCGGACAGGCTGAGCAGCGCGCCGGCGAGTCTGGCCTGCGCGTGGTCGATCCGCAGCGTGCCGGCATCGGTGGCGGCGTCCACTGCCAGGTCGTCCAGGGTGGCGCCGCGCCAGGTCGCGTGTGCTGCCGTGAGGTGGACGCGGCTGTCGAACCCCGGGTGCATCGCGCCGCCGGCTTCTCCCCAGCCTTGCGCGACGGCGCCGCTCCAGAACGCCAGGCCGAGCCGGTCCAGGGTCAGCGCCGCGTCCACGCGCGGGTGGCGGCCGAGCAGCACGCCGAGGCCGCCGCTCAGCGTGGTGCCGTCCACCTGACCGGACAGGCCGGACACCAACGCGCCGGCGCCGGCCAGGGTGAGCGTCCCGGCCAGCCTGGCAGCGTGCGGGCCGGCAGCCAGGGCGGCGTCGGCCAAGGACGGGGCGAGCGGGCGCAGCCATGCCAGCGTGGCTGGCAGGTCCGGCGCGTCCAGTGCCGTGTCGCCGGACAGCGAGAGGCCGCCGCCCGAAGCGCCGGGCAGCGCTGAGTGCGCGGCGCCGGCGATCGCGGCCGCGCCGGTCGGAGCAAGGCGCCCGCCGCCGGTCACCTCGAAGCGCGCACTGCGCGTCCGCAGCGTGGCGGCGCCGGGCAGCGTCACCTCCGCGTCGTCCAGTCTGACCTGTCCGGCTTGCGAGACCAGCGTCGCGCGCGGGTGGCCCAGCGTGCCGCCCAGCAGAGTGGCAGTGTCGGCGGAGAGCTGGATGCGGAGCGGCAGCCCGGGTGCGGCCGCGTCGCGTCCGTGCGCGTCTGCCTGGCCGGCACCGTGCCCGAAGCTGCGGCCGAGCAGCGCCACCCAGCCGTCCAGATCCACCGACGCCGCGTGCAGCCGTCCGTCCAGCCGCGCCGGCGCCGCGAGCGTGAGCGACAGCACGCCGTCGGCCGGTGCGCCACCTAGCGAAAGGCTGATGGCGCTGGCGTCCACCCGGTCGCTGCTGGCGACGAAGGGCGCATCCGCGGTCCAAGGCAGCGGCGAGGCGGGCATCAGCAGCGAGAGGTCCGGGCCCGACGCACGCAGGCGGCCCTGCACCAGCCCGTCGGTCAGCGTTCCCTGGATGATGCCGCCGGTGCTGCCGGCTGCGCCCTGGCCGTGCACGGCAAGGTCCACCGCGCTGACCCCGTCCGCGTCGGGCGCGCCCAGCGCACCGGTGAAACGCCAGGTGCGCCCGCCGGCGGCCGCGAAACCCTCGGCACCGAAGGCCGCCACGGGGGCAGCGTCCGGCGAGAGCACCTCGCGCAGCGTGCCCACCGCCGGCCCGCCATGGATGGCCGCGCTGATGCCGGTGACCTCGACCTGACCGATGCGCAGCGTGCCGTCCTCCACCCGGGCGGCAAAGGCTTGCGGCACCAGCGGCCGGGACGGATTGGCGAGCACGTCCGGCAGCCGCATCGGCAGGCGCAGCACCGGCGCGGAGAGCACCAGGTCGCGCAGAGCGAGCCGGCCGGTCAGCAGCGGCAGCATGGCCACCTGCAGGCGCAGGGCGGCAACCTGGCCGGAGATGCCGTCGCCCTGGTCGGCGAGCGTCACGTCCGACGCGGTCAGCACCGCTTCGGGCAGCAGGCGCAGGCGCACCTCGCCGCCGATCACCACCGGGCGGCCGAGGTTGCGCGCGGCGATGGCCGCGATGGCGGTGCGGAAACGGCTCCAGTCCAGCATCGGCGGCACGACCCAGGCCGCCAGCAGGAGGCCCGCCAAGATGGCCGCCAGGGGTGCCAGCAGGCGCCCCCGCCGTGCGGCAGGAGGCCAGACAGCCACGTAGCGCAGCGTTGGCGGGTCGGAGGCCATTGAGAGCTTGTTTAACGGCGTGCTGGCAAAGCGGAAGCCACAGCGAAGAAAGGCAAGCAGTTCTTTTTTGAAAAAAAGAACCAAAAAACTTTTGCTCCCTTGAGTACGCGCCGCCGCAAAGATCCGCGACAGCCGAGACAAAAGCTTTTTGCTTCTTTTTCTCGAAAAAGAAGGCCTTGTTTCCTTCGTTCGCGGTTCAGGATTTTCCTGTTATGTTCAACCCATGAGCTACTGGGGCAAACTGCTGGGCAGCGTGGCAGGCTTCGCCGTCGGCGGCCCGCTAGGTGCCGTCACCGGCGCCGCCCTGGGCCACGCGGCAGACCGGAACGGCGCGGCCAATCGCCCGCTGCTCGGCCTGTTCAACGCCGACCGCTTCCACCCCGCGCGTATCGCGGCGATGTTCGCGCCGCGCGAGCAGGTCTTCGCCATCGGCATCGTGGCGCTGTCGGCCAAGCTGGCCAAGTGCGACGGCCCGGTCAGCCGCGCGGAGATCGACGGCTTCAAGCGTCACTTCCGCATCCCGGCCGAAAGCGCCCACGAGGTCGGCCGCCTTTTCGACCAGGCGCGCGACACGCCGGACGGCTTCGAACCCTACGCCAACCAGCTCGGCGAGAGCTTCGCCGACAACCGCGGCGTGCTGGAGGACGTGCTGGCAGGGCTGTTCGGCATCGCCCGCGCGGACGGGCCGGTGAACGCCGCCGAACTCGACTTCCTGGCCCGCTGCGCCCGCGGCTTCGGCCTGGACGGGGCGGCATGGGAGCGCGTCCGCGGCGGCACCGCACGCACGCAGGCGGGCAGCGAGCCAGACCCATACGGCGTGCTCGGCGTCGCGCGGTCGGCCTCCGACGATGCGGTACGGGCGGCCTGGAAGCAGTTGATGCGGGAGAACCACCCGGACGGGCTGGCGTCGCGCGGCGTGCCGCCGGAGTTCGTGGCTCGGGCTACCGAGAAGGTGGCCAACATCAATGCTGCTTGGGATCGGGTTAAGCGGGAACGGGGGTTGTAGGCAGAAAGCAAGCAAGGCCTTCTTTTTTGAAAAAAAGAAGCAAAAAACTTTTGTTCTCTAGGATCCGGAACGGAAAAACTCGCCTTGATACTTACCGACGTTCCCAGTCCTAACAGGGACATTCGGCCGTGTGCGGTCGACATGCTGGTGCTGCACTACACGGGCATGCAGTCGGCGCAGGAGGCCATCGCGCGGCTTTGCGATCCGGTGGCACACGTCTCGTCACACTACGTGGTGGACGAGGACGGCAGCATCGTCCGCATGGTGCCCGAAGAGCTGCGCGCCTTTCACGCGGGACTGTCCTACTGGCGCGGCCGGCGTACGCTGAACGACCCGTCCATCGGCATCGAGATTGTTAACCCCGGCCACGAATGGGGCTACCGACCGTTCCCGCCGGCGCAGATGGCCTCTGTGCGCGCGCTGTGCCTGGAGATCCTCTCCCGCCACGCTATCCCCGCCGCCAACGTCGTTGGCCACAGCGACATCGCACCAACCCGCAAGCAGGACCCGGGCGAGCTGTTCGACTGGGCAGGCCTGGCGCGCGACGGCATCGGCATCTGGCCGGAGGCGGACGGCAACCCCACCCAGGACCCCGCCGGCACGCTGCAGGCGATCGGCTACGAGTTCGCCGACGAGGCCGACCTGCGCGCGTTCCAGCGCCGCTGGCTGCCGCACGCGATCAGCGGGCAGCCAGACCTGGCGACGCGGGTGCGGGCGCAGGCGGTGGCGCATGCAATGAGAGAGTAAGGCAAGCGCTTCTTTTTCGAGAAGAAGCAAAAAGCTTTTGTCACGGCTGTCGCGGACCCTTCCACACGGCGCACCCAAGGGAACAAAAGTTTTTTGGTTCTTTTTTTCAAAAAAGAACTGCTTGCTTGCCTTGTCTTCCTGCGCCCGCAGTGGTCAGAGAACGCCGCATCAACCGGATCACCACCTTATGAGCGACTCACCCACGATCGGCCTCCCCGAAGCCGCACGCCGCCTCGGCGTTCCCCTGCGGGTGCTGCGCCGCGCCATCCGCAGCGGCAGGATCGCCGCGCCGTCGCACCTGACCGCGACGTCAAACCTGCCGGCCGACTGGCTGGAAAGCGCCAGGGCGCAGGTCAAGGCACATCCCGGCGCGCTCAAGCGCTCGTCGCGCCAGAAGGTCGCGCCGTTCGCCCGCTACGTGGGCACTTCGGCTTGGCGGAAATACGCCAACCGCGTGCGCGAGTACAACCATTTCCGTGCGGCAGACCGTTCCGCCCGTGGTGCGGATGTCACAACGGCCTGAGCACGAGACAGACACGCCGGGCGTCGGTGAATCGATTCGACGCTGACGTTTCGGCAAGCAAGGCAAGCGGTTCTTTTTTGAAAAAAAGAACCAAAAAACTTTTGTCTGCGTGGGGCCCGCGTTGTTGAAGCGTGCCGTTCAGCCGTCCGCGACAGCCGAGACAAGAGCTATCTGCTTCTCGACACGCAGCAGGTTGGCGGGCGGCGTCCGCCGTTGACAGCGTAGCCCTCGCACGCGTTGCAAAAACATCCGCGGCAGTCGTGACCAAAGTTTTTTGGTTCTTTTTCAAAAAGAACCGCTCGCTTTTTGTCTCGTCCGCTTGCCCCCGGCACACGAAACCGCCAAACCACATTTGCCAGACGGCTGGACGGCCGCTGCCACCCGCGCGAGCGGGGAACAGAGGAAAGTCCGGGCTCCACGGGAATACGGTGCCGGCTAACGGCCGGCGGGGGCGACCCCAGGGAAAGTGCCACAGAAAACAAACCGCCGAAGCGCGCAAGCGGGACGGCAAGGGTGAAACGGTGCGGCAAGAGCGCACCGCGCCCCTGGCGACAGGGGCGGCAGGGTAAACCCCACCGGGAGCAAGACCGAATAGGGGCGGCTGGATACGGGTCACACCGATGTCCTGGGGTGTTTCCGCCTCGCCGTCCGGGTTGGTCGCGTCAGGCGCGCGGCAACGCGCGTCGCAGAGGAATGGCCGTCCATCGCCGCGAGGCGGGGACAGAACCCGGCTTACAGGCCGTCTGGCAGCCTTCCAAACGCATCTCGGAAATTCTTCTTCTTCGCGCGGAAGCCATGTCGGCCGTCGCCGACATTTCGGCAGAGCGCGCTCAGAGAGCAAACGTTTTTTGGTTCTTTTTTTTCAAAAAAGAACCGCTTTCTACCCCTTTGGACTTACTCACAGGTTTATCCACAAGAACGGAGCATGAATACTGAATAGGTTCATGAGCTTGCGCCCACCCGCTCACACGCGTCGGCTAGTGCACTGATATTCAACGATTTCCTCCTTGAAAAATCGTTGCTTGCCGGCGCAATTCCTTTGACGCCCATGCTAGCCCATGCTATCCCACGTCATCCCAAGCGGTGCAGTCATCCACATCGCGCGGAGACGGAGCAGCTGATGCGGATGGGGGGTCGGACAGCGCACGCGGATGAGCCACTTCCTTGGCACGCACCTGAACAGGATCGACGCGAAAGGCAGGGTCAGCATCCCCGCGCCGTTCCGGGCAGCCCTGCGTGCGTTGTCTGTGGAAGGGGCGAGCCCGCTCGTGCTACGCCAGTCCCATACATACCCTTGTGTGGAAGGCTGGCCTGCGTCGGTGTTCGAGGAGCTCGCGACGCCGCTCGACCGGCTGGACGTATTCGGCGAGGACCACGAGGATTTGGCCCAGGTACTCTATTCGGACGCCTACCCTGTCGAATCGGACAAGGAAGGCCGCATTGTGCTGCCGGACGTGCTGGTGCAGCACGCGAGCCTGGCGGACGCGGTGGTCTTCATGGGTCTCGGCCGAACCTTTCAGATATGGGAGCCGGCGGCCGCCGAGCGGCGGCGTGCGGAGGCGCGCGAGCGTGCGCGGTCCAGGCGCCTGACTCTGCCCGCGGCGGCGCCGGCATGAGCCACATCCCCGTGCTGCTGCCCGAAGTGCTCGACGCGCTGTGCGTGCGCGACGGCGGCCGCTATCTGGACGCGACGTTCGGCGGCGGCGGCTACGCACGCGCCATGCTCGAGCGGGCGGCCTGCACGCTGTGGGCGATCGACCGTGACCCGGACGCCATCGCCCGCGGTGCGGCCCTGACAGCCGCCTATCCCGGCCGGCTGCACCTGATCCACGGCGCGTTCGGCGACATGCTCGGACTGCTGCACGCGGCCGGGGTGGACGCGCTGGACGGCGTGGTGCTGGATCTGGGCGTCTCCAGCTTCCAGATCGACGATCCTGCCCGTGGCTTCAGCTTCCGCGGCGACGGACCGCTCGACATGCGGATGAGCCGCAGCGGCATTTCGGCCGCCGACCTGGTGGCCGGGTTGAGCGAGGCGGAGCTGGCCGACACGCTGTATCAGTTCGGCGAGGAGCGCCTCTCCCGTCGCGTGGCGCGCGCGATCGTCGCCGCGCGCGAAGAGGCGCCGATCGAGACGACCGGGCAGCTCGCCGACATCATCCGTGGTGCGATGCCGGGCTCGCGCGACGGCATCCATCCGGCCACCCGCAGCTTCCAGGCGCTGCGCATCCGGGTGAACGACGAGCTGGGCGAGATCGAGCGCGCGCTGGCCGCCGCGGCCTCGCTGCTCGCACCCGGCGGGCGGCTGGTGGTGGTCTCCTTCCATTCGTTGGAGGACCGGCTGGTGAAACGGTTCTTTACAAGCGCTGCGGGCCGCGATCCGGCACCCTCGCGTCACGACCCGCGCGGCCTGGCGATGCGCGGCCCGGACAGCGCAGCGCAGGCCGGGTTCCGCCTGCTGACAACGCGCGCCGTGCGCCCGGGTGATGCGGAAGAGACGGCCAACCCGCGCGCGCGCAGCGCCCGGCTGCGCGCCTTGCAACGACTGACACCCGCTCCGGAGGCCAGACCATGATCCGCCCCGTCACCTGCCTGTGCTTGCTGGCGGCCTTTGGGTCCGGGCTGTACCTCTACTCGGAAAAGCACCGGACGGAGCTGCTGGACCGCGACATCGGCCGGCAGATCCGTGCGGCCGAGACGGCGCGTGCGCGGACCGGCCTGCTGCGCGCCGAATGGGCGTTGCTGAACGAGCCGGGCAGGCTGCAGGATATGTCCGGCCGTTACCTGGCATTGCACCCGATGGCACCCACCCAGTTCGTGCAGCTCGCCGACCTCGCCAACCACCTGCCCGCACCCGTGGCGGCGCAGCCGGGCGGGGGCGCCGACGACGACGACGCGGCGGCCCCGGCGGCAAGCGAACCGGCACCGGCGCCCGTCCCGGCCGTGGTGGCCGACGCAGCGCCGCTGCCCTCGCACCATCCGATGATGCCGCCGGCGAAATCGGATGTGCACGCCGGCACCAAGCTGCTCGCCAAGGCCGATGCCAGGCACGCGCCGCGCCACGTCGCGCTCGCCGACCGCGACGACATGCCCATGCATGACGGCCTGCTGGCCCGGTCCAGCCCGCTGCCGCTGGCTACCCCGCAGCCGGTTGGCGCGCGGGTATACTCGGCGCTGGCGCGGCCGAGCCGCGCCGCCGAGCCGCGTGCGGCCATCGTCAGCGCGGTGCCCACCTACGCCCCGGCGCTGACCTCGGCGCTGGGTGGCGGCGGAGCCTTGCCGCCGCCGGTGCCTTACGGGCGATGAGCCCCCCGCCGCCCGACCGCACGAACGCTGGGCCGCCGCCGGCCGACGC
>CAXSZX010000011.1:0-132353 GCA_964242115.1 uncultured Acetobacteraceae bacterium | reverse complement strand
TGATGAACACCGCGCCGTCGAGCACGCGCAGCGAGCGGTTCACCTCGATGTTGAAGTCGATGTGGCCGGGCGTGTCGATGATGTTGATGCGGTGGTCCTTCCACTCGCACGTGACGGCGGCCGACGTGATCGTGATGCCGCGCTCACGCTCCTGCTCCATGTAGTCGGTGGTGGTGTTGCCGTCGTGCACTTCGCCGATGCGGTGCGACACGCCCGTGTAGTACAAGATACGCTCTGTCGTCGTCGTCTTGCCCGCGTCGATGTGGGCGGTGATGCCGATGTTGCGTAGCTTGTTCAGGTCGGTCGTGGACACGGGTGGCCTCCATGCCACGACGGGCGCTGGCCGGACCCCTGTCCAGCGCGCCTGCTCATGGCCCGGTGATGTATGTGGGCAGCAAATGCGGGAAAACCCGGCTTTTTGCAAGGGAAGACGCGACCGCTCGGCAACCCGCTTGCATTGCGGTAGCTGAACCGCATCACAATCGGCCAGCTAAGGTCGGATCGCTCGGCCGCCTAACACCGGAGAGCACGAAAAACGCCGTGGTATCAAAACGGACGGCGCTGCCGAAGTAAGAAGCCAAGGCGAGCGGTTGTTTTTAAAAACAACCAAAAAACTTCTGCTCCCTGGATTACTCTCTGAGGAACGCGCCGCGACAGCGGGACCAAACGTCTTTTGCTTCTTTTCTTCACAAAAGCAGGCCTTGCCTTGCCTTAAAGCCACCTGGACGCCGAGCCAGACCGGTTAGCATCACGTCCAGGCTGAAATCCTGCCCTGCGAGATGGCTTGACCTAGAATGCGTGCCCGCGTTGGGCCACCCGTCCCCGGCCAGCAAGGCCGCTCCTGCCGTGTCACATCAGGCCAAGTGTCTCCAGCACCGACGGGATTGCCTCCTTCACCTTGAAGAACCCCTTCGTGCTGTGCGGCCACACGGCATCGTCCCATGCTCGTCGCACGCGCACCGCCGGGGGCAGCGCAGCAGCCGATGGCCCGACAGGCGCCCAGGGCGTCACCACCGCTGCGCCGTCCGCCGGCTCGGCGATCGGGCAGCCAAAATGAGCCGCCGCCCTGGCCAGCCCGTCGGCGAGCGCCTGCTCGTCGGCGCGGCGGACAACGTCAGCCGCACCCTCGTAATGCGCGGCGAACCCCGACACGCTGACCACGCGCGCCCGGCCCAGCGCCAGCGTCTCCGGCGCCAGATCGTCGACGTGCAGCAGCAGCGCCACCTCGCCCGCGGGCGCCACCCCCGCTTGCGGCACACGCACCGCCGCCCGGCCCTCTGCCTCGCTCAACGGCTCCGGCGCTTCGTCCAGCCCGCGCGCGTCGTAGCGGCCGTCCGTGTAGCGGCGGATGTTCTCTGCCCTTGCCACGTAGTGTTTGCCACGCGTGTGCAACCCCGCCACCCAGCGCCAGGAGAGCGTGTTGCTAGCCGGGTCGCCGTCCATCAGGTGGCGCATGAAGAAGTCCGCCCCCAGCGCCCAGGGCAGCCGCAACGTGAAGATCCAGATGCTGGCGAACCACATGCGCGTGTGGTTGTGCAGCCAGTTCTGCGCCACCAGCTCGCGCGCCCAGTCGTCGAACGCGTCGATGCCGGTGCGCCCCTCAACAGCCTGGTCGTAAGCCGTCCGCAGCCCTGACGACGCCGTCAGTGCCTGCCGCCCCTCCTCCACCAGCCGGTTGTAGTCGTCCCAGAGCCACGGCCGGGTCTCCAGGTGGCCTTTGAAGTAGGTGCGCCAGAACACCTCCTGCACGTATTTTATCGCTCCCTCGCCATGTGCGGACATTGCCGCGCTCACCGCCTCCTGCTCCAGGATCAGCCGGCGGCGCAGGTAAGGCGATAGCACGGAGGTCGTGGCCGGCGCGTCCGGGCCGCGGTCGGTGTTGCGGTGGTCGGCGTATCGGCGGCCTAGCGCGGGGGTTGCGGCGTCAAGCGCGGCTAGGCCGGCTTCGCGAGTGAGGTCCTGCATGGACTGCGCCATGTCGGACTGAAGGGAGGCAAGGCAAGCAGTTCTTTTTTGAAAAAACTACCAAAAACTTTTACGTCCGCTGTCGCGCGCTCGCCGGAAAGAACAGCGACAGCGGAAGCAAAAGCTTTTTGCTGCTTGTTCTCGGAAAAGCAGGCCTTACTTCGCCTCCAACCGCCCAGGCAGCACAACCTCAATCACCAACCCCAAAGCCCGAGCCTGCAGCCGCGCCATCAACGACGAGACCGCCCGCGGCTCCAGCCCCGCCTCGTCAACCAGCGCCTGCGGCCACGCCGCCCGCAGCCCCTCCATCTCGATCACCACGCCCTTGTTACCGCCAGCCACCCGCAGGCTGCCGCCGCGCGGCATCGCACCGGCGCCCACCAGCAGCAGGCTGGCGGTCAACTGACGCATTGCCGGAAGCTGCTCGGCCAGGCCGCCAAGATCCACCTTCAGCCTCTCCGCCCCCGGCAGACCTCGCGCCAGCAGTGCGAGCTCGCCGACATCGGTGTCGGTGCCCCAGGCCGCGCGCAGCAACTGCAGACGGGCCGTCAGCTCGCGCGCGCAACTGCCGGCCAGGGCCAGCGCCTCGGCGTCCTGCGACTCCGCCACCAGGTCCAGCATGCCGGACATGGCCCCCAGCGTGCCGGCCAGGTCGTGACACACCCGGGCGCACACCGCGCCGGCCAGGGCGAGCGGGTCGGGCACGCCAGAACCGGCGGTGGCGGCAGGTCGTTCCATACAACGAATGTGCCACCCTGCGCACACAGGAGCAACCATGGCGACGCCAGCCTCCGCCTACGAACCCGGCCAACTGGTCAGCCATCCTGGCCAACCCGACTGGGGCCTGGGCCAGGTGCAGTCCGTGGCAGGCGCCCGGGTCACGGTGAACTTCGAGCACGCGGGCAAGGTGCTGGTGAATACCGCTTCAGTGGTGCTGCTGGTAGAGGCCGCGCCGGGAATGCCGGCATAGGAAAGCAAGCAAGCGGTTCTCCTTTGAAAAAAGGAACCAAAAAACTTCAGTCCACCTGAGGCGCGACGGGCTGAAGCTCGCCGCCTCCCTTGACCAGGCGAGGGCTGATGGCGACCTACAGGGCTTCATGCTGATCGACCCCTTCGCCCGCGCCATCACCTACCTGCGCGTCTCGGTCACCGACCGGTGCGACCTTCGCTGCGTCTACTGCATGGCCGAAGACATGACGTTCCTGCCGAAGGCGGAGATCCTCTCACTCGAGGAACTCGAGCTTTTGTCCGGCGCCTTCATCCGCGCCGGCGTGCGCAAGCTGCGCATCACCGGCGGCGAGCCGCTGGTCCGCCGAAACGTCCTAAGCCTGATTGCCAACCTCGGCCGTCACCTCGGCCACGGGCTCGACGAACTGACGCTCACCACCAACGGCACTCAGCTCGCCCGCCACGCCGAAGCCTTGGTCGCAGCGGGCATGCGCCGCATCAATGTCAGCCTCGACACGCTGGACCCCGAGCGCTTCGCCCGCCTCACCCGCTGGGGCAAGCTCGATCAGGTGCTGGCCGGCATCTTCGCCGCCCGCGACGCCGGCCTGCACGTCAAGATCAACGCCGTGGCCCTGCGCGGCGAGAACGAAGACGAGATCGACACCATGCTGGAGTGGTGCGGGCGCCACGGCTTCGACCTCTGCCTGATCGAGACCATGCCGATGGGCGAAATCGGACCCGACCGCTCCGACCAATACCTGCCGCTCTCCCTGGTCCGCACCCGCCTGCGCCAACGCTGGACACTCGACGAGACGGACTACCGCACCGGCGGTCCCGCCCGCTACGTGACCGTGCGCGAGACCGGCCGCCGCCTCGGCTTCATCACGCCCCTTACCCACAATTTCTGCGAAGACTGCAACCGCGTACGCCTGACGGTGACCGGCACGCTCTACATGTGCCTCGGCCAGGACGACGCGGCTGACCTGCGCGGTCCCCTGCGCCGCGGCGACGACCTGCAGGTCGCCATCGCGGAAGCGATCTCGCGCAAGCCAAAAGGGCACGACTTCGTCATCGACCGGCGCGCCCGTGGCCCGGCCGTGGCTCGGCACATGAGCGTTACGGGGGGGTGAGGGAGTCGCCTGATCGGTTATCGGGTCCGGAGCAAGCGAGGAAGCGAAGGCAAGGCAAGCGGTATTTTTTTGGAAAAAGGAACCGAGAATTTCGTCTCTGGTGCGTATGCGTTGGCTAAACGTGTCGTCTGCTCCGCGATTGCGTCACTGGACCGGTCCCAGTTAGACTTTCAACCAACTCCACACCGCACCACTCGATGCCGTGCTAGGTGTTTTGTAACTAACATGCCTCAGTTTATTCGGGCGCTGTTTTGACTAACCTTCAACGGCCCGATCCTGGCGCGTTAGCGACGCCGTGGGCTGTCCAGACAATGAAGCAGAATTATTCTGCCTCTTGTTGAATTAAGACCGCCTGCCTACTGCTGATCGGACGAGGTCGGCCAGATGAAGGTGTAATCGCCGCCCGGAGTCGCCGGCGGCAGGCGGATCAGCCCGTGCTGCGCGGGTAGCACCTGGCCGGTAGCGGCGTAGAAGCGCTGGCTGTCCACACTCTGCGCGCTGGCCTGGTTGACCGTATTGTCGGCGTAGGTCGCGCGATATCCGGACGGGAAACTGGCGAGGCTGGGCTGGTAGATGCCGTTGCCGCCGAGTGCCACTGTCATTGCTGAGTCGTAGCTGTGCAGCGCGCCGGAGGCGAGATCCACAACCACGCCGATGACGCCGCCGGCCACCACGTTGCCGATTACCCAGCCGTTGAAGCCGGCCGCCCGGTAACTCCGGGCTGGCTTGTAGCCGGGCTTGGAACAGGCAAGTTCCAGCGGCGCACCGCTTTTCTGGACGTGCACGTAGCCCGGGGTACTGGAAACTTCGCCCACGGCCAGACCGCCTTGCAGGACGCGGCAGTCCGCACCTTCCGGCGCGCTGTCCACGGCGACGTTTTGCGTGGAACCCGACATGATGGTGGCGCAGGCGGACAGACAGCTGAGCGCTGCCAAAGAAAACAGCCCGTAAAGACGCATGTTTATGACCTACCAGAAACGATACGTTACCGTTACACTGGCCACGGTCTTTCTGCAACCGTTCTGACCGCTGGGCGCAGGTGGAGACCTATGTGTTGCTGTCACGACATCTTAAAGCAGCGGCCCTGACTTGATCATCCAAAACCGGCAAGGAAGCCAGGACCTGCTTTTCCGAGAAACTTCTGGTCCTGCTATCGCGGCATTTCCCAACCGCATGCAAGGGACCCAAAGTTTTCTGGTTCTCTTTCAAAAAGAGCCGCTTGCTTATTTTATCGGTATGCTGAGGTAAGCCAACCGCTTCATTTCCCGCCGCCCCCGCCCCACCGAATCCAACATCAGCCCGCAGGCAAACGAGAGAAACGACAACCCGACGAGCATCGCCGCCAGGATCGCCGTTGGCAGCCGTGGCACCAGGCCGATGCGCCAGAACTCCAGCACCACGGGTATGCCCAGCCCGATGCCGAGCACGAAAAACCCAGTCCCGCACAGCGAGAAGAACGGCAGCGGCCGCTCGTCCTTCACCAGCATCAGGATCAGCCGCAGGATGCGCAGTCCGTCGGTGACGGTGTGCAGCTTGGAGGCTGATCCTACCGGGCGTTCGCGGTAGGCAGCTTCCAGCTCGCCCAACGGCAAAGCGAGCTGCAGCGCGTGCACGGTGAGTTCCGTTTCGGTTTCGAACCCGCCGGCCAGCGCCGGAAACGATTTGACGAAGCGGCGGGAAAAGACGCGGTAGCCGGAGAGCATGTCGGTGACGCGCGCGCCGAACAGCTTCGCCACCAGGCCGGTCAGCAGCGTGTTGCCGGCGCGGTGGCCGCGGCGGTAGGCCCCCTGGGCGTCGCTGACGCGGGTAGCGGTGACCATGTCGAGGCGGTCGCGGCGCAGCAGCTCGATCATCGCGGGAGCCGCAGTGGCGTCGTAGGTCTCGTCGCCGTCCACCAGCACGTAGATGTCGGCGTCCACGTCGGCGAACATGCGGCGCACCACGTGGCCCTTGCCCTGCAGCCGCTCGTGGCCGACGACCGCGCCGGCTTCGCGCGCGGCCTGCGCGGTGTTGTCGGTGGAGTTGTTGTCGTAGACGTAGACGATGGCGTCCGGCAGGGCGGCGCGGAAGGCGGCGACCACGTTGGGGATCGCCACTTCCTCGTTGTAGCAGGGGATCAGGACGGCAGTACTAGGCAAGGAAGGCCTTCTTTTTCGCGAAAAAGAAGCAAAAAGCTTTTGTCACGGCTGTCGCGGACTCTCCCGCAGACGAGTAACCAGGAGACAAAAGTTTTTTGGTTCTTTTTTTCAAAAAACAACCGCTTGCTTCCTTCCTCACCTAAACACCAGCCGCCTAGAGAGAAAGAAGTTCACAAACATCCCCGCCAGCCCCCCCGCGGCCACCGGCAGCACCGGGTAGGCACGACAGATCGGCTGTGTCGCGACGAGCACCACATAGAGCCCGCGGTTCAGCACCAGCCCCACGGAATTGGCCAGCAGGAACATCATCAACTGCCGGTGCATCGCCCCGTGCGAGAGGTGGCGATAGGTCCAGACCCGGTTCAGCAGCCAGTTCATCGACCCGGCGACGACGTAGGAGACCATCCCCGCCGCGTACAGCCCCATCGTGCCGCGCAGGGCGTAGACCACCAGCGTGTCCCACACGAAGCCCAGAGTGCCGATCACCGCGAAGCGGAAGAACTGCACGGCGAGCAGCCGCCGTTCTGTGGGCACCCGCGCCAGCAGCGGCTCCAGCCGGTGGAGGATGTTGGTCTGCATGCGCTCCACCTAACAGAAAGGGCCGGAAGGTTGTCCCCCCGGCCCTCCTGACGACTGTCGGCTGACGGATGCCAGCCGATTTTCTAGTGGAGGATGATTTCCACGCGGCGGTTCTGCGGCTCGCGCACGCCCTTGGCGGTTTGCACCAGCGGGTTGCTCTCGCCGTAGCCGTGGATGCTGATCTCGCCGCGGCCGACGCCGTCGCGCACCAGTTCGGACTCGACGCTTTCGGCGCGGCGGACGGACAGTCTCTGGTTGTAGGCCGCGGTGCCGGACAGGTCGGTGTAGCCGTTGACTTCGATGCGGGTGGTCTGCGTGTGCATCGAGGCGGCGGCGGCCTGTGCAACGATCTGGCGGGCGCGGGCGGTGAGGTCCGCGCGGTCCCAGTCGAAGAACACGAGGTAGGTCTTGGCCACTTCCGGCGGCGTCGGCACGGCCGCAGGGGCGGCGGCAGGCGGCGGCGGCGGCGGCGCCGCGAAGAGCGCGTAACGCACGCCGATCAGCGCCTCGTTGTTCAGAGCGCCGTCGGTGGTCAGTTTCGTCCCGTGGGAGTTGATGCCGTCGTTGTACTGGGCACGGTAGATGTTGTTGAACGGCATGGCGTTGAAGCGATACTCGGCCGTCAGCGCCAAGCCGGGGACGGCCGGGATGTCGAACGACAGGCCGACGATCGCCTGGGCGGCGAAGTTGCCGTAGGTGCCGGTGGTGTGCAGCAGCGTGGGCGTGCCGATCGCGTCGTGGCCCTCGATGTTGAGGTTGCTGAAGTGCGACTGGCCGTAGCCGGCGCCCAGGCCCACGAACGGGTTCAGCTGCGGCAAGCCGAACAGCGCGCCGTCCAGGTCGTAGATGCCGTTGATGAAGCCGTGGTACAGCTGCTGATAGTTGCTGGTGGTGCTGATGCCGCGGTCCTCACGGGTGCCGCTCCAGTCGCCCTGAAGCTCGAAGCGGAAGCCGTTGCCAAGGCCGTAACCGACCGAGGCGCTGGCCACGCCGCCCACGTTGTTGCTGAGGTGACCATCGAGACCAGGCGTGCCCGGGTTACCCTTGATGCTCTGGTCGATGATGTAGTCGCCGCCGGCACCGAGGCTGACATAGGGCCCGGTCACCGGCTGGGCGAGCGCGGCGGTGGAAGCCGAAAGGACGCTGGCGACCAGCAACGCAACACGAAACTTCATGGACAACCTCTCTCTGGCGGCGACGGCAGCACACACGGCCGCTTACTCTACGCGCACTCCATACCAGCGTTTGCGCGTGATGTTGCCCCCATGCAGAGCATTTCCCGGCAATGTTGCGTTGCCGCCACAGCTGTGTGGCGTGGGAACCTGTGTCGGGTCGTGATCCCGGTCGGCGGCAGCGTGTCGGGCCCAGGGAAACGACCAGCCTGCGCACACAGCCAGCCTTGGGCCGAACTGGCCGACCACCTTCAAGACCGGCCTGCCGGATTATCGGAAAGCCGCAGCTTCGGCAGGTTTTTAGCCTGATGCTCCCGGAGGGCGAAGCAAAGGCGAGGCAGGCGGTTCTCTTTTGAAAAAACCAAAAAATTTTGTTTCTTGTGGGCCTGCGTTGGTGAGCTATGTCCTTTCACCTCGGTCATAACGGCAATGTCGCCATTCGCTCGTGCCCGTCTCCGGCAGCGGCAAGCACTCTGACGCAAGCTGCGACGTTGTCCCAGCGCCAAGGACGAAAGCTTTTTGCTTCTTTTTCTCGGAGAAGCGCTTGCTTCCTGCCCCGCCTCATCCCGGCAACACCTCCCCCTTGGTCTCCACCGCCAACGGCACCACCAGCAGCCCCAGCCCGAACGCCACCGCCGTCAGCGCCACCGGCACTCCCAGCGTGCCCATGTGCTGCACGCCCGCCGCCAGCGCGAAATTCACCCCGGCGCCGACGAACCGCCCGATGGACGTGCAGAACGCGAACGCCGTCGCCCGCACGCGCGTGGCGTATTGTTCCGGCAGCCACAGGCTGAACAGCGCGAAGTTTCCGCCAAAAACGCCCAGGAAGAACAGCACCACCAGGAACGCCGGCAGCGCCGTCTGCGCCGGCAGGTAGAACGCCCAGCCGAAGCTCAGCACGATGGTCACCGCCATGCCGGCAAAGTAGCCGGCCATGGTCCAGCGCCGGCCAATGCGCTCGGCAATGCCGGGCAGCACCAGGCAGCCCAGGATGGTGCCCACGGAGAGCAGCCCGGTGGCGTAGGACGCGGTGCGCCCCGCCTCGGCTGCCGACTGCCCGGCGCGCTTGGCCAGGAAGATCACCGCCGTCGGCTCGTACACCGCGCCGGCCCACAGGCCTACGATGGCGACCGCCACCAGCGTGGTGTTGACCAGCGTCCGGCGCAGCAACGCGCCCGACAGGATGGCGGCCAATGGCGAGCGTTGCGGCGAGGCCCCGTGCGAAGCCTCCCAGCGCGCCGGTTCCTCCACACGAAACAACGTCACCAGCGAGACCACCACCGGTGCCAGGCCGCACAGGAACATTGCCCGCCAGCCGTAGCGCGCGCCTACGGTCGCGTTCAACAGGGCGGCCACGAAGAAGCCTGCGTAGTAGCCGGTCTGCAGGTAGCCCGCCCCCTGGCGCCGGCGGTCCTCCGGCCAGGCCTCGGCGACGTAGGTGCCGGCCATCGCCCACTCGCCGCCGATGCCGATGCCGGCGAGGAAGCGGAAGGCCGCCAGCTCCCACACGTTCTGCGCGAAGAACGCCGCCCCGGTAAACACCGAGTAGATCAGCACCGTGCCGGCCAGCGTGCGGGTGCGGCCGAACCGGTCGGCGATCGGGCCCCAGATGAAGGACAGCCCCCAGCCGATCAGGAACAGCGCGAACAACAAGGACCCGGCATAGGCCACGTCCGCGGGGGCTGCGGAGTAGCCCGACCTGGGCAGCAGCTCGCGCATCGCCGGCGCGAGCACCAGCGCGTAGATGAAGCTGTCCATTCCGTCGAGCATCCAGCCGGCCCAAGCCGCCCAGAAACCGGTGATCTGCTGTGCGGATAGTTTCGTCCGGCCGTTTGGCATGCCGTGCACTGTTTCTCCCCCCATAGACCGCGTTGGCCGCGGGCATCGTTAGGCAGGCAAGAAAGCAGTTCTTTTTCGAAAAAAAAGAACCAAAAAACTTTTGACTCCGCTGTCGCGCGCTCACCGGAGAAAGCCGCGACGGCGGAAGCAGAAGCTTTTTGCTTCTTTTTCTCGAAAAAGAAGGCGTTGCTTGCTTATGCTGCCTTCACAGCCTGCTTCGGCCTGCGCGCGCTGGCAAGCGCGTCCACCTCCGCCGAGCGTGCCACGCGTCCGGTGTTGACGAACGCCTCGTGGTTGGCCTCGATGCTGCCAGGGTCGTACAGGTAGTTCACCATCACGCCGAGCGACTCGCGCAGGCCACGGGCAGAAGTGTTGCCGAGCCAGAGCACCCGCTCCAGCCGCGCGCCGTTGCCCAAATGAAAGCGCGCCACAGGGTCGATCCTGGCGCCGCCGGTCGCCTCCCGCGTCAGGTAGAGGGCTGCGGCACGCAGCAGCGGCGTGCGCAGCTGCTTGGCGCGCGCGGCATCCTCCCACCACTGGCTCGCGGTCGCCTGCTCGAAGGCCTCGGCCAGCTTCGTGCCAGCGGGCGCGCCAAGCTCCTCGGCGGTGAACGGCGGCGCTTCCGCGTCGAGCTGGCCGCGCAGCCAGGCAGCGAAGCCCGGCACCGGCGAAAGGGTGGCGAAGTTCTTCAGCTTCGGCAGTTCCGACTTCAGCTCCTCGACCACCTGCTTGATGAGGAAGTTGCCGAAGCTGACGCCGCGCAGCCCCTCCTGGCAGTTGGAGATGGAGTAGAAGATGGCGGTGTCGGCACCGGCAGGCGGCTGGCCGGCGGGGTCGGTGGGGGGGGCCAGCAACGGCTGCACGGCGTTGGCCAGGCCCGCGGTCAGTGCAACCTCGACGAAGATCAACGGCTCGTTGGGTAGCGCCTGGTGGAAGAAGGCGAAGCAGCGGCGGTCCGGCAGCAGGCGCCGGCGCAAATCGGTCCAGCCCTCGATCTCGTGCACCGCCTCGTAGGTGATCAGCTTCTCCAGTACCGCGGCCGGTGTCTGCCAATCGATACGGCGCAGCTCCAGGAAGCCGCGGTTGAACCAGCTGGCGAACAAATGCAGCAAGTCGTAGTCCAGCGGCTGCAGCGCGGGGTCGGCTTTCAATTCGGCCAGCACCTCGCGGCGGACGTCCAGCAGCATCGCCGTGCCACCAGGGGCCATGTTCATCCGGCGCAGCAGCTCCTGGCGCGGCGGCTCGGCGGCGGCGTGCAGCCTGGTCGCACTCTCCGGGCCCGGCGCCTCGAGGTAAGCTTGCGCCGCCTGATGGAGCTTGGAGTCGTCCGGCGCGAAGCCGCAGCTGATGGTGCGCAGAACGCCCAGGCGCTCGTCCCGGCTCAGGCCGCGCAGGCAGGCGGTTAGCTCGCGTGAGACGGCGGCACCCGACGCCTCGCCGCGTTCGGAGAGCAGGGCCTGCAGCAGGGCCTGCGCGCGCGCCGGCCCCGCCACGTCGCCCGACGGCACGCGCGCGAAGGTGAGCCCCTGCTCGGCGATACCGGCCCAAAGCCGGTCCAGCCAGGAGCGCTGCGTGGTGGTCTGTCCCATCATAAATCTCCTAGCTGAACCGACACGCCTCCCCAAAGCGCCCCGACGAGAGCAAAAGTTTTTTGGTTCTTTTGTTCAAAAAAGAACCGCTTGCCTTCGCTCGTGCTTCAACCTGCCAAAACCAGGGAGCGCCAGCGTGCCAGACCAACCCAACCCCCGTCTCCTCGCGGGCCCGCTCTCCGGCGCCGTCATCCTCGACCTCTCCCGCATCTTGGCAGGCCCATACTGCACGTTGCTACTGCACGAACTGGGCGCCCGCATCATCAAGGTGGAGCCGCCGCAGGGCGACGACGCGCGCGCCTACGGGCCGTTCAAGGACGGAGAGTCACAGTATTTCGCCGCGATCAACCGCGGCAAGGAGTCGATCGCGCTCGACCTCAAGCAGCCGGCCGACCGGGCCATCCTTGAGCGCCTGTTGGCCCGGGCCGACGTGCTGGTGGAGAACTTCCGCCCTGGCACCATGGAGAAGCTGGACCTAGGCTGGGACGTCCTGCACGCGCGCCATCCGCGGCTGATCTACGCGGCAGCCTCCGGCTTCGGCCATACCGGGCCGGAGTCGAAAAAGCCGGCCTACGACATGATCGTGCAGGGGCTTGGTGGCATCATGTCGGTCACCGGCCACCCAGGGGCGGCACCGGCGCGGATCGGCGTCTCGATCGGTGACCTGGGCGCGGGCATTTACACCGCACTCGGCATCGCCTCGGCGCTGTACCACCGCGAGCGGACCGGCGAGGCGGTGAAGGTCGACGTCTCGATGCTGGATTGCCAGCTCTCCCTGATGGAGAACCCGGCGATGCGCTACTTCAGCACCGGCGTGGTACCCGGGCCGATGGGCGGGCGCCACGCGACCATCACGCCGTTCGCCATCTTCGAGACGCAGGACAAGCCGATCGTGATCGCCGCCGGCAACGACGGGCTATTCCGCAAGCTGTGCGCCGCACTCGGCCAGCCCGGCTGGGCAGAGGACCCGCGCATGGCCAGCAACGAAAGCCGGCGCGGCGTGGCGGCCGAATTGTCGGAGATGATCGAAGCAGCGCTGGCCACGCACCCGGCCGAGCATTGGCTTGCGCTGTTCGAGGCACAGGGCATTCCGGCGGGGCCGATCAACGACGTGGCCGAAGCGCTGGCCCACCCGCAGGTGGAAGCGCGGCGCATGGTGGTGCACGCGGGTGGCGAGCGGATGGTGGGCAACCCGGTGAAGATACACCCGCACGCGGCCAACGATGATGGTGTGCGCACGCCGGCGCCGGCGCTGGATGGGGATCGGGAGAGGTTGCTGGCGGAGTTTACGTAGGCAAGGAAGCAAGCGGTTCTTTTTTGAAAAAAAGAACCAAAAAACTTTTGTCCCCTTGGGTGCGCCGTGTGGGACATTCCGCGACAGCCGGACCAAAAGTCTTTTGCTTCTTTTCTTCAGAAAAGAAGGTCTTGCTTTCTACCTTGCTCCAATCGTCGTAGCCTTCTCCCCACCCGCATCATCCAGCGCCAGGTTCGTCTCCAGCACGTTCACCCGCGCCGCCCCGATGAACCCGAGTTCCGGCCCATGCGTGTGCGCCGCCACGATGGCCTGCACCGCGTCCGGCGACAGGCCGCGCGCCTTGGCCACGCGCGACACCTGCAACGCCGCGTCCTCCGGCGAGACGTCGGGATCGAGCCCGGAGGCGGACGTCGTCACCATGTCGGCCGGCACGTTCCTGACGCCGATCTTGGCCACGTCCCCGGTCACGCGATCCACCAAAGTCTTCGACGTGGGCGAGAGGTTGGACGCGCCGGACTCGCTCGCGTCGTAGGGGGTGGGCACCTGCTTGGAGGAGTCCTTCGGGTCGGCACCCATCAGCGCGGAGGGGCGGCCGTGCAGGTATTTGTCGCTGGTGAAGTCCTGGCCGAGGAGGCGGGAGCCGACCGCCTGGCCGTTGCGGACGATCATGCTGCCGTTGGCCTGCGACGGGAACGCGAGCTGTCCCAGCTCGACGAAGCCCACCGGGAAGACGATGCCCGTCAGCAGGGTGAACAGGGCGATCATCACGACCACCGGGCGGATGTGCGAAACCATCGTGTGTTCCTCAGGCAAAGATGTGCAGGGTTGTCAGCACCAGGTCGATAGCCTTGATGCCGACAAAGGGAGCGACGATGCCGCCCAGGCCGTAGATCAGCAGGTTGCGCTGCAGCAGGGCGGCCGCGCCCACCGCGCGGAATTTTACACCTCGCAATGCCAGCGGCACGAGCGCCACGATGATCAGCGCGTTGAAGATGACCGCCGACATGATCGCACTTTGCGGCGTGGAGAGGTGCATGATGTTCAGCGCGCCGAGCTCCGGATACGTCGCCACGAAGATCGCCGGCAGGATCGCGAAGTATTTCGAGATGTCGTTGGCGATGCTGAACGTGGTGAGCGAGCCACGGGTGATCAGCAGCTGCTTGCCGATCTCGACGATCTCGATCAGCTTGGTAGGATCGCTATCGAGGTCGACCATGTTGCCGGCCTCGCGTGCCGCCTGCGTGCCGGTCTGCATCGCCACGCCCACGTCGGCCTGTGCGAGTGCCGGCGCGTCGTTGGTGCCGTCACCGCACATCGCCACCAGGCGGCCCTCTGCCTGCGTCTTGCGGATGTAGGCGAGCTTGTCCTGCGGCGTGGCCTCGGCGAGGAAGTCGTCCACGCCGGCTTCCGTTGCGATCGCGGCCGCGGTCACCTTGTTGTCGCCGGTCACCATGATGGTGCGGATGCCCATGCGCCGCAGCTCGGCGAAGCGCTCGCGTATGCCCGGTTTGACGATGTCCTTCAGCTCGATCACGCCCATCAGCCGGCCGTCCTGCATCACCGCCAGCGGCGTGCTGCCGGCGCGCGAGACGCGCTCCACGGATTGCGTGAACGCGGCCGGTGCGGCGAGCTCGCCGAGCTTCAGCAGGCTGTCCACCGCACCCTTGCGCCAGCAATGCCCGCCAGAATCCAGGCCCGACACGCGCGTGTTGGCGGTGAACGGGATGATGTTGGCGTCGGCCGGCACCTCGAGGTTGATGCCGTGCCGGTCACGCACGTAGGTGACGATGGAGCGGCCTTCCGGCGTCTCGTCGCCAAGGCTGGCGTAGGCGGCGGCTTCGGCCAGATCACGATCGTTCACGCCAGGTGCAGGATACAGCCCCGCCGCCATGCGGTTGCCGAAAGTGATGGTGCCGGTCTTGTCGAGCAGCAACGCGTCCACGTCGCCGGCGGCTTCCACCGCGCGGCCGCTGGTGGCCACCACGTTGAACCGGATCAGCCGGTCCATGCCGGCGATGCCGATGGCCGACAGCAGCCCGCCGATGGTCGTCGGGATCAGCGTCACCAGCAGTGCCGCCAGCACCGGAATCGGCAACGGCGTGGCCGAGTACTTGGCAAAACCGACGAGTGTGACGACAGCGATCAGGAAGATCACCGTCAGCCCGGCCAGCAGGATGTCGAGCGCGATCTCGTTCGGCGTCTTGCGGCGTTCGGCACCTTCCACGAGCTTGATCATGCGGTCGATGAAGGTCTGTCCGGGATCCGCGGTGATGCGGATCACCAGCCAGTCGGACACCACCTGCGTGCCGCCGGTCACCGCCGATCTGTCGCCGCCGGCCTCACGGATGACGGGTGCCGACTCGCCGGTGATCGCGGACTCGTTGACGCTGGCGATGCCCTGCACGATCTCGCCGTCCGACGGGATCAGGTCGTTGATCTCGCACAGCACCAGGTCGCCGGCCTGCAGCGAGGTCGCCGGCGTCGGCGTGTGCAACGTGCGGTCGCGGCCGTTGGCCAGCAGCTTGGCCATCGTGTCCGTGCGCGCGCGGCGCAGACTTTCCGCACGTGCACGCCCGCGGCCCTCGGCGACCGCTTCGGCGAAGGTGGCAAACAGCACGGTCAGCCACAGCCACGCGGCGACCGCGATGGCAAAGGCGGCCGGCGTGCCGCGTATCAGCGCTTCGGCGCCGATGAACGTGGTGAGCGTGGCGACGATCTCGGTGACGAAAATCACCGGGTTGCGCATCAGCTGCAACGGGTTGAGCTTGGTGAAGCTGTCGCCCACGGCGCGCAGGATGATGCTGCGGTCGAAGAGGGCGATGGTGTCGGCTTTGGCGGTGGCCATTTACGTAACCCCAGAAAGAAAGAAGTTCTTTTTTGAAAAAAAGAACCAAAAAACTTTTACTACGGCTGTCGCGGACTATTCAGGAGACTCCGCGACAGCCGGAACAAAAGCTTTTTGCTTCTTTTTCTCGAAAAAGAAGCGCTTTTCCTAAAACGTCTTGCCAGCAAGCATAGCGAAATGATCCGCCATCGGCCCTAGCGCGTCAGCCGGCATGAACTGCAAACCACCCAGAATGATGATCACGCCCATCAGCAGCCCGACGAACAGCGGCCCTGTCGTCGGAAACGTGCCAGCGCTGGGCGGCAACTTCGGCTTTGCCGCCAGCGAGCCGGCGATCGCAAGCACCGGGATCATGAACGCGAACCGCCCGAAGATCATCGCCAGCCCAAGCCCGTAATCCAGCCAGCGCGTATCCGCCGATAGCCCCGCCATCGCACTGCCGTTATTCTCCGTCGCCGACGACCAGGCGTACAGCATCTCCGACAAACCGTGCGGCCCCGCGGCACTCAGCGACGACAACCCGTTCGGCAACACCAGCGACAAGCCCGCACCGCCGAGGATGAACAGCGTGAGGATCAGCACCGCCAGCATCGCCAGCTTGATCTCCTTCGCCTGCACCTTCTTGCCCAGGTATTCCGGCGTGCGCCCGACCATCAGCCCGGCCACGAACACGGACAGCAGCGCGAACACCACGATGGTGTAGAGGCCGGAGCCCACGCCGCCCGGCGTGACCTCGCCCAACTGCATCAGGAACATCGGCACCAAACCGCCAAGCGGCGTGTAGCTGTCGGTAAAGCTGTCCACGGCACCCGTGGAAGTCCCGGTTGCGCTGGTGTTGAACGCGGAGGACAGCGGCACGCCGAAGCGCACCTCCTTGCCTTCCATGTTGCCCATCGCCTGGCTGGCGCCGGCATGCGCCAGCAGCGGGTTGCCGCCGGCTTCGGCCGCGTAGGTGCCGGCGATGGCCAGCGTCAGCAGGATCGCCATCGCGTAGAACAGCGCGCGGCCCTGCTTCTTCTCGCCCACCATGTGGCCGAGCATGATCGCGAGTGCGAACGGAATGGAGAGCAGCAGCCAGTTCTCCAGCACGTTGGTCAGCGCGGACGGGTTCTCGAACGGATGCGCGCTGTTGGCGTTGAAGAAGCCGCCGCCGTTGGTGCCGAACTCCTTGATCGCCTCCTGAAACGCCACCGGTCCGTAGGCGATCGTCTGCGAACCGCCCTCTAGCGTATGCGCGGTGGCGTAGGCCGACAGCGTCTCCGGCACGCCGGCGGCCAGCAGCACCACGCCGGCGACGATGCACACTGGCAAAAGCAAGTACAGCGTGATGCGTGTCAGATCGACGTAGAAATTTCCCAGCGAGGTGAGCGCGCTGCCGGTGAACGCGCGCACCACGGCGACGGCCGCGGCGATACCGGTAGCCGCACTGAGGAAGTTGTGCACCGTCAGCCCGAACATCTGCGCGCCGTAGCTGATCTGGCTTTCCGGCGAGTATGCCTGCCAGTTCGTGTTCGTGACGAAACTTGCCGCCGTGTTGAACGCCAGCCGCGGCGACATGCCGGCCACGTGCTGCGGATTGAACGGCAGCACGCCCTGCAGCCGCAGGATGGCATACAGCAGCAGGAAGTGGAGCGCGTTCAGCAGGATCAGTGCAAACGCGTATTCCTTCCAGCCCATGCCGCGGCGCGGGTCCACGCCGGCCACCGCGTAAAAGCCGCGTTCCACCGGGCCCAGCACCGGCGTCAGCCAGGTGCGCTTGCCGGTGAACAGGGCGGCCATGTAGGCGCCCAGCGGAAAGGCCGACGCAAACACCAGCGCCAGCACGAGCGCGATCTGCGCCCAGCCGATCAAACTCATCTGATTTTCCTCAGAAATCTTCAGGGCGGACCAGCGCCCACACCAGGTAGACGAGCATCAGCGCCGAGACGCAGCCGCCAAGCACCAGGTCGAGCATCAGATCCGCTCGCACAGCGCGGCATAGGCGGCCATCACCAGGATAGCCCCCGCGCCCAAAACGATCGCGATCACGTCATCCATCGCCGGCGCCTCCTCCGCGCCACAGCGGATGAGTAGGCGACGCGCGCGTAAAGCTGCGATGCGAGAGGTGCCGCGAACGCGTAAAGCGCGCGTAAAAAGGCTGGAGCGGGTGAAGGGAATCGAACCCTCCTAGCTAGCTTGGAAGGCTAGAGCATTACCACTATGCTACACCCGCGCTGCGCCGGAGATTACTGGCGGCTTCAGGCAAGGCAAGCGGTTCTTTTTTGAAAAGAAGAACCAAAAAACTTTTGCTCTCGTCGGATGTGCCGGGTTGAGGCGAGTCGTTTCAGCCGTCCGCGACAGCCGTCGTAAAAGCTTTTTGCTTCTTTTTCTCGAAAAAGAAGGCCTTCCTTCCTCCTGCTCTTGACACAACTCCCGTGGCATTCTTCATACGCCGCTCGCGCGTTGCCCTCAGCGGCACCGTAGGGGTGTAGCTCAATTGGCTAGAGCGCCGGTCTCCAAAACCGGAGGCTGGGGGTTCGAGACCCTCCACCCCTGCCACGCATCACGCCCCTTTCGTACTGTCTTGGTTCTGCCCGCCGCTTCTCTGTCCGCCGTCACCAAAGGATGCCCGTCTTGGCGCTCGCCCCAGCAAAGTTCGTCCGCGAAGTCCGTGCCGAGGCTGCCAAGGTCACCTGGCCCGGCCGCAAGGAAACGCTGGTCACCACCGGCCTGGTGCTGGCCATGGCCACCGTCACCGCGATCTTCTTCTTCGTCATCGACCTCGCAGCCGGCGCGCTCGTGCGTCAGCTCTTCCTCGGCGCCGGCCCGGGCTGACACCACACAGGATTCAAAGAGACCACACATGGCCAAGCGCTGGTACGTCGTCCACGTCTACTCCGGGTTCGAGAAGAAGATTGCTGTCGCCATCAAGGAGCAGGCCGAGCAGAAGGGCCTGGCCGATCACATCGACGAGGTGCTGGTGCCCTCCGAAGAGGTGGTCGAAGTGCGCCGCGGCCAGAAGATTAACGCGGAACGCAAGTTCTTCCCCGGCTACGTGCTGGTGAAGATGGAGCTGACCGACGACGCCTGGCATCTTATCAAGAACACACCCAAGGTTACCGGCTTCCTGGGCACCAAGCTGCGCCCTAGCCCGATCAGCGAGGCGGAAGCCGAGCGGATCATGAAGCAGGCACAGGAAGGCGTGGACCACCCGCGCCGCAGCATCATCTTCGAGGTCGGCGAGCAGGTGCGCGTGGCCGACGGGCCGTTCACCAGCTTCAACGGCACGGTCGAGGAGATCGACGAGGAGAAGGGACGCCTGAAGGTGTCGGTTTCGATCTTCGGGCGGTCGACGCCGGTCGAGCTGGAGTACGGGCAGGTCGAGAAAGTGTAAGAAAGCGGTTTTTTTTTGAAAAAAAGAACCAAAAAACTTTTGTTCCCCTAGGCGCACGCTGCCGGAAAAAAGCGCGACAGCCGGACCAAAAGTCTTTTGCTTCTTTTCTTCAGAAAAGAAGGCCTTGCTTTCTTACGCTGCGTCCTCCCGCCGATCCCGAACCCTCACGTAAGCCAGTGCCGAGTGCTCGGTGCAGTAAGGCTTGCCGGCCACCGAATCCACGTCGCAGAATCGAAAACTTCGTGTTCCGGGCTCGCCGATCGGCCAGCAGCACGGCGTCACCCTCGCACCAGGCCGCGACGCCGGCACGGCGCGAAGCACCGGCGCGGGCCGCTCCACAGGCGCGCGTTCGGCCAGGCGCGGCGCCTGCTCCAGCACCGGCATCGGCGCGGTGGTGGCGGGCAGCGCAGGCAGCGTGGAGCCGTGCACGCGGCGTGGCTGGCGACGGCGCGGCGTCTTCTCGCCGTCGCGACGGATCGGCGACGGGCGCGAGGACAGGTTCAGCCGGTGCGCCTTGCCCACCACGGCGTTCTTCGAGACACCCATGCGGCGGCCTATCTCGGCCGTCGAGTGACCCTCCGCCCAGAGCGAACGCAGGCGTCCAATCGTCTCGTCGTTCCACTCCATCTTGGGTCTCCTTGCGGGCTCAGCCACTAGATGATGTAGCTACCCTGACGCAGTTCGTGGGCCGACTCAACCGGTGCGCCACAAAAACTTGTGGACAACTTCGCAGGCGACACAAAATCTGGGGTTGTCGGCCGATTCAGCGGCGGGACTCGGCAATATCGGTGCGGGCCGGCAACAGGCTAGCGATTCGGTTGCCTACCGCGGTGAAATCCACGTCCGCCGGATGGCGGGACGAGCGCACTGTGCCGTCTTGCGGCCGCACAAGTTGGGTCGTCAGCATGCCTGCCAGCGCTGCCGCGTCCAGCTCCGCCTCCACGTCCGAAAGGAACAGCGTCTCTCCAGCCGGAACGGCGATGCGCTCGCTGATCCGTCGGTAGCTGTCCGGTTCGCGTTTGGCGCCCACGCGCGTGTCGAAAAAGGAGCCGAAACAGCCTGACAGGTCGCCGGCGTCCGAATGAGCGAAGATCAGCCGCTGTGCCGCCTCCGAACCTGACGAGTAGATAGCCAGGTGCAAGCCACGCGCGTGCCACTCGCGCAAAGCGGGCGCCACGTCGGGGTAGAGCCGGCCGACCAGCTCGCCGCTGGCGTAACCGTCGGCCCAGATCAGCCCCTGCAGCGCCTTCAGCGGCGCCACCTTGGCGTTGTCGTCCATCCAGGCGAGCAGCGCGTCCAGAACCGGACGACCATCGGATAAACCCTGCGCTTCTGCCACACAGGCGGCAACTTCGGGGCTGTCCGCGTGCGTTTGCAGGAAAGCCGGCAGGCGGGCGCGGGCGTAGGGGAACAGTTCGTCTTGGACGAAAGCGATGGGCGTGGTGGTGCCTTCGATGTCGGTGACTATGGCTGACAAAATCAAGAAAACGGTTCTTTTTTGAAAGACAACAAAAGACCTTTGCTACCTGGGCGCGCGTTGCCGGAGTGTCCACGACAGCGCTGAAAAAGGCGTTTTGCTTCCTTCTCTCGAAGAAGCGCTTGCTTCACGCTGCCGGAAACCGCGAGCTGATCGCGTCGCCCGTATAATGCGGCGTCCACCCGCTGGTGTCCGAGTACACCCGAAGCACCGTCGCATTCGGCTCCACCCCGGCATCGAACCAGTGTTTCACGCCTGACGGCACGCTGATCAGGTCGCCCTGCGTGCAATGCGCGTCGTACACTCGCCCATCCGTGTGCAGGATGAAGTGGCCACCACCGGAGACAAAAAAGCGCACCTCGTCCTCGGTGTGAACGTGCTCGTCGAGGAATTTCTGCCGCATCGCGGGGTAGGCCTCGTTGCCGGGGCGCAGGCGCAGCACGTCAGCCGAGCCGGCGCCGTTCATCAGCGCGTCCAGATGCGGCCGGTAGGCGTCCAGGATCACCTCGGACGGCGCCTCCGGCTCCACCTGCACGGTCTGCGTCCAGCGCTCGAACCGGACGCCGATGGTGGACAGCGCGGTGGCGATGGCCTCGGGATCCTCCGTGCGCAGCTCGGGCTGGCCGGGCGCGGTGTCTGGGGTGACAGTGAGGCAGCTCATTGCATAATCTCCGGCAAAGCTTGGCGTGGGCCAGCTATCTGGCGCCGCGCCAGCTCGCATTCCAGAAGGAACTCGATGGCTTCCAGGCGGGCCAGGGCGGCGTCCATGTCGTCCGCCCAGACGTAGGCGCCGTGGCCGCGGATGTAGTAGCCGAGCTTGCAGCCGCCCAGCTTCGGCGCCACCGATGCCGCCAGCCGCACCATGTCCTGGTCGTTGTCGAACAGGTGCAAGGCAAGGTCCGCCAGGTGGGTCGTCTGGCCAGCGAACGCCTTGAACAGCTCGTAGCCGGAAAACACGATGGAGCCGGCAGGCTCCAGCATCGAAAGCACGGTCCCTGCGACGGAGTGGCCGTGCAGCACCGCGCCGGCCTGCGGAAAAGCGCGATAAATCTGGCAGTGCAACAGCGTCTCGGCGCTTGGACGCGCGCCGGGGTCGGCCGGCCGGCCATCCAGGTCCACCTCGATTACCGAGAACGTATCCAGGAACCCTTTGTGATCACCGCTGCGGGTGATGGCGATGCGGCTCGCACCGTCAGCCTCGCCCTGTCGGATGCGCACGCTGATGTTGCCCGCCGTAGCTGGCACCCAGCCGCGCTGGTCCATGCGCCGTCCGGCCCGGATGATGTCTTCCTGGGCGCGAACGGGGATCGCGGCCAAGGCTCAGCTATGCTGGACGGTGCTGGGCTCGCGTGGCGCGGTGGTGGCGTGCGGGGCGGCGGTGGAGGCGGGCGCGTTGGGTGCCGCAATCGAGCCGGCGGGGCGCTCGGTCGCCTCCATCGAGACGTCGTTGTCCTCGGCCATGTTCTTCTTGAACGCCTTGATGCCCTTGGCGAAGTCGCCCATCAGCGTGCTTACCTTGCCGCCACCGAACAGCAGCAGGATCACCGCCAGCACGATCAGCCAGTGCCAGATGCTCAATCCACCCATGGTTTCTCTCCCAACTCTCTCTGAGTGCCACATGGCGCAGGGGGACGGGTCTTGCAACACGGCCGGAGAAGTGCCTGCCGGACTCACCCTGAGGGCACGTTGATCGGGCCGGGAATGCCAATGGGCTTTGGAGCCCGACGAAAAAGCGAGGCCTGCTTTTTCGAAAAGGAGCAGCAAAAAGTGGGTCTGGCTGTCGCGGACTACCGTCCAGCGTGGGCCCGGGAGACCAGCTTTTGGGTGTTGGTGCAGGGCAGCTACCTCGGTAAGCAAGGAAGCGGTTTTTTTTGAAAAAAAGAACCAAAAAACTTTTGTTTCCTTGGGCGCGCGTTGCAGAAACCTGCGCGACCGAAAGTTTTGTTGCTCCTTCAGTGAGCACCGCCGTTCAGGCCGCTCCGACGCTCACAGCGTGGAAACCGCCCGTTCAGCCGTCCGCGACAGCCGCGACAAAAGCTTTTTGCTTCTTTTTCTCGAAAAGGAAGGCCTTGCTTCCTACAACCCCGCCCGAAACGCGATGATTGCCGCCTCCCCCCCATCCGCGTCCATCGCCAGCACCGCCCGCGCCACCGACTGCGCAAACCCCGCCCGCGCGAAGTTCGCCAGCTCGCGCCGCTTCTGCTCCGGCGAGGCCTCCGCCCGTCGCCACGGCCCCAGGCGCCGCTTGCGCGCGTGGATCAGTGCTGCCGCCAGTTCCTGGTCCGGACTGTCCGGCAGCACCCCGCCGGCCGTCTCTGCCGGTACGCCGCGGGTGGAGAGGTGAGCACCTATCGCCCGGCGAGACCGCCCGGCGCGGGCCAGCGACCGCGCGCGGGAGGCGGCAAAAGCCGCGTCGTCCACCGCGCCGGACTGTGCCAGGCGAGCGACGATGGCGGCAATCTCCTCACGTGCTTCCGCGCGGATGGCCGCCACCTGGTCCGCGTCGGCGTCCGCCTCGCGTGCCCAGCGGTCCACCCTGCGCTGCAGCACCCGGGCGAGCCCCGCCTGGGTGGCGGCGTAGCGTGCCAGGTAGCGCAGGGCCGCCTCCTTCAGGGAGGCGGCGTCTACCGCCGGCAGCTTGCGCGGCGTGCGTTTACGGTCGGGGGGCGGACGCATGCTCGGCGGACCTTGGCACGAACGATTAGCGGGCGAAACGGCGGTCGCGGCAACCAGCGCCAGCGCGGCAACGTTCCAGGCGCGAACGCCGCCGCTACAGGGGATTGCCAAGAATGAGAACGCTGACCCGGATCGCCGCTTCAGGCCTGATGTGGATGAGCCTGCCGCTGGCGGCCACGGCGCAGGACGCCAAAGCCCCGCCCGACCAGACCCCCAAGGATCAGCCCGCGCAGACCGCGCCGCAACCGCCCGCCCCTGCTGGCCAGGCGGCGCCGGCGCCGGCGCCGATCGGCGATCCCAGCCTGACGGTAGCAACGGTGCGGATGGACGGCGGCTTGCGCGCCAGCAAGGTGATCGGCTCGACGGTGACCGGCGCGGACAACCAGCAGATCGGCACCGTCAGCGACCTGATCATGGACAAGGACAACAAGGTGGTCATGGGCGTGATCTCGGTGGGCAGCGTACTCGGCCTCGGCGGCAAGCTGATCGCCGTGCCCATCGCCTCGCTGAAGATCGACCCGTCCGGCAAGGTCGCTTATCCGGAGGGGTCGAAGGACTCTGTGGGCAAGATGCCGGGGTTTACCTACACACAGTGAGGCAGGCGGTTCTTTTTTGAAAAGAACTCAAAAACTTTTGTTACCTGGGCAGCCGTCTGCGGAGACGCCGCGACAGCGTTGACGAAAGCTCTTTGCATCTTTTTCTCGAAATTTTCGGCCGTCCTTCACCCCGCCAACCTCGCAACCGCAAACTCCAGCAATCCCGGATCCCCTACTGCCAGTACCCGTCCATCCCCCGCGACCGGCTTGCCACCGCCCCACCCAGTCAGCCGGCCGCCGGCGCCTTCGATCACCGGCATCAGCGCTGCCCAGTCCCACACCTTCAGGTCGCATTCCGCGATGATGTCGATCTGTCCAAGGGCCAGCAGCCCATAGGCGTAGCAGTCGCCACCCCAGCTCACCCGCGCGACATCGCCGGCCAGCCGCCGCCAAGCCGGCGTGTGAACGCCGAGCATGTCCGGCGAGGTGCAGGACAACTCCGCCGAGGCAAGGTCGGCACACCGCCGCGTGCCAGACCTGCCGCCGAACGGCCCGGTGAAGCGCGTTGCCTCCCCGGCCAGCCCCACCCAGCGCTCGCCAGTCACCGGCTGGTCGATGATGCCCAGAATGGGCGTGCCTTCCCGCAGAAGGGCGATCAGCGTGCCGAAGGTGGGGCGGCCGGTGATGAAGGCGCGCGTGCCGTCGATCGGGTCCAGCACCCAGCAGAACGCGGCGTCCGGGTTCTCGTGGCCATACTCCTCGCCGAGGATGCCGTAATCCGGATGCGTGCCGGCGAGCAGGGCCCGCATCGCCTTCTCGGCGCCGCGGTCGGCCAGGGTCACCGGGCTGTCGTCCGTTTTGCGTTCGGTCTGCAGGTTGGCGCGGAAGTGGCGCCGGATTACCGCGCCTGCACTGTCCGCCGCTGCCAGCGCGGCAGATAGGTGGCGAAGGGCGTCGTTGCTCAAAGCAGGAAAGCAAGCAGTTCTTTTTTGAAAAAAAGAACCAAAAAACTTTTGCTACCTAGAGCGCGTGCTGCAGAAACCTCCGCGACAGCAGGGACAAAAGTCTTTTGCTTCTTTTCTTCAGAAAAGAAGGCGCTGCTTGCTTCCTCCAACGCGTCAGTGAGGCTTCTGCGCCGGCGCCGGCGAATCCAGGTTCTCCGGCGAAGCAGGCGCGGTGTTGGCTGGCGCCTTCACCGCGGGCTTATCGGCCGCACCGTTGGCCCCGCTGGTGCGCTGCTGCGCCGCTAGCGGTGCCGCAGCATCCCCGGCGGTGCCAGGCTGCGACGTGTCCTTGACCGGCGCGGTCGCCGACGCATTTTCCGGCCCGGCGGCGGGCAGCGGCATCGGGTCGTGCGACAGCGTGCGCAGGTAGTCGATCACGTCGGCTCGGATCTGGTCGTTGCTGATGCCGGCGTAGGCCATCTTGGTGCCAGGCGCGTAGGCACTCGGCTTATACAGCCACTCGTTGAGCTGGTCGTAGGTCCACTTGCCGTGATGGCTCTTCAGCGCCGTGGAGTAGGTGAAGCCGGATGCGCTGGCCTGCTCGCGGCCGACCACGCCGTAGAGGTCCGGGCCGACCTTGGCGGCACCGCCCTCGTTGAAGTTATGGCAGGCGATGCAGATTTTCTTCGTCAGCGCCTGGCCGTCGGCCGGGTTGGCTTTCACCAGCAGCGGGTTCAACGCCGGCAGACCCGGTGCGCTCGCCTGCGCACCCGCCGGCGGTGCGGCCGTCTTGGTGGCGGCGGCTGCTTCCGCGGCGGCTTCGGTCGGCGTGGGCAGCGGCTCCGGATTCGGTGAGAGGGTGCGCAGGTAGTCGATCAGGTCGGCGCGGATCTGGTTATCAGTGACACCGGCATAGGCCATCTTGGTGCCGGGCGCGTAGGCGGCAGGCTTCAGCAGCCACTCGTTCAGCTGCTCGTAGGTCCACTTGCCGTGGTGACCGCTCAGCGCCGCGGAGTAGGTGTAGCCCGGCGCGCTGGCCTGCGCGCGGCCGACCACGCCGTAGAGCGCGGGGCCCACCTTGTTGGCGCCGCCCTGATTGAAGTTGTGGCAGGCAATGCAGATTTTTTTCGTCAGCGCCTCGCCGGGGCCCACTTCGGCCTTCACCAGCAGCGGCGCTATCGGCGGGATGACAGCCGCGGCCGGAGCAGCCGCCGTGGCGGCAGGTTCGGCGCCCTTGATGTCCAGCGAGCTCTTGGCAAGCCGCTCGGGGTGCACCGCGTTATCGGCGACGATGCCCAGGCCCACGTAGGCGATGCCAGCCACCAGCACCGCGGCGAAGACCTTGTTGAACTCCAGACTGTCCATGCGACCACTGACCCCGGCTTGCAAACGCGCCCCGCCCGGCGGAAACCGCGGCGTTGAGCCCTACCTATGTTGCGCGGCACCCTAGTGAAGGGGGGCTTGCGCCACAACCACCCCTGAAAGCGCACGCATACGTATCCGGCGCGCGCTGTGGCATGCCGCGCCGGCCGAGACAATCAGTTATCGACACCAGAGGGGACTGGCCAGGACATGCACGAGGCGATCGCGTTCCAGGGCCGGCCTGGCGCCTATTCCGACCTGGCCTGCCGCACCGCCTATCCCGGCCGCCCCACCCTGCCCTGCGACACCTTCGAGCTGGCTATCGAAGCAGTGCACGACGGCCGCGCCGGGCTTGCCATGCTGCCGTGCGAGAACTCGCTCGCCGGCCGCGTGCCGGACATCCACGCGCTGCTGCCAAGCAGTGGACTGTCCATCGTCGGCGAGCACTTCCAGCGGGTGGAGCACTGCCTGCTGGCGCCGCGGGGGGCCAGCATCGCCGGGCTGCGCCGGGTGCACTCGCACGCGGTCGCCCTCGGCCAGGTGCGCACCCTGGTGCGCGAGCTGGGCGTGCAGGCGGTGGTGGAAGCCGACACCGCCGGCAGCGCGCAGCTTGTGGCCGAGTGGAACCGGCCGGAGGACGCGGCGATCGCCTCGGCGCTCGCCGCCGAGACCTACGGGCTGGAGATCCTGCGCCGCAACGTGGAGGACGCCGCCCACAACACCACGCGCTTCTACGTGACGGCCGCCGCCCCGGTGGCAGTCTCTCCGGAGCAGGCCAACCTGATGACCACCTTCGTCTTCCGGGTGCGCAACGTGCCGGCGGCCCTGTTCAAGGCGCTGGGCGGCTTTGCCACCAACGGCGTGAACATGACGAAGCTGGAAAGCTACATGGTGGACGGGTCCTTCACCGCGACGCAGTTCCTGTGCGACGTGGACGGACACCCGGAGCAGCAGGCGCTGCGGTTTGCGTTCGAGGAGTTGGGGTTCTTCTCAAGCGAGATGCGAGTTTTGGGGATTTATCCCAGAGCCAACCGCGGACAGAAGTAAGCAAGCGGTTCTTTTTTGAAAAAACGAACCAAAAAACTTTTGTCTGGGCTGTCGCGCCGGCCTTCTGAGAGTCCGCGACAGCGGGTAAGAAGTTTTTTGCTTCTTTTTTTTAAAAAGTCTTACGTTTTCTGCCAGTCCTGGATCAACCTCCGTGCGATCGACATGTCCGGCGGCAGAACGAAACCCTCCGGCGAACGCAACTCCTCACGCGTGAACCACCTTGCCTCCACCAGTTCGTTGGCGTCGATCGTGATCTCCTTGTCCATCGCCTCGGCGGTGAAGCCAAGCATGATGCTGGAGGGAAACGGCCACGGCTGGCTGGAATGATACGCGACGTTGCTGACACGCACGCCGGCTTCCTCCCACACCTCGCGCGCCACCGCCTCCTCGAGAGACTCGCCAGGCTCCACGAAACCGGCCAGCGTGGTGAACACGCGCATCTCGCGGAAACGCGCAGGCTGGCCTAACAGCACGCGCTCGCCGTGCGTCACAAGCATGATCACCGCAGGATCGGTGCGCGGGAAATGGTGCGCGCCGCAACCTGCGCACACCATCACATGGCCGGCGTCGCGCGGCTGGCAGGTCGCGCCGCACACGCTGCAAAAGCGGTTGCGCGTGCGCCACTGCATCAGGCCGCGCGCGTGCGCCAGTATGGCCGCATCCGCCGCCGGCAACAGGCTGCCGATGCGGCGCAAATCCTCGAAGCTGCCGAGCTCGGCGCCGGGCAGGTCGCCGTCCAGGCGGCTCAAATCGATGGCAAGCATCGTGCGCTCGCCATCGCTGCCGAGCAGCGCCCAGGGCTCATGCTCCAGGTGCCGGCGAAGGCTGTCGACAGGAAGCAGCACGGCGGCTGGCGCCGAGCGGCCGCCACACACCAGATTACGGCTGCGCCAGACCGGCGCCACTACGGTGGACGGCGCCGTTAGTTGCTCCGTCAGCCAGGCTAGGTCCTTGCGGCGCATGTCCAGGCGGTCGAGCGGGCTGCCGGCAAAGATGTTGGGACGATGTGCGTGCAGGTCGGTCATGCACGCGTTGGTGGCACAAGCGTGGATGATGCTGCAAGACAAGGCTTGCTGGCGCGAACAGCATGAAAGGAAAGCAAGGCCTGCTTTTTATAAAGCAGCGAAAAACTTTCGGTCCCGCTGTCGCGGTGCTTCCTTCAGCGTCTACATCAGGAAACAAAAGTTTTCGGTTCTCTTTTTCAAAAAAGAACCGCGTGCTTTCCACGCGCTGAT
The DNA here is from genome assembly GCA_964242115.1 of uncultured Acetobacteraceae bacterium. Taxonomy (GTDB): domain Bacteria; phylum Pseudomonadota; class Alphaproteobacteria; order Acetobacterales; family Acetobacteraceae; genus BOG-908. The sequence continues at coordinate 104,243 of CAXSZX010000011.1, read as the reverse complement.
GAGAACGGCCAGCCTGACAAGCCTAGAGTCAGGCTGAGCCACACGCTAAGACTAGGCTTCATCCTCGACGCCTTCCTAGGTTGCAGGCTTTGCCGGCGCAGAGGTTTCCGTTTGTCCCGGCTCCCGCGCACCGACGCGTGTCGTGCCGGCTTGAGCGAGGCCAGCGCCGGTGGTGGCGCTCGCTGGGGCGTTAGTGATTTCAACGTCCTCGCGGCGCACCGTGTCGCGCACGGTCTCGGTGCGGTCGGTCGCGTCCTTGTGGATGACGACCTCTTCGCGCACACGTGCCGTCTTGGACACGACTGCCTCCTCGACCGTCTCCGTCAGTTCGATCACCTTGTCGCCGAAGCTGTCGGAGCCCACGGCGCGGCCGTCGGTCACCGGACGACGCTCCACGCTGACGTGCTCAGCGTGCAGGTTCACCGACTCTTCGACCGGCGTCTCCACCACGTAGCGGCGCACGCGCGTAGTGCCGCGGTTAACCGCGCTTGCCGACCGTGAGCGTCTCTTCGGACAGCGACAGGGTGCCGGGCTCGCCCGCGGCGACGCCCATGCCGGTCTGCGCCGTCGTAGCGGCCGCTCCGGACTGGACGCCTGTGACACCGGCGGTGCTTGCGGATTGGCCTGCGGCTCCCGAGGCGCCAAGGCCGTAGCTGGTGGCACGTTCGTCGATGTCGATCGGGTTATGGCGCTCCAGCACCGTGACTGCCTCGTCGAGGTGGCTGCCGCTGGCTTGCACGGTTACGACGGTGGCGCCGCCCTGCAGGCTGCGGTCGTAGACTGTTGTGTCGTGGCCGTAGTCCGGATCGGCGCCGAATAGGTTGGCCCAGAAACCCTGATTGCGTTGGGGGTGCGCGGTCTGCAGTCCAGTCTGGCCGGCTGTCAGGCTGCTGCCTTGGGCGGTGCCGGCATGCTGGCTGATCGTGCTCGATGGAACCCCGGATGCCTCCAGGTCGCGGATTGCTGCCGCAGCATGTTCGGCGGTGTCGAACACGGCTACTATGGTTTCATTGTTCATGATGGGTCCTAAATCTCTTGGTGTCTGGACGCCGGATCACTCGGCCTCTGGCCCGGTCCGCTCGATTTCGGCGCGCTGCTCGCGCACCGTGTGGGTCTCGCGGTGGCTCGTCGTCGTCCGCACGCGCCGCAGACGTATCTCTTCCTTCAGAACCAAGCGCTTCTCGGTCACGATCACTTCTTCCATGACCGGAATCACCGTCGTGTCGCCCTCTCCGCGGATGGGCGGCGCCACGTCCACCACCCGCCCGATCGCCACCCGTTCGATGTCCACCCGCTCGCTGGCGAGAAGTTCGTCCACGAGGGCGTCGCGTTCGGTCGTGTGAACGTGCACACGCACTCTGCCGACCTCCGCGCTCCGACGATCTATCGACAGTTCCTCGACGAACAGAGGAACGATCGTGTCGGTCTCGGCCGGCGGCTTGGGTGCGGTCATTGCGGGGATAGACGCGGGGCAACGCGTTTCGTCGCCGGGGCTGGCGGGATCGTGACTTAGCGAGAGGCAAGCAAGCGGTTCTTTTTTGAAAAAAAGAACCAAAAAACTTTTGCTTCCTTGCGCGCGCGCTGAACGAAACTCCGCGATCGCCTGACGAAAATTCTTTGTTTCTTTCCTTCAGGAAAGAAGGCCTTGCCTTAACTTTTCCAACGCCAGCCGCGTCGCCCTGGGCGCGTTCATGACCCCGCAGCGGTCGTCTTCCCGCGGCACGTGATCCTGCGTCGTCAGGCTCAGGTTCGGATTGTAGAAACGGTCGCCTGACGTCAACGTCTTGCCCCAGCGCTCGATCATAAGTTGCGTGTCTTCCGGGTGGAACACCTGCTTGGTCTGGCTGCGGGTAGCGGATTCGTAGTGATACAGGATGGTCGCCCCGTCGTAGAGGATGCGGTACCCCGCCTCGCCCACGCGCAGGCACAGATCGGTATCGTTGAAGCCGATGCCGAAATCCTCGTCGAAACCGCCGACCTGGTCGAACACGCTCCGCCGCAGCATCATGCAGGCGGCGGTGACTGCCATGTAGTCGCGCACCGAGGTCAGCGCGCAGTTGTAGCCGAGGTTGCGGCGCGCCTGCAGGCCCTGCGTGTCGGGTCCGCCATTGGCGTCGAGGAACACGCTCTGGAACTTCAGCGCGTGGTCGGCGGACTCGTTGAAGCCGAGCACCACGCCGGCGTGTTGCACGTTGCGGTCCACGTACATCAGCAGCGCGCCCACCGCACCCACGTCGCTGCGCGCGGCGAGGCGTCGCATCCGGTCCAGCCAGCCGTCCTGGGTGGCCTCGACGTCGTTGTTGAGGAACAGCACGAACGCCGCGTCCGCCCCGTGCAGCGCCACCGCCGCGTTGTTCATGGCGGAGAAGTTGAACACGCCGGAATACGGCATCACCGTGTGACGCACGGCCAGCCTCTCCAGGTAGGCCTTCGTCTCCGGCTCGTCTGACTCGTGGTCGATCACCACCAGGCGGTAGTCGTCCGGGCGGCAGGTTCGCTCGATGGAGTCCACCGCGGTGCGCAGCAGGTCCGACTTGTTCTTGGTCGGGATCACGATCAGCACGCGGCCGGGCACGTCGGGCCAGTCCACCCGAAACTGGTTGAACCACACGCCCGGCTGCACCTGCGCGCCGGTGCCCAGGCGGTCGAGGTGGCGTTGCAGGGCGCCGGTGGTGGCCAGCATCACCGCGTCCTGCTTGGCGTGGCCGGTGCTGCTGGCGTGGGTGCGCCAGCGATACAGCACCGCCGGCACGTGGGTGACCACGTTTGCCGCCTCGATCATCCGCAGCACGAAGTCCACGTCGGCCGAGATCGCCATCGCCTCGTCCCAGCCGCCGATGCGGCGTGCGACGTCGGTGCGGGCGCACACGAGGTGCACGAAGTAGGGGTGGCTGAGGTAGTAGTCGTGGCTGAACGCCGGGCGCAGGCGCATCTCGGTGATGGCGTCGATGTTCTCCGCCGTCTGCGCCTCGTCGCTGTAGAGCAGGTCGGCGTCCGTCTGTCGGGCGGCGCGGATCAGCTGCCAGGCGGCGTCCGGCTCCAGCCTGTCGTCGTGGTCCATGAAGGCGACGTAGCCGTAGCGCGCCGCGCGCAGGCCGAAATTGATGGCGCGCGCGATGCCCACGTTCTCGGCCGAGCGCAGCACACGGATGCGCCGCTCGCGGGCTGCGTAGCCGGCCAGGATGTCGGCCACGTGGGGGGCGTTCGAGCCGTCGTCCACGCAGACCAGCTCCCAGGCATCGCAGAACTGCGCGCGCACGCTCTCCAGCGCCTCGACCAGCCAGGCGCGCGGGGTGTTGTGGACCGGCATGATGAAGCTGATGCCGTCCTGGCCGGCACGGTGGTTCAGTGCGCGGCGCAGGCGCGGCAGGACGCCGGGCTTCATGTCGCGCCTGCGGTGCAGGAAGCGGCGCATGTTGCGGTTGACGAACACGCGTTGCGGCGAGCCGGGCAGGATCTGCGCCGTGCCGGCGACGCGCACGTGCAGCTCCTCGTCCATCAGCCGCTCGAAATGCGCGGAGATGTCGATGTTGAAGGCGCACAGGCCGGCGTTGAGCCCGGCATCGAGCAGGTCGCCGCGGAACTGGTTTGCCATGGCCGCCCCCACCACGGAGCCGTCGCGGCTGACCACCTCAACCGCGACGGCCACCTCCGGCCGGCGGCGGTCCAGCGCCCAGCCGTGCACGGCCATGCCGTGGATGGTGTCGAAGCTGCCGACCAGCCCCGGCACCGGGTCCACCACCACCGGGCTGCCCGAAAGCTCGGTCCGCTGGCCGGCCAGCCGCACGGAGATGCGCCGCTCGCCGGACGGGTCGGGATGCGGCGGCAACGGCACGCTGAAGCCGCACGCCGACTGGCCGAAGCCCTGGTCGCTGATGTCCTGACGCGGCTGGTCGGCGACGACGGTGGCCACCACCTCGGTGCCCACCAGCACGTCGAGCAGCACGCGATCGGCCGGTGCGCGCGTGTCGACAGCCCAGCCTTCCACGTGGCTTGGGCTCGCAGAATCCAGGCAGCCGAGATGCTTCTGCTGCGCCGGGTCCAGGCTCAGCGCCGGACCGGGCAGCACCAGCCCGGCCAGGCGCGGCTGCACGGCAACGGCCTGGCCAGGCCGCAGCAAGGCGTGGATGGGCAGGCGGAAGCGCCACTCCGGCGGCACCGCGCCCGCCTCGCGCACCGCCACGCCCTGGGCCACGCGCACGCCGTCCGCCAGCAGGTCCAGCCCCAGCTCCGGCGCCAGGAACGGCGCCGCGGTCAACGCGCCGGTCACCAGCAGCCCGTCCTGCTCGAGTGCGCGCAGCCTCACCGCGTAGGTGCCGGCCAAGTCCATCGGCAGGCCGAGCAGGCTGTCCCCGTCGGGCAGCGCCAGCACGTCGATGCTGCCGAACAACAGGTGGCGCGGCAGGGTGTAGCTAAAGCCGGCGGTGCCTTTCGGTCCCGGTTCCAGGCCCAGGGTCGCATGCACGGTGCCGTCCAGCACGATGGCGACCCGGCCGCTGCCGCGCCACCCTGCAGGGGCGACCCCCTCCACCACGCCGCCCGGCCGAAGGCTGAAGCGGAGCGGGCGCGCGGCGGGTCGTCTCATGGCGACAGGCTGACCGCCGCCCGGCCTGCGTGCAAGGGTGTTCACCTACCGCAGACCAGCACGCGGTCCTTTTTTGAAAAAAGAACCAAAAAACTTCTGTTCCTTGAGTACAGGCTGCGGGAGACTCCGCGGCAGCAGGGACAGAAGTCGTTTGCTGTTTTTTTCAAAAAAGCAGGCCCTGCCGTCCTTCCCGCGCGTGCATAGCCACGCATGCACGTCAATGCCCGGTTGCACTTGAAACAAGTCTGCCGGGCAGTGCATAGGGTATCGGACCGTGCCTGCAGGCGCGCAACCGGTGAAAGGCGGCTTCACCCCATGCGTATTCTCCTCACCGGCGGCTGCGGGTTCATCGGTTCTGCCGTGGTGCGCCACGTGCTGCGGACCACCGCGCACAGCATCGTCAACGTGGACAAGATGACCTACGCCGCCTCGCTCGACGCGCTGGAGGAGGGTCATGGCGACCCGCGCCATCGCCTGGTGCGCGCCGACATCGCCGACGCTGACGCCATGCGCCTCGTGTTCGCCGAGGCCGCGCCCGACGCGGTCATGCACCTGGCCGCCGAAAGCCACGTGGACCGCTCGATCGACGGGCCGGGCGAGTTCGTCCGCACCAACGTGGTGGGCACCTTCACCCTGCTGGACGCGGCGCGCGCCTACTGGAGCGGCCTGTCCGGCGAGGCGCGCGCTGCTTTCCGCTTCCACCACGTCTCCACCGACGAGGTGTTCGGGGCACTGCAGGACGGCGACCCGCCGTTCACCGAGGCCACGCCGTACGACCCGCGCAGCCCCTACTCGGCCAGCAAGGCGGCGTCCGACCACCTGGCACGCGCCTGGATGCACACCTACGGGCTGCCGGTGGTGGTCAGCAACACCACCAACAACTACGGCCCCTGGCAATTCCCCGAGAAGCTGATTCCCCTGACCATCCTCAACGCGCTGGAGGGCCGTCCCCTGCCGGTTTACGGCACCGGTGCGAACCAGCGCGACTGGCTCTACGTGGACGACCACGCCGAGGCGCTGCTCGCGGTGCTGACGCGCGGGCAGCCCGGCCAGACCTACGCCATCGGTGCCCGCCAGCCGCGCCGCAACCTCGACGTGGTGCGCGCCATCTGCGCTGTGCTCGACGAGCGCGCACCCGATCCGGCCGGCGCGCGCGAGCGGCTGATCAGCTTCGTCACCGACCGTCCGGGCCACGACTTCCGCTACGAGATCGACGCCGGCTTCGCCGAATCCGCGCTGGGCTGGCGCGCCGTGCACGATTTCGACCGCGGGCTACGGCGGACCATCGACTGGTACCTCGCCAACCGGGCATGGTGGGAGGCGATCCGCGCCGGCCGTTACGACGGCCAGCGGCTGGGGACCGCCGCGTGAGGAATCCTCGCGCGAAGAAGCGCGCGTGAGGCATTACGGTGTGAAAGACTGCCGTGAGAGACGACCGCGCGAGCGGATGCTGAGGGGAGCAGGCGCATGAACATGAAGGGTATCGTGCTGGCGGGTGGCTCCGGCACCCGGCTGCACCCGGTCACGCTGGGCACGTCCAAGCAGCTGCTGCCGGTCTACGACAAGCCGATGATCTACTACCCGCTGACCGTGCTGATGCTGGCCGGCATACGCGACATCCTGATCATCTCCACGCCGGACGACCTGCCGCAGTTCCGCCGACTGCTCGGCGACGGCGCCTCGCTCGGCGTGCGGTTCAGCTACGCCGAACAGCCGCGGCCCGAAGGCATCGCCCAGGCCTTCCTGATCGCCGACGACTGGCTGGCCGGCCAGCCATGCGCGCTGGTGCTGGGCGACAACCTGATCTTCGGCGAGCACCTCTCCACCATGTTCCGCGCCGCCGCCGTGCGCCCCGAGGGTGCCACCGTGTTCGCCTACCAGGTGCGCGACCCCGAGCGCTACGGCGTGGTGCGCTTCGACGACGCCGGCCACCCGGCAGACATTTTGGAGAAGCCGGCAGTGCCGCCCTCCCCCTGGGCGGTGACGGGGCTGTATTTCTATGACGCGCGGGTCACCGAGTTCGCCCGCGCGGTGAAGCCCTCCGCGCGCGGCGAGCTGGAGATCACCGACCTGAACAGGATGTACCTGGACGAGGGCTCGCTGCACGTGGAACGGCTGGGCCGCGGCTGCGCCTGGCTGGACGCCGGCACGCCGGACAGCCTGCTGCAGGCAGCGAGTTTCGTGCAGACGATCCAGTCTAGGCAGGGCATGCTGGTGGGGTGCCCGGAGGAGGTAGCCTACCGGATGGGGTTCATCGATGCGGACGCGCTGCACGGGCATTCGCGCCGGCTAGGCAAGACGGAGCTCGGGCGGCTGCTGCGGGACGTGGCAAACGGTGTGCACGCGTAGGACGCAAGCAAGCAGTTCTTTTTTGAAAAAAGAACCGAACTTTTGTCCCCTGGGCACTCGTCTCCCGAGACTCCGCGACAGCACTCGTAAAAGCTTTTTGCTTCTTTTTCTCGGAAAAGAAGATTCTTCCTTGCCCTAGGTCCCGCATGAAAATCGAACGCCAGGCCATCCCCGAAGTCCTGCTCGTAACTCCCCCCCGCTTCGGCGACGAGCGCGGCTACTTCATGGAAACCTACTCGGCCGACAAGCTGGCCGCCTACGGCGTAACCGCACCCTTCGTGCAGGACAACCAGAGTTCATCGCGCGCCCGCGGCACCGTGCGCGGCCTGCACTGCCAGTTGGCGCCGCACGTGCAGGGCAAGCTGGTGCGGGTGCTGCGCGGCGCCATCTGGGACGTGGCGGTGGACGCACGCGCCGGCTCTCCCACTTTCGGTCAGTACGCCGCGGCGGTGCTGACGGCGGAGAACGCCGCCCAGCTCTGGGTGCCGCCCGGCTTCCTGCACGGTTTCTGCACCATCGAGGCGGACACCGAGGTGGCCTACAAAGTGACCGCGCCGTACGACCGCGCGGCCGAACGCGGCGTGCTATGGACGGACGCGACGCTGGCGCTGCCCTGGCCTATCGCTCCGGACGAAGCCACGCTGTCTGACAAGGACCAGGTGCTGCCCGGCTGGGCGGACGCCGCCGGCTGGTTCGCCGCGTGAGCATCCTGGTGACCGGCGGGGCCGGGCAGCTGGCCCAGGCACTTGCCCGCGCCCGGCCGGAGGGGCTCGTCGTTGTGGGCCGCCCGGCGTTCGACTTTGACCGGCCGGAGACGGTGGCCGCAGCGGTGCGGGACGCGCGCCCTAAGCTGGTGATCAACGCTGCCGCCTACACCGCGGTGGACGCCGCCGAGACCGACAGCGCGGCCGCCCGGCGCGCCAACGCCGAGGGTCCAGGCCTGCTGGCAGAAGCCTGCGCCCAGGCCGGCGCGCAGCTGATCCACGTCTCCACCGACTACGTCTTCGACGGCAACAAGGGTGCCCCCTACACCGAGGACGACGCGACGGCGCCAACAGGCGTGTATGGCGCCACTAAGATGGACGGCGAGCGTGCGGTGCTGGCGGCGCATCCCGGCGCGGTGGTCCTGCGCACCTCCTGGGTGTACGCCCGGGCAGGGCGCAACTTCGTGCTCACCATGCTGGGTGCGGCAAAGCGCCTGCCGACCCTGCGGGTGGTCGCCGACCAGCGTGGCTGCCCCACCAACGCGGACGATTTGGCCGCAGCCACCCTGCGCGTGGCGGACCGTCTGCTGGCCGCGTCACACGGCGGGACGCAAGCCGGGGCGCAGGGCGAGCGGTTTGGCGGCATCTACCACGCTGCCGGACACGGCGAGACGACGTGGCACGGCTTTGCCACCGCCATCTTCGCCGAAGCCGCCCGGCACGGCTGGCCGGTGCCCGCCGTCGAGCCGATCGCCACGGCCGACTGGCCCACCCCGGCCCGACGGCCTGCCGATTCGCGGCTCGACTGCGGCAGGCTGGAGCGCGTTTTCGGCGTGCGCCTGCCGGAGTGGCACGATAGCCTGGCGCCAGCGGTGGCGGCTATCTGCCGGTCCCAGGCAACGCCCAGCTTCCCCCAGGCTCCGCCCGGCGGCACACAGGCCACGCCCGGCGATGCCCACCCCGCCTCCCACCAGCGCGCGACCGGATAGGCGCGGCCGGCGTGCGCAACGGCGGCGACGTCGCGATCCTGCTGTCCACGCGCAACGGCGCGGCCTTTCTCGACGCACAGCTCGACAGCCTCCTCGCCCAATCCCACGCCGAGTGGCAGATTTTCTGGCGCGACGACGGGTCCAGCGACGCGACACCCGAGGTGATGCGCCGCTTCGCCGCCGGCGCCGGCGCCGGTCGCGTGGTGGACCTCAACGACAACGCGGGCCGGCTGGGCATCACCTCCAGCTTCCTCGCCCTGCTGCGCCGCGCACCGCGCGGCCGCGTGGTGGCGTTCGCCGACCAGGACGACGTGTGGCTGCCGGAAAAACTCGCGCGCGGGGTGGCGGCACTGGGGCGGGTGGCGGCCGGGCGGGCAGGGCTCTACTGCGCCAGGCAGGTGCTGGTGGCCGCGGACCTCTCGCCGATCCGCGAGAGCCCGCGCGTCCGCGGCGACGTCGGGTTTCCGCACGCGATGACGCAAAACATCGCCACCGGCTGCACGGTCATGCTCAACCCCGACGCAGCTGACCTGCTGGCCGAGGCCTACGCGCCGGCCGACACGCTGCACGACTGGTGGGCCTACGTGCTGGTCTCCGCCTGCGGTGGCGAGGTGCTGGCGGACCAGGCACCGACGGTGCTGTACCGCCAGCACGAACGCAACGCGGTCGGCGTGCCGCTCTCGCCGGTGCTGCGGAGCTGGGCGGCGCTGCGGCGCGGGCCGCACGTGTTCATGCGCACCTTCCGCGCGCACATGGGCGCGCTGGAGGCACAGGCGCACCTTCTCTCGCCGGCGGCGCGCGAGGCGCTGGGGCTGATCACGGCGGGGCTGCACGACGGTTGGCAAAAGCGGCTGCGCGCGCTGGGACACCCTGGGTTACGCCGGCAGAACTGGGCGGAGACGCAGTTGTTCCGGTTGTGGTTCTTGCTGGGGTAGAGAGAAAGCAAGTGGTTCTTTTTCGAAAAAAGAACCAAAAACTTTTGTCTCCTGGGTACACGCTCCAGAACGTTCCGCGACAGCCGCAGCAAGAGTTTTTCGTTTTTTTCAGAAAGGAACTGCTTGCCTGCTTCACTCAAGCGCCTGCCGCAGATCCGCAATCAAGTCGTCCGGATGCTCCACACCGACCGAGATCCGCACCAGATTGTCCAGCAACCCGAACCGGCGCTTACGCTCTGCAGGCACCGCGATGTGCGTCATCGCCGCCGGGTGCGACGCAAGGCTCTCGGTGCCCCCGAGGCTGACCGCGAGCTTGATGATCGAGAGCCGGTCGAGGAACGCGAACGCCTCCGCCTCGCCGCCGCGCACGTAGACGCTGATGGTCGAGCCGGGTCCGCTGCACTGCCGCCCGTAGAGGTCCGCCTCGCGCGAGCCGGCCTGCAGGTGGCCGAGGAAGCCCACGCGCTCGATCGAGGGATGGTTGGCGAGGAAGTCGGCAACGCGGCGGGCGTTCTCGCCGGCGCGGGTCATCCGTAGCTCGAGCGTCTCGAGGCTGCGCATCAGCAGCCAGCCGGTGTGCGGGTCGCTCATGGTGCCCAGCGCGCTGCGCATGGAGCGGATCGGCCGCAGCGCGGCCATGCTGCCGAGCACAGCGCCGGCGACGACGTCGCTGTGGCCGCCTACGTATTTGGTCAGCGAGTAGATCACCATGTCCGCACCGTGCTGCAGCGGCGACTGCCACAGCGGGCCGAGGAAAGTGTTGTCCACGATCACCGCGGGGCGGCCACCCGGCTGGTCAGACAGGGTCGCGGCGAGCTGCGCGCAATGGGCGATGTCCACCAGGTCGTTGGTAGGGTTGGCCGGCGTCTCCAGCATGAAGGCGGCAATGCGAGCCCCGGGGGCCAGGTGAGCTTGCGCTTCCTCCAGCCGGGCGGCGATGTCTTCGGGCGGCAGGTTGCCGGCGAACTCCACGCCCTGGATGCCGAAGCGGGGCAGCACTTTCATCAGCAGCGTCTCGGTGCCGCCGTAGATCGGCGCGTTGTAGAATATGACGTCGCCCGGCCGCGCCACGCTGAGCAGGGTGGTGGCGATCGCGGCCATGCCGCTGGCGAACACGAGTGCGGCCTCCGCGCCGTCCCAGATGGTGAGGCGGTCTTCGAGGATCTCGAGGTCGGGGTTGTTGAAACGCGAGTAGATCAGGCCGGGCTGCTCGCCCTCGCGCAGCTCGCGCAGGCCGGCGACGAGCTCAAAGAAATCCTTGCCGTGCTGGGCGGAGCGGAAGACGAACGTGCTGGTCTGGAAGATCGGGACCTTGACCGAGCCTTCCGACAGAGCGGGGTCGTAGCCGAAGCCCATCATCAGGGTTTCGGGATGCAGGGTCTGGCCGGCGAGGACGCGCTTGTGGTGGTTCATGGGGAACTCCCGCTGCTCTGGGGGGAGGGTAGCATGAACGGCGCTGCTTGCCGGGTGGCATCCTCGAAGTAAGGCGAGGCCTTGTCTTCCGAAGAAAAGAAGCAGAAGGCTTTTGTCCCCGCTGTGGCGAAGTTTCTGCAGCGCGCGCCTAGAGGAGCAAAAGTTTTTCGGTTATTTTCCTCAAAAGAGAACCGCTTGCCCTTGCCGCAGGACAGCGCGTCGCCTCGCCGCCAGCGTCTACCTGACCACGTCGCAACCGACCCGGCCGGACAACGCGCAATCCTCGACGTCGCTTTGCGCGCGCAACGTATCGACGAGGTAGAGGCCGACCACCACCAACCCGAGCGTCACCGCCAGGGCAGCGAGGCTGCTGGTGCGGCGATCCGCCGCCTCGTCGCGGCCCTTGCGGCTGTAACCCGTCACATACGTCATGGCCTGGTCGCCCATGTTCCGGTTGAAGCGCCTGCGTCAGACTAATGCGTGCGGACGCCGATGGAAGCGGAATCAGAGGCGACGCCGGCCAGAAACTGCCAAACGCAGGCGGCAAACGCAGCCGGCTGCTCCGCGTGCAGCCAGTGGCCGGCTTGCGGCAGCACCTGCAGATGCGCACGCGGGAACAAGCCGCGAATGACGCCCAGGCTGTCCTGCGGCACGTAGTCGGACAGCGCGCCGGCGACGAACAGTGCGGGCCCATCGTAGCGTGCTGCCGGCGTGGGCAGCGTCCAACCCTCAATGTCCGGCAAAGCTTTGGCGATGTGGCCCAGCCCGATTTTCCAGTGCGGGTAGGGGCCGAACTGCAGGTTCTGCAACAAAAAGGCGCGCACGCCGGCGTCCGGCACGGCGGCCGCCAACGTAGCGTCGGCCGTGCGGCGGTCCAGGCCAGGGCGCAGCTCGATGGCGCGCAGCGCCTCTGCCACGCGCGCGTTGTTGTGGCTGTACGCGCGTGGCGCGATGTCGGCGACCACCAGCGCCGCCACCCGGTCCGGCGCAATCAGGGACGCGGTCATTGCCACCTTGCCGCCCATGGAATGGCCGAGCAGCGCGCAGGCTTGCACCCCAAGGCCGGCCAACGTGTCGAGCACGTCCGCCGCTTGGTCGGCATAAGTCATGCCGGCGGCATGCGGGCTGCCGCCGTGATTGCGCAAGTCCAGGGAGACGACCCGGTGGGTGGCGGCTACCGTGGCAGCGAGGCCCGAAAGGTTGCGCGCCCGGCCGAACAGGCCGTGCAGCAGGCAGACCGGCGGACCATCCCCGACTATGGTGGCTTTGAGCTTCAATAGTCCCCGATGGCGTTCCGGAAGGCAAGCGAAGCAAGGCCTTCTTTTTCGGGAAAAAGAAGCAAAAAGCTTTTGCGTACGCTGTCGCGGGAAGCTGAAACGAGGCGTTGCACCGCCACCAATCCGAGAGGAACGAAAGTTTTTGGCCTGCTTTCTTACCTGGCCTGCATCGGTGGCGACGACGGATCAGGCGGCACCGGCAGCGGCTCAGGCGGTTCCTCGATGGGCACCGGCGCGTCCGGGTCCGGATAGTCGGGCGGTACGGGAGGAACAGGGACGGGTGCTTGCACAGCCTGGTAACACCAGCGTGCGACATCGGTTGCGGCGCAAGGCAGCGGCGTAGCACAACACATTGGCGAGGCCGCGCAGCCCCTGCCCTCGCCAGGAAGCACCACGGATGACGCCGCCACCCAAGCCGACAGCAGCGCTGACTCAGCGGGGTTCAGCCGTGCTGGCGCGTCGGCGCCGTGGCGTGGGCGACATGGCAGCTCAGGCGCCGCAGTTCCTGCGCTCGCTGGTGCGTGCGGACGAGATCTGGCTGGTGGTGCTGGCTGGCTTGCTGGGGACGGTGGCGGGCCTGCTGGTGGTGGCGATGAACCAGACGAGCCAACTGGCGCACGAGGTGCTGTACGGCCTCGCCCCGGGCGAGCGGCTGTCCGCCCAGGCGAGCCTGCCGGCATGGCGGGCGCTGCTGGTGCCCTCGGTGGGCGGGCTGTGCATGGGCGGCCTGACCCTGGGCCTGGCGCGCTGGGTGCCGCGTCGCACGGTCGATCCCATCGAAGCCAACGCGCTGTACGGCGGCAAGATGTCGATGAAGGACAGCCTGATCGTGGTGGCGCAGACGCTGCTGAGCAACGGCGTCGGCGCCTCGGTGGGGCTGGAGGCGGGCTACACGCAAATCGGGGCGGCGGTGTTCTCGCGCGCAGGGCGACTCTTCCGGGTGCGGCGGGCGGACCTGCGCATGCTGGTGGGCTGCGGGGCGGCGGGCGCCATCGCCAGCGCGTTCAACGCGCCGCTGACCGGCGCCTTCTACGCCTTCGAGCTGGTGATCGGCACCTACTCGCTAGGCAACCTCGCACCTGTGGTGGCGGCCGCGATCAGCGCGGTGATGGTGCAGCGGGTCATACTGGGCGACGAGCCCGGCTATAGCGCGCTGATGCCGCAGGGCCTGGCGACGCTGGACTTCCTGCCGGTCCTCGCGCTGGGCGGGCTGTGCGCGCTGGCCGGCATCTGCATCATGTACGCGGTCACCCTGACCGAGCAGGCGTTCACCCGCAGCCGGGTGCCGGCCTGGCTACGGCCGGCGATCGGAGGGCTGATCCTGGGCGGACTGGCGATCGTCTCGCCGGCAGCGCTCTCGGCCGGGCACGGGGCGGTGCGCAACAGCCTGACCGCGCAGTGGCCGCTGGGCACGCTGCTGCTGCTGCTGGGGCTGAAGGCGGCAGGTTCGGCGATCTCGCTGGGCTCGGGGTTCCGCGGCGGTCTGTTCTTCGCCTCGCTGTTCCTGGGCGCGCTGCTGGGCAAGGCGTTCGCGGCGGTGATGCTGCTGGCCTGGCCGGTGCCGGTGTTCTCCGAAGGCGCCTACGGGCTGATCGGCATGAGCGGGCTGGCGGTGGCCATCGTCGGCGGGCCGCTGACGATGACGTTCCTCGCGTTGGAGAGCACCGGCAGCCTGCCGTTGACGGTGGTGGTGCTGGCCGCCGCGGTGGTCTCCTCGCTCACGGTGCGGCGCACCTTCGGCTACTCGTTCGCAACCTGGCGCTTCCACCTGCGCGGCGAGAGCATACGCAGCGCGGTGGACGTGGGCTGGATGCGCAACCTGACGGTGGGGCGGATGATGCGCACGGACGCGCGGCCGGTCGGCACGGACATGACGCTGCCGGCGTTCCGGCGGGCCTACCCGCTGGGGTCGGTGACGCGGGTGATCGCGGTTGACCGGCAGGGTCGTTACGCCGGCGTGGTGTGGGTGGCGGACGCGCACGCGGCGGAGGGCGCGGTGGCCTGCGTGGGAGAGATGCTGCACCATACGGACTCGGTGCTGACGCCGCAGATGACGGTGAAGGAAGCGGCAACCCTGTTCGAGACGGCGGAGGCCGACGCGCTGGCGGTGGTGGACGGGGTGGAGACTCTGCGGGTGCTGGGGCTGCTGACGGAGCAGTATGCTTTGCGGCGGTATAGCGAGGAGTTGGAAAGCAGGCGCAGGGACTTGAGCGGGGAATGAAGCAAGCAAGGCCTTCTTTTCTGAAGAAAAGAAGCAAAAGACTTTTGGTTCTGCTGTCGCGGAGGTTTCTGCAGCGTATACCCCAGGGAACAAAAGTTTTTTGGTTCGTTTTTTCAAAAAAGAACTGCTTGCCTTGCCTATAACCTGGCGCGTCGGCGACACCGTGCCCTGGACGGTCTCTTGGACCGCCGAGCAATCGTTCAGCCTGCAGGACTCAACGGATTTCCCGGGCCTCGTCGACCTCGTGCAAGTGCAGAAGCCGGGCCAGGGCACGCCGAAATTCGCTCAGCTCAACATTACCCGTCAGCGCCTCGGCATGGCCGGCCATCTTTGCCACGTATGCGGACGCCGGACCCCGCGCGCAGACCGCTGGATATTTCCGGTCGCCTCCGGCGGCCTGGTCCCGGCAGGCGAGACGGCGATCCGGTACGTCGGCAACGTTCCGCCCATGCATCTGACATGTGCCCGCCGGTCCCGGCGGCAATGTCCACACCTCAGCAACGAGCTAGCCGAGCCGGTGGCTTTTCCGTCGGAAGAAACCACGCTGATGCCACGGCTGGACGTGGTGGAAGGTCTGGAGGCGCTGGCGAAAACCCTGCCAAGCGGCCTCAAGATCGTCTACAGCTGCTTCCGGGTTTACGGCCCGCGTTTCACCAGTCGCGTCGAACGGCTTACGCGTGAACACGCGGCGAAGTCACCGCCGGCGGTCAGCTGACAGTGACACCCTTCCAGAACGCCACACGGTCCTTGATCTCGGCCGCCGCCTGTTTGGGTTCCGGATAGAACCAGGCGGCATCCTTGTTCTGCTGCCCGTCTACATCGAGCGAGTAGTAGGATGCTGTGCCCTTCCAGGGACACACGCTGTGCGTGGCGCTCTCGCGCAGAATGTCCTGCTTGACTGACGAGATCGGGAAGTAGGCGTTGCCTTCGACCTTCACCACGTCATCGCTCTCCGCGATGACGTGGCCGTTCCAGGTGGCTTTCATCTATCGTTGTCCTGTTTTGCCGGCGCTCCGCAGGTTCTTCTTTTTTGAAAGAAAGAAGCAAAAAACTCTTGCTACGGCTGTCGCGGACCATCCAACCGGCACGCGCCATAGAGACCAAAAGTTTTTTGGTATTTTTTTTCAAAAAAGAAACGCTTGCTTTCCTACTCCACCGTCTCCGGCTCACGCTCCGCAGACCCCTCGCCCTCGTCCGGATCAGCAACCGGCTGAGGCGGCGCCGCGGTGTACTCGAAGTCCAGCTTGCTGTCCTTCAGGCCCACCTTCACCGCGCCGCCATGCACCAGGCTGCCGAACAGCAGTTCTTCCGCGAGCGGCTTCTTGATGTATTCCTGGATGACGCGGCCCAGCGGACGCGCGCCGTATAGGCGGTCGTAGCCGCGCTCGGCCAGCCACTCCTTCGCCGCCGACGACAGCTCGATGGTGACGTTGCGGTCCGCCAGCTGGGCTTCCAGCTGCATGACGAACTTCTCCACGACGCGGCCGACGATCTCCTCGGTCAGCCCGGCGAAGGTGATGGTCGCGTCCAGCCTGTTTCGGAACTCCGGCGTGAACATCCGCTTGATGGCTTCCTCGTCCTCGCCCTGGCGCACCGTGCTGCCGAAGCCGATGGCTTCCTTGGCCTGGTCGGCCGCACCGGCGTTGGTGGTCATGATGAGGATGACGTTGCGGAAGTCGACCGTCTTGCCGTTGTGATCGGTCAGCTTGCCGTGGTCCATCACCTGCAACAGGATGTTGTAGAGGTCCTGGTGAGCCTTTTCGATCTCGTCGAGCAGCAGGACCGCGTGCGGATGCTGGTCGATTGCGTCGGTCAGCAACCCGCCCTGGTCGAAGCCCACGTAGCCCGGCGGCGCGCCGATCAGCCGGCTGATGCTGTGCCGCTCCATGTATTCGGACATGTCGAAGCGGATCAGCTCGATGCCGAGCGTGCTGGACAACTGGCGCGCGACTTCGGTCTTGCCGACGCCGGTCGGGCCGCTGAACAGGTAGTTGCCGATCGGCTTCTCCGCGTCGCGCAGGCCGGCGCGGCTTAGCTTGATGGCGGCCGACAGCGCGTCGATCGCCTTGTCCTGGCCGAACACCATGGACTTCAGGTCACGCTCGAGGTTGCGCAGCGTCTCCTTGTCGTCGGCGCTGACGCTCTTGGGTGGGATGCGGGCGATCTTGGCCACGATCTCCTCCACGTCCTTCAGCGTGACGGTGCGGCGGCGCTTGTCCTCCGGCAGCAGCATCCGGCTGGCGCCCACCTCGTCGATCACGTCGATCGCCTTGTCGGGCAGCTTGCGGTCGTTGATGTACTTCGCCGACAGCTCGACGGCGGCGCGGATTGCCTCGTCCGTGTAGCGGACCTTGTGGTGCTTCTCGTAGTTCAGCTTCAAGCCGGTGAGGATCTTCACCGTGTCCTCGATGGACGGCTCTGCGACGTCGATCTTCTGGAACCGGCGCACCAGGGCGCGGTCCTTCTCGAAGTAGTTGCGGAACTCCTTGTAGGTGGTGCTGCCGATGCAGCGCAGCGAGCCGCTGGCCAACGCCGGCTTGAGCAGGTTGGACGCGTCCATGGCACCGCCGCTGGTGGCACCGGCGCCGATCACCGTGTGGATCTCGTCGATGAACAGCACGGCACCCGGCTGGTTCTCCAGCTCGGTCACCACCGCCTTCAACCGCTCCTCGAAGTCGCCGCGGTAGCGGGTGCCGGCCAGCAGCGCGCCCATGTCGAGCGCGAAGATGGTGCTCTTGGCCAGCACCTCCGGCACGTCGCCCTCGACGATGCGCTTGGCCAGGCCTTCGGCGATGGCGGTCTTGCCCACGCCCGGATCGCCCACGTAGAGCGGGTTGTTCTTGGTGCGCCGGCAGAGGATCTGGATGGTGCGCTCCACCTCCGCCTCGCGGCCGATCAGCGGGTCGATCTTGCCGGCCTGCGCCTTCTTGTTGAGGTTCACGCAGTAGGTTGAGAGCGCATCCTGGTTGCGGCCGCGCGGCTTCTCCTCGCGGTCGTGGTCCGGGCTTTCCGGCGCGCCGCCGGACGGGCCGCCGCTGCTGGCGGACGGGCGCTGAGTGGCACGGCCGGGCGCCTTGGCGATGCCGTGGCTGATGAAGTTCACCGCGTCCAGCCGCGTCATGTCCTGCATCTGCAGGAAGTAGACGGCGTGGCTCTCGCGCTCGCTGAAGAGGGCGACCAGCACGTTTGCGCCGGAGACCTCGTCTCGGCCCGAGCTCTGCACGTGGATGGCGGCACGCTGCACCACGCGCTGGAAGCCGGCGGTGGGCTTGGGCTCAGTGGTGCGGTCCGTGGTCAGACCCGAGAGATCCTTGTCGAGAAACTCGGTCAGGTCCTGGCGCAGCTTGTCGAGGTCCACGCCGCAGGCGCGCAACACGGTTGCAGCGTCGCTGTCGTCGGCCAGGCCCAGAAGCAGGTGCTCGAGGGTCGCGTATTCGTGCCGGCGGTCACTGGCGAAGGAGAGGGACCGGTGAAGTGTCTGTTCTAGATTGCGTGACAGCATAGTGCTTCTTGCCCCTGGGCACCTGGTGCCGGGGAACCCTTGCCCCCGCCTCACCCGGATGATGACAGGATGGCCGCAGTTTGCGGCGTCCTGAAAGAGAAATCGTCACCGGCGTAGTCCGCCGGCCGAACTTATCTGGGGATGGTTTCCGCCCGGTGAAAGCCTTGCGCCAGAAGTCAAGCCTTTAGGTGCCGGTCACCACTCCGCGCAGGTGTCCGGCGAGGCAAGTTGGCGCCGCTATCGCAAGGGTGGACCAGAGGCCGATGAAAGATCGATCGTCGGACCGACGCAGGTTTTCCGACCAATGGGACAAGGCAAGGCAAGCGGTTCTTTTTTACAAAAACCAGAAAACTTTTCTCTCCAGGGGTACACGCTGCAGAAACCTCTGCCACAGCCAGACCAAAAGTCTTTTTCTTCTTTCTTCAGAAAAGAGGGCCTTGCTTTCTCGCTGCCCGTCTCAGTCCTTCTCGATCGTGCATTGCAGGGGATGCTGATTCTGACGGGCCAGGTCCATCACCTGCGTGACCTTGGTCTCGGCCACCTCGTAGGTGAACACGCCGCAGACGCCCACGCCGCGGCGGTGGACGTGCAGCATGATGCGGGTGGCCTCCTCGCGGGTCTTCTGGAAGAAGCGCTCGAGCACGTGGACGACGAACTCCATCGGCGTGTAGTCGTCGTTCAGCATCAGCACCTTGTACATGGCCGGCTTGCGCGTTTTCGGCCGCGCCTTGACCACCACGCCGGTGCCAGGGCTGTCGCCGCCTCGCTTGTCGTTGTCACTCATCGTCGGACCATCCTGGCGCCGCGCAAGTCGCGGACCGTCTGCGCGGGCGCGCGCCTCAGCCGAGGACCGGCATGAAGGCTGCACTCGCGCTGTGAAGCAGCCATGATATCGGAACCCGGGCAGGCTGGAAAAGAGCAGATGCTGGTACGGGCCGCCAGCAGTTGCTCACGAGTTGCGCAAAACGACGCAAGGCCCGGGATCGCTCCCGGGCCTTGCCGCTATCATCACCCGACAAACGGGTGGGCTATCACCAGCGTGAGGAGCCTACGAGAAGCTCTCGACGGCCGCGTTGACGCGCGCGGAGAGCGGCGCCATCGCCTGCTCGGCAAGCTTCAGCGAGTGCTCGGTCAGCTTGCCACCCTCGCTCATCGCCTTTTCCATCGAGGTGCGCGCGAAGCTGGTCTGCAGCTCCACGGCTTCCTTGACGGACTTGACGGAGGTGAGCGCGCGGAAGGTGTTGACCGTCTCGTCGAGGCTGGCGCGTGCGCTGGCGGCCATCAACTTGGACATCTCGGTGAAGCCGGTCGCCAGGATCTGGCTCGACTTCATCATCGCTTCCATGTTGCCCTGGCTGAAAGCGGACATCTGCTCGGCGGTCTTCATCGCGCGCGCCATGCCTTCCTTAACCTGGGCCTGCGTATGCTCGATGCCCGCCGCAGCGGTGGCCGCACCCTGCTTTATGCCTTCGACCGTCTGCTCGTGCGAAACTGCCTCGATCTTCTTGAGGTCTTCGGTCGCTGCCTCGATCGCTTTAGCTTTTGTGATCATTACCTGCTCCAGTTGTCAGGACGATTCCAACAGCGGCGAACCGTCGCATTAATCTGTCGACAGCGCATGGTGCGTTGCAACAACGGCTACCTAGAACAGCACTGCGAGGCAGTCAATAGGTTTTGTGCAACGCACCATGCATTTGCTCTATCGGTTTTCGTGCACGACACCCTGGGTTGACAACTACCACCAATCGGGGCGAGTATCACGTTTTCGTGAACACAATAGGTTTTGGCGTAATCGAGTTTAGCGCGCGAACTTACCCTCGGTTTACGTCAATGTGCGCTAGTGTGCTGGACAGACGCGGAAAGCCGCTTTTAAACTCCTCATGATCCAGCCGGCGAAGGATGGTTTGAACATGGCGTCCTTCTTGCGCCGCCTAGGCGACGGTGTGCGGTCGAACTGGCTGGCTTGGTCAGCAACTGCCTGTCTCGCGGTGGCCGCCTGCCCGGCGCATGCCCAGATCGGCTCCGCGCGCTACAGCTCGATCATCGTCGACAACGGCTCCGGCAAGGTGCTCGAGGCCGCCAACGCGGACTCGCTGCGTTACCCGGCCAGCCTGACCAAGCTGATGACGCTCTACATGGCGTTCGAGGCGTTGCGGGACAACAAGCTGACGCTCGGCCAAACAGTGCCGGTTTCCGGCCACGCGGCCTCTATGGAGCCGTCCAAGCTGGGCCTGCTGCCGGGCACCTACTTCACCGTCAGCGACGCAATCCTCGGCATCGTCACCAAATCCGCCAACGACGCGGCGGCCGCCTTGGGCGAGCTGATCGGCGGGGACGAGGACCGCTTCGCCCAGATGATGACCCTGCGCGCCCGTGCGCTCGGCATGACCAACTCGACCTTCCGCAACGCGTCGGGCCTGCCGGACCCCGAACAGACCACCACGGCGCGCGACCTCGCTCTGCTGGCGCACCACCTGATCACCGACTTCCCGAACTACTACCACTACTTCAGCGAGCCGGTGTTCTACTTCCACGGCCGTGCCGTCCCTAACCACGACCGCATGCTGACCGCCTACGAGGGCGCCGACGGCCTGAAGACCGGCTACACCCAAGCCGCCGGCCACAACCTGGTCACCTCGGCGATGCGCGGCGGCGTGCGGCTGATCGGCGTGGTGATGGGGGCCAGCTCCAACCCGGAGCGCGACCTGCACATGGCGACGCTGCTGGACGACGGCTTCACCCAGGAAGGCGTGCCGGTCACCCGCCACGCACCCTCGCGCTTCCGGCTGCCCTCGCTGATCGCCAGCGCGGAGGCCGCACCGGTGCCGGGCGTGGCGCTGCGCTACGCGGCGTTCCACCGGCACGGCCACCTGGTGCACGCGGCACTCGCGGTGGCGCACGTGAAGGCGACGCCGATCGGCGTTCGGCATGCGGCGGTTTGCACCGGGCATCACGGGTGCGCGGGGGCGGCGCACACAAGGAAGGCGTAGCAAGCGGTTCTTTTTTGAAAAAAAGAACCAAAAAACTTTTGTCTCCGCTGTCGCGCGATCCAGGGCTGACACCCGACGGGGAGCAAAAGTTTCTTGCTTCTTTTTTTCAAAAAAGAAGCGCTTGCCTTGCCTCCCAAGCCGCGTAACCGCATCTTCGCAACCTTGCAGCGATAAAAGGTAGACGAATGGACGGCGGCAGCGAGGCGCGGCGCATCACCATCCACGGCGAGGCGGATTTCGCCGGGATGCGCGCTGCCGGCCAGCTCGCCGCCCGCACGCTGGACATGATCGCTCCTCACGTGGTGACCGGCGTCACCACCGGCGAGCTCGACCGGCTATGCCACGAGTTCATCCTGGCCCACGACGCGGTCCCGGCGCCGCTGAACTACCGCGGCTTCCCCAAGTCGATCTGCACCAGCATCAACCACGTCGTCTGCCACGGCATCCCGGGCGAGAAAAAGCTGGCCGAGGGCGACATCGTCAACATCGACGTCACCGTCATCCTCGACGGCTGGCACGGCGACACCAGCCGGATGTACGGCGCCGGCGCGTTGTCCACCCGCGCACGCAACCTGCTCGACGTGACCTACCAGGCGCTGATGAAGGGCGTGGGCGCGGTGGCACCCGGCGCCACCCTGGGCGACCTTGGCCACGCAATTCAAACCTACGTGGAGGCAAACCGCTTTAGCGTGGTGCGCGACTTCTGCGGCCACGGAATCGGCCGCAGCTTCCACGCCGCCCCCAACGTGCTGCATTTTGGCCGCCGCGGCGAAGGCCCGGTGCTGCGGCCCGGCATGTTCTTCACCATCGAGCCGATGGTCAACGCCGGCCGTCCGGAGGTGAAGGTGCTCGACGACGGCTGGACCGCGGTGACGCGTGACCGCAGCCTTTCCGCTCAATTCGAGCACATGGTGGGCGTGACGGAGGAGGGCTGCGAAGTGTTCACCATCTCGCCGGCCGGGTTGCACCATCCGCCTTATGCGGCGGCTTAGCCGGAAAGAAAGCAAGCAGTTCTTTTTTGAAAAAAAGAACCAAAAAACTTTTGTCTCTCGCCGGCGCGCGTTGGTGAAACGTGTCGACTAAGCCGTCCGCGACAGCGCTCGCAAAAGCTTTTTGCTTCTTTTTCTCGAAACAGAAGGCCTTGCTTTCTACCTGATGGTCCGATCGCCGCGCGCGCATGCAAACCAGCTCTCACCGGCGCAGGCCGGTGCCTGTATGGCTCACCAGGCTTCCCGGCGCCGCTTAGGCTCGTTCTAAAAATGGTGAGACGAGCCCGACCAAGGCAGGGCGACAGCTTGCTCAAACCGGGCGCACGACCTGAGCCGGCAAGGCCGGAGAGCTCGAGCAAGATGCTGGCCCAACGCCGGCCCACCCAGCCCGCGGCCGAGCAACCTGGGCAAAGCTTGGACCAGGGCCCGGCTCGACCGCCAGGGCTGAGCGACGTCGCGGGCCAGTTGGAGATGTTGCCGCCAGCTCGGCAGACGTTGCTGCCACCTGACAGGCGGAACCCGTCCGGCTCCCCCGCCCAACCGGCCGAGTTACACGCCGCCCATCCGGCGCCCGCTACCAGCATGGAGCAGCACCGTAATCGCATGCGCGAGAAGTTGCTGACCGCCGGGCCGGACGCGCTGGCGGACCACGAGATGCTGGAGATGGTGCTGTTCCTGGCGCTGCCGCGGGTCGACACCAAGCCGATCGCCTACCGCCTGCTCGCCCGTTTCGGCAGCTTCGCCGAGGTGATCGCCGCCGCGCCGCGGGACGTGATGGCCGTGCAGGGAATGGGCAAGGCGGGTGCCGTCGCCCTGCGCGTGGTGAGCGCCGCCGCCGTGCGCCTGGGCCGCGCGCGGGTGATGGGACAGCCGGTACTGTCGGACTGGGACTCGCTGATGACCTACCTGCAGCAGGTAATGTCGCGCGAGCAGACCGAGCAGTTCCGCGTTCTGTTCCTCGACAGCAAAAATCGCCTGCTGGCAGACGAGGCGCAGTCACGCGGCACGGTGGACCACACGCCGGTCTACCCGCGCGAGGTGATCGGCCGCGCACTGGAGCTGAAAGCGGCGGCGATCATCCTCAGCCACAACCATCCGAGCGGTGACCCCGCCCCGTCGAGCGACGACGTCGCGATGACGCGGCAGATCGTAGCCGCGGCCAGCACCATGGGCATAGCGGTGCATGACCATGTCGTTGTAGGCAACGGGAGGTGGGTAAGCTTTAGAAAGGAAGGCCTGCTTTTTTGAAAAGCAGCAAAAAACCTTTGGTCCGGCTGTCGCGGCACCCTGAAACGAGATGTTCCACCCCGACGCATCACACGGAGACAAAAGTTTTTTATTCCTTTTCTGCAAAAAGGAGCTGCTTGTTTTCTCTCAGGGCGCACTAGGCTCCGCAGTCATCGTGCGTGCCCGCCGATGGAACAACGCCCGCAGCTCCCGCCGCGCCGGCCGCTCGATGAAGGCATGTGCCGACGCAGCAAACAACATGGTCAGACCGACAAGCAATGCCTGGGTCACGCCCCAGGCATGCGGCATGTGCGCCGCGTGCAGCGGCGTGAAAATCAGGGTCATTGCCATCAGCACCGGCCAGTGCAGCAGGTAGATGGCGTAAGACCACTCGCCGAGCCGGTAGGGCAGCTTGCTTGCGAGCAGGCGGGTGAGAAGGGTTTCCGACATGGCAAGATGCCATATCAGCACCGACAAAATCACGACGAGCACCAGGTCGCTGCCCGGTACGAACCACAGCCCGGCCAGCGCAACGGCGACTACGACGTCCAGCGCGCCGGCTTGCGCCTGCGTTGGCCGGTAGCCGGTGCGTGCGGCGCGCCACAGCACCACGCCGATACCAAAGCCGGCCAGGCACCGCAGTAACGGCCAGAGCGTGGTGCCCTCCGAGATGTCGAGCGGTCCGCGCCGCTCCAGCGCGTCGAGCCAACTATACGGCAGAAACGCCAGCAGCACCATGCAGCCTGCAGCGGCCATCAACAGGAGGACGGCCCTGTTCCGCGACCCGAACAGCGCCACCGCAGCAAAGGCGGGGAACAACAGGTATGCGGCCGCTTCTGTGCTGATGGACCAGCCCGGCAACACCAGCTTTTGCGAACAGGTGGCGCACACCAGGCCTGCGCCAAGGTTTTGCACCAGGATCAGGTTCGCCAGCAACGCGTGCACAGGTTTGAGCGGGTAGTCGAGCCGCAGCAGCAGCACCAGCACGAACATCACGAGCGTGGCGACGAAGTAGAGCGGATAGACTCGCGCGACCCGCGCCTCGAGAAAACCGGCATAGCCGCGCCACGTGAACCCGCCGCTGAAACTGCCGGCGTAGGTGCGCGCCATGACGAAGCCGGACAGGATGAAGAACATGTCCACCATCAGGTAACATGGCCCCAACTGGCTGGGCAGCGTGTGAGACGGGTTGCCGAGGTTGCGGTAGTGATACGCCATCACCAGAACGGCGGCGATGCCGCGCATGCCGGTCAACGACCTGATCTCGCCGTTTCTGTTCGCCAATCTCGACCTCGTTGTAAGACTGGGCGGTGCGTGCAGCCCATTGCCGACTAGTATTCCCGAAACCGGACGCCTCGCTGCAGGAGACGTGACAAGTGACAGAACGTGCTGGACTTTGCACTCATATTGCTCCGTCATAGAAAGCAAGCAGTTCTTGTTGAAAGAAGAACCAGAAACTTTTGTCACTCGTAGGTGCGCGCTGGGGATGCGTGTCGTTGCAGGTGTCCGCGCCATCCGGGACAGAAGCTTTTCGGTTCTATTTCTCGAAAAACAACGCGCTTCCTTATCTGCCGCCACTATCAGAAAACATGCCGCTGCATCCCAACGCGGACGACACTCGGAATGGGCGTTGCCTTGCGCGTGTTCCTGTCGATCATGACGAGCGTCGTCACCGCACTCGCAACACATGTGTCGCCATAGAAAATGCCGCTGCCGATGGCAAACGAGCTCGACCCCAGGCGCAGCAGGCGGCAGCCGATGTCGATCTCCGCCGGCCAGTGCAGCTCGGCAATGTAGTCGAGCTCGATCCGGCGCATCACCACCTGCACGTCGCCCGGCAGGTTCTCGATGACGCCGCTGCGGGTGAAGTTGGTGCGCCCGCTCTCCATCAGTGCCGCGAACGCCACGTTGTTGACGTGGCCGATCATGTCGGTGTCGGAGAAGCGCAACTTGTCCTGATACAAGTAGCGGTAGCTCTCCCGTCTGGCGAGGTCTGGCGACCCGCTCGCGCAGATCGTCATGGCAGCTTCGCGCAAGCCTGCACCAGCCAGTCGTGCACCTCGGTGGGCACGTGCGGGCCCACCTGCGCCAGCACGCTTGCGTGGTAGTCGTCTAGCCAGCGCCGTTCCGCGTCCGTGAGTAGCTCCAGCTCGATCAGCACGCGGTCGAATGGCGCCCAGGTCAGCGTCTCGAAGCTGAGGAACGCCTTGCCGCCGGTGGCCGGGTCGGAAAGCCAGGGCGCGCGCTGCACCAGCACGAGGTTTTCCAGCCTGATGCCGTACTCGCCGGGCAGGTAGAAGCCGGGCTCGTTGGACATGATCATCCCCTCCTCCAGCGGCGCTGGCCGCAAATAGGGCGAGATCGAAGCGGGGCCCTCGTGGACGGAGAGGAAGCTGCCGACGCCGTGGCCGGTGCCGTGGTCGAAATCGAGCCCGGCCTGCCACAGCGCCGCGCGTGCAAAGGCGTCCAGCCGCACGCCGGCCACACCTTCGGGGAACACCAGCGTGGCGATGGCAATGTGGCCCTTCAGCACGCGCGTGTAGCGGTCGCGCAGCGTGACGGTCGGCAGGCTGGGGCCGGTCCAGATGGTGCGGGTCACGTCGGTGGTGCCGTCGAGGTACTGCCCGCCGCTGTCGATCAGGAACAGCTCGTTGGGCAGGATGGCGCGGTCGGTCTCCAGACTCACGCGGTAGTGCATGATGGCGCCGTGCTCGCCGGCCGCCGAGATCGCTGGGAAGCTCTCGCCGCGGAACAGCGCGCCCTCCGCGCGGTAGCGCAGCAGTTGGGCGGCGGCCGAGGACTCGGTTTCGTGGCCGGCGGCGTCCCGCAGCCAGTGCAGGAAGCGACACACCGCCACCGCGTCACGCGCCTGGGCTGCGCGGGCGCCTTGCTGCTCGGTCTCGTTCTTGCGGGCTTTCGGCACCAAGCAGGGGTCCTGGCCCGGAACCACCGTGGCACCGCCGGCGCGCAGCGTCTCGGCCAGCCAGGCCGGCGCGCCTACCGTGTCCACCCTCACCCGCTTGCCGGACAGCGCGGCGAGTGCCCCCGCCAACGCCTCGCGCGGCGAACAGGCCACCGCGTTGCCGAGCCGGTCGCGCAGCGCCTGCGTCAGCTTCTGCGGGTGCATGAACAGCTCGACGCCGCCGTCTGCGTGCAGCACCGCGAAGCCGAGGGCGACGGGCACGAAGGCCACGTCCTCGCCGCGCAGGTTCAGCAGCCAGGCAATCGAGGCTGGGTCGCTGATGACCGCAGCGTCCTGCCGGTCCTGGCGCAGGCGGGCGGCGACGCGGGTGCGCTTGGCCTCCGCGGTCTCGCCGGCATAGGCCTCGTCGTGCGGCACGGCGGCGGCCAGCGGTGCGGCGGGCCGATCCGCCCAGGCGGCGTCGACCGGGTTGGTGGTGACCGGCGCCAGCGTCAGCCCGGCCTCGCGGAAGCGGGCGAGCTGGTCCTCGCTCATCAGCCAGGGGTCGTAGCCGATGCGGGCGCCCGGCGCGGTGTGGGACGCGACGTATGCCGGCGGCGGCTGCTCGGTCAGGTGCAGGCGGTCCCACAGCGCCGCGTCCGTCTGGGTGGCGAGTTGCAGAACGTAGCGGCCGTCGCTCCACACCGCGGCGCGGTCGGGGAACACGCAGGCCAGGCCGGCGCTGCCGGTGAAGCCGGTGAGCCAGGCCAGCCGCTCGGCCGAGGCGGGGACGTACTCGCCGAGGTGCTCGTCCGCGCGCGGGACCAGAAAGGCGGCGAGGTCCTGGCGGGCCATCTCGGCGCGCACCGCGGCCAGTCTTTCAGACGCGGCGCTTTCAGCGGGGCGTTCGGAAGCGTTCATGCGCGCAGCACCATGGTTGCCCAGTTTCCTTCCCGCAGGACGCGTTCGAGGTGCAGACCCTGCCTGCGATGCGCGGCCAGCACCATGGGCACCTGCCCGGTGAGCAGGCCGGCCAGGATCACCGTGCCGCCGGGGGCGAGGTGGCCGGCGAGGTCGCGCGCCATCAGGCAGAGCGGGCGGGCCAGGATGTTGGCCAGCACCAGGTCGAATTTCCGGCCGCGCAACCCCTGCCAGCCGTGGCCGAGCCTGAGCCGTATGCGCGGGCGCAGGCGGTTCTGCGTCGCGTTCTGGCCGGTGACGCGGACAGACCACGGGTCGTTGTCCACCGCCAGCACCCGCCTGTGCAGCAAGCTCGCCGCCGCCATCGCCAGGATGCCGGAGCCGGTGCCCATGTCGATGATGCGCGCCGGCCGCCGGTGCGCCACCATCTCCAGCGCGCGCAAGCAGCCGCGCGTGCTGCCGTGCTCGCCGGAGCCGAACGCCAGGCCCGCGTCCACCACCAGCGTGTGGCGGCCGAAGCTGCGCGCGGTGGCCAGATGCGTGCCGCGGATGCTGAAGCGGCGGCCGATACGCTGTTCGGGAAACGCTTCGTAGACACGGGCGAGCCAGCCGTCCGCCTCGGTGGGCGCGCGCTGCAGGGAAGCGTCGTAGCCGGTGACGACCTGCGCCACGGCGAGGCCTTGCCGCAGCGTGGCCTCGTCGCCGGCGATGGGTTTGACGCCTTCGACGCGCCAGGTTCTTGCGTTTTCGTCTTCAAGGAAGAAACCGATCGTGGAGCAGGCGAGCGAGAGCGCGCCTTCGTAGGCTTCGAGGGCGTCTTCGGGGACGATGACGTAGACGGTCTCGAGCGGGGTGGCGTGGCGTTTCAAGAAAGCAAGGCCTTCTTTTTCTGAAGAAAAAGAAGCAAAAAGACTTTTATCAATGCTGTCGCGGACCTTCCCACAAACGGGTACCCAGGCGACAAAAGTTTTTTGGTTCTTTTTTTCAAAAAAGAACTGCTTGCTTTGCGACCCCGGCCGCAGCTTGCGACAACCAGCGTCATGCCTTCTCCACGAACCGATCCATCACCCGTTTCTGCCCAGCATGCTCGAAGACGATGTCGAGCTTGTCGTCCTCGCTCGCCGTCACCTCACCGTAGCCGAACTTCTCGTGGAAAACCCGTTGTCCCACCATGATCTTTTCCGTGCGCGCCGGGCGGCCGGTCTGTTCCCAGGCTTCCGTACGCCGCGCGAGCAGGGGGCCGTTGTTGAACACGCTGGGCGCTGCGAGTGCCGCGCTGCGGGCGAGTGCGGCCGAGCCCGCGTGTTCGATGTGTGCGTCCGGCAGCTCCTCGATGAAGCGGCTAGGGATGGAGCTCTGCCAGTTGGCGTAGATGCGGCGGTTGGCGGCGTAGCTGACCACGGCGCGCTTGCGGGCGCGGGTGAGGCCCACGTAGGCCAGGCGGCGTTCCTCCTCAAGGCCCTTGTTGCCGCTCTCGTCCATCGTGCGCTGGCTGGGGAACATGCCTTCCTCCCAGCCGGGCAGGAACACGTTGTCGAACTCCAGTCCCTTCGCCGCGTGCAGCGTCATCAGGCTGATGCGGTCGGCTTCGGCCTGTTCCTCGTTTTCCATCACCAGGGAAACATGGTCGAGAAAGCCTGAAAGATTCTCGAAATCCGCCATCGCGCGGACGAGTTCTTTCAGGTTTTCCAGGCGCCCGGGCGCCTCGATGGATTTGTCCTGGCGCCACATCTCTGTGTAGCCACTCTCGTCGAGCATGGTGGCGATGGTGACGACGTGTCCGTCGGTTTCCAGCATGCGGCGCCAGCGGTCGAAACCGGCGCCGAGCTCGCGCATGGCCTCGCGCGGGCGGCCTTTCAGCGCGCCGGACTGTGCGAGTTGCACGGCGGCGATGGACAGCGCGATGGTCTGCCCGCGTGCGGCCTGGTGCATGGCGCGCAACGCCACTTCTCCCACGCCGCGGCGCGGCAGGTTGACGATGCGCTCGAACGCCAGGTCGTCGCTCGGCTGGCGCAGGACGCGCATGTAGGCGATGGCGTCGCGTATCTCGGCGCGTTCGTAGAACCGCAATCCGCCGACCACGCGATACGGGATGGCCAGCGCGATCATCCGCTCCTCGAAGGCGCGGGTCTGGAAGCCGGCGCGCACCAGGATGGCCATGTCGGCGAGTTTGGCCCCGTCGCGGTGCCACGTGCCTACGCGGTCGCCGACCATACGGGCTTCCTCGTCGGAATCCCACAGGCTGACCACGCTCACCTTCTCGCCGGCGGCGTCCGCCAGCCCGGACCGCAAAGTCTTGCCGAGCCGGCCTTCGTTGTTGGCGATCAGTGCTGCGGCGGCGGCGAGGATGGGCGCCGTGCTGCGGTAGTTGCGTTCCAGGCGCACGATCTTCGCACCGGGGAAGTCGTGTTCGAAGCGCAGGATGTTTTCCACCTCGGCGCCGCGCCAGGAATAGATCGACTGGTCGTCGTCGCCCACGCAGCAGATGTTCTTGTGCGACTGTGCGAGCAGCCGCAGCCACATGTACTGCACCACGTTGGTGTCCTGGTATTCGTCAACCAGGATATAGCGGAAGATGCGGTGATACTGCGCCAGCACGTCCGGCTGGCTGCGCAGGATGTCCGTCGTGTGCAGCAGCAGGTCGCCGAAATCCGCCGCGTTGAGCGCGCGCAGGCGCTGCTGGTATTGCGTGTAGACGTCGCGCATGCGGCCGTAGGCGAACTCGCCTTCCTCGCTGGCCGGCACGCGGTCCGGCGACTGGCCGCGGTCCTTCCACCGCTGCAGCACGCTCATCACCGCCTGCGGCGTCCAGCGCTTGGCGTCTATCTTGAGGGACTCCATCACCTGCTTGAGCAGGCGGACCTGGTCGTCGGTGTCGAGGATGGAGAAGCTGGAGGTCAGCCCGACGTGCTCGGCGTGGCGGCGTAGCAGGCGGGCGCACAGCGCGTGGAAGGTGCCGAGGAACAGGCCCTCCACCGGGCGGCCGAGCAGGGTGCCGACACGCTCGCGCATCTCGCGGGCGGCCTTGTTGGTGAAGGTGACGGCGAGCACCTGGCCGGGGCCGGCGCGGCCGGTGAGCAGGATGTGGGCGAAGCGGGTGGTCAGCACGCGGGTCTTGCCGGTGCCGGCGCCGGCCAGAACCAGCAGCGGGCCGTCGATGGTCTCTACGGCCTGGCGCTGCTCGTCGTTCAGCTTGGTGAGGTAGTCGGTCACTTGCATCCGGCGGTGGGGGTGAGGGCGAGCATATAGTGGAGAAGAGAGCGTGCCGGAACCCTGGGCAAGGAAGGCCTTCTTTTTCGGGAAAAAAAGCGAAAATTTGTTGTCTCGGCTGTCGCGGATCTTTCCCGCGTATACTCACGTGATTAAAGTTTTTTGGTTGTTTTTTCAAAAACACCGCTGGCTTCGTCGCGAGGACGGTAGCGTCCGACCGTTTCCGAGACCATCTTGCTTGTGAGTGGTGTAACGGTAAGGACCGGTTCGCGTCAGACTAGAAAAACGGCCGCCTTTCCAGTGGCAGGGTTCGTCGTAGAAGCCTCGCTCGGGCAGCAGTGGCGACAAAATACTTGCAGCCTTCGACAGCCTTAACGTAGGTGTCGCTCCAAGGTCATAAACCGCGGAGCAACGTTCCATGCCACCTATCTGCCGCACCGCCGCGCTTGCAGCGTTGGCGCCGGGCTGGCTTGGGCTCTGCGGTCCTGCTCTGGCCGCCAACACCGTTACTGTCACCAGCCAAACGGCTGGACCTTCCGTCTTCATCGAAGACCTCGCGGTCACCACGAGTGGGGCGTCGAAACTTTTAAGCGTGCAGTTCACCATCACGCCCAAGCAGGGTTCGTTCACGCGTCCGCTGTCGGCCACGTATTCGGCCAGCTACATGATCGCGCGCGGCTATTGGGACGGCAAGTCTGCCGCCCTCAACATTCCGGTTTTCGGCCTGTATAGCGGCGCTACCAACGCAGTAGCCCTGGCCTTGACCTTCTCCGACGGCACGTCCGCGTCCACGACGGCGAGCATCGTGACCGGCACGTACACGGATACCTGCAACGCCCTGACCATGCCGATATCCAAGGCACAAGGCCGTACCAGCACCGCCGAGCTCAGCTTCGACTTCATGCTGTTGAAGAAGTTCTGCAGCAAGGATTCGCCCACGATCATGGACACCGACGGCGAGGTGCGCTGGGTCGCGACAGACAACGTGGCGGCGCAAGCGAGCCTGTTGCTCAACGGCATGTTCTATAAATCGGACGCCAAATCCGGCGTCAACGTCGTCCAGTGGGACGGTGCATACGCCAAGCTCGCTGATTACAAGAGCATAGGCGTCACCTACACCGACCATCACAACTTCGACCCCGGCCGAGACGGCATCGTGATGGACGTTGACACGACAACAGAGACGGAAGCTGTAGACGTCGAAATTGATGCGACGGGAAAGGTGCTCAACACCTGGGACCTCGGCGCCATAATCTCCACCGCGATGACTGCCGGCGGCGACGACCCATCCCAGTTCTTGGCGCCCGTGGGAACCGACTGGTTCCACAACAACTCGACACTCTACAATCCGGCCGACAACACGCTTATCGTATCCAGCCGAGAGAACTTCGTCATCGCGGTCGGCTACGACGACCACAAGATTAAATGGATCATCGGAGACCCTACCAAGCATTGGCATCAGTTCCAGTCATTGCGGAAATTCGCGCTGCGTCCGGTCGCCAACACCGGAACGCCGCCCCCCATAGGTCAACACGCCGTGTCTTTCGACGATGAAGGAAATCTGCGGATTTTCGACAATGGCTATAAAAGCGTGTATCAGAAGCCGCAGGGGCAGCAGCGTAACTATAGCACGCCACGCTCCTACAAGCTGGACTTGACTGCCCGGACCTACGAGCAGGTGTTCTCTTATCCACAAGCCAGAAGGCTGTATGCCAATATCTGCGGCAGCGCATATGAGGACGTTGGAGCGCCGGGTAATTTCCTCGTCGACTATCCAAGCCTGGACGCGAGGAAGACAACGGTTCTGGCGGGCGTAAACGCGCAGGGTATGAAGGTGTTTAACTTTGCTTTCCCGAATGTCCTGTCTTGCGGGACGGCCTGGAACGCGCAGATTGTTCACCTCGAACACCTGCAATTCTGATTGGGTCTGCACCGGCTGTCCCAGGCCGCTTACCTATTTGGATGGGCGAATTATGCAACCATCCATCTATCCTCCGAAACGAGTATTTCGAGCAGTCGCTTAGCGCAAGGTCCGTTACTGGTTTTTAGCCGAAATGTGAGCAGTTTGGTCGCGATAGGTATTTGCTTGCAAAGCATGCTTCGGACCGCCTTGGCGAGTGCCAGGGAACACTCGCAAGCAAAAACCAATCTATAAATATAAGGTTCTGAAATAGAATCGGCATCCTACCAGCATCCGTAGAGGTCTGACGTCATACAGTTGAGCGATTAGATGCGAGTGCCAACACAATCTACTTGCGGTAACCGATTGGTTTGCGTAGTTGTAACTCCAGGCATATAGCCGTGGAGCAACGTCCCATGCCTTACACCTCACGCCTAGCGGCGCTGACTTCGCTGTTGCTTGCATCAGCTGTCCCTGCCTTGGCTGCAAATAAAATCACCATCACGAGCCAAACGGCCGGTCGGTCCGTTTTCATTGAGAAGCTCGGCGTCAGGATGACGGGGGCCTCGACACTGACCAGCGTGCAGTTCGTCATCGCGCCGAAACAGGGTTCGTTCACGCGGCCGCTATCAGCCACCTACTCGGCGGCCTACATGATCGCCCGGGGCTATTGGGACGGTAGCTCACCGCACCTCACCGTTCCGGTGTTCGGACTGTACGCCGGGGTTGCCAACTCTGTGGCACTCAACTTCGTCTTCTCGGACGGAACGTCCACGCAGCAGAACGTGCAGGTCACCACGGGCACCTACACCGACCCGTGCAACGCGCTGAACAACCCGAAGAGCTTCACCCAGTCGCGCACCAGCACAGCAGACCTCAGCTACGATTACATGCTGCTTAAGAAATACTGCAGCAACGACTCACCCACCATCATGGACACCGATGGCGAAGTGCGCTGGGTCGCGACCGACAAGGCGGGAGTATTGTCCTCGATCGTGTTCAACGGCGCCATATATAAATCGGACGGCAAGACCGGCGTCGACGTGGTGCAATGGGACGGTACGTACAAGAAACTCGCTGACTATGCGCAGACCAACAACGTCACATCCACCAATCATCACAATTTCGACCTTGGCAAAACCGGCATCGTCATGGACGTGAACACCACGACCGAGACTGAAGCCGTGGACATCGAAATCGACGCAAACGGCAACGTGCTCAATACGTGGGACCTCGGTGCCATCATCAGCGCTGCAATGGTCGCGGGGGGAGACGATCCAAGCAAATTCACGGCACCCGTGGGCACCGACTGGTTCCACAACAACGCGACAACCTACAACCCGTCCGACAACACCCTGATCGTTTCCAGCCGGGAGAACTTCGTCATCGCGGTGGATTACGATCCGCCGGCGGATGGCAGCCAGCGGAAGATCCACTGGATCTTGGGCGACAATTCCAAGCACTGGCACCAGTTTGCGTCACTGCGGAAGTTTGCGCTCCGCGCGGTCAACGGCACCGGCACACCTCCGCCCATCGGCCAGCATGCCACCTCGCTCAACAGCAAAGGTGAACTGATGCTGTTCGATGACGGCTACGCTAGCATCTATCAACAGCCGCCGGGCCGGCAGCGTAACTACAGCGCCCCGCGCGCCTACGACCTGAACCTGGCTCCTACAGCGCGGACGGCACAAGCGACGTTCAACTACAACCAAAACCAGAGCATCTACGCCAGCGTTTGCGGCAGCGCCTACGAAGACGCCTCGGCACCTGGCAATTTTCTATTCGACTATCCAACTGCGCAAAACCGCACAGTCACCATTCTGATCGGACTCAACTCGAGCGGCACGCAGGTTTTCAACTATCAATACCCTGCTGTGCAAACCTGTGGAACTACGTGGAACACACAGATTATACATTTGGAAAACTTACAGTTCTAACTTACAACGTATCAACTAGGGCGTTCCAACGCGGCAGCCAGAGAAAACTTTTCCCTCCGCTGTCGCGAAGTTCTTAGAAGCTTCGCGGCAGCCGGCGCAAAGGTTTCTTGCGTTTTCCTGATGAGAAAACCTCTTGCAGCCCTACCCCAACCGCGGCTGCCCGTTGGACGCCGTCACCCCGCCATCCACCGGCAGGTTCACGCCCGTCACAAACCTCGCGTCGTGCCCTGCCAGAAACGCTATCACGTCGGCCACTTCGGCCGGTTCCGCCGCACGCCCAAGCGGTATCCGATCTGCAAACTTCGCCATCATCTCCGTGCTACCCGTGATCCCCGCCGCCATGTCGGTCGCCGTCAGGCTCGGGTTCACCGCGTTCACCCGCACACCACGGCCGCCGAACTCCATCGCCAACGCCCGCGTCAGGTTCGTCAACGCACCCTTGGACGCGTTGTAGAACGCCAATCCCCAGTCGCCACCCAGGCCTGATACCGACGAGACGTTGACGATGTTGCCGCGACTCTCCAGCAGATGCGGCATCGCCGCACGGATACAGTAAACCACGCCGTCCACGTTGGTCGTCATCACCTTGTGCCACTCGGCAATGTCGGTATCGACGAAGCTGCCGAACGCGGCAGTGCCCGCATTGTTCACCAGCACGTCCAGCCTGCCGAAGCGCGCAACCGCGGCGGCCACCAGCGCCTCGCAGGCAGCCTGGTCCGCAACGTCGGTCACCTGCACCAGCACGCGCTCGGCAGGCAACGCCGCCGCCACCGCCTCGAGCTTGTCGGCGCGACGCCCCGCCAGCACGACACTGGCACCATCCTGCGCAAAACGCCGCACCGACGCTTCACCGATGCCGCTGCCGGCCCCGGTCACCACTACAACCTTGCCGCTGAAATCGGGCATTCGTATCGAGCTCCTTGCAGGATGATCTGAAGTTTAAACATGGGTAAGAGAAAGCAAGCAGTTCTTGTTTGAAAAACAGAACCAAAAAACTTTTGCTCTCTTGAGTACTCGCTGCAGCAGACCCCGCGACAGCAGGGATAAAGTTTTTTGCAGCTTTTTTCAAAAAAGCAGGCCTTGCTTTCTTGCTACAGCCTGGTTCGCCTGCACGCGGTACAACGCATGTCGCCGCCAGGGATGCCCTTCACGCATCGCAGGATGCTCAAAGTCGCCTTCCACGTCTCGCCGCATGCCTGCGCGCTCCATCACCGCCAGTGACCGCGTGTTGGCCGGCGTGGCGACTGCCACGATCTCCCGCAAGCCGCACGGGCCGAAACCATACGCCAGCGACAGGCAGGCTGCTTCGCTGGCATAGCCATGCCCCCAATGCGCACGGGCCAGCCGCCAGCCCACCTCCACCGTGGGGGTGAACGGGGCCTCGTAGGGCACGTGCTGCAGCCCCGCCAAACCGAGGAACGCGCCGTCGGAGACGCGCTCCATCGCCCACATGCAGAAGCCGGCGGCTGCCTCGCGCGCTGCGTAGCGATGCACCGCCTCCTCTGCGTCATCAAACGCCAGCGTGCCATCGAAGAAGCGCATCACGCACGGGTCCGCGCACATCGCAGCAAAAGGCGCCACGTCGTCGCTACGCCAGGAACGTAGCCGTAGCCTTGAAGACGTCAGCTCCATGACACCCGCCCACAAACCAGACGTTCTTTTTTGAAAAATAGAACCAAAAAACTTTTGCTTCCACTGTCGCGCGCTCGCCGGAAAAAACCGCGACAGCGGAAGTGAAAGCTTTTTGCTTCTTTTTCTCGAAAAAGAAGGCCTTCCTTACTTACCTCCCAGGCCGAACCCCAAGAATATGCGCAATCGCGTAAGTCAGATCCGGCCGGTTCAGCGTGTAGAAGTGAAACTCGTCCACCCCGTTCGCCTGCAGCACCCGCACCTGTTCCGCCGCGATCACCGCGGCGACGATGCGCCGCGTCTCCGCGTCGTTCTCGGTGCCTTCAAACAACGACTCCATCCATTCGGGCACGCTGGCGCCGCACGCGGCGCTGAACTTGGCGGCCTGCGCGAAATTGGAAACCGGCATGATGCCGGGCACGATCGGCGCAGTGATGCCGGCGGCAAGGCAGCGGTCCAGGAAGCGCAGGAAGACGTCGGCGTCGAAGAAATACTGGGTGATCGCCCGCGCAGCACCCGCGTCCAGCTTGCGCTTAAGGTTGTCGAGGTCGTCACCCGCGTTCGCCGCGGTGGGATGCATCTCCGGGTACGCGGCAACGGTGATCTCGAACGCAGCAACCCGCTTGAGGCCGGCCACCAGGTCGCTGGCGTATTCGTAGCCGTCCCGATGCGGCGCGTAGTCACCCTGCTCCGGCGAGTCGCCACGCAGAGCCACGATGTGGCGCACGCCGGCTTCCCAGTACGACCGCGCCACGTCGTCCACCTCCCCACAGGATGCACCCACGCAGGTCAGGTGTGCGGCTGGCGTGAGGCTCGTCTCGCGTACGATGCGCTCCACGGTGGCGTGGGTGCGCGCCTGGGTGCTACCGCCGGCGCCGTAGGTGACGCTGACGAATCGCGGGCTCAGCGGCTCCAGCCGTCGGATGCACGACCACAATTGCTGCTCCAGCGCCTCGGTCTTCGGCGGGAAGAACTCGAAGCTCAGCGCCGGGGCAGCGTCGTGCGAGTCGCGCGCCGGCAGGCGGGTGAACCGTGGGCCGGTCAGCCAGCGCTCCAGCGTGGCGGCCGGCCGCATGCCGGCCCGCCGCCCGGCTGCGTCGTTCTCGTCGGTCTGATACATGTCCATGCCGGCACACATGAAGCGCGTCCATGCCACACTGCAAGGGTTTTAGGCGGGCGGCACCCTGACGTGCAAAACCAGGCGATCAGGTCACCGTTGCCTGCCACACGCCAGGTGCTACACCACCCCTAACCGAGCGGTCATCGCGCTTGCGCGCCGTTCCGCTGCCAGCTTGGGGCCAACCGGTCGAGGGTTATCACAATGCGCAAACGCCTGCCTCCCTCGCTGCTGCTTGCTGGCCTGGCGCTGTTTGGCTGCGCCACCCGCCCTCCGACGTCCGACAAGGACGCCACCGCCGACTACGAGCAGACCAATGACCCGTTCGAGCCATCCAACCGCTTCTTCTACGGTGTGGACGACAAGCTGGAGCGCTACACGTTGCGTCCGGTGGCCGAGGGCTACAACGCGGTCGTTCCTACCCCGGTGCGCAACGGCCTGCACAACGTGCTGGCTAACCTCACCAGCCCCGTGCTGTTCGCCGACGACGTGAGCCAGGCCAACCCGCGACGGGCCGGCGACACCTTCATGCGCTTCATCATCAACTCCACAGCCGGTGGCTTAGGCGTCTTCGACGTCGCCAAGGGCCTGGGCTACCCGGCGCACGAGACGAATTTCGGCGTGACCCTGGCGCTGTGGGGCGTACCGGACGGTCCCTACCTATACTTGCCGCTACTGGGTCCCAACAACCCGCGCTCGCTGGCCGGCCGCGGCGTGGACAGCGCGCTGGACCCGTTCAGCTACGTGCCGCACGGCTACGGTCTGCTGACGCTGAACTGGGCCCGCTACGGCCTCGGCCTGATCGACACCTACGCGCGCCTCTACCCGGACCTCGACCGCGCCAGGGCCGGCGCACTCGACCCATACGCCACCATCCGCAGCCTGTATCGCCAGAACCAGGCGTCCCTGATAGAGGCGTCGCGTCACGACAAGGCGGAAACGCCACCCGCCTGGGCCAAGTAGCCCGGCGCCGACCACAAGACCCAGATTACCGGAGCCCGATACAGATGCCGATGCTGACCCGCCGCACCCTCCTGGCCCTGTCCGGTGCCGCCGCCCTGCTGCTCGCCACCGGCGCGCTGCACCCGGCCAGCGCACAGTCCGGCGCGGCTGAAGGCTTCGTGCGCAGCTTCGCCGACGACCTGGTGGCCATCGTCAACGGCCCGCTGCCCTACGCGCAGAAGAAGGCGGCGCTGGGCCCCGTCATCGACCGCAACGTGGACGTGGCCAAGATCGCCCGCTTCTGCCTGGGCCGTTACTGGAGTTCAGCCACGCCGGCCCAGCAGGCGCAATACACCACCATCTTCCATCAGGTATTGCTCAACAACATTGCCGGACACCTGGGGCAATACAAGGGCGTCAGCTACACGATGCACGGCGAGACGAGCGAGGGCGGCAACGCCCTGGTCGCGACCGAGATCGTGCGTCCGAACGCACCGACCGCCAACGTGCAGTGGGTGGTCGACAGCGCGAGCGGCGCGCCGAAGGTGATCGACGTGGTGGCTGAAGGCACCAGCCTGCGCCTGACGCAGCGCAGCGACTACGCGAGCTTCCTGTCGCGCAATGGCGGCAGCATTCCGGCGCTGCTAACCGCGCTGCAGCGGCAGTTGGACACCACGAGCTAAAGCAAGCAAGCCGTTCTTTTTTTAAAAAAAGAACCAAAAAACTTTTGTTTCCGCTGTCGCGCGCTAACCGGAAATAAGCGCGACAGCCGAGACAAAAGCTTTTTGCTTCCTTTTCTCGAAAAAGAAGCGCTTGCTTTCCTTACGACGTGTGATCGTAGGCGATCTTCCACCCTGACGCCGTATGGTGAAACACCAGGGTGAACACCCCCTGCGCATCAGCCGCCGCCCGCGTCAGCGTGAACGTACCGGTGACCAGGGCGTAGTCTGTCCCGAGCGGCCGGTCCTCGATGACGCTGAGCGACAGCTTGCCCATCGCCTTGCCGGTCCCATACGCCTTTGCGTAATGCTGGCTGAGCGCGTCGTGGCCTTTCAGCAGGCCGTGACCGGTGACGAAGGCGGTGTCTGGCGAGTTCTCGTAGCAGCGCATGAAGGCGGGCAGGTCGCCGCGGGACCAGTCGGCGGCGCTGTCCTGCAGCACCTGCTCGACGGTGGGCTGGTTGGAGACTGGGGCGGCGGCACACAGAAACAGAAGCAAGCAAGTTCTTTTTTGAAGAAAAGAACCAAAAAACTTTTGCACCTGTAGGTGTGCCGGGGTGAAGCGTGTGTTTCCACGCGGCCGCGACAGCGATTGCAGAAGTTTTTTGTTTCTTTTTTTCAAAAAAGAAATCCTTGCTTTCTTCATTTCGCGGCCAGGCTCTCATAAACCAGCATCAAGTGTCCATCGCGCAGGAACGCATCGCACTCCCGCATGCCGATGGAACCCAGCACCATGCGCGAGCCGAAATTATCCCCGCGCGCCACTGCGATAACTCGCGGCACACCGATCCGGTCGTGCGCGAACCGCAACGCGGCGGACGCCGCTTCGCGTGCCAGGCCGCGGCCGCGTGCTTCCGGCCACACCGCGAAGCGCAGCGCCAGGCCGCGGCCGTCCGGGCGCTCATGGATGCCGGTGGTGCCCTGAAACGCGCTGCCCTCGCGGATGGCGAACATGCCGACGCCGTGCACGGACCAGAACGCGCGGTCTTCCGCCAGTTCTTCGACCACCTGCCAGTGCGACCGCACGCCGCCCAGCATCTGGCCGTAGACGAGCGGGTCTGCCTTCAGCGCGAGCAGGCTGTCGAGGTCCTGGCCGCTGACCGGTTCGAGCGTCAGGCGGGCGGTGCGGATCATCGGCAAGAGAAGCAAGCCGTTCTTTTCTGAAGAAAAGAACCAAAAGACTTTTGTCTCCGCTGTCGCGCGCTCGCAGGAAAAATCCGCGACAGCGGAAGCAAAAGTTTTTTGCTTCTTTTTTTCAAAAAAGAAAGCCTTGCTTTCTTACCTCGCGAGCGGCCGGTACTTGATCCGGTGCGGCTCGGTCGAATCGGCGCCCAGCCGTCGTCGCTTGTCCTCTTCGTAGGCCTGGAAGTTGCCTTCGAACCACTCGACGTGACTGTCGCCCTCGAAAGCCAGGATGTGCGTGGCGAGCCGGTCGAGGAACCAGCGGTCGTGGCTGATGATGACGCAGCAGCCTGCAAACTCGCTGATCGCCTCTTCCAGCGCGCGCAGCGTGTCCACGTCCAGGTCGTTGGTCGGCTCGTCGAGCAGGATGACGTTGCTTTCCTTCTTCAGCATCTTGGCCAGGTGCACCCGGTTGCGCTCGCCGCCCGACAGGATGCCGACTCGCTTCTGCTGGTCGGAGCCCTTGAAGTTGAACGCGCCCACGTAGGCGCGCGACGGCACCGCCTTCTTGCCGATGTAGAACACGTCGGTGCCGCCGGAGATCTCCTCCCAGACGGTCTTCTCGCCGTCGAGGTCGTCGCGGCTCTGGTCGACGTAGCCGAGCTTGACGGTCTCGCCGACCCTCAGCTCGCCCGAATCAGGCGTCTCCTGGCCGGTGATCATGCGGAACAGCGTGGTCTTGCCGGCGCCGTTGGGGCCGATCACGCCGACGATGCCGCCGGGCGGCAGCTTGAAGTCCAGGTCGTCGATCAGCAGGTGGTTGCCGTACGCCTTGCGCAGCTTGTCCGCGGTGATGACGGTGCCACCCAGCCGCGGCGGCGGGGCGATGATGATCTCCGCCGTGCTGCCGGCGAGTTCTGCCGATTTGGCCTGCATCTCCTCGTACTTGGCGATGCGCGCCTTGCTCTTGGTCTGCCGCGCCTTGGGGCTCGCACGGATCCATTCCAGCTCGGTGGTGAGCGAGCGTTGCCGCG
The DNA here is from genome assembly GCA_964242115.1 of uncultured Acetobacteraceae bacterium. Lineage (GTDB taxonomy): Bacteria > Pseudomonadota > Alphaproteobacteria > Acetobacterales > Acetobacteraceae > BOG-908. The sequence goes on along the minus strand of CAXSZX010000011.1, from coordinate 63,629 downwards.
CGCTCTCTTCCTTTTCTTCCTGCTGCAGCCGCTTGCGTTTCTGTTCCAGCCAGCTCGAGTAGTTGCCCTCGAACGGGTAGCCGCGGCCGCGCTCGATTTCCAGGATCCAGTTCGTCACGTTGTCGAGGAAGTAGCGGTCGTGGGTGACCACCATCACCGTGCCCTCGTAGTCGCGCAGCGTCTTCTCCAGCCAGGACACGCTTTCCGCGTCCAAATGGTTGGTGGGTTCGTCGAGAAGCAGCAGGTCCGGCTTTTCCAGCAGCAGCCGGCACAGCGCGACGCGCCGGCGCTCGCCGCCGGACAGGCGGGTGACGTTGGCGTCCGGCGGCGGGCAGCGCAGCGCGTCGAGTGCGATCTCGATGCGGCGGTCGAGATCCCAGCCGTCCTCGGCGTCGATCTTCTCCTGCAGCGTAGCCTGCTCGGCGAGCAGGGTTTCCATCTCGCTGTCCTCCATCGGCAGCGCGAACCGGTCGGAGATTTCGTTGAAGCGGGTCAGCGCCTGCTGCAGCGGGCCGAAGGCCTCGGCCACATTCTCCGAGACGGTCTTCTCCGGGTCCAGGTAGGGCTCCTGGCTGAGGTAGCCGACGCGGGCACCCTCGGCCGCCCAGGCCTCGCCGCCGTACTCGGTCTCGATGCCGGCGATGATCTTCATCAGCGTGGACTTACCGGCGCCGTTGACGCCCAGCACGCCGATCTTCACGCCGGGCAGGAAGGAGAGGGTGATGCCCTTGAACACCTCTCGGCCGCCCGGATAGGACTTGGTGAGGTCCTTCATCACGTAGACATACTGATAGCTGGCCATGGCGACGGCTCCGGGGCTTGGCGGGAGGGGTTTGTCTAGTCGGCGCGGGGGATGCGGGCAAGGAACGCGGGCGGCACCGCGCTCGCGGGTGCTGAGCGCGGGAAGGTAAACCACGAAGGCACGAAGGACACGAAGATAGAGAAGCGGCCTGCACGTGCTGCGAGCTTCTCGTCGATGCTGCGCGACCAGCGGTTTTCCATCGCAACTCACGGTCGTCTGGCTAGAAAGGCAAGGCCTTCTTTTCTGAAGAAAAGAAGCAAAAGACTTTTGGTCCTGCTGTCGCGGAGTTTCCCTCAGCGTGCACGCAAGAAGACAAAAGTTTTTTGGTTCTTTTTTTCAAAAAAGAACTGCTTGCTTACTTTTCGTAGATCAGATTTTCCCCTGCCCGGTCAGCCGCATTTCACGAGCCGGGGTAGCGATCGCGCCCCCTGCCCCGATATCGGCGCCATGCCAGGCATCCTCGACCTCGACCCGGCCGCCTTCAAAAAGGCGGATCCCTCGCCCGACACCGCGTTCTACGCGCAGCCGCGTTTCGTCACCCACATCGATGACGGCGCCATCGCCGCCGTTACCTCCTTGTATGCCGAGCTGTTGCCGGCCGGCGGCAACATCCTCGACCTGCAGAGCAGCTGGGTCAGCCACCTGCCGGACGAGGCAGTTTACGCCTCGGTGGTGGGACACGGGATGAACGCGTCCGAGCTCGCCGCCAACAAGCGCCTGTCGCGCTGGTTCGTGCAGGACCTCAACGCCGAGCCGTCGCTGCCGCTGGCCGACACGGCGTTCGACGCCGCCTGCGACTGTGTCTCCGTGCAATACCTGCAACAGCCGGTGGCGGTGTTCGGGGAGGTAGCGCGCGTGCTGCGCCCAGGTGCGCCGTTCGTGGTGGCGTTCTCCAACCGGTGTTTCCCTACCAAGGCGGTGGCGATCTGGCAGGCGCTGAGCGGCACGGACCAGCAGCGCCTGGTGGCCGCCTACATGCGGGAGGCTGGGTTTGCCGAGGTGACCGGGCGGGCATGGACGCCGCGCGGGGGTGATCCGCTCTGGGCGGTGATAGGCAAGAAAGCAGTTCTCGTCTGAAGTTTGCTCCCTGTCGTGGGCCTTTCCGGCGAGCGCGCGACAGCGGAGTGAAAAGTCTTTTGCTTCTTTTCTTCAGAAAAGAAGGCCTTGCTTGCCTTCACCCCGGAGCACGCCCGGTCTGCGCCCGGCAGGACTTGAACCCGCAACCAAGCCGTTATGAGCGGCCCGCTCTAACCAGTTGAGCTACAGGCGCGCCGGGAGAGTGGCGGAGAAACACCAAGATCGAAGGCGAAGCAAGCAAGCGGTTCTTTTTTGGAAAAAAGAACCAAAAAACTTTTGTCTTCGCAGGTGTCGCAAGGCGGAACACCTTGTTTCAGCCGTCCGCGACAGCGCTCGCAAAAGCTTTTTGCTTCTTTTTTCTCGAAAAAGAAGGCCTTGCTAGCTTCCCTTCTGTGCAAGTTGCGCATCCCCAAACACTCTGCCAGCCTCCCCTCCGCGGCCAAGCACCCAGGCGAGCCTCGAATGCCCGCCGGGACAAAACCAAACGGGAGACACTATCAGGATGACGATCGGCAACCTTGCCATCATTGCGGGCGGGCTGATCGCCCTGCTCTACGGCGCCATCACCACGCGGCAAGTGCTCGCGGCCGACGCCGGCAACGCGCGCATGCAGGAGATCTCGGCCGCCGTGCAGGAGGGCGCACGCGCCTACCTCAACCGGCAATACACCACCATCGGTATCGTCGGCGTGGTCATCCTGGTGATCCTGACCGCGCTGCTCGGCCTGCGGGTGGGCGTGGGTTTCGTCATCGGCGCGGTGCTCTCGGGCGTCGCCGGCTACGTGGGCATGAACGTCTCGGTGCGTGCCAACGTGCGCACCGCGCAGGCGTGCCGGCAGGGGCTGGCGGCAGGCCTCGGCGTGGCGTTCAGCGCGGGGGCGATCACCGGGCTGCTGGTGGTGGGCCTGGGGCTGCTGGGCGTGTCGGGCTACTACTTCTACCTGCGCGCCGGCGTGGCCCCTGGCGGCAGCCTGCGCCCGGTGATGGAGGCGATGGTGGCCCTCTCCTTTGGCGCCAGCCTGATCTCCATCTTCGCGCGGCTGGGCGGCGGCATCTTCACCAAGGGCGCTGACGTGGGTGCCGACCTGGTAGGCAAGGTGGAGGCCGGCATCCCCGAGGACGACCCCCGCAACCCGGCCGTCATAGCCGACAACGTGGGCGACAACGTGGGCGACTGCGCCGGCATGGCGGCCGACCTGTTCGAGACCTTCGCGGTGACCATCGTGGCCACCATGCTGCTGGGCAACATCTTCTTCACCGGTGCGGCGGCCGACCAGATGATGCGCCTGCCGCTGCAGATCTGCGCCGTGTGCATCGTCACCTCCGTCATCGGCACCTACTTCGTTCGCCTAGGCGGCGGCACCAACATCATGGGCGCTCTCTACAAGGGGCTGATCGCCACCGGCGTTCTGTCCGCCGCCGCGGTGGCGCTAGTGATCCAGATGACCGTGGGTTTCGGCAACGCCGTGGCCGGCGTAGGCGTCTCGGTCACCGGCGGAGCGCTGTTCGTCTGCGCGCTGGTCGGCCTGGCGGTGACCGGGCTGATCGTGTGGATCACCGAGTACTACACCTCCACGTCCTACAGGCCGGTGCGCTCCATCGCCCAGGCGTCGACCACCGGGCACGGCACCAACGTCATCCAGGGGCTGGCCATCTCGATGGAAGCGACCGCCATGCCGGTGCTGGTGATCAGCATCGGCATCATCGCCGCCTACAGCACCGCGGGCCTGTTCGGCATCGCCATTGCGGCCACCACCATGCTGGCTCTGGCCGGCATGATCGTGGCACTCGACGCCTACGGGCCAGTCACCGACAACGCCGGCGGCATCGCCGAGATGGCCGACCTGCCGCCGGACGTGCGCCACGTCACCGACGCGCTGGACGCGGTGGGCAATACCACCAAGGCGGTCACCAAAGGCTACGCCATCGGCTCGGCGGGCCTGGCGTCGCTGGTGCTGTTCGCCGCCTACACCGAGGACCTCAAGCACTACTTCCCCAACCTCAACGTGCCGTTCTCGCTGCAGGACCCCTACGTGGTGATCGGACTCTTCCTCGGCGGCCTGCTGCCCTACCTGTTCGGCGCCATGGGCATGACCGCGGTGGGGCGCTGCGCCGGCTCGGTGGTCGTCGAAGTGCGCCGCCAGTTCCGCGAGATCCCCGGCATCATGGAAGGCACTGCCAAGCCCGATTACGGCCGCGCGGTGGACTTGCTGACACGCGCGGCAATCCGCGAGATGATCATCCCCTCGCTGCTGCCGGTATTGGCCCCGGTGGTGCTGTGGGGCGTGGTGGACCTAGCCGCCGGACGCACGGCGGCGTTCAGCGCACTCGGCGCGATGCTGCTCGGCACGATCGTGACGGGGCTGTTCGTGGCGATCTCGATGACCTCGGGCGGCGGGGCATGGGACAACGCGAAGAAGTACATCGAGGAAGGCAATTTCGGCGGCAAGGGATCCGACGCGCACAAGGCGGCGGTGACCGGGGACACGGTGGGTGACCCTTACAAGGATACCGCGGGGCCGGCGGTGAACCCGATGATCAAGATCACCAACATCGTTGCGTTGCTGTTGTTGGCAGTGCTGGCTGGGTGAAACAAAGCAAGCAGTTCTTTTTTGAAAAAAAGAACCAAAAAACTTTTGCTCCGGCTGTCGCGGAAGGCTGAAACATCAGGCGTCATCACGGCGAGCCGACGAAGACGTTTGCGTCTTTGACTCCGATGCTCAGGAAAGGAAGGCAAAGCCTTCTTTTCTGAAGAAGAGAAGCAAAAGACTTTTTGTAACGCTGTCGCGGAGGTTTCTGCGGCGTGCTCCCGAGGAAATAAAAGTTTCTTGGTTTTTTTTAAAAAAGAACTGCTTGCCTTGCTTCTTCTCGGGACACGCCCGTCGCGTCCCACGCAGCTCGCCAAACTTCCGGCAGTCTCCTCCAAGCTTCGCTGCTCGCAGGCCCTGCCCGCGCGTTCGGTGACGGGTGCACGCACTTGAACACTTTCAGATCGCTGTCTGCGAGAACATGCAATGCGATAGCCTGTGCAACGCTCCCGGCCAACACGACGCTGCGCAGGCGCGGCAACAGCGCAACCAATCTCTGAAGTTCGTCGGCGCCCGCGCGTTTTTCTGCGGCGTAGACACGCATCGTCCCGTTCCACCAGGGAACCGCGTTCCACAGGATGGTGCGTTCGCGCGGCACGCCGGCTGTCGCCATGCCGGCGCGGATTGTTGCTGCGGTCGGCGTAGGATTGTCACGCGAGACGAAACCGGCGCTTGCACCCGGCGCCCGAGGTCCCGGCTTTTCCAGCAGCAAAAGCAGATGGGCATCCACGCCGCCGTCAAGCGGGTCGAAGTCGGGGACCTGGCCGCGGTTCTGTTCGCGTAGGGAGGCGACGTAGGCGGCTAAGGGAGAAAGCAAGCAAGGCTTCCCTTTAAGAAAAGGAAGCAAAAAACTTCTGTCCTGGCTGTCGCGGAGTCTCCTGCAGCGGAAGCCCAGAGAGCAAAAGTTTTTTGGTTCTTTTTTGCAAAAAAAGAACTGCTTGCTTTCTTGCTACAGCGTCTCAGTCGCCGCCTCCATCCCCGCCGCGTGCGCCAGGCGCTCAAGCCGCCGCGTCACGCTCTCGCCGGCGAACACGCCACTGCCACGGCGCAACCGCAGCACCAGCCGCCCGCCCTCGCGCGAGAGCGACGTCGCTGCAAGCAGCGCCGCGGTGCCGCCCGAAAGCGTATAGGCCAGCCGCAACGCCACGCCCAGTATTTCCGCGCGCCGCAGCGTGCTCATCTCCAGCAGCATGCGCGCCGCGTCGAGGTACGGCATGTCCGGTTCGGCTTCGTAACGCAGCGCGATCGTCATCGCAAGGAACGCGCGCGCGTGGTGGTCGAGTGCAATGCCCGGCTGGCGCAGCACGCGATAGAACGATTGTTCCGAGCGATACTCGGGATGTTCCTGGCTGCCGATGTCGCTCATCCAGCAGGCGGCCTCGCGCAGGCGGCGTGCGTCGGCGGTTTCGCCGTCGAACAGCGGCGCGGTCCAGGCGATCAGCGCAGGCGGCAGCGCGGCGTCGCGGCCGTAGCGCAGCGCGAGGTCGCGTGACGCGGCGAGCACCGGGTCCTGCGCACGCGCCGCCGCGTCGGCCACGGTCTGCATGAACCAGCCCTCGCGCAGGCCGTTCGCGGAAAACACCACGCGCCGCGCGTCGGTGGCGCGCAGCAGGCGGCGCAGCACAACGGCGGCGAACGGCATGTCGTCCACGCGGCGGCGGGAGACTCCGGGCAGGCGTTCCAGCGCGCGCCGGCTGGCGCTGCCGATCACGCCGGCCAGGTCGCGCGCTTCCTCGCGACCGATCGTGTAGTGGTGCACCATCGCCAGCGGGTAGGCGGTCTGTTCCATGTGGATGCGCGCCAGCGCCCGCCACGCGCCGCCCACGAGGTAGAGGTCGCGGCCGGCGCCCTCGTTTAGCCACGTCACGGCCTCGAGGTCGGCCTCGGCGATGGCGCGGGCGCGCACCACGTCGCCGCCGGCGCGGTCGGACAAGCGCAGCACGCCCAGCTTCATCGTCTGCGCCGCACGCACCGTGCCGGAAGCCAGGTGCACCACTTCCAGCGAACCGCCGCCGATGTCCGCCAGTATGCCGTCTGCCGCCGGAATGCCGCACAGAACGCCGGCGGCCGAAAAGCCCGCCTCCTCCTGGCCGCTGAGCACGCGCACGCGCACGTCCGGCAGGCTGGCCTGCAGAGCGGCCACGAAAGCAGGGCCGTTGCTTGCATCGCGCACCGCGGCGGTGGCCAGCACCTCGAACGGTGCGGCACCCATGGCGCGCGCGATGGCGGCGTAGCGCGCCATCACCATCACCGCCTGCTCCACGCCGTCCTCGTTCAGCCGCCCGGATTGCTGCAGGCCGCGGCCCAGGCGGAGGACGGCTTTCTCGTTGAAGATGGCGACGGGGTTGCGGCCTCGGCCGTCGAAGACGACCAGGCGCACGGAGTTGGAACCTAGGTCAACGACGGCGGAACGTTGCATCGGACACATCCAAAGGAAGCGGTTCTTTTTTGAAAAAAAGAACCAAAAAACTTTTGCTCCCTGGGCACCCGTCGTCGGAGAGGTCCGCGACAGCCGTGATAAAAGCTTTTTGCTTCTTTTTCTCGAAAAAGAAGCGCTTGCTCGCCTACCCCATCGCCCAGGCCAGTATCGCCTTCTGCGCGTGCAGCCGGTTCCCCGCCTCGTCGAACACCACCGATTGCGGCCCGTCCAGCACCTCTGCCGTCACCTCCTCGCCGCGATGCGCCGGCAGGCAGTGCATGAACAGCGCGTCGGGTGCCGCCAGCGCCATCAGCGCGCGGTCGACCGCGTAGCCGGCCAGCACGTGCTGGTCCTTGTCCGGATCGTCCGCCATGCTCACCCAGCAATCGGTCACCACGCAGCGCGCGTCGCACACCGCTTCGCCCGGGTCGCGCGTCATGGTCACGTCGCCGCCCTCCCGGCGCGCCCAGTCGAGCAGGTAGCCGGGGATCTCGTATGCCTCGGGGCTGGCCAGGCGCAGCTTGAAGCCGAAGCGCACTGCGGCCTGCACCCAGGTGCGCGCCACGTTGTTGCCGTCGCCTACCCAGGCCACCGTCTGCCCGGCGATCGGGCCGCGATGCTCCTCGAAGGTCAGCACGTCGGCCATCAGCTGGCAGGGGTGGCTGGCCTCGGTCAGGCCGTTGATCACCGGCACGGTGGCGTAGCGCGCCAGCTCCTCCAGCTTGCTCACCTTGTCGGTGCGCAGCATGATCGCGTCGACGTAGCGCGAGAGCACGCGCGCGGTGTCTGCGATCGTCTCGCCGCGGCCAAGCTGCATCTCGCGGTCGGTCAGCACCGTGCAGTGGCCGCCCAACTGGCGCATCGCCACCTCGAAGCTCACGCGCGTGCGGGTGCTCGGCCGCTCGAACAGCAGTGCAAGCGTCTTGCCGGCGAGCGGCGCCGGCGGCGCGCCACCGCGTTTCAGCGCGGTGGCGGCACCCAGGATGCGGCGCAGCGTGGCGGTGTCGAATTCGGCCAGCTCGAGGAAGTGGCGCGGACCGGCCTGCGCCTTGGTCGGCTTGCGTGCCCTCACGTGCCGGCGCTCATTGGGCCGCCGGCGCCATCAGGTGCTCGTGCTCCAGTGCCACGGCGGCGCGGCCGATCCTGGCCAGCCCCTCGCCGATGTCGGCCTCGGTCACTACCAGCGGCGGCACCAGTCGCAGCACGTTCTCCCCCGCGGCCACCACCAGCAGGCCCTCGGCGACGCAGGCCTTCTGCACCGCGGTGTTGGGCAGCGCGCATTCCAGCCCCAGCATCAGCCCGGTGCCGCGCACGCCGGAGAACACGCCCGGCCGCTCTGCCACCAGCCGGTGCAGTCCGGCGGCCAACAAATCGCCACGCTCGGCCACGCCGCCGAGGAAGCCGGGCGCCAGCAGCACGTCCAGCACCGCATTGGCGGCGGCGGCGGCCAGCGGGTTGCCGCCGAAAGTGGTGCCGTGGGTGCCCGGGGTGATGTGCTTGGCCACCGCCTCGCGCGCCAGGATGGCGCCCATCGGAAAGCCGCCGGCAATGCCCTTGGCCGCGGAGAGCACGTCCGGCTCGATGCCGGATTGCTGGTAGGCGAACAGCGTGCCGGTGCGCCCCATGCCGCACTGCACCTCGTCGAGTGCCAGCAGCACGCCCCACTCGTCGCAGGCGGCGCGCAACTCCTGCAAGAAACGCGGCGGCGGCACGCGCACGCCGCCCTCGCCCTGGATCGGCTCGACCAGGATGCCGGCGGTCTCGGGCGTGATGGCGTCGCGCACCGCGTTCATGTTGCCGAAGGGCACGTGGTCGAAGCCGTCCACCGGGGTGCCGTAGCCGTCGAGGTATTTCGGGTTGCCGGTGGCCGACAGCATGGCGAGCGTGCGGCCGTGGAACGCGCCGTCGAAGCAGATCATCCGGATGCGCTCGGGCCGGCCGGTCTTGGCCATGGCGCGGCGGACCATCTTGACCATGCCCTCGTTGGCCTCGGCGCCCGAGTTGCAGAAGAACACGCTGTCGGCAAACGTCGCGTCCACCAGGCGCTGGGCCAGGCGCTCTGCCTGCGGCACGCGATACAGGTTCGAAACGTGCATGACACGGCCGGCCTGGGCCGCCACCTCGGCCACCAGATGCGGGTGCGCGTGGCCGAGCGAGCTGGTGGCGATGCCGGCGCCGAAATCGAGGTAGCGTCGCCCGTCTGCGGTGACCAGCCAGGCGCCTTGCCCGTGGTCGAAGGCCAGGTCCTCTCGCGCGTAGGTGGGCATCAGCGCTGGTATCATCTTGGGTGGGCTCTCTTCATCGCGGGCTTCGGCACGGGGCACCTCGCCCCACGCCGAGCCGTAACGCGCAAGGGCTTGCATGGTCCACCTCCGTGGCGGTGTGTCAATGACGCACGCGAACACGTCTGAAAGCGCCGGCCGATGATTGACAGGTCCGATCCGAACGCCCGGTTAACCTGCACCCCTCACGATCCCGTCAACGCCGGATCGTCCGGCGTGCCGGCAACCGGAGCCGCCCTGCCCGCCAGGGAGAGCGTCTTCCGCCGGAAACGCGGAAGGGGTCGGCCACCAATGCCGTTACGGTTGCTTCTGATCGGCCTGAGCGCCGCGGGTATGCTCAGCGCCGGCGTGTTGTGGGCGATGGGCCACCTGCTGTGGGCCGCGCAGGTGCTGGCCGGCGACGTGCTGGCGATCTTTCTGATCCTGCTGGTGATCTAGGCAGGGCAAGCATTTCTTTGGAATAGCAAAGTTTCGGAAGAAACGCCTCATCCGACACGGAGGCTACGTTCGACGCGCGATCATCGTTCGGCCGTTCGGCCTGTTCAAGGCCAAGCCGCTTACGGCGGTCGCTCCGCGAGCCTTGAGCAGCCCGAACGGTCGAACGAAGAGCTTACATCGAAGAAAGCCGGAGGAGGTAGCCGCCCAGCAATACTGCATCGAGCGCTGCAGGTGTTCGTCTCAAACGTGAGTCCACCGAACTAAAAAATTTGTTTCCCGGACTATACGCGGAGGAAGTTTCCGCGACAGCCGCAGCAAAAGTTTCTCGCTGCTTTTTAAGAAAGCAGGCTTTGCTTGCTTGTTGCCTACCCGTGAAACGTGACCTCGGTGCCGCCGTGCCCGTCCGCAGCCATCGCGAAGTTCGCGGTGTCGTAGCTGCCGGCAAGGGCCAGGCTGACCGCGCCGTGACTGTCGTCCAGCGTGAGCCTGCCGCCGGCCTGGATAGTTTCACCGGCGGAAAGATAATCCGTCAGGCTCTCACCACCGCTGAAAGCCGCCGTGTCCGTCGATGACGGCACCCGCCTGACCAGTTGGCTGCATGCAGCCAACGCGCAGGGCTATGCAACTCCGTCCAATCGGTCGTGCTCACGATGCGTGTCCCTGCGTATGCAACCGCTGACGAGCTTCTGCCGTTCGGCAGCCGCGCGAACATTATTGCTGGAGCAAACGGCGTGGGCCCAACTGAAGGAGCTGCTCTAGCCGGGGAGAGTATTCTGGCTGTGGCACCCTGCCGAGCGCGGAACGAAAGAAGCAAGAAAGCGGTTCTTTTTTGAAGAAAGAACGAAAAAACTTGTGTTTCGTCGGCAGGCGCCGTCGGAAACCGCGACAGCCGTGACAAAAGCTTTGTGCTTCTTGTTCTCGAAAAAGCATCGCTTGCCTTAAACCTTGGCCGCCACCCGCTCGATGATACGCGTGGTGCTTTGCCCCGCCACCAGCTCCGCCAACACCACCCGCCCGCCTGCCGCGAGCACCACGTCCGCGCCCACCACCTGCTCCACGGTGTAGTCGGCACCTTTCACCAGCACGTCCGGCACCAGCGTGGTGATCAGCTCGAGCGGCGTGTCCTCGCCGAACCCCACCACGCAATCCACGTGGCGGATCGCCGCCATCACCTGCGCGCGCTGCTCCAGCGTGTTCACCGGCCGCGTGGGCCCTTTCAGCCGTGCCACGCTGGCGTCCGTGTTCAGCGCCACCACCAGCCGGTCGCAGGCCTGCCGCGCGAACGCCAGCAGCGCCACGTGGCCCGGGTGCAGGATGTCGAAGCAGCCGTTGGTGAAGCCCACCCGCAGCCCCTGCTCGCGCCACAACGTCACCATGCCCAATGCCGAGGCCAGGCTCTGCAGGCCGGAGGCGCGTGCGCCGGTCAGCCCCTCTGCCTGGGCGGACAGCTCGTGCATCACCTCGGCGATGTTGGCGGTCGCCGTGCCAAGCTTGCTGACCACGACGCCGGCGGCCGCGTTGGCGATGTGCATGGCCTGCGTCAGCGTGCGCCCGCCGGCGTGCGCCAGCGCCAGGGTAGCGATTACGGTGTCTCCGGCGCCGGAGACGTCGAACACCTCGCGTGCCCGCGCCGGCACGGAGGAGACCTCGCCGCCGCGCTCGACCAGCATCATGCCGCGTTCGGATCGGGTGACCAGGATGGCGTCGGCCTCGCACTGGTCCAGCAAGGCCGCCGCCGCCTGGGCGATCTCTGCCTCCGTGCCGCACGGCGCGCGGGCGGCGGCGGCGAACTCCTTCAGGTTGGGCGTGATACAGGTCGCCCCGCGGTAGCGGGTGAAGTCGTCGCTCTTGGGGTCGACGAACACCGGCACGCCGTGGCGCCTGGCCGCCTCGATCGCCTGGGCGACGACGGCCGGGCTCAACGCGGACTTGCCGTAATCCGACAGGATCAGCGCGTGGCAGGCCGGCAGATGCCGGGCGATGGCGGCGGTCAATGCGGCGGCCTCGTCGTCCCACAGGGGGGCACCGCTCTCGTCGTCGGCGCGCACCACTTGCTGGCGGCCGGCGATGAAGCGGGTCTTGCAGATGGTCGGGCGGCGCTCGCTGGTGACCAAGGCCGGCTCGATACCGCGGCGAGCGGCCAGGTTGCGCGCCAGGCGCTCGCCGGTCTCGTCGTTTCCCACCAGGCCAACAAGGATCGCCCGTCCGCCAAGGGAGGCGATGTTGCAGGCGACGTTGCCTGCGCCGCCGGGCATCTCGCGGGTCTCGCGCAGGCGGATCACCGGGACCGGGGCTTCGGGGGAGATGCGGTCGATGTCGCCGTGCAGGAAGCGGTCCAGCATGACGTCGCCGGCACAGAGGACCGTGAGTTGGCTGAAATCCATGCGCGCTGCTTAAAGCGGTTCTTTTTTGAAAAAAAGAACCAAAAAACTTTTGCTCTCTTGGGCACCCGTTGCGGGAGAGGTCCGCGACAGCTTGGACGGACGGTTTGCTCGAGGTTTCACAAGGTTCGCGGCGTGGAGTAGGCGCGCGAACACCGGAGCAGATCGGCTTGCCGCGCCTCACTGGCGCTGGCTGTCCGTGACGTGTCGACCGGCGCCTTGCGTTGGACATTGGCGTGCGAGTAGCGCGCGCCCGGCTGGCGTATGGGCCGCTCGACATGCTGACACGCCGGTCGCAAGCCGCAAGCTGGCGCAATAGGTCTCACCCTGGACACTGGCGTCAAGGCATGCGCGCGCTTCGGCGTATGATCCGCGCGCCGCGCGCTGGCATGTGGTCGACCCTCGGGTGACGCGTGCCGAACACGCGGCCGGGCGGCGTGTCAGGTGCACACTGGCGCACGACAACGTGCAACCCGGGGCAGAGCGGTGCAGATCGGCAAGCACCTCGTTGTTTTTTCTTCAAAAGGTAAGGCCGTGCTCGCCTCTTCGTTGATTTTGCACCCGCGAAGCGTCAAAACGCCTGACGGGTTGATCGGGGAGCGGCATGACCAGACGGGTAGTCTTCGCCGGCGGCATACAGACGCGGGCGCTGGCCAAAGCCTACCGCCTGGACATCGCCGCCGACCGTGACGAGGACGTCTTCTTCATCGGCGCCGAGGCAATCGGCCGCGAGGCCGCGCACCGGGTGGTCTCCGCCGCCGACATCGTGGTGACCGACGTCACCCCCACCAGCCAGACGGTGCCCGAGCACCTGATCCCCGCCAACGCCGAGCGAGTGGCCGTTCCCGTGGTCACCGCGCCGTTCCTCTGGCCCTATGCCGGCCGGCCGCACCCGCGCAACAAGCCCGCCGCAGGCCTGCCGGGCGGCCCCTACCCTGCCGATTTCGGCGACAGCTTTCTCGACTCCATGATGGCGGAAGGTGTGGCCGAGGACGAGGCGGTCGCCCGCTACCTCGCGCTCGATGTCGCCGCGGATGCGGGGCTGGACGCACTGCTCGAAGACAGCCTGGCCGATCTGGGGCGGCTGGACGCGCAGGCCGGGTTCGACTTCGCTGCCTACGTGCGCGACCAGTTCCGCGTGCAGAACCTGTTCGCCACCACCGAGCGTCTGCGCCTCGACCTGATGCGCCACGTCGCCGCCGAGGTGTTCTCCCGCATGGGCGTGGACCGGTCGCGTGCCGAGGCCCTGATGGAGGCGCCGTTCCTGCCGGGTGCGATGCCGATCCACCCCGGCGTGCTGGCGCATTTCGGCATGGCCGCGCCGCTGCCGGACCACCGCTATCCGGTGCTCGACGAAGGCGGCTTCACCTTCGAGCAGTATTGCCGCCGCTACCTGCGCACCGAGTGGAACGAGGCCTTGCAGAGCGGCTTGGCGTTGGCCGAGAAGGACCCGGCAGCGGCCATCCCGCTGCTACGGCAGGCGCTGGACGTCTCACCAGGCTCGCACGCCGGCCGGCAGGCGCTGGAGGAGGCCCAGCGCGCAGTGGCGGAGAGCGCCAGGCCGGCTCGACGCGGCGAGGGCGCGGCCGAGCCGGCGCCGGCACCGGCACCCCGGGGCGCGCCGGACACGCCGATCTACGCAGCGGTGGACGCGCCGATGCCGGACAGCAAGGCCACCTCTGCGCTGATGCCGGGCAGCCTGCCCAAGCCACCGCAGCCGGCCGAGCAGGCGCCGGCCGCCCCGGTGTTCTCGCCGAGCGGCCTGGGCAGGGTGCCGTTCACCTCGGAGGCGGCGCCGCAGCCTGAGCCCGGCCGCCGGGAAGGCATGTTCGGCAAGCCGGCCGCCGGCGCTGCCGGCACCCAGGCGGACCACCATGCGGCAGAGCCGGCGCTCGGAGATTACGAAGCGGCGGAGCAGCAGCAGCAATACGTGGAGCTGCCGCGTGGTTTCGGCGAGACAGAACCGTCGTTCGAGGCCGCACCCAGGGCGACCGGCAACCGCTACGTGCCGCTGCCCCCTGCCGAGGAGCTGATCGAGGTGCTGCCGCGCATGTTGCCCAGCACGCGCGGCCTGGCCGACGGCAGCAGCCCGCCGTTCTCGGCGATGCCGGAGACGATGCCGCCGCCGCCGCTTCGCCCGGTGCTGCCGCCGGAGCTGCGGCCGGAGGCGGCTGACGAGCGGCGGGGACTTGTGGCGCGGTTGTTTGGTGGCGGCAGAAAGTAAGCAAGCAGTTCTTTTTTGAAAAAAAGAACCAAAAAACTTCTGTTTCCTTGGGCGCGCGCTGAAGGAACCTCCGCGACAGCCGCACAAAAGTTTTCTGCTTCTTTTTTTCCAAAAAAGAAGGCCTTGCCTTGCCTTCTTGCCGGCATCGTCGGCCCGAACTTCGTAGAATTCGATGTGAGCTGCACCGACTGGCGCGGCATCTTCACCGGCACCGCGCTGGCGCGCGTGCGCCCCGCCGACACCGCGCAGGTCGCCGCCTGCGTTGCCGCCTGTGCGGCCGCCGGCGTGGCCGTGGTCCCCGTCGGCGGCAACACCGGCCTGTGCGGCGCTGCGACGCCGCGCGGCGGCGAGGTGGTGCTGGCGCTGGACCGCCTGTCCCGCATCCGCGACCTCGACCCCGCCTCCGCCACCATGGTGGCCGAGGCCGGCGTGACGCTGCAGGCAGCACGCGCGGCCGCCGCTGCGGTAGGTTTGGACCTGCCGGTGAGCCTGGCGAGCGGCGGCTCGGCGCAGATCGGCGGGCTGGTCTCCACCAACGCCGGCGGCAACGCCACGCTGCGCTACGGCAACATGCGCGAGCAGGTGCTGGGGCTGGAGGTGGTGCTGGCGGACGGCCGCGTGTGGCAGGGCCTGCGCCGGCTGCGCAAGGACAACACCGGGCTGGCGCTGCGCCAGCTTTTCGTGGGCGCGGAGGGCACGCTCGGCGTGGTGACGGCGGCCTGCCTGCGGCTGGTGCCGACGCCGGCCGCGCACGAGGTCGCACTCGCGGCGCTGCCGAACGTGGCAGCCTGCGTGGCGCTGCTGACGCACGTGCGGCAGGCCGAGGAAGCCGGGTTGCACGCGTTCGAGTACCTTTCCGGCGCGGCCCTGCGCATGGCGGTGGCTCAGGTGCCGGCCTGCGCGGACCCGTTCGCGCAGGCGCACCCGGCCTACGTGCTGATCGAGCTGGCGGGTGCCGACGGGCCCGCGCTGCGGGAGCGCCTGGAGGCCCTGCTCGCGGCGGCACTCTCCGAAGGGTGCGTGCTGGACGCTGTGGTGGCGGCCAGCGAGGCGCAGCGCGCGGCGCTGTGGCGGCTGCGGGAGGTGCAGGCAGAGGCACAGGCGCACGCGGGTGCAAACGTGAAAAACGACGTCTCCGTGCCGATCGCCGCCATCCCGGCTTTCGTTGCGGACGCGACGCGGGCCTGCGCGGCGCTCGTGCCGGGCGTGCGCGTGGTGCCGTTCGGCCACGTCGGCGACGGCAACGTCCACTTCAACCTGGTGGCGCCGGAGGGAACGGACGCGGCGGGCTTCCAGGCGCAAGGCGAGGCGCTGATGGAGGCGGTGTCGGAGGTGGCGCGCGGCCTGGAAGGTAGTTTTTCCGCCGAGCACGGGGTGGGGCAGTTGAAGTGCGCGCTGCTGGAGGCGTGGCGCGGCGGGGTGGAGCTGGAGATGATGCGGCGGGTGAAGGACGCGCTGGATCCGGACGGGGTGTTCAACCCGGGGAAGGTGCTGCGTAATGCGGGGGCGCCGGATAAAGCGAAAAGAAAGGCCTTCTTTTTCGAGAAAAAGAAGCAAAAAGCTTTTGCGAGCGCTGTCGCCGATAGCGGACCTGTGCGTTTCGATTAAATGATCGTTGGCACTTGAGCGTTTGCCTGCTTATGCTGATTCGTTGCGTTGCAATGAGCGTCAATCTGAGGAAGTCGTTGTCTTCGGATGCCGATCCGAAATCCCGTCTAGCAACATACGGTGAAAGCGCGATGTCCGTTTCGGATTCATAGATCTTGCTGACCGTGTCGCGGCGCTTGCTTCAGCTCCCACGCCAAGAGAGCAAAAGTTTTTTGCTTCTTTTTTTCAAAAAAGAAGGCCTTTCTTGCTTTCTCCCTCCAGCCGTCCGAATTTCGACGGATGATAACCCTGACCATCAACAACCAGCCCCACGCGCTGGACATCCCCCCCGACATGCCCGTGCTCTGGGTATTGCGCGACGTGCTCGGCTACACCGGCACCAAATACGGCTGCGGCATCGGCCAGTGCGGCGCCTGCACCGTGCATCTCGACGGCCAGGCCGTGCGCTCCTGCCAGTTGCCCGCCGGCACCGTCGGCACCTCCCGCATCAGCACGATCGAGGCCGCCCCCGGCATCCCCGCCGCCGCCCGCCTGCAGAAGGCGTGGCTGGACCACGAGGTGGTGCAATGCGGCTACTGCCAGCCCGGCCAGATCATGCAGGCGGCATCGCTGCTGGCCGAGACGCCGCGCCCGACCGACGCGCAGATCGACGCCGCGATGTCCGGCAACATCTGCCGCTGCGGCACCTACGTGCGCATCCGCGCGGCCATCCACGACGCGGCTTCAGCATGAGTGCCATGCCCGCCGACACCACGCCGCCGTGCGCGTCGGCCCAGACCTCTCCTGATGCCGTGACGATCGCCCCGCATAACGCCCCCGCCCGCCGCGACCTGCTGCGGGCCGGCCTGCTCGCCGGCGGCGGCCTGCTGCTGGGCTTCACCCTGCCGCTGGGCCGGCCCCGTCCGGCGCGCGCCGACCTCTCTGCGGACACCTTCGTGCCGCCGTCCGCCTTCATCCGCATCACCCCGGACGCCATCACGCTGATCATGCCGGACACCGAGTTCGGCCAGGGCATCTGGACCAGCGCCTCCATGCAGATCGCCGAGGAGCTGCACGTGCGCCTCGACCAGGTGCGCGTGGAGCCCGCCCCGCCCAACGCGCGCCTCTACGCGCCCGACGGCGCCGAGCAGGCGACCGGCGGCTCCTACTCCACCATTGGCGACTGGGGCCGGCTGCGCGAGGCCGGCGCCCGTGCGCGCACCATGCTGGTCCAGGCCGCCGCCAAACGCTGGGGCGTCGACCCCGCGAGCTGCCAGGCAGAGGCAGGCGTGGTGCACCACGCCGCCAGCGGACGCAGTGCCGCCTATGGCGCGCTAGCCGAAGACGCTGGCCGCCTGCCGGTGCCCGCGCACGTCACGCTGAAACAGCCGTCGGAGTGGACCCTGATCGGCCGCAGGCAGCCCCGGCTGGACACCCCGGCCAAGGTCGCCGGCAGCGCCACCTTCGGCATCGACGTGGCGGTGCCCGGCATGAAAGTGGGTACGGTGGCGGCCAGCCCGGTCCGCGGCGGCCGCCTGCTCGGCATAGACGAGGCCGCCGCACGCGCCGTCCCCGGCGTGCGCGACGTGGTCCGCCTGCCAGACGCGGTAGCCGTCATCGGCGAGCATTTCTGGGCCGCCCGCCAGGGCCTGCAGGCCGCCAAGCCGCGCTGGGACGACGGGCCGAACGCCACCGCCGACACCGCCACAATTCTCGCGGCGCTGGGCGAAGCCTCGGCCCGCCCCGGCGCCATCGCCCGCAACGACAACGACGCGCCGGCCAAAATTGCGGCCGCCCATACGCGCGTGGACGCCACCTACGTGCTGCCCTTCCTGTCCCACGCGCCGATGGAGCCGATCAACACCACGCTGCACATCCGCCCGGACGGCGCCGACCTGTGGGTCGGCACCCAGGTGCCGGTGCGTGCGCAAGCGGCGGTGGCGCGCGCCGCCGGACTGCGGCCGGAGCAGGTGACGGTTCACAATCACCTCATGGGCGGCGCCTTCGGCCGCCGGCTGGACGTGGACAGCATCGAGCAGGCCGCCGCCATCGCCAAGCAGCTCGCCTATCCGGTGAAGCTGGTATGGACGCGCGAGGAGGACATCACCCACGACCTCTTCCGCCCCGCCTACCACGATTTGCTGTCCGCCGGGCTGGACGAGCACGGCCGCATCACCGGCTGGCAGCACAAGACCACCGGCTCCTCGGTCACCGCCCGCTGGGACCCGTCCGACATGAGGGGCGAACTCGATCCGGACGCGGTGGAAGCCGCCGCCAAGACGCCCTACGACCTGCCCGCCGTGCACGTCTCCTACGTCCGCTGCGAGCCGCAGGGCGTGCCCACCGCCTGGTGGCGCGGCGTGGGCCCCACCCACAACGTGTTCGTGGTGGAAAGCTTCATGGACGAGTGCGCGGCCGCCGCCGGCGCAGACCCGGTCGCCTATCGCCGAACCATGCTGCAGCGCAACAAGCGCGCGCTGGCGGTGCTCGACCTCGCTGCGGCAAAATCCGGCTGGGGCTCGCCACTGCCGAAGCGGCACGGCCGCGGCGTGTCGTTGCAATACGCGTTCTCCTCCTTCCTGGCGCACGTGCTGGAGGTGGAGGTCACACAAGGCGGCGACATACGCCTGCACCGCGCCACGGTGGCCATCGATTGCGGCCAGCGCGTCAACCCGGACACCGTCGCCGCGCAGATCGAAGGCGGACTGATCTTCGGCCTGTCGACAGCGCTCTACAGCACCATCACCCACGCGCACGGCCGCGTGCAGCAGAGCAACTTCGACGGCTACCGGATGATGCGCATCAACGAGGCGCCGCGCATCGAGGTGTTCCAGGTGGAAAGCGGCGAGAACCCGGGCGGCGTGGGAGAGACGGGCACCGCCGCGTCGGCAGCCGCGCTGGGCAACGCCATCTTCGCGGCGACGGGGAAGCGGTTGCGCGCCTTGCCCTTCGGGTTGGGGGCGATGCAGTCGGCCTGATATGGCCGCATCGAAAGCCAAGGTGAGCAGCGAGGCAAATGGTTCTTTCGTGGGTCCGGCCGCATCGTGGCGCGAGCAAGCTGCATCCTCGCGCGTCGCCGAGACGCCTGACATCAGGGCCGTGTCGCAGGCGCTCTGGCCCTGAGGTCGGGATCGGCCCGTTGTGGCGCTCCTTTGAACGCAACGCCCTCTCAGCTATGGCCTGACCCTCGCCTCGTTGAGAGCAGGAAGGCCAAGCCTTCTTTTTTGAAAAGAAGAAGCAAAAACTTTTGTCCGGCTGTCGCGGAGGGTCTGCTGTTGCGCCTGCGGGAAGATGGCCATCGGACCTTTCTTCCAAAAAGATCTCCTTGGCTGCCCTCCAGGCAGTCAGGCCTCTGGACCTCTAGCGGTCATCAGCACCAAAACGTCGCGATAGGCGCACGCGTTCGCACGTCGGTGCAGCCTATCACGGCAACAGGATACTAGCATGGCACGATATCTGGTCACCGGCGGCGCGGGCTACGTCGGCAGCCACCTGGTTCTCGCCCTGCGCGACGAGGGCCACGAGGTACGCGTCTACGATAACCTCCGCCAAGGCCACCGCGAGGCCGTGCCCGACGGCGTCTCCTTCATCCAGGCCGACCTGGCCGACCGCGCCACGCTCGATGCCACCCTGGCCGACGGCTCTTGGGACGCCGTGTTCCACTTCGCCGCCCTGTCTTTGGTCGGCGAGAGCATGCAGCGCCCGTTCTACTACCTCGCCGAGAACGCTGGCCTCGGCATCGGCCTGATCGAGTCCTGCGTCCGCCACGGCGTCACCAAGTTCATCCTCTCGTCGACCGCCAACCTGTTCGGCAACCCGCAGCGCATCCCCATCGACGAGGCCGAGCGCATCGAGCCCGGCTCGCCCTACGGCGAGAGCAAGCTGATGCTGGAACGCGCACTGTTCTGGGCCGACCAGATCCATGGCCTGCGCAGCGCCTGCCTGCGCTACTTCAACGCCGCCGGCGCCGACCCGCAGGGCCGCCTCGGCGAGGACCACGACCCCGAAACCCACCTGATCCCGCTGGTCATCGACGCCGCCCTCGGCCGCCGCGCCGACATCGCCGTGTTCGGCCAGGACTACCCGACGCCCGACGGCACCTGCATCCGCGACTACATCCACGTGGCCGACCTCGCCCAGGCGCACGTCCGCGCGCTGGCCCAGCTCGACACACGCTCGGTCACCTACAACCTGGGCAACGGCGCCGGCCACTCGGTGATGGACGTGATCCGCGCCGTCGGGCAGGTCAGCGGCCGCAGCGTGCCCACGCGCATGGTGAGCCGCCGCGCCGGCGACCCGGCGGTGCTGGTGGCCGGCTCGGACAAGTTGCGCAGCGAGACAGGGTGGGCGCCGCGATACGACGCGCTGAACACCATCGTGGAACACGCGCTGGCATGGCGGGAGGCGCATCCGAACGGATATTAAGGCAGGCAAGGCAAGCAGTTCTTTTTTGAAAAAAAGAACCAAAAAACTTTTGCTCTCTGTAGGTGCGCGTTGGTGAGACGTGTCGCCTCAGCCGTCCGCGACAGCCGTAGCAAAAGCTTTTTGCTTCTTTTTCTCGAAAAAGAAGGCCTTGCTTTCTTCTCTCACGGTCCTGAGTGACCCTATCGCTCCAAGGACGGGTCGCCGTCTTCCAGCCTCGCCCGGGCCTGGGCGACCTGATCTGGCACCTCCCGATCATCAGAGCCCTGGCCGAAGCGAGCCAAGCCAAGACCATAACCCTGATCACCAAGCCCAGCACGCAGGCCGACGCGCTGCTCGGCAACGACCCCGCCATCGAGCGGATCGTCTGGTTCGACCGCAACCCGCGCCTCGGCCGCGGCCGCCACGACGGGCCGCTCGGCTTCCCCCGCCTGGTCGCCACCCTGCGCGACTGCGGCGCCGAAACCTGCGTGCTGCTGCACCACGGCGCCTCGCTGGCCGCCGCCACGTGCCTGGCCGGCATCCGGCATCGCCACGCCTACGGCTACAGCCGCGCGCAACGTTTCTGGCTCAGCGCCGGTCCGTTTCTCGGCCCGGACGTGGAGCACGAGGAAGCCGCCCAGCAGGCCGCCGCCTACGCCCGCGCCGCCGGCCTGCCGGCGCTGCCGGAACCCAGCATCCTGCTGGACCCTCTCGCCCGCGCCCGCGTGCTCCAGCGCCTCGCCGCGCACCCGAGGCCCTGGGTGGCGCTCGGCATCGGCAGCAACGGCGCCAACCGTCAATGGGGGGCAGCCCGCTTCGCCCAGCTCAGCCATGCAATGCTGAGCGGAGGCGGCGGCACGGTCTTCCTGCTGGCCAGCCAAGCCGAGGCGGCGCTCGCCGCCGCCATCCGCCAGGCGGTGCCAGATGGCGCCGCCCTGAAGGACGTCGTGGGATGGAAACTGCCGGAGCTGGCCGCCCTGCTGGCAGAAGCCGACCTGTTCGTCGGCAACGACAGCGGCCCGATGAACCTGCGCGCCGCGGTCGGGCGCCCGGCCTATGGCCTGTTCGGCGCGTCTGGGCCGCTGCTGCACAGCGCCCGCATTCGCGCGGTGGTGCCGCCTGAAGGGCCGCGATCCGGCATGCAGAACATCACCGTCTCGCAGGTGCTCGATAAAACAAGGCAAGCGGTTCTTTTTTGAAAAAAAGAACCAAAAAACTTTGTTTGCTGAGTACACGCTAAGGGAGACCCCGCGACAGCCGAGCCAGAAGTTTTTGCTTGCTTGCCTCACGTCTCCCAGTGAGCAGGAATCAGGGTGCCGTTCGGGGTTCGATGCTCATGCACCCAGTGGCGATGCCTTACCCTCACTGTCACGTAGTGAGCTTTCACCCAGACGTAGTCGTCGCCGTTGCGGTGCCAGCCGGCCTTGACCCATACCTGTTTGGTCGCCGGCGGGGCGGGAGGGCTCGACGCCGGGTCGGCCGCCTGCTCGGGCGGCGGCGGGCCAGGCGGGGCTGCGACGCAGCCGGCCAGGACCGACATCAGGACCGACATCATGACTAAGCCGATCAGACGCACGCGCATACAGGCCCCTGCACCCGAGACGATGCACGCCTATAACGCTTTGGCAATTTTCTTCAAGCTGCAGGCGGAACCATACGGCGCCGGAGACCTGCAGGACCTGCGAACGCTTCGAGGGGAAACCTCGAAAGCGCCGCGCCGCGGTCTGGTTTACGCGAGTTTAAGCCCCGAAGCGGCCAGCTTGCCACGCTCGGTCACCACGTCATAGGACACCTTCTGGCCGTCCTTCACGGTGGTGAGCCCGGCAGCCTGCACGGCGGTGATGTGCAGAAAAACGTCCTTGCCGCCATCCTGCGGGGAGATGAATCCAAACCCCTTGTCCGGGTTGAACCACTTTACCGTCCCGATCGCCATAGATACGCACTCCTGTTGAAGCTACAGCCTATAGACCTCCCTTGCACCCGCGAACAGCCCCACGACCGTACAGCCTTGACGCTGGCACAACGGGCACGAAACACCCAAATACTTTGCCGTAGCCCCTGTCGTGCGGATTTCCAGCCGGAACATCGGCCATCACGAGGATAGGTCATGACCGCAACCATCATAGTCGCAGCTTTGCTTGCCATTGTACTGGCCGGCGCCGGCGGAGCACTTACCGACGTAGGGCCATGGTACAGGCAACTGCGCAAACCCAGTCTGCAGCCGCCGGATTGGCTGTTCGGCCCCGCCTGGACGATCATTCTTTCGATGACGGCAGCCGCGGGCGTGTTGTCCTGGCGCGGCGCGCACGGCCCCGTGCAGCACACGCAAGTCGCTGTTTATTTCGGTGTCAACTGGGTGCTGCACCTGTTGTGGAGCCCGCTGTTCTTCAAGTTGCGCCGCCCCGACTGGGCGCTGCTGGAGAACATTTTTCTCTGGGCGTCGGTCCTGGCGCTGGTGATCGGCCTGCGTGCGTTCTCCCCGACGGCGAGCTGGCTGGAGGTGCCCTACCTACTATGGGTTAGCTTTGCATTGTGGCTGAACTGGACGATCGTACGGATGAACGCGCCATTCCGGACGGAGAGGTTTCGCTTCGCCCAGAGCGCTACTTGATTTGGTTTTGCGCGGCCGCGCCATAGGAAAAAGCAAGGCCTGCTTTTTTGAATAGCAAAAAACTTTTGCTTCGACTGCCGCGGACTGGTCTTTGGCAAACGCCTGTATGCGTTGCGCGCCGTTTCAGTGGGCCAGACGGACACTGCCCGTCGTGCGTCCGCTAGCCGAATCTAGGACCACCACGCGGTCAGGGCCGCCGCCCTGAAGCACCACCGCCAGCCGGCCACCCTCTAGCGACACAGCAATGATCCGCGTGCCGGCCGGCTGGTCCAGCACCACGCTCGGCGCGGAGCCGTGCCCGCCCAGACGGCCAACCAGGGTGACCGCAACGACAGCCACCCCGGCAACGATCAGGATGCCCATGGCGACGACGAGGGTGATCATTGCGCGCATGTGGCTGGTTCCAGAAAAAAAAGGTTCTTTTTCGAAAAAACCAAACTTTTGTTCTCCCAGACATTGCAACGCTGAAACACCAAGCCTCAACAACGCACACCCAAGGGAACAAAAGTTTTTTGGTTTTTTTCAGAAAAGAACCGCTTGCCTTGCCTTAACTCTCGAACACCTCGTCGAACATGGCCAGCATCTCCGCCCAGCTCCGCGCGTCCGTCTGCGCGTTGTAGGCGGCGAATTGCGGCCGTCCGAGTTTGTCGGCCTGCTTGTTGGTGAAGCTGTGCACGGTGTTGCCGTACACCGACAGCTGCCAGTTCACCCCGCCGCCGCGCATCTCGTCTTCGAAGGCGCGGCGCTGGTCGGCGTCGATGCTCGGGTCGTCGGCGCCGATGCAGGCCAGCACCTTGCCGACGATGTTCTTCGCATCCTGCGGCGCCTTGGTGGCCAGGCCGCTGTGGAAGCCGACGGTGGCGTGCACGGCCGCACCGCTGCGCGCCAGCTCCAGCGCCATGGTGCCGCCGAAGCAGAAGCCGATCGCGCCGATGCGGTTGGGGTCCACGCCCGGCTGGGCGAGCAGTGCCGCCAGCGCGCCGGCCGCCCGCGCGCGGATCTTGGACGGGTCCTCGCGCAGCGGCGCCAGCAGGCCCAGCGCCTCGTCGAGCGACGAGGTCACGTATTGCCCGCCGTGCAGGTCGCCGGCCAGGGCCACGTAGCCCATGCCGGCCAGGCGCTCGGCACGCGACTTGGCGTGCTCGGCCAGCCCGAACGCCTCGGGGAACACCAGCACGCCTGGCCGCAGCCCGGCATGGCTTGTATCGTGCGCCAGGTGGCCCTTCATGCCGAGTCCGTCGGTTTGGTAGTCGATTGTTTGGGTCTGCATGGGTGATCCTTGGCGGTTTAGGCGGCAGGGTGCGAGGATGTCGTGCAAGGCCTTGCGGCTGACAAGCCCGCCTGCACACTCACGGCACGGCAAATACGCCGTGGTGCATGCACCTGGTAGGTTACATCGGTCGAGGCGCCATCCGCGGAGGTTTGGCTGCTGACCTCCTGGGAAGCAAAGCAAGGCGTTCTTTTCTGAAGAAAAGAAGCAAAAGACTTTTGTCCCGGCTGTCGCGGAGGTTTCTGCAGCGCGCGCCCAAGGGAACAGAAGTTTTTTGGTTCTTTTTTTCAAAAAAGAACCGCTTGCCTTGTCTGCCACAGGTCATCACCAGGGATCACTGGTATAACACCGCCCGCAACACGCGGCGGCAGGGAGGCGATCAAGTGATACGCGGCGCGATCGAAACCGCAGAGGGCAAGCTGGTCTCGGGGTGGATCTACGCACCCTCGCAAAGCCTGCGCAACCACCTGGTGCTGGCGTTCTGCGGCGGCCGCTGCGTGGGCACCGGCAAGGTGGACATCTACCGCCGCGACCTAGCCGACGCCGGCCTGGGCGACGGGTTCTGCGGCTTCCACTTTCCCATCATGCTCGAAACCGGCGAGCACCCCGCCTCCGTGGTGATCAAGCTGGCAGACTCCGACCTGGCCCTGCTGCAGCAGGCCAGCCGGGTGGTGGCGTGACGGACGCGACGCCGGGCAGCGCCCCGCTGGCAGGCGTGCGCGCCTTCGTCTTCGACGTGTTCGGCACGGTGGTGGACTGGCGCACCGGCGTGGCCCGCGAGGCGACGCCGTTCCTCTCCCGCCACGCCACCCCAGACGTGGACGCAGCGGATTTCGCTGACGCCTGGCGCCGGCGCTACTCGCCGGCGATGGAGGAAGTGCGCAGCTTCCGCCGCGGCTTCGTCCGGCTGGACGTGCTGCACCGCGAGACGCTGGTGGCAACGCTGATCGAGTTCGGCATCAACCCCGACCGCGTGCCGGAAGCCGAGATCGACGAGCTCAACCTGGCCTGGCACCGGCTGGACCCCTGGACAGACTCGGTAGACGCCCTGACCCGGCTGAAGCAGCGCTTCATCATCGCCCCGCTGTCGAACGGCAACATCGTGCTGATGATCGACATGGCCAAGCGCGCCGGCCTGCCGTGGGACGCGATTCTCGGCGCCGAAGTTGTGCAGGCCTACAAGCCGATGCCGGAAGCCTACCTGCGCACGGCGGAGGTGCTGGCGATGCGGCCCGACGAGCTGTGCCTGGTGGCCGCCCACGAGAGCGACCTGGCGGCGGCACAGGCTTGCGGGCTGCGGACGTGCCTGGTGCCGCGGCCGCTGGAGCACGGGCCTGGGACGCCGGCGCCGGAGCGGGCTGAGGCTTGGGACCTGGTGGTCGGCGATCTGGGGGAGCTGGCGGACAGAGCGTAAGGCAAGCGCTTCTTTTTCGAGAAAAAGAAGCAAAAAGCTTTTGCTTCCGCTGTCGCGGTTCCGACCGGGGAGTGCGCGACAGCGAAGGCAAACGTTCTTCTGAAAACTGACTGCTTTCTTGCCCTACCTCAGCATGATCTCCACCCGCCTGTTCTGCGGCTCCCGCACACCCGGCGCGGTCGCCACCAGCGGGTTGGTCTCGCCGTGCCCCGCGATGGCGATCTCGCTCGCCGGCACGCCGTCGCGCACCAGCTCCACCTTCACGCTCTCGGCGCGTCGCACGGAAAGGCGCTGGTTATAGGCGGCCGTGCCGGAAAGGTCGGTGTAGCCGTCCACAGCAACCTGCGTGGTGCCCGGCTGGCGCGAGGCGGCTGCCGCCTGCGCCACGATCTGGCGCGCACGCGCAGGGAGGTCGGCGCGGTCCCAGTCGAAGAAGACGAGAAAGGTGCGCGCCTGCGGAACGGGAGCGGACGGCTGGACCTCCGGAGCGGCTTGTGCCGGCAGGGGCCGAGGCGGCTGGAACAACGCATAACGAAAGCCCAGCAGGATTTCGTGATTGTAGTCGTTGGTGAAGTGGCGGTTCACGCTGACGGCCACATGCTCATAGTGCGGGAACGGTGAACCCGGCACACCGCCGGCCGGCGGGTTTGCAACGTAACGGTATTGCGACTGCACGTTCTGGAAGGCTGGCAACGGGTCCAGCAGGCCCACGAAATCGTATTCGGCGGTAAATGAAAGGCCGGGCACGAACGCGATCGGCAGGGCCAGGCCGGCAATCCCCTTGTAGGCGAAGCCTCCAACCGTCTGGTCATGGAACCCGAAATGCGGCACGCCCGGGATCGGCGCAGGCGGCATGGCCCGCGCACCCTCAAGGCTCTGGTTGAAGCCGTTGTGCTCGACATCCAGGCCGCCGGCGCCCACGCCGAGGTAGGGCTGCACCGGCAGACCCAGGCTGAAATCGTAGAGCACGTCGGCAAAGCCGCCATATTTCTGCTCGACGCCGCCGGCCCGTCGCGACGGACTGAGCCCGTCGGAAAGCCGATCCTGCCCGCCCCGCACGACGTTGTCGGTGTAGTCGCCTTCGATCTCCGCGCGAAACCCGTTGCCGAAGCCGTAACCGGCGCCGGCACGGCCGGCAAAACCTGGGTGAAAGGTGTAGATCACGTCGGTGGAAAAATCGTTTGGCGCAACAGCCGTCACGATCTCGTTCTGCTGCAGGTTCATGCCGGCACCCACGCTGACATACGGCCCCGTCACCGGCTGCGCCGCGGCCAGCACCGGCAAACCTGCAATCATCGTCCCCATAAGAAGCGCCCGCCTGACCATCACCCAGCCTGTCCGTTTAGCGACCGGATCATTCCGGCTAGCCGGCGCGTGCGTAGCAAGCACCGCGCGACACACACAAGTATTCAGGGCCCTTTTTGTGAGGGGGATTCAAAAACCTCTGCGCTGTGCTCTCTTGGCTACCAGCAGCTTGGAACGTTGCCTCGCCGGTGGCCGGTAATGATTTTGACAGGCGATAGAGAAGGCAAGGCCTGCTTTTTTGAAAAAAAGCAGCAAAAAACTTTTGTCTCTGCTGTCGCGGACTCCCCCGCCAATGACATTCCAGGGAACAAAGTTTTTGCCTAGCTTGTCCCCACGGCCGGCATGACAAGCCGGAAGCGGGTCCGCCCAGGAAACATCGCCCGGCCGCGCGACAGCCGAGACAAAAGTTTTCTGATGCTTTTTCCAAAAAAGCAGGCCTTGCTTTCCCCGCCGCATTCAGGAGTGAGACGACAGGCTCTGTCGAACGGCAGCATTCAGGCATCGCCAAGCCAGACGATACCCTAACGGCCAGCCATCTCGTCCCCCGCGTTCCGCGACAGCTTCGCCGAGACCGGCACCGCGACCAGCGTGATCAGCCCCAGCACCACCCAGGCCACCGAGAAGTCCGACAGCTCCGGCCCGGCATGCCCCTGCACCGCCATCGACGCGGCGAGCACGGCCGCCGCCGTGCAGATGCCGGCGCTCAGCATCAACTGCTGGAACGTGGTGTAGAAGCTCGTCGCAGCGCTCATCTGCGCGCGCGGTATCTCCGCGTAGGCCACCGTGTTCAGCGCAGTGAACTGCAACGACTGGAAGAACCCACCGGCGAACATCACCACCAGGATCGCCCAGACCGGCCAGGCCGGGCGGAACAGGGCGGCGGCCATCAGCAGCACCGTGGCGAACAGCCCGTTCCACATCAGCGTGCTGCGAAACCCCCAGCGGCGCAGCACGCGCGGCCCGGCCGCCTTCATCAGCATTGCACCCGCGGCGCTGGAGAACGTGATCATCCCGCTCTGCGCCGCCGTCTCGCCGAAGCCCAACTGCAGCATCATCGGCAGCAGGAACGGCAGCGCGCCGGCGGTGATGCGCGTGAGCGCGCCGCTCCACACCGAGATGGCGAAGCTGGGCGTCCGCATCAGCCGCAGGTCCAGGATGGGGTTTGCTGCCCTGCGTGCATGCCGCAAATAGGCCACGCCCGCGACCGTGCCCAACGCCAGCAGCGCGCAGCTCGCCACCGGGCTGATCGCCGCACGGCTGACCAGCTCGAAGCCGAACATCAGCGAGGCGAGGCATACGCCGGACAGCGCGAACCCCGCGCGGTCGAACGGCGCCCGCTCTGCCTCCCGCAACTGGCCGATGTAGCGGCCGCTCAGCACGAAGCCCAGCAACCCGATCGGCACGTTGATGTAGAAGATCCAGTGCCAGCTCAGATACGTCACGAAGAAGCCGCCCAGCGGCGGGCCCACCACCGGCCCGATCAGCCCCGGCACCAGCACCCAGGTCATCGCGGCCACCAGATCCGCCTTGGGCACCGTGCGCAGCAGCACCAGCCGGCCCACCGGCATCATCATCGCCCCGCCGATGCCCTGCAGCACCCGCGCGCCGACCAGCATCGCCAGCGACTGCGACAGCCCGCACAGCACCGATCCCAGGGTGAACAGCACGATGGCGGTGCGAAACGTGGTGCGCGAGCCGAACCGGTCCGCCGCCTGGCCGCTGGCCGGGATGAACACCGCCAGGCTGAGCAGGTAGGAGGTCAGCGCGATGTTCATCCGCAGCGGTGCGACGCCGAAGCTGCGCGCCATGTCCGGCAAGGCGGTGGCCAGCACGGTGCCGTCCAGCTGCTCCATGAACAGCGCGGCGGCGATGATCAGCGCGGTTACCCGGAAGGCGGCGCGGGGCGCCGTCACGGCGGGGCTCAGGCTGGTTGACATCGCGCTTAAATTGCTGCCCTGCGTGGCGCGTCGCAACCTTGCAGACCGAGATGCTGCGTTGCGGCAGACGCTCTGCCTTAGCGGATAGTGATGATCTTTTTCCGTGCGGCGTATCGAGAGAAGCAAGGCAAGCAGTTCTTTTTTGAAGAAAAGAACCAAAAAACTTTTGTCTCCCGCAGGCCCACCAAGTTGAAACGTGTCGTCTCAGCTTTCCGCGACAGCAGGCGCAAAAGTTCTTTGCTTCTTTTTTTCAAAAAAGAAGGCCTTGCTTTCTTGCTTTTGTGTGTGTGCGCGTCCGCCCGCGCCGCCGACCCCGTCACCTACACCGTCCACATCCAGCCCACCGGCAACGCTGCCCTGGATGCCGCCATCAACGGCAGCTCCCAGCTTCAGGCCCTGCGCACCAAGGCGCCGGCAGGCCCGTTCGCCCTGGTAGCCCGCGCACGCCAGGATCTAGGCCGCGTGCAGACCGCGCTGAACAGCTTCGGCTATTACGAACCGCAGGTCAGCGTCAGCATCGCCGGCCACGGCCTCGACGACACCACCCTGCCCGACGTCCTGTCCGCCCTGCCGCAATCTGCCAAGGCGGCGGTCGACGTGCAGGTGGCCACCGGCCCGCTGTTCCACCTGCGCCACGTCACCCTGGACGGCGCGGTGCCGGCCTCCGGCAGGCGCGCCTTCACCCTGAAACCCGGCGCCCCGGCGGTGGCCACCGACGTGCTGGCGGTGAGCGGCCAGGTGCAGACCGCCCTGCAGGAGGACGGCTACGCGCTGGCCAAGGTGGGCGAGCCCACCGCCACCGAAATCCCCGCGGAGCACGCGCTGGACGTGAGCTTCGCCGTCAGCTCCGGCCCGCGTGTGGACATCGGCCAGATCGACATCACCGGCCTCAAGCGCATGCACGAACGCTGGGTCCGCCGACGCCTGCTGGTGCGCCCCGGCGAGCTGTACCAGCCGAGCAAGATCGAGGCGGCGCGCGAGGATCTCGCCTCGGTCGGCGTGTTCTCCGGCATCAAGATCAGCGCCGCCCCCAAGCTGGACGCCGCCGGCGAGATACCGCTGCGAGTGGACGTCACCGAGCGCAAGCTGCACACGGTGAGCTTCGACATTGCCTACTCCACCGACCTCGGCGGCAGCGCCGGCGTCACCTGGTCGCACCACGATCTGTTCGGCAACGCCGAGCAGCTGAACCTCACGGCCGACCTCACCGGCCTAGGCGGCACCGCGGACAAGGGGCTCGGCTACCTGGCCAAGGCGCAGTTCATCAAGCCGGACTACTACCACCGCGACCAGACGCTGGAACTGGACGCCACCGCCCTGAAGCAGGACCTGATAAGCTACAACCAGACGGCCGAGATCGCCGCTGCCACGCTGTCGCGCAAGCTCTCCAAGCTGTGGACGGTGAGCCTGGGGGTCAGCGCCACCCAGGAGAGCATCCTGCAGGAGGGCACGACGCGCGACTACACGCTGCTGGCCGTGCCCGTCACCGCCAAGTTCGACAACACCAACGTGCCCAACCCGCTGGACGACCCCACACACGGCGTACGCGCCACGCTGATCGCCACGCCCACCGAGTCGCTGTCCGGCCAAAGCTCCACCTTCGTCATCCTGCAGGGCACCGGGTCCACCTATTTCGACCTGCACAGCCTGGGCCTCTCCAAGCCGGGGCTGAGCGTGCTGGCGTTCCGCGGCCTGGTCGGCTCGGCGCAGGGTGCGACCGAGTTCCAGCTGCCGCCGGACCAGCGATTCTACGCCGGCGGCTCTGCCACCGTGCGCGGCTACAAGTACCAGTCGATCGGGCCGGCGTTCCCGGACAGCACGCCGGAGGGCGGCACCTCGATCGACGCGGCCACCATCGAGCTGCGGCAGCGGGTGTGGCACAACATCGGCGCCGTGGTGTTCGTCGATGCCGGCCAGGTCAGCACGTCGAGCGCGCCGTTCGGCGGCAAGCTGGAGGAGGGTGCGGGCGTGGGTGCACGCTACTACACGCCGATCGGGCCGATCCGGGTGGACATCGCGGTGCCGCTGACCTCCATCCGCGGCGGTGACAGCTTCGAGCTTTATCTCGGACTGGGGCAGGCGTTTTGAGCGTGTGGCAGGCAAGCAAGCAGTTCTTTTTTGAAAAAAAGAACCAAAAAACTTTTGTTCCTGGGGGTGTACGGTGCGGGAGAGTCCGCGACAGCCGAGACAAAAGTTTTTTGCTGCTTTTCAAAAAAGCAGGCCTTGCTTTCTCTTTGCCGCCTGACCTCTCGGTCGTTGGCATGGCTGCGAGAATAGCCGCTCGCAGCTCCGGGTCTGTCGTGGCTTACGACACAGCGAGCAGGACGCAGCCATGAGCGACACGGCACCCCCACGCCGCCACCGCCTGCGCCGCATCCTGCTGTGGGTGGCTGGCATAGTCCTGCTGGCGCCGGTGGTCCTGGTCCTGGCAGTGCTGGTGCTGGCCAACACCGGGTTCGGCCGTTCGCTGATCGAGCGTGAGGCCGCGTCGCTGACTGGCGGGCGGGTGGTGCTGCGCGGCCTGGCCGGCCGCTTTCCTGACGCGCTGCGCCTGGCTCACCTGGAGGTGCACGACGCCCAGGGCACCTGGCTGACGCTGGACGGGGTGGCGCTGGACTGGTCGCCGCTCGCGCTGATCGGCAAGGTCGCCCGCATCGACAGCCTCGCCGCGGCGGAAATCCACGTGCTGCGGCTGCCGGTGGCGGCGGCGGCCACGAAGCCGGCGCCGGCGTCGCAGGGCGGGTCCGGCCTGCCGGTGCAGGTGGACCTTCGCGCGTTGAAGATCGCCCGGCTGCAGCTGGACGCGCCGGTAGCGGGCGCGGCGGCCGCGCTGCGCGTGGACGCGCACGCCCACCTCGCCTCGCTGTCCGACGCCACGGTCACGGCCGCGATCGACCGGCTCGACGGCCCGGGCACCTACCGGCTGGACGGCCATCTGGACGACGCCGCGATCCGTGCGGTGCTGGACGCGCACGAGCCGGCCGGCGGGCTGGTCTCCGGCCTGGCCAAGCTGCCGGCGCTGGGCGCGCTGGCGCTGCACGCGACGGTGGACGGCCCGCGCGCGGCCGAACGCGTGGACGCGAGCCTTGCCGCGGGACCGCTGCGGGCCGACGCGCACGGCACGGTGGACCTGGCGGGCCACAGCGCCGCGCTCGACCTGACCGCGAACGCGCCGGCGATGGCGCCGCGGCCGGACGTCTCCTGGGACAGCGTGGCGCTGCGGGCGCACGTGCACGGACCGTTCACCAGGCCGGACGTCGCCGCCCACGCGGTGCTGGCGGGCGTGCACGGCGGCGGTGCCACCATCGCCAGCCTGACGGTGGATGCCGGCGGCAACAGCGGCGCGGTTGACGTGCACGCCGTGCTGGCCGGCCTGGTGCTGCCGCCGCCGCAGCCGAACCTGTTCGCCGCCGCCCCGCTGGAGCTCACCGTGCACGCCCAGCTCGACCAGCCGAGCCTGCCCGTCCGGTTCGCGCTGAAGCATCCGCTGCTCTCCGCGGACGGCGAGGCGCAGGCGCGCGGCGACATCTCCGCCCGCATCCACACCGTGGTGCCGGACCTGGCCCCCTTCGCCGCCATCGGCCACGTGAACATCGAGGGCTCCACCGACGCGGTGGCGACCCTCGCGCGCCACGGCGAGGCCAGCGACGTCACCGTGGACGGCACCGCCCGCTTCACCGGCGGCCAGGCGCCACTGCCCACCGCGCTGGGCACCACGCGGTTCGGCGCCACCGCACGGCTGGACGGCCAGGACATCACCATCACCCGCGCCACCGTGGACGGGCGCACCGCGCATGCCAGCGTCACCGGCACCGATTTTGGCGGCAGGCTGGCGCTCGCCTGGCACGTGGTGCTGGACGACCTGGCGGCGCTGACCCCCGCCGTCTCCGGCCACCTGGACGCCGCGGGCCGGGTGGACGGCGCGCCCAGCCAGGCCTCGAGCGAGGCAGCGGGTGGAACACCCGGCGTCGTGACTAGCGGAACTCCCGGCGCGGTATCCAACGGTGTGCCGGGCGCGTCATTGAGCGGGATCTCCAGCGCGGGTGGGGCGACCGGCCCGGTGTCCAGCGCAACGCCCGGCGAAACCTCGGGCGGCACGCTCGGCGCGGCCACAGGCAAGTTGGAAGGCGGAACGTTGGGCGGGCCCTCGGACGGCAAGCCGGGCGGATCGTCAGGCGAGGCGGCGGGCGGGCTGGCGCTGCAGGCGGACATCAAGGGCGAGGTCGGTGCCAAGTCGGTGCCGCGCGGGCCGATCACCGCGCAGATCCGCGCGCAGGGCCTGCCGAGCAACCCGTCCGGCACCGTGCAGGCGCAGGGCCGCTTCGACAATGCACCCCTCGCCCTGCAGGCCGAGTTGGCCCGGCAGCCCGATGGCGGCTTCCACGTGGTGCTGCGCCGCGCCGACTGGCGCAGCCTGGCCGCCAGCGCCGACCTGGTGCTGGCCAGGGGCGCCAAGCTGCCGGCCGGCACCGTGTCCGCCCACATGACGCGCCTGGCAGACCTCGAGCCGCTCGTTCACCAGCCGCTCGCCGGCAGCCTGAACGCCAAGGTGGACCTGCCGGCCGGCGGCGCCCGGCCGGACGCCAGGATAGACGTGCAGGCCGCCGGCCTGTCGTTGGGCAAGAACGCGCTGGGCCGCCTGTCGCTGACCGGGCAGGTGCACGACCCGGCCACCGATCCGGACCTGGCGCTGAGCCTGGTGGCCGAAGGCATCGACGCGTCCGGCGTCACCGGCCAGGCGCACGCCAGCGCCACCGGCAAACAGGCCGCGCTGCTGCTCCGCACCGACGCCGCGCTGAGCGTGCAGAACGCGCCCGCAACCTTCGCCGCCACCGCAAAGCTGGACGTGCCGGCGCACGAGGTGCTGCTCAGCGCGCTCTCGGCGGACTACCACGGCGAGGCGCTGCGCCTGACCGCGCCAGCCAAGGTCAGCTTCGGCGCCACCACCGGCGTGGATTCGCTACGCCTGTCGGCAGGCGCCCCGGGCAGTGCGCAGGCCAGCGTCAGCGTGGCCGGCCGGATTACCCCGACGCTGGCGCTGATCGCGGCAATCCGCAACGTCACCCCGGACCTCGCACGCCCGTTCGCGCCGACGCTGCAGGCGGCCGGGCTGCTGACCGCCGACGCGCACCTTTCGGGAACCACCGCCGCACCGCAGGGCACGCTGCGCCTCCAGGCGACCGGCGTGCGGCTGCGCAGCGGACCCGCCGCCTCGCTCAAGCCGGCCTCGCTGCTGGCTACCGTGGCGCTGGACGGCCGCGTCGCCCAGGTCAACGCCCACCTCTCCGCCGGGCCGAAGCTCAACTTCGCCGCCAATGGGTCCGCCCCGCTGCAGCCTGGCGGCGCGCTGGCCCTGCACGCGACGGGGGCCGCCGACCTCACGTTGCTCGACCCCATCCTGGGTGCCACCGGCCAGCGCGCCGCCGGCAACCTGGCACTCGACGCGACCGTCTCCGGCACCACCGCCGCCCCGCGCATCAGCGGCGGCGTCACCCTGGCGCGCGGCGAGGTGCAGGACTTCGTGCAAGGCCTGCGCGTCACCGACATCACCGCCAACCTGGTCGCCGCCGGCGACACCGTGCGCATCGCCACCTTCACCGCCAAGGCGGGCACCGGCACGCTGGCCGCCAGCGGCTCGGTCGGCGTGCTCGCACCCGGCCTCCCGGTGGACATCCACTTCACCGCCGACCACGCCCGCCCGCTGGCCAGCGACCTGCTCACCGCCACGCTGGACGCCGATGTCAGGGTGAACGGCCAGGCCGCCACCGCGCTGGACGCTGGCGGCCGCATCCTCATCCGCCAGGCAGAGATCAACATCCCCAACAGCCTGCCGCCCAGCGTGGCCACTCTGAACGTGCGCCGCCCCGGCCAGAAACCGCCGCCGGCTCACACCGCGCCGGCGGCCGTCATCAAGCTCGCCCTCGAAGTGGACGCGCCCAGCGGCATCTTCGTGCGCGGCCACGGGCTCGACAGCGAGCTCGGCGGCAAGCTGCAAGTGGCCGGCACCACCGCCGCGCCGCAGATCTCCGGCGCCTTCAACCTGCGCCGCGGCGACATCAGCGTGGCCGGGACCACGCTCACCTTCAGCAAGGGCGAGGTCGGCTTCGACGGCACCAGCGTCACCAACAAGATCGACCCGACGCTGAACTTCGTCGCCGACAGCACCTCGGGCGGCGTCACCGCAACGCTCACCGTCGGCGGCTACGCCGACAAGCCCACCATAAAACTTTCCAGCGTGCCGGACCTGCCGCAGGACGAGGTGCTGGCCCACCTGCTGTTCGGCACTAGCGTGAAGAACCTCTCCGCCGTGCAGATCGCCGAGATCGCCTCTGCCCTGGCCGAGCTGTCCGGCGTCACCGGCGGCGGCAGCGACCCGCTCGGCGCGGTGCGCAAGGGCCTGGGGCTGGACCGGCTCTCGGTTGGCGGCGGCAGCGGATCGGGCAGCGGTGCGACCATCGAAGCCGGGCGCTACGTGGCGCGCGGGGTGTTCATCGGCGCCAAGCAGGCCACGTCAGGCGGCGGTACGGCGGCCGAAGTGCAGATCGACATCACCAAGCGGTTGAAGGCAAAGGCACAGCTCGCGACTGGCGGCGGGACGGTGCAGGGAGCGACGCCGGATAACGACCCGGGTTCGACGATCGGGTTGTCTTACCAGTTTGACTATTGACTAAGAAGCAAGCGGTTCTTTTTTGAAAAGAAGAACCAAGAAACTTTTGTCACTTAGAAAACCGGCAATTCGGGCGTAGAAACCGCACGCGCGGGTTTGTTGACGAGGCTGACTGCAACCTATCATGGGCGTGATGCTGGATAGGCAGAGCCGGAAAGACAGCAGGCGGGACACATGGCAGACATCGACACCATCGTCAGAGGACAGACCGAGCTCAAGGTCGAGCGGCCGAAGCTCCACAAGGTCATCCTGCTGAACGACGACTTCACCCCACGCTTCTTCGTGGTGCGCATCCTCAAAGCCGAGTTCAGGCTGGGCGAAGCCAAGGCCCTGGCAGTGATGAGCACGGCACACCAGCGCGGCGCCTGCGTGGTTGGCGTGTTCACGCGCGAACTCGCGGAGACGAAAGCAACCAACGCAGTCGATGCGGCGCGCAAGGAAGGCTATCCGCTGTTGTTTACCACTGAGCCGGAAGAGTAAGGAAGCAAGCGGTTCTTTTTTGAAAAAAAGAACCAAAAAACTTTTGCTTCCGCTGTCGCGCGCTCGCCGGAGAGAATGGGGAAAGCGGAAACAAGAGCTTTTTGCTTCTTTATTTCGAAAAAGAACGCCTTTCTTCCTCCCCTTTGCGTGAAACCCGGTCGCCAAAACTCCTGCCCTGCGCAAGCCGTTCAGCGGTTTCAACAACAGGATGGGAAAACCCATGGCAGGCACACTGCACGGCCGCAAAATCGCATTCGTCGCCACCAACGGCGTCGAGCAAGTAGAGCTCACCGAGCCGCAAAAGGCGCTGCGCGACGCCGGCGCCGAGGTCACCGTGATCTCGCTGAAACCTGGCAAGATCCAGGGCATGAACCACGACGAAAAGGGCGACATGCTACCGGTCGACAAGACCCTGGCCGACGTCTCGCCAGACCAGTTCGACGGTTTGGTGCTGCCCGGCGGCGTCGCCAACCCCGACTACCTGCGGGTGGACAAGCAGGCCGTCGCCTTCATCAAGAGCTTCGCCACTAGCAACAAGCCCGTCGCGGCGATCTGTCACGGCGCGTGGACGCTGATCGAGGCAGACGCGGTGCGCGGCAAGAAGATGACATCCTGGCCGTCGCTGCAGACCGACCTGCGCAACGCTGGCGCAAATTGGGTCGACGAGCCGATGGTGCGCGACGGCAACTTCGTCACCTCCCGCAAGCCCGACGACCTGGCGCAGTTCAACAAAGCGATCGTCGAGATGTTTGCAGAAGCAGACACGAAGAAAGCGGCCGCGTAAACATCAATACTGTTCCGGCGGGTAGCCAGCGTTCATCGCCCAGCCACCCGCCGGGAGCTTGTAACAAGCAAGGCGAGCAGTTCTTTTTTGGAAAAAGAACCAAAAAACTTTTGCTCCCTTGGGTGCGCCGTGTGGGAGAGTCCGCGACAGCCATGACAAAAGTCTTTTGCTTCTTTTCTTCAGAAAAGAAGGCCTTGCTTGCTTCTCTCCTCACCCCGCCGGCAACCAGACGTTAAACGTAGCCCCCGTCCCCGCCTCGCTCTCGATCACCAGCATCCCCCGATGCCGGTTGACGATGTGCTTGACGATCGCCAGCCCCAACCCGGTCCCTCCCACCGCGCGCGACCGCCCAGTGTCCACCCGGTAGAACCGTTCCGTCAGCCGCGGCAGGTGCTGCCGTGGTATCCCCTGCCCGTTATCGGCCACCGACACCAGCACGCCAGCGCGTTGCGGATACTTGCCGCCCGGCGCCGCAGGCCCTGCGAACACGCGGATGGTGCCGCCTTCCCGCCCGTATTTCAGCGCGTTGTCCAACAGGTTGCCGGCCACCTGCTCGAGCTGGTCGGTGTCGCCGAGCACCCGCGGCAAGGCGTCGGACACGGTCAGGTCCACGCTCACCCGCCGCGCCTTGATGGAGATCTCGAAGCCGGCCAGCACGCGTTCCACCACGCCGCCGATATCCACAAGCTCGGCCGGCGACTGGTGCTCGGTGATCTCGATGCGCGAGAGGCTGAGCAAATCGTCAATCAGCCGGTTCATCCGTTCGGCCTGCTCGGCCATGATCTCCAAAAAGCGCGCCTGGGCCGGCGGGTCGTCCGCGGCCGGGCCGCGCAGCGTCTCGATGAAGCCGATCAGGCTGGCAAGCGGCGTGCGCAACTCGTGGCTGGCGTTGGCCACGAAGTCCGCGCGCATGCGCTCCACCGCGCGTTCCCGCGTACGGTCGGACAGCACTGCCAGCACGCCGCCCCCGCCGGCCAGCGGCGAGTCCAGCGCCACCACCATCGCCTGCACCTCGCGCAGGATCGGCACCGGCACGCGCAGGTCGGCCATTTGTGGCGCTGCGTGCGGGCCGCCCTGCACGGCGCGGTCGATCGCGGCGCGCAGTTCGGGGTGGCGCAGCACGGCCGGCATGTCGTCGCCGAAGGCGGCACGCGCGGCGGCGTTGGCGCGGCGCACGCTTCGGTCCGCACTCAACACGATCAGCGGGTCCGGCAGTCGCTCGACGATTGACTCCTCCGCCCGCACCAGGCGGTCCACCAGCGCGCTCTGCCGGCTCAGCGTCGCGGACATCTGCTGCACCTCGCCCAGCACGTCCGGCCCGATAGAGAGCGGACCCGGCACGGGCGCCGGCGCGCCGGTGCCGGCCAGGTGCAGCAGCGAGGTCAACGCGCGCAGGTCGTTCGCCCAGACCCGTGCGAGGACGTAGGCCGAAAAGGTGACAACCAAGGCTGCGAGCACAGCCGGGACGGGGGCGGCTTGGGCGGTGGCGACGAGAAGCATCAGCACGAAAACGGGGACGCAGGCGATGGCGCTGGTCACGCGCAGCAAGATTAAAGGCAAGGCAAGGCCTTCTTTTTTTGAAAAAAAAGAAGCAAAAAAACTTTTATACCTGCTGTCGCGAACCGTTCGACAGACGAGTACCCAGGGAACAAAAGTTTTTTGGTTCTTTTTTTCAAAAAAGAACTGCTTACTTCCTACGACCCAGGCGCCGTCAAATCCGTAGGCGCCGCGCTCACGATCGTAGCCCCACCATTGTTCCCCACCTGGTAGATCGCCAAAGCCCGCCGCACGTGCCCGTCCGGCAGTAACAGCAGCGCCCCGTCCACGCCGGAAAACCCGTCCTGCTTGGTCAGCGCGCCCGTTGAGAAATCGTTGTTGTCCTGCGCCAGCGAGCGCCCGATCAGCGTGGCATCGAACGCGATGTCGTCGATCGTCTGCGGCGGAAACCCGTACTTCGCCTGGAACGTAGCCACGAAGTCGCTGCGCTGCGTCGCGTCCGGCAGCGCGTACCAGGCGCCGGCCAACTGGTGAAACCGCTGCGCGCCGTGCGCCCAGAACGCCGGGCCGAGCAGGCGCACCTGCGGGCCCACCACGTCGTATTGCGGCAGCTTCTCGGCGATGTGGCGCAGGCTGTCGCCGTTGGCGCCCAGCACAAGCGTGTCGAACGGCGGCGGGGAGACCGGCTGGGCGGCCAGGATGGCGGCCTGCGCGCGCGACGCGGGGTCGGTGGACTGGCGCATGGCGCCGATGCGCGATTGCAGGTCGCCGCGTCGGTTCTCGTAGTCGGTCAGCGTGCGCAGCGCACCGTCGGCACCGGCGACGTCGCTGCGCTGGATGTTGGGCGGCTCGAAGCCGGCCTGGCTGGCGGCGTCGGTCAGTGCCGTCTGCAGCGCGTCGCCGAACGGGCCATCGGGCAGCAGGGCGGCCAGATGCTGGCGGCCCTCGGCGCGCGCGGCGGCGACCAGGCGGCGCATCTGCTGGTCCGGCGTGAGGCCAAGCGTCCAGACGCCGGGGACGGCAACGCTGGGGTCCGAGCTGAAGGACAGCACGGCGATGTTGGCCGGCACCGCCACGCTGGCAACCGCCTGGGTCTCCTCGGCAGTCAGCGGGCCGAGGATCATCAGGTCGCCGGCGGCGATGGCGGCCGTTGCCGCCTGCGCGGCGCGCGCCGGGTCGCCGCCGGTGTCGCGCACGTCCAGAGGCGGGGCGCCGGGCGCGCTGGCGGCGAGCTGGGCGGCCTGCTGCATTTCCGCCGCGATGGCCGCGTTGGGTCCGCTCAGCGGCAGCAGAAGTGCTATGTGGCGCGGACCGGCGCCCGGGCCTTGCTGCTGATCACCAGGCGACGCGACGCTGGAAAAGGTCGGCGGCGCGTTACCTTGCGTCTGCATGCAGGCGGACAGCAGACCCACCGATGCGAGTAGCCACCATGCCGGACGAAGCATTCCTGTCCTCCCCTGACGCGGCACCGCCCGAGACCGGCGCGCCGGATGGCGCCGCGGCAGTGAAGCTGACCGATGCTGCGGGTCTTGTGCTGGTTTCCACCCCCATCGGCAACCTCGGCGACGTGACAATGCGTGCGCTGGACGCGCTGCGCTCGGCCGAGCTGGTGCTGTGCGAGGACACGCGCACCACCGCGCGGCTGCTCGGCCACTACGGCATCGGGGTGCGCACCGCCCCACTGCACGAGCACAACGAAGACGCACGCACGCCGGAGATCCTGGCGCTGCTGGCACGCGGCGCGCGCATCGCACTGGTCTCGGACGCCGGCACGCCGCTGGTCAGCGACCCCGGCTACCGGCTGGTACGCGCGGCCATCGCGGCGGGCCACCACGTCGAGTCGATGCCAGGAGCCAACGCCGCGACCACCGCGCTGGTGCTCTCCGGCCTGCCGCCGCACCCCTTTCTTTTCCTGGGCTTCCCGCCGCCACGGGCGGCCGCCCGGCAGGCGGGTTTCGCGCGCCTGCGGGCGGCGGAGCGCGCGGGCCTCACTGCCACGCTGGTTTGGTACGAGGCGCCGCACCGGCTGGCAGAGACGCTGGCCGACATGTGCCACGCGTTCGGCGACCGGCCGGCGGCGGTGGCGCGCGAGCTGACGAAACGCTTCGAAGAGGTGCGCCGGGGCGGGCTGGACGAGCTGGCAGCACGCTACGCGGACCATGCCGCGCGCGGCGAGATCACGGTGGTGGTTGGGCCGGCGCCGGACGAGGCGGCGGAGGCCGGCGACCTGGACGCGCTGCTGGCGGCGGCGTTGCGGAGCCAAACGGTGCGCGAAGCGGTGGCAGGGGTGGCGGAGGCGACTGGGCTGCCGCGCAAGCAGGTTTACGCGCGGGCTTTGGAGCTCAAGGACAAGTAAGAAAGCGGTTCTTTTTCGAGAAAAAGAACCAAAAAACTTTTGGTCTCTGGGCACCCGTCTCCGGTGAGTCCGCGACAGCCGTGATAAAAGCTTTTTGCTTCTTTTTCTCGAAAAAGAAGGCCTTCCTTGCCTGTTCTAAGGATCAACCATGACCACCACCCCCGACTTCCAGCGCGGCTGGGACGCAGCGCTGGCATCCGTGCGCTACTGGCACGAGGCGCAGGCGAAGAAGACCCTGGTGCAGGCCGGCCGCAGCCGGTTTCCCAAGAACCTCGAACGCGAGGCCGAAGTGCACAAGCGCGCCGCAGAAGCGGTGGTGCTGCTCAGCCCGGACGACGTCTGAGCACTCCCGACGCACCTGCAGAACAGCACCGACAGGCAACTACCCGGGCGGATTGCCGCGGGGCACGGGCGGCGGCCCGCCCGGCGGACCCTGCAAAACCTCGCCGCCACCCTGATAGGCGCGGTCGGCCTCGGGCGTGTTGGGGCCGACATCGACGGGACGTTCGCCCGGCGGGCCCGCGTAGTAGTGGTGATGGTGATGATGGTGGTGATGGTGGTGGTAGGGCGGTGGCGGAGGCGGGGGCGGCGGTTCCTGGGCAAGCGCGGGGCTCGCCATCAGCGCCAGCAAGGATGCGTATCGGGCGGTCTTGGGCATCGTCGGCTCCTGTTGTCGCAGGCAAGCTAGGGAACGACGCGAGGCCGCCGCAAGCCTCAACGTCACGTAAACGTCGCCTGCGGTGCAGCAAGCCCATTGCGTTCCCGGCACAAAACCTGTTATCACAAAATCGTGATCGCAACGTGCGCGACGGGATTTTGAACATGACATTCATTCGTTTGGGCGTGTGGACCGGGGTGATGAGCTTGGCCTCGTCCGGGCTGGCGTGGGGCATGGACATGGGAGAGGCGGCATCGCTGCAGGACAACATGTCGACGATGCTGTTGGCGCCGGTGCCGACGTGGACCGGACTGAAAGTTCTTGCGGTTGCGGCGCTGCTGGCCATCGCCATCGACCGCCTGAGATCCACCCGCGCCGACCAAAGCAGCTAAGTTCGAACAGCCTCGACACGACAGTGCGAGGCTTTAGCCGCGGCAGCGCAACCATTTAACAAGCCTCAAGGTCGACGCTTCAGCGTCCGGCAAGGAAACAACGTCTTTTTTTCAGAAGAAGAAGCAAAAGACTTCTGGTCCGGCTGTCGCGCAGGTTTCTGCAGCGCGCGCCCAAGGAGACAAAAGTTTTTTGCTTCTTTTCGAAAGAGAAGCGCTTGCCTTAATCTTTCTATCTCAAGCCGCCACCACCCGCGCCGCGTTGCCCCCCCAGGTATAATCCTGCCGCTCCAGCTCAGCGCGCGCCTCCCGGCCAAGCCGTTGCCGTAGCATAGCGTCCTCGATCAGCCGCCCGAGTGCCGCCTGCATCGCACCCGGTGCGTACGGGTCGAACAGCAGGGCGGTATGTTCGTGGACGAGCACCTCGCGGATGTTGGGCTGGTCGGGTGCAACGATGGCGCACCCCGCGGCCATGTAGTCGAAAATCTTCAGCGGCGAGGCGTAAGGCGTCGCACTCGGCTGCAGGGCGATGTCGAAGCCGGTGACGTGGGCCGGCACGTCGTGCGGCTGCACCAGGCCGCTGAAGTGCACACGGTCGGCCAGGGACAAGCGAGCGGCCAGCGCTGTCAGGTCAGGCACCGCGGGGCCGTCACCGACGACGACCAGGCGCGTGTTGGCGGGGCCGCTCGCCATGCTCTCGATGACGCCGTCCAGCCCGTGCCAGGCGCGCACGAATCCTACGAAGCCGAGCGTGACGGTGCCGTCGTCCGCCGCCGGCGCGCGCTGCGGGAAGCGGGCGAGGTCGATGCCGTTGGCAATGACGGTGATGCGCGCGGGGTCCACGCCGCTGTCGGTCAGGATCGACGCCAGCACGTGGGTGACGGGCAGCACGCGGGCGGCACTGCGCCAGGTCCAGTGTTCCAGCCGCCGCGCCAGGCCGGCCAGGCGCAGTCCGCCGTGTTTCGCGCGCTCGTCGGCCAGCGGCGAGTTCACCTCGAGCAGCAGCCGCACGCCGTGTCGCCGCGCCAGCCACGCGCCGGCCAGGAAGTAGAGGTTGCAGCGTTCGTAGACGACGTCCGGCCGCATCTCGCGCCAGGCTGCCTTCAGCCGGCGGTAGGCCGGAACATTGTAGGTGAGTTCTGCCAACTCGCCGAGCACGCCGGGCAGGAAGCGGCGGATACGGGCGACGAGGCTGCTCTCGCCACCAAACCCGGCCTGCTCGTAGAAGCTCGGGCCGAC
Organism: uncultured Acetobacteraceae bacterium; assembly: GCA_964242115.1. Taxonomy (GTDB): domain Bacteria; phylum Pseudomonadota; class Alphaproteobacteria; order Acetobacterales; family Acetobacteraceae; genus BOG-908. The sequence continues at coordinate 20,821 of CAXSZX010000011.1, read as the reverse complement.
CACGCGCACCTCGTGGCCGGCTTGGCGCAGCGCGCGGACCAGTTCTTCGATGTGGACGCCCTGGCCGTCGTGCGATTGGATACGGTGACTGTACAGGATGCGCATGAATGTCCGTTCCAAAAGCCGTGCTGGCGGCAATCTGGCGCGGTTTTTCTGCGCTCCGGTGCTCATGGCCACAAGAGGTCACTCCGCTCCGGTGCTCGAAAAACCACGCCAGCTGACTCACCAGCACGGCTTTTGAAACGGACATTGCGTTTTCTATCGAACGAAGAGAAGCAAGAGGGAGTCGTCCGGCTGTCGCGGCACCCTGAAACAACTCGTTTCAACCCGCCGCATCCAAGGAGACAAAAGTTTTTTGGTTCTTTTTTCAAAAAAGAACCGCTTGCTTGCCTTCAAAACGGATCAGCCACCGTCCCTGCCAAAACCGCCCAGGCCGTCGGTGCCAGATGCGGCCGCCGGTAGTACAAAAAGTCCGGCGCCCGCGTATCGAGCCCCGTAGAGAGCCCCGTCGTAAGCCGCGGCGTGGTGCTGGCGTAGATCAGCCCGCCCGGCGAGGTCTGCGCGTGCAGCGTGCCCATCAGCCGCGACGCGACAGCCGCCTGCCCCAGCCTGCGGGCGACCAGCGCGGTAATCGCGGTGCCTTCCAGCCAGATGCCGTCGCGGTCGGTGTTGAAGTCGACGCCCTGCATCTCGGCAACCGGGCCGTCTGCCGGCAGGCCGTGGCGGGACAGCACCCAGTCGAGCGCGTGGCGCCACTCCGTGCGTGCGCTGGGGGCGAGCAGCGGCCAGAGGTTGGCGTCCACCGCCGAGTGCAGGTTCACCGCGCCGTCCGGCGTGAGCCCGGTGGCGAAGCGGCCCTCCCCGGCTTGCCACATGCTGGCGACAAAGTCGCTCGCGTGGGCCGCGGCCCGGGTGCGCCCGAGGGCTGCGAAGGCGGCGGCGAGGTCGATGTTGTGTTCCGTGCTGACCCAGGTGAGGCGCTGCGGCGCGGGCTCGAAACCAAGGAGACCGCCGGCGTAGCCGCGCGGTGCGCGCACGCTGGCCTCCACCCAGTCGGCGGCCCGGTTGGCGGCAGCGCGGTAGTCCGGCCCCAGGCGGACCCACAGCAGCATGGCCCAGGCGACCACGCCGGTGGCGGTGCCGACCTGGTAGGCGTCCTCCAGCCAGCGTCCGCCGGCGTCGTCCCACCAGCCGGACAGCGGGTAGAAACCGCGCGCCGGGGCCGCACCGGCGCGGTAGGCGTTGCGCAGCCGGCCGTCGGTGTAGAAGCGGTCGTGCGTCTGGGCGAGGACCAGGGCGTCGCCGATGCGGCGCGCGGCGGGCGCGTCGCCCACGGCGAGCAGGGCCAGGCCGGCCAGCGCGTTGTCGTAGACGTAGGCGGCGTTGACCTGGGTCATGTCGAAGGCGCTCAGGCCCGCCACGTCGTAGCTGTGCAGCAGGCCGGCGCCACCGAGCGAGGCGGTGCGCGCGCGTAACGTGCCGGCCCAGGGCGCCGCGTCTGGCCGCGAAGCGTTTGGCGACGCGGCGGTCGGGTAACCAAGAGTCGGGGACGCTGCTTGCGGGGGCGCGGCAGTCAGCGCCTCTGCCAGCGGGCCCGGGCCATGCAGGAACGGCGGCGGCGAGGACGCGACTGGCGAGAGGGCAGCCGTCAGCGGCAGCAGGCCACCGGCGAGCAGCGTCCGGCGCGCGAGAGGGGTCTGCGCGGTCAGAGCGGCTGCACGCCCAGCCGCGTCATGACGTTGGCGATGTCCGGCTCGCCCTGCGTGGCCGCGGCGATGTCGGCGTCGCCACCGGCGCGGTCGCCCTTCGCGTGCCTGGCCACCCCGCGGCCGTAGAGCGAGATGGTGAGGTCCGGCCGCGCCCGCAGCGCCCGGTCGTAATCGGCGATCGCTTTGTCCCACGCGTGCATCTTCAGGTAGACCAGCCCGCGCGAGTCGTAGGCGCCCTCGTCATGGGTCTCCTTGTCGATCGCCTCGGTGCAGGTCAGCTCGGCCATCTCCAGCAGGCCGGCCAGCGCCGCCGTGTAGCAGTGCCTGCCGAGCACGTGCCACGGATACAGCGTCTCGTTGGCGAGCGCGTTCTTCAGGTCGCTCAACGCCGCGTCGGCCTCGCCCTGCAGCTCGTGGGCGATGCTGCTGTCGATGTACATGACGGAGCCCAGGCGGGAGGTGAAGGCAACGGTGTCGTGCTTCCACAGCGAGCGCTCCGGCGCAGCGTTGGCGCGCGCCAGTTCGGCCAGCGCCGGGGTGGCGGCGCGTTGCCGCAGGTCGAGCTCGGCGCGCAGCACGAACACCTCGGCGGTGTCCGGGTGCATCGAGGCCACGCGGTCCAGGTCGGCCAGCGCCTCTGCGTTACGCCCGGCATCCATGTAGATGTTGGCGCGCTCGAAATAGGCTGCGGCCAGGTGGGGCGAGGTTTCGAGCACCCCGTCCACGACAGCCAGCGCGACGGTGTAGTGCCCGTGCCGCGCCTTCGTGGCGGCCTGTTCGAGGCGGACGGCATCGCGGCCGGTTCCGCCCGAGTCGACCTCGGCAGCGTCGAGCGGCGGCATGGCCACGCAGAGCATCACCAGGCTTGCCAGCCAGTTGCGAACGGACACGCTGCACCTCCGGACACCGAAACGTATGCACCATTGCAGCAAGGCAAGCAGTTCTTTTCAGAAAAAAAGCACCAAAAACTTTCATTCCCCAGGGCGCTCGCTGCAGAACCTTCGCGACAGCAGGGATAAAAGTCTTTTGCTTCTTTGCTTCAGAAAAGCAGGCCTTGCCTTTCCTTTCACGTCTCCTGCAGCGCGCTCTTCAGCAGCTCGCACCCCGAGATGCGCCACGTCCCGTCCGTCTCGTGCTCCATGCTGTAGAGCGCCGTCGCACCGCGCCCGTCCGGGCCGATCACCTCCACCCGCTGAGTGGTCGTGCCGTCCCGGGTGGCCAGCGTGCCGAAGCTGAACGAGCGCGGGCGATACACCGGCTGGTAGGCCTGGCGTACGGCGGCGATAAAATGCTCGCTGTCGCCGAACTGGCTCTGGATGCCGGGAGCTGCGAAGGCGAAGGCGGCCTGGCCATCGTCGCGGCGAAAGGCGTCGATCTGCGCGGTGATGACGTGCTGGATCTGGGCGGAGTCGGCCGGGGTCTGCGCGAAGGCAGGGGTGCAAACAAGAAGAATTAGGAGGGCGGTGCGCATGGAGACCTCGACGGGCAAAGATTAAAGCAAGAAAGCAGTTCTTTCTTGAAAAAAAAGAACCAAGAAACTTTTGACTCCGCTGTCGCGCGCTGGCCCTGCGCCATCCGACAGGGAGCAAACGTTTTTGCTTCTTTTTTGCAAAAAAGAAGGCTTGCTTGCCTCCAATGCCGCCCGATTCGCCCCGTCCTACCCGTCTCCTCTGGCTGATGGGCGCATACGGCTTCCTCAGCGGCCTGCCCCTCTCGCTGACCGCCTTCACCCTGCAACTGTGGTTCACAACTTACGGCATCTCGGTCCACGCCATCGGCATGACCTCGGCGCTCGGCCTGCCCTACACGCTGAAATTCGTCTGGTCCGGCTGGTTCGATCGTCTCCCCCCAGGCCGGCTGGCCGCCTTGGGCCGCCGCCGCGGCTGGCTGCTGGTGGTCCAGCCGATGCTCGCCTGTGCCGCGGCCGCCCTGGCGCTGAGCGACCCCGGCGGCAACCCGGCCGCCACCGTGCTCGCCGGCCTCGCCCTGGCATTCCTCTCCGCCAGCCAGGACATCCTGATCGACGCCTGGCGCATCGAGACCTTCCCCGAGCCCCTGCAGGGTAGCGCGCTGGCCACCTACGTCTGGGGCTACCGCGGTGCGATGTTGACGGCCACCTCCGGCGTGCCGTTCCTGGCGCGCGGGCTCGGCTGGCACGGTGCGCTGCTGGTGATGACGGGGCTTCTAGCGGCCGGGCTGCTGGTCACCGCCGCCGCACCCAGCCCCTACGCCGCGCCCGCACCGGCCCGGCTGCCGGGCTGGCGCGCCGGCGTGGAGGCGGCGTTCCTCGCCCCGCTGCGCGACTTCCTCGTCCGGCCGGGGGCCGCCAGCGTGCTCGCCTTCGTCATCCTGTTCCGCCTGGGCAAGGTGTTCGCCGACGGCACGGCGGCCGCGTTCTACCGCTACGGCGTAGGATTCACGCCGGCGCAGATCGGGGCGGCCAACCTCTACGGCTGGGCGGGCACGCTGGCCGGCGCGGTGGTGGGCGCCTGGCTGGTGCTCAAGTTCGGCACCTTGCGGGCGCTGCTTATGGCCGGCCTCGCGCAGGCCGCCTCGCTGGGCCTCTACCTCATGCTGCTGTCTACCGGACCCGCCGAATCGGCGCTGACGGTGAAGATCCTGCTGGAAAACCTGGCCGGTGCCGCGGCTGACACGGCGTTCCTCACCTACATCTCGGCACTATGCTCCAGGTCGTACACGGCCACCCAGTACGCGCTGCTCTCCGCGCTGGCGGCACTCGCGTTCCACACGTTGGGGGCGACTGCCGGCTACGCTGCGGAGGCGCTCGGTTTCCGGATTTTTTACGCAGCCACCGTGCTGGGAAGCCTGCCGGCGCTGCTATTGCTGTTGCAGCTACGCCACAACGCTGCCCAGGCAGCGCCCAAGCCGGCCACGGTCTGACCCCGACCGCCGTGCAGCCAGGCCCTCCGACCACAAACGCCCGGCCCGCCTGAGAAAATCACGTTTCTGTGTGGTTTCGATACGGGTGGCGAAGCCACTCTCGTGCGCTGCAGCAAAGCTTGGAACAAACCCTGTCTGGTCCCTATCGGCCACAGTGTTGTGGCAGGCACGCCGCAAGGTCTCCACGTATAATCCAACGTATAGAAAGCATAAAAATATCGTTGCATAGGTGACACCCCAGCATACCCAGTCCAGCCGGCCTCTAATGTGGCAAAACGCCTGCAAGCTGCGGTTGCAAATACACGCTGGCCGGTGGACAAGTCATTTTCTGCTTGCCAACCTGCCGCTGTGTAGTCTCAATGAGCCACCAACATCACAGATGCGCGTCTCGAACATGGTTTGGGAACTCGTCGAAGCAGGAGACTTCATGCGCGCATCCGCCTTGCACCTGCTGACCGCCATCCTGCTGATGGCGCCTGTCGTGGGTGGCGGATCGGCCAGAGCGGAGCAGCCGGGCGCGGGTGACGCGGCCTCCTCCTGGAGCGAGAGCGGCGAGGCGAGCTGGTACGGCCCGCGCCACGAAGGCATGCGTACCACGAGCGGCGAGGCGTTCGACAGCAACAAGATGACTGCCGCCCACTCCAGCCTGCCGCTCGGCTCCTACGTGCGGGTGACGCTGCAGCGGTCCGGTCGGTCCATCATCGTGCGTGTCAACGACCGCGAGCCGCCGCACGGCGTGCGCTGCATCGACCTCTCACGCGCCGCCGCCAACCGGCTGGGCATCGTCAGCCAGGGCGTGGCCGACGTGACGCTGGCCCAGGCGAGCCCGGAAGAGGCCGAAGAACTGGCCGAGGCGCCTGACGTCGCCACGACCAAGCCGCGCGTCGCGCGCGCGTTCAGCGCGCGACGTGGTCCGCCACGTACGCACCGCGCGCGCCGATAGGCTTCTCCGCGCCGGCGGTGCTGTCGCGCACCGTCTGCAACTCCAGCTCGGCGTTCAGCTCGGCGCCCACCAGCACCGCCAGCGCGCTGACGTAGAACCACATCATCACGCCCACCACGGCCCCCAGCGGCCCGTAGGTGGCGTCGTAGCTTGCCAGGTGCTGCACGTAGTAGCTGAACAGCGCCGAGACCAGCAGCCACAACACGGTCGCCACCGCTGAGCCGGGCGTCACCCAATGCCAGGACGCCGCCCTGCGCGACGGCCCGAAGCGGTAAAGCAGCGAGAGCGCCAGCAGCACGAACAGCACCAGCGCGAACAAGCTCACTACCCGGGCGATCAACGCGCCGTAGGCGGAGATGCCGAAGAAGCCCACCAGCACCGGCAGCAGCACCAGACTGGCCAGCCCGATCACCGCGGCCAGGATGGCGCCCAGCGTCATGCCCAGCGCGGTGAGCTGGAAGCGGACGAAGCTGCGCTGCTCACGCTCCTCGTAGGCGAGGTTCAGCGCCCCGAGGATGGATTTGGTGCCGGTGGCCGACGACCACAGCGCGATGGCGATGCTGACCATCAGGCTGAAGGTGAGCGTGCCGGCCGGCTTGCTGACCAGCAGTTGCACCCTGTCGGCGATCAGCTGGTAGGCGCTGGGCGGCAGCAGGTCGCGCAGCACCGCCATCTGCGGGCCAACCGTCGCCGGGTCGAACGCCAAGCCGTAGATCGAGACCAGCATGGATATGGCCGGGAACAGCGCCAGCGTGGCGTAGAACGCGCAGCCGGCGGCGCACAGCGAGATGCGGTCGGTGATCACCTCGCGGGCGGTGCGCGCGATGACGCGGCGCCAGCCGGCCCAGGGGATGGCCAGCGGGTGGTGGGCGAGGCGGCCGAGGCGTATCGCGTCCGGTACGCGCGCGATGGTCTCGGCGTCGATCATGTCGCCCCTGGGCCGCAGCGTGGGGGCGGTCGCGGCATCCTGGCCCATCAAGGTTCCCTTAACACCATCGGCGTAACGTAGGGCCGAATAGCACGGTTGCTGTCGTAGCGGGGAAGGCAAGGCAAGCGGTTCTTTTTGAAAAAAGAACCATGAGAATTTTGCTTCCCTCGGGTGTGCCTTGGTGAAGCATGTCGTTCAGCCGTCCGCGACAGCCTGCGCGAAAGCTTTTTGCTTCTTTTCTCGAAAAAGAAGGCCTTGCTTCTGCCCACGAGGGGCAACCGGGCGTTGCACCGTGCAGATACCGCCCCTAATCAGGCGCCCACGCGAGGACGAAGGCGCCCGAACCCGATGACACCGAAGATCGAGCGCTTCCTGCAGGCGGAACAGCCGCCCACACCCTGCCTGGTGCTGGACCTGGACCGCGTGGCAGACAACTTCGCCGAAATGCGCGCCGCCTTCCCCACCGCGCAGATCTACTACGCGGTCAAGGCGAACCCGGCCGCACCCGTGCTGGAACTTCTGAACCGCCTCGGCAGCAGCTTCGACGCCGCGAGCTGGGAGGAAGTCCGCATGTGCCTTGCCGCCGGTGCCACGCCGGCGCGCATCTCCTTCGGCAACACCATCAAGAAGGCTACCGCCATCCGCGACGCGGCGAAGGCCGGCATCGACCTGTTCGTCTTCGACTGCGCCGCCGAGCTGGAAAAGATCGCCGCCAACGCGCCGGGCGCGCGGGTTTACTGCCGGCTGGCGGTGGGCTCGGCAGGCTCGGTGTTCCCGCTCACCCGCAAGTTCGGCACCGGCATGGACGCGGCGCGCACGCTGATGTTGCGCGCGCGCGACCTTGGCCTGGTGCCCTACGGCCTGTCCTTCCACGTCGGCAGCCAGCAGGTGCGCCCCGAAGCGCACGAAGCGGCCATCGGCCAGGTGGCCATGCTGTTCGACGACCTGCTGCAGGCCGGCATCAAGCTGCGCATGATCAACATGGGCGGCGGCTTCCCCACCCGCTACGACGAGGAGATCCCCCCGATCGGCGTGTTCGCCCACGGTATCGAGCGTGCGATGCGCTTTCACTTCGGCGACGACCAGCCGAGCGTCCTGCTCGAACCCGGCCGCTGCATGGTGGGCAACGCCGGCCTGGTGAGCACCGAAGTGGTGCTGGTCAGCGAGCGCTCGGAGACCGAGGCGCCGCGCTGGGTCTACCTCGACATCGGCAAGTTCGGCGGCCTGGCAGAGACGCAGGACGAGAGCACACGTTACGAATTCCGCACGCCCTACGACAGCGACGAGCACGGCCCGGTAATCATCGCCGGGCCGTCCTGCGACAGCATGGACATACTCTACGAACGCACGCCGTATCAGATGCCTTTGGCGCTGAAAAGCGGGGATAGGGTGGAGATACTGGCTGCCGGGGCATACGTTACGACTTATGCTTCGACGGGGTTCAACGGGTTTCTGCCGATGGGCGAGCATTACATTTAAGCGCCGAATTAGAGCATGAGGATCTATCCTCTGATAATCTGTATTGGAGTGCGGCGGCTGGGCCGCTACCGCGGGCTGTCATGCGCATGGAATTTCGGTAACGTCTCGTCGCCTCAAACGCCAGTGTAAAGCGCTCATACACGGCTACGTGCCCGGACAACTACTAGCCGTTCCGTAAGCGTGTGGCAACTAACCGAAAAGTACCACAGCTGCTCAACTGATGGACTTGCAGCTTGACCATACATAATTTACGTTGCAATATCAAACAGTTTTGGTTTATGTCCTATCTGAGTTCAGGCATGAGCGTTCGAAATGGCCATTTTTGTTTCAACTCAGATGCGGTTACGCCTTTATGTTTGGTCGAGCCTCGCGTTAGGGCTTGCTTTCGACGTCCTGGGTCTTCAGAAGCAAAACATTTCTTTCGAGCTCGGCGCGGCAGCCGGGGCTCTTCAATCCATGATCTACATGACCAGCTTCTGCGTTCTTTACGCAATCGCCTTTGCTGCCGAAGCCTGGTTGCAGAAAGACTTCCTAGCCACCTGCTTTTACCGATGCGCAGTGTTCGTTGAGGTTGTTTTCCAGTTCATCGCGTTTTTCATCATCTATCTCGTCCTTAGCTACATCGCCGCCGCCTCCATAATGCCGTACCAGGACCGTGCGTTCGCATACGCCGATGAGTTGCTGCACCTGGATTGGCATGGCTATGTGGCTTGGGTAGATGCGCATGACTTGATGAGGCGTCTGCTTGCGTTCAGCTACTACTCTCCCATGGCGCAGTTGCTTGTGGCGCTCATGATACTCGGCGTAGCGGGACAGTACTCCAAAATGTCCCGCGTGATGCTGACACTCATACTTTCGGCGGTCATCTGCATCGTCATCGCAGCTTTAATGCCTGCTGAAGGCTTCATCACATACCGACACATCAACCCTACTGACTTTCCACACCTGAGCACACAGTTGAGGGTCGGCTACGTGCAGGCTCCTATCATTGAACAACTACGTGCAGGCACCTTCCATACATTGTTGCTAACTTCTTGTGTCGGCCTGGTGTCGTTTCCAAGCTTCCATGCCAGCCTCGGTGTCATTCTGACGTGGACGTTTTCGTCCGTGGCGTGGATACGCTGGCCGATTGCCGTCTTAAACCTGTGCGAGATCGCCGCGACACCCGCGATAGGAGGTCACTATTTTGTGGATACAATTTCGGGCGCCCTAATCGCTTTGTGTGCACTCCGCCTTGTAAGCCTGCTCGGCCGTGAGAAAGCACACCTGCCTAACCTCCAGGAGAGATCCGGGCAGTTGGTGGCGCTGCCGGCTATGCCTTAAGCCGCACTCACTTACCGACCAGTTGCTGACGGACGCCAGAGCTGATCGAACCTTTCGCAACGCTTCGATGAGCACCTGAACGTCTCGGTCGCCCTTTCCAAGCGACTTCTTCGTGCTTAACTTGATGGTTTCACAACGAAACGAGGGAATTCCACACCTGAACGACAGAAGAATCTTTTACCGAGCCACGCAGGCGACCGTCACGTTGGCGATTCCGACGGCCAGCAACGCACCGGCGATGCAGTCACCCAGGTAGTGGAAGTCGCTGCCGAGCAGGCCGGCGACCACGAGCAACGGCAGCACCACCCAAAGCGCCCGCAAGCGCGGCACGGTGCGCCACAGCACGGCGCAGGGCGCGGTGATGGCCGTGGTGTGACCGGACGGAAACGACCCCCAGCCGTTGCCGCCGTGGAACGGGAAGAAGCCGAAAACGTGATCGGTGATCCAGGACGGGTTGTGGTTGGTCCAGGTCTCCGGCCAGGTGCGGCCGAAGCTCAGCTTCAGCACGTCCTTGGCCTCGGTGGCCGCCAGCGTCGCCAGGCAGACGGCGATCAGGATGAGGCCGGCGCCACCCGGCCGCCAGCCGCACAGCCAGGCGATGCCGGCGCCGGCCAGCCACAGAACCGAAGCCGTGTTCGGCACGTCGGCGATGTAGGTGAGCCAGGTGGTCCAGACCGGCCGGTGCAGCGTGTGCATCAGCGTGGAAACGGGGCGGTCCAGCAGTAGGATGGTCAGCGCGATGCAGGCAAGGCCGGCGAGCGTCGTGACCAGCGCGCGTGTGCGATCCACCCGAGTTGCATGAACGATCATCCTGCCGGTCTCCTCTGGTCGCGGTGCCGGCGGTTGTGGCGGCCAGAAGGCTAGCTTGTCCAGGATGGACCGATCCGGTCGTGGGCTCGGCGACCGACGCGTCGGGCAGAAGCATGGCCCGGTGTTCGAGAAGGACGAAGGCTTTTGCAGGGGGGGAGACATTCGTGCCCCAGATCTGACTGAAGAAGGGCGAAGCAAGCGGTTCTTTTTTGAAAAAAAGAACCAAAAAACTTTTGTTTCCTGGGGCGCGCGCTGCAGAAACTTACGCGACAGCAGAGACAAAATTTTTTTGCTGTTTTTCAGAAAAGCAGGCCTTGCTTTCTTTGCCGGACGTCGAAGGGTCAAGGTCCTGGGACGCTGGTATAAAGCGGTGGGTGACTGATCCGACAGACCGCTACGAAACCACATGGCTTCGTCGTCTCGAATCCTATGCAGGTCTCGGTCGAAATCAGCCGGCCTGCAGAATGAGTGCGCTCGCTATCAGCCTTCGCCGATGCTCCCGAGGAAGACAACCACAGAGACACCAAGATACTCGTCAGACAGAACCTGATTGCCCGGTTTTCTGCCTTCTTTGTGTGCAGGTGTCGTGGTGATCATCTGAGACCATGCCGAAAACGGTGCGACATCTCGCAAGGCATGTGCCCGGACGTCAACATCATAGAACACCGCGTCATAACCTGATCCTGCGGAGCAGGAAGTTCAGCGTGAAGGTAGCTGGCAGCGACACGCTAGCGCTTCTTGGTGTCCTTGGTGCCATGGTGGTCACCTTCTCTTGCAGACGGTCCGGAGATCATCTCGGACAGCGGCTAACAGCAGCGCGGTCACGCAGGACATGGCGGGCGTCCGCTGGCGGCAGAGACCGACAGCCTCCGCCGCGAAAAACGCCTGTAACAGAAAACATCGGGGTCGCTGAACACGACTGGTTTGTGCCAGCGACTCACCGTTTCTCGAGCACGCACAATCAACAGCGCCCTCAAAAGCAAAAGTTTTTTGGTTCTTTTTTTCAAAAAAAGAACCGCTTGCTTGCTTACGCCGCCGCGCTATCGGACTTCTTCTCCATCCGCTTACGCTCGTTCGGATCCAGGTATTTCTTCCGGATACGCACCGCCGACGGCGTCACCTCCACCAGCTCGTCGTCCTCGATGTAGGCGATCGACTGCTCCAGGTTGAGCCGCCGCGGCGGGATCAGCAGCATCGCCTCGTCCTTGCCGGCAGCGCGAATGTTGGTGAGTTTCTTTTCCTTGATCGGGTTGATGTCGAGGTCGCTCTCGCGCGAGTGCTCGCCCAGGATCATGCCGACGTAAACTGCCTCGCCCGGATTGACGAACAGCGTGCCGCGCTCCTGCAGGTACCACAGCGCGTACTGCACAGCGTGGCCGGCCTCACTGCTGATCAGCGAGCCATTCCGCCGCCCCTCGATCACACCCGCCCACGGCCGGTAGCCGGCGAACAGGCGGTTCATGATGCCGGTGCCGCGTGTGTCGGTAAGAAACTCGCCGTGGTAGCCGATCAGGCCGCGGCTGGGCATGATGAAGGTCAGCCGCACCTTGCCGCCGCCGCTGGGACGCATGTCCTGCATCTGCCCCTTGCGACGGCTCAGCTTCTCCACCACCGCGCCGGAATACGGCTCGTCCACGTCGACGAGCACTTCCTCGAACGGCTCCTCGCGCTCGCCGGTCTCCGTGTTCTGCTGGGTCAGCACGCGCGGGCGGCCGATGGACAATTCGAAACCTTCGCGGCGCATCGTCTCGATCAGCACGCCGAGCTGCAACTCGCCACGGCCGGCCACTTCGAAGGCGTCCGCCTCGTTGCTGTCGCTCACCTTGATGGCGACGTTGCCTTCCGCCTCGCGGTACAGCCGGTCGCGGATCTGGCGCGAGGTTACCTTCTTGCCTTCCTTGCCGCCGAGCGGGCCGTCGTTCACGCGGAACGTCATCGCCAGCGTCGGCGGGTCCACCGGGATGGCGTGCAGCGGCTCGGTCAGCTCCGGCGCGCCGATGGAATCCGGGATGGTGGCGTCCGACAGGCCGGCCACCGCCACGATGTCGCCGGCTTCGGCCTCCTCCACCGTCACGCGGTCCAGGCCGCGGAAGCCGAGCAGCTTGGTCAGCCGCCCCGTCTCCACCGTGGTGCCGTCCTGGCGCAGCACCTTCACCTGCATGTTCAGCTTCGCACGGCCCTGCTCGATGCGCCCGGTCAGCACGCGGCCGAGGAAGTTGTCGTATTCCAGGATGGAGGCGACCATCGCGAACGGCGCCTCGGCGTCCAGCGCCGGCGCTTTTACGTGACTCAGCACCAGGTTGAACAGGGCGGAGAGGTCCTTCCGCGGCCCCTCGAGCTCGGCGTCGGCCCAGCCCTGCCGGCCGGAGGCGTACAGCATCGGGAAGTCGAGCTGCTCGTCGGACGCGCCGAGGGCGGCGAACAGGTCGAACACCTCGGTGTGCACCTCGTCGGCGCGGGCATCCTGGCGGTCGATCTTGTTGACCACAACGATCGGCTTGATGCCGCGCTGCAACGCCTTGCCGACCACGAACTTGGTTTGCGGCAGCACGCCCTCGGCAGCATCCACCAGCACGATCGCACCGTCCACCATGTTGAGGATGCGCTCCACCTCGCCGCCAAAATCGGCGTGGCCAGGGGTGTCGACGATGTTGATCCGGGTGTCGTGCCACACCACGCTGGCGCACTTCGCCAGGATGGTGATGCCGCGTTCCTTCTCCAGGTCGTTGCGATCGAGCGCGCGCTCGACGACGGCCTGGTGCTCACGATACGCGCCCGACTGCTTCAGCAACTGGTCCACCAGCGTGGTCTTGCCGTGGTCGACGTGGGCGATGATGGCGACGTTGCGGATGTCCATGGGGGCACTTTGCTTTGAGTGTGTCGGGGCGCGTGCGGCCCATACGAAAAGGGCCTGACGAGAGGTCAGACCCTGCGCGCACGCCGCGTTGGCATGCAGATAGTGGCTCGGCCTCGCAGATGCGAGGAAAAACGCCGCGCCGCCACCGAATGGCAGGGGCGCGGCGGAACGCGGCGCTACTGCTGGCCGGGCGGGACCGTGCTGGTCTGCGTCGTCGTCGTCTGGGTGGAGGTATGGATGCCGGTCACCGCGGGGTTGGACGCACCCGGCTCGCCACCGTCCTGCGGCGCGTGGGTCAGCGCGAGCGCGATCGCCTGGCGCGAAGCCTTGATGTCGCCGTGGCCCAGCGCCTGACGCGCCTGGCTGACCTGCCCCACCACCGCGCCCGGGTCGGGCTGGTTGGCCTCCGCCACCGGCGTGCTGCGGTCGAGCAGACGCGTCTCGGCCATCTCGAGCGCCTGCTGCGCCCGGCCGGTCTCGCGGTGGTCCAGCGCGCGCTCGGCCTCACGCAGGTAGTTCCACGGGCCGGCGTTCTCGCCGCCGGCCGGCTGCGGCAGGTGCGGCGCAATGTCGGAGTGGGTGCCAGCCGAATCGATGTTGCTGGCGCGCGTGGAAGCCGGGCCGCTCTGCCCGGTGCCCGGCTGGTGCGCCCAGTGCTCGCCCTGCGGGTCGGCAGCCTGGGCCAGGTGCCTGTAGTGGTGCTTGGGCAGCACCGGCGAGGCGGGCGGGGTGCTGGCGCTCGCGTCAGGCGCGGGCTGGTCCGGCGCCTGGGCGAAAGCGGCCGGCATGAACGCCAAGCCGAACAGGGTGGCGGAAGCCAAAAGCGTCTTGCGCATCGTCATGTCTCCTCGCGGGGATGATGGCGGGACAACAGGGTTCCGCGCGGATGGTTTCGCTTGGCGTCGGCAGGCCAGACCTGCGCGTCCAGGGAAGCAGGCAAGCGGTTCTTCTTTGAAACAAAGGACCACAAAATTCTTGTTCCCAAGGCCACACGCTGCGGCGGCCTCCGCGACAGCGCGGGTAGCAGTCTTTTACTTCTTTTCTTCAGAAAAGAAGGCCTTGCTTGCTTCACCCAACAAAGAAAAACGCCAGCCCCAGCAACGCATAAACCCCAACCAGCAGCACGCCCTCGAACCAGTTCGTCTCGCCGTCCGCAGAAATCGAGTTGACGATGAACGCCGTCCCCGCGATCGCGAACAGGTCCAGCGGGCCGAACACCAGCGTCATCGGCTTGCCGATCGCCCAGGAGACGAGAACCAGCAGCGGGGCCACCACCAGCGCTACCTGGATCGCCGAGCCGATGCAGATGTTGAGCACGAGCCCGATCCTGTCCTGCCGGGCGAACCACGCGGCGGCGAACAGGTCGGACGCCGTGCCGACGACCGCCAGCACGATCACGCCCAGGAAGACCGTCGAGAGGCCAAGCGAGCCGGCGGTGGCCTCCAGCGCGCCGGACACCAGTTCCGCCTCCAGCGCGATCACCGCGGTCGCCCCCACCAGCACGGCCACGGCAAGCCGTAGCGGCCAGCGCCCGTCATCGCCTCCGTCCTTCGGCTCGCCCGAGGCGAACACGTCGCGGTGGGTCACCAGCGTGTAAACCAGGTTGGCCGCGTAGATCGCCAGCAGCACCAGCGACACGCCGATGCTGAGCTGCTCGTCGGTGACGGCCAGCCTGCGCGCGCTGGCCGCGCCCGCAGCCAGGTTGAACACCGCGGGCAGCAGCAGCGCGATCACCACCAGGATCAGCAGGCTGGACAACTGCCCGGCGCGCTCCCGCTTGAAGCTTTGCCGCTCGCGGCCGATCCCGCCGGCCAGCACGGCGATGCCCAGCCCGAGCAGGCCGGTGCCGAGGATGGAGCCGGTGATCTGCGCGCGCACCACGGCCGCCTCGCCACGGGCCAGCACGGACATCGCCAGGATGATCTCCGCAAGGCTGCCGAAGCTGATGGCGAGCAGGCCGCCGATCGCCGGCCCGACATGCTCGGCCACCTGCTCGGTAGCGCGCCGCACCCAGTCCGCCAGCACCGCCACACCCGCCGCACCTGCCAGGAACACCCAGGCCGGCGCGGCGGAGCTCAGGGTGGCCAGCACCGGCGCCACCGGCACGACCGCCAGCAGGGCGAGCGGCACCTTCAGCCGTCGCAGCAGCACCGCCCCCGTCATCGGGGCTGCTCGTCCACCTGCCGCGGCACCGCCTGCCGCGCGCCGAACCAGCGCGTCAACGGCGTCGAACTGACGCCGTGCGCCAGCACCGACGCGCCGATCGCCAGGCTGACATACGGCCACAGCTTCGCTGACCCGGTCTCGTCCTGGATCAGCATGGCGTAGAACAGGGCCGCGGCGCCGATCGGGCCGAACCAGCCGGCGAACACCGCGCTGCGCACCGGCCGGGTCCACGGCATCAGCCGCCCCAGCAGCAGCCACGCCGGCAGCCGGCGCAGCAGCAACACCCCGGCCGCGAACGCGACGCCGCGCCAGCCCAGGCCCACCCAGTCGGTCCACGGGATGGCGGCTCCGAACAGGATCATCACCGGCAGGTCGAAGAACCGGCCGAGCGCCTCGCTGAACCGCTCGTGGTGCTCCTGCACCTCGGCCTGCCGGTTGACGTTGTTCAGCACCGCACCGGCGACGAAGGCGGCGAGGATCTCGTCGGCGCCCAGCAGGTGCACGCCGGCCATCGTGGCCAGCGCCAGCGAGATCGTCACCGTCAGCAACGAGGCGCCGTCCGCGTCCGGCCGCCCGCGCGCCCACGTCATGCACTTCGCCGTCAGCCAGCCCGCGGCAGCGCCGGCCACAACGGCGCCGCCGATCTCCCACCCGACCACCCTGGTGATCCACTCCAGCCCGGCCTGGGCCGGCGCGTGCTGCATGAGCAGGATCGGCAGCAACACCAGCGGCAGGCCGAGCCCGTCGTTGATCGCACTCTCCGCCGTCATCGCGTGGCGCAAATCGGCCGGCACGGCACGCTGCGCCAGCTTGCCGGACAGGATCGGCGCCGAGAGCACCGGGTCGGTCGGCGCGATCGCGGCGCCAAGCAGCAGGCAGTCCAGGACAGGCATGCCGATCGTAACGGCACTGACCAGCGCGCCCGCAAGCCACATTAGCACCATGCCCGGCCCCAGTGCGACGGTCAGGCCGCGCCAGTTCTGCCGCAACCAATAGGCCGGCAGCCGCATCGCGGCACCCGTCACCGCGATGGCCAGGGTCACGCGCGCAGCCTCGCGCAGGATGGCGGTGGACATGGTGCTGGTTGCCGGGTCGAGGTGAAGCAAGCCGGCGCCGAGGGGGCCTACCGCGATGCCGGCCAGCACGCAGGCCAGCGGCTCTGACACCCAGAGCTGCTCGTTGACCACGCCGGACGTGGCGCCGAGAGCCACCAGCAAGCCGAAGGTGCACAGCAGCAGGAGCCAGATGTCGAATGCTGTCATGCGGCGCTAAGCCGGGTCCGGAGTAGAAAAAGCAAGCGCTTCTTTTTTGAAAAAAAGAAGCAAAAAACTTTGGTCCTGCTGTCGCGAAGGTTTTGCAGCGCGTTCGCGGGAACAAAAGTTTTTGGTTCTTCTCTTCAGAAAAGTATCGTTTGCTTGCTTCCTCAGCGCGAGGTCAGAACGAACCGCACCGGCCGGTCCGGCTGCGTCGTCACGATCCCCCGCGGCACCACCGTCCCTGTCCCGGACAAGCTCACCCGGAACCGCTTGAGCAGCCGCGCGAGCACAAGTGTCGCCTCTGTCAGCGCGAACTGTGCACCGACGCAAATGCGCGGCCCGGCACCGAACGGCATGTATGTGTAACGCTCCGGCGGCACCGCGCCGGGCATGAACCGTGACGGGTCGAACGCATCCGGCGCGTGCCAGCGGGCGCGATGGCGATGCAGCACCCACGGCGAGATGGTGATGGTGGTGCCGGCAGCGACCTTGTGGCCCATGATGCTGTCGTCCGCCTGCGCCCCGCGCACGATCAGGAACGCCGGCGGATACAGTCGCAACGCCTCGTCCACGTGGGCGCGGGTGGCGGGCAGATGCGCCAGCGTGGCGGCGGCGTGGTCGGCCGAGAGGTCCGCACCGGCAAGCTCGGCCGCCAGCGCGTCCTGCTGGTCCGGATAAAGTGCGGCCAGGTAGACCGACCAGAACAGGGTGACGGCCGTGGTCTCGTGCCCGGCGAGGATCATGGTGGAGACCTCGTCGCGCAACTGCGCGTGGTCGAAGCCGGCACCGGTCTCCGGGTCGCGCGCGGCGGAGAGCAGGTCGAACAGGTCGCGCGGCCGTGCCTCGCCGTTCGCCTCGAGCGGGGCGCCGGCGGGCGGGGCCAGGCCGCGGCGCACCTCAATCAGGCGGTCGAGAAACGCCAGCCACTCGGTGCGGAAGGTGGCGCGGCCGCGGTCCACCAGGCTGGGCACGTGCTCCGGCAGCATCAGGTCCAGCACGCCGGGCTGCGCGTAGCGCATGCCGTAGCCCACCAGCAGCCGCCGCAGCTCGGTGGCGAAGCCGGACATCTCCAGAGAGAACATCGACTGCCCGGCGATCGCCAGCGCCAGATGCTGCAGATGCGGCAACAGCTCCAGCGGGCGGTGCGTCAGACGGTCGAGCTCGGCCTCCTTGGCGGCGCTGGCGGCCACCACGTGGCGCGCCAAGATCGGCATGGTGCGCGGGGCCAGCGCCGGCGCGATGGTGCGGCGCTGGTCCCGCCAGGCCTCGCCCTCGGCGAGGAACAGGCCGGTGCCCAGCACCGGGCGCAGCACGCGGCGGGTGACCGGCGTGCGGGTGTAGTTCTCGACATTGGTGACCAGCACGTGGCGGATTGCCTCCGGCGCGTTGAGCATCAGCTGCTCGCGGCCGAGGAAACGGCCGGGGAGGATGTCGTGCTCGTAGGCGGGGCCACCCCACAGCTCCAGCGGGTTGCGGCGCAGGACGAGGAAGGATTCCAGCTGCGTGCGCAGGCGGGTGGGGAGCGGGACGTTGGGGGGGAGGCGCTGGAGCATGCGACGAGAGGTGGTGCGGGAGAAGGCAAGGCAAGCAGTTCTTTTTTGAAAAAAAGAACCAAAAAACTTTTGTTCCCTGGGGTACACGCTGCAGAACCGTCGCGACAGCAGGGATAAAAGTCTTTTGCTTCTTTTCTTCAGAAAAGAAGGCCTTGCTTACCCTTGCCGGCCAGCAGCCCCCCTGACAGAACCCCCACCATGAGCGCCGCCAACCCCGTGCTGGACCAGACCGGCGCCGGGCGCATCAGCCTGCACCTGCGCCGCACCATCATCATCTCGGCCCCCATCGCCGCGGCGCTGCTCTCCGAGATCGGCATGGGGCTGATCAGCACGCTGATGCTCGGCCGCCTGGGCCCGCAAGCGCTGGCCGCCGGCGGGCTCGCCGTCAGCGTGTTCATCACTGCGCTGCTGATCCTGCAGGGCGCGCTGAGCGGCGTGGGCGTGCTGGCCGCCCACCGCCTCGGCGCCGGCCGCCCGGACGAGGTGCCGCCGCTCTACTGGTCCGGCGTGGCGCTGGCCGTGCTGCTCGCTGCCCCGCTGTTTGCGGGCCTGAGCGCGCCGGCATCGGCCTGGCGCGCGCTCGGCCAGGCGCCGGTGCTGGCCCACGACCTGGCCGCCTACCTGCACATCCTGCGCTGGGCGGTGCCGGCCGGCGTGGTGGGCGTCGGCATGATGCGCGGCTTCCTGCCGGCGATCGGGCTGGAGCGGGTGCTGCTGTATGTATTGCCTGCCGGCGTGGTGCTGCATGCAGGGCTTAGCCGGCTGGCGATCAGCGGCGGCCTCGGGCTGCCGGGCTGGGGCGTCCCGGGCTCGGCCGGCGCCATCGTGGTCACCCTGTCCGTGGTGGCAACCTGCATGCTGGCGCTGCTGCACGGGCCGAACTTCCGCCGCTTCGTGCGGCTAGCGCGGCCGGACCTGGCCGTGGTGCGGCGGCTGCTGGTGATCGGGCTGCCGGTGGCCGGCAGCGTGGTGGTGGAAGCCGGGCTGTTCCTCGCCGTGGGGTTCCTGGCCGCCTCGCTGGGGCCGAACGCGCTGGCCGCGCACATGATCGCGCTGAACGTGGCCAGCGTCACGTTCATGGTGCCGCTCGCCGTCAGCCAGGCGGCCAACGTGCGAGTGGCCATGGCGGCCGGCGCCGGAAACACCCGCGCGGCGCGCCGGGCGGGGTTCTGCGCCATCGCCGTCAGCGTGACCTTCATGGCCGCCTCCGCCGTGGTGCTGAGCCTGGCCTCGCGCACGATCACCGCGCTGTACTTGCCGGCCAGCGCCGCCGACGCTGCCACCGCCGGGCTGGCGGCAAGCCTGCTGCGCGTGGCCGGCGTGTTCCAGTTGGCGGACGGCACCCAGGTGACGGCAGCCGGCGCCCTGCGCGGCCTGCAGGACGTGCGCGTGCCGATGCTGCTGGCGACGTTCGGCTACTGGGGGCTGGGGTTCTGGGCGGGGTGGCTGCTGGCGTTCCGCGCGCAACTGGGCGTGGTGGGGCTGTGGTGGGGGCTGTGCGTGGGGCTGGCGGTAGTGGCGGTGGGGCTGACCACGCGGTTTGCGCAGCTCAGCGAAGGAAGGAAGCAAGGCCTCCTGTTTCGAGAAAAAGAAGCAAAAAGCTTTTGATGCGGCTGTCGCGGACGGCTGAAACGACGCGCCTCAACCCGGCACAACCCACGGAGACAAAAGTTTTTTGGTTCTTTTTTTCAAAAAAGAACCGCTTGCTTACTTCACCTCCACCAGCATCCCATCAAACGCCACCTGCCACCCCGCCGCCCGCACCGCCCGGTGTTCCGGCGAACCCTCCAGCAGCATCGGGTTGGTGTTGTTGATGTGCAGGTAGATCCGCCGCCCCGGGTGGTCCGACAGCCCCTCCAGCGACCCGCCGGGACCGCTGACCGGCACGTGCCCCATCCGGCGCCCCGTCTTATGGCTAAGCCCGGCGCGCACCATCTCGTCGTCGGTGAACAGCGTGCCGTCGAAGAACAGCGCGTCCGCCCGGGCGAGCTGGGTGCGCACCGCGCCGGTGATCTCCGCACAGCCGGGTGCGATCACCACGGTGGCGGCACCGCTCTCCAGCCGCGCCGCGTACGTGGACGCTGCCTCGGCCGCGGCCGCACTCCTGTCTTCCTGATACAGCGGCACCTTGCCGGGCATCTCGAGCAGCGTCAGCGCCAGGCCGAAGCCGGTGTTCACCGGCTGGCCGGGCGTGACCTCGATGCGCTCAACCAGGGCCGGGTCCAGCGACGCGAAGATCGGGTTCTCCGCCAGGATGCGCAGGATCGGCGCCGGCGCCCACACGCGCAGGCGCTGCTGTTCGCGCAGCACCAGCAGCCCGGCCATGCCGTCCACGTCCGCGCTGACCAGCACCACGCCGGCCACCGGCGAGTCCCGCGCCGCACGCGGCGCCAGCGCGGGGTTGTCGAGTATCTGCTGGCGCAAATCCGGCGGCGCGCCCACCAGCACCCAGTCTTGCCGGCCGGCGCTGACCGCGACGCACACCTGCGAGCGGGGCAGCGCCCGCTTATCGCCGGCGCGGGCCAGCGTACACAGCGTGCAGCCGCAATTCCACTGCGGGAAACCGCCGCCCGCAGCCGAGCCGAGAACCAGGCATTTCATCCCTGAACGTCGCCCAACCGTGCGCCGCCGGCAAGACAGCATGTCGGCAGCAATCCACCGGCGGCCATGCGTGACAAACCCGTGACAGGCAGAATGCGCCCGGCTATAGGACGCGCGCCGCCGAGGGGGCCCGGGCCAGGATGAAGATTGTCGCTTGTAACAGCAATCGGCCGCTGGCCGAGGCGGTGGCACGCAACCTGAACCTGCCGCTCACGCGCGCCTCCGTGCGCCGCTTCGCCGACATGGAGATCTTCGTCGAGATCCAGGAGAACGTGCGCGGCGAGGACGTGTTCGT
>CAXSZX010000010.1:0-141544 GCA_964242115.1 uncultured Acetobacteraceae bacterium | reverse complement strand
GGCCGAAGCCGCCGCACACCACGTCGCCGAGGAAGTCGAGCAGCACGTAGTCGAACCCCCACTCATGGAAACCGAGTTTCTCCAACAGCTCGAAACCGTGGATGATGCCGCGTCCGCCGCACCCGCGGCCGACTTCCGGGCCGCCCAGCTCCATCGCGTAGACGCCGTCGCGCTTGAAGCACACGTCGCCGATCGACACCGCCTCGCCGGCCAGCTTCTTCTTCGACGAGGTCTCGATGATCGTCGGGCAGGAGCGGCCGCCGAACAGCAGGCTGGTGGTGTCGCTCTTGGGGTCGCAGCCGATCAGCAGCACGCGCTTACCCTGCTGCGCCATCATGTAGCTGAGGTTGGCCAGCGTGAAGCTCTTGCCGATGCCGCCCTTGCCGTAGATCGCGATGATCTGCGTTTCCTTCTTCGCAGGCGCGGTCACCACCGCATCCGGCTCGATGGAGGCTTCCGCGCGCAACGCGTCGGCCATGCTCATCTGCGGTGCGGCGGGCGTCGGGCTGACGGTTGCGTTCATGCGAAGTCTCTCCAATCGAGCACCATTTTCAGGCATAGTTCGTCAGAAAACGCGGTCCTGTAAGCATCTTCCGCCTCGGCTGCCGGCGCGCGGTGGGTGATCAGCCCGTCCAGCGACAGCGCGCCGCACGCCACCAGACGCAACACCTCGGTGGTGTCCGCCGGCGTGAACTGCGCGGCGATCAGGATGCGCGCTTCCCGCATGAAGGCCGGCGGAAAAGCGAAGCTGAGCCGGTCGTAGAAGCCAGCCAGCACGATCGTGCCGCCCGCCGCCAGCCGCGCCACCGACACATCGAGAATGTCTGCGTTGCCGCTGGCATCGACGACGCAGCGGTAGTCGCGCCGGGTGTCCTCGGCCGGGTCAACGACGGCGTAGGCGGTCGCACCAGAGCGCCGCGCTGGGTTGGTCTCCCACACTACAGGCCGCGCGCCGGCAGCGATTGCCAGGCGCGCCAGCAGCCGCCCGACAGTGCCGTGCCCGACGATGAGGTCCGGCTGCGGCACCCCGGGCAGTGCGAGCGCGTGTCGCGCCGTTGCTGCCAGGGCCAGCAAGCTTGCCGACTCGCCCAGTGCGTCTGGCACCGGCATCACGCGCGCACCGCTGGTCACCACGCGTGAAGCGGTGCCGCCGAACAACCCGCGGATCTCGCCGTAGCAGTTGGCGCCCGGCACGAACACGAGCTGGCCCGGCTCCAGCCGTGCACCGTCGCCGGCGCTGCACACGCGGCCGACCGATTCGTAGCCTGGCACCAGCGGGTAGCCCATGCCCGGGAAGGGCGGCATGCGGCCGGTGTAGAGCAGACGCTCGGTGCCGGTGCTGATCCCGCTCCAGGCGATGTCGACAACAACGTCGTCGGCACCAGGCGGCACCAAGTCGACGGTCCGGACGGCCAGTTGTTCGGGGCCGCTCAATACGACTGCATTTGTCTGCATGGTGGCCTCCTTACGTTTGTCCGAACCGGCGCGATTGCCTGTGCCTATGTAAGCCTAACCTTACATCCGCTGCTGTCAATCAAGATTTACACATCAGTCGGTTCCGTTCAGTCGTACGAGCGGCAGTCACGCCTTTTTGGCCACCAGCAAGCTGGTCAGCATCGGCGTGCTCGTGGCGGCCTGCCGGATTTGCGGGAAGCCGGCCTGCTGCAGCATGGACGTCAGCACCGCGGCGCTGCGTGGCCGCCCGCTGCCCATGGCCAGCAGGTAGAAGCCGAAATACGCATCGCCCATCCGCTCGGCGCCGCTGGTTGCCGCCATCGGCTCCCCCAGCAACAGCGTGCCGCCTGGGGGCAGTGCCAGCCAGGCCTGGCGCAGCATGTGGCGCACCGAGGCGTCGTCGTGGTCGTGCACCACCCGCACCAGCGAGATCAGGTCGCAACCTGCGGGAAGCGGATCGGTCAGGAAGCTGCCGCCCACCGCCTGCGCCCGCGCAGACAACCCCGCCTGCGCGAATCGCGCCCGCGCGCGCTCAACCACCGCCGGCAGGTCGAACAGCACCACGCGCAGAGCGGGCGCCCGCGACGCCGCCGCTTGCAGGAACGACCCGTCGCCGCCGCCAACATCCAGCAGCACGCGGTGCCGGCGCACGTCGTAGGCATCGAGCAGTTCGTTGGAGACCAGCGCTTGGGACGCCGCCATCAGCGCGGTGTAGCCGCCCACCTGCGCCGGTGCCGATTCGGACGGCGCGGCGGACCGCGCGTACGCCCAATACGCCGACAACCGTGTCGGCCCCGATTCGCCGCGCAGCAGCGCCACCGGGTCGGCGAGGTCGGCGTAGAGCATGGCGTGGTGCGTCACCATCGCGGTGACCGCGTCGTTGCCCACCATTGCGGCGCCCAACGGCCCCAGCCCGTAGCGACCGCCGCGCCGCCTGGCCGCCAGCCGCAGCGAGACCGCGGCGTCCAGCAGGCGCGTCGCGCCGTCCAGCGGCATTTGCAGGCGGCCGGCGAGTGCGTCGGGCGTTTGCGGCCCTTCTGCGAGGATCTCGAAAAGATGCAGCTGCACGCACGCATAAAGGATTTGCGCGTAGACGAAGCCGGCACAGATGTCGAACAGAGCGCGTGTGCGGGCACGGGCGATCGGGCGGGTGAGGGGGAAGCGCGCGGCCCAGGCGCGGAACTCGGGGGAGGAAGGCCTTCTTTTTTGAAAAAAAGAAGCAAAAAACTTTTGTCCCTGCTGTCGCGGACCGTTCAACAGGCGTGTACCCCAGGGCGCAAAAGTTTTTTGGTTCTTTTTTTCAAAAAAGAACCGTTTGCTTTCTTCAAGCTGCACTCTGCGCCAGCTCCACCGGCAGCAACCGCATCGTCTCGCTAAGGATGTGGCTCCGCAACGCGCTCTGCCCCAAGCAAGCCGGCACCGACTCCATCGCCTGGTTCGCCAAATCCTCCAGCCAGCCCACCGCGCCGCCCAGCCCCAGTTGCGCCACCGCGTTCGGCCGCCCGTGTGCCGCGTCCTGGCCCACCGGCTTGCCCAGTGCCTCGGCCGAGCAGGTGGCGTCGCGGATGTCGTCGGCCACCTGGTAGGCCTCGCCCAGCCGCAGGCCAAGCGCGCGCCAGGCTTCCGGCTCGGCCCCTGCCGCTGCAGCGCCGGCCAGGGTGGCGGCGGCAAACAGCGCGCCGGTCTTCTCGCGCTGGTAAAGCGCCAGGTCGGCGGTCTGCTCACACTCCCAGGCCTGGCCGGCGACAATGCCGCGCGGCACGCCGACGCCGCGGCCAATGGCGCCCACCAGTCGCACGAGGCGCGCGGGCTGCAACATGGCGGCTTCGGCCATGATCTGGAAGGCAAGCACGATCAGCGCGTCGCCCGCCAGCAGGGCCAGCATTTCGCCGTGCGCGCGGTGCACGCTCGGGCGGCCGCGGCGGGTTTCGGCGTCGTCGAAGCAGGGCATGTCGTCGTGCACCAGGGAGGCGCAGTGCAGTAGCTCGACTGCGGCCGCCGCGGCGTCGGTCAGGGCCGGCGCGTCCTCGCCACAGGCGGCGGCCACGGCCAGGCACAGCCGCGGGCGGATGCGGGCGCCGCGGGGAAACACGCTGTCGCGCATGGCGGCGGCCAGGCCGGGCGGACAGCCCGGTGCTTCGGCCTGCGAGACGGCAGCGTTGAGCACCCGTTCGATCCGCGCCATCGGCTCCATGCCCACCTCCTGCTGTCAATCCATCTTGCCAGTAAGACTGTCAGCTTCTATTGACAGTCGTGTCAACAAGGATCGTCACGGGATGGCGCAACGCCAGGTTGCGGTGATCGGCGCCGGTGTCGGCGGCTTGACCGCCGCTATCGACCTCGCCATGGCCGGATGCCACGTGACGCTGCTGGAGCGGCAGGCCACGCCCGGCGGCAAAGTGCGCCAGGTGCAGGCGGGCGGCGCGCTGATCGACGCCGGACCCACCGTGTTCACCATGCGCTGGGTGTTCGAGCAGTTGTTCGCCGATGCCGGCTCGCAGTTCGCCAACCACGTGGCGTTGCGGCCGGCGCACATCCTCGCGCGGCACGCTTGGGACGAGCGCACGCGCCTGGACCTGTACGCCGACCTGGACCAGACAACAGACGCGATCGGCGCGTTCGCCGGCCCCGCCGAGGCGCGCGGCTTCCGCGACTTCGCCGCACGTGCACAACGTATCTACCGCACGCTGGAAGGCCCGTTTCTGCGTTCGAAGCTGCCCAACCCGCTCTCCCTGGTACGTGCGGCCGGCGTCGGCCCGATGCTGCAGATCAGCCCGTTCGATACGTTGTCAGGAGCCCTGGCGACGCATTTTTCCGATCCGCGCCTGCGCCAGCTGTTCGGCCGCTACGCCACCTATTGCGGTTCTTCGCCCTACCTCTCGCCGGCGACGTTGATGCTGGTCGCGCACGTGGAACAGGACGGCGTGTGGCTGGTGGACGGCGGCATGCACGCGCTGGCCCGCGCGCTGGCAGCACTCGCGGCCTCGCTGGGCGTGACCATCCGCACCAACGCAGACGTGGCACGGATCGAGACGCAATCCGGTCGTGCGAGCGGCGTGGTGCTGTGCTGCGGCGAGCGCGTCGGCGCGGACGCAGTGGTGGTGAACGCGGATTCCTCAGCACTGGCCATGTGTTTCGGCGACGCGGTAGCGCGCGCAACACCGGCGGTGCGGCCTGCGCGGCGGTCGCTTTCGGCACTCACCTGGGCGATGCGCGCGCGCACGCACGGCTTCCCGCTCACCCGCCACAACGTGTTCTTCCAGCCGGACTACGCGGCAGAGTTCACCGACATCTTCACCCACCGCCGCCTGCCGCAAACGCCCACCATCTACGTCTGCGCGCAGGACCGCACAGACGATGACCCCGCACCCGACGGGCCCGAACGCCTGCTCTGCCTGGTCAACGCGCCGCCGGACGGCGACGCCACCCCACTCACCAACACGGAGATCGACCGATGCGCGCAACAGGCGTTCACCCACATGGCGCGCTGCGGCCTGCAGGTGGAGCGGAGTTCGCAAGCCAGCGTGGTGACAGCGCCGCAGCACTTCAACGCGTTGTTCCCGGCGACGGGGGGAGCGCTGTACGGCCAAGCGGTGCACGGCCCGATGGCGACGTTCCAGCGCCCGGGCAGTCGCACCAAGATCCCCGGCCTGTACCTGGCGGGGGGCAGCACGCATCCGGGGGCGGGCGTGCCGATGGCGGCACTCTCCGGCCGGCTGGCGGCAGCGGCCCTGCTCGAGGATGGGCGTTCGACAAGGCAGTGGTCCCGCGCGGCTACGCCTGGTGGTACCTCGACGCGCTCAGCGACGATGGCCAACACGGCCTGACGCTGATCGCCTTCATCGGCAGCGTGTTTTCGCCCTGGTATCGCCTCGCGCGCCGGCACGGCAGTGGCGATCCGCAGAACCACGTCACGATGAACGTGGCGCTTTACGGACGCGGCGGCAAACGTTGGGCGATGACCGAACGCGGCGCTGGCGCGCTGTCGCGCGACGCGGACAACCTGCAGATCGGCCCGTCTTTCTTGCGCTGGGACGGCACCTCGCTGACCGCGGAAATTGAGGAGGTGACTGCGCCTTTGCCGACCCGGTTGCGCGGCACCATCAAGCTGCATCCCACTGGGCTGGCTACGCACGAGGTGGCGCTGGACGGCGTGGGCCGCCACCGCTGGTCGCCGATTGCACCGGGCGCGCGGGTGGAGGTCTGCTTGCGCAAACCGGATCTCCGCTGGCAAGGCACCGCGTATTTCGACACCAACGCCGGCGACGAACCGCTGGAAGACGGCTTCGTCTCCTGGGATTGGTGCCGCGCACCGCTGCAGGACGGCATGGCGGTGCTCTACCACGGCACACGCCGCGACGGCGCGCAGTTCTGCACCACGCTGCGCTACGACGCACACGGCGCCGCGCGCGAGATCGAGGCTCCGAAGCTCGCCACGATGAAGCCGGGCTTCTGGGGGATGCCGCGTAGCACGCTGGCCGACGCAGGCAGCGCGCCGCGCGTGGTGCAGGTGCTAGAGGACGCGCCGTTTTACACGCGCTCGGTGATCGCCTCGCGCGTGTTGGGCGAAGACGTCACGGCGGTGCACGAGAGCGTGTCGCTGGACAGGTTCGTGCAGCCTTGGGTGCAGTTGATGCTACCGTTCAAGGCGCCGAGGAACGCGCTTCTTTGTTGAGTGTCGGTCTGCAAAGTTGCCCGGGCGGCCACCTGACGCGTGTTCCTGTGCTCCGGTGCTCGGACAACCCTGCCAGCTGACTCACCAGGCCAACTTTGCAAACGGACACTGAAGAAGCACAACTTTGTTCCTGTAAGCGCGTGCGGAGCTGAAGCGTGTCAGCCGTCGGCACCAACGAGAGCAAAAGTTTTTTCTCCTCTCGACAAAGAAGCGCTCGCTTGCTTTCTCAAGGATCACTCGCCTGCCGCTTGCGCCAGACGGGTTGGACATCCCAGACCGCGTGCATGTTCTTGTTCACCCGGCCCTCTCTCTTGGCGAACCACATCGCCTCCGTCCAGGGCACGTAGGATTTGCCGCGCAGCGCCTGCTTCACCTTGTCGAAGGCCTGCTCCAACCGGCTCGCCATCATGGCGTCAACGGTGCGGTTCTGTGTGCCGGCGACCAGGGGCTGCGCGGCAACCTGCTGCATCACGGTGTAGAGGGATCTCACCTCCTGGTGTGTCGTGCGTTGGTTCGATGTCATGCCGACGCCCGGCCAAGAATCGAACGCCTCGCCCGGATCGTCGTCGCGGAACGCTTCGCCTGGTCCTTCGACGATGTTCCAGCCCTGCCAGGTCAGCCGCGTGTGCAGCGCGTCGCGATCGTCGAGGGAGGACGTCTTGATCTTCTCGATCACCGGGTTGGGGAAGGTGACGCCGACGAGGTAGAGGAACTTCGCGGCCGCCTGCCAGTGTTGGCCCTGCACCAAGGCGTTCCACACGCAGCTCAGAGTATTCCAAGGTATCGTGTGATGCCAGGTCATCGTCACCGAAGGTTTGAGCACGGCGTGCTGCCAATCCGTCGGCTCGTTTCCCCTATCCGACACGAACCCGTTCAAGGTAAGCGGCATTCACATCCCCCATGAAACTGGCGCAAGGAAACGATCCCCGGCCTCCTTGCACACGCGTCGCAGGTAAGTCCGCAAAAGCTTTTCGCTTCTTTTTCTCGAAAAAGAAGGCCTTGCTTTTTCTCAGTGTGGCAACGTCACGTAAAGCGCCCCCAAACCCGTCAACTCCCCGGCGGCGCCGAGCAGGCTGGTGTAATGCGGGTCCGGACTCCAACGTCCAGTGAACCACGCATACCGGAACACGTCGCTGCGCTGTTCGCAGATCGCCACCATCGCGGTCATCTGCGCCTCCTGCTTGGCCAGCGTGTCGATCTGCGCGCCGTCATCCTGGCTGTGCCAGTTGGCGAACTCGGTGACCCAGATCTGTTTGCCGTATTTGTCGAGCCGTGCGAGCTGGTTGTCCAACCCGTAGTCGTACCAGTGGAACCCGAGGTAGTCGAGCCGCGGCGCGCGCCCGCCGTTGGCCGCTTCGTAGGCGGCGTAGAACGCGTCCAGCCACGCCACCGGGTCGGTGTAGTTGGGCATCGTGCCCCAGGTGATCTGCGGGCCCACGATCTTCACGTGCGCGGCGGCAGCCACAGCCTCGTATTGCGGCCACAGCGCCGCGGCCTGTTGCGGCGTCAGGTAGGCCTGGCCCCCGACGTTGGGTTCGTTGAGCACGAGCAGGTATTTGATCCTGCGATGCGCTGCCAGGAAGGCTTCGACCGTTGCGGCCTGGAAGTCGCCGTTCCACAGCATGGGGTAGTAGTCGATCTGGTATTTCGCCGCGGCGTTACCCGGCAACGCGGCGTTGGGTGCCGACCCCCAATTATACCACCAGCTCACACCGGGAGACAGCGCCGCCATGTCGGCCGTCGACGCGAGGTCGTAGGCGACGCCGCGCTTAGCACTCTTCGTGGGCGTCGCGGATAGCGCGTCGGCCGCGCCCGCTGCTGCCATGCAGAGTGCCAGCGCGGCGATCGTCGAGGGTCGGCGCATCGTCTAGTCCTTGGTGGTATCCGTGCGGTCTTTTGCGATCGACCTGCGGACCGATACCAGCTCCCATACCAGGAACGCCAGGACCAACAGTTCCATGATGGCCCATTCCCACTTGTACACCTACGGCGTCTCCAGCCGCCTCTGGTCGAGCTGCTGGAACAGATCCAGCAGCCACAGCACGCGCGTCTCCACTGCGCGCGCGGGTGCGAAACGCGAGCGGTGGGCTGTCTCCGCGAACGCAGCGTCCACCAGGAACTGTGCCTGTTTCAAGCCTGGCGCGCGGGCGTGCAGCACCGGCGTCCGTACGGCGGCGAGGCTGCGCAGGATGAGCGCCGCCTTGCGCGATCCCGGCACGCGGGCGCGGCGGGAGACGCTTTCGTAGCCGGAAGCTGCGATGTCCTGGCCAATCTCGGCGTAGATCAGCCCGGCGGCGCGGATGGCCGGCCGGCAATCGGCCGGCAGGCAGGCGATGCCGGAGGCGGCGCTCGCATACAGCGCCGTCGCCTCTGCCAGCAGCCGTTGCACCACGCGGCCCAGCGCCGGGGTGAACACCGGGTCGGCAAGCCAGGCGTTGGGATCGATACCCTCTTCACGCAGCCACGACAGCGGCAGGTAGACGCGGCCGGCGCGCGCGTCGCAGCCGACGTCACGGGCGATGTTGGTGAGCTGCATGGCGATGCCCAGTTCGCAGGCGCGGGCCAGCGCGTCACGGCCGCGCACGCCCATCAGCACCGCCATCATCGCCCCCACCGTGCCGGCCACGCGGGCTGCGTAGGCGTGCAGTGCCGGCAGGTCCTCGTACCGGCGGCCTTGAGCGTCCCAATCGAAACCTTCCAGCAACGCCTCGGGAAGCGCGCGCGGCAAATCGTGTCGGGCAACCGCTGCGGCGAACGCACGGTCGGCGGCCAGGTCTGCCGGCGCGCCCGCATAAGCCAGGTCGAGCCGGCGGCGCAGCGTGCGCAAAGCGGCCTGCTTGCGGGCGCCGTCGTCGATCGCCCGATCGTTGGTCGACCCGTTAACTATCACCCCACCGTCGGCCGCCCCACCGTCGGCCGCTGCATGGTCGGCCGCTCCATCGACGATCGCCCCGTCGTCGATCGCGTCGTCGGCAAGACGGCAAAAGGCGTAGAGCGCGGTCGCCGGCGCGCAGACCCGGCGCGGCAGCAGCAGCGAGGCAGCGAAGAAGGTGCGCGAGCCGCCGCGCATCAACGCCCCGCAATCGGCCAGGTCGCGGGCTGCCTGGCTAGCCGGGTCGAGGGCTGCCTGACCTGCACCCGCCTGGTGTGCGCTCGTCCAGTTGACTGTTGTTCGATCGACGACCGACCGGTCGGCGCCGGCTTGTCCGGGCCCGGCTTGATCGGCGCCAGCCCGACCGTTGCCAGTCTGGTCTAGACCCGCTCGTCCACCGACCGCCTCATCGACGCAGGTCTGGCCGTCGTCGGATCGGGAGCGCCTCTGGCCTGACCACAAGTCGCGCAGCCGTGCTTGCGCGCGCGGGGCCACGACAGGACGCTGCCCAGCACTGCATGGGGAGGTGCCACGACTGGCGATCGCGGCCAGATCCTCAGGCCGCGGCGAAGACAGCTGCATCGGGCACCACCTTGTCGAGAACGCGTGCGGAGGACAGCACGCCCGGCAACCCGGCACCCGGATGCGTGCCGGCGCCCACCAGGAACAGATTGGCCACCTCCTCGCTGCGGTTGTGCGGGCGGAACCAGGCGCTCTGCGTCAGGATCGGCTCCAGCCCGAAGGCGGCGCCGCGGTAGGACAACAGGCGGTCGGAGAAATCCTGCGGCGTCAGCAGGCGCGAGGTCACCAGCTCGCCCTCCAGCCCGGGCAGCACGGTCTGCGAAAGTGCACGCGCGATCTTCGCCCGGTAAGGCTCGGCCTGCGCCTGCCAGTCGGTGCCGCTCGCCAGGTTCGGCACCGGGGAGAGCACGTAGAACGTGTCGCAACCCGGCGGCGCCAGCGACGGGTCGGTCGCCGTCGGCCGGTGCAGGTACAGGCTGAAATCGTCCGCCAGCTTTTGGTGCACGAAGATGTCGTCCAGCAGCCCGCGGTAGCGCGGGCCGAGCAGGATCGTGTGGTGCGCCACGTCCTCGTAACGCCGCCGCGTGCCGAAATACCAGACGAACAGGCTCATCGAGTGGCGCGCGCGGGCGATCCTGGCGTCCGTCCAGCGCCGCCGGCGCGTGCCCCCGAGCAGCGTGCCGTAGGTGTGCGCCGCGCAGGCGTTGGAGACCACGACGTCGGCCCGCAGGCTCTCGCCACCCTCCAGCCGCACGCCGGTAGCAGCCCCGTCCGCCACGGTGATCTCGGCCACCTTGACGCCGCAGCGCACGCGTCCGCCCTGACCCTCGATCAGCCGCACCAGGCCGGCGACCAGCGCGCCGGTGCCGCCCATGGCGAAGTGCACGCCCCAGCGACGCTCGAGGAAGCAGATCAGGCTGTAGATGGAGCTCGCCGCGAACGGGTTGCCGCCCACTAGCAGCGGGTGGAAACTCAGCACCGTGCGCAGCCGCTCGTCCTTGACGTATCTGCCCACCAGCCCGTGCACGCTGCGCAGGCTGCCCAGGCGCAGCAACTGCGGCGCCAGCTTGGCCATGTCGGTCCAGCTGTCGAACGGCACGTCGCCCAACTGCTCGAAGCCGACGCGGTAGATCTCCGCACTCGCCGCCATAAAACGCTCGTAGCCGGCCACGTCGGACGGGCTGAAGCGGCCCACCTCCGCCCGCATGGCGTCAGCGTCGCCGGTGTAGTCGAACGTCTCGCCGTCGTGGAATCGGATGCGGTAGAACGGGCTGACAGGGCGCAACTCTACGTCCTCGGCCAGGCTGCGGCCGCACAGCGCCCACAAGTCCTCCAGCAGAAACGGCGCGGTGACGATGGTGGGCCCGGCGTCGAACGTAAAACCGTCTTGCCGGTAGACGTAGGCGCGGCCACCGGGCGCATCGAGCTGCTCCAGCACGCTTACCCGGTAGCCGCGTGCACCCAGGCGGATCGCTGCGGCCAGACCGCCGAAGCCGCTGCCTATGACGATGGCGTGCGGGCGTGGGTCCAATTGGTCAGGGTTGTTGACATGCGTCATCATGAGAACTGTAAGCCTAAGTTTACAGATGGCGCTAGGGGTGAAAGCAAGGCGTTCTCTATCCGAGAAAAACAAGCAAAAAGGTTGTCACTCGGCAGTCGCGGACTGGCTGGACGCGCTCCACACTTCGGCACGCCAACATATTGAACCATACGGCTGGTCGAAATGATATAGAAACAAATAGTCGTGTTCTAGGACCTCAAGCGGGAGATCCTTGCAGCTCAAAAGGGAAGGCAAAGCTTTCTTTTCTGCAAAACAGAAGCAAAACAATTTTGCTCCTCGCGCTGTTCCGAGCGCTCCGCTTCACCCTGCAACGCACGGCTGCTGACAGCTCTGCCTCCAACGTGTCAGCGCTACATTGTAGCGAACCTTTGCTTCTTCGTGTCCTTCGTGCCTTCGTGGTCAACCGCCCTCGCTACCGCGCTGCGCACGCATCCGCCGTTAAACCCTGGAGCAGACCCGGCGCGCTTCCGCCCTAGTCAACGCCACCGCTCGCGAAGGTCCGCCACGTGACACACCAGCCCGCCCCCCAGGCAGGCACACACCCAGCCCCACCAAGCGCCCGCCATCCCCAGCCGCATGGCCATCAACAGGCACGCCCCCGCCGCCAGGTTCGCCACCAGGTCGCCAGGCCGCACCCCGCGCCCGGTCTGGCGAAACAACGCACTCAGAACGACCGCCTCCAGCACCACGCCGGCGAGGATCGCGTCCAGCAGCCAACCGTTCGCGAGCAACGCCTTCACTCCGCGCCCACCTCCCGCGCAAACGACAGGATGAGCGCGGCCGTGCCACCCGGGTCCTCCTCGTGCGAGAGGTGCCCAAACCCCGGCTGCATCACTACCCGCGCGCCCGGCACCATTGCGGCCAGGCGCTGCGAATCGCCCGGCGGGATCGCCCGGTCGCCCGAACCCGCCACCAGCAGCAGCTTCGGCCGCAACCGCGGCAGGTCGCGCACCAGCGGTGCGAGGTCCCACCCCGCCATCATCCGCAGCGCCCCCGCCGCGTGGCCCGGCATCCGCACCAGCCGCGCGTAGAGTGCGATGCCGTCAGCGTCGAGCCGGGACCCGGTGCCGGCCAGCAGCCTATCCACCATCCCCGGATGACGCGCGCGCCAGACGAACAGCTGCGGCAGTATCGGCAGATCCACCAGCAGCCGCGCCAACGGCGCGAATACCTGGCCGGCCGGACCGCCCAGCGGCAGGAAAGCGCCGTTCAGACTGACCAGGCCGGCTGGGTCGGCGGCACCGTCCAGGCACAGGCGCGCCAGGATGGCCGCGCCGGCCGAATGGCCTACGGCAAGCACCGGCGCCTCCCCCATCTCCCGCAACAGCCCGGCCAGGTCGCGCGCCATGCCCGGCAGGGTCAGGCGGTGGCGGGCCGAGACCTGGGTGAAGCCGTGCCCCGGCAGGTCGACCGCCAACACCGAAAAGTGCCGCGCGAGAATCGGCATCACGCCGCGCCAGGAATGGGTGGAGGCGCCGGTGCCGTGCACCAGTAAAAGCGGCGGGCCGCCGCCCATCTGCTGCACGTGCCAGGTTATCCCGCCGGCGCGCACGAACCGGCTGGCCTCGCGGTTGGGCCAGCCAGCACCGTCCTGCGCCCAGCTGGCGGGCGGCGCGGCCTCGGCGCTCACCGGCGGGAAGCGGCGCGCACGGCCGACGACACGGTCGTAGCGTTTGCGTAGGGCAGGGGGATGTAAAGCGCGCCCATCTCGCGTGCCAGCCGCCCCGCTTCCGCGGCCGGCCTGGGCGAAATGTCGAGCACCAGGCAGGCGACGCCGGACGCGCGCACCCGCCGCGCGGCCTGCGCCGCCTCTGCCGCAGCGGCGTCGCGGCCGGCAGTACCGGCCCTGGTGACGTTGGCCCGCCCGTCGGTCAGCAGCACCAGCGTCGGCGCCGCACCGCCGCGTCGCGACGTCTCCGCCAGCAGGAACGCCGCCTCGATGCCGGCGGCGAGCGGGGTGCCGCCGCCCCCCGGCAGGCCGGCCAGGCTGCGCTTGGCCCGCACGAGCGAGCGCGTCGGCGGCAGCAGTACCTGCGCGCCCCGGCCGCGGAACGCCACCACGGCGACCTGGTCGCGCCGCCGATAGCAGTCCGCCAGCAGCAGCTCGACAGCCCCCTTGGCTTCGGCGAGCCGGTTGAGCGCGGAGGAACCCGACGCGTCCACCACGAAAATGGTGGTGGTGCGGCTGCGCGCCTCCATGCGAGTGACGCGGAAATCGTCGCGGCGCAGCAGGACGCGGCCCGGCCTCGCATCCGGCACTGGGTAGTACGGCCTCGCGCTTTGAGCAGTGCGGCCAGACCCCGAAATCCGCGGCGTGCCGTCTGCGCTCACGTCCGGAGCGCCGCCCACCAACGGCGCGCCGGGAGCGACGGCGCCTGACCCCGCGTCCAGCCAGGCGCGAGCTCCGCCCAACTCCGAAACGATGCCGCCGGAGCGCGCACCCGGCGCAGCGTCACCTATTGCCGAATTCCCCATCGGGCGCGCCTTGCCCGTGTCCGGGGCCGCGCAGCCCGACCGCCCGTTGAGAGTGGCGCCGCTTGATCCCGCATCCGGCAGGATACGGGCCAGGCTCACGTCCGAAGCGGCGTCGGTCGACCGCGCACCCGCAGCTTCAGCGCCTAAGCCCGCATCCTGTAGAGCGCGACCTTGGCTCGAATTTGGAGCGGGATCACCCGAGCAGGCCTTGAGAGCGGCGCCTGAGCCCGATTGGCTCGCCTCGCGGCGGCGCAGGGCCTGCCAGGGGGCAGCGGCGCGCAGCGTCTCGATCAGGTTCAGCTTGGCGCCGCGCTCGGGCGGTGCGGCACGCACGCCCACCGGGCGGCCGCGTTGCGTGGTCTTCTGCGCCGCACCTTGCCGACCCGCCGGACCGGCGCTGCGAAAGTCCCGCGCCTGCAGCCGGGCCAGCAGACCGGCCGGAATGGCCGCGCGCGTGGCATCCAGAAGCAGCTCGGTCGCCTGCGTCACGTCGCCGCGGTCCGGGGTAGCCGCCGCATCTTGCCTGGTGTCCCTCGCGCTGCCCGGCTCGGGCAGGTCCGGTGAGGCCGCAGGCGGCTGCGTCTGCGCGGGCTCCGTCGCTGGCGGCTGCTCCTTTGCGGCCTGGCTGTTCTCCGGTTGCGTGTCGCCGGCTTTGGCAGCTTCGGGCGGCACCTCTTCCGGCGCAGCGTCCGCTTGCGGCAGCCTCGTGGCGCGCGGCGCCAGCACCAGACGCGCGGCCAGTCCGGCGTGGGACAGGCTCACCACATCCTCCCCGTCCAGCGCAGCCGCCGCCCTGGCCGCCCGCAGCGCCAGCAGCGGCGCCCGCGCCGACCCGACGCCGAGCGCCAGCGCAGTGCCGCACAGCGCCTGCACCACCTCCTCCGGCACCTCGACGCGAGGCAGCAGCGTCCGTGCCTCCGCCAGGTGCTGACGGTCGGCCGGCCGGGTGACCGCGTCCCGATACGAGAGGTCGCCAAGATCGACGTGGAACGCCAACCTGTCGAGCAGCGCGGCCGGGCAGGCCTCCTCCGGTCCGGCACCCTCGTCCAATGCCACCAGGGCGAACCCGCCATCCGTATCCAGGCAAGCCGCCAGCCGGCCTGCAAGCCCCGGCGCGATGCGTTCGGCCATCGCTGCCACCACCACGCCCCCCGCCGCCCCGGCCAGCAGCCCGCGCGCCGCGACTGGCCGGCCGGCCTGCAGCGTGGCGGCCAGGTCGGTGCCACCCAGCAGCGCCGCGTCGCCGATGCTGGCCGGCATCCGCCGCACGATTGAAAAAATTTCGGTCAAACGCTGCAGCCAGCACGCCCGCACCGGACCGGCCTGAGCACGGACGCACACGCCGCCCAGCCCCGCGAGGTCAACCGCCAACAGGTCCAGCACGCTGCACGCATCCGACCACAGGGCCGCGTACTCGGTCGGCGCGCCAGCCCCGGCAGACACTCCGCGCGGCTCCCCGGCCGTGACCAGACGCGGCGCAACACCTGCCTGCGAAAAGCCGGCTCCTGGCTCGGCATCGAGCACCTGCGCTAGGCCAGCAGCGCTAAGCATCGGCGAATATCTCGCCCATGGCACGGGACACTCGCGCGGTGGAGCCCGATTCGTCGAGCGGGTCGCGCCGCAGCCGGTGGCGCAGCGCGGAGGGTGCGGCCTGGCGCACATGCGCGTCGGTGGCGGACGGCGCGCCGTCCAGCGCCGCCAGCACGCGGGCCACCCGCAGCAGCGTCAGCTCCGCCCGCAGCCCGTCGGTGCCCAGCGCCATACACAGCCGCGCCGCCTGCTCCAGCACCGCGTCAGGCACCTCCACGCCCGCCAGCAGCGCGCGCGCCGCCTCGATGCGCTGCCGCAGCCTGTCGTCTTCCGCCCGCCAGGTATCGGCGAATCCTGCCGGGTCGCGCTCGAAAGCGTCGCGCCGGCGGACGATGTCGATTCGCGACGCGATGTCGGCCGGCGTGCTCACCTCCACAGAGAGGCCGAAGCGGTCCAGCAGCTGCGGCCGCAGCTCGCCCTCCTCGGGGTTGCCGCTGCCCACCAGCACGAAGCGGGCAGGGTGGCGCACGCTCAGCCCCTCGCGCTCGACGACGTTCTCGCCGGACGCCGCCACGTCGATCAGCAAGTCGACCAGGTGGTCCTCCAGCAGGTTCACCTCGTCGATGTAGAGGAAGCCGCGGTTGGCGCGCGCCAACAGGCCCGGCTCGAAGGCGCGCTCGCCGCGGGTCAGAGCGCGCTCCAGATCCAGCGCGCCGACCACACGGTCCTCGGTGGCGCCCAGCGGCAGGTCCACCACCGGCACCGGGGCAGCCTGCGCCGGCAGCGGTTCGGCGCGCGCCGCGCACTCCTCGCACCGCGCGGCACCAGGCCGAGGGTCGCAGCCGTAGCGGCAGCCGGCCACCACCTGCATCGGCGGCAGCAGGGCGGCCAGCGCGCGCACGGCGGTGCTCTTGCCGGTGCCGCGGTCGCCGAACACCAGCACGCCGCCCACGCTGGGGTCCACGGCCGCCACCATCAGCGCCCGCTTCATCTCCTCCTGTCCGACGATGGCCGAGAACGGAAAGCACGTGCGCATGTCTTGGTCTCCCTGGCTCCCCTCATACCGGGCCGGCCTGTGCTGCAACAGCCACTCGGCCGGTGCCGTGCTCTCCGTCAGGCGGAAATCGCGCCGCGATTGCACAACAACGCCGGAAAACACGCAGGTGACAGGACTCGGGGAAGGTGCTTTCTGTGGGGCTGGTATTTTGGGGATTTGACCAGGATGAACACGTCTGAGCTGATCGAACATGTCGCCTCCAGCGCCGGCCTGGAGAAGTCGCAAGTCCGCAAGGCACTCGACGCGGTGACCAAGGCGATCACCTCGGCCGCGCAAAGCGGCGACTCTGTAGCGCTGGCCGGCTTCGGCCAGTTCAGGGTGAAGGACACTCCGGCACGACAGGGTCGCAACCCGGCCACCGGCGAGACGATCGAGATTGCGGCTGCGCGTA
This sequence comes from uncultured Acetobacteraceae bacterium, assembly GCA_964242115.1. Lineage (GTDB taxonomy): Bacteria > Pseudomonadota > Alphaproteobacteria > Acetobacterales > Acetobacteraceae > BOG-908. Next base: position 125,006 of record CAXSZX010000010.1, on the reverse strand, counting down.
AGCTGACGTTTGCGCCGGCCAAGGCGGTTAAGGACTTGCTGAACGCTTAAGAAAGCGTCTTCTTTTCGGAAAGAAGAAGCAAAAAGCTTTTGTCAGCGCTGTCGCGAAGTTTTCTACACGGCGTGCCTAGGGAAACAAAAGTTTTTTGGTTCTTCCTTCAAAAAGGACCGGTTGCCTAGCTGTTCAGGCTTGCCCTGATCGCCTCCAGCTCACCCAGCGCCATCACCAGCGCCGCGCGAAGCCGCTCCGCCTCGGTCTGCCGCCGGGGTTGTGCCGCCGCTGCCACCGGCATCACGAGCTGGATCGGCGGCGCCGCCTCGCTCCGCGCACGTTCTGCCTGTGCTTCCAGGCGTTCTGCCTCGTTCGGCGGGGGGATGTTGTCGGCAAGCCGGCCGCCGCCCTCGCGCAGCAGGCGCTGCACCCCCTTGATGGTATAGCCCTGGATGTAGAGCAGGTCGGACACGCGGCGTAGCAGGGTGATGTCGTCCGGCCGATAGTAGCGCCGGCCGCCGCCCCGCTTGAGCGGCTTGACCTGCGGGAACTTGGTCTCCCAGAAGCGCAGCACGTGCTGCGGGATATGCAGCTCGTCTGCCACTTCACTGATGGTGCGGAACGCGCCGGCGGCCTTGCGCAGGCGCAGGCGTCCCCCGTCTTCCCTGGCGTCCGCCAAGGCGCCCTCCGGCGGCGGCGGCGCGTCCAGCTTGTCGGTGAGAGCCGCCGGGCTCATTCGTCGTCGCCGTCGGGGATAGCCTGGCCGTTGATCTGCGCCTTCAGCACCTGGCTTGGCCGGAACACCAGCACGCGTCGCGGCATGATGGGCACCTCGACGCCGGTCTTCGGGTTGCGGCCGATGCGCCGTCCTTTCTGCCTGATAGAAAACGTGCCGAACCCGCTGATCTTGACAGATTCTCCGGCTTCCAGCGCAGCCGAGACACGCTCCAGCACGCCTTCCAGCAGGTCGGCCGATTCGTTGCGGGACAGGCCGACTTGCGCGTAGATGCGTTCAGCTAGATGCGCGCGGGTTACGGTATTCATGTCGGCAGGTTAATGTGGCCTGGCGCATGCGTCAACGAAATGACTTAGGATCAAGGCGTTACGCGCACACAAGAAGCAAGCGGTTCATTTTTGAAAGAAAGAACCAAAAAACATTTGGTCGCTTGGGCGTCCGTCTGGGGTGACTCCGCGACAGCCGCGACAAAAGCTCTTTGCTTCTTTTTTACGAGGAAGAAGCGCTCGCTTTCTCTAATACCTTACCAGCGCCGACCCCCAGGTCAGCCCACCGCCCAGCGCTTCCATCAGCACCAGTTGCCCGCGCCTGATCCGCCCGTCCGCCACCGCTTCGGCCAGCGCCAGCGGAATGGATGCGGCCGACGTGTTGGCGTGCCGGTCCACGGTCACCACCACGCGCTCTGCCGGCAGGCCGAGCTTCTTGCCCATGCTGTCGATGATGCGCCGGTTGGCCTGGTGAGGCACCAGCCAGTCCACGTCGGCGTGGGACAAGCCGTTGGCGTCCAACGCTTCGTCCACCACCGCGGCGAGTTTGGCGACCGCGTGGCGGAACACCTCCTGCCCTTTCATCACGAGGTGACCGGACCGCTCCGGCTGGCCCACGGCGCCGTCCACGTAGAGCATGCCGGCGTGCTCGCCGTTGGCGTGCAGGTGAGTGGACAGGATGCCGGCACCGCCCTCGTCTGCCTGCAGCACTACTGCGCCAGCGCCGTCGCCGAACAGCACGCAGGTGTTGCGGTCGGACCAGTCGAGGATGCGCGAGTAGACTTCGCTGCCGATCACCAGCGCGGTGCGCACGGTGCCGCAGCGGATGAACGCGTCGGCGGTGGCGAGCGCGTAGATGAAGCCGCTGCAGGCTGCACTCACGTCGAAGGCGAATCCGGTGAAGAGGCCCAGCGCGGCCTGCACCCGCACGGCGGTGGCGGGAAACGCGTCGTCCGGGGTGGCGGTGGCCAGGATGATTGCGTCCACCTCGGTCGCGGCCACGCCCGCCTGGGCCAGCGCCGCCTCGGACGCGCGCGTCGCCATGAAGGTTGCCGTCTCGTGCGGCCCGGCCAAATGGCGCTGGCGAATGCCGGTGCGCGAGACGATCCACTCGTCGGAGGTGTCCACCGTCCTGGCCAACTCGTCGTTGGTGACGACCCGCTCCGGCAGGTAGCTGCCGACTCCCGCGATACGCGCCCGCCTCATAGGTTACGACCGCGCCGCTTCCAGCGCGCCCGAGCCCGCCACGCAGGCCGGCACCTGTGCCGCCATCATCCCGCCCAGCCGGCCGAGCCCCTCGCGAATACGGTCGTTGAAGCGGTGCTCCACCATGTCCAGCGCCAGGTCCAGCGCGTGGGCAAAGCCTTCCGCGTCGGTGCCGCCGTGGGACTTCACCACCACGCCGTTCAGGCCCAGCATCACCGCGCCGTTGTAGCGGCGCGGATCCAGCCAGACGCGCAACTGGTCGAGCCCCGGGCGGGCCAGCAGGTAGCCCACCTTGGTGGACAGGTTGGTGGCGAAGACCTGGCGCAGCAGGTCGCCGATCAGCTTTAGCGCGCCCTCGCCGGTCTTCAGCGCCACGTTGCCGGTGAAGCCGTCGGTGACGATCACGTCGGTGGTGCCGGCGGCGATGTCATGACCCTCGACGAAGCCGTGAAACTGCGCGCCGATGTGGCTGCGCCGGATGATCTCGGCGGCACCGCGCACCTGGTCGTCGCCCTTGCCCTCCTCGGCGCCCACGTTCAGCACGCCGATGCTGGGCGCCGTTAGGCCCAGCACGGTGCGGGCGAACATGTCACCCAGCAGCGCGAACTCGACGAGGTTGCGGGTGTCGCAGGCGATGTTGGCACCCAGGTCGAGCATGACCACGTCGCCGCGGGCGGACGGCATGATCGCCGCCATGGCCGGCCGGTCGATGCCCGGCAGCGTCTTCAACACGATCTTGGACAATGCCAGCAGCGCGCCGGTGTTGCCGGCGGAGACCACGCCGTGCGCTTCGCCGCTAGCCACCGCGTCGATCGCCAGCCGCATGCTGGCCTGGCGCAGCCGCAGGGCCACGGTCGGTTTGCAGTCGGCGGTGATCGCGTCCGGCGTGTGGCGGACCGAGCAGACGCCCTGCGTTCGCTTGCAGCTCGCCAGCAATGGGGCGAGCCGCGCCATGTCTCCGACCAGCAGGAAGCGCGCTGCAGGATGACGCTCAGAGGCGATGGCCAGGCCGCGCACGATTGTCTCGGGTGCGTGATCCCCGCCCATGCCGTCCACCGCAAGGGTGAACGGCTCGGCTGGCGGCGGGTGCAGGCGGGCCGGGTCGGCGGCCATCTCTAGGGGCTGCCTGACACCGCCGTCAGACGCGTACGGCGCCCTTCAGGGCCTTGCCAGCGCCCACCACTTCACGGCCGTCGTAATGGCCGCAGGAGGCGCAGATGTGGTGCGGCCGCTTCAGCTCGCCGCAGTTGCTGCACTCGGCATGCGCTTCACGGGGCAATGCTTCGTGGCTGCGTCGCATGCCGCGGCGGCTCGGCGAGGTTTTCCGCTTCGGGACGGCCATACGCGTAGTCTCCACTCGGGCGCAGGCTGCTGCCGGAACGCCACAAATTTGCAGTAGATTGAGGGCCGCGCTGTATCAGAGCCCGCCGGTCCCCACAAGTATCGCCACCCACATCCTGCGCTGACGCATGGTGCGGGGGAGTCCGCGACAGCGCTCGCAAAAGCGTTTTGCTTCTTTCTCTTCAAAAAGAAGACTTACTTTCTTCGACAAGCTTCGATGACAACGCACCCCGGCCAGGCCGGGGACCTGCAAAGCCCCCGCCGCCTCTTGCAAGCAGCCCACGTCAAACAAATCGTGAGCAGCCGTTGTCCAGCATTCCGGTCCCAAGGCCGACCGCCGTCGTCACCCGCCGCCGATCTATCTGGCTGACCGCACCAACCTGGGGCGCTCCCGCGGCCGCCTTTTGCCTCGTAGCATCGCAGGCGGCGCGTTCCGCTCGCTGAGCAAGGTGCTGGCAATAACCGACAGGGTCGCGGGCAACGTGGCCGCCGCCGGCTCGGCATTCGCCAACATACACGCGGCCCCGGTGCCGGCGGCTTCGATGCCGTCCATACCTTCGAGACCTGCACCGACATAGGCCTGTCCGGCACTGCCTGACGAGGTCGGGGCTGGCGGGCAGTCGCGATGTGCGGTTCGGCCCGAATCTGGCTGGAAAGTCGAGGCGAGTTGCGGCTGCAGGGACGCGGGTCAGGACCTCAGGGCGTTAACCTGACCTCCGCGCAGGCGTGGACCGTTTGCGCCCAGGTTGGTTGACACGACGCAGTCAAACGCACTATGTCCGCCGACTTTCGGGGCGCGCAGACGCCCTCATTATAAGAATTGGGCGCCACCGAGCGACCACATCGGAGTTTATCATGTTTGCTGTCATCCGCACCGGCGGAAAGCAGTATCGCGTCACGCCTAACGCGGTACTGAAGGTTGAGAAGCTGGAGGCCGAGCCCGGCTCCACCTTCACGTTCACCGACATTCTGGCAATCGGGTCCGATGCCGGTGTTACGCTAGGCACGCCGGTCGTAGCGGGCGCTACCGTCACCGCCACGGTGATTGCGCAGGACCGCCTGGACAAGGTGATCATCTTCAAGAAGCGCCGTCGGCAGAACAGCCGGCGCAAGAACGGCCATCGCCAGCACGTGACCGTGCTGCGGGTGGCCGACATCATCGCCGCCTGAGGCAGGAGTAGGATCAGATGGCACACAAGAAGGCAGGCGGCTCATCACGCAACGGCCGCGATACCGAGGGCCGGCGCCTTGGCGTCAAGAAGTATGGCGGCGAAGCCGTGGTGCCCGGCAACATCATCATCCGGCAGCGCGGTACGCGCTGGAAGCCGGGGACGAATGTCGGGCTTGGCAAGGACCACACGATTTTCGCGGTCGTTGAGGGTAAGGTTAAGTTTCAGACTCGGGCGGATGACCGGGTATATGTGTCTGTTGAGAAGTTGCCGGCTGCGGCCGAGTAGCACCGGGGCTCTGCCCCTGGCGCCGCAGACTCGGGCCAGTGGCGCCTTGGCGCTCGTCCAGCCGAGAAGAATGCCCCACCCCGGACCCAGTCGTTTCTGTTGGGAATGGGGTCTTGGGCCGATTGGCCCCAGCGGGTCCAGGGCAGAGCCCTGGCCTTCCTTATGAAGTTTCTTGACCAAGCCAAGATATACGTGCGCTCCGGCGACGGCGGCGACGGCGTCATCGCCTTCCGCCGCGAGCGGTTCATCGAGTTCGGTGGCCCCGACGGCGGCACCGGCGGTCGCGGCGGCGACATCGTCTTCGAGGCTGTCCCCAACCTCAACACGCTGATCGACTTCCGCTACACCCAGCATTTCCGCGCCAAGAAGGGCGGTAACGGCGCAGGCGCCGACCGCACCGGCGCCGGTGCCCCGGACGTGCACATTCGCGTCCCGATCGGCACCCAGATCCTCGCCGACGACCAGGAGACCCTGCTCGCCGACCTCGACACGCCCGGCAAGCAGGTGATCCTGTGCCGCGGCGGCGACGGCGGACACGGCAACACCCACTTCAAGACCAGCACCAACCGCGCGCCCCGGCGTGCCGATAAAGGCTGGCCCGGCGAGGAACGCTGGATCTGGCTGCGCCTGAAGCTCATCGCCGACGCCGGGCTGGTCGGCCTGCCCAACGCCGGCAAGTCCACATTCCTGGCTGCCAGCAGCGCCGCGCGCCCGAAGATCGCCGACTACCCGTTCACCACACTGCATCCGCAGCTGGGCGTCATCCGCCTGTCCAACTCCGAGGAGTTCGTGCTGGCCGACATCCCCGGCCTGATCGAGGGCGCGCACGAGGGTGCTGGCCTGGGCGACCGGTTTCTCGGTCACGTAGAGCGCTGCGCGGTGCTGCTGCACATGGTCGATGGCGCAGCGGGAGAGGTGGTGGATGCCTGGCGCACAGTGCGCGGCGAGCTTTCGGCCTACGGCGCCGGACTGGAGGACAAGCCGGAGCTGATCGTGCTGAACAAGGCCGACGCGATGACGCCGCGCGAGGTGAGTGCGCGCCGTTCGGCGTTGGCGCGGGCGTCCGGCCAGGTGGTGCACGTGATGTCGGGGGCGACGGGGCAGGGGGTGCCGGAGATGCTGCGGGCGTTGCAGGATGCGATCACGCAGCAAAGGCTAGAAAAGTAGGAATGTTCTCTCTTAAAGAAAACAACCAAGAAACCTTTGTCTCTGTAGTAACTGGCTCCGGAGACTCCGCGACAGCGCGACCAAAGTTTCTTTGCTTCTTTTTTTTCGGAAAAAGAAGGCTTCGCTTGCCTTGATCGCCTTGCTCACCGGCCGCGTAGACTCGCGCGACGCGTCGAGCTGCATCATCGACGTGTCCGGCGTGGGCTACCTGGTCCAGGCCAGCACGCGCACGCTCGCCGCCTTGCCGGGAGCACCTGCGCTCGCCCGTGTGCTGGTGGAGACCGTAGTGCGCGAGGACGCGATCCTGCTGTACGGTTTCGCCGATGCCGCCGAGCGGGACTGGTTCCGCCTGTTGACCACCGTGCAGGGCGTGGGTGCGAAAGTGGCGCTGGCCATCCTCTCCGCGCTGTCGCCGCGCGACCTGGTCGGCGCCATCGCGTCCGGCGAGCGGGCGTCTCTGACACGCGTGTCCGGCGTAGGACCTAAGCTGGCGGTGCGGCTGCTGACGGAGCTGCGGGACAAGGCGGGAGCGATGCCGTCCGGAACCTCTCTGCCGGGGGCAGTGCTACCGGCCGGTGGGCTGGCGGCCGACGCGCTGTCGGCGCTGGCCAACCTCGGCTACCGCAGGCCAGAGGCCCAGCCGGTGGTCAGCCGCGCCATCGATGCGCTCGGGCAGGAGGCGACGCTGGACGCGGTGATCCGGCACAGCTTGCGCGACCTGGCGCGCTGAGGCAGCGGACTCTCAACTGTGACGGGCTAGGCAAGCGGTTCTTTTTCGAAAAAAGAACCGAAAAACATTTGTTCCCTGGAGTGCATGCTGAGGAGAGTCCGCGACAGCCGCACCAAAAGTCTTTTGCTTCGTTTCTTTAGAAAAGCAGGCCTCGCCTCCCTTGCTGCACTTATGCCGGAGCAGCGAGAGCTGCGCCAGGCCGACTACTCCGGCAGCCGCAGCATGCGGCGCCAGCTCGCACGCGTCTGCGCCGGCCGCAGCGAGTCCAACGCATCCTTCAACGTGGCGAAAGCACGCGGGCGACCCTGCGGCAACTGTGCGAACACGGTGGATGGCGTGCGCCAGAGGGTGAGGTTGCGGTGCTGCCGCCCCTGCGGCACGACGACCAGCATCTCCTCGAATTCGGCGCCGTCCAGCACCTGATCGGTGGAAACGAAGAGGCAGAGCTTCCTCTGCGTGGCCCAGCTGCGAACCAAGATCAGCTCCTCGATCGAGAAAGCGATGGCGTAGGGCGCAGGCACGGCGGGCTGATGCTGCATTTCGGCGTTCCAAGGCAGGCGGTTGCACGACACCAAAACGTTAGGGCGAACGTATCGGTTGCGTGATTGTTATCCAGAGACGTTAAAATCCTCTTACCCGTTACGAGTCGTCAACTAGCAAATCCGTGAGCGCGGAGCACCGGCGTGTGCAGCCGCCAAACGGCGGCCGGGGTTGCCGAACGCGGCTACGCCGCGTCATATGCCGTCAATCATAACACGACCCAGGGAGTGAACGATGGCACGTGTAGCGCTGGTCACCGGCGGCACCAGGGGCATCGGCGCCTCTATAAGCCTGACGTTGCACAACGCCGGCCGCCGCGTCATTGCCAGCTACGCCGGCAACGACGCGGCGGCGGAGGCTTTCCACAAGGAGACTGGGATCGCCACGCTCCGCTTCGACGCGGCCGATTTCGAGGCGTGCCAGCAGTCGGTGTCGAAGATCCACGCCGAGCACGGGCCAGTGGAGATACTGGTCAACAACGCCGGCATCACCCGCGACGGCGTGATGGCCAAGATGAGCCGCGACATGTGGGATGCGGTGATCGACACCAACCTCGGCTCCTGCTTCAACCTCTGCAAGCTCACCTTCGACGCGATGCGCGCGGCCAAATTCGGCCGCATCGTCAACGTGGGATCCATCAACGGCCAGGCCGGGCAGTACGGACAGGTGAACTACGCAGCCGCCAAGTCCGGCATCCACGGTTTTACCAAGGCGCTGGCCCAGGAAGGTGCCCGCTACGGCATCACCGTAAACGCCATAGCACCTGGCTACGTGGACACCGACATGGTCCGCGCAGTGCCCGAGGACGTGCTGCATAAGATCATCGCGCGCATTCCGGTGGGCCGCCTGGGCCGCGCCGACGACATCGCCCGCGGAGTGGCGTTCCTGACGGCGGACGACGCTGACTTCGTAACGGGAGCTACGCTGTCGATCAACGGCGGGCAGCATATGTACTGAAGGCCTGACTCTTCGCTACGTTGGGCAAGGCAAGGCAAGGCAAGCGGTTCTTTTTTGAAAAAAAGAACCAAAAAACTTTTGGTCTCTTCAGATGTGCCGTAGCGCAATGTGCCGTTTTAGCTGTCCGCGACAGCATTAAGCCGGTTACCACGGACCGTCCAAGTGTTCAGGGCGGCTCTCTCCGGCGAGCGCGCGACAGCGGAGACAAAAGTTTTTTGTTCTTTTTTTCAAAAAAGAACTGCTTGCTTTCTGAACCCTTCAGCTCCGCCCGTAAGTGTCCTCAAGCCGAACGATATCGTCCTCGCCCAGATACGCCCCCGACTGAACCTCTATCAACTCCAGCGGAATACGGCCAGGGTTCTCCAGACGGTGCACGCAGCCGAGCGGCAGGTAGATGCTCTCGTTCTCCCGCACCATCACCTGGTCCTCGTCGCGCACCACCATCGCGGTGCCGGCGACCACCACCCAGTGCTCCGCGCGGTGGAAGTGCTTCTGTAACGACAGCTTCTCGCCCGGTTTGACCACGATACGTTTGACCTGGAAGCGCTCGCCGTTGATCAGGCTCTCGTAGAACCCCCAGGGCCGGTAAGCGCGGTTGTGCGAGGCGGCCTCGTGGCGCCCCGCCGCGCGCAGGCGTTCGACCACGCGTTTGACGTCCTGCGCGCGGTCGCGGTGCATCACCAGCACGGCGTCCTCGGTGGTCACCACCACGGTGTCGTCCAGGCCCACCACGGCGGTCAGCATGCCGTCGCTGCGGGCGTAGCAGCGCCGCGTGTTCTCCAGCAGCACGTCGCCAAGGCTGACGTTGCCGGCCTCGTCCTTGGGACCCAGCTCCCACAGCGCGTTCCAGCTGCCAACGTCGCTCCAGCCGAGGTCGGCGGGGACCACGGCGGCGTGGCTGGTGCGTTCGGCCACCGCGTAGTCCAGGCTGATGTTGGGGCAGGCGGCAAAGGCGGTGCGGTCCAGCCGGCAGAAATCGAGGTCGCTGCTGCGGCCGGCGACGGCCGCGCGCACCGCCTGCAGCACCTGCGGGGCGTAGGCTTCCATCTCCGCCAGCAGGGTGGCGGCAGTGAAGACGAACATGCCGCTGTTCCACAGGTGCGTGCCGTCGGCGACCAGGCATGCGGCCGCGGCGGCGTCCGGCTTCTCCACGAAGCTCGCCAGCGCATGCACGCCAGCGGTGCCGGCCAGCTCGGGCCCGACCTCGATGTAGCCGTAGCCGGTTTCCGGCCCGGTAGGCTTCATGCCGAAGGTCACGAACCGGCCGGCGCGCGCGGCGGCAACTGCACGGCCCAGCGCCTCGGCCAGCGCGTCGGTGCGGGTGATCGACGAGTCGGCCGCCATCATCCACAGCACCGCGTCCGGCTCGGTCTCGGCCACCAGCAGGGCGGCCGCGGCGATGGCCGGCGCGCTGTTGCGGCCGCACGGCTCCAGCACGATGCGGGCACCCACGATCCCGGCCTCGCGCAACTGCTCGGCGATCAGGAAACGATGTTCCTCGTTGCAGACAACCACGGGCGGGGCGAAGCCGGCGCCGGTGGCCCGCAACGCGGTCTCCTGGATCAGCGTCCGGTCGGAGACCAGCGGCCAGAGCTGCTTGGGGAAGCTCTCGCGGGAGACCGGCCACAGCCTGGTGCCGGAGCCGCCGGAGAGGATGACCGGCACCACCAGTCCCGTGCTCGAGGTATGCCCTACCAGGTCCAGTCTGCCGTGCTCGTCCATCTGGTCCTCGCGCCACGCGTCCTGCTTGCCAGTGCGGCCCGCCTGGTCGCAATCTAGCCCATTGTGCAGAGCGGGAGCCAGGGTCATGGGCCACATCAACGACGTCGGATCCGCAATCGGCCGCCTGGCGCGCGAGGCGGAGCCGGGGCTGATCGAGATACGGCGGGACCTGCACGCTCACCCCGAGCTCGCCTTCGAGGAACACCGTACCGCCGGCCTGATCGCCCGCGAGCTTGGCCGGCTGGGCATCGAGCACCGCACCGGCGTGGGCCGCACCGGCGTGGTCGCCCATATCCAGGGTGCCCGGCCCGGCCCCACGCTGGTGGTCCGCTGCGACATGGACGCGCTGCCGATCGAGGAGCGCACCGGCCTCGCCTTTGCCAGCGAGACCCCCGGCAAGATGCACGCCTGCGGACACGACGTGCACAGCTCCACCCTGCTGGGCGTGGCCTCCATCCTGGCCAGCCTGGCGCCGGAGCTGGCCGGCAGCGTGCGCCTGGTGTTCCAGCCGGCCGAGGAAGTGCTGGGCGGGGCGGCAGCGATGATCGACGAGGGCGTGCTGGACGGCGTGGACATGGCACTCGGCTTCCACAATCACCCGGAGATACCGGTGGGCCAGTTCGGCGCCGTGCGCGGTGCGACCTACGCCGCCTGCGACCGCTTCCGCCTGATCATCCGCGGCACTTCCGGCCACGCTGCCTACCCGCACACCACGGTGGACCCGATCATGGTGGCAGCCTACCTGGTGAGCTCGCTGCAGACCATCGTCTCGCGCGAGGTGAACCCGCTCGCACCCTGCGTGGTGACAGTGGGCGCCATTCACGCCGGCACCGTGCACAACATCATCCCCGATAGCTGCGAGCTGCTCGGCACCATCCGCACGCTGTCAGCCGACACCAGGGCGCAGGCCGATGCAGCGCTGCGACGACTTTGCGCCGGCGTGGACGCCACGTTCCGTACCAGCACCGAAGTGAATTGGGTCGTAGGCGTGCCACCGACGGTCAACGCGGACGAGGTGCTCGACACCGGGGTTGCCGCCGTGCGCCGGCAATTAGGCGAGGTGTTCGCCGCCTGCGAGCCGAGCATGGGGGCGGAGGATTTCGCGATGTTCGCAGCGCGGGTGCCTAGCTTCGTGTTGCGGGTGGGGTCGGGGGCGGCGGGGCGGTCGGACCACCTGCACAACTCGGATTACCAGCCGGACGAGGCTTGCATCGCGCTGGGGGCGCAGGCTTTGGCGCGGGCGGCAATGGAGTTGTTGGCGTAAGCGAGGAAGCAGAGCCTTCTTTTTTGAGAAAAAGAAGCAAAAAGCTTTTGCCTCCGCTGTCGCGGTTTGATCCTGGAGTTTCAGCAGTCCGCGACAGCAGGTAGCAAGTGCTTTTCGGTTCTGTTTTCAAGAAAGAACTGCTTTCTTGAGCTCTTCCAAGCTCCACTCCCGCCGATCCGTCATCAACCCGATCGCCGCAGCCGCCTGCTGGTCCCGCCCCCAAGCCGCCAGCGCGCTCACCTTCCCGTCCTTGACGTAGAATGCAGTGAACTCCGGCTTATCCAGGTTGCCGTCGATCACTACCTCGTCCCACTTCTCGGCGTGGCCCACGTAGTCCAGCCGTTTCATGAAGTGGATGGTCCAGAAATACGGCACCGCGTCGTAAGTGACAGCCCCGCCCAGCATGTTGGCTGCCGCAACGCGCCCGTGCTGCTCGGCCACGCGCCAGTGCTCCACGCGGATGGCGTCGCCATCCCCGCGGTGCGGAAACGCCGCAATGTCGCCCGCCGCGTAGATGCCATCCGCCGCCCGCAAGCGTGCGTCCACCTCCACGCCGCCGTCGTCACGCAGGCTCATCCCCTGCAGGATGCCGGTAGCCGGCGAGATGCCCGAACCCACCACCACCAGGTCCGCGTCCAGCATACCACCGCTCTTCAGCCGCACGCGCGCGACACGCTGGTCGCCCTCGAACGCTGCGACCTCCTCACCCAAGCGGAAAGCGACGCCCTGGCTTTCGTGCACACGGCGAAACGCGTCGCCGACCTCGCGGCCGAGCTGACGCTCGAACGGCGATGCCTGCGGCGCCACCACGGTCACCGACAATCCGCGTTCCCGCAGGCTGGCCGCCGCCTCCATCGCGATGAAGCCGGAGCCGGCAACCACCACCGAGCGTGCGTGCTCCGCCGCCGCGGCGATCGCCTCGGCGTCAGCGGCCGAGCGGAGCAGGTGCACGCCGGCCAGGTCCTCGCCAGGTACGCCCAGGGCACGCGGCGTGCCGCCGGTCGCCACCAGCAACGCGTCGTAGGCAAGCCTGGGCGTGGCGCCGTCGTCAAAGACGACCGAGCGGGCGGCGGGATCCACCCGGCTTACCCGCCGCGACATCCGCTCTATCGCGTGCCGGTCGTAGAATGCCTGGTCCTGCAGGGGCGTCTTTTCGCCGCCCTGCTTGCCGGACAGCGCGTACTTGCTCAGCACCGTGCGGTCGTAAGGCAGCCTGTCCTCCTGGCCGATCATAACGATACGGCCGCCGAACTCCTGCTCGCGCAAGGCCTGCGCCGCAGCGGCCCCGGCCGCACCAGCACCCACGATCACCATGCAGCGCTGGTCACCCACGTCGTCATTCACCGGGTCGGTCGGGATGCGCTCGGCATCCTCGCCGATGGTGACCATCAGCCGACCGTTCGTCACCTGCACGTCGTAGCGCGGCACGTCGTCCAGCGCCGGCGGTTCCAGCCGCTTGCCGGTGGTCAGGTCGAAGGCAGCCTTGTGCCAGGGGCAGATCACCGCACGCCCGTGCAGCACGCCCTCGTTGAGCGGGCCGCCAGCGTGCGGGCAGGTGTTGCCGATGGCGTGGCAGGTGCCTTCGACGCGGGCTAACAGCAGCCTTTGGCCGCCGAGTTCGACGGCACGCATGGTGCCTTCGGTTAGGGTGTCTTCTGGTCCGGCATCGTATTCCATGACGGGGGAAACGCGGGAGGAGCAAACAAGGCCTTCTTTTTTGAAAAAAAGAAGCAAAAAACTTTTGCTTTCGCTGTCGCGCGGTCGGCCGCCGGCACCTGACAGGGTGGCGAACAATGGACCTTCCGATCGTTTGAGACTGGTTGCTCATACCATCGGACCGAAGTCTCGACTGGCGACAGACAAGCAAGCAGTCTTTTTTCATAGTCTCTAACGTTCGTGGCGCAGAAACTCCACGACGCATGGATTGCAAATTTGGCTGCTTTTTCAGAAAAGTTTACTTTGCCTTTCTCGCCTGCCGTCGAGGGACCAAAGCTTGTGACCGCTGGTGTGGTACCTGCGACTCCAACTGTTGACTTGTAACGGGCAAGCCAAGCGTTCCTTTCGAAAACAGAACCAAAGGATTTTTGTTCACTTGGGTGCGCGATGCAGAAATCGCCTCGACAGCAGGAACAAAAGTTTTTTGCTGCCTTTTTGCAAAAAAGCAGGCCATGCCTTCCTTCCGGCAGTCGGAGGTTAGGACCTATGCTCGCACGTATAGTTCGAACGAACTAATATTCGATTGCCTTGACCAAGGCGATCGAGGCTTTCTTGAGAAGGTCAGAAAGTTTCGCAGGCAAAGAGCAGGCGTACGAACTTCTTCGTAACGCTCGGACAGAGCTTTCTGCGTTTAGCAGCGGCTGCGCAATGGCCGTTTAAAGATCAAGTCATCGAGCAGGTCAAACAATTCGTCTTCCCGCGAAAGAAGAAAAAACTTCATAAGCGCTGTCGCGCGAAGCTGAAACGACATGTCTCACCACGGCCCACCGACAGAGACACAAAGTTTTTGGTGCTTTTTTTCAAAAAAGAACCGCTTGCCTTGCCTTACGCTTCTACGAAAGCGCGGTGTCCATCACCCGACTCTCAGCACGTCCTTCCATCGATCGAACATCGCCGCCTGTCCGTATTCCGCTTCCGCCTTCGCCCGGTTCGCCACGCCGATCGCGCGAAGATCGCCCCCGAGCAGCGCGCGCAAACCCTGGGCAAAGGCGCCGTCCTCCACCGCAGTCACGAACGGCGTGTTCTGCGCGGCCACCATTGCGCGCACGTCACCGACGTCGGTGCACACGCAGGGCAGGGCGCTCGCCATCGCTTCGAGCAGGGATAGCGGCATCTGCTCGGTGTCGGACGACAGGGCGAAGCCGTCGAAGCTTGTCATCCAGCGTTCCGGCTCGGTGCTGTGGCCGGCAAAGTGGGTGCGGTCGGCGATGCCCAGCGTGTGGGCCAGCGCCTGCAGGCCGAGCCGTTCCGGTCCGTCGCCGACGATGACGAGGCGGGGGCGCTGGGCAGCGTCCAGGCTGGCCACGGCACGCAGCAGGCGCGCGATGTTCTTCTCCGGCCGCAGTGCGGCGATGGTGCCCAGGACGGGACCCTCGCCGGGCGGCAGTTCCATGCGCGGCGGTGCGCGGAAGCGGGCCAGGTCGATGCCGTTGGGAATGTAATGCAGCTTGCGCGGCGGCAAGCCCCAGACCTGCTCGGCGATGCGGTGGAGGGTGCGCGAGGGCAGCACCACGTCGCTGCCGCGCAGCACCAGGCGGCGTGCCAGTACGCGGCGTTGTATCTGGGTGCTGCGCTCCTCCGGGCCAAACCCGTCTTCGGCGTGCACGTGGCGCAGCCCGGCCAGGCGCGCGCCGGCCGCCCATTCTAGCGCGCCCCAGTTGCTGGTGATAACGCAGTCCGGCCGCGCTGCGGCAAGGCGGGCGCGCGCTGTAGCGACGGCCCGCAGCGCCGCGCGGCGGGCGTGGCCAGCATCGGGGAAGTGCACGTCGAGGCCAGGGTCGAGCTTCTCTCGGCAGGCGTCCTCGCCGTTCAACGAGATCACCAGGTGACGGCAGGCATCGCCGAGGTGGTTCGCCAGCGACGCGAAGCGGACCTGCGCGCCGCCGACGCCGAAGCCGGGGAACACCCAGGCGAGGCTTGGCCTATCGCGCTGGCTCATGCGGGCTGGACGGCCTCCGGCACCTCTGCAGCACGGGGCAGGGGCAGTGCGGCCAAGTGGGCCAGGAAGCCCTCGAAGGCGAGCAGTAGCCAGATCGTCTGCGCGTGGTCGGCGCCGCGCACGTGGGAGTCGAGCAGCCGGTCGATCGCGTCGGCGTCGAACAGGCCGGAGTCGAGCATCGTCTCGCCCAGCAGCAGCACGCGCAGGCGGGCCATTTCGCGCCGGAACAGCGGGGCCAGGTCGGAGGTGAAGCCCTGTTTCGGGCGGTAGAGAATCTCGCGCGGCAGCATCGGCTCCAGCGCGCGTTTCAGCACGTGCTTGCCACCGCCAGCGCCGAGCTTGAGCGGCGCCGGCAGGCTCAGGCCCCAGGAAAGGAACGTGTGGTCGAGAAAGGGGGCGCGCACCTCCAGCGAGGCGGCCATGCTGGCGCGGTCCACCTTGGTGAGGATGTCGCCTGGCAGCCAGGTGGCGAGGTCGGCGAGCTGCGCCTGCAGCACCGGGTCGGCTTCGTGGGCGTCCTGCATCACCGCGCGCAGGGGGGCGTGCGGGTCGTGGCCGGCGATCGCCGCGCGCAGGGTAGGGCTGAACAGGGCGCGGCGCTGTGCGGCGTGGGTGCGGGTAAGGGTGCGGGCGTAGCCATCGGCCGCGTCCAGGCTCAGCTCGGTCAGCGTTGCCTTGGCGCGCAGGAAGCGGGGCGCGCTGTCGAGCTTGGGGTAGAGAGCGGCCAGCGTGCCGATGGCGCTGCGGCGCAGTGCCGGCGGCAGGTGGCGGCGCACGCCGGAGACCAGGCTGTGCCAGCGATATCGGCGGTAGCCACCGAACACCTCGTCGCCGCCGTCGCCGGAGACGGCCACCGTGGCGTGCCGGCGGGCTAGGCGGCAGACGGTCAGCGTGGGGACCGAGGAGCTGTCGCCGAACGGCTCGCCGAACACGGCGGCCTGCACCCGGGCGCCGGCGATCACGTCGGTGGCCGCGGCGCGGTCGTTGTGCTGACGCGTGCCGTAACGCTCGGCGACCAGGCGCGCGTGGGGGGTCTCGTCCTCAGCGCCGTCGAAGCCGATGGTGAAGGTGTCCAGCCCGGTGGGGCGCAGCGGGGCGGCTGCAGCCACCACGGCGCTGCTGTCCACGCCGCCGGAGAGAAAGGCGCCGAGCGGCACGTCGGCGACCAGGCAGCTTGCGACGGCCTGGCTGAGCTTCTCGCGCAACAGGGGAATCGCGTCGGCCTCGCTGCAGGGCGTGGTGGCGGCTGGCGGTGACCAGTAGCGGGCGATCCGCGCCGGCCGACCGCTGCGGTCCAGCAGTAACGTATGGGCTGCCGGCAGCTTGTGGACGCCCTGGAAGATCGTTGCGGGCTCCGGCACGTAGCCGTAGGTGAAAAAGTCGTCCACCGCGTCCGCGCGGATGCGGCGCGAGACTCCGGGGTAGGCGGCGAGGGCGGCGAGTTCCGAGGCGAACACGAAGGTGCCGCCCACGTCTGAATAGTAGAACGGCTTCTCGCCGGTGCGGTCGCGGGCGCAGAACAGGATTTGCCGTGTGCTGTCCCACAGCGCGAAGGCGAACTGGCCGGACAGGCGGGTGACGCAGTCCGCTCCCCACTCTTCCCAGGCGTGCACGATGGCTTCGGTGTCGCAGCGGTTGCGGAAGACGTGGCCGCACGCCGCCAGCTCGGCGCGGATCGTTTCGAAGTTGAAGATTTCGCCGTTGAACACGATGGCGACGCTGTGGTCCTCGTTGAACATCGGCTGGTGGCCGCCGGCCGGGTCGATGATGGCGAGCCGGCGGTGGCCCAGGGCCACGCCGGGTGCGAAGTGGAAGCCCTCGCCGTCCGGGCCGCGATGGGCGATCGCGTCGGTCATCGCCCTGATGGATGCGGGGTCGACTGGCTCGGCGCTCGTCGTGTGGAACAATCCGGCGATGCCGCACATGGGGCGTGTCCGTGGCTGGAGATGGGTGGGAGGATAGCCGGTCGGCAGGCTGGCGCCAAAGCCATCCGACGTTAAATTTTAGGCTCGAACCGCTGCTGGTCTAAAAATTTCCAATTTCTCAATCGGAACTGGGTTGCAACATCCATGACACAGTGATAATGACTTCGCAACGGCCAGCTACGGTGGCGTGAGGAGTAGGTGATGCAGTTTCGTGGGATAGCTCTGGCGGCAATGCTTGCTCCCGTAACGTTTGCCGGCGTGGCGCAGGCCACGTCCACCCCGACGGTCACCTTCGCGCAGGTGAACGATACCGACAGCAACAACGGCCTGACGTTCACCAACGACGGTGTGAGTTCGGCGACGCTGAACACCAGCGTGGCGACCGGCGACATGGTGAATTTCACCTACGAGAACGTGGCCAACCTGCCGAGCTACCTGAGCGGCCAGCTCTCCGCGGTCGAACTCATCAACAACGGCGCCGGGGTCACCACCACCGCGCAGGCAAGCGGCAACGGCGGCTACGACCTGCAGACCTTCAACAGCCCCTTCACCATCAGCTACCTGCTGGCCGGCCGCGCCGCGGGACAGAACAACCTGCTGACAGTGACCATCACGCCGAAAGTAACCGGTGGGAACGGCATGACGATCATCGGACCGGACGGTGGCCAGAGCTTCAGCTCCAGCGCCACCAACCAGGCGAACGCGTCGTATACCGAAACCTTCAGCTCCGATTTCGTAAAGTTCCAGGCCAATTCTACACTAACCGCAGGCTGGGTCTCCTCGGCGCTCAACCCCGACCTCGAGATCGATCCGGATGGCTTGCTGAGCGACTTCACCGCGGACATCGTGGCGACCTTTTCCTCCAACCCGCCGCCGGCCTTTATTCCTGAGCCTGCAACCTTCGCGCTGCTCGGCGTCGGCCTGGTGGGCCTGACGATGGCCTCGCGCCGGCGCAGCCGGTTCGGTTGAAGGCAAGGCAAGCGGTTCTATCTTGGAAAAAAGAACCAAAAAACTTTTGTTTCCTTGAGCGCACGCTGCAGAAACCTCCGCGACAGCCGGGACAAAAGTCTTCTGCTTCTTTTCTCCAGAAAAGAAGGCCTTGCTTGCTTCTCCCGACGCCCAGGTGACGCCCAGCATGCAGCTTCCGACAAGACGTTTGCTGACCGCTGCCGCCTGCCTGCTCGCAGTGGCGGCGAGCCGTCCGGCGCTGGCCCGTACGCTGGAGGTAGGCCCGGGCAAAGCATACGCAAAACCGTCCGCGGCAGTCGCCGCTGCGAGCGACGGGGATCGCATCCTGATCTCGCCTGGCCAGTATTTCGACTGTGCCGTGGTCTCCGCCAGCCATCTCTCCATCGAGGGCGTAGGCGACGCCGCAAGCGTGGTGCTGACCGACAAGACCTGCCAGGGCAAGGCGCTACTGGTGATCGAGGGCAGCGAGGACACCGTCCGCAATCTCACCGTCACCCGCGCACGCGTGGCAGACGGCAACGGCGCCGGCATCCGCGCCGAAGGCGGCAACCTGACCATTGAGGGCGTGCGCTTCGTCAACAACCAGGACGGCATCCTGACTGCCGCCAGGCCGGACATGGTGCTGACTGTGCGGCATAGCATCTTCGAGAAGAACGGCGTGTGCGGAGACTACTGCGCGCACGCCATCTACGCTGGTCAGATCGCCAGCCTCACCGTGCAGGACAGTATTTTCCGCGACACGCGCGAGGGCCACGACATCAAGTCGCGTGCCGCGCGCACCGAAGTCGACGGCTGCGACATCC
This sequence comes from uncultured Acetobacteraceae bacterium, assembly GCA_964242115.1. Taxonomy (GTDB): domain Bacteria; phylum Pseudomonadota; class Alphaproteobacteria; order Acetobacterales; family Acetobacteraceae; genus BOG-908. The sequence continues at coordinate 106,277 of CAXSZX010000010.1, read as the reverse complement.
AGGACGGGCCGGCCGGCACCGCGAGTTACCTGATCGAAGCGCCGAACGGCGGCACGCTGATCGTGCGTGACAACACGCTGGAGAAAGGGCCCAACTCCGGCAACCATTCTGCCGCGATCTCCATCGGCGCAGAGGGCGTCGAGCAGCCAAGTGCCGAGATCACAGTCGAAGACAACCACTTCACCAACGACGGCGACTACCGCACCGCGTTCGTCAGCAACGTGACGGCGACGGAGGCCATGCTGCGGCGGAACGTGTTGAAGGGGGCGGTGCAGGCGCTCAAGGGGGACGGCAGCTCCAGGTAGGCAAGCGGTTCTCATTTGAGTGTTCGTTCGAAAGCACCCTGGCCGCCATCCGACGTGGCATTCTCGTGGTCCCGTGCTCATGGCGGTGAAGGCCACTCCGCTCCGGTGCTTGGAGAGCCACGCCAGTTGACACACCAAGTTGACGTTTCCAACGGACACTGAAAGAAGGGTCAACAAACTCCTGCTTCGGCTGTCGCGCGCTCACCGGAGACAACCGCGACAGCCGTCGTGAAAGCTTTTGCTTCTTTTCCTCGAAAAAGTAGGCCTTGCTTCCTCACGCCAGCGTTACGACCCAAAATCCGGACTTTAACCGGTCGGAAGCATCTTTCTCGCAAACTGAGAACCAGAACGGTTTTCAGGAAGATGCCCGTGGCAACGTCAACGAAGTTAAACCTCGCCGCCGCCCCCACGCCGTCGGCCACCCTCACGCCGCCGGTGGTGGTCTTCGAGCTGAGCACCGGAACCGTGCTGACGGTGGGCGCCGGCATGGAGTTCGCAACCTTGGGCGCCGCCTGCCGCGCGGCGCTCGGCGGCGACACCATCGCGGTGCGCGCCGGCACCTACACCAACGACTTCGCCACGGTCAGGTGCGACCTCAAGATCGTCTCCGTCGGCGGCACGGTCAACGAGGTGGCCACCACGCCGCCGCCCAACGACAAGGGGCTGCTGACGGTGGACGCCAACCTGTCCATCCAGGGCTTCAGCTTCACCGGCGGCTCGGACGGCTCGCCGGACGGCAACGTCTCCGGCATCCGCCTGGAAAGCGGCAACCTCAACGTGAACTACTGCTACTTCCACAACATGCAGGAAGGCCTTCTCGCCGACCCGGACCCCACCGCCACCGTGGTGATCAACCATAGCGAGTTCGCCGACAACGGCACTGGCGACGGCTACACTCACAACGTCTACGTGGGCTCCGTCGCCTCCGCCCTGATCGAGAACAGCACCTTCACCGGTGCGAACGTCGGCCACGAGATCAAGTCGCGCGCGATGAGCACGACGATCACCAACAACACGATCGTCGACGGCCCTACCGGCACGGCCAGCTACGACATCGACATCCCCAACGGCGGTGTCGCGGTGATCAGCAACAACCTGATCGAGAAGGGGCCCGACGCGTCCAACTGGCCGGCCATCCATTACGGCGGCGAGACGCAGTACGCCTACGCCAACAACTCGCTCAGCATCACCGGCAACACCATCCTTAACGACCTCGGTGCCAACGCCATCGGCGTGCTCAACCAGTCCGCCGTCAACGGGCTCACGGTATCGGCCCAGGTCAGCAACAACTACTTCTACGGCTTCGACCCGACCAGGCTGGTCATGGGCGGCGGCACGCTCAGCAACAACACCACGCTGGCCATCGAGCCCACCTACGTCGTCACCAACCCGTCCCAGGCCGTGCCGCTCGACACCATCGCGCCCGGCCCGGCGCTGCTCAACCTGGTCAACGGCGGCAACGCGGTCAGCGGCGGCACCTCCAGGCTGACGGTGAACGACACGGCAGGGTCCAACAGCATCACCGGCGGCGCCGGCGGCATCAACGTGACCGCGTCGGCCGGCTGGGACACCATCGTCACCCAGGCGGGTGCGACGGACACGATCACGCTGAGCGGTCGCAACAGCGTGCTCAACAGCGCCGGTGCCGACCGTATCGACGCGTCCAGCTACTATGAGGCGATTACCGCAACCGGTGCGGCCACCATCACCGGCGCCGGCTTTAACGCCTACGCGCTGGACGGCGCGGGCGAGAAGCTGACCGCCAGCGTCAGCGGCAACGTCACCGTGGGTTCTGCAGGAAACGCGCAAATCGTCGACCTGGGCGGCGACCTGGCGCTGACGCTGGCCGCCGGCGGCCGGGTAGTGGTGAGCGACCAAGCCGATACGCCGCAGGGCGGTGCCAGCACCGCCACCATCCAGTCCGGTGCTGCGACCGGCCAGATCGGCAATTCCGGGCTGATCAGCATCACCACCGGCCCTGCCGGTGCGGCGGTGGTGGCCGGCACCGGCCGGGTCAGCATCACCGGCGGCACCGGCGCGGACACGCTGTTCGGCGGCTCCGGCACCGACACTTTCAGCCTGGGCGGCGGCGCCGACCGGGTGACCTTCGGCAGCGGCACGACGTCGGTCACCGGCGGCACCGGCACCGACACTTACGTGTTCGCCTCCGGCGCTGCCGGCACTGCCACCATCACCGGCTTCAAGCAGGGCACCGACCAGCTGAAATACACCGGCTTCGTCGGGCCGGCGGTGTCCAGCGGCACGATCGTCGGCGGCAACACACTGCTGACGCTGTCGGATGGCACCACGGTGGACCTGGTCGGTGTGGCACTGCCCGGCTACAGCGCCGCACCCAGCGCGCCGGCTACGTCGAGCGGCGGCACCTCGTCCGGCGCGCAGCCCGCCTCCGGCAACGGCACGCTGGTGCTGACCACCGGGGGCAACGTCATCTCCGCCGGCACCGCGTCCACGGTCGTCGACCTGGCCGGCTACAACACCATCACCGGCAGCGCCGGCGGCTTCGCGGCGAACGTCGAGGCCAACGACGTGCTGACCACCGCGCAGGGTTCAACCGACCAGCTCAACCTTTCGCGCTGGGACACGCTGACCGGCGCGGGCAACGACCAGGTCGCGGTCTCGGCCTACGGCAACGTCATCAGCGAGGCCGATGCGGCCAATGTGACGCTGGCCGGCGCCGGTAACGTGGTGCATGGCGGGGCGGGGCTGCTGAGCATCTCCGACCAGGTGGGTGGGGACACGGTCGGCGGCGGCGCCGGCGGCGTGGTGGCGAGCCTGGCCGGGATGTACGACAGCGTCACCACGCAGGCCGGCGCGGCAGACACGGTCAGCCTGGCGGGCCAGAGCACGCTGGCCAGCAACGGCGCCGATCGCATCGCGGTGCAGGGCCTCTACGATCAGGTGAGCGTCACCGGCGCTGCCAGCGTCACCGCGGCCGCAGGGTCCTACGCCTCGTTCGTGCTGGACGGGGCGGACAGCCTCACCAGCGCCGGCGGCGGGTCGGTGACGGTGGGCAGCGCCGCGTCCGTGGCCTTTGCCTCGGCCGGCGGCAACGATTTCGGCGTCGTCAAGCTGGCCGGCGGCGTCGTCTCGGCCAGTGAGAGCTTGCCGGGTGGCGTGGCCAGCCTCGCCGTGTCGGGCGGGGCGGCAACCATCTCTGCGGCCGCCGGCTACTACGCGGGGCTGTCTGCCACGCTGGGCAGCGGCGACACCGTCAGTGCAGGGTCGGGCAACGTCACGCTGACCGGCGGGGCCGGCCAGGACAGCTTTGCCGGTGGCGCAGGCAACGCGCTGGTCACGCTTGGCAACGACGACACTGTGAGCCTGGGCTCCGGCGCGTTGACCGTGCAGGGCGGTGCTGCCGACCTGTTCGTGGTGCCGCAGGGTGCCGTCGGCAGCCTGACGGTGGTGAACTGGTCGGCGCAGGACGGCTTTGCGACACCTGGACAGGGGAGCACCGTGTTCAGCAACGAGTCGGTGTCGGGAGGCAACCTTTGGCTCACCACCAGCGGTGGCGCGCATGTGGAGCTGGTTGGCGTGACACACATGTAACAAAAGCAGGCGGTTCTTTCCGTGTCGTGGACAAAGCCGCCCTGGTGGCCATCCGGCGTGGTTTGTTTTCGCTCCGGTGCTCACAAACCACGCCGGCTATTTCACCAGACCATTCTTTGAAAGGACATCGAACGCAGAACCAGAATCTTTAGCTTCCCTGTCGGATCGTTGCGGGTAAGCGCGCGACAGCGGAGACAAAAGTTTTTTGCTCTTTCTGTCAAAAAAGAAGACCTCCCTTTGTTTCTTGGGTTATGAGCTTCTCCTCGTGGAAGCAATGATCTTCATGCTGGACTCGTTGGTTATCGTGCTCATGGTGTTCATGGGCTTGCGGGACGACCGGCGCCCGCTTGGCGAGCCGCACACCAGCCTGTTCCGCATGCGGACCGACGCCGCGGAGGCGCCCGCGCCGCAAGCAGAACCCGACGCGGCGCCCGCCTGGGCGGAGTGGCTGGCCACCGACACGCGGCCGCACCGATGAGGGACGTGCTGTTCGCCTTCGTCTGGATGGCGCTACTGCCGCTCAGCCTGATGTCGGCGCATGTGGGCGTGCTTCTGTGGGTGTGGGTGGCGTTGCTTTCGCCCAACGAGCTGCTCTACGGCTTCCTCGCCGGCGTGCCGTTCAACAAGATCGTTGCCATGTCCACCTTCGTCATGATGCTGGTCAGCCGGGAGAAGAAATCGTTCTACCTGGACGCCACGCTGGTGTTGCTGCTGTGCCTGGCGGTAACGGCGACCATTTCCTGGTCCACCGGCCTGGTGTCCGGCCCGGACGTGGACGACCTCTACCAGAAGCTGATCAAGGAGGTCGTGCTGGCCGTCATCATCACCGGGGTGATGACGACGCGCCACCGGCTGGACCTGCTGGTGTTCACCATCGTTGCATCGCTGAGCTTCCTGGCGGTCAAGGAGGGGCTGATCTCCATCCTGACGGCAGGCGGCCACAAGATCCTCGGCTCGGGCAGCATCGGCGATAACAACTCGCTGGCCACAGCGCTGCTGATGGTGATCCCGCTGGCGATCTACCTGGCGCGCTACTCGGCGGTGCGTGCGGTGCGGACCGGCTGGCTGGTGGTTGCCGGGCTCAGCGTGGTCACCGTGGTGATGTCGTTCTCCCGCGGGGGCTTCGTGGGCATGCTGTTGCTGGGCGCGTTCTACATCAAGAACAGCCGCAAAAAGCTGGCCAGCCTTGGGCTGGTGGCGTTGGCCGCGGTGTTGATCTACGCGTTGGCACCGGACTCCTGGTTCGACCGGCTGAACACCATCAGGGAAGCCGGCGACGACGGCTCGTTCATGGGCCGTGTGGTGGCGTGGAAGATCAGCTGGCTGATCGCCATGGACCACCCGCTGTTCGGCGGTGGCCCGCACGCGGTCCAGCACTTGATGGTGTGGGACACCTACAAGCCGCTGCTGCCCTCGCTGGACTTCATTGCCACCCCGCCGCCCGACAGCACGCCGCACGCCGCCCACAGCATCTACTTCGAGCTGCTGGGCGACATCGGCTTCGTGGGGCTCGGCATCTTTCTCGCCTGCGTCGGCGTGGCGATCTGGAACTGCCGGTGGATCATCCGGCAGACCCGCAACCATCCCTCGCTGGCCTGGGCCGCCGACCTGGCGCGCCTGTCGCAGATCAGCCTGGTCGTCTACCTGGTGACCGGGGCCGCGTTGAGCATGGGCTACTTCGAGCTGTTCTACGTCATGGTGGCCATGCTTTCGCGCTGCCGCCGGATCGTGCGCGAGACGCTGGCGGCCGACAGCGTGGCCGTCGTGCCCGACTGGATGGATGGCACTGTGGAGCACGCGCCCGTGCCGGCGCTCCAGCCGTGTTGAGACCGGAGTTTGCAACAGCAAGGAAGGCCTTCTTTCTTGAAAAAAACAAGCAAAGAGCTTTTGTCCCTGCGCTGGTGCGGTGGCTTCGTTATGTTCTGAGAGGTACGGCTGCTGCGACGAGCCAGGGGATAGAAGCTCTTTGGTCCTCTTTTTCAAAGAAGGACTGCTTGCCTTGAGGTTCTCGAACATCGAGGTCCTCCGCGGGGTGGCCGCCGTGGCTGTCGTGGCCTGCCACGCTGCACGTCACGTCGACAAGTCGCTCACTGCCCCGGGTCTTGCCCGACTGTTCGAGCCGGGTGTTGCCGGCGTCGACCTTTTTTTCGTCATCAGCGGCTTTATCATATTGCACACGCATCGGTCCGACATTGGCCATCCGGACCGGCTCGGGCACTACGCGGGGCGTCGTTTCACCCGCGTGTTGCCGCTCTACTGGGTCGCACTTTCGTTGACGATCCTCATGGACTTCGCCGGCTCGTTCAAGGTGCCGGCCCTGAGCGACCTGCTGGTGTCGGTGTCGCTTCTGCCGGCCAGACACGCGCCCATCCTGGGCATCGCCTGGACGTTGCAGTGCGAGGTGTTCTTCTACGGCTTGTTCGCCCTGCTGATCACCAGCAAGCGGGCGGGGCAGGCGGTCCTGGCAGCGTGGCTGTGCTGCATTCTAGCTCGTATGTTGGGCGTATCCTTGGCCAGCGTGCTGCCTCCGCAAGCCACCAGCATTTATGGGCTAGAGTTCTTCATGGGTATGGCGAGTGCCGAACTACTGCACCGCAGGCAGGTGAGCGCACCCCGCAACGTCGCGATTTCAGGGTTTGTCCTCTTTGTGCTGGCACTCGTGCTGGCGGACTGCGGATTGCTCGACCCGTTCGCAACCGCTGCCAGGCTGGTGTTTGGCGCTGCGGCTGCAGTGCTGGTAGCCGGTCTGGCAGCGCTTGAGGTATCCCCTGCGGCCGCTGGGCGGACCTTGTTTCCGAGGTGGATGTCCGCTCTCGGCGGGGCGTCCTACTCCATCTACCTTTTCCAGTTCGTTCTGATCGGCATGGTCTGGCAGGCCGTTCTGCGAGTGTCAGGCGCACACAACGTCCCTCGCGTGCTCGTCTTTATGGTCCTGTCGGCTGCAGCTGTCGGCGGCGGTCTCGTCGTGTCGAGCAGGATCGAGAAGCCGTTGCTCAGAGCGATGCGCGGGAGACGCGCGGTCCGGGTCGCGCAGGCTACCTGACGCAAAGGCAAGCAGTTCTTTTCTGAAGAAAAGAACCAAAAAACTTTTGCTCTCTTCGGGTGCGTCGTGTGGGAGGCCTGGTGACTCAGCCGTCCGCGACAGCGCGCGCAAAAGCCTTTAGCTTCTTTTTCTCGAAAAAGGAGGCCTTCACTTTTGCTTACAACAGGCTGCGAAGCCAACGAAGCGGTGCCGTCACTCGCCAGCTCGTGGAACCACGCAGCAGGGCAACCTCGCTCTCCAGGGCGGCCGCGTGCCGGCCGACCGGGCGCGGCAGATGCGCCCGGCGCAGCAGAACCTGGTAATACCCGTTTGTCTGCAAGGCGAGGTAGTGCATGGCCCAGCCATGCTCGATCATGAACTCGTGCGTCGCGTAGATCACCCCGATGACGCTGGTCGCGTGCAACTGCTCGACCAGTATGTAGTCGTCCACGATGATCCAGCCATCATCGGCCATCTTGCTGTGCAGCGCGGCCAGGTCGCGCCTCACCGCCGGGTAGCTGTGGTCCGCGTCGAGGTAGGCGATGTCTATCGAGCCGTCAGGCAGTTCACCCAGCACCGCCGCACTGTCGCCCTGGAGAACCTCAAGCCGGCCGGCTGATATCTCGGGGGCGAACTCGCGCCTGTACCAAGCCGCGTGGGTAAGTTCGCCGAAATAGTCCGACGGCGGCCGCCCCCAAAACGACGCAAGTTCGTGCAGGCGGAACGAGTCGATGGCCAGGAAACGGGCCGGCTCGGCTTTCGCGATCGCGTGGCGGGTGAAATAGCCGAGCGCCACGCCGATTTCGGCGAGTGTCTTGCCTTTCGGCAGCAGCTCCACCAGCGCGTCCCGGTCGGCCAGCACCATGGCGCCGTCCACGAGGTGGTCGGGCAGCTGCGGCACCGGCGGCGGCAAGTAGGAAAGGTCAGGGAGCGGCAGCGGAGTCTGTGTCACCGGCAAAGGCCTTCACCGCTGTCTAGGCCACCTAAAACAACAAGCATCACCAACGCACACCCAAAGGAGACAAAAGTTTTCTGGTTCTTTCTTTCAAGAAAGAACCGCTTGCGCTGCCTTCACTTCCCGCCGATGCACATGCAAAATAAACTCGGTGTACCCGTTGGGCTGCACACGCCCGTTCAGCACCAGGTCGCAAGCCGCGCGAAACGCCGGCCCGTCGAACCCCGGCGCCATCGGCCGGTAGGCCGGGTCGCCCGCGTTCTGGCGGTCCACCACGCCGGCCATTCGCCGCAGCGTCTCCATCACCTGGCGCTCGGAGACCACGCCATGCAGCAGCCAGTTGGCGATGTGCTGGCTGGAGATGCGTAGCGTGGCACGGTCCTCCATCAGTCCCACGTCGTCGATGTCGGGCACCTTGGAGCAGCCGACCCCCTGGTCCACCCAGCGTATCACGTAGCCGAGGATGGACTGCGCGTTGCCGTCCAGCTCGTGCTGCACGTCGTCGGGTGCAAAGTTGCTCGCTTCGAGAGGGATGGTCAGCAGGTCGGACAGCTTGGCGGTGTGCGGCCGGCGCGCCAGCTCCGCCTGCCGCGCGGCCACGTCCACCATGTGGTAATGTAGCGCGTGCAGCGTGGCGGCGGTCGGCGAGGGCACCCAGGCGGTGTTCGCACCCGCCTGCGGGTGAGCGATCTTGACGGCCAGCATCTCCGCCATCCGGTCCGGCGCCGCCCACATGCCCTTGCCGATCTGCGCGTGGCCGCGCAGGCCGCAGGCCAGGCCGATCTCCACGTTCTGGTCCTCGTAGGCCGCCAGCCACTTGGTGTGTTGCATGTCGCCCTTGCGCACCATGGTGCCCGCCTCCATCGAGGTGTGCAGCTCGTCCCCGGTGCGGTCCAGAAATCCGGTATTGATGAAGAACACCCTGTCGCGCGCTGCGTAGATGCAGGCGGCGAGGTTGGCGCTGGTGCGGCGTTCCTCATCCATGATGCCCATCTTCAGCGCGCGCCGCGGCAGGGCCAGGATGTCTTCCACCCGGCTGAACATTTCGCTGGCAAAGGCCACTTCCTCGGGCCCGTGCATCTTCGGCTTGACGATGTACATCGACCCGGTCCGGCTGTTGTGCAGCTTCAGCGTGCCGCGCAGGTCGTGCGTGGCGATCAGCGCGGTGACCGCGCAGTCCAGCATCGTCTCGGGGATCTCGCTGCCGTCCGGCATCAGCACCGCGTCGGTGTACATGTGGTGGCCGACGTTACGTACCAGCATCAGGCTGCGGCCTGGCAGGGTCAGCACGCCACCGCCCGGCTTGGTGAACACCAGGTCCGGTTCCAGCCGGCGCTCCTGCGTTTGCCCGCCCTTGGTGAACGCGGCGGCAAGAGTGCCGTCGGTCAGGCCCAGCCAGTTACGGTACACTTCCACCTTGTCGGCGGCGTCCACTGCGGCCACGCTGTCCTCGCAGTCCATGATGGTGCTGATGGCGGATTCCAGCACCAGGTCGGACATGCCGGCCGGGTCGTCGCGGCCGATCGACGAGCTGCGGTCGATGTGGATCGCCAGGTGCAACCCGTTCTGCACCAGCAGGATGGTGCTGGGTGCGGCCGCCTCGCCCAGGTAGCCGGCGAACTGCTCCGGCGCGCGCAGCCGCTTCGGGCCGGCCTTGGTGGCAACGATCAGCCCGCCGCCTTCGACCGTGAAGCCCGTTGCGTCCGCGTAGCACCCGCCCGCCAGCGGAACCGTCTCATCGAGGATCTGCCGCGCGCGCGCCACCACCTGGGCGCCACGCGCCGGGTTGTAGCCGCGGCCGCGTTCGGCTCCCGGCGTCTCCGGCAAGGCGTCGGTGCCGTACAGCGCGTCGTACAGGCTGCCCCAGCGGGCGTTGGCCGCGTTCAGCGCGTAACGCGCGTTGGAGATCGGCACCACCAGTTGCGGCCCGGCGATGCTGGCGATCTCCGGGTCCACGTTGGCGGTGGTGACCTGGAACGCAGGCGGCTCGGGCTGCAGGTAGCCGATCTCGCGCAGGAAGGTCTCGTACTCGGCCTGGTCGAAGGCGCGGCTGCGCCGTGTGGCGTGCCAGGCATCGATTTTGGCCTGCAGCGCGGCGCGCTTGTCCAGCAGAGCGCGGTTGCGCGGTGCGAGGTCCCGCAACATGGCGGCGAAACCTTGCCAGAACTGCGTGGCGTTCACGCCGCTGCCCCGCACCGCCTCGATGGAGACGAAATCGAAGAGCACTCGGGCCACCTGCAAGCCGGCGGCTTCGACGCGATCTGTCACCGTGCAATCCTTCTGGTCCGGCGCCTGTTTTGCCGCCCGGCCGCGTTCTGGCAAGTCACGACACCAAGGAGGCGAAATTTGCCTGCAAACCTGCCGCCCGGCCTGGCCGAAATCTTCGATCGCTCGACCGCCCTGCTAACCGACGGGGCCGGAAACCCCGGCAGCCACTGGCGCAACCTCGCATTGGGCAGCGTCGGCCTGGACGGCGCGCCGCAGGTACGCACCGTGGTGCTGCGCCGCTTCGACCCCGGCGCCCACACGCTCGATACCCACACCGACACCCGCTCGGCCAAGCACGCCGAGCTGCTGGCCAACCCCGCCGCTACGCTGCACGGCTGGGACACCGAAAGCAGCATTCAGCTGCGGGTCTTCGGCGTGGTCGGTTTGCACACCGGCGACGTGGTTGCACACGACTCCTGGGCGGGACTGCGCGAGGCTAGCCGGGCCACCTACCGCGTGGCTGCTGGCCCGGGCACGCAGGTCGCAAAACCGGACACGGTCGGGCCCGACCGCGACGACGACGCGGCTTTCAGGGTGTTCTGCGTCCTGCGGCTACGGGTGCACGCGCTGGAATACTTGCACATTGGCAAGGACGCTCACCGGCGTGCGCGGTTTGAACGGGTACAAGGGGAGACGGAGGGTGTTTGGCTGGTGCCGTAAGGAAGAAAGGCCTTCTTTTTTGAAAACAAGAAGCAAGAAACTTTCGACTTCGCTGTCGCGGTTTCCGGAAGAGACCGCGACAGGCGCGAACAAACGCTTTCTGCCTTTTAGAAAGCAGCGACCGTGCAGTCTCCGCCCTTGCCCTGCACCTTGACGCAGAACTCCTTCGCCGCCGTCAGGCTAGCAAAGCCGCCTGTACGCAAACGATAGACGACGTGCCCCGCAACGTCGGCGCGCTCCACCTCAGGCCGGCGTCCGCCGAGCAAACCGGGCATCTTCTCCGACAGCTTGCCCCAATCCTGCTCCGCCGCCTGCTGCGTCTCGAAGGCGGCGAGCTGCACCGCTGTACTGTGCGCCTCGGGCACCGGCATCGCCGCCGTGGCCGTTGCGTGCTCCACCGGCGGGGCGGGCGCCACCACCGGTGCGGCCGGACGTGCGGCTTCGGCCTGTTCGGTGGGGTGCGCGGCGGGGTGGCTCTTGGCGCGCAGGGCGTGCAACGCGGGCTTTTCCGGCTCCGGTGCCAGGCGCTCGGCGCCGCTGCTGATCTCCTCTGCGCCGGCCACTTTCATGCCGCCCGGATCGACCGGCTTGATGCGCACCGGACCTGAAGCCGCCGCGATGACCGGCACGCCGTGATGCGCATGGTGCGACAGGCTGAGTGCGGCCACCGCCACGGCCAGCACGCCGCCGAAGCCAGCCGCCACGATGGCCATGCGGCGCATGTCCGGGTCGATCAGCCCCTGCTGCGGCTGCGGCCGGTAGGACGGCCGGGCGAAGTTCTGGGTGATGTGCGGCACGTCTGACATCTCGACCCCTCTGTCTGCCGCGCCCAGCGCGGCGTCACCCTAGCGACGCACGCGCGTCCTCATCGCAACTCCTCGGCCGGCGCCACGCCGACCACCGCCAGGCCGGAGCGGATGACGGTGGCCGTGGCCGCCACCAACGCCAGCCGCGCCAGCGTCTCCGCCGGGTGGTCGGCGCGCAGGAAACGCAACGTTGCGTCGGCGTTTCCTGTCTGCCACAGCATATTAAAATCAGCGGCCAAGTCATAGAGGAAAAACGCAATTCGGTGCGGTTCGTGCGCCAGTGCGGCACCCTCGACGGCGCGTGGCCAGGCCACCAGGCGGCGGATCATTGCGAGCTCAGGCTCGGCGGTCAGGTGCGACAGGTCGGCCTGCGCGAGTGCCTTCGGCGTGAGCGCCGCTATGGGGAACATCTCCGCCGCGTTACGCAGGACGGAGCGGCAACGGGCGTGCACGTATTGCACGTAGTAGACCGGGTTGTCGCGCGTCTGTGCGACGGCCAGGTCCAAGTCGAACTCCATCTGCGCGTCGGCCTTGCGCGTCAGCATGGTGAAGCGCACGGCGTCGCTGCCCACCTCGTCGATCAGGTCGCGCAGGGTAATGAAGCTGCCGGCGCGCTTGCTCATCCGCACCGGCTGGCCGCCGCGCAGCACGTGGACGATCTGGCACAGCACCACGTCCAGGCGCTCGCCCCCTGCGGCCAGCGCGCGCACGGCCGCCTTCATCCGGCTGACGTAGCCGCCGTGGTCGGCCCCCCACACGTCGATCATGGTGGCCGCACCGCGCGCAGCCTTGTCGGCGTGGTAGGCGATGTCGTTGGCGAAGTAGGTGTTGGTGCCGTCGGACTTCTTCAGCGGACGGTCCACGTCGTCGCCGAACTGGGTCGCGCGGAACAGCGTCTGCGGGCGCGGCTCCCAGTCGTCCGGCGTCTTGCCCTTCGGCGGCTCGAGCACGCCCTCGTAGATCAGGCCACGCTCGGCGAGCTGCTCTATGGCGCGGTCGGCCGCACCGCTGTCCAGCAGCGCGCGCTCGGAGGTGAACACGTCGTGCACCACGCCGAGCGCTTTGAGGTCCTCGCGGATCGAGCCCATCATCATGATCATCGCCGTGCCGCGCACCGTCTCCAGCCACACTGAAGGCTCGGCCGGCATCGCACCGTCTGCCGCCAGCGAGGCGCCGTGCAGGTGCGCGATCGCCTGGCCCACCGGCACCAGGTAGTCGCCGCGGTACTGCAGGCCGCCCGGCACGGCGGCGGCGTACTCCTCTTCCGTCAATGTGGTGCCGAGCGCCTGCAGGTAGCGCCAGTAGGCGGCCCAGGCGAGGGCGATCACCTGCGCGCCGGCGTCGTTGATGTAGTACTCCTTGGTGACCGAAAAGCCGGCCTTGGCCAGCACGCGGGCCAGCGCGTCGCCCACCACGGCGCCGCGGCAGTGGCCGATATGCATCGGGCCGGTCGGGTTGGCCGAGACGTACTCCACGTTCACTCGCGCACTTTGGCCGATGTCGCTGTCGCCGTAGGCCTCGCCGGCCTGCAGGACCACCGGGAGCTGGGCGCGCAGCGTGTCCGGGCTGAGGCGCATGTTGATGAAGCCCGGTCCGGCCACCTCCGCCGCTTCAAGGCCGGCGCGGGCGGCCAAGTCAGACGCGATAGCGGCGGCGAGCTCGGCCGGCTTGCGGCCGGCGTGGCGCGCGCTGACCATGGCGGCGTTGGTGGCCATGTCGCCGTGCGCGGGGTCGCGGGTGGGGGTGACCTCGACACGGGCCGCGACGTCTTGGGGGAGGTCGGGAAGCGCTTCGCGGAGGGCGGCCAAGACGTGGACGCGAGCGTCGGCGAATAGGTTTTGGGTCATTGGCGGCTTCTAGCAAGCAAGCGGTTCTTTTTTGAAAAAAAGAACCAAAAAACTTTTGAGTCCGCTGTCGCGGATCTGTCCTGGAGAGTCCGCGACAGCCGCAATAAAAGCTTTTTGCTTCTCTTTCTCGAAAACGAAGGCCTTCGCCTACTCACTTTGAGTAATGTTGATGGCCTTGTAAGCGTTGAAGAACCGGTGGGACAGGATGACCTGCGCAGTCGCCGAGTAGTGCGTGTAGTCCGGATACACCGCGGTTGTAGCCACCTGCTGCGCGTTGGTGAGCAGCCCGGCCGAGCGGACCACAGTCATCTTTTTGCATCTGTCGGCGTTCGCCACCGCCTGTATCGCCGTCTCGATCTGCCCCTTCACCTTCTCGGCGTTCGCCTCGACGGCGCTGTCCGTAGAAAAATTGCTGATGAACGATGGCGACAGGTCGCCCAGCATCGCTGGCACGCAGCCGATGTCGGTACGCATCTGTGCCATCACGGTGGAAAGCTGCGTCTGGAACGTTGCGACGTCCGGCATCAACGAGACCAGGCGGTCGGGCGTCGGCGTGTCGATCGAGGCGATGGTGAGCGAGTCGGCCTCGCCCTGCAGCCAGAGAAAGGTGGCAACCCGGCTGTTGGGCAGCAAAGAAAGCGCCAGGTTCGTGCGCGAGATCATGTCGAGGTAGAAGAACGACAGGTCGCCGGCGTATTGCCGGTTGACCAGGTTCCAGGCCAGCACGGACGTGCCGCTGCGCGCGGCCGGAATGATCAGCACGCAACGTGCGGGATCGTTTTCTTGGCTGGCGAGCAACAGGGAGAAGGAATACGCGAAGCCGATCCTGCCGGCCACGTCGGCAAGGTTGGTGTCGTTCATCAGCGGTTCGCTGGCCTGGACGATCTGGAAGGTATCCGGCGTGAGGTAGGTCCACAGAGGGTCGGACGCGCTGTCGTATGTGCGTACGGTTTCGAACACGCGCGGCTCTGCTGCGACCTGCGACGGGGTGAACGCGTAAGTCCCGCTCAGCCCGCGTCCCACCGCGTTGGATTGTCCTGCAAGCAGCACGAGGTCGTAGCCGTCACATTGCGTCGCGTGTGCTGCGCCCGCCGACAGCGACACGCCGAACAGCAGGGCAACTGACAGCGCGGGCCAAAATTTTCCGCTTCCCTCGCAAGGGGAATGCCTGCCTGCATTCTGCACGTTCACGGCAACTCCTGCTAGCGTCCGCTGAAATCCTGGATGAACTGCCAAGCCACCCGTCCCGACCTTGCCCCGCGCCCGACCGCCCAGGCAAGCGCCTCGTGCCTGAGCAGGGCCGGGTCCGCAGCGAGGCCCAGGCTGGCGGCATACCCCTCCACCATCGCGAGGTAGGTTGGCTGGTCGCAGCCGTGAAACCCGAGCCACAGGCCGAACCGGTCGGAGAGCGACACCTTCTCTTCTGTCGCTTCGCCTGGCGAGATCGCAGTTGCGGCCTCGTTATCAATCATCTCGCGCGGCATCAAGTGGCGCCGGTTGCTGGTGGCGTAGAACAGCACGTTGTCGGGCCGGCCCTCGATCCCGCCGTCGAGCACGGACTTCAGCGCCTTGTAGTCGCTGTCTTCCCGTTCGAAGGACAGGTCGTCGCAGAAGACCACGATGCGGCGTGTGGCGCGGCGCAGATGTTCGAGCAGAACGGGTAGTGTGCCGATGTCTTCGCGCTGTATTTCCACCAGCACCAGGCTGCCTGGCGAGCGCGCCAGGGCTGCGGCGTGCGCCGCCTTGACCAGGCTGGACTTGCCCATGCCGCGAGCGCCCCACAGCATGGCGTTGTTGGCGGGCTTGCCTGCGGCGAAACGTAACGTGTTGTCGAGCAGCGTGTCACGTGCCCGGTCGACGCCGCGCAACAGCCCGATCTCGACATGCGAGACGCGAGAGACGGGGGCAAGCTCTCCGCCGCGCCCATGCGATGCCGGCCGCCAGACAAAGGCGTCAGCCCCGTCCAGGCTGAGCTGCGTAGGCGCATACGGCGCCAGACGCTCCAGCGCTTCGGCCAGTCGTCGGACGAGGGGAAGCAGCGTTTCCATGACGTTCGACGGGCAGCCAGTGCTTGACGGGGAGGGGACGGAACCTATTGTGCGCCGCACCTGCCCGCAACCCGCCTGACGCAATTACTTGATGTGCGACGGCGTGGCGCCTGTCATCCAAGGACCAAACCGTTCATGCCGTCGCTCATCTCACAAGCCTACGCGCAAGACGCATCCGGCGGTGCCGGCCTGGGCAGTGCACAGATCCTGCAGTTCCTGCCGCTGGTGCTGATCTTCGTGGTGTTCTACTTCCTGATGATCCGGCCGCAGCAGCAGCAGCAGAAAACGCTCAAGACGCAAATCGCCGCGGTGAAGCGGGGAGATCGGGTGCTGACGGCCGGCGGGATCGTCGGCGTGGTGCAGAAGGTGCGAGACGCCGCTAACGAGCTGGAAGTGGAGATCGCGCCAAACGTGCGGGTGATCGTGGCGCGGGACACGTTGTCGATGGTGCTGAAGCCGTCGGTGCCCGCGGCGGCTAACGACAGCAAGTGAGCAAGCGGTTCTTTTTTGAAGAAAGAACCGAGAAACTCTTGCGTTCGGGAGATGTGCTGGGCTGAAGCGCGGAGTTTCAACTTCCCGCGACGACTACGACAAAGACTTTGCCCCTTTTGTTCGAAAGGAGGCTTTACCCTTGCCGCAACCGCTTGGCGTTTGCCATCGCACGCTTATGATACGGCCGCAAAACGTGATCTGCAGCCTGGCCGGTTAGGAGCGCCATGCTGGCAACCTGCATGGCGCTCATCTTCTCGTCCACCATCAGCTCGTATTCGGCGACGGTGCACGCCCCCGTCGCCATTAGCGTGGTGCGATGCCACACCGTCTCCCAGGATGCGAGTGCCAACTCGGCGAACATCATCGGCAAAGCGAATGGTCCGGCACAGTTCGACGCCACCTGAAACTCCTACGTGATGCGTGGTGCGGACCCAAGTCCGCACCACATGGTAGCCTCTCTCAGGTTGCTGAAAGCTGAGCTTCGGCAAATTCGTAGTTGGCCAGCTTGTCCAGGTAGTTCTGCGTGTAGTCCGGCCGGCGGTTGCGGAAGTCCAGGTAGTAGCTATGCTCCCACACGTCCAATCCCAACAGCACCTTTCCCTCCCCGGTGGCAAGCGGGTTGGAGCCATTCGGCGTCTTGGTAATGCTGAGCTTGCCGTCCTTACCCATCACCAGCCATGCCCAACCGGAGCCGAACTGGCCGGTGGCCGCCGCCTTGAAGGCCTCCTTGAACTTCTCGGTGCCGCCGAGGTCGGAGTCGATCTTCTGCTGCAGCTTGCCAGGGATCTTGCCGCCGGTGGGCGAGAGGTTCTGCCAGAACAGGATGTGGTTCCAGTGCTGGCCGGCATTGTTGAACACCGGGCCAGGGGTCTGCGCCGTGGCGGTGACGATCTCGTCGAGGCTCTTGCCCTGCAGCGAGGAGTCCTTCTCCACGAACCCGTTCAGTGCGGTGACGTACGCCTGGTGGTGCTTGCCGTGGTGCAGCTCCAGCGTTTCCTGGCACATGCCGGCGCCGGCGAGCGCGCTCGTGCTGTAGGGAAGGGGAGGAAGTTCGAAGGCCATGGCGTTCTCCGTCCGTAGGGGGAAGCGGCGTCCGCCCGGTTGGCGGCCGATGCCGTGCAGCCACAACGCCGTGACGCGGTATCGTTCCATAAACCAGGCGTCAAGCAGGTGAGCCATGCGGGCTCGCTGGCGGAGTTCGTGCGGCGCCACGACCCGGACCGCTACCTGTGCACGCTGTTCGCGCCGGCGTTGGCGCGCGAGGCGCTGTTCACGCTCTACGCCTTTAACCACGAGCTCGCACGCGCCAACGAGGTGACGCGGGAGGTGGGGCTCTCGCTAATTCGGCTGCAATGGTGGCGCGAGGTGGTCGAGGGTGACCCCAAGCCGGGCGAGGTGTCCGGTCCGGTGCGAGCGGCGGTGGCGGCGGGGCACCTGACCGCACCTGGGTTGCTGGCGCTGATCGAGGCACGCGAGCTCGAGGCGGAGGGGGCGTTGCCCACGACTGACGCGTGGGAGGCGTGGTTGCTGGCGGGCGCCGGGGGGCTGGCAGCGGCGGCTTGGCAGGCGCTTGGGGGTGCCGCCGCAGGCGAGGCGCGGGCGCGCAGGGTCGGCGCGGGTGTCGGCGCGGTAGGTCAGTTGCGCAACATCGCCGCCATGGCACGGGTCGGACGATGCCTGCTGCCGACGGACCTGCTGGCGCGCCATCATCTGACCATCGAGGCGGTGATGGCAGACCCGGGCGGGACGCCTGGGCACCCGGTGCGGGGTGAGGTGGCGTCGCTGGCGCGCGGCTTGCTGGGGCCGCAGTCGCGTTGGGACAGGACGCACATCGCGGCCGTGCTGCCAGCGGTGCTGGCGCGCAACGATCTGCGAGGAAAGATGGAGCGGATGGGGGAGCGCGGACTCGGTGATAAGGCTGCGGTGACGCGCGGGTGGCTGTCTGGATGGTGCTGAGGGGCCTGGTTGATGTAGGCAGGAAGCAAGGCCTTCTTTTTCGGGAAAAAGAAGCAAAAAGCTTTTGCTATGGCTGTCGCGGACGGCTGAGACCATGCGTTCCACCACGGCGCATCGAAGGGAGACAAAAGTTTTTGGTTCTTTTTTCAAAAAAGAACCGCTTGCTTTGCTTGTCTCAGGTCAGTCCAGGCCCGACACGGTAACCTTGCGGAATGCCCGCGCTCCGAAACCCTGCCTCCAGCGCGTCGATCACTGTCTGGCCATTGTGCTGCAGGTATTCTTGCAGGCAGGCATGCGCCGGCATCATCGGCATCGACCGCCGGCGTACCACGAACCACGAACGCATCACCGGAAACCCTGCCACCGGAAGCGTCACCACCAAGCGCAATGCCAGTTCCAGCCCGATCGTGTGACGCGAGATCACGGCGATGCCCATGCCCGCCATCACCGCCTGCTTGATCGTCTCGTTACTGTCGGTCGTCATGCCGATACGCGGCGAGATGCCCGCCTCCAGGCAGGCCTGCTCCATCAGTTTGCGCGTGCCGGAGCCGTCTTCGCGCGTGATCAGTCGCTCTGCGGCGATGTCGGCGACATGCAGGGCGGTCGCCGCAGCCAAACGATGGTCCGGCGCCGCGATGACCACCGACGGGTGCGCTGCGAACGGCGTCGCCGTGACGTCCGCCGCCTCCGCCGGTTGTCCCATCACCGCCAGGTCGATCTCACCACGCTCCAGCGCGTCGGCAATCTGCTGACGGTTGCCGAACCTCAGGTTGATGGTGACGCCGGGGTAGTCGCGTTGAAAGCGGGCAAGCACGTGCGGGACGATGTATTTCGCTGTCGACACGGAGCCCAAGGTGACGCGGCCGCCGACCACGCCGCGCAGCGCCATCAAAGCCTGGTCCGCGTCCTGCAACGATTGAAGCACCTGCCGTGCGTAGCCCAGCAACGCGTGTCCGGCGTCGGTCAGCGTCACGTGCCGTCCGGTGCGTTCGAACAGCGCGAAGCCGCTCATCTCCTCGACCTGTTTGATCTGAAACGACACCGCGGCTGGCGAGACATGCAGGGTTTCTGCTGCACGTGCGAATGAGCCGGCATCCGCCGCTGTTACAAACATCTGAAGCTGCCTCACGGTAACGTTACGCATGTTGCAAGCCTAGGAATCCCTTGTGTTTCCGGACAGTTTTATTTGTTTCCCTTTTCCGGTTTCGTCTGTCTACGGTCCCCCACAACGGGGCCGCGAAGACGGCGCACCGCAGGGAGGCTGTTCACATGGACCAGGTCGCCGACGTGAAAATTACCGACATGAAGGAGCGTTATCGCTCTGGCGTGTTGAAGTATCGGCAAATGGGCTACTGGGAGCCGGACTACGAGCCGAAAGATACCGACATCCTGGCGGTGTTCCGCATCACGCCGCAGGACGGTGTGGACCCTGAGGAAGCTGCGGCAGCGGTGGCCGGCGAGAGCTCGACGGCGACGTGGACCGTGGTGTGGACCGACCGTCTGACGGACAGCGAATACTACCGTGCCAAGGCCTACAAGGTGGAGCCGGTTCCCGGACAGGCGGGGCAGTGGTTCGCCTACATCGCCTACGACCTCGACCTGTTCGAGGAAGGCTCGATCTCCAACCTCACCGCCTCGATCATCGGCAACGTGTTCGGCTTCAAGCCGCTCAAGGCGCTGCGCCTGGAAGACATGCGCATTTCGCCGCACTATTTGAAAACCTTTCAGGGCCCGGCAACGGGGATCGTGGTGGAGCGCGAACGCCTGAACTGCTTTGGCCGGCCGTTGCTGGGTGCAACGATGAAGCCGAAGCTGGGCCTGTCCGGCCGCAACTACGGCCGCGTGGTGTACGAGGCGCTGAAAGGCGGGCTCGACTTCACCAAGGACGACGAGAACATCAACAGCCAGCCGTTCATGCATTGGCGCGACCGCTTCCTGTACTGCATGGAGGGCGTCAACAAGGCGATGGCGGAGACCGGTGAGGTGAAGGGCACCTACCTCAACGTGACTGCAGGCACCATGGAGGACATGTACGAACGCGCGGAGTTTGCCCGCGACCTCGGCAGCGTCATCATCATGATCGACCTGGTGATCGGCTACACCGCGATCCAGTCGATGGCCAAGTGGGCGCGCAAGAACGATATGATCCTGCACCTGCACCGTGCAGGCCACTCGACCTACACGCGGCAGAAGAACCACGGCGTTTCGTTCAGGGTGATCGCCAAGTGGATGCGCATGGCGGGTGTGGATCACATCCATGCCGGCACGGTGGTTGGCAAGCTGGAAGGCGACCCGGCGGTAATCAGCGGGATCTATGACACCTGCCGCGAAAACCACGTGAACAAGGACCTCAGCCACGGCATCTTCTTCGATCAACCATGGGCGAGCCTGAAAAAGATGATGCCTGTGGCGTCCGGTGGGATCCATGCCGGGCAGATGCACCAGTTGCTGACCTACCTCGGCGAAGACACCATATTGCAGTTCGGCGGCGGCACGATCGGTCATCCGGACGGGATCCAGTCAGGTGCGATCGCCAACCGTGTGGCGCTGGAGACGATGGTGAAAGCCCGCAACGAGGGGCGTGACATCTGGAACGAAGGACCGCAGATCCTGGCTGAAGCCGGCAAATGGTGCAGGCCGCTGCGCGCGGCGCTCGACACTTGGAAAGACGTGACCTTCAACTACGCGAGCACGGACTCGGTGGATTTCGTGCCGACACCGACGCCCAGCTAAGCGGTTTGTAAGAAGAACCATCAAGCTTTTACTTCCCCTGCCGTGAGGTTTTCGAAAAAGTCCGCGACAGCCGCAGCGAAAGCTTTTTGCTTTTTTCGTAAAAAAGAAGAGTCTTTCTTCCTGAGAGGCAAAAAATGAAAGTCACCCAAGGCCAGTTCTCGTTCCTACCCGACCTCACCGAGGCCGAGATCAAGCTGCAGATCGAATACGGCCTGAACAACGGCTGGGCCATCGCGATCGAGCACACCGACGATCCGCACCCGCGCAACTCTTACTGGTCGATGTGGGGCAACCCGATGTTCGACCTGCGCGACCCTGCGGGCGTAATGATGGAGCTGGAAGCCTGCAAGTCGGAGAACCCGAACAGCTACATCAAGATACTCGCTTTCGACAGCAAAAAGGGCTGGGAGAGCGTGCGCATGAGCTTCATGGTGCAGCGGCCCGCGTTCGAACCGGGTTTCGAGCTGCTACGCCAGGACGTCGGCGGCCGCAGCATCCGCTACACGCTGCGCAGCCACTCGACGAGCCGAGCGCCCGTTCCCGAACAGGCGACCTGACCGTGGAGGCCGGAACGAAACCGGCCCTGCGTATCTCGCCTTCGGTGTTTGAGGCAGGTATAGACACGCTCATCGCTGCGTCTGCGGTAAACGTCACGCCGGACACGGGTGGCTCATGCCACGGCGTCGGCGGTGCAACGCGGAGGGGAATGGACGAATCCCTCGTGCAAAGGAGGGCAGCATGAACGCCGACCTGGTGCAGGGTGCCGAAGGGCACACCGACACCGTCAACTTGGAGGAGGTCTACCAGCGCAGCAACATCGCCGACGTGATCGACTCGCTGGACCGCGATCTCGTCGGGCTCGTTCCCGTCAAGACGCGCATCCGCGAGGTGGCAGCATTGTTGCTGGTGGAAAGCGCCCGCCGCAGCCTGGGCCTGCAGGCCGAGCCGCCATCATTGCACATGTGCTTTACCGGCAACCCCGGAACCGGGAAGACGACTGTTGCGCAACGCATGGCGGAGATCCTTAACCGGCTCGGCTACATCCGGCGCAACCACGTTGTCACCGTCTCGCGTGACGACCTCGTTGGCCAATACATCGGGCACACCGCGCCGAAGACCAAGGAAGTGCTGAAAAAGGCGATGGGCGGCGTGCTGTTCATCGACGAGGCGTACTATCTCTACCGCCCGGAGAACGAGAGGGACTACGGCCAGGAGGCTATCGAGATCCTGTTGCAGGTGATGGAGGACCGCAGGGACGACCTCGTCGTCATCCTCGCCGGTTACAAGGACAGGATGGACATCTTCTTCCGCAGCAATCCCGGCATGGCGTCGCGCATCGCCCACCACGTCGACTTCCCCGACTACTCCGAGGACGAACTGTTCGACATCGCGGAAATCATGCTGGGTCACATGCACTACATGCTCAGCGACGACGCGCAGCAGGTCCTGCGCGAGTACATCGTCCGTCGCATGGCGCAGCCGCGATTCTCGAACGCGCGCTCCATTCGCAACGCTTTGGACCGCTCCCGACTGCGTCAGGCCAACAGGTTGTTTGCCCAGCGGTCTCAGCCTATCGATCGTGTTGCGTTGCAAACCATTACGGCAGCAGATATCAGGGCAAGCAGGGTGTTCACCGATCCGACCTGACGGCGCGCGTCGAACGTGGATGACACCCGCAGCAGAACGGGGCGATACGACAAGAGTGGGTTTGGGGAAACAGGATGCCGTACCGCCGTACCACCTTCAGCAAGTTCGTCATCGAGGACCTGCGCCGCACCGGTGGTCACGACCCGGAACTCGCGGCCTTGCTCAACGACCTTCAGCGCGCCGGCAAGTTGATCGGCGCCGCCGTTGCGCGTGGTGCGCTCTCCGTGCCGGGCGGCGTGGTCACCACGAGCTCGACCGTGCCGGGCGAGCCGCCGAAGAAGCTGGGCGAAGTCGCCAACCTCATCATGCTGAGCGCCTGCGAGTGGGGCGGCCAGTTATGCGGCATGCTGTCCTCCGCGTCGGCCCGTCCGCATGAGATTCCCGCGGAGTACCCGCGCGGCCGTTACATGCTCATGTTCACGCCGTTGGACGGTGCTGCCAACCTCGACGTGGACCTGACCGTGGGCACCATATTTTCGGTGTTGCGCGCACCCGACGGAGTCACCGACCCGACCGCGGATGACTTCCTGCAACCCGGCCGCAAGCAGGTGGCCGCCGGCTACGCGCTGTTCGGGCCGGTTGCGATGATGGTGATCACGCTCGGCGCCGGCGTGCACGGCTTCACGCTGGATCGCGAAGCAGGCGCCTACACGCTGACGCATCCCAACATGCGCATCCCCGAACATGGCTGTGAGCTCGCCATCGACGCTGCCCTCGAGCCACACTGGGAAGCACCGATCCGGCGTTTCGTCCAGGAGGCCACGCAGGCCAGATCGCCTGACGACCGCAGTTGCACGATACGCTGGATTGACAGCCTAGTGGCCGAGGTGCACCGCGTCCTGCTGCGTGGCGGCGTGTTCCTCCACCCGCGTGACACGCGTGACACCACCAAGCTCGGTCACGTCCATCTTTTGACCGAAGCGAATCCTATCGGCATGATCATCGAGCAGGCGGGCGGAGCTGCCAGCACCGGACGTCTCCCGGTCATGGATGTGCAGCCCGAAGGGCTGCATCAGCACGTGCCGTTGATACTGGGCAGTCGCGCAGACGTGGAGCGGCTGCAGACCTACCATCAGGCCTACGATCGTGGAGAGCCGATGGTGTTCCAGTCGCCGCTGTTCAAGCAGCGTAGCATCTTCCGGACCGCCTGACAGTGTCGGTCAAGCACCCGATCGTCGCCATCACCGGGTCGTCGGGTGCGGGTACGACCACCGTCATGTGGACGTTTCAGCAGATATTCAGGCGCGAAGGCGTCGTCCCGGCGATCGTGGAAGGTGACGCGTTTCACCGTTTCGACCGTGGCGAGATGCGGGAGAAGATGGCCGAGCAGACAAAAGCCGGCAACAACCATTTCAGCCATTTCGGCCCGGACAGCAACCTGTTCGAGGAGCTCGAGGCGCTGTTCCGCGACTACGGAAAGAAGGGGATCGGTAGGACCCGCAAGTACCTGCACGATGCGGAAGAAGCGGCTCCCTATCAGCAGAAGCCCGGCACCTTCACGCCGTGGCACGATTTGGAACCCGGCACCGACCTGCTGTTCTACGAAGGCCTGCATGGCGGCGTGAAGACGGACAAGGTGGACATCGCGCGCGAAGTCGACCTGTTGATCGGCGTAGCACCAACCGTGAACCTGGAGTGGATACAGAAGCTGCACCGCGACAAGCGCGGCCGCGGCCACAGTCACGAAGCAGTGGTGGACACCATCCTGCGCCGCATGCCGGACTACGTGAACTACATCTGTCCGCAGTTCTCCGAGACCCACGTGAACTTCCAGCGCATCCCCACCGTGGACACGTCGAACCCGTTCACTTCGCGCGACATTCCGAGTCCCGACGAAAGCATGCTGGTCATCCGTTTTCGCGATCCGAAGGGCATCGATTTCCCCTATCTGCTCTCGATGTTGAAAGACGGCTTCATGTCGCGTGCCAACACCATCGTCTGCCCGGGCGGCAAGATGGCGCTGGCGATGCAGCTTATCTTCACGCCGATGATCTGGCAGATCATGGACCGCAAGAAACGCGCCTTCTAGGATGGTCCGCGACAGCGCTGACGAAAGCTTTTTGCTTCTTTTTCTCGAAAAAGAAGGCCTTCCTTCTTCTTCCAGGAGCATCCGACCCCATGGCCCTAGTCGCAATGCGTCAGCTTCTAGACCACGCCGCCGAGCACGCCTACGGACTGCCAGCGTTCAACGTCAACGACATGGAGCAGATCCAGGCGATCATGCAGGCTGCCGACGCCTGCAACAGTCCGGTCATCCTACAAGGCTCCGCCGGTGCGCGCAAATACGCGGGCGAGGCGTTCCTGCGGCATCTGGTTGCCGCTGCTGTCGAGACCTGGCCGCACATCCCCATCGCCATGCACCAGGACCACGGGGCGAGCGCGGCGGTGTGTCTGCGTGCCATCCGCAGCGGTTTCACCAGCGTGATGATGGACGGGTCCTTGGAAGAGGATATGAAAACACCAGCCAGCTACGCGTATAATTGCCAGGTCACCCGCTACGTCGTGGACATGGCGCACGACGTCGGCGTGACCGTCGAAGGCGAGCTCGGCTGCCTCGGCTCGCTGGAGAGCGGCGAGGCGGGGGAGGAGGACGGCTCCGGCGCCGAAGGCAAGCTGACCCACGACCAGCTCCTCACCGATCCTGATCAGGCCGCCGACTTCGTCGAACGGACCGGTGTCGACGCGCTCGCCATTGCTATCGGCACCAGCCACGGCGCCTACAAGTTCTCCCGCAAGCCCACCGGCGACATCCTCGCCATCGAACGCATCAAGCAGATTCACGCGCGCGTGCCGAACACCCACCTGGTGATGCACGGCTCCTCGTCGGTGCCGCAGGAGTGGCTGGCCACGATCCGGCAGTACGGCGGGCAGATCAAGGAGACGTTCGGCGTGCCGGTCGAAGAAATACAGGAGGGCATCAAGCACGGCGTGCGCAAGGTCAACATCGACACCGACATCCGGCTTTCGATGACGGGCGCGATGCGCAAGCTGATGGGCGACAAGCCGGAGGAGTTCGATCCGCGCAAGTTCCTTGCCGCCGCTGTCATCGCCGCGCGCGACCTGTGCCGCGCACGCTTCGAGGCGTTCGGTTCCGCCGGTCAGGCGGACAAGATAAAACCGGTGCCGCTGGAAGCGATGGCGGCGCGCTACAACAAGCCCTCGCGCAAGGCGGCCTGAGCGATGCGCACGCTCGTCTTCGACCTGGACGGAACGCTGACGGATTCGGTGCCGGACATCGCCGGCGCGGTCAACCGCACGCTGGCAGCACGCGGCCTGCCGGCGTTGTCGGACAAAGAAATCGCCAGCATGGTGGGCGACGGCCTACAGCCGCTGATCGACCGTGCGTTCAAGGCGGCCGGCGGCGTGCCCGATGCGCGGGCAGGTGCCGACTATCTTGCTGACTACGAGAACAATGTTGCCGGCGCGACGCGCCTGTTCCCCGGAATGACGGAGGCGCTGGACGAGCTGCATGCGCATGGCTGGACATTGGCCGTGTGCACGAACAAGCCGCAACGTGCCGCGGGACTGCTTCTGGACGCCCTTGGCGTGTCAGGTCGTTTCGCTGCTGTTGGCGGCGGTGACAGCTTCGTTGCCCACAAACCCGATCCGCGCCACCTGCTTGGCACGATCGAACTCGCCGGCGGCACGACGCAGCGCTCGCTGATGGTGGGCGACCACAGCAACGACGTGAACGCGGCACTCGGTTGCGGCGTGCAGGCGATTTTCGCAGGCTGGGGTTACGGCCGGCCTGGCATGGAGGCGGGTGCCGCGGCGACTGCGCTATACGTGTCGGATCTGGTACGAACGGCGGAGCACCTCTTGCCGGCATAGGTAGAAAAGGAAGCGCTTCGTTTTCGAGAAAAGAAGCAAGAAGCTTTCGTTTCGGCTGTCGCGGACTCGTCGACAGATGAGTAACTCTAGGGACATGCAGTAGCTACACGCTCCTTGGTGACAGCTGGGCAGTGGGCTGCAAGACTGCCCACCGGGCTTGTGTGTTGAACGTCGGGCAGTAAAGCACGGCCTGCTTTTTGCAAAAAGCAGCTAAGAACTTTCATTCCGCCTGTCGCGGAAGTCTCTGCAAAGTGCGACCAAGGAAACAAACTTTTTAATTGTTTTTCAACAAAGAACGCGTGCTTTCCTTGTCATCTGTCGACGTCCCGGCTCGACGCGCTGCTGAACCGAACTCCCAGCCTCCGTGTGTACTTTTGTCAGAACCAGGCGTTGCTGGTCACCGTCAGCCGACGCTGACGACGGCGTTCCAGGCCCGCAGTGTTACTTGCTTATCCGTTCCAACCCGATCGCATTCACCAGCACCGCCGGCACGCGGATGCTGCCGTCCGCCTCCTGGTAGTTTTCCATCACCGCGATCAGCGCCCGACCCACCGCCACGCCGGATCCGTTCAGCGTGTGCACGTGCGCGAGCGTCTTGTTGTCCGCCGCGCGGAACCTGGCATTCATCCGCCTGGCCTGAAACGCCCGTGTGTTGGAACACGAGCTAATCTCCCGCCACATGCCTTGGCCGGGCAGCCACACTTCCAGGTCGTGCGTACGTGCGGCGCCGAAACCGGTATCGCCGGCGCACAGCAGCATCCGCCGGTATGGCAGCTCGAGCGCTTCCAGCACCGCTTCCGCGCAGCGTGTCATCCGCTCGTGTTCGGCGTCGCTGTGGTCGGGGTGGGCGATGCTGACCAGCTCCACCTTGCGGAACTGGTGTTGGCGCAGCATGCCGCGGGTGTCGCGGCCGGAAGCGCCGGCCTCGCTGCGAAAGCAGTCGGTCAGCGCGGTCAGGCGCTGGGGCAGGACCGCTTCGGGAACGATCTCGCCGGCGGAGAGGTTGGTCAGCGGCACCTCCGCGGTGGGGATCAGCCAGCGCCCGTCGGTCGTGCGGAACAGGTCGTCAGCAAATTTTGGGAGCTGGTTCGTGCCGAAGACGGCGGCGTCGTTGACCAGGCTGGGGACGCTGCACTCCTCGTAACCATGTTGCGTGGTGTGCAGGTCGAGCATGAACTGGCCCAGCACGCGCTCCAGCCGCGCAAGTGCGCCACGCAGGACGGTGAAGCGGCTACCCGCGATCTTGGCCGCGGCCTCGAACTGCATCAGACCCATCGCTTCGCCAAGCTCGAAGTGCTGGCGGGGCGAAAAGTCGAAGTGGGGCAGGGTGCCCCAGCGTTTCAGTTCGACGTTGGCGGACTCGTCGGCGCCGTCCGGCACGTCTGCGTCCATCAAATTAGGCAGGCGGGCCAGCGCCTGGCGTAGTTCGGCGTCCAACTCCGCGCTGCGCCCGTCCAGCCTCTCCATCTCGCCCCGCAGTGCGGTGGCCTCTGCCTCCTGCGCGGTTGTGTCGGCGCCGGTGCGCTTGCCCTGGCCGATTTCGCGGGCCAGTGCGTTGCGGCGGGACTGAGCGTCTTGTTGCGCAGTCGCCGCCGCGCGACGCTCGGCGTCCAAATCCAGCAGTGCGGTAGTTGCGGCGGCAAAGCCGCGCCGCGCCATCGCCGCGTCGAACGCTGCCGCGTCGGCACGGATCGCCTTGATGTCGTGCATCAGATCTCGACCGGCTTGGGTTCCACCATGCGGGCGGACAGGATGGAGACTTCGTAGAGCGCGATCAGCGGCACCGCCAGCCCGGTCTGGGTGATGATGTCCGGCGGCGTCAGTATGGCCGCCACGATGAAGCAGCCGACATAGGCGTAGCGGCGATACTTGCGTAAGCCCCGCGAACTGACGATGCCCACCTTGGCCAGCAGCGTCAGCAGCACCGGCAATTGGAATGCAATGCCGAACGCCATGATCAGCTTCATCACCAGCGAAAGGTACTCGCTCACCTTGGCCTGCAGCTGGATCTGCAGCACGTCCTGCCCGCCGGGCGTCTCGAAGCTAAGAAAGAACCGCCAGGCGAACGGAAAGACGAAGTAGTAGGCAAGTGCCGCGCCCAGCAGGAACAGCACCGGGGTGGCAATCAGGAACGGTGCGAACGCGCGGCGTTCGCTGCGATAGAGCCCAGGGGCAACGAACATCCAGATCTGGCTGGCGATCACCGGGAAGGCCACAAAGGTGGCGCCGAAAAAACCCACCTTCAGGTAGGTGAAGAACGCCTCGTAGAGCGCCGTGTAGATCAGGTGCGGCTGCTCGCCCTTGGACTGCATGATCTGCTTGAGCGGCTGGGCGAGGAACAAATAGATTGCGCCGGAAAAGCGGTAGCAGATGAAGAACGCGATCACGAACGCCACCGCCGACCACAGCAGCCGCCGGCGCAGCTCTACCAGGTGCTCGAGCAGCGGCATCGGCTTGTCGTTGATCGGGTCCGTGTCCGGAACCGGCGCCGCGTCCGGGGCCATGTGGGCTAGCTCTCGCCGCCGGCGTGTGGCGCGGTTGCGGGCGCCTCTTGTGTCTGCGCGACGGGCGGGACCAGGCCGGCGGGGGGGCGGGTTGGCGGGCGATAAGGCATCGGGGTCAGGTTGGCAGCCATGGCGTCCGGCAGGCTGGCGGGCGGGATGAACGCGGGCGCGACCGCTGCCATCGCCGGTGCCTGGACATGTTCCGTCGTGGCACCCGGCGGCACGAAGGCCGGCGCCGGCGCGTCCGGCGCGGGCATCGGTATGGCGGTGGTGGCGCGCTCGGCCACGTGCACCTGGTCCAGCTTGGTCATCACCGGGCTCACCGGCCGGTCGCGGAACGGGTCGGCGAAGGCCGAGCGCACCGTGCCGTCAGGGTCGATCGCCCGCTGCACCATCGCCTTCGGGTTGAGGCTGCGCAGCTCGTTGAAGCTGGACTTCACGTCGCCCAGATCCGCCTCGCGCAGCATTTCGTCGACGTGGCCCTGGAACTCGCCGGCCATGCGACGGAGCTTCTTGATCGTGTCGCTCATCGCCTTGATGGCGACCGGCATGTCCTTTGGACCGATGGCAATCAGCGCCACGACCCCGATCAGGGCTATTTCGGACCAGGCGAAATCGAACATGGCGGTGTCTTACTCTGGGAGGGGGTAGTGGGAAAGGTGGTGCTTTCCCCCGGTAAGCCAAATCCCTGAGTCTCGGGCCCACCTCACACGGTCCACCGCTCGTATAGCCCAAGGCGTCTGGCAGCCTGTCGCTCGTTTGTCAGATGCTCGCCGTAACGACGATCTCCCACGGCTGCTGCGGCAGAGTCCGCGACAGCAGAGACAAAGGTGTTTTGCTGCTTTTTTTCATAAAAGCAGGCCTTGCTTCACTCCCCTTGCACCCCCGCCAGCCACCTCACCACCAGCCCCTCAAGCGCGATCCGGTGGTCCGACCAGCTATGATCGGTCGCAGCATGGGCCTGGCTCACCTGCGCGCCGCCCAGCTTCCTGACCGCGTCAACGAGCGCCATGTCGTTCGCGCCGTTGCCGTCGTCGGAGGTCAGCACCAGCAGTTTCGTAGCAACAAGCTTGCCGGCGAGCGGCGGAAACGACCACGCAGCGCCGTGCGCGACCAACTCGTCGGCCATCGCG
Source organism: uncultured Acetobacteraceae bacterium (assembly GCA_964242115.1). Classification (GTDB taxonomy): domain Bacteria; phylum Pseudomonadota; class Alphaproteobacteria; order Acetobacterales; family Acetobacteraceae; genus BOG-908. The sequence goes on along the minus strand of CAXSZX010000010.1, from coordinate 76,500 downwards.
CCGGGAGAGGTCCCCGCCAGCGTCTCGTTGTTCTCCGCCATGCCGGCGACGAGTTTGGCGCGGTCGCCGGAGACGGTTTCTCCAGCCGCGCCGGCGTCCCAGGCGGAGATCAGGATGGCGCCGGCCAGCGCCGGGTCCCTCGCTGCGGTCTGCGCCGTCACCCAGCCGCCCATGCTGTGGCCAGCCAGAACGATGCGCGCCGGGTCCTCGTCGAGCGCGCGGACGTTTGCCGGCGCACGCAGGTAGGCAAGCACGGAGGCTGCGTCCTGCAGCGTGTGGGCGAAGCTAAAGGCGCCCGGGCTGCCCCACGAGCCGCGGTAGTTGAACGTGACCGCGTTCCAGCCCGCACGCCGCACCGCCTGCGCCAGATCGAGGTTCTTCTCGTTTCCCGGCAAGCCGTGGCAGAGCACCAGAGTAGGATGCGGTCCCGAGCCGGCGGCGACGTAAACCAGGCCGTTGATGTTCACCCCGAAGCTGGGGATGTGAATGACGACAGAGCGCGCCGGATGTATTGCATCCGGCGCCGGATCGCTGCCGATCGCCGCCGGTACCGGCTGCGCATATGCACGCGAAACACACAGCGCAGCTGCAAGGCACGCGATCCTGATAAGCAAGGGTATCTTTCTGCTTGGTAGTTGCGCCATCGCCGAGATTACTCCTTAAGCCAATGAGATGCCGAGGCGAAACCAGCCTGACAGGCAAATAAAGGCAGGCAGTTCTTTTTTGAAAAAAAGAACCAAAAAACTTTTGTTCCCTCTAATACAGGCTGAGGGAGACTCCACGACGGCAGGACCAAAGGTTTTTTACTTGTTTTCAAAAAAGCTGGCCTTGCTTGCTTTCCATCAATCCTCCGCGTCGGCTCCCCCGGCCTGCTGCGTCGCCACCGGCGTGCTACCCTCCAGCACCAGCTCCGACCGCTTCGGCAGTTCCGCCAAATCCCGCAGCCCGAACTGCGCCAGAAACGCGGGCGTCGTGGCCCACAGCGTCGGCCGCCCCGGCACGTCGCGGTGACCCGCCGGCCGCACCAGGGAGGCCTCCAGCAGCGCGTCCAGCGTCGCCTGGCTGAGTGCCGCGCCGCGTATCTCCTCGATCTGCGCGCGCGTCACCGGCTGGTGCCAGGCGACGATTGCCAGCGTCTCCATCGCCACACGCGGCAGCCGGCGCGGGCGCGAGATGGTGCGCGTCAGCCGCCCGGCCATATCCGGCGCGGTGCGGAACTGCCAGCCCAGCCCCACCTCGGCCAGCTCCACGCCGCGCCCGGCGTAGCGCGCCTGCACCGCGCGCAACGTCGCATCCGCGTCCACGTCCTCCGGCAGCAGCGCCGCCAGGGCACGCGCCGGCACCGGGTCCGCACTGGCGAACACCAGCGCCTCGGCCAGCCGCAGGTGGTCCTCGGACGGCTCGCTCATGGCTCAGTGCCTTCGACCGTGGCTCCCGGCGGCTCCCCTGGCGACCGGCGGGTGGCGACCGGCGACTGTCCGAGCGAAAGCAGGATCGGCGCGAACGGACCGTCCTGCCGCAACCGCACCGCGCCGCCCTTGGCCAGTTCCAGCGAGGCGATCAGCGTGCTGGCCACCGCCGCCGCCCGCTCCTGGCCAGACAGCTGCCCCGGCAGGAAGTTCTCCAGCGTGGTCCAGGCCGGCATGGTCCCCAGGGTGGCAGACAGCCGCCCGATGGCGTCCTGCACCGTCCAGAAGCTGAGCTGGCGCGGCTGATAGGTCACCCGCGCCGCGCCACGACGCAGCGCGTCCACGTAGCCGCGCAGCAGCCCGGGCAGGTCGGCGAGCAGCCCGGAGCGGTCAGTGGCAGTCAGCGACTCAGGTGCCGCGCGGCGGAACACGTCGATGCCCAGGCTGGGCCGCGCCGAGAGCCAGGCGGCACCGGCACGCATCGCCGCCAGTTCGGCCAGGCGTGCGGCCAGCTGGTCGGCCGATTGCCCTGCCTCTTCTGCCTCGGGGTCGGTCTGCGGCAGCAGCAGGCGGCTCTTCAGCCAGGCGAGCCAGGCGGCCATCACCAGCCAGTCCGCGGCCAACTCCAGCCGGATGCGGCGCGCGCCCTCGATGATCGCCAGGTACTGCTCCACCAGCGCCAGGATGGAGATCCGTGCGAGGTCCACCTTCTGCGCCCGTGCCAGGTCCAGCAGCAGGTCGAGCGGGCCCTCGAAGCCGTCCAGGTTCAGCAGTAGCGTTTCTGGTGTGTCGGGCATCGTGGAACCCCTGAAGGCAGGCAAGCGGTTCTTTTTTGAAAAAAAGAACCAAAAAACTTTTGCTCCCGTCGGATGTGCCGGGTCGAAGCGTGTCGTTTCAGCCGTCCGCGACAGCCGTAGCAAAAGCTTTTTGCTTCTTTTTCTCGAAAAAGAAGGCCTTGCTTCCTTCAAACATTGATCGCCCCGCCGCGATCATCACCGTCATCCCCCTCCACCGGCACGTGCGCGAGCATCAACAGGTGATCGAACGCCCAGGTGACCGCCGGCACCAGCGTGTCCCCAAGCGGATTGAACGCGATCCCCTGCTCCCGCAGCAAAGCCGGCCCTGCCGTCAGGAACAGCAGCACGATCACGATTCCCACGCGCTCCAGCCGCGCCCACTGCCGTGCCAGCACCAGCGGCAGCACGCCGACCGCGATGCGCCCGCCGTCCAGCGGCGGGATCGGCACCAGGTTGAACAGGCCGAGCACCAGGTTCAGCTCGATGAACGTCACGATCGCGGCGACCCAGTCGTGCGACAGCCCGTGCAGGCGCAGTGCGAACGCGGCCGCGGTGGCCAGCGCGAAGTTCATCACCGGCCCGGCGACGGCCACCAGCGCCATCATCTGCCGCGGGTAGCGGAACCGGCTCGGGTCCACCGGCACCGGCTTGGCCCAGCCGAACATGAACAGCACGCGCCCGACCGTCGCCAGCTGCCCGATCAGCAGGATGGCGGGCAGAATGATCGTGCCCACCCGGTCCACGTGCCGCAGCGGATTGGGCGAGAGCCGCCCCGCGCGCAGCGCCGTCTGGTCGCCCATCGCCCAGGCGGCGTAGCCGTGCGCCAGCTCGTGCAGGATGATAGCGGTGGCCGCCAGCACGACGGTGACCAGGAAGCGCTGCACGAGAGCGCCGAGGCCTCCAGAGGTCGGGTCAGGGTTCATGCCAGCAGCGCCGCGCGTTCGCTGGCTAGCGCGGCCCCATCCAGCACCTGGCGCGCCGCTACTGCCATCCGCGCCGACGCCGCCAGGCGGTCCAGACAGGCCTGCGTCGCCTTCGGCACCGACCCCAGCACGTCTCGCGTCTCCGCCAGCACGCCGGAGCAGTGCAGCGCCACGTCGCACCCGGCAGCGACCGCCCGCGCTGCGCGCTCGCCCGGCGTGCCCGACAGCGCGCCCATGGCGAGATCGTCGCTGACCAGCACGCCGGCAAAGCCGATCGCGTCCGGCGCACGGATGACCCGCTCGATGATCGCGGCGGAGAGCGTGGCCGGGTGCATGTCCTGCTTCATGTAGCGGATATGGGCCGTCATCAGCCAGGGCAGCGTCCTGTTGCGCACGAACGGCACCAGGTCGGCCGGCGAGACGTCCTCCAGGCTCGGCAGCGCCGCGTGGCTGTCCGCCTGGGCGCGGCCGTGGCCGGGCGCGTGCTTGCCCACCGGCTGCACGCCAGCGGCCAGCAGCCCCGCCGCGAACGCCGCAGCCATCGCCGCCACGCGCTCCGGGTCGCCGGAAAGAGCGCGGTCGCCGATGACGTCGTGGCCGTCCGGCGAGGCCACGTCCAGGCACGGTGCCGCCACCACGTCGAACCCGGCCTGCGCGCAGTCCAGCCCGATCAGTGCGCCGGTCAGCCACGCGGCACGCTCGGTGCCGAGCGCACGCGCCGCTGGATGCGCGCGCCAGTGCGGCGGCCGTAGGCGCGCGACGCGGCCGCCTTCCTGGTCCACCATGACCACCGCGTCAGGCGGCAGGCAGTCGCGCAACTGCGCCATCAGGCGGGCGAGCTGGGCGGGGTCGGCGATGTTGCGGGCGAACAGGATGACGCCGAGCGCATCACGCAGCAGGCTGGCTTCGGCAGGCGCCAACTCGAGGCCGGATACGCCGACAATTGCGGGCTTCACAGGAAGAAAGCAGTTCTTTTTTGAAAAGAAGAACCGAAAGTCTTTTGCGCGGCTGTCGCGGACCTTTCCGCACGGCACAGCCCAGAGAACAAAAACTTTTTGCTTCTTTTCAAAGAAGAAGAGTCTCTCTTACGGGTTGCAGATTGCGTCGCCCTCGCCGGGGCCTGTTCCTTTTCCATCAGGCCCCGCCGAGCACAAATCGTAATCATGCCCGGTGCGGTTGGACGGGTTGCGGTAGAGCCACTCGTGGTTCCACGGGTCCTTCGGTGACTGGTCGCCCTTCAGGTAAGGCCCGTTCCAGTTCTCCACGTCCGACGGCTTGACCACCAGGGCCGCGATGCCCTGCTCCGTCGTCGGGTAGCTGCCGATGTCCAGCTTGTAGAGGTCGAGCACCGAACCCAACCGTTCCACCTGCTGGCGGGCCACCGAGTTCTTCGCACCCCCCAGCTGCCGCAAGGCGGCGGGGGCCACGAACGCCACCAGCAGGCCGAGGATGGCGATCACCACCAGCAGCTCCAACAGGGTGAAGCCGGCCTCGCGCGGCGGGGGATCGGAGTGCGTCACGGGGTGGCTCCTGCGGCGGAGAGATGGTTCCGCTTAATGCGTCCTGGCCGCTCCTGCTGCAAGCTTGCCACGCGTGAAGCTATCTTCATTCCGCGACGCGGAAGCTGCTTCCCATCGGGCGGGCGGGCATGCGATGCCGCGATCATGGCCGTGCCATTCCTCGCCTGCATGTTGGCTGCGGCCCAGATCGGCGCCTTTCCGCCGCGCGTGCTGCCCTCGATCCAGGCTGTGGAGGGCGGCTCCCTCGGCGCGGTGCAGGCAAACACGAACGGCTCGGCCGACCTCGGCCTGATGCAGGTGAACACGCTATGGGTGCCGGTGGTGGCGCGCGCCCTCGGCGCCAGCGAAGCGGTGGTGCGTGCCCACCTGGTGGATGACGGCTGCTTCTCCATCCGCATCGCGGGCGCCATCCTGTGGGAGTACCGCCGGGCCAGGCACGGCGACCTGATGCTGGCCATCGGCGACTACCACTCGCACACGCCGCCGCTGAACCAGGCCTATCAGGCGCAGGTGGTGGCAAGGGCAAGGGCATTATTCGAAGCGAAGTGAAGCGGTTCTTCTTCGGAAAGAGGAACCAAAAACTTTGGTCTCTCTGGCGTGCGCTGCAGAACTTTTGCGACAGCAGAGAAAATAGTCTCACTGTCTTTTCAACGAAAGCAGGCCGTCTTCCCGCCGGACTCGAAGCTTGTCGCTGATCCAGAAGCCGAAGATTTTGTCTTTAAAAGCGCGACGTATCAACCGTCCGCGACAGCGCTGACAAAAGTTTTGCTTCTTCCTCGGAAAAGAAGGCGCTTGCTTTCTTAAAGCCCCAGCCCGCTTAACCGGACCACGTCCACCTCCGCCCCCGTCTCCACCGCTTCCGCATGCGGCGCCCGCAGGATCAGCGCGTCGGCTTCCGTCAGGATACGCAACAATCCCGAATCCTGCCGCTCGAAGGGCGTCGCCACCAGTCGCCCGACCGCGTCCTTGCACAAGAGCGCGCGCAGGTGGTCCGCGCGGTGGTCGTTGGCGCGCAGCGGGGCACCCAGCCGCGCGCGCTCCACCGGCACGTCGGTCTCGGTCAGCCCGGCGAGCTTGGCCAGCGCCGGCAGCAGGAACAGCACCGCGCAGACGTACGCGCTGACCGGGTTGCCGGGCAGGCCGAGCACCGGGATGGCGCCCAGCCGCCCGAAGATCATCGGCTTGCCCGGCCGCATGGCAATACGCCAGAAATCCAGCTCGAACCCCTGCCGGCCGAGGCCCGCCTGCACCAGGTCGTGGTCGCCGACGCTGGCGCCGCCGGTGGTGACCAGCATGTCCGCGCCCGACGCGGCTGACGCGGCTTGCCCGATGGCGTCCGTCTGGTCGCCGGCGATGGGCAGGACGGTCGGCTCGCCGCCGGCCACGCGGATCAGCGCCGCCAGCATGTGCGCGTTGGAGCTGACGATGCCGCCCGCGCTGACCGGCTCGCCGGGCAGGGAGATTTCGTCGCCGGTGGCCAGGATGGCGACACGCGGGCGGCGGTGCACGCTCAGCCAGGGATGGTTGCCGGCGGCAGCCAGGCCGACGTCGCGTGCACCCAGCCGGCGGCCGGGGCGGACCAGCGTGTCACCGGCGGCGAAGTCCTGGCCCTGGCGGCGGATGTGCTGGCCGTGTCGCGGCGCCTCTCCGACGGTGACCGTCTCGGCATCGGCCTGCGCGTCTTCCTGCAGCAGGACGCTGTCGGCGCCGGCGGGGATGACGCTGCCGGTGAACAGGCGCACCGCCTCGCCCCATTTCAGCGTGCCGTCGAACGGGCGCCCGGCAGGGGCCGCGCCGACTACGCGCAGGCGGGCGCCAGCGGTGGCGTCGGCGGCGCGCAACGCGTAGCCGTCCATGGCGGAGACGTCGGCCGGCGGCTGCGTCAGGCGGGCTGTCACCGCAGACGCTAGGACGCGGCCTGCGGCTTCGGGCAGGGCGACCGTTTCGGCGGCTACCGAGGTGAGGCGGGCGAGGATACGGCTGCGGGCTTCGGGGACAGCGAGTAAGGAAGTCAAGGCAAGTAAGGCCTTCTTTTTCTGAAGAAAAAGAAGCAAAAAGACTTTGTTACGGCTGTCGCGGACCTCTCCGGCGACGGGTGCCCAGGAGACAAAAGCTTTTTGGTTCTTTTTTTCAAAAAAGAACCGTTTGCGAGCGCTTCAGGACGAAACATAACGACCCGAAGCCCCGCCATCCTTGCTGGTCACGCGAACCCCATCGATGCGCATTCCGCGGTCGATCGCCTTGCACATGTCGTACACCGTCAGCGCGGCCACTGAGGCCGCCGTCAGCGCCTCCATCTCCACCCCGGTGCGCGCCGTGGTGCGCACCGTGGCGGCGATTTCCACGCAGGACTCCTCGCCCGGCGTGAGGTCAACCGACACCGCGGTGATCGGCAACGGGTGGCACAGCGGGATCAGCTCGGCGGTGCGCTTGGCGGCCATAATGCCGGCCAGCCGCGCGGTGCCCAGCACGTCGCCCTTCTTGGCGGTGCCGGCGCGGATCACCGCCAGCGTCTCCGGCTGCATCACCACGCGGGCGCGGGCGGTGGCCACGCGCTCGGTCTCCGGCTTGGCGGAGACGTCCACCATAACGGCGCGGCCCTCCGCGTCGAAATGAGTGAGGCCGGTTGCCGTCACGCCGGGCAGCCGCCGAGCAGCGCGCGGGTGGCGGCCACCACGTCGGGCTGGCGCAGCAGCCCTTCGCCCACCAGCAGGCAGTGCGCGCCGACGGCGGCCAGGCGGTGCAGGTCGTCGTGGTTGCGGACGCCGCTCTCGGTGACCAGGATGCGGCCGGGCGAGACGTGCGGGGCGAGCTCGATCGTGGTCTCGATGTCGGTCTGCAGGGTTTTGAGGTTGCGGTTGTTGATGCCGATGAGCGGCGTCTGCAGGCCCAGCGCGCGGTCCAGCTCGGCGCGGTCGTGCACTTCGGCCAGCACGTCGAGGTCGAGGTCGCGGGCGATGCCTTCGAGCTCGATCGCGCGCGAGTCGGTCAGCGCCGCCATGATCAGCAGGATGCAGTCCGCCCCGGCGGCACGGCTCTCGTAGACCTGCCAGGGGTCGATGATGAAGTCCTTGCGCAGGACGGGCAGAGGCACGGCGGCGCGGGCGGACCTGAGGTCGTCGAGAGTGCCGCCGAAATAGGGGAAGTCGGTCAGCACGGAGAGGCAGACGGCCCCGCCTACCTGGTAGTCGCGGGCGAGCTGGGCCGGGTCGATGTCCGGGCGGATCGGGCCGCCGGAGGGCGAGGTGCGCTTGATCTCGGCGATCAGCCCGCATTTGCCGGCGATCAGCGCCGATTTCAGCGCGTCGCCGAAGCCGCGCGGACGATCGCGTAGCTTGGCGATGCGGGCTTTCAACTTGGCCAGCGGCATCTCTGCACGGCGGCGCTCCAGCTCGGCGGCGGTGTCGGCGCAGATCCGGGCGAGCGCGTCCGGCTGAGTTGGTATGGTGTCTGGCATCTGTCAGGTCGCCTCGGTGGTCGGGCTCGGTTGCGGGTGAGCTTCACGCTGAAGCGTTTGCAGGACGGACATCGCCGCGCCGTCGTTGATGGCTATGGCCGCAGACTGTGCGCCATCTGCGAGGTCCGCGGCACGCTCGGCCACCACCAGGCAGGCGGCGGCGTTCAACAGGACAGTATCGCGGTAGGCGCCCTTGGTTCCGCCCAGCAACGCGAGCAGGGCGCTGGCGTTGCCGGCCGCGTCGCCACCGCTGATGGCTGAGATGGGCGCGCGGGGCAGGCGGGCGTCCTCCGGGGTGACCGTGAAGCGGTGCAGCGTGCCGCCCCGCCACTCCACCACCTGGGTTTCTCCAGAGAGCGTCAGTTCGTCGAGGCCCTGTCCGTGCACCAGCCAAACGCGTTCGCTGCCCAGCGCGCCGAGCGTCTCGGCCATCGGCGTCAGCCAGTCCGGATGGTAGACGCCGGTGAGCTGCCTGGCGACGCGAGCCGGGCTGCAGAGTGGCCCCATCAGGTTGAAGATCGTGCGGAAGCCGAGCTCGGCGCGCACGGCGTTGGCCTGGCGCAGGGCAGGGTGGTGGTTGGGCGCGAACAGGAAGGCGAGGTTGGTGCGGCACAACTGCGGAGCCAGCGAGTCCGTTGCGCTGCTGGCCGGCAGGCCAAGCGCCTCAAGCACGTCGGCGCCGCCCGAGCGGGAGGACAGCGCCCGGTTGCCGTGCTTGGCGACCGGCACGCCGCAGGCGGCCACGACGATGGCGGTGGCGGTGGAGACGTTGAGGGTGGAGAAGCCGTCGCCGCCGGTGCCGCAGACGTCGATGGTGCCGGGCGGAGCGTCGATGGTGATCATGCGGGCGCGCATGGCTTGCACGGCGCCGGTCAGCTCGGCAGCGGTCTCGCCGCGCAGGTGCAGGCCGGTGAGCAGGGCGGCGACCTGGGCCGGCGTGGCGGCACCGTCCATGATGGCGGCGAAGGCGGCTTCCGACTCTGCAGCGGAGAGGCTGTCACCGGCAGCCAGTCGCCGGAGGACGGGTTTCAGGTCGGTCACGTTGCGGCCATCCGGCACGGTATAGAGGACATCGTGGCATGGGTCATCCGGAGCGCGGGTCGCGTCCTTCAGCGGCAGAAGCAAGGCTCTCTTCAAGAAAAAGAAGCGAAAAGCTCTCGTCGCAGCTGTCGCGGACGGCTGAAACGACATGTCTCGCCACGGCGCACCCGACAAGACCAAAAGTTTTCTGGTTCGTGTCTTGAAAAGAACCGCCTGTTTTTGTCTCTCGGGGGAGCCGAGAGGAAACAGAACCGAACCGCTACATCACGAAGTTGTTATCGGCGCGGCCGAACACGCGTGCAAAGCGGCTGAACAGGCTGGCTCGGGTTTGCGCAAGCGCCAAGCCATCAACGGAACATTTGCGACAGCTTGGCCGGGCAGGTTGCTGTTTGAGGCCGTATCGATGCCGGTTGGGAACGCTCATTCAGGAGACCGTCACGTCGGCAGCCGGTCGCGACAGACTGCGCGCCGGTCTGCGAGCCACCACGCGGGCCGGGGCAGGATGCCGGCACTTCAGGCGCACACTGGGCGAAGCTGGCATCGGCGGGTGACATTTGCACGCGGGCTGATTGCAAGGGCGCACTCTCCTCGATAGTTAATGAACGGGATTTAAACCAGAGTCCCGGTGGCACGCGCTCATGGGCGCTGCGCAGCGCCGACCGTTTCCTCATCAGTCTTCCGGAGGCTCCGTTTGCAAAACAGAACAAGATTCCTGGTGCTCTGCAGCACGCTGCTGTCAGGCTGTGTCGTTGCCGGATCGGCTTTCGCGGCCGATACGCAGACCATCGCGGGCAATGTTGCCCCTTGGATCAACAGCGCTACACGCCTGGGCCCGGTAGCTGAAGGCCAGCAGGTCTCCATCGCCGTGCACATGGCGCTGCGCGACGCGGCCGGGCTGCAGAACCTGGTGGCAAAGGTCTCCGCGCCGCACGGCCCTGATTACGGCAAGTACCTGACGGCCGAGGCCATCCGCAACCGCTTTGCGCCCGACCCGGCCGACGTCACTGCCGCTGCCGCCATGCTGACGAGCGCGGGCATGCGCAACGTCACCGTCGGTCCGGACGGCATCTACGTGACCGCCCAGGCAACGGTCGCCCAGCTGACACGCACGTTCGGCGTGTCGCAGTCTTACTACAGCCACGGCGGCCGCACGCTGCGCGCCAACGCCGAGCTGCCGAGCGTGCCGGCCGCACTGGCCGGCAAGATCGTCTCGATCGAAGGTCTGGACGACACGAACCTGAAGTTCCCGCACCACGTCTCCGTCGTGCAGGGCGAACTCAAGGCACCCACCGCCGCTTTCGCCCCGCAGGACAGCACGGTCACGCCGCCGCCAGTGGCAGCAAGCCTGCCTTCGCCGTATTGCGACACCTATGCCGGCGACCTCGAAGCCACCCTCAGCACCAAGCCCGCCCCTTATGACCGCAAGCTGCCCTGGCTCGGCTGCGGCTACACGCCACAGCAGGTCCGCGCGGCGTATGGCATGAACAAGGTGCAGATGGACGGCAGCGGCGTCACCGTCGCCATCGTCGACGCGTATGCCTCGCCCACGCTGATGGCGGACGGCAACGCCTACGCCAAGAACCACCACCTACCGCCGCTGACTTCGTCCAACTTCACGCAGATCATACCTGCGGGCATCTACGACGTGCCGGCCTCCGAAGTGACCAATGCGTATGGCTGGTGGGAAGAGGAGTCGCTCGACCTGTCTGCCGTGCACGGGTCCGCGCCGGGAGCCAACATCGTGTACGTCGGCTCCACCGACAACGGCACCTCACTGACCGTGGCGTTCGACAACGCCGTGGTCAACCACTCTGCCGACATCATCACCAACAGCTACAGCTTCAACGGTGATGTCGACCCCACCGACACCGCGGCGCAGGACCAGGTGTTCATGATGGCTGCCGCCAGCGGCATCACCTTGCTGTTCAGCAGCGGCGACGACGGCGACCTCAGCCAGATCAACGGCATCGCCACCGGGTCCTACGAGGCGGACAGCGCCTACGTCACCGGCGTCGGCGGCACCACGCTCGCTGTCGTCTCGCCGTCCGGCTACAAGGGCGAGTGGGGCTGGGGCAACTACCGCGACTACCTCGCCAACGCGCAGGTCAACAGCGGCACCTCGATCACCACGACCGGTCTTGAGACCACCACGGCGTTCGGCGTCACCTACCCGGCGTTCAGCTTCTATGCCGGCGCCGGCGGCGGGCTGAGCCTGATCGAGCCGCAGCCCAGCTATCAGGCCGGTATCGTTCCAGACGCGCTTGCCACGACGCTCTACACCGCCAGCGGCAGCGCCTTCACGCTGAACAAGATGCGCGTCTCGCCGGACGTCTCGATGGTCGCCGACCCTTACTCGGGCTACCTGTTTGGCGAATCTTTCACCATCGCTGGCAACTCCATCGCCGACTCGGGGTGCACGCCGGTGACGAGCACCACCGAGTATTGCGAGAACAGCATCGGCGGCACCAGCCTTGCCTCGCCGCTGATGGCCGGCATGTTCGCGGTGGTGAACCAGGCGCACCTGGCAGCCGGCAAGCCGCTGGTGGGCTTTGCCAACCCGTTCCTGTACGCGGGCAAGATCGGCGCCACGCTGACCTCGTCCGGCATCAACGACGTGCAGGCGCCGGCCCATCCCGTGGCCCTGCTGCGCGGCTACGCCAACGACCTGACCCGGGTGCGGGTCGTGACGGTGAACTCCGTGCCGACTAACTTCGAGACGACGCCGTACTCGCTGGAGATCTGCGGCTCGACGATCTGCCAGGGCATCGACGACATCTTCAACTACACGACAACCGGCTACGACAACGTCACCGGGCTCGGCGTTCCTTACGCGCCGGCGCTGATAAACCAGTAACGCGAAAGAGGCAGTTCGCGGCTCGCACCGGCCGCGGACTGCCGGACCGCGAGTGAATCCACGGAGCGGGGCCTGCTAGAGTCATCTGGCAGGCCCCTTTCATTTGACCGACGCTTGAAAATGGACTGTGCGGGCTGCAGCGAAAAAGAAACGCCTTCTGTTTCGAAAAAAAGAAGCAAAAAGCTTTTGCAACGGCTGTCGCGGACGGCTGAAACGACACGCTTCACCACGGCGCATCCAACAGGAGCAAAATTTTTTGGTTGTTTTTCGAAACAGGACTGCTTGCCTTGCTTCACCGTCTTCGCGATTTGCACGTCAATTCACGCTGGCGCGCGGCTGCTTTCGGCGCTGGCCATGAGCGCTCCGTAACGAGCGACGTCCCGAAGGCGGGTGCGTTGCAACACGGTTTGCGGCGCTTGGATGTGCGCCGATGCAAGCGTCTCCCACAGATGAATGTCGAGCCGGGAGCGGCCTTGCAGAAGCGAGAAGCAGTCCCCGCCGAGCTCGTCGGTGAATGGGGTTTGCAGGCCGGCCGGCACTGGTTCGGAGCCGTTGCGGCGTTCCGCAGCCAGGGGACGCCGAAGCCAGGCGGAAAGTCTGTTCCAGAGGTCGGGGTCTTCGGCGACGCCGGTATAGGCGAAGTCGGCAAGACGCGCCTGCGCCGCCTCGAGAAGCTGCCGATCGTGCGCGGGATCGATGAACGCCGAGGGCGGGGCAAGTACGTGCGGCCAAACAAGCATGCGCACGGCAACGTTGTCAGTCTGCGCGGCGATCTTTGCCTCGCTGAGGAACACGCCGAGCGGCAGGCGAGCCAGGCGCACCGAGTCCGCCCAACTACCCAGGCCGGCCAGATGCGCGTCCGTGTGGCGGCGCCAGAACAGCCAGAGCGACATCAGCCGGGTGAACGGGTCTCGCAACACGGTGACGAGTTGGCCGGCAGGGTAGGCGGCGCGCAGTGTGGCGTAGCTGAAATGGCCGGCAACCAGTCCCGCTTCGCGCGGCAATGTGGACGGGCCGTCGAAGATCTGCTGGCGTTCGGCGGGCGCGAAGCTGGCGAACCCGTTGAAGTCGCCGAACAATACGCGGTCGAAACCGCCGCAAAGCGCGATGGGCGACAGTGCGGCGGCCAGGCTGGCGGTAAGTGACGTGCCCGCGGCCTTGGGAACGTGCATGAGGCAGAGCGGACGCGTTTGATCGTAGGCAGCGGGGTGCATCAGGGAGAAGCAAGGCCTTCTTTTTCGAGAAACAGAAGCAAAAAGCTTTTGCTGCGGCTGTCGCGGACGGCTGAGACGACACGTCTCATCCTGGTACACCCGACGAGAGCACAAGTTTTTCGGTTCTTTTCTTCAAGAAAGAACCGCTTTCTTGCCCCACTCACCGCAACGCGACAGGTTGCAACACCTGATGCTGAATTGCCGCCTCCCACCGCGGAGCTATCGTCTCCGGGCTATAGAGCTGCGCCTGGCGCAGCCCGCGTTCGCGCAACAGGGCAAGGTGTCCGGACTGACGCGGCAGTTCGGCAAAACGGGCGATCATATCGCCGAGCTGCGCCTCGTCATAGGCGTCGAAATACGATGCGGCGTTGCCGTAAACCCAGCGGTGCACAGGGATGTCGGACGCGATGACCGGTGTGCCGCACGACATGCCTTCGACACCGGAATAGTCGAAGCCCTCAGCGCGGCTCGGGCAGACGACGCAGTGCGCCATCGAGTACAGCGCCCGCAGTTCGGACGTGGGCACGCGGCTGAGATGGATGGCGCCCTCGCGCACCAGGGCGCGCAGCTCGCGCAATTCCGCGTCCGACCGCCAGCCGGGATTGGCGACGACGAGCAATTGGATGGGTTCCGCGGTCATGTTGCGCGCGATCTCGAAGCCGCGGAACAGTTTGATGTAATTCTTGCGCGGCTCCAGCGTGGAGACTGCCATGAACAGCTTCGGCAGCTTGGCCGGCAACTCGGCGCGGCCGCCGCCGGTGTCTGGGCTGCGGCGGCGCGTCAGGATGTGACGCAGCGCCTTTGGCGAGCAGCTTTCGGGGAAGTACTCGCGCGCCACGGTGACGGGAATGGTGTGGACGCGGCGTTCGGCTTGCGGGAACAGACGGAGCAGGTCGTCACGCACCGGCTCGGAATCGCAGTAGAAGCTGGCGCCGGTTTCCATGTTTCGCTGCAGCATGCGAGCGTGGCCCAGCGCGTGCAGCCACGGCTCGCCCACGGTGTGCGGGCTCAGTAGCGGCAAAGCGTCGTAGTAGCGGATCATCATCGAGGTGCCGGGGGCCACGCGGTAGGGCGAGACCGAGGCGGCGAAGAACAGGTCCCATCCCGTGGTGTCGATACGGCGCTGGAAGGGTTTCGGCAGCATGCTCATCGAGCGCGCGTATTCGTGGCCGAGTTCGGTGGCGTAGTACTCTGCGCGTTGCAGGATGTGGCGGTCGCTTGGCGGAAGCGTGTTGTCGAACAGCTTCATCCAAAGGTAGTCCTCGAACACCACCGGGTCGAGCTGCAGGTCGAGGCGTTCGCGGCGGAACATCTCGGTCAGCAGGATGTGCGGCTTGACCAGGCGGCGCCGGATGAAGTTCGGCACCAACTGCTCGATGCCGAAACCCCAGTTCACCCGCCTGGTGTCCTGGGCGATCAGCACCTTGGTCTGCTCGAGCGTACGTTCGAAGGCCGTTTTGGCCTTGCGCCTGCGCGACGTGTAGTGGATGCCGGAGGCCAGGCCACCGAACCGCCCGAGCCGCAGGCCGGAGAACATGGCGAACAGCAGCCTGGCTTCCTGCGGAATGCCGGAGAAACCCTCGTAACAGGGCCGCAAATCCATCATGAGTGAGGTGCCGGCGCCGGTCCGTGAGGGCTCGGCAGTCGCGAGCCGGCCATTCTCCACCAGCATGTCCACCGCAGTTCTCCTGCTTTGCCTGGCGCATCCGGAGACAGGACGCACACGTAGACATTGAAGCCAGACGCGCCGATAAGGCAGGACCGGCAAGTCACGAAGTTGTTGTTTGAGGGCTACCCGCGACGGGCGTCAAGCTTTTGCCCAATCATGCGCGGAATCGCGCCAAGCCAGGGAAGTGCCATTTGCCTACAGCTTTGATCACCGGCGTGACCGGGCAGGATGGCGCCTACCTCGCCAAGTTCCTGTTGGGACGCGGATATCGCGTGGTTGGAGCGGTGCGCAGGTCAGCTTCCTCCGAGGTCATCCTCGAACGCTTGCGCTGGCTCGGGGTGAGCGAGCAGGTGGAACTTGCAGACGCCGACCTGCTTGACCTTTCAAGCCTGATCCGTGTGATGCAGTCGGTCCGGCCTGACGAGGTGTACAACCTCGCGGCGCAGAGTTTCGTGGCGGCGTCCTGGCAACAGCCAACGTTGACGGGCGCGGTCACCGGCATCGGCGCGGTGAACGTCCTCGAGGCGGTACGCATCGCAGCGCCCGCCGCGCGTTTCTACCAGGCGTCGTCTTCGGAGATGTTCGGCCGGGTATGCGAGCCGGTTCAATCCGAGCGCACGCCGTTCTACCCACGCAGCCCTTACGCCTGCGCCAAGCTCTATGCGCATACGATGACGATCAACTACCGCGAGAGCTTCGGGCTGCACGCGTCTTGCGGCATATTGTTCAACCACGAGAGCCCGTTGCGCGGCATCGAGTTTGTCACGCGCAGGATCACCGACGGTGTGGCGCGGATCCGGCTGGGTCTGGCGCGCGAACTGCGGCTTGGCAATCTCGATGCGCAACGCGATTGGGGACACGCCCGCGACTACGTGCAGGCGATGTGGACGATGCTGCAGCAGGACACGCCCGACGACTACGTGATTGCGACGGGCACGAGCATCACCGTGCGGGATTTCTGCCAGATGGCGTTCTCCCAGGCGTCGCTGGAGGCGGACGAGTTCGTCTCGATCGGCGACGACCTGCTGCGGCCGGCGGAAGTGCACCTGTTGCGCGGCGATGCGAGCAAGGCACGCCAAGCGTTTGGCTGGGAGCCGAGCACAAGCCTGCAGGACATGGTGGCCGAGATGGTGGACGCTGATATTTATCGTCACCGTGCGCGCATGGCTGCGTAGGGAAGACAAGGCAAGCAGTTCTTTTTTAAAAAAAAACCAAGAAACCTTTGTTCCCGCTGAGTGCGCCGTTCTGAAACGCGTTTTTTCAGCCGTCCACGGCGGCCGAGACAAAAGTTTTTTGTTTCTTTTCCTCGAAAAAGACGGCCTTGCTTTCGTGGTTGCCGCAAGGCGCACCAAACCATGACGGTCCCTACGCCGGCCCGCATTCTTGTCACGGGTGCCTCAGGTTTCGTGGGCCGGCACCTGCTCGCCTGTTTTGCTGAGTCGTTTCCCGCGGCTGCGGTCGTGTCCGCCGACTTCGATATCCGCCATCAGGCTGACATCGAGGCCGCTATCCGGGCCCATCGGCCGGATGCATGCGTGCACCTGGCTGCCGTGTCGGCCATTCCGGCAGCCCGGGCTGATCCGGAGTTGGCGTGGCAAGTTAACCTGCACGGCACGCTTTTGCTGGCGCGAGCGATGTTGCGTTGGGCGCCGGAAGCTGTGCTGCTGTTCGTCTCGACAGCAGACGCTTACGGGGCAAGTTTCCGTGACGGGACGCCGGTGACGGAGACGACCGCTTTGGCGCCGATGAGCACCTACGCGGCGACCAAGGCAGCGGCGGATCTAGCGCTTGGGGCGATGGCGGAAGAGGGCTTGCGGGTGGTGCGTGTGCGGCCGTTCAACCACACTGGACCCGGGCAGTCGGACTCCTTCGTGGTCGCATCGTTCGCGCGGCAAGTGGCACTGATCGAGGCCGGCCTGCAGGCGCCGGTGATCGACGTAGGCGCGCTTGAGCCGCAGCGGGACTTTCTGGACGTGCGGGACGTATGCCGGGCCTATGCGCTATGCCTGCGCCATGCGTCGTCGTTGCCGCCCGCCTGCGTGCTGAACATCGCGTCCGGCGCGTCGCGGCGCGTTGGCGATGTCCTGGACGACCTCATGCGCCTTGCAGGTGTAGTGGCTGAGGTTCGTACGAGCATCGCGCGGCTACGCCCGTCCGACATCGCCTCTGCGCGAGCAGACGCGTCCCGTGCGCAGTCGCTGATCGGCTGGCGTCCCGAGATCGCTTGGGAACACACGTTGCAGGACGTTCTGGGATTTTGGCGGGCACAAGCGACGAGGGCACGTCTGGAGTGAAGCAGCGCGCAGAAAGCAAGGCCTTCTTTTCCGAAACAAAGGACCAATAAACTTTTGCGAGCGCTGTCGCGGAAAGCTGAAACGACACGCCTCAACAGTGCGCGCTCAACAACGACAAAAGTTTTTTGGTTCCTTTTTTCAAAAAAGAACCGCTTGCTTGCCTTACCGAGCCGTCCGAGGCAGGTGCGCCATCATTTGCGTCATGGTCGGCGGTTGCGGCACAGGCAAGTTCGGCGGCCGTTGCAGACGAAACTGGTTGAGAAGGCCGGGCCCCGAGAACACCGGCGTCAAGCTTGTGCGCTTGTTGGCGTCGAACGTCAGGCTGACGAGTTCGGTGCCATGCGGGCCTTCGACCTTCACCGCCGATGGCATGATGGCAAGAACCCTATAGTCACCTACTTGGTCGCCCACAGCGATGACTTTGGGCTTGCCGCCGCCTTCGAAGATGGCGTGTTTCTGAACGCCGGTGATCATGATGCCTGACAGACGCGGCAGGTCGTCGCCTTCGGCGTTCGTTCCGATTTTCGTGACTGTAGGCCTGCGGCTTATCGAAAACAACGGACGGGCCAGGACAGCAGCTTCCTCCTGGCCTGGCAGGTCGCCACGTGCGGCAGAAGCTTGCATCAGGCTGCTCACGTGGCGTTCGTGCACGGGCTGCACGTGCGGCGGCACGTTGGGGATCAGCCACTCCAGCCCGATCGCGGCGCAGAAGACGACGATTGCAGCACGCAGCAGCACACTGGTGGCATACATGACCGTATTATGGCCGAGACAGGCAACGTTGGGAATAGTTCGGCCTGGCGGTGCAATGTGGCCGCGTTCAGACTGCTTGTGCGGTGCAGCGTAAACCACATCGTCGCCTGCCTCATCGGCGAAAGCTTAACGTCTCACAAGAATGTCATACATCCGTTAAGTTGTCTTGTTCGTTCCTTAACCGGCCCCACCCTGCCGTTTAGGGTGGCACGGACTCGTCCTCCATTCGGCTGCGGGCATTTCCGGCGCAGCAATTCCAGAGCAACACAACCAGGAGCGTCGTCCATGACAGAAAACCCGGCCGGTGACGGCACCGACAGCAAGCGGATGCTCGGCCGCTTGGGGCTCAGTGCCCTCGCGATGGGCGCGATCACGGCCGTCGGCACCAAGACAGCGCAGGCTGCCACCTACACCGACGCTGACATCCTGAACTTCGCGTTGAACCTCGAATACCTCGAGGCCGAATACTACCTGCGGGCAGTGACGGGCTCGGGCCTGACGAGTGCGATGACGGGCGTGGCGTCGAACCAGGTGATCGCACCGAGCACCACGCTGGTGCCGTTCCAGAACACCGCGATCGCCTACTGGGCGCAGCGCATCGCCAACGACGAGCTGACTCACGTGAATTTCCTTCGCCTCGGGCTGGGCACCTCTGCCGTGCCGGAGCCCACGATCGACCTCGTCCAAAGCTTCACCACGCTGGCCGTGGCCGCCGGGCTGATCCCGTCGGGCCAGACGTTCAACCCGTTCGAATCCGAGATCAACTTCCTCATCGGCGCTTACATCTTCGAAGACGTCGGCGTGACCGCGTATGCCGGTGCGGCCAACAAGCTGACCAGCGCTGCCAACATCTCCTACAGCGCCAGCATCCTCGCGGTCGAAGCCGAGCACGCCGGCTGCATCCGCTCGTACCTGGCCGGCCAGGGTGGCGGCAAGGTCACCAACGCGATTTCTGCACTTCGTCAGAAATTGTCAGGCGTGACCGACAAGGGCACCGACCTATCGGGCGAGACTCCGCCCGGCAATCCGTTCAATTTTGCGAACACCGACTACAACGGCCAGGTCTACCGCCGCACGCCTGAGGAAGTGCTCAACGTCGTGTTCGGCGCACCCGGTACGGGCGTCACCAAGGGGCTGTTTTTCCCGAACGGCGTGAGCGGCTACTTCGCCACCAGCTAGCCGCGCACCCGATTGCAGCCGACGCACGACATTCAGGAGAGACTTCCAATGCTATCCAATCCGTTCACCAAGATCCTACAGGAAGGCGTCGACCGCCGACGCTTCCTGCGCCGCGCCGGCGGGCTCAGCGCCGCAACCATGCTGTCCGGCATCGCCGGTAACGCGCTGACCGCCACGCCGGCCCGTGCAGCCGCCGCGCTGACCGACGCTGAGATCTTCAACTTCGCCCTCAACTTCGAGTATCTCGGCTCGCAGTATTATCTGGCGGCACTCGGCACGTCGCTGCCTGCCAGCATGACAGGCACGAACCCCGGCATGGTCATCAAGGCTGCCAACACGGCGGTGCCGTTCACCGACAGCCCGACCGGCTACTTCGCGCAGCAACTGGCAAACGATGAAATCGGGCACGTGGCGGTCATCCGCGAGGTGCTGGGAGCCGCCGCGATTGCTCAGCCCGAAATCGACTTGCAGAACAGCTGGACGTCGCTGGCTATCGCGGCGGGCCTGATCGTTGATGGACAGACGTTCAACCCGTTTGCCAGCGAGATCGACTTCCTGCTCGGCGCCTACGTGCTTGAAGACGTCTGCGTCACCGCGCTTACCGGCGCTGCCCACCTCATCAGCAGCCCTACCAACCTTGCCTATGCTGCCAGCATACTCGGCACCGAAGGCTACCAGGTCGGCATGATCCGCTCGCAACTCTCCGCCTACGGCGCTGGTTCAGTGACCGACGCCATCTCCAACCTCCGTTCGAAGTTGACCAGTGCCATCAATCCCGCGGCTGGGGTCAACGACAACGGCACGGATTACACCAACGCTGCAGGCGGCCGGAATCCCTACAACTTCACAAACGTCGACGTGAACGCGCAGGCTTTCCGCAGGACGCCTCAGGAAGTTCTGGCGATTGCTTATGGCGGCGGCACGACGGGCGGCGGCTTCTTCCCGAGTGGCGTCAACGGCTCCATCACAACTAGCTAAGTCTGATAGAGACGACGGGGGGGGGGAGCACTGCCTCCCTCCGTCTGTCTGCAAAGCAGGCGGTTCTTTTTTGAAACAGAACCAAACACCGTTGTTTCCTGAGTCCCCGACTGTTGAAACTCTGCGACAGCCGTGACAAAAGCTTTTTGCTTCTTTTTCTCGAAAAAGTAGGCCTTGCGTCTTTCACGAAGATCGCACACGACGCGCCGCAACCAGCCTGCGCAACGGCGCAGTCAAGCGCCAAGATGTGCTGTCATGCACCGCTCGCACCCGTGCGACGGCCGCATCACGTTCACGGCGCAGGTCGTCACGCTCTCGCCGCAGCCCGAGACATGCCTCGCGGTCGTAGTAGGGGTGCTCGTTAAACGAAGCGACCGTGCCACCGGGAAACTCCAGCTCAGCCTTCGCCAGTGCCAACGGGAACCTTGAGCGCAAGCAGCCGCGCCAACGTGCCGCACTTGCCTGCGGCGCCAGAAACAGCTTGTTCGGCACCAGTGCTATCGGCTGAAGCGCCCCACCCTCGGCCAGGTAGCGCACCAGTCCGGTAATGACGCCGGTCCAGTGCGAACTTAGTATGTCGTCCAGCGCGACGATACCCGGGCCGATCAGCGTCTTCTCGGCGATCCATAGGTCGTTCGCTGTGGCCTCCGCGGTGTGACCGCCGTCGATCGAGACGAAGCGGAAACGGCGCCGCAGGAAGCTCGGGGTTTGCAGGTCCAGGCTGGACTCTTGGACGATGTCGATGCGGGTGTCGGGGGCGTAGCGCGCCGCGTTGGCCTCGAAGACCGCGCGGTCGCCCAGGCCGGAGCGGTCGACGTTCTTGTCCTGGTCGCCGAACACGTCCACCGCCACGGCGGTCTCGCCAACTGCCGCCGCGTTGGCGAGGATGAGGAACAGGCGGCCGTGGTGGACGCCGATCTCACAGACATCGCCAGCGACACCTTGCTCGGTCTGCGCCAGCAGCAGTGTCGCGATCATCGTGGCGGTGGTGGGCGAGAGCCAGCCCTCGACGTTGCCGATGCCGCCTTCCAGGTAGGCCGACAGCGCGAGCGTCACGCCTGGCTCGCCGCGTTGGCGGCTAGGCCGCGCAGCAGCCCGGCGGTGCGGGCGCCGATCGTCTCCCACTGACGGTCGCGCAACCAGCCGGCCGCGGCGCTGCGGGTCTGCGCGCGCGCGTCCTGGTCGGACAGCAGCGCGTGCAGCCCGGCGGCGATCTCTGCAGGGGTGGACCCGGGCAGGCGCCAGACGGCGTCGCCGGCCTCGTCGAAGAAGCCGATCGGGGTTACCGCCACGCACGGGCCGGCGCTCAGCGCCATGCGCATCGCCCCGCTGGCACCCTCCTTGGACTCCGGGTAGGGCAGGACGATCAGGTCGCAGCGGCCGAGCCGCCAGCGTACCTCCTGAAACGGCAGGTAGTCGGTGATGAGGTCCACCGCGCCCTCCAGTCCGGCGTCTCGGATGGCGGCGCGCACGCGGGCGGCTTCCTCGTGCGAGGTCTGGGTCTCGTAGTCGGCGTTGATCAGGCGCAGCCGCAATTTCGGCCAGCGCGGGCGCAGCAACGCCGCAGCCTGCACCAGGGCAGGAATGCCCTTGCCCGGCAGCAGGAAGCCGCAACAGCCGATCGTGACGGCGTCGGAGGCCAGCAGCGTGCGCTCCGGCCTCATCGGGCCGGGTTCGGGGCCGCCATGCGGGATCATCACCACGTTGTCCTGCAGGCCGAGGCCGCGCAGGCGTTCGACGTCGGCCAGCGTGTGCACGATGACGCGGCCGCAAAGCTGCAGGCCCTCGACCGCCTTGGCGCACTCGGCGGTCTCCATCTCCGGCAGGCTGGCGGTGTTGTGCAGAGTGACCGCCAGCTTGCGTGCGGACGCGGCGAGTGCCAGCAGCGTCTCGCCGAGCGTGCGCCACGACAGCAGGCCGGGCTGGTGCTGGATAAGCACCACGTCCGGGTCTTCCGCTGCCACGGCGTGACGCAGGGCGGCAGGCGAGTCCGCGCTCAACACGGTCCAGGCAGGGCGCATGCGCAGGCGCCGCCCGGAAGCGGGGGCGGAGGCACGACGGTCGGCCAGGACGGTAACGTCGATTGCCGGGTCGGCGCCGGCCATCGCCTCGATGAGGAAGGCCGCGTAGTCGCCGACGCCGCAGCGCACGTCCCAGCTCGAGATCAGGCACAGCCGCAAGGCGCCGGGCAAGGGTCGGGACAGCGCGTCCAGCGCGGCGGCCTCGACGCAGCGGACGAAATCGGCGCGGCTGAACGCGTGCTGCGCGGTCGCACGGGCGCGCGCCGCGCGAGCGATTGCGGCAGCGCTGTCGGTGCGGATTTCGCGCAAGGCAGCGGCGAGATCGTCCACATCCGGTTCGGCCCACAGCGACATGGGGCTGGCGACGTGGCTGCGGGAGGCGGTCAGGCGGTACGTCACCAGCCTGGCGTTGGTGGCGTCGCAAAAATCCATGTGGCCGCCGTAGCCGGTGACGACCAGCGGCACGCCCGCGGCCATCGCCTCTGCGGCGGGCAGGTTGAAGCCCTCGCCGCGGGCGGGCAGCACCATTGCGTCGGCGGCGGCGAACAGCGCCTGCAGGCCAGCATCGTCGAGGTCCTCGTCGACCAGCTCGATGTAGGGCGCATCGGGGTCGGCCTGACGCAGGGCTGCGACCTGGGCGGCGGCGTCGTTGTGCGGGTTGGGAAAGGTCTTGATCACCAGGCGCACCGGGTCGTTGGCGCGGAAGGCGCGGGCGTAGGCGGCGAGCAGCACGTCCACCCCCTTGCGGGGAAAGGCCGAGGAAACGTGCAGGAAATTCGTCCGTTCGCCCGGTTGCTTCGCACGAGCGCCAGGCAAGGCAGCGTAGGCAGAGAGGTCGGGCGCGAAGCCGACCGTGCTGACGGGGCGGGAGACGCCGGAATCCAGCAGCGCCTTGGCCACGAAGCGCGAGGGGGCGAGGACAGCGTGGAAGTGCGCGTTGAGCACGTCCACGGTGGCCTGCGGGAGGAGCGATTCCTCCCAGAACACGTAGGCGAGCCGGGCGTCGGCCGCCTCCTGCGGGACGTGCACGGGGTAGTGCTGGCTGATGACCACCACCGGCCCGCTCTCGTGCGGCGGCAGCCCGGCGAGCGACTGCACGGCGTCACGCTCCCCGTCCGGCAGGACGCCCAAATCGGTGGTGGGTTCGCCCTCCACCGGGACCAGGCGGACGTGGCCGGGGCGGGCCTCCTCCAGCGTGCGGGCCACCGAGCGGTTGATGGCAGCCAGGCTATAGCTGCCGCGGATGTGGCCGGACACGGTGAAGCGGAGGTTGCGGGCGTAGAGGCCGGCGGCGCCCGCATCCCGCGGCGGCGGGGCACCGGCGCGGGCCAGCGCCAGCGTCATCGTCGACATCTGACCGGCGAGGTCGAAGCGGGCGAGGGCGGCGCGCTGCGCCTCGGCAATGGCGGCGCGGGCGGCCGGGTCGGCGGCGAGCGCGGCGATGCGGCCGGCGACGTGGTCCGGGTTGCGCGCGGCGAGCATGCCGGCCTGCCCGCCGAGCGTGTAGGCGACCGCGCCGGCCGGCCAGGCAAGCACCGGCAAGCCGATGGCCGCGGCTTCGACCAGCGGGACGCCGAACCCCTCGTGGCGGCTGAGCGAGACGTAAAGGTCGGCGTCCTGGTAGTGGGCGGCGAGCTCCGCGTCGGTGACCAGGCCGGTGAGCGTGACCGCGTCCTGCAGGCCGAGCGCTTCGATACGGGCGTCGATGCCGCGCGCGTAATCCTCGCCGACGCCGTCCCGTCGGCCGACCAGCACCAGCCGGGACGGGCCTGGGTGCAGCGCGCGGAACCTGGCGAACGCCTCGAGCAGGTCGGCCTGCGCCTTGCTGGCGATGACGCGGCCGACGAACAGCAAAGTGAAGGGGTGGCCGGCGTCGCGGGGCGCTGAGGCCCGGCGTGCTTGCAGGGTGGGCAGGTCGAACAGCAAGGTGCAGGCCTGCGCGTCGTCGAAGCCGGCGGCGCGCAGTTCCAGCACGTTGTAGTCGCTGTCGGCCAGGGCTGCCACCACGTGCCCGCGCAGGCCGGCGAGCTGTTCGCGGCCGAGCTCGGCGTAGCGCTGCATCACCGGCTGGTCGGCAAACAGGGCAGAGGGCGTGATGTTGTGATACATCAACACCTTGGGCGCCGGCATCTGCAGGATGCGCTCGTAGGCGTCGAAGCCCATCGAGAGGTGCAGGATCAGCACGTAGTCGCAGCCGGAGGGCAGGTCGTCGAGGCGGTGCAGGTCGCCTTCCAGCCCAGGGTCGAGGTGTTCGACGTAGATCTCGCTGCGGTAGCCCATGGCGCGAAGCTGGGTGCGGATCAACTGCATCGCGTTGGTGATGGCGTCGCCGACCGCCGAGCCCGAGTGGAACTGGTGCACGGTGCGCGACATTCGGCTGCCGGCACGCGGCGGTGCTGCGACGCTAGCGACACCGGTCGCCACGTCCTGCGCCGCGTTTGGGGCAGGCAGGCTTTCCTCGGGCATGGCCGCAACAACACCGGCGCGACGGGCTGCCGGGGGCAGGTCCCAGTCCGGGCGGGCGGGCGGGATGGGCGGCGCCTGCACCTCGCCGGCGCGGCCGGACAGGCCCCGGGCGAGCTTCACGCCGGCACGCAACGGCGCGGTCAGCCGCCAGGAAGTGCTCTGACGCAGCGAGGCGGCGTCGCGCTGGGCGAAGCGGTAGGCGCTGCCGAACATCTGGATGTCGGCGCCCAGCGCGGCCAGGCGCGCTTCGGTCTCCTGCAGGCGGCGCTCGGCAGCGTCCGCACGTCGTTCGGCGCCCAGCACGCGAGGTTCGTTCCGCTGGGCGCGGTCCTCGGCCCGCTGCGCTCGCGTTTCGGCGTCCTGCGTGCGTCGCTCGGCAAGCTCGATCGCGGCCTCGGCCGTCATCGTGCGTTCCATCAGGTCGGCCATCTGGGCTTCCGCCTGGCTGATCCGGCGCACCCACTCGGTGTCGGTCGCGCGAACGTAGTCGTCGAACACGTTGACCGGCGACGCGAAGTGCGGGGCCAGCTCTGCAAGGTGCTCCGCGGCGGCGTAGAACCGGTTGAGGCCGTCGAACCATACGAAGCTGTACTCGGCCTCCAACAGGAGGTACTCCCACGGCTCGTGCGTCTGCACGGTCGTGCCGGGCGCGGTGGCTTCGACGACCACCAGCCAGGGCCGGAAACGGGTGAAATCGGCCCCTTGCAGTACCGCCTCCTCGGCGCCCTCGACGTCGATCTTGAGGAAGTGGATGACAGGCGGCGCGTAGCTCTCGCAGACCTGTGCAAGGGTCTGCACCTCCACGTCCTGCGTGCGGACGTCGTAGGCGGCGCCGTGCTGGCGGGCGAGCGCGTCGTCGGTGGTGGACAAGCCGGTGCCGGCGATCACGTGCAGGCGGCCGAAGGAGGCGGTCCGGCCGAGAGCCAGGCGCAGGCTGACATCGAGCGGGCGGGCGGCACACAGGCGGGCGTGGTAGTCCGGTACCGGTTCGATGTTGAGGCCGCGCCAGCCGCGGTCGTAGAAGGCCCGGGTGACCGAATCGATGTCCGGATGCTGGGCGCCGACGTCGATGTAGAACCCGCGCTCCACCGTGCGCAGCGCGCGCCAGAGCATGACATCTTCGAAATTCTGCGCGTAAGAGATGAACGTCATGCAACTCGATCGAAGGTTTGGGCGGTTGGACCAGGCAGCCGGCTCACGCGGCGTCGACCCGCCGGTGATTAAGCCGCGACCGGCGCGGCCGGGCAAGATCGGGCGCCTCAGGCCGCAGCATCGCGCGCCGTCGAACGGCACCGGCGCGGCGAGACGCTCCCACACGGAGCGGCCGCATGCATGATCGCCTGCCGGAGACGGCGGCCGTGCCGTTCAACGCCCGCGCCACGGTCAAGGACGTGTTCTACTGCTTCCGCCTGCTGCTGGGCCGCTACCCCAACCGCGAGGAGTGGCGGGGCCACGCAGCACGCGCGGGAGAGGCGCTGCACGGCGTGGTGGACTCCTACCTTGACAGCCGGGAGTGCGCGCTGCGCTTCCCGCCGCGCCTGCAGTCCGGCGAGGTGCTGCTGACGGAGTACCTCGGGTTCCGCATCTACAGCGACGCGGACGACGCGAGCGTGGGGGCGCTGGTGCGCGGCGGCGCCTACGAGGCGGAGGTGAGCGCGCTGTTCCGCAAAATACTGGCACCCGGCATGTCGGTGCTCGACCTCGGTGCCAACATCGGTTTCTTCTCTCTGCTGTCCGCAGCCCTGGTGGGACCGGCCGGCGCGGTGTTCGCCGTGGAGCCGAACGCGCGCAACACCAGGCTGCTGGAAGCGAGCCGGCGGGAAAACGGGTTCGGCAACATCACCGTGCTGCAGGTTGCCGCCGGCAGCGCGCACGGGCTTCTGGTGCTGAACACGTCGTATTCCAACGGCACCACAGGGGCGCTGCCGGACGGCGCGGCCGCCGTGCTCGGCTCGGATACGGTGCCGGCAATACGGATCGACGCGCTGCTGCCGCCCGACCGCCGGATCGACCTGATCAAGATCGACGTGGAAGGCGCGGAATACACCGCGTTGCTGGGGTGCGAGGCGACCATCCGCCGGCACCGGCCGGTGATCATCAGCGAGTTCAGCCCCGGGCTGATGCCGGGCATCTCCGGCGTGCAGGGCACAGACTACCTGGCCTGGCTGGGCGGGCTCGGCTACACGCTGTCGGTCATCTCGCCCGGGGGGACCTATGGTGCGGACAGTGCCGAAATCATGCGCGCGCACGCGGCGAGCGGGTCGGACCATATCGACATCCTTGCGACCCCTGTTGCCCAGGTTTGACTTTGAGGGGCCAACGAACCCCGGGGGGAAGGCAAGGCAAGCAGTTCTTGTTTGAAAAGAGAACCAAAAATACTTTTGTTCTCGTGAGAGCCGTCGTGTTGAGGCGTGTCGTTCAGCCGAGCGCGTGGGCGTGGGCAAATTCATTCCTGTTTCGTTGAAGGGTCTGTAATACCAGCTGCCCGAAACATCGACCGACGGCAGGCAAGGCACGAAACTTTCGTATCCGAGGTGTATGCTGCGGGAGAGGCCGCGACAGCAGAGATAAAAGTTTTTTGCTGCATTTTTTTAAAAAAGCAGGCCTTGCTTTCTGTTCGCAGGTCAAAATCGTTGCGGGCGTTGTAGAGAGTCAAGGTCTCGAGCTGCTGGTATAAGTAACACCTCGGCTTCCAAACCAGAGTTTTTAACTCACTGGAACCGGATAAGTCGGCCGGAAAACGCTGCAGTGTTCTGCTTCGACAAGCATTTCCACCCGACCCGTTACTTGGTGAGTCGGATGAGTGCTTCAGGTGCCTCGACATTCCTGAGCTGGCGTCGCCGGTTGCGCTGTCGCCGCCGTTTGAACGACACGCCTCAACAAAACGGGTCTGCAGAGACCAAAGTTTTTTGGTTCTTTTTCTCAAAGAAGAACTGCTTGCTTTCTTTCTTCACCAAACAAGCCGGTCCAGCATCGCCACCGGTGCCAACCGCTGCGCCGCCGCTTCCGTCGAGGCGGCCGCGTCGTCCCCCTGCAGCGCTGCTCCGTGAATGCCGTCCAGCACCCAAAGGCTGTCGATTCCCGCCCCGGCCGCGCCGGCGATGTCCGTGTGCAGGGAGTCGCCGATTGCCATCACCTTTCCGGCCGGTACGCCCAGCGTGTCCAGCGCCATGCGATAGATTGCCGCATCCGGCTTGCCGAGCGAGACGACGTCGCCGCCCGCTGCCGCGTAGTGCCGTGCCAGCGAGCCGGCGCACAGCAGGCGCACGCCGTCGCGCATCACCACCAGGTCCGGGTTGGCGCAGATCATCGGCAGGCGGGCGTCCAGGCAGGCGGCGAGTTCCGGCAGGAAATGCTCCAGCGTGCCGGGGTCGAGCCGGTCGTCGTCCGGACCGGTGTTGACGACGAACTCCGCCTCGTGCGGGTGGCCCGCCACGCTCAAGTTCAGGCCTTCGAGCACGTTGCGGTCGCGCTGCGGGCCGATGTGGTAGACGCGCTGGCCGAGGCGGGCGAACCACGGGTCGGTTCGGTCGCGCAGGGCGAGCCAGGTGGCTTCGCCGCTGGTCAGGATGGCGGCGTAGAGCGCGTCGTCCACGCCCATGCGGCGCAGCATGGCCTGCGCCGAGGCGGCGCGGCGGGGTGCGTTGGACAGCAGCAGCACGGGGCGGCCGGCGAGGTGGGCCAGCGCGTCGAGCGCTTCGGGGTAGGGGCGCACGCCGTTGTGCACCACGCCCCACAGGTCAACGATGAAAGCCTCGTAGCGCGCGGCGATGGCGGAGAGGCCGGAGATGCGTTGGATCATCAGAAAGCAAGCAGTTCTTTTTTGGAAAAAAGAACCAAAAAACTTTTGTCCCCTTGGGCGCGCCGTGCGGGAGAGTCCGCGACAGCCGCGACAAAAGTCTTTTGCTTCTTTTCTTCAGAAAAGAAGGCTTTGCTTACTTTCCTGCTCACACCTCGGCCCCCACCGCGTCCTTCGCGCTCCGGAAGCCGTGGGCCCGCAGCGCCGCCAGCAGCTCCGTCTTCAGCCGCGCCACCAGCACGGGCCCCGCGTAGGCGAACTCGGTGTAGAGCTGCACCAGGCTGGCGCCGGCCATCAGCTTGGCCAGCACGTGGGCGCCGGTGCGCACGCCGCCGCAGCCGATCAGCGTCAGCCGGCCGGCGGAGAGCCTGGCGGCCCGTCGCAGCACGTCGGTTGAGCGGTCGAACAGCGGCGCGCCGGACAGGCCGCCCACCTGGAGCGCGTTCAGGCCGCCGAGGCTCGGAGGCCTAGCGATCGTGGTGTTGGTCAGGATCAGGCCGGCGGCTCCGCACTCGATGGACGCGGTCACGACCGCCTCCAGCCCGGCGTCGCTCAGGTCGGGGGCGAGCTTGACGAGAACCGGCGGGCGCACCGGCACCGCGGAGGCCACCGCCCGCAGGATGCCGCGCAGCCGCACCTCGCTTTGCAGGTCGCGCAGGCCGGGAGTGTTGGGGGAGGAGACGTTGATGGTCACGTAGTCGGCGTAGGGTGTGACCGCAGCGACCAGCGCCGGGTAGTCGCGCTCGGGGTCGGCGCCGTCCTTGTTGATGCCGATGTTGGCGCCGAAGCGGCCGGGCAGTGGGCCAAGCGCCCGCAGGTGGGCCAGGTAGGCGTCCAGCCCGCCGTTGTTGAAGCCGAGGCGGTTGATCACCGCGCGGTGCTGCGGCAGGCGGAACAGCCGCGGCTTGGGGTTGCCGGGCTGCGGGAAGCGGGTGACGGTACCGGCTTCCACGCAGCCGAACCCGAGGCGCAACAGGGGCAGTATGGCCTGCGCGTTCTTGTCGAAGCCTGCGGCCAGCCCGATCGGGTTGGCGAACACCAGCCCCATCGCGCGGATTTCAAGGGCGGGGTCATCGTTCGCGTCGGCCTCGCCGGCCAGTCCGGCGGCCAGGGCGCGCAGCGCGAGGCCATGAGCGCGCTCGGCGTCCAGCATCCGCGCGAGGGGGGTCAGCCGGGAGGCAATCTTGGCGCGGATCATCCGGCGGACAGGTCTGCCGACAAGACGGTGCCACATCAAGCCTTGCGCTCGGCACGCGGGGGCACGAGTCTCCTGACGATGTACGACGAACCCTACCTCGAGACGTGCTGCCGCTCCGCATTGCATCGGCTGATCCTGTCTGGCGAGGCAGGCCGGCCGCCCGCGCTGAAAGACGGGCCGTGCCTGGAGCGGCTGGAGGGGGACGGGTTTGCCCGCCGGCGGGACGATGGGCGGTATGAGCCTACGGGCGAGGGCGTGCTTCGGCACGAGAGCGAGATAGAAAAGAAGACAAGGCAAACAGTTCTTTTTTGAAAAAAACAAAAACTTTTGTCTCCGCTGTCGCGCGCTCGCCGGAGAGAGCCGCGACAGCCGCGATAAAAGCTTTTTGCTTCTTTTTCTCGAAAAAGAAGCGCTTGCTTCCTACTTCGGCTCGCCTGTCACCGGCTCGCCACCGAGGGACCTGAACAGCGCATCAACCTCGGCAATGGCCGCTTCCGCCTGAGCAGCATCCGTGCCCTTGGCGACGATGGCGACGCCGGACGTCTCGTTGCGGAAGTAGGGATAGCTGCCGAGGTCGAGTGCAGGATAGCTGGCCTGGATAGCCGTCAATCCCTCAGCAATGTCGCCTTCCCGAATTCCGGTGGCATGCACGCTGCGAGAGAGGACGGGCGCACCGCCTTGCAACGATGCTGCCAGCGTCTCGAACATTAGCCGCATGATGCTGGGTACGCCGGCCATGACGTGCACGTTGCCGATGGAGTAGCCCGGCGCGATGTGGCCGTTGTCGATGATGACGGCGCCGCGCGGCATGGTGGCCATGCGCCGGCGGGCCGCGTTGAAGCCGCCCTGCGGATAGTGCGCTTCCATGCGGGCCCAGACGGTGGGCTCCGGCTCCCAGGGAACGCCGAAGGCTTCGGCTATGCACTCGCTGGTGATGTCGTCGTGGGTGGGGCCGATGCCGCCGGTGGTGAAGACGTGGTCGTAGCGGGCGCGCACCTCGTTGATCGTGGAGACGATGGTCTCGGCCACGTCGGGGATGATGCGGACCTCGCGCAACGGGATGCCGAGCTCGCCCAGGCGGCGCGCCAGGTAGTTGACGTTGGCGTCCTGGGTGCGGCCGGAGAGGACTTCGTTGCCGATGACGACGACGCAGGCGACGGGGTTCAAAGAAAGCACTTCTTTTTCGAGAAAAAGAAGCAAAAAACTTTTGTCTCCGCTGTCGCGGCATTTTCCTGAAGAGCCTGGCTCCAGAGAGTGAAAGTTTTTTGGTTCTTTTTTTCAAAAAAGAACCGCTTGCTTTTTTTCATAAGAAATCCCGCAACAGTGGAACCAGCGGCTTGTCCGCCGCCGGCATCTCGTAATCGGTGAGCTTGGCCGGCCGCACCCAGGCCAGCGTCTGCCCTTCCAGCGGCTGCACGAAGCCCTGCCAGCGCCTGCACAGATAAAGCGGCATCAGGAGGTGGAAACGCTCATAGGCATGGCTGGCGAAGGCGAACGGCGCCAGGCAGGCTTCGGCCACGTCGATGCCGAGCTCCTCGTGAAGCTCGCGGATCAGCGCCGCCTCTGGTGTCTCGCCGGGGTTGAGCTTGCCGCCGGGGAATTCCCACAGGCCGGCCATCTTCTTGCCTTCCGGGCGGCGGGCGAGAAGGACGCGGCTGTCGCTGTCGACCAGGGCGCAGGCGGCAACCAGTAGGAGCGGTTTGTGACCCGGCTCGGGTGGCGGCGTCTCGACGTGGCCGAAGACGTCGTCGCGGGTGGCGTCGAACACATCCACCGGGGCTTCCGCGCCGCGGGCGAGGAAGTGCTGGGTGGACTGGCCGGTTTGGCGGAAGCCGAGGCGGCGCAGCACGGCGGCAGAGGCCGGGTTGTCGGTGGCGACGTTGGCGGTGACGCGGTCGATCGGCAGGTTGGCGAGCGCCCAGCTAATGACGCGGCCGGCGGCCTCGCGGGCAACGCCGTGGCCCCAGAAGCGCTGGCCGACCCAGTAGCCGAGGTGGCCGGTGCGGGGGGTGACGTCGAGACGCAGGCCGACGCAACCGATGACCATCTCGGCGCCGTCTTCCTGCCCGGTGATGGCGAGGTGGTAGGCGCGGCCGTCCTCGCGCTGCTCGATGGTGGACGCGATCCACTCGTCGGTGAGCGTGCGCGGATAGGGGTAGGGCAGGCGGGAGAGCATGCGCACCACCGGCCAGGCGTTGACCAGCCGGTGGATGGCGTCGGCGTCGTCCGCGCGCGGCGGACGCAGGGTGAGACGCTCGGTGACGAGGGTGAGGTCGGCGGTGGTGATCCTAGGAACATCCATACAGAAACTTCCGCTGACGGTGAGCTGCTACGAGGCGTTCAGGTACGCCCACGACGTGCACACGCACGGCGTTACATAGCGCGATCACTGCGGGAGGCACACGGCCAACTTCGTGCGCGCCCGGCTGGCACCGGACACTTGGCTGCGAAACGGTAGACTGCGAAAGACAAGGCAATGCTGCCGAAGGCGGCGGCTCAGGCGCAGAAAGCAAGGCCTGCTTTTTTGAAAAGCAGCTAAAACTCTTATTCCTGCTGCCGCGAAGGTTCTGCAGCGCGCACCCAGGGAACAAAAGTTTTTTGGTTCTTTTCAAAAAAGAACCGCTTGCCTTGCCTTCGCCTACGACATTCAGCTCCGATAGCTGCCGTTGATGTCGATGTAGCCATGCGTGAGATCGCACGTCCAGGCACGGCCAGCGCCGCCGCCTAGCCCCAGGTCAATGGCGATCTCGATCTCACGGCCGTGCATGTGTGCCACGACCGGGGCTTCGTCGTAGCCGTCCACCACGGTGCCGTTGCGGGCCATCCAGGTGCCGCCGATGGCGATGGACAGGCTGTCGCGGTCGGCGGGCTCGCCGGCGCGGCCGACGGCCATGACGATGCGGCCCCAGTTGGCGTCCTCGCCAGCGATGGCGGTCTTCACCAGCGGGGAGTTGGCGACGGCCAGGGCCACGCGGCGGGCGCTGGCGTGGTCGGTGGCCCCGGTGACGTCGATGCGGACGAGCTTCTGGGCGCCTTCGCCGTCGCGCACCACCATCAGGGCGAGGTCGAGGAGAATTTCGTTAAGCGCGGCGGTGAAGCCGGCGAGCGGGGCGTCGGGTGGGTTGGCGGCCTGGGCGGTGGCGAAGAGGAGGACGGTGTCGCTGGTGGAGGTGTCGGCGTCTACCGTGGTGCAGTTGAAGGTCTCGGCCACACCGGCGGCGAGCAGCGGTTGCAGCGTGGCGGCGGGCAGGCCAGCGTCGGTGAAGACGAAGCAGAGCATGGTGGCCATGTCGGGCGCGATCATGCCGCTCCCCTTGGCAATGCCGGTGATGCGCACGGGCACGCCGCCGATCTCGGTGGTGCGGGTGGACGCCTTGGGGAAGGTGTCGGTGGTCATCATGCCGAGCGCGGCGTCGGCGATGGCGTCGGGTGAGAGGTTGGCGTGCAGCGCCGGCAGGGCGGCGGTGATGCGTTCGTAGGGCAACGTCTGGCCGATGACGCCGGTGCTGGCGAGGAACACTTCGGCGGGCGCGCAACCGATCAGCGTGGCGGCGGCTTCCGCGGTCGCCTGGGTGGCCGCACGGCCGGTGGCGCCGGTGAAGACGTTGGCGTTGCCGGCGTTGACCACCAGGCCGCGGGCAGTGCCGCCCGGAAGTGCCGCGCGGCACCAGTCGATTGGCGCGCCGGGACAGCGGTTGCGGGTGAACACGCCGGCCACCGTGGTGCCAGGGGCAAACTCGGCGAGAAAGAGGTCCGTGCGCCCGGTGTAGCGGATGCCGGCCGCCGCCGAGCCCAGCCGCACGCCGGCAACCGGCCGCAGCTCGGGCAACGGGACCGCAAGCGGCGAGACGGCGGGCTTGTCCGCCACTTCCGGCTCGCCTCGGTCGCCGCCTACTTCGTGGTAGTGGGCGTGGGCGGGTTCGCCGTGGCGGTGGGCGAGCCGGGCTTGGCCGGCTTGCCGTCCGGCCCGTAGGAAACGATCTTCACCTGGTCGCGGGCCTTGGAGGCGAGCGTCTGGGCGTCCTGACGCAGCAGGGCCTGGCGGATCTCGTCATGCACCGTGTCGTAGGCCGGCGGGGTGGAGACGCTGGTGTCGAGCACCTGGATCACGTGCCAGCCATAGCGGGTGTGCACCGGCGTGGTGGTGTACTCACCCTTCTTCAGCTTGAAGGCGGCGTCGGAGAACTCCGGCAGCATGTCGCCGCGCTTGAAGGTGCCGAGGTCGCCGCCCTGCTGGCTGGCAGGGTCCTTGGGGTCGGAGTACTTCTTGGCCAGGTCTTCGAACTTGGCGCCGGCCTGCAGCTGCTTGATGATGTCCTTCGCCTTGGCCTCGCTGTCGACCAGAATGTGGCGGGCGTGGACCTGCGGCTCGCCGGGCTTGGCGGCGTATTGCTTGTCGTACTGCGCCTTGATGGCTTCTTCGGTGACCATCGGCAGGACGGTCTTGATCAGCAGCTGGCGCTGCAGGACCTCGTCGGCGGCGGTCTGCATCTGGCGGGCGACTGCGGGGTCGCGGTCCAGGCCCTGCTTACGGGCCATGATCTGCAGCGCCTTGCCGGTGGCCAGCTCGTTGACGGCGGCGTTGAACAGCTTCTCCTGGCCGATCTGGGCACGCTGCTCAGGGGGGACGTGGCCGTCGACCCAGGCGGCGACGTCGGAGACGCGGATCGGGTCGCCGTTGACGGTGACGATGATCGGGTTGGCCGTGGCCGGGGCGGCCGGAGCGCCGGGCGCGGCAGTAGGCGCCGGGGCGGGCTTGCGCGTGCTCTGGGCCAAGGCCGGCGCCGCGGTGAGGAGAGCGGCCGCGGTCAGGGCCGTGGTGACGGAGAACAAGCGCATGGGAACCTCTTTGGGGGAGCGGCGGCCTTATGGGGCAAACCGGGAAGGGCGGCAACGGGGCTTGGGGTGAAATAAAGGCAAGGCCAGGGGCATCACGCGAGAGCGTGCTGCGCACGGCGCCCCTGCACCCCGCTGGGGCCAGTCGGCCCCAGACCCCGGCTTCGCCTTGAGGGGTTTTTACAAAGAGGTTGCACGCGTTGTGGCCTCAGCCCCGTCGGCCCCTCTCTAAAAAAACCCGAGACAAACAGGCTCTAAGGACGACTGTCCTTAGCGGGGTCGGGGGGCGTCGTGCGCAGCACGCTTTCGCGTGACGCCCCTGGCCTTGCTTTAGTTGACCCCACCCCTACTGCCGCCTATCTGCCCGTTATGTTCTCCGCCATCGCCCGCGCCGTTTTCGGCACCTCCAACGACCGTTCTTTGAAGGCCTACCAGGCCCGCGTGCCGCGCGTGAACGCGCACGAGGCCGCGATTGCCGCGCTGGACGATACCGCGCTGACGGCCAAGACGGTGGAGTTCCGCGGCCGGATTGCCGCCGGCGAGACGCTGGACGCGTTGCTGCCCGAGGCGTTCTCCGTGGTGCGCGAAGCCAGCAAGCGCGTGCTGGGGATGCGGCACTTCGACGTGCAGATGGTAGGCGGCATGGTGCTGCACGACGGCAAGATCGCCGAGATGAAAACCGGCGAGGGCAAGACGCTGGTGGCGACGCTGCCAGTGTACCTGAACGCGCTGTCCGGGCGCGGCGTGCACGTGGTGACGGTGAACGACTACTTGGCCAAGCGCGACAGCGAGGACATGGGGCGCGTGTACACGTTCCTGGGCCTCTCGACCGGGGTGATCGTGCACGGGCTGATGGATGAGGAGCGCCGTGCCGCCTACGCCTGCGACGTGACGTATGGGACGAACAACGAGTTCGGCTTCGACTACTTGCGCGACAACATGAAGTATCGGCTGGAGGACATGGTCCAGCGGCCGTTCAACTACGCGATCGTCGACGAGGTGGACAGCATCCTGATCGACGAGGCGCGCACGCCGCTGATCATCTCCGGGCCGGCAGAGGATTCCTCGGATCTTTACCGGTCGGTGAACCTGGTCGTTTTGGACTTGGTGAAGGATGCCGCCATGTTCGAGAAGGACGAGAAGGCGAAGTCCGTGCACCTGACGGAGGCCGGCAACGAGCAGGTGGAAGACATGCTGCGCACCGCCGGGATCATCACCGAAGGCAACATGTACGACATCTTCAACGTCAGCGTGG
Organism: uncultured Acetobacteraceae bacterium; assembly: GCA_964242115.1. GTDB lineage: Bacteria > Pseudomonadota > Alphaproteobacteria > Acetobacterales > Acetobacteraceae > BOG-908. The sequence continues at coordinate 40,837 of CAXSZX010000010.1, read as the reverse complement.
TGCATCACGTGCAACAGTCGCTGCGCGCGCACACGCTGTTCGCGCGCGACGTGGACTATATCGTGCGCGACGATAAGGTGATCATCATCGACGAGTTCACCGGGCGGATGATGGAGGGGCGGCGCTACTCGGAGGGTCTGCACCAGGCGCTGGAAGCCAAGGAGTACGTGACGGTTCAGCAGGAAAACCAAACGCTGGCGTCGATCACGTTCCAGAATTACTTCCGGCTGTTCCCGAAGCTGTCCGGCATGACCGGCACCGCGATGACGGAAGCCGACGAGTTCGCCGAGATCTACAAGCTGAGCGTGGTGGAGATACCGACCAACGTGCCGGTGGTGCGCGCGGACGGCGACGACGAGGTGTACCGATCGGCGGGCGAGAAATACAACGCGGTAGCGACGCTGATCGAGGAGGCGCGCACGAAGGAGCAGCCGGTGCTGGTGGGCACCGTCAGCATCGAGAAAAGCGAGATCCTGAGCGAGATACTGAAGAAGCGCGAGATACCGCACGCGGTGCTGAACGCGCGCTTCCACGAGCAGGAAGCGAGCATCATCGCACAGGCCGGCGCGCCCGGGCGGGTGACGATCGCAACCAACATGGCCGGCCGCGGCACCGATATTAAGCTAGGCGGCAACCTGGACATGCGGCTGCGGCAGGAGGCCTACGTATTAGGGCCACCGGCCGAGCGCGCAGAGCGCGAGGCCGAGATACGCGCGGAGATACCGGGGTTCCACGACCGGGTGAAGACGGCCGGCGGGTTGCTGGTGATCGGCACAGAGCGGCACGAGAGCCGGCGTATCGACAACCAGTTGCGCGGACGCTCGGGCCGTCAGGGCGACCCAGGAGCGAGCCGCTTCTTCCTTTCGTTGGAAGACGATCTGATGCGGATTTTCGGCAGCGACCGGATGGGCGGGATGCTGCAGCGGCTGGGGCTGAAGGATGGCGAGGCGATCGTCCATCCGTGGATCAACAAGGCGCTGGAAAAGGCGCAGAAGAAGGTCGAGGCGCGCAACTTCGATACGCGCAAGAACCTGCTGAAATACGACGACGTGATGAACGACCAGCGAAAGGAGGTGTACGCGCAGCGTCGGGATTACATGCAGTCGGCCGACGTGTCCGAGACGGTAGCGGCATTCCGGCACGAGCTGGTGGACTCGATGGTGGCGGCGCGGATTCCGGAAAGAGCGTTTGCCGAGCAGTGGGAAACGCCCGAGCTCACGTCCGACGTCAAACGGGTGTTCAACCTGGACCTGCCGATCGAGGCGTGGGGGCGCGAGGAGGGGATCGACGAGACGGCGATCCGCGAGCGACTGACCGAGGCTGTGGATTCTGCAGCGGCGGGCAAGGCGGCCAATTTCGGGCCGGAGATCATGCGCTACATCGAGAAGAGCCTGCTGCTGCAGATGTTCGACACGGTGTGGAAGGAACACCTGCTGGCGCTGGATCATCTGCGCCAGGGCATTGGGTTGCGGGCTTACGGGCAGCGCGACCCGTTGAACGAGTACAAGAGCGAAGCCTTCATGCTGTTCAACGCGATGCTCGACGACATGCGCGAGCGGGTGACGAGCACGCTGAGCCGGGTGGAGCTGTCGGCCGAGCCGCCGCCGGTGCGCCAGGAGCTGCCGGCGGGGATGGTGGAGAACTTCGCAGCACCGGCGATGGCTGGCGCGGACGTAGCTGGTGGGGACGCGTGGCAAATCGGTGCCGCCGGGTTGGGCGTGGCGATCGACCCGGAGGATCCGACGACGTGGGGCGGGACGCAGCGCAACGCGGCGTGTCCGTGCGGGTCTGGGAAGAAATACAAGCACTGTCATGGGCGGGCGGGGTAAGCCGCCGGCAGACATGACGACTCTTCGACGCGCTGGAAGATAGCGGCGTTGTCCCACACCGCTCGGAGCAGGATCCGGGTTCAGACCAGCCACGGAAGACTTCTCGCGGTCGTGCTGGCCATCTCCACGTTGAACAGTCATGCGAGTAATGGCTGTCGACGGCGGCTCTCTGAAAGCTGCAACACCGCCGATGAGGCGTCCGACTAGGATCGCCTCAACGCGTTGCAATAGCCGACCGCTATTCGGCATCTCACGTTCGGATGTTACGAACTGTCAGCATCCCACTCGCGGCGTTTCATGTTCACTTCGTCAGTGCGGGTAAGCTCGAGCGACATACGTTCGTGGCAACGAACTTCTGCGGTGAGCTTAGGCCGGCACGATACTATATCAGACAAGCGACAAGCGGGGTGGCGAGGAACGATGGGGCGTCAAGATTCATCAGACGCTTCTCTGGTATTTCAGACAATCAGTTAGAGATCCAAACCAATACTACGAATGTTCGATGCTCGTATCTTGTAATGATGCCGGAAGAGGCTGTATAGTGGACACGCCGTTACAACTGGGCTTCAGCGAAGATACCGGGCTAGGTCTGATGGTCGAACATGGCATCGACTACGACAATCGCTTGTTCATAACCGAGATCTACAAAAACCTACAAGCCTATTTTGGCGATCTGTTGCTCAGGTAGGTCTCTGATGACTGCAGACGAATGCTTGGTACCAACGAAACGATATGACGTTATCAGGATTGGCGTGCCGAGATGATGACCTGTGCGAACGCGTAAGGCACCTCGTCCGTCATCGTCAGCGCCAATTCTAACCGCATTCCTACCGGGGTGATCGCCTGCAAACGTGCTAGAGCACCACCCGTCAGCACCAGCGTGGGCGCACCGCTCGGCAGGTTCACCACTCCCATGTCCGAATGGAACACGCCCTGCGAAAACCCGGTGCCCAGCGCCTTGGCACAGGCCTCCTTCGCCGCAAATCGCTTTGCATACGTGCCGGCGTGCAACGCTTCGGTGCGTCGCGCCGCACGCGCGCGCTCCTCCTCGGTAAATACGCGTTGCACGAAGCGCTCGCCGAAGCGTGCGAGCACCTTTTCCACTCGGCGAATGTCGCAGAGATCCGCGCCGAGACCGATGATCAAGGCAGGGCCTTCTTTTCTGAGGAAAAGAAGCAAGAGACTTTCGTCCTCGCTGTCGCGGTCGGCTGAAACGACAAGCCTCCCCACGATAGGTCCGCGAGAGCAAAAGCTTTTTGGTTCTTTCTTTCAAAAAAGAACCGCTTGCTTTCTTCAAGCATGCGCTCGCTCCACCTGCGTCAGCCCGCTCACCGCGCGCAGCCCCGCAATCACCATGGACAGATGTCGCAAATCGCGCACGTCCACATCCACTAGTATCTCGATGAAATCCTGCTGCCGGCTGACGATCTTCAAATTCGTCACCGCCCCGTCCTGACGCGCCACGGCGTTCGTCAGGTTCGCCAGTGTCGCCGGCTCGTTCGAGGCGATGACGCTGATGCGGCCGGTATGCGTGCTGTTCTTGCCACCCGATCCGTCGTTGCCGGCGGCGAAGTCCCAGTCCACATCGATGAAGCGTTCGGGCGTTGCGGCAAAAGTCTCGAGCGTGGGACAGCCTTTGGTGTGGATGGTGACGCCCTTGCCGGTAGTGACGATGCCGACGATCGGGTCGCCGGGCAGCGCGTGGCAGCAGCCGGCGTAGTGCACTGCCATGCCGCTGACCAGGCCGGTGATCGCCATGCCGCTGTCGCGCGAGGGCGGTTTGGCGGTGGGTGGGCGGGCGAGCAGCGCCGGCATCATGCGGGGGCCGCGAGCAGCCTCGAGCATCTCCGGATAGGCGGCGTGAATGACGTCCTTCGGGCCTATCGAACTCGTGCCGACAGCCACGTAAAGGTCGGCCACCGACGCGCATTTCAGCTGTTTAAGTGCGCCTTCAAGGACCTTTTCCGAGCCGTCGAGGCCTTCCTGACGGAACGCGCGCGTTAGTACCGTGCGGCCCTGTTCCTGCGTCTGCGCGCGTTGCAGGCTGGCGACGTAGCGACGAATGCGCGCGCGCGCCTTGCCGGTGACCACCCAGCGTTCCCAGGACGGCGACGGCGTGCCGCCGCGTGCGGTCATGATCTCGACCTGGTCGCCGTTGGCCAGCACCGTGCGCAACGGGATCAGGCGGCCGTTCACCTTGGCGCCGACGCATGTGTCGCCAACCTGGCTGTGCACGGCGTAGGCGAAGTCGATGGGGGTCGCACCGCTGGGCAGCTGGATCAACTGGCCCTTTGGCGTGAAGCAGAACACCTGGTCCTGGTAGAGTTCGAGCTTGGTGTTCTCGAGAAATTCGTCGGGTGCAGCGGAGTTGTCGAGGATTTCGAGCAGGTCCTGCACCCAGGCGAATTTTTGCGTCTCCGCCGGCGCGTCGTGCTCGCCTTCCTTGTACGTCCAGTGGGCGGCGACACCGTTGTCGGCAATGTCGTGCATCTCCGCAGTGCGTATCTGCACTTCGATCTTCTGGTTGCGCGGGTGGCGCAGCGTCACCCCGGTGTGCAGGCTTTGGTAGCCGTTGGCCTTCGGCGTGCTGATGTAGTCCTTGAACCTGCCGGCGATCACCGGGTAGGCGTTATGCACCGCGCCCAACGCCATGTAGCATTGCTCGCGTGTGGGCACCACGATGCGAAACGCCATGATGTCGGAGAGCTGCTCGAACGCCACGTTGCGCGTCTGCATTTTCTGCCAGATGGAGAACGCGCTTTTCTCGCGGCCGGAGACTTCTCGAACGTCCACGCCCGCATCGCGGCAGACGGCGGCGAGTTCGTGCTTGACCTCCTCGATCACGTCGGCGCCCTGGCCGCGCAGGTAATTCAGCCGTGCCTGGATGGTGCTGTGGGCTTCGGGTTCCAGCACCGCGAAGGACCGGTTCTGCAGCTCGTTTTTCAGCGATTCCATGCCGATGCGCCCGGCCAGCGGCGCGTAAATGTCGAGCGTCTCGTGGGCGATGCGGGTGCGGCGTTCGGTCTTCTGCACGAAGCCGAGCGTACGCATGTTGTGCAGCCGGTCGGCGAGCTTGACGAGCAGCACGCGAATGTCTCGGCTCATCGCCAGCACCAGCTTGCGGAAGTTCTCCGCCTGCTTGGTGCGGTCCGATTGCAGTTCCAGCCTGGTGAGTTTGGTCACGCCGTCCACCAGGCCGGCAATGGTGGGGCCGAACTTCGCGTCCAGCTCGCGCATGGTGACGGACGTGTCCTCCACCGTGTCGTGCAGCAGCGCGGTGCAGATGCTGGCGACGTCGAGGTGGTAGCCGGCGAGGATCTCGGCCACGGCGATGGGATGGGTAATGTAGGGGTCGCCGTTGTCGCGGGTCTGCGTGCTGTGCGCCTGGGCAGCCACTGCGTAGGCGCTATCGATCAATCCGGTGTCGGCACCAGGGGCGTAGGCGTGCACACGCTGGGTAAGTTGTGACTCGCGCGGTGCGAGGGAACTACCCCCTTCCGGCGCGCGGGCACGATGAAGGTGTCCGTAGGGGAAGCCGGGGGAGGTCAGTCCCATCTACGCTCCCCGGCTAGTTGCTTGTCAGCGGCGGCCGCGGCCGCCGAGTTCTGCTTCGATGGCGGCCTCGATGTCGTCGGGCGTCATCTCCTCTTGCGCCATGCCGACGGCCTCCTCCTCCGCGGAGACGTCCTGCAGACCGAAGATGTTCTGGTCCGTCGGAATCAGGTCGAGCACTTCCTCGTCAGCCGGCTCGGGCTCGGGCGAACGGGAGAGCGACTTGATCAGGTCCTGCTCCAGCTTAGGTAGTTCGATCGTCTCGTCGGCGATCTCGCGAAGTGCGATGACCGGGTTCTTGTCGTTGTCGCGGTCCACCGTCAGCTCCTCGCCGCGGCTGATGTTGCGGGCGCGCTGGGCGGCGAGCAAAACCAGCTCGAACCGGTTAGGCACGCGCTCGACGCAATCTTCTACGGTTACACGTGCCATTGCTGCGGGCACTCCTGCGGCGGTGGTAAGGGTGGCGAACCCTCTAGCTAGGCAAGTATGCTGCAGAGCGCAAGACGCTCGGTGCCTCGGCGCGGTCGCACCGCGTGCGCAATCTTGCCTCAGTTTGGACGGACATCCTGGTCCGGCAACGCTTCGATGAGGGTTTGGACATGTATGCGGAGGACCGGGTGAACCCAGCCAGGGGCCACGTCGCGCAGCGGGTAGAGGACAAAGCCGCGGGTGTGCGCCCGCGGGTGCGGCAGGATCGGGTCCGGCGCCGTGCGGACCAGGCCCCCCATGTCGATGACGTCGAGGTCCAGGACGCGCGCGGCGTCCGGGACGCTGCGCAAGCGGCCGGCCTCCTGCTCTATATGGTGCAGCGCGGCCAGCAAGGCGTCAGGTGCCATCGTCGCTTCGAGACGCAGCACGGCGTTGACGTAGCGTGGCTGGCCGGAGGGCGGAACCGGCGCGCTGCTATACCAACGGGACCGGACCGGACGGGAGAGGCCCGGCAACCTGGCGATGGTGCGCAAGGCTGCCTCGCAAGTCTGCGGCGGGCTGGCACCATCCGACGAAAAAAGGTTCGCACCCACCGCGATCATCACAAAAATGCAAAAACTTCCTTGCGTTATAGCAACGTGCAGCCATATTCAAACAAATCCCGACCGGTAGCCGTTCAGCCGGTGCCTTGGGCATATTGAAAGGCCCTGCCATGCTGTTCCAGCCCAACGAACGTGTCTGTTTGTTTATTGATGGTGCAAATCTTTACTCAGCTTCCCGCAACCTGGGGTTTGACGTCGATTACCGCAACCTTCTCGAGTATTTCCGGAAGCAAGCACACGTCCTGCGTGCATACTACTACTCCGCAGTTTTGGAGACCGACGAGTACTCGCCCCTGAAGCCGTTGACCGATTGGCTCGCCTACAACGGCTACACGCTGGTCACCAAACCTGCACGCGAGTTCACCGACTCCACGGGACGGCGAAGGGTGAAAGGCAACATGGACATCGAGCTGGCGATCGACATGCTCGAGTTGGCAGACAAGATGGACCATGCCGTGCTGTTCAGCGGCGATTCCGACTTCCGCCGGCTGATCGAGGCCGTGCAGCGTCGCGGCGTGCGGGTGTCGGTTGTCAGCTCCATCCGCACCACGCCGCCGATGGTGGCCGACGAACTACGCCGGCAGGCTGATCAGTTCCTGGAGCTTGCCGACATAGCCGCAGAGTTCACCAGGCGGCAGATGGAGCCTCGGCCGCGGACGCAGGCGCGCAGCGACGTGATGATGGAGCAGCATGAGCAAATGTGAGGCAAGGCAGGCAGCTCTTGTTGGAAAAAAGAACCAAAAAATTTGGGGCTGGCCTAGATAACGCGAAAAGGCGTTATCTATCATATGGTTACAGGCCGCCGCAGGAGCCGTCTTCCTGACAGTATTCAGAGAGCCTTGATTGTCCAATTCGTAGCGGGCGTGCCGGCCCGCATGGCGGCCGAGCTGGTGGGCGTCAACCGCCACTCGGCGACGTTGTTCTATCACAAGTTGCGCGAGCTGATCGCAGCGAGGTTGGCGGCCGAGGCGCCGTTTGCGGTGGGTGAGATCGAGGTCGACGAGAGCTACTTCGGCGGCGTCCGCAAAGGCAAACGCGGCCGCGGCGCAGCTGGCAAAGTGCCGGTATTCGGCCTGCTCAAACGTGACGGGCGGGTCTACGCAACCATGATCCCCGACACCCGCTCGCAGACGCTCGTGGGCATCATCCGCGACCGCATCCAGCCCGACAGCGTCGTCTACACCAATAGCTATCGCTCCTACGACGTGCTGGATGTTTCCGAATTCCACCACCAGCGCATCAACCACCAGAACGCCTTTGTCGATCGCGCAAACCACATCAACGGCATCGAGAACTTCTGGAACCAGGCAAAACGGCATCTGCGCAGCTACAACGGCATTCCCAAGGCACACTTCCACCTGTTCCTCAAGGAATGCGAGTGGCGGTTCAACTACCGGCCGGCTAGCAATTTGCTCGCGGTGCTGATGGCTTGGGCGAACCCAGACGGCTCGCGGTGATACGCCAGCGCTGCCCCAAGCGTGTGGATAAGTGGCTTGCCGACGCCAGACTCTTGACGGTCGCTTGGCAAGCCACTTACCCACACGAACCCGACTGCCCCAAAGTAACGTCACAAAGGGCGTTACTTCACCCTTATTTAGGCCAGCCCCAAAAACTTTTGTCCCTCAGGACGTGCGCTGCAGCAACTTCCGCGACAGCCGGACCAAAAGTTTTTTGCTTCTTTTCTTCAGAAAAAGGAGGCCTTGCTTACCCGATCTTGCGGTTCTCCTTGGCGGGCGTCAGCTTACGCTCGCCCTGATCGCTGAGCCTGTCAGGAAACTCCCCTAGGTTCTCCTGGATGAACGCCTCCTCCACGATTCCGACCCGGTCCGGGTCGGCGCCCGGCAGGCTCGCCGGGTTTGGCAGCTCGGCGGCGTGGGCGCTCTCTTCCATGCCCACGAGTTCCCGGGCCCGCTCCCAGTATTCCAGCTCCTGCCCGTGCGGGCCGCCATCGGCCTCCCAGAGATGGTAGGCCCGCTCACGTATGCGCTGCTGACGGTCCTCGTTGCTGTCATCGAGCGGGTTGTCGGACATCGGTTCTGCTCCAGTTTCGGGTCTGGCGACGACAACGCCGGCGCCGCTCGGCCGTTCGCCAACCGCTCGCGTGCAGCGCCTAGACGCCACCTGTCCGCGGGCCGAAGATGAGAGACGGCGCGGTCGTGCCCTGGAGGATGTGATGGACGCACAGGCCAACAACCTGGATGCTTTCTGGATGCCGTTCACCGCGAACCGGCAGTTCAAGGAGGCGCCGCGCCTGCTGGTGGGTGCGAAGGACATGCACTACACCACTCACGACGGGCGCCAGGTTCTTGACGGCTCGGCCGGCTTATGGTGCGTGAACGCCGGACATTGCCGGCCGCGCATCACCGAGGCAATCGCACGCCAAGCCGGCCAGATGGACTTCTCGCCGGCGTTCCAGATGGGCCATCCCCTGGCGTTCGAGGCGGCGCGGCGGCTCTCGGCGATGCTGCCGGACGGGCTGGACCACGTGTTCTACTCCAACTCCGGCTCCGAGGCGGTGGACACCGCATTAAAGATCGCACTCGCCTACCACCGCATCCGCGGCGAGGGCGCCCGCACCCGGCTGATCGGGCGCGAGCGCGGCTACCACGGGGTGGGCTTCGGCGGCATTTCGGTCGGCGGGATCAGCAACAACCGGCGGCATTTCGGCGCCATGCTGGCCGGCGTGGACCACCTGCCGCACACGCACGACCCGGCGCGCAACGCGTTCAGCCACGGCCAGCCGCTGCATGGCGCCGAACTAGCGGATCAGCTTGAGCGCATCGTGGCGCTGCACGACCCGTCCACCATCGCCGCGGTGATCGTCGAGCCGGTGGCCGGATCCACCGGCGTGCTGGTGCCGCCGGTGGGCTACCTGCAGCGGCTGCGCGAGATCTGCACCAGACACGGCATCCTACTGATCTTCGACGAGGTGATCAGCGGCTTCGGCCGGCTGGGCGCACCCTTCGCGGTGGACCTGTTCGGCGTGGTGCCGGACATGCTGTGCCTGGCCAAGGGGATCACCAACGCCACCGTGCCGATGGGCGCCACGGTCGCCAGCAGCGAGATCTTCGAGACGTTCATGGACGCGCCTGCCGGGATCGAGTTCTTCCACGGCTACACCTACTCGTCCCACGTTCTGGCCTGCGCCGCCTCGATCGCCACGCTGGACACCTACGCCGACGAAGGCCTGTTCGAGCGTGCCGCAGAGCTCTCGCCGTATTTCGAGGAGGCGGCGCACAGCTTGGTAGGGCTGCCGCACGTGGTCGACGTGCGCAATTTGGGGCTGGTGGCGGGCGTGGAACTCGCACCTCGGCCAGGCGCGCCGGGGTCTCGGGCCTACGAGGTCTTCGTGACCTGCTACGAGGCCGGGCTGCTGGTGCGGGCAACGGCAGACATATTGGCGATCTCACCGCCGCTGATCATCAGCCGCGCGCAGATCGACGAGGTGTTCGGCGTGCTGGCGGATGTGATCAGGCGGGTGACTTAGGGTATTGTTGTGGATCACGCGTTGGCCGGCATAGACGAAAGCAAGCAAGCAGTTCTTTTTTGGAAAAAAAGAACCAAAAAACTTTTGTCTCCGTTCAGTGCGTCGTGTTGAGGCTTGTCGTTTCAGTTGTCCGCGACAGCCGAGACAAAAGCTTTTGCTTCTTTTTCTCGAAAAGAAGGCCTTGCTTCTGCTCAGCCTCGCACGCGAACTCGTCGCCTCACCTCAGGCTTGCCAATGCCAGCGCCGCTAATCCCTCATGCCCTGTTTCCGTCGGGTGCAAGTGGTCGAAGAACAAGTAGTGATCCTGCGCAGACACGCTGTAGACGTTGAGCGTGCCGCTGAACGGGTTGATGAAGTCGCCCGTCCAAACCGGCGTAGTGACGTTCGTCAGACCGTATTGCGCAGGATGCGCCACCGCGTTGTCGATCAACGAGAACGCATCGACGAGGTGGATCGACAGCTGGTCCGCCAACCCGAGCGAGGTCAGAGCGCTGGAGAGCTCCTCGTTGTAAAGCGACGAGAGATAGGTGCCGGCACCGGCGTTGGCGGCTTCCTCAGGCGTCTTGCCGATGTCTGGCACGTTGAGGATGACGAAGTTCTTCGCGCCGTCCTCGGCCAGACCTTGGACGAAGGTCACTTCGTTGTTGACTGCCTTCTGCACGTCGGCCACCGCGCCGGTGGGGTCGGACGCGTAGGCGTTGGTAGCGTCGATCACGTCGTTGCCGCCGATCGAGAGGGTAAACAGCGCGTCGGCCGACGGGTGCGGGTCGGCCGCGCCGAACTCGGAGAGCTGCGCAGGCAGGTCCAACAGCGTGGCGCCGTGCAAGGTCTCGGCGCCGGTTTCCGCACCGCCGAACGCGAAGTCTGTGCCGCCGGACAGACTGGGGGTGACTGCCGGGAGGTGCAGGTCGTGCGCGAGGTCCTGCACCCAGACAGGGCCGTTGGAGAACCGTCCGTCCGAATAGACGAAGGGGTTAGGCAAGGTCCGGCCGTCTGCCTTGAAGTCGTTGCCGGCGTCCGAGAGGCTGTCGCCGAACGCGTAGATCCGGCTGTAAGCAGAAGCAAAGTCCTGCCAGGCTGCGGGCGCGATGAAATGCAGTGTGTCCCAGAACGTTGCTGGCTGGTGCTTGGACATGGCTTGTGACCCCTCGCTGGCGGCTGCAGCGGCCGCAACTCTAGGCGCTCGCAAATATCTGGGGCAAGCGCAGCCGGTCACAGCCAGACAGCAAGGCGAGCCTTCTTTTTTGAAAAAAAGAACCAAAAACTTTTGCTTCCTGTCGAGGATTCTCCAGCGAGCGCGCGACGACGGAGACAAAAGCTAGTTGCTTGTTTTTCTCGAGAACGAAGGCCTTGCTTTCTATTCTTCGCTTGGCGCCGCCGTTGACATGCCAACCGCCACCACGATAGCCGCCCCGCACAACCCCGCCATCCCCCAGAACGCCGCCGCCCCGAACGTCCCGTACAACGGCCCGGACGCCAGCGTCACTACGGCGGAGAACGCGCCCATCGCTACCGTTGCATAGAACGCCTGCGCGGTAGCGGCCAGCCGTGCCGGCACCGCGTGCGCGATCACGTCCATGCAGGCCAGGTGCATCAGCGCGAAGGTGAGCCCGTGCAGCGGCTCGACCAGCAGCAGCGCCGGAAACCAGGCTGTGCTGGCCGCGGCACCCCAACGCACCACCCCGGCACTTGCAGAAAGCAGCAGCGCCCGCCGCGGCCCAAGCACACCGAGCAGCCGCGGCCCGGCCCAGAAGAACACGACCACCTCGGCCGCCACGGACGCCGCCCAAAGTATGCTGCACTGGCCGGGCGAGAGGCCCGCGCTGCGCCAGCGTATCACCTCGAACCCGTCATGCATTGCGTGGCTGCCGCCGATTAGTGCGACAACCACCATCAACCGGGCGAACACCGGCAGCCGCAGCAGCACGGCGAACGCCGCCAGCAGGCCACCGTGCCCGGCCGGCGCAACCTCGTTGGCAGTGCCGGCGACCCGGTTGGGCACGCGCGGCGCCAGGCAGGCCGCCGCCGCCAGCAACCCCGCGTTCAGCCACACGACCACGCCGAGCCCCGCCCATCCCACCGCCTGGCCGGAGACCAGCGTGCCGACGATGAACGCCGCCGACCCCGCCGCACGCACCCAGCCGTAGGAAAACCCGGGCTTCTCGTCCGCCGAGCCCAACGCCAGCGTGTCCGCCAGCGGCGTGAGCGGCGCCAGCACGGAGGCGTGCAGCACGCTCACCAGCAGCAGCAGCGCCAGCCCGCGCGCCGGCACGTAGCCGCAGGCTGCCACCGCCGAAGCGGCCATGAACCCGGCCAGCACCATCGTTGGCTGCCCGGTGCGGTCCGACAGCCGGCCGCCCAGCGGCCCGGTGATCAGCCGCACCGCCGTGCCGCCGGCCAGCACCACGCCCAGCGCGTTGGGACTCAGCCCATCCTGCTTCAGCAGCGCCGGCAAGAAGGGGGACGCAACGCCAAAGGCCGCGAACATCGCGCCGTAGAGCCATAGGAAACGGGGCAGGGTTGAGCGCGCCACTTTTGGCCTAACGGCGGGCCCGCGGCGCCGTTGCCGGCGACTTCAACTGCGTGTCGTGCGTGCAACTCCGGTTGGCCTGGTCCGCTAGGCCGGCATGCCGCGTTCCAACCGTGCCTCCGTGGCGTTCGTACTCGCCACGCTGGGCATGGACGCGCTGGGCGTCGGCATCGTGGCGCCGATCGTGCCTGGCCTGGTCGAGAAACTTGGCCGTCTGCCGCCCAACCGTGCGGCCCCGTGGGTCGGCGCGCTGATCGCCGCTTATGCCAGCATGCAGTTTTTCGCCGCCCCGCTGCTGGGCGCGCTCAGCGACCGCTTTGGCCGGCGTCCGGTCATCCTTGCCTCCGTTTTTGGCCTGGGTTGCGACTACGTGCTGTTGGCGGTGGCGCCGAACATGTGGTGGCTGTTCGCCGGGCGGCTGGTTGCCGGTGCCACGTCGGCCAACGTTGCTGCTGCCACGGCTTACATCTCGGACGTGACCGAAAAGAAGGACCGACCCCGGCTGTTCGGCCTGATCGGCGCCACCTTCGGCGCAGGCTTCGTGATCGGGCCGGCGCTGGGCGGCGTGCTCGGCGGTTTCAGCCTGCGCCTGCCATTCCTCGTCGCGGCTGGCCTGTCGTTCGTGAACCTCTGTTTCGGATTTTTCGTGCTGCCGGAAAGCCTGCCACAGGAGCAGCACCGGCGGCTGGATTGGTCGCGTGCCAATCCGTTCACACTGCTCGCGCGGGTGGCTCGCGACGGCGCGCTGCGTCGGCTGGCCGTGGCGTGGTCCTGCACGTGGATCGGGCTGGGCGCGGTGCAGAGCAGCCTGGTCCTGTTCACCGGGTACAGCTTTCATTGGGGCACCCGCCGCAACGGGCTGGTGCTGGCGGTGGTCGGGCTGTCCCAGGCGATCGTGGAGGGGCTGCTGCTGCGTTTCGTCACCGGCCGTGTTGGCGAGCGTGTCACCGCGATCATCGGCTACGCGGCGGGCGCGCTTGGCTACGGCGTGCTGGCCTTGGCGCTGGCGGGGTGGACGGTGCTGCCGGCCGTGGTGCTGATCGCGCTGGGCGGGCTGGCAACACCTTCAGTGCGGTCGATGGTGGCAGGACGCGGCGACGTGGACACTCAAGGCGAGATGCAGGGCGTGCTCGCCGCGGTGGAGGGGCTCACGGCAGTGTTCGCACCGCTGATCACGGCGGCCCTGTTCTATGCGTTCACCGCGCACGTGTTTCCGGTGCGGTTCCCCGGGGCGCCGTTTGCGTTGGCCGGGCTTTGTGCGGTTGTGGCTGGGGTGTTGTTACAAAGAAAGTAAGCGGTTATTTTCTGAGGAAAAACCAAAAACTTTTGCCTCCGCTGTCGCCCGCTCGCCGGAAAGAACCGCGACAGCGGACGCAAAAGCTTTTTGCTTCTTTTTCTCGAAAAGAAGCGCTTGCTTGCTTAGTTCAGAGGACTAAGCAAATCGTCCAGCAACCCGGGTGTGCCCGTCACCCGCTCCAGATGCGGGTACTTCAGCCCGTCGAAGTAAGGGATCTGCACCGTGCGGTAATGCAGATCATCCTGCACCAGCACCTCGATCGGCGCCTTCGTCGCGTGCGCCAGCTTGATCGCGTCCGACATCTCGTTACCGTCGCCGTACGCCAGCCCGTTCAGCGCGATGATCTTGCCGCCTTTCACCAGTCCTGCGCGATAGGCAGGGCTGTCCCAGATCACGCCACGAATGGTGTCGCCCTCGCCGAGGCTCACGCCCACCGAGTCGCTGTAATCGTGAAACTTGCGTCTTCCGTCCTGGCTTTTCTCGAAGGCGCTCGGCGTGTCGGTGTAGACCAGCTTGTAGCCGCCGCGGGTGATGCCGTCCAGCGGCGCGCTGTTGCTGGTGCGGTCCAGCCGTGTGCGCAGGAAGCCGGCCCAGTCGTAAGGCATGACGCCGTTCAGCGCGGCAACGACGTCCTCGAACTTGTAGGGCAGGGTCACGAAGCTGCCGTCGTCCACGCCGAAAAAGGCGCGGGCGAAGTCGTTCATCGATTTCTGTCCGTGGGTTTGCTGCCGGATCAGCGTGTCGGCGTCGAGCCAGATCAGCAGGCCCTCGGTGTAGTAGTCTTCAGAGCGTTCCCAGCTGTGCCAGGATTGCGGCCGGCGCTGGTTGATGATCGGGTCGTTTGTGGTGTCCTGCAGCGGGCGCCACTGCCGGCCGATCGCCAGCTTCATGTCGTCGGCGTCGAGCGCGATCGCGTCCAGGGCCTCGGCGTGGCTCCACAGCCCGGCGCGTGCCGCCAGCACCTGGCCCCAGAACTGCGTCTGGCCTTCGTAGACCCACAGCAGACTGTCGCGCATCGGCACGTTGAAGTTCGGCGTCCACAAATCGGCAGGCCGGCGGAACTTGCCGTCCCACGAGTGGGTGTATTCGTGCGAGAGCAGGTCGCGGTAGGCCGGCGTGTCATCGTAGCTGGTGAAGTAGTCGCGGCCGACGCCGTCCTCGCTGGACTGGTGGTGCTCGAGGCCGTTGCCGCCGAGCTGGTCGCTCAGCGAGAACAGGAAATCGTAGTGCTTGTAGTGCTGCGCGCCGAACAGCCTGGTCGCCTGCTGCACCAGCGCGCGGTGTTTGGCGAGCTGCGCGTCGCTCACCAGAAGGTCCTGCGGCTGGTCGGCAAACAGGTCCAGGTGCACCGGCACCGCTGCACCAGGTGCGAGGTCCAGCCGCTTGGCATAGCGCCCCGCGTAGACTGGCGAATCCACCAGCGTGTTAAACGTGGTCGGCTTGAACGAGACATGCCCGTCAGTCGCCTGCGCAGTCTCCAGCGCAGTGCCGTATTGCCAGGATTTCGGCAGCGTCAAGCTAGGTGCGAAGGTGATGCCGCGGCTGAACACGCCGGCGGGGTAAAGCGCAACCTCGTTCCACGCGAGGTCGAGCAGCTGCGGCGTCATCTCCACCCTGCCTTCCCGCGTCGTCGGCGGCGAGAGATACTCGAACGCCACCTGCACGCTGCTCGCACCCTGCGGCACGGTTACGTGGAAGGCGCGCACGTTCACCGTGTCGCGCGCCCAGTTCAGGACCTGCTCGCCGCTGCGCACCACCAGGCCGGACAGCGCCGAGATGGGGCCGCCCGGCCCGTGGTCGCCGGGCACCCACTCAGGATAGAGCAGCACCAGGTCGCCGGCCGCATGCACCGGGATGGTCTCGTGCACGCTAATTACGTGGCGCGCGAAGTCGGTGGCATCGACCGCGAGGTCGATCGTGCCGGGCCAGGTAGTGTCCTGCGGGGCGGGGATCGCCGGCGGGTAGGGCAGGGGCTGCGGCTGCGGCTGCGGTTGGTCGGCGTAGGCCGGCACGACGGCTAGCAGCAGGAACAGCGTGGCTTGCGTCTTCAACGTGGGGGGAGCTCCGGCTCGGTGGGCAACGGGCGCGAAGGAGCCGGTAATGGGGCAGAAAGGCAAGAGCCTCGCTGCAAAAAAGAGGCCAGACGTGTCGACCGAGCTTACGGTCTGGTGCCGCCCCTTCTGGATGACAAAAAGCAAGCGGTTCTTTCTTGAAGAAAGGAAAGAAAAACTTTTGTTCCCCAAGGCGTGCGTTGCTGACACGCCCTGTTTCAGTTGGCCGCGACTGCGCTGATGGCGTCGTTTGAGCATGAACCTGAACCGGCAGGTCCCGTGCGCCTCCGTCCCGCATCCCGTTGGGGGCTCTCCGAAGGCCTCTGGCACGAATGAGAGCACGCAAGACTTTTTGCAGGCGCTATGCAGAAGGAGAATAGCCTCATGAGGATAATACGGCGTTTTGCGCGAGCAGCCCGACGGTTAGTGAAGCAACACCTAAGTGCCTCTTTTTCGTATCTAAGTTGCCGTCCGCCAGAAACTACTTCTTCGGTAAGTCATAACGCGCAACGGCCGGCAACAGCCCGAGCTCCTGCATCATGCCGATGTCGTCCCGGTTGGCTCTATGCTCCGTGATGAGACCGCCTTCCAGCGTGTACCAATGGATATGCTGCACCTTGAAACTTTTCCCAGTGGCGGGAACACCCACAAGCAAGCCACCGTTGACGGGGATACGCCCGACACCGTTGTGCGTGCCGGTAACGGTCATTCGCACGATCACGTCGTCGTCGACCGCTGCCAGATCGTCCACCTCTATGCGCCAATCCGGGAAGGTGGTGTAGATGTCAGTCAGCACGCGGAGCACTCCCTTGCGTCCGACCGGAACGCCGTGGTTGCGTGTTTCCTCGGCGAAGAACGCGCTCGCAGCGACAACGTCGCCGGTGTTGAGCACCGCATGGTGGCGACGAACGATCTCGGCGTTCGCAGCCGCCGGCCCGGGCATGGCGATCTCCTGAGTCTTCGTCGTCTCGACACCATCGGCCATGGCAGACATCAGCGGCAAGGGCGCAAGCGCGGCGAGCGCGAGTGTACGACGTCGCATCAACTGCATTCAAAATCTCCGTGTTCCCGTGTCGTCTGCGCCGGCGTCGGGCGACGCCGCGCTCAGTTGGACACCAAGCCTAGCCAGCCAAGCCAAATCGAGACGGATTAACAGGCATCTCTTCTTGAGAAGAGAAGTGACCATTTTCACATTCGGAAGCTGCGCTTGCCGAGAAAAAAAGCAAAAAGCATGTGTCCCTGCCGTGGCGGAAAGGTGAAACACCCAGTCTCGCCACGGCGAAACGTATAAAGACAAAAGTTTTTTGGTTCTTTTTTCAAAAAAGAACCGCTTGCCTTGTCTACTATCTAAACTGCACCAGGCAGTATGCCCAAGCCAGCCCGGCCTCGAAGGCGCCCACCCAACGCATCCAGCCAAGCCGCGTCGCAGACCTGCTCAACCCCAACACCAGGCAGCCGACAGCGTAACACTCGGTAAACGCACGCAAGTATGCATTCGGTTCGACCCAGGGTCCGCGCGCCGTCAGCATCGTCATCAGCGCCGCCACTGGCAGCCACGCAGCCGCAACCACCGCCGCCTCTTTGCGTCGCAGGCAGCCACGCAGTCGCGCCAGCACCACGACGCAAAAGGCGAGCAGCGGCAAGGCGCTTGCCAATACAAACACGCGGAGAACCGCGTCCTTGAGCGGCGTGCTTGCCCAGGACCGCGCGCCGGTGACGCACGCCAGCAGCATCCTTGCGGCGCCCAGCAACGGCCAGCCGAGGTCCTGCGTCAGCCCGTGCGCCTGCGGCGGTTGCTGAAACGTCGCTGCCAGCACCTCGCGCCAGACCAGGAACGCCACGAACGGCACAGCACAAGCCGCCAGCACGGCGAGGCGCACCCGCCCGCCAACAGGCCGCGAGACCACAGCGTGCAGCAGCACCCCGGCAAGCACCGCCAACGTGGTCTCCCGAGTCAGCACCGCGCAGGCCGCACATGCGGCGTAGGCCACCAGCCGGCGATCCAGGTACGCGGCCAGCGACGCCAGCAGGAAAGCGGCGGAAACGATCTCCGTCGTGTCGTGGGTGAGTGTTACGATGAACCCGGGCCAGGCTACCACCAGCCACGGTACCCAGGCCGGCATGTCCCAGCGCGCAGCCAGGCGCGACGTTACCCAGGCGATTGCTCCCAGGCCAGCCAGGTTCAGCGCGAACATCGCCCAGGCCGCCGCCGTCGCCTGCCCGAACGACGCCAGCCAGGCGAGCAGCGGGTAGAGGATGCGCGTCATCCGCTTGGCCGGCCGGTCGAACGCGATGCCGTCCACGCGCTGGGCGAACGAGAACGGATGCACCGCCATGCGGTAGTAGAATTGCCCGTCATAGCCGTCAGAGTTCGCGCGCACGCGCAGCGCCGGGTGGGTCTGGTTGGTGTCGACCCAGTGGTCGCCGGGGACCACGAAGACGGACGCGTCGAAGTGGCGCAGCGCCAGCAGGGGGAGGCAGGCGAGAAAATATGCGCACATTACGAAGCAAGAGAAGGAAGCAGTTCTTTTTTGAAAAAAAGAACCAAAAAACTTTGGATCCCTGGGTATCCGTCTCCGGAGACTCCGCGACAGCCGTGACAAAAGCTTTTTGCTGCTTTTTCTCGAAAAAGAAGCGCTTGCTTCCTGCTTGGCTTGTGAGCCGCTTCGTGCCATCGCCCACCCATGCCAGATTCCCACGTTCCTGACACGCAGCCCGCAAGCCTGGACCCGCAGGACTGGGCACCGACGCGCGCGCTCGCCCACCGCATGCTGGACGACATGTTCGACTGGCTGGCCGCCGCCCGCGAGCGTCCGGTCTGGCAGCACATGCCGTCAGCCCTGCGCGCCGAACTACGCGTGCCCGTCCCGCGCGAGGCAGAACCGATGGAGGAGATCTACCAGGATTTCCGCCGCCTAGTGCTCCCCTTTGGGGCCGCCAACGAACACCCGCGGATGATGGGCTGGGTGAACGGCGGCGGCAACGCGGCCGGAATCCTGGCCGAGCTGCTGACCGCAATCTTCAACCCCAACTGCGCCGGCCGCGACCACGCCGGCATCGAGGTCGAGCGCCTGGTCATCGCCTGGGCGGCAGAGATCATGGGCCTGCCGCCGGAGACCAGCGGCGTGCTGCTGACCGGCTCCTCGATGGCCAACATGGTCGCCGTGCTGGTGGCCAGGCGCGCGGCGCTCGGGCCCGACGTGCGCACACAGGGGCTGCGCGGGGCCAGGCTGATCGCCTACGCCTCGGCTGCCGCCCACGGCTGCATTCCCCGCGCGCTGGACATGGCCGGCATCGGGTCGGACGCGCTGCGGCTGATCCCTGCCGACCCGGCGCACCGGATGAACGTCGCCGCACTGGCCAGCGCCATCGAGGCCGACCGCGCGTCCGGGCTGCAGCCTTTCCTGGTGGTGGGCACTGCCGGCACGGTGGATTGCGGCGCCATCGACGACCTGTCCGCCATCTCCCGCGTGGCGCGCGACGCGGGCATTTGGTTCCATGTGGACGGCGCGTTCGGCGCCACCGCCGCCGTCTCACCCCGCCTGCGCCCGCTGCTCGCCGGCATCGAACGCGCCAACAGCGTGGCGTTCGACTTCCACAAATGGGCGCAGGTGCCCTACGACGCCGGATGCATTTTGGTCCGCGACCCCGCCATGCAATTGGACACGTTCGCGCAGTCGCTGGCCTACCTGTCCTACGAAGGGCGCGGCCTGGCCGGCAACCCGCCCTGGCCGCGCGACCTCGGTCCCGACCTCTCACGCGAGTTCCGTGCGCTGAAGGTATGGATGACGCTGAAGGCCTACGGCACGGACGGCCTGGCGCGCGTGGTCGAGAACGGCTGCGAGGTGGCGCAACATCTTGCAGCGCGGGTGACGCGCGAGCCAAGCCTCGAGCTGCTGGCGCCGGTGGCGCTGAACATCGTCTGCTTCCGCGTGGCGCGCGGGGCTGAGGACCTGGACTGGCTGAACCGGGAGATCGTCGGCGACCTGCAGGAGGCGGGCATCGCGGCGCCGTCGACCACCACGGTCGGGGGTAGGCTGGCGATACGGGCTGGGCTGTTCAACCATCGCACGACGCGGGCGGATGCGGATGCGCTGGTGGATGGGGTGCTGGAAATGGCAAAGAGAAGGCAAGCGGTTCTTTTTTGAAAAAAAGAACCAGAAAATTCTTGTCTCCTCAGGTGCGCTTCGTTGAACGGTCCGCGACAGCCGAGCAAACGTTTTTCGCCTCCTTTTCTCAAAAAAGCAGAGCGCTTGCCTTGCTTGCTTGCCGTAGTTCTCAGCTTCACCATCACCCTGCTCGCCGGCGAATGCGCCAGGCACGTCCCGCCGCACTGGCTGCAGGGCCCACCCGCACACGTGGCGCAGATGCAGTCGCCGTTCCTTGGTCGCTTCTTTCCATTCGATGCTATCTGGTATCAGCACATCGCCGGCAACGGGTACACCTGGGACCCGTCGCAGCCAAAACTGAAGCAGGATGTTGCCTTCTTTCCGCTCTGGCCGGCGGTGCTCACCATCGTCTCGTTGCTGCCAGCCTCAGCTTCCGCACAGCGCTGGCTGGCGCTGCTTCTTGCCGCTACCTTCGGCGCCGCATCCATCCGCGCCTTTCAGTTGCTGGCGTTGCGACTTTTGCCGACCCCCGCCGCCATCACCGCGATGTTCCTGTTCGCGCTGTATCCGGCCGCCAATTTTCTCCTCGAATCCTATCCGACAGGTTTGATGAACCTGCTGACGATCGCGGCCCTGCTGGCACTGCTCGACGGACGCTACGTCCGCGCCGCCATGTTCAGCGGCATCGTCACCGCTGCCGGCCCGCTCGGATTGGGCACCGCTATGGCTGTGTGTGCGCAGGCGGCCGTCCACACCCTAGCGCGCGTAAGGCAGGCCGACCGGAGTGTCAGCCTCCCGCATTCGGCGGCCGAGCTCGCCTGGCTCCTCGGTCTCGGGCTGCTCTCGGTCTCCGGACTGCTCGCCTTTCTTGTGTGGCAGCAATGCAAGCTGGATGACGCTTTTGCGTTCATGCATGCGCAGTCTGCGTGGTTCGCGCCGCTACCGTGGCCGCAACGCGCACAAGAACTGTGCTGCACGTTCTCGTCGTGCCGGATATCGTCTGGGCGCTACGCGGCCTGAAGCACGTCGCGCATTCCAAGGATCTCGTCTGCCTCCACACGACGCTGCAGAAGAGCCTTTACCTGTTGATCGAGGCCGGCGCCATCGTCGCGGTCGCCGCCTTCGCACGCTTGCGCTGCCTACCGGTACTGCTGCAGGGCATCTTCACCATGGCGCTGTTTGTCTGGTTCCACGCCGCGTCGCGCCCGGGCAACTCCACGCCGCGGCTACTCTACTGCACGATGGCGATGTTTCTCGGCTTGGCCTGGTTGTTGCGGGACCGGCGGACGCTTAGCTTCGTAATCGTCGTGTTGTCCGGCTGCCTGCTGGCGGGCGGCGCGTTTCTGACCGTGGCTGGGTATTCGGTCACTTGAGACGGGCGAGGTAGAAGCAAGCGCTTCTTTTTCGAGAAAAAGAAGCAAAAAGCTTTTGTCTCGGCTGTCGCGGACGGTTGAGGCAAGTGTTTCATTTACGGACGTCATACCAGCCGCTTGGGACATTGAGTGCACGCCACGGGAGACTCCGCGACAGCAGGCCCAAAAGTCTTTTGCTTCTTTTCTTCAGAAAAGAAGGCCTTGCTTTCATGCCGCCAGCCGCTGGAGGATCAGTGTCACAAACTGCCGGTACAACGGGTCATGAAGTTTCTTCGACTCGTCGGGTAATAAGAACAGAAAATCCTAATACGGCTGTCTCGGAGTCTTCCTTGACACGCAGACAAGGGAACAAGACTTTGCGGTTCTTTTTTGCGAAATAGAACTGCTTGCGTTTTTGGCCACCACCAAAGGCTCAGATGATAAAGCTCCACCGAGGCGCATCCTCCCGCAGCCGAGCTACCACGCTCACCGCCGCGTGCGCCGCCTGCACCCGGATGTCAGGCACCGCTACGCATTCCCAGAACACGCCGCGCACGATCGGGCCTAGCGCCCAGATGCGTTCGGCCACCGAGCCGTCGGCGCGCACCAGGTTCAGCCCGTCCGTCACGTCCAGCCCCAGGCCTTGCCCGTCCACGCGTGCCAGGCCGCGGTCCAGCAGCCGCTGCATCAGCCGGTCGCGCGTGCGGGATATCTGCTCCAGCCCGGACGCCATGACCACGCGCTGCACGTCCAGCACCTCGTCGCCGGGCGGCCCGTTGGCGCCCTTGGCCCGGCGCGGCGTGTAGCGGACGCGCACGCCGCCGTCGGCCTGGTCCATCGCGCGGATGCGGCCGGCCGCCACGCGCAGCCGGCCGGCGGCAAGCATGCTGTCCAGCATCTCGGCATGCGGCGGCGCCATGCGGTGGCGGTGCACGTCCCAGTAACGGCGGGCGTGGCGCAGGAAGCGCCGTCGCTCGGCCTGCGGCAGCCGGCCCCACATGCTGGCGGTGACCGGGCGCATGCTGTCGATCACCGCGCGCCAGTCCACGCCAGCCTCGCTGGCGGCGAACACCTCGTCGCGTAGCCGGCCCATAAGCAACGGCAGCGAGCCTTCCTCGGCCATGGTGAAATGCGGCGTGGGCCAGGGCGCGGGCACAGCGGCGTGCCGCGCGGGCAGCATGCCGCCGCGCGAGAGGGCGACGATGCCGCCGTCGAAGCCGCGCCGGTTCAGGGCCACGGCGAGGTCCACCATGGTCAGCCCGGTGCCCACGATTAGCACCGGCTTACCCGGTTCCAGCGGCCGCCACGCCTTTTCGCTCCAGGCGTTGCGGCAGATGCGCGGGTCTTCGCCCTCGTCGGGCGGCAGGTTGCCCACCGCCAGCACCACGCCGGCTACTGGTAGATGCTGGCCGCTGGCACAGACCAGCTCGTAGCCGCCGTGGTCGGCCGAGACGATGTCCAGCACGTCGTCCGGCATCAGGCGCAGCTGGGCGTGGCCGGCGGTCTCCCGCATCACATAGTCCAGGATGGAGCGGAGGTATTGGCCATACAGCCCGCGCGAGGCGAACAGCCCGGCCTCCGTGTCATGCAGGCCCTCTGCCCCGTGGCCGGCCTCCGCGCGTCGTTTCAGCCAGTCCTGGAAGTGCAACGGCTCGTCCGACAGCGCGCTCATGTTGGCCGCGCGCACGTTGAGCAGGTGGTCGGCATCCCCGGTGGCGTAGGCAACGCCGCGGGCAAACTCCTGCGAGCGCTCGCACAGCAGCACCGGCTGGTCTGGCGGCAGGCGGCGCAGAAGCTGCAACGCTGCGATGGTGCCCGAGAAGCCGGCGCCGATGACCGCGATGGGCCGCTTGCCGGACGGCGCTGGCGCGGCCTCTATCGGCTCTGGGAAGAGGGGTAGCGACATGACGTGCTTACCTTCTGTCCGGCATGCAGTCTGTGCCAGGGCGGAGTCCGCAACCATCTTCGACCATCATCGGCTTGCGGAAACCCTTGCTGACGTCCTGGGACCGAGAACACCATAGCATCAAGCAGCCCGCAACTCATAGCACATCCGTAGGATTTTCCTGGCGCGAGCTGTGGCGGGCTGGCATGAGGCGGGCAGGTGTCGGTAAGCGGCGCCACCGGCGTCTGGCACGCCCGGTTCTCCTCAGACAGGATGAGTAACGTGCTGACCAGCCGCGCCAAATACGCCGTCCGTGCCAGCATGGTCATGGCCGAGCGCAAGCCGGCCAACGGCTGGAGCAGCGCGGCCGACCTGGCAGAGGCCGCCGACGTGCCGCGCAAGTTCCTCGAGGCAATCCTCACCCAGTTGCGCGACGGTGGCCTGGTGGAGAGCCGCCGTGGCCCCGCCGGCGGGCACCGGCTGCTGCTGCAGCCGGCCCAAGTGTCTGCTGCCGATGTGATCCGCGCGATCGACGGGCCGTTGGCGATGACGCCTTGCGCCAGCGCCACCGCGTTCCGCGCCTGCGACGATTGCGAGGCGGTGGATACGTGCCGATTACGCCACCTGATGCGGCGGGCGCGTGATGCTGTGGCCGGGGTGCTGGAGGAGTGCTCGTTGGCGGATTTGTGCCGGGAGGGTTCGGCGGCGAAGTTGCTGGGGTAGAAAGGCAAGGAAGGCCCTCTTGTTCGAGGAAAAGAAGCAAAAAGCTTTTGTCCTCGCTAACGCTGACGACTGAAACGACCTGTATCATCCTGGTGAATCCAAAGAAGGCAAATTTTTGGCTCTTTTTTCAAAAAACAACCGCTTGCTTGCTTTCGCCCGCAACGCTTCATTGGCTATCGTTGCCTGAGCAGAAGCGAGCCGGAAATGGAGCACGATCCCAAGCGCCTTCAGGAGCTAGTGCAACGAGCGGCATCGCCCGACTTGACCGTTTCGTTTCGGCCGATGTTCGGCGGCATCATAGCTTACGCGGATGGCAAGCCGTTTGCGTCGTTGTCCAACGTAGGTCTCGCGCTGAAGCTCGCCGGCCAAGACCATACCGACCTGCTCGGGTGCGATGGCGCCGCCGCGTTGCGTTACGAGCCGAACAAGCCCGCCAGCAAGTCCTACGTGGTGGTGCCGACGACCATGATGTCCGATGCAGATGCTTTGAAGACCTGGATCACCCGAAGTGCGGCAGGCTTGGCGCCCAAACCCTCTCGTTTACGAAACAAACCTTCAAGGAACTAGGCCATGGCCCGTATCTGTTTTGTTGAATTGCCAGCCCGGGACCTGGCCGCAGCGAAGTCGTTCTACGAGTCGGTGTTCGACTGGCATCTCACCGAGTTCGGTCCGACTTACGCGTGCACCATGACGGGTGATGTGGATGTCGGGTTGCAGGGTGACGCGAAGGAGGCGACCAGGGCGCCGCTCGCCGTCGTTGCAGTGGACGATCTCGAGGCTGCGCAGGCGGCCGTGGAGCGGGCTGGCGGCGTGATCACCCACCCGATCTTCGCGTTCCCCGGTGGCCGGCGCTTCCATTTCACCGATCCGAACGGGAACGAGTTGGCGGTGCTGAAGGCGGATTAGCTGAGTGTGTGTTCCGAAGGAGTAAAGCAGAAAGCAAGGCCTTCTTTTTCGAGAAAAAGAAGCAAAAAGCTTTTGTCTCGGCTGTCGCGGACGGCTGAAACACCACGCTTGAACCCGGCCCTCCCAAAGAGAGCGAAAGTTTTTTGCTTTCTTTTTTTCAAAAAAGGACCGCTTGCTCTTGCCTAACTTTCCAGCTCGGAGTCCCAATACAGGTAGTCCCGCCAACTGGCGTGCAAGTAGTTCGGCGGAAAAGCCCTGCCGTTATCCTGCAACTCCCACGTGGATGGCTGGCACGGCTTCAAGCGCGGGTGCATGTGGCATTCACGCGGCAATTTGCTGCCTTTGCGCAGGTTGCAGCACGCGCAGGCGGTGACGACGTTTTCCCAGGTGGTGCGGCCGCCGCGGCTGCGCGGGATCACGTGGTCGAAGGTGAGGTCGTGGGTCGGGAAGCGGTCGCCGCAGTATTGGCAGCTGAAAGCGTCGCGCAGGAACACGTTGAAGCGGGTGAACGCCGGGCGCCGGGCGCTCGGTATGTAGTCCTTCAGCGCGATCACGCTGGGCAGGCGGATCGCCTGGCTCGGCGAGTGGACCTCGAAGTCGTACTGGGACAGGACAGAGACGCGATCGAGGAAAACCGCTTTTACCGCGTCCTGCCAGGACCACACCGACAGTGGAAAGTAGGACAGCGGACGAAAATCCGCGTTCAAGACAAGTGCAGGATAGTGCAGGCCGCCGTCCGGCAAAATGCGCTCCTCGTTTGGAGGTGCATCAGCACTGGCCGCGGCCCGAAAGACGGGCTGCAGGTACTGGTGCGCCGCCGAGAACGCTTGGGTTATGACAAACGGGGCGGAGTGCTGCAAGGCTGGCCCCGAGTCGGGCCCGGGTGTTTCATGGGTTCGTCATGGTCGTAGTCGAAGGCGCTAGAGCGGGCGAGGTGGTAACCCGCTTCGCGCCGAGCCCCACCGGATACCTGCATCTGGGCCACGCCTACGCCGCCTGGACCGCCTGGCGCCGCGCCCGCGAGGCCGGCGGGCGCTTCCTGTTGCGCATCGAGGACATCGATCCGGAGCGCTGCCGGCCGGACTTTGCCGCCGCCATTGAGGCCGACCTGCGCTGGCTGGGCCTGGACTGGGACGGGCCGGTGCTGCGGCAGTCCGAGCGCCTGGAGCTATATGCAGGGGCGCTGCAGGCGCTCGGCACGCGCGGGCTGGCCTATCCGTGCTTCTGCAGCCGGGCGGACATCGCACGCGAGGTGGCGCGTTCGACGTCGGCCCCGCACGGGCCAGACGACGCGCCGCTCTATCCCGGCACCTGCCGTCGCCTCAGCAGTGTCAAACGCGCCGTGCTGCTGACCGAGGGCACGCCGCACGTGCTGCGGCTGGACATGACGGCCGCGTTGCATGACGCGCCGGCGCTAAGCTTCACCGACGAGGCGACAGGCGACGTGACGGCGTATCCGGCGATGTTCGGGGACGTGGTGCTGGCGCGGCGCGACGTCGCTGCAAGCTACCATCTCTGCGCCACGTTCGACGACGCCGCGCAGGGCGTCACGCTCGTCACCCGCGCGGAGGACCTGCGCGAGGCGGCGCATTTGCATCGGCTGCTGCAGCACCTGATGGACTGGCCGGCGCCACGCTACGCACACCACGCGTTGCTGCGGGATGGTGAGGGGCGGCGGCTCAGCAAGCGGGACAACGCAATTTCGGTGCGTGCACTGCGAGCAAGCGGCGTCCGGTGCGGGAGCGTGGCGGAGTTGTTGGACCTCTGCACGCAACGCGGAAGCATAAGCAAGCAAGCGGTTCCTTTTTGAAAGGAGAACGAAAAACTTTTATTAACTGGGCCCTTGCGGTTGAACGGTCCGCGACAGCAGAGACGAAAGTTTTTCGGTTCTTTTTTCAAAAAAGAACTGCTTGCTTACTTCTTCAGAAGAAGCCCATCGCCTTGGTCGAGTAGCTCACCAGCATGTTCTTCGTCTGCTGATAGTGGTCGAGCATCATCTTGTGATTCTCACGCCCGATGCCGGACAGCTTGTAGCCGCCAAACGCAGCGTGCGCCGGGTAATGGTGATAGCAATTCGTCCAAACACGGCCAGCCTGGATGCCGCGGCCGAACCGGTACGCACGGTTAGTGTCGCGCGTCCAGATGCCGGCGCCGAGGCCGTACAGCGTGTCGTTGGCGATCGACATTGCGTCTTCGTCGTCGCGGAACTTGGTCAGCGACAGCACCGGCCCGAAGATCTCTTCCTGGAAGATGCGCATCTTGTTGTGGCCTTCGAACACCGTGGGCGTTACGTAGAAGCCGCTTTCCAGGTCGCCGCCATGATTGGCGCGGCCGCCACCGGTGAGCACCTTCGCACCCTCCTGCTTGCCGATGTCGATGTAGGAGAGGATCTTCTCCAACTGGTCGTTGGACGCCTGCGCGCCAACCATTGTGGTGGCGTCCAGCGGGTTGCCGAGCTTGATCTTCTCCACACGCTTGATCGCGGCTTCGACGAAACGGTCGTAGATGCTCTCGTGAACCAGCGCGCGGGAGGGGCAGGTGCACACCTCGCCCTGGTTCAGCGCGAACATGGCGAAGCCTTCGAGCGCCTTGTCGAAGAAGTCGTCGTCCTCACGCGCCACGTCGGCGAAGAAGATGTTCGGCGACTTGCCACCCAGCTCCAGCGTGCAGGGGATGATGTTCTCGCTGGCGTACTGCATGATCAACCGGCCGGTGGTCGTCTCGCCGGTGAACGCGATCTTGGCGATGCGCTTGTTCTGTGCCAGCGGCTTGCCGGCTTCCACGCCGAAGCCGTTGACCACGTTGATGACGCCCTCGGGGATGATGTCGCCGAGGATGTCCATCAGCACCATGATGCTCATGGGCGTCTGCTCGGCCGGCTTCAGCACCACGCAATTGCCCGCGGCCAGCGCCGGCGCCAGCTTCCACACCGCCATCAGCAGCGGGAAGTTCCACGGGATGATCTGGCCGACCACGCCCAGCGGCTCGTGGAAGTGGTAGGCGACGGTATCGTGGTCAATCTCGCTGATGCCGCCTTCCTGGGCGCGGATGCAGCCGGCGAAGTAGCGGAAATGGTCGATGGACAGCGGCAGGTCGGCGGCCGTGGTCTCACGGATTGGTTTGCCGTTGTCGATCGTCTCGACGAGTGCCAGCAGGTCGAGCTTCTCCTCCATCTTGTCGGCAATCTTCAGCAGCACGCGTGCGCGCTCCGCCGGCGAGCGGCTACCCCAGGCATCCTTCGCCTTGTGAGCGGCGTCCAGCGCCAGTTCGATGTCCTCGGCGCTGGAACGCGCGATGGTGCACACGACCTGTCCGTCGATCGGGGAAATGTTCTCGAACGTGCGGCCCTGCACCGCGGGCACCCACTTGCCGCCGATGTAGTTGTCGTAATGCGGCCGGATGGCGATGTGCTGGGCAACGTCCTTGAGGATCTTGCTGACCATGTTTCTCTCCTGTGTTGAGCTGTGAAGCGCCGCGGCAGGGCGCTCGCCGCGCGGCCTTCTTTTTCTGAAGAAAAAGAAGCAAAAAGACTTTCATCCGCGCCGTCGCGGACTTTTCCACACGGCGTACCCGTAGTGACAAAGTTTGTTGGTTCTCTTTATCAAGAAAGAACCGCTTCCTTACCCGCCGTGATACAGCAGCTTGACGTCAGAAGCAGCCGCCGCGTTGAACTCTAGGGCCTTGTCACCGGCAGGATAGCCGTTCTGCTGTAACAGGAACGCCATTATATCCACGTAGTCACCCTGCGCCAAGCTGCCCGGATCGGTCGCCGGCATCTGCTGGGACACCATCGTGAACACCTCGCCCACGGTGTAGTCGGCCTTTGCGTTGGCCCAGTTCGGGCCCTTCAGCGCCGGCCCTGCTTTGCCCTGCAGCTTCACGCCGTGGCACATGGCGCAGTTGCCGATGAACTTGGCATATCCCGCCTGAGCCTGTGCCGTAGTGTACAGCGCGGGCAAGGCCGCTCCCGTGCCGGACTTGGCAGGCACGTTCATCGAGATTTTCGTCGCGTTGAACGTAGCGGCCTGTTGTGCCTGGGCGGGCAGATATAACGCCACCACGTTGAAGCGCGCATGCGGCTCGGTCAACGGGTAGATGCCGGGCTTGGCCGCACCAGGATGTGACGCAAAGTAGGTATCCACCGTCGGCTGCCACACCATGCCGGCAGGGTCATGGCCACTTAGCACCGCAGCCAGCGTATCCGCGTCGGTCCGTTGGGTGTCGGCCGAGAGGTTGGGATGATCGACGATGTAGAGGTTCGGCGGCGCCTCAAACGTCACCGCCACCTCGCTCCCGGCTGGCAGCTCGGACAGGCTACGCGCCTTTTGGCCCGGCGCGGTCACCAGCACGAAGCCGGTTTGCGCGTAGGGTTTCGTCGCCAGCAGGCCTTCCGGCAGGTCTGGCCCGGTCGCATCAACCGGGTAGCCCATCACCAGGTCGCAGCTATGGGTCAGCAGCTTACGGAATTCCTTCGCAGGGAAACCGTCGTCCTCGTCGCTGCTGTCGAACGGGGTCACCGACAGAGACATGCCGGCCTGGCGGGCAACCGACGCGGCAACTTCGCGGTCGTGCGCTGCCGTTGGGCTCGAGGTGTCCACGCAGACTCTCAAGTTGGCTGCGGCAGCGTTTGCATTGCTTGCCAGCAGGGCGGCGGTGGCGCAGGCGAGGAAGAAAGCGCTTCTTTTTTCAGAAAAAAAAGCAAAAAACGTTTGGGCCGGCTGTCGCGGGCTGGTGAAGCGTGTGTCTTCGCCAAGTCCTTTCTGCCACTCGCCGCCGAGAGGTGCAGAACCGAGAATACGACGAAAACCAGGAAGGCTCGCCCTCACGGTTGTCGCGTGAGCGCGTGTCATCTCTCTTCCTTCATGGTGGCTTTGCGGCTGAACACCTTTGCGTCCGGACCGGGTACGCATCACGCACTGCCGCAGCAGGCCAAGGTCACCTGCAATCGACAACTGCCTTCCGCATTGCACAACAAACCGGTCCGAACGCATCCTCATCCCGCCTCTTACAGACTGAACACGTAGAGGTGACCGCCGGTCGGGATCGAGCTCACGGCAGGATCCTTCGCCATGTCGCCGCCCCAGATCGGCGTCGCACCGCCCCAGCCGGCCCACACGCCCACATACTGCTTGTTGCCGACCTTCCACGTGCTCGGCACGCCGATGATGCCGCTGCTCATCTGCGGGCTCTTCCACTTCACCGCACCAGTCTTGGCGTCGAACGCGTAGAGGTAGCCTTCAGCCGAACCGGAGAACACCAGTCCGCCGGCGGTCGCCAGCATGCCGTCGTTCCATGGCGTCTTGCTGCCGAAGCGCCAGGCCTGCTTGCCGGTGTTGAGGTCGATCGCCTGCACCGAACCCCACTCCGTGGGGTGCTCGGGGTCGCGCACCACCTTGAAGCTCTCGTCGAGGAAAGGCAGGCCCGCCTTGTAGGCGCCGCCGGCCACACCCTTGATCGTCATGCAGGTGTGCATCGTCGGCACGTAGGCCATGTGGGTCTGCGGGTCGACCGCCATCGGCCACCAGTTCTTGCCACCCAGGAAGCTCGGGCAGGTGAACACCTGCTTGCCGACCGCAGGACGCAGCGTATCGTCGGTCACCATCAGCCCGTCTTTCACGCCGGACACGCTGGTCGCGTGCGCGAATGGCGTGGCGTAGATCAGCTTACCGCTCTCGCGATCAATCGCGTAGAACCAGCCGTTGCGGCTGGCAGAGACGATCGCCTTGTGCGCCACCCCGTCATAGGTGATGTCGGTCATCACCGTCTCGTTGGTGCCGTCGTAGTCCCAGGTGTCGTGCGGCGTGTACTGGTAATACCATTTGATGGCACCGCTGGCGGGATCCATCGCAATCACGCTGTCGGTGTAGAGGTTGGTCCCGGGACGCAACGTCGCGAGCCACGGGCCGGGATTGCCCACGCCCCAGAACAGCGTGTCGGTCGCCGCGTCGTAGGTGCCGGTCAGCCAGGCGCCGCCACCGCCCGTCTTGTAGGCGCCCTTCGGCCAGGTGTTGCCACCCTTCTCGCTAGGCGAGGGAACGGTGTAGCGCTGCCACAGCATGTTGCCCGTGCCCGCATCCAGCGCCACCACTGAACCGCGCGCCCCGTACTCGCCGCCGGACATGCCGATGATGACCTTGCCCTTCACCACCAGCGGCGCCAGCGTCATCGCCTGTCCCAGGTCGGCCGGTGCGAGCTGCTTCTTCCACACCACGTTGCCGGTCTTGGCGTCGAGTGCGACGACGAAGTTGTCAAGCGTCGCCATGAAAACGTTGTTGCCGTACAGCGCCACGCCGCGGTTGACCACGTCGCAGCACACCGTCTTCAGACCGGCCTGGCTGAGGTCGTGCTTGTAAGTCCACAGCGCCTTACCGGTGCTGGACTGGAACGCATGCACCTCGTCCTTCGGCGTGGTGACGAACATGTAGTCGCCGTTGACCACCGGCGGGCTCTCGTGGCCCTGCTCGAAACTACTCTTGTAGTCCCAAGCTGCCTTCAGCGACTGCACGTTGGACGTGGTGATCTTGTCGAGCGGCGAGTAGCCGGCACTGGTGTAGTCGTGGCGGTACATCAGCCAGCCCGCGTCGGACTGGGCGGCGTCCAGCCGCGCGTCGGTGACCGGCTGGTAGGTGGGCGAGATCTGCGTCTCTGCCTGCGCCACAACGGCCGGCAGAACGAGCGCACAGGTCAATGCCAGCGCCATTCGAAACGATTGTATCTTCCGGCTGGTGGGTTTGCCTGACATGGTGTCTCTGCTCCTTTGACGATGTTCTTCTGGCGACGGCGGGCGCGGTCACACCGGTGGCCGGGGACGGCGTCTGTGCGCCGAACATGCCTGGACCTAACAGCCGCTTTGTTTGGTCCATCCGCAAGCCGGCTGCACGGGCAGATGGTGCTGGACTGTCGCAAATGTGCTACAACGCACCATCCCTAGCGATGCTGCAATGCAACAAAGTTGCCATCCGGACTGTTGTTGCGGCGGGACGCCTGAACGTGCGGACCGCGTCGCTGCCGCAAACAAAGTTTTTTGGCGTGACGGCCGTTGCTGCGCCGGAGGTCGGCAGGTGCGGAACCCGGTGCTCCCACAACATGCCGCTTCCTAGGGGTCTTCAGGTCGCGTAGTCTAGGTTCCCACCGGTCCGCGCAACGAGACCGGCCTCGCCACCCCGGACAAGCATGACCCACGCCGACCGCATCACCGCCGTCGTCACCGACCCGTCCGCTTCGGGCCGCTCGGCGCTGTTCGCCTCCTGGGCGCGGTCGATCACGCGCTACAAGCTGGATCCGCAGGACAGCCGCCCGCCGCGCACGCTCACCACGCGCGAGTTGTCCGAGGCGCGCGCCGAGGTGGCATCCCTGCTCTGCGCCGCCCATGCCACGCTGGACCGGCTGTTCCTGGCCGTCGGCGGGGCCGGTTGCTGCGTGCTGTTCACCGACCGCCACGGCGTCCCCGTCGACCGCCGCGGCGCCTGCGCGGACGACGATACCTTCCAGCGCTGGGGCTTGTGGACGGGCGCGGTGTGGAGCGAGGAGAGCGAGGGCACCAACGGCATCGGCACCTGCCTGGCCGAGGACCGCGCGCTGATCATCCACCGCGACCAGCATTTCTTCGCCCGCAACACCGGGCTGACCTGCGCGGTGGCCCCCATCCACGACCACCGCGGACGCCTGGCCGCAGCCCTTGACGTCTCGTCCTGCCGCAACGACCTCAGCGAGGACATCGCCCGCCTGATCGCAGCTTCCGTTGCCGAAGCCGCCCACCGCATCGAGGCACGGCACTTCCGCAGTGCGTTCGCGGACGCGCGCATCGTGCTGGCGCCCGACGCGGACTGGGCGTCCGGCGCGCTGCTGGCGATCGACGCGGACGACCTCATCGTAGGCGCCACCCACGCGGCGCGGCTGACTTGCGGCATCACCGACGCGCGGATAGCGGCCATGCTGCCGGCGGACGCGGTGCTGTCCGGGTGTCACGTCGGGTTGGACCAGGCGGAACGCGGCGTGTTGCAGCGTGCGCTGGCGCGGAGCGGCGGGAACGTTTCGTCTGCAGCGAAGTCGCTGGGTTTGAGCAGGGCGACGCTGCATCGCAAGATGCGCAAGCTGGGGCTGACGCGGTAAGGCAAGCGGTTCTTTTCGAGAACAAGAAGCAAAAGCTTTTGCAAGCGCTGTCGCGGACGGCTGGGGCCGATTGTCTCTTGTAAGTAATCGTCTGGTGGTGCCTGAAAAAAGCAGCAAAAACTTTGGTCCTGCTGTCGCCTAACGTCTACAGCGCCCACTCACGGAAACAAAAGTTTTTTGGTCCTTTTTTTCAAAAAAGAACCGCTTGCTTCGCCTGGCATCGGCCAACACGTGGGATGCTTCATACAGTTCGGCGTGGCAGCTTGCTGTCTTGACGGACTCTCTCAGCTTAATCCAGCCGCTGGACGGAGACGCCGGAGCGCATCTCAATCCGGCTTGATGGGTCAGGGAAGAGGCAAACGATGGGTGCTTGGGGCGGGATCGTCATGAGCTTCTTCGGCGCAGTCTTCGCGTCGATGACCCTGGCACTACAGTTCGGCTGGAGAGGCATCCCAGCAGGCGTGCCGTTCGTCGTCTTTGCCACGATCACACTCGCCGCCACCGTGACGATTCGTCGACCTGGTCGACGCATCGCCCGGTCGAAGCGGGCCAGGCGAGTGATCCTCTGGAGCACGATCGGCGAGGTCCTCGGTCTCCTCCTGGCGGCAAACCTGGTGATCGACCTGGGCCATCGTGAACTACTGCTGCCGGTAAGTGCGCTTGTTGTAGGCTTGCACTTCCTGCCCATGGCTTATGGAATACCTTTTGCTCCGTTTTACTGGCTCGGTTTTACTTTGTTGCTCGCAGCAATCCTGGGCTTTGCCCTGAGCGAAACAGTCGGCGCCACGATTGCCGGGTTTAGCGCTGCCGCGGCGCTGTGGGTCGCTGCCGCGCTTGCCTTAAGCCGCGAGACGAAGGCGAACGAGGCTTGAACTCGGTTGAGCTCTCGTGTTCGGCGGAGAGGTAAGCGGGCCTAAGAAGCAAGTTCGATGAGCGTGCAGGTGTTCAGAGAAACCCCTCCTTGCGCAAGCTGATCCACTTGCCGTTGCCCACGATGACGTGGTCGTGCAGCGTCACCGTTAACGACTTCAGCACGCGGTTGATCTCCCTGGTCATGTCGAGGTCGGCGACCGACGGCGTCGGGTCGCCCGACGGGTGGTTGTGCGTGAGGATGATGGCCGCCGCATGCAGTTCGAGCGCCCGCTTGGCCACTTCGCGCACGTAGACGGGCGTGTGATTGATGGTGCCGCGGCCCTGCAGCTCGTCGGCGATCAGCCGGTTCTTGGTGTCGAGGAACAGGATGCGGAACTGCTCGACCTTCTCGCGGGCCATCACCGCGTTCAGGTAGGCCATCAGCTGGTCCCAGCTGCCGAGGATCGGCTGGTCCTGCAGTTCCTCGCGGGCGAGGCGGATGGCGGCGTCGTGCACCAGCTTCAGCGCAGCAACGGTGTGGCGGCCGACACCGCTGACGGCGAGCAGGCTGTCCTGCGTGGCCGAGACGGTGCGGCCGAAGCTGCCGAAATGGTTGATCAGGCGCTTGGCGAGCGGCTTGGTGTCTCCCTTGGGCTGCACCAGGTAGAGCAGCATCTCCAACACCTCGTAGTCGGCCAGGCCGCCCGGGCCGCGGTCGAGCAGGCGGTCGCGCATGCGTTCGCGGTGGCCTTGCGGGCCTTCGGTGGGGAAGACCTGCGTCTTCGGGGCGCGGAACTCCAGCTCGTGGTAGTCGGTGGCCTCGTCGGGCGGCGGGGGCGGGCGCTCGCACGTGGCGATGAAGCCGGCGGTCCTGGCCATGGCCTCGGCAAAGCCGGGCGTGGCCGTGGCGGGGAGCAGCTCGGCAGGCGCCCAATCGTCCGGCACGCGGGAGAGTTTGCCCAGGTCCTTACGCCAACGCAGTGCCATAACCGTAATGAAACCCGTGCTGAAACCGGAACAGTTTAGCTGTGGCAGCTTGCGGCCCGCAAGCAAAAAGCAAGGCATGCTTTTTGGAAAAAGAGCAGCAAAAACTTCCGGTCCTGCTGTCGCGGACTCTCCCTCAGCGTGTACCCAGGAAACAAAAGTTTTTTGATTCCTTTCTTCAAGCAAGAACGGCCTGCTTACTTACTCGATCTGGAGTCCCAGCCGCGGCAGCTCGATTTTCGGGCACCGGTTTACCACCACGTTCAGCCCCGCCGCGCGCGCCCGCGCAACAGCCGCGTCGTCGCTGACGCCAAGCTGCATCCAAACTGTCCTGGCGCCGAGGCGTATGGCCTCGTCCACCACCGCGCCGGCGGCAACGGACGCGCGGAAGACGTCCACCATGTCGAGCGTGCCGGCCTGGTCCAACGCGGCCACCACCGTGCGGCCGTGTACAAGCTGGCCGGCGAGCACCGGGTTGACCGGCGTCACCTCGTAGCCGTGGGCGATCAGCGCGGCCATCACCTCGTAGGACGGCCGGTATGGCTTGTTGCTGGCGCCAACCATGGCGATGCGCCGTGTCCGGGTCAGTATCTCGGCTACCGTCGCGTCGCTGAGCCCATCCTGCGCCATCTTCCTGCCTTTCAGCACGGGGGCGCTTCGGCTAACCCGGGCTGCATGTCCCGAACCTTGCCCACGCTCCTGCTGCTATCCGTGCTGGTCGTGCTCGCCTGGTGGTGGCCGAACCGCCTGCAGAACCCCGATCAGGGCGTGGTGGTGACCAAGTTCAACAGCCTCTCCTACGAGGGCTACCGCCCCGGCGAGTCGCCGCTGACCGACCATTTTCCCACCGAGGCCGAGGTGGACCAGGACATGGCCCTGCTCGCGCCGATCACCCGCGCTGTGCGCACCTACGCCGCCATCGAAGGCCCGTACGACATCCCGGCCATCGCGCAGAAGCACGGGGTGAAAGTGTGGCAGGGCATCTGGCTGGGCGGCGACCGTGCCAAGAACCAGCTCGAGATGGCACACGCGATCGAGATGGCGCACCGCTACGCCGACACCATCGAGCGGGTGGTGGTGGGCAACGAGGTGCTGCTACGCCGCGACCTGCCGGTAGGCGAGCTGATCGCCGACATCGACCACGTCCGCGCCGCGGTGCACCAGCCTGTGGCCTACGCGGACGTTTCGGACTTCTGGGACCAGTTCCCGCAGGTGGCACCGCATGTCGACCTGGTGCTGATTCACCTGCTGCCGTACTGGGAGGACGTGCCGACCGGCATCGCCCACGCAGTGGCCGCCGAGGGCGCGGTCTACCAGCATTTCCTGTCGCTGTTCCCGGGCAAGCAGGTCGTCATCGGCGAGACCGGCTGGCCCAGCCGCGGCCGCCAGCGGCGAGATGCGGTGCCCAGCCGCATCAACCAGGCGCGCTTCCTGCGCGACTTCATCGCCTTGGCGCAGGAAAAACATTTCGACTACAATTTCATCGAGGCTTTCGACCAGTTCTGGAAATACGCCAACGAGGGCACGATGGGCGCCAACTGGGGCCTGATGACGGCCGGGCGAACGGTGAAGATCCCGCCTTCGGGTCCCCTGCGGGAGGATCCGCTCTGGGCGCGCCATGCCGCGGTCTCCATCGGGGCCGGGTTGCTGCTGACAGCGATGGGCCTGGCGGGCCGGGTGCGCCAGCGGAGCGCGGCGACACCGGTGCAGATCGTGCTGCTGGGCATGACGCTGGGCGCCGCCCTGGGCTTCGCGCAGGCGAGTGCCGCGCCGGTGCTGTATGATGTTCACGTGCGGGTGGCAGCGGTGGTCAACCTGGGCGGCCAGGCGCTTTTGGCTGGGCTGATGATGCTGCGCTTCGCCGGCGCGGCCACGTCGGCCAACTGGCGCACCGGTGCGGACGCGACACGGCGTGTTCTACTGCTGCTGCGCTTCCGCCACGCCGCCTGGGCCGGGCTGTTCGAGGACCTGGCATTCCTGTTCGTCTGGGCCGCCTGCGTGGACCAGACCCTGCTTGTGTTCGACCCGCGCTACCGCGAGTTCCCCGTATCCAGCTACGCGGTTCCGCTCGTCGTGACCGCGGCGCGTGCGGCACAGCGCGACTTGCCGGCCGGTATCGGGCGGCGGGAAGAGGTGCTGCTGGCGGTCACCCTGTCTGCCCTGGCGCTGGCGAGCGCGGTCCAGGAAGGGCCTCTGAACGGGCAGTCTCTCACGTGGAACGCCTGCGCGCTTATGCTAGCTGCGCCGCTGTGGTGGAGCCTGTGGCGGGGCAGGCGGGCGCTTGCCTGAGCTGCGCTTGCGCCTCCATCCGGCCCGCAATAGGGTCCCGCCTCCCTGGATGGCAGCCTTGGCAATCGGAGGTGCGGTCTTGATGCGGGATCGCGTTTTGGGCGTATTCATAGCCGTGCACTTCGCCGTTTGGGCGGGACTGGTCCTGCTGGTCGTGCCCGGTCCGGCGGCGGCGTACACGCTGACTGCGACCCGCCCGGGCGTCATGTGCACCGGGGCGGCAGCGCTGGCGAAGCTGACGCGCCCGGACGGCAGCAGTCGAAGCGCCGGCGCCGACCCGCGCCCCGAAGACCTGGCGTGGAAGAAGAACGGGGGCTGCGTCGACATCCTGCCGAGCACCACCACGGTCGACGCCGTCGCCGTCAGGCGGAACACCAGCATCGTCCTCTACGACGCGCATGACGGCAGGGGTGTGCGGCGGTTCACCGTGCCGAACATCGACTTCGCGCCTGGTGAGGCATCGGCCGCGGGTCCGCCACCCCCGCACGGGCCGGCCTGGCCGGACGCCAACTACAAGCCGCTGGTCGAGGCGGAAAAGCTGCTGGCGGCCGTTCGTCGGACGTGTCCCGAACAAGGCTGGAACGAACGCCTGCTGTCGCACATGGAAGCTGGTCCATGGGACAGCGTGACCGAACAGCTGACGCCGGCGCAGCACGCCTCTATGGAAAAGGAAATCTCACTGCAGTGCGAGGCCGGACTGTCCTGCCCCGCAAACATCACCTTGGGCATGGAGGTGCGCTACGGGTACTTCCGAAGCCTCATGTTCGCCATCTGCTCGCAACGGGCGCCGGCTGAAGATGGCGCCGACCCGTGATCGGGTAACCGGGTAGGCAGGCAAGCGGAGCATGTGCCCATGCGGGCGCGCGGGTCGCTGTTAAGGCAGCGTTGCGGAGCCGGCGTAGCTCCGACTGACATGTCCTGGCACCAGGGACGCCTCACGCACAGCTGGTGTGCGTCGGACGCTTTGTTCCGTGCCGATTTCGTCTGGCACTCAAGGAGCGTGAGTGCTAACAAGGCGTCGTGAACCTCGCCGGGCGTTCGGGCATCGCTGATGTCACGTAGCTGTTCCGCCATGTTCTCCCACGTTCAGGATCAACACATATGAAGTTCCGTCCTTTGCACGACCGCGTTGTCGTCCGCCGGATCACGGCCGAAGAGAAGACCCGCGGCGGGATCATCATCCCCGACACCGCGCAGGAGAAGCCGATGGAGGGCGAGGTGGTCGCCGTCGGCGCCGGCGCGCGTAACGAGACCGGCGAGATCGTCGCCCTCGAGGTAAAGGCTGGCGACCGGGTGCTGTTCGGCAAGTGGAGCGGCACCGAGGTCAAGCTGGATGGGCAGGAGCTGCTCATCATGAAGGAAAGCGACATCATGGGCGTGGTCGAGGGTCACTCGGACGCGGCTCAAAAGGCAGCGTAAGCAAGGCAAGGGGCTCTGCCCCTTGACCCCGCTGGGGCCAGTCGGCCCCAGACCCCATTACATTAGTCCCGCCGGCGGCCAACGCCTCGAACCCAAGTAACGGGTTTTGGGGCCGACTGGCCCCAACGGGGTCCAGGGGCAGAGCCCCTGGCCTAACAAGGAAAAAATCAACATGGCCAGTAAAGACGTACGCTTCGGCGCCGACGCCCGCAGCCGCATGCTGCGCGGCGTCGACATCCTCGCCGATGCCGTCAAGGTCACCCTCGGCCCCAAGGGCCGCAACGTGGTGATGGACAAGAGCTACGGCGCCCCGCGCATTACCAAGGACGGCGTCAGCGTCGCCAAGGAAATCGAACTCGCCGACAAGTTCGAGAACATGGGCGCCCAGATGGTGCGTGAAGTCGCCAGCAAGACCAACGACGTGGCCGGCGACGGCACCACGACGGCGATCGTGCTCGCGGCCGCCATCATCCGCGAAGGCGGCAAGGCCGTCAGCGCCGGCATGAACCCGATGGACCTCAAGCGCGGCATCGACCAGGCCGTGACCGCGGTTGTCGGCGAGCTCGCCAAGCGCACCAAGAAGATCACCACCGAGGCGGAAACCGCCCAGGTCGGCACGATCAGCGCCAACGGCGAGACCGAGATCGGCCGCATGATCGCCGAAGCGATGCAGAAGGTCGGCAACGAGGGTGTCATCACTGTCGAGGAAGCCAAGGGCATCGAAACCGAGCTCGACGTTGTCGAAGGCATGCAGTTCGACCGCGGCTACATGAGCCCCTACTTCATCACCAACGCGGAGAAGATGACGGCGCAGCTCGACGATCCGTACATCCTCATCCACGAGAAAAAGCTGTCCAGCCTGCAGACTCTGCTGCCGCTGCTCGAGGCCGTCGTGCAGTCCGCACGCCCGCTGCTGATCATCGCGGAAGACGTCGAGGGCGAGGCGCTGGCCACGCTGGTGGTGAACAAGCTGCGCGGCGGCCTGAAGGTCGCAGCCGTGAAGGCTCCGGGCTTCGGCGATCGTCGCAAGGCGATGCTTGAGGACCTGGCGATCCTGACCGGCGGCACGGTGATCAGCGAAGACCTCGGCATCAAGCTCGAGACGGTGACGCTGGACATGCTCGGCCGCGCCAAGAAGGTCCTGATCGAGAAGGAAAACACCACGATCGTCGAAGGCGTGGGCAAGTCCGAGGACATCAAGGGCCGCTGCGCGCAGATCCGCGCGCAGGTGGAAGAGACCACGTCCGACTACGACCGTGAGAAGCTGCAGGAGCGGCTCGCCAAGCTGGCCGGCGGCGTCGCCGTCATCCGCGTCGGCGGGGCGACCGAGGTCGAGGTGAAGGAGCGCAAGGACCGCGTCGACGACGCGATGCATGCGACCCGCGCTGCGGTCGAAGAAGGCATCGTGCCCGGCGGCGGCGTGGCGCTGGCACGTGCCAGCCTGGTGCTGAAGGATTTGCGCGGCGACAACGAAGACCAGCGCTTCGGCATCGAAGTGGTGCGTAAGGCGCTGACCGCGCCGATGCGCCAGATTGCCGAGAACGCCGGCGAAGACGGCGCGGTGATCTCCGGCAAGGTGCTGGAGAACAACGAGTACGGCTTTGGCTTCGACGCGCAGACCGGCGGCTACAAGGAGATGGTCGCAGCCGGCATCATCGACCCGACCAAGGTGGTGCGCTCCGCACTGCAGCACGCGGCGTCGATCGCCTCGCTGATGATCACCACTGAGGCGATGGTGGCCGAGCGTCCTGAGAAGTCCTCGGCGCCGATGGGCGGCGGCGGCGGTGGCGGCGGCATGGGCGGAATGGGTGGCATGGGCGGGATGGATTTCTGATCCAAACCTAACCATTCGACTTGAAGACGAAAGGGCCGGGAGGAAACTCCCGGCCTTTTCTTTGTGATGTTCAAGCATCGTCTCAAAGGGTGAGCGGACTGCCGTGTCGCCTCGAGTTGGCAGAACAAGCTGCTCAACGCTTCAATACGCCATCGTCGACCTCGTATTCGCGTTGCGGCTGGCTCGGAGGATGGACGTCCAGCTCGAGGTCGATCTGCAGGTCCGCCGCTTTTGCAAGCATGTCGAGTCTAAGCACGTCGCCACTTTGCCGCTCGAAGCACCACCCCATGAACAGCTCCACGGAGCCGCCCTCGGATCGGGTAGCGTGGACAAAGTCTTGGAAGCTCGTCAGTCGGCACGCATGTCGTAGGTACCGGCACAGAGGTCCGACTTCGGGTACCTGCCCGCCAGCACGGGCGCGGTCCAATAAGTTGCTGGATTCACGCCTCGCAGTGGCGTGCCTACCGGCGTGCGGCCGGGGGGGGGGGGGGGGGCCCGCTTTTCAGGGGGATTGCGGGGGTTTCCTTGGGGCGGGGTTAAACCCCGTCCCCCTTGGTTTTGGGCGGGGGGAGGCCGGGAGGGGAGGAAGGGGCCG
>CAXSZX010000009.1:0-177770 GCA_964242115.1 uncultured Acetobacteraceae bacterium | reverse complement strand
CGCGACAGCCGGACCAAAAGTTTTTTGGTTCTTTTTTTCAAAAAAGAACCGCTTGCTTCCTACCATGCTAAGCCCCACCCCCTTCTTCTTCCTGCGCCACGGCGAAACCGACTGGAACGCCGCCGGCCGCACCCAAGGCCGCACGAACGTCCCGCTCAACGCCCGCGGCATCGCGCAAGCCGAGCACGCGGCCGGATTACTGGTGGGCCACAACATCGTTCGCATCGTGTGTTCCACGCTCGGGCGGGCGCAGCACACGGCCGGGATCGTGGGCGCTGCCCTGGGCCTGGCGTTCACCTGCGACGCCGACCTGCAGGAGGCGAGCTTCGGCGTCCACGAAGGCACCCCGATGGGAACCTGGTACGACAGCTGGGTTGCCGGGAAGGTCACACCCGACGAAGCCGAAACATTCGCGGCCGTCGCCGCGCGCGTGGTCCCGGCGATCAACCGCGTAGTGGACGCACCGGGCCTGGCGCTGGTTGTCGGCCACGGCGCGATGTTTCGCGCAGTGCGCCCGGAAATGGGCCTCTCAGCGCTGGTGCGAACGGAAAACGGCGTGCCGCTGCGGTGCGAGCCGGGCGCGCCCTGGCGTGTGACGCCGGTCGTGTGTTGAAAGTTGAGCAAGCGAAGCAAGCGGTTCTTTTTTGAAAAAAAGAACCAAAAAACTTTTGTTTCCTAGGGCGCTCGCTGCAGGAACCTCCGCGACAGCCGAACCAAAAGTCTTTTGCTTCTTTTCTTCAGAAAAGAAGGCCTTGCTTTCTTGTCACCGCACGACCCTACCTGCAGGATTCGGCTCCGGCGCTACCTGCACCCGGTTAAAATCGCCGAGCTGGCAGAAACTGTGGAAGCTGTTCAGCCGGATTGTCACCTGGTTGGAACACAGGAGTTCCTCGCTCGGGTCCGTCGGCTGGTAGGTGAACCCGTCCGGCTCGTTCTTCAGGCCGATGCAACTGACCTGCAGCGAGTTCTTCCACACCGTGTGGTCGCGCATGTAGAACAGTATGGTCTGGTCGTCCGGCCGTTCCGTCCTGACGATGTCTGGGTCATGGATGCAGCGGGACTTGGCGTCGCTGCCGGTCTCGCTGCCGGAACGCATGGTTTGCGCGGAGGCCAGCACGGGCGAGAGGATTATCGCAAGCAGAAGAACGGCCTTCATTCGGAACACCTTTGCAGAAGGAAGGAAGCGCTTCTTTTTTGAAAAAAAGAACCAAAAAACTTTGCTCTCTGTGGGTGCGCCGTGGTGAGACGTGTCGTTTCAGCCGTCCGCGACAGCCGTGACAAAGGCTTTTTGCTTCTTTTTCTCGAAAAAGAAGGCCTTGCTTGCTTACCTTGCCTTCGCCTGCTTCGGCCCGCGCCCGCGCCTGATCTTGCTGGGATCGTACCCACCCCCACCCGGCCCCAAAGGCTCCGGCGTCCGGTTCCGCGAAGACTTGAAAGACGTGGCTGCCGGAGGTGGCGGCGGCAACCCGAGGTCGAGCGCCTCCAACCGCTTCAGCTCGTCGCGCAGCCGCCCCGCCTCCTCGAACTCCAGATCCGCCGCCGCGGCGCGCATGCGTTTCTCCAGATCGGCGATGGAGTGTTTCAAATCTTTGCCGACCATGTCGGTCACGCGGCTGTCCTTGATCGGCGCCACCGTCACGTAGTCCTGCTCGAACACCGAGTTCAGCGCCTCGCCGATGTGCTTCTTCACCGATTGCGGAGTGATGCCCTGCTGCGTGTTCCACGCCGCCTGCTTGGTGCGCCGCCGGTCGGTCTCCTCGATGGCGAAGCGCAGGCTTTCCGTCATCACGTCGGCGTAGAGGATCACCTTTCCGTCCACGTTGCGGGCGGCGCGGCCGATGGTCTGCACCAGCGAGGTCTTCGACCGCAGGAAGCCTTCCTTGTCAGCGTCGAGGATGGCCACCAGCGCGCATTCGGGGATGTCGAGCCCCTCGCGCAGCAGGTTGATGCCGACCAGCACGTCGTATACGCCGAGGCGTAAATCGCGGATGATCTCGATGCGCTCGAGCGTGTCCACGTCGGAGTGCAGGTAGCGCACCTTCACGCCGTTCTCGGTGAGGTATTCGGTCAGGTCCTCGGACATGCGCTTGGTCAGCGTGGTCACCAGCACGCGGCTGCCGCGCTGCACGGTGGTGCGTATCTCGGCCAGCAGGTCGTCCACCTGGCGTTCCACCGGGCGCACTTCGCAGACCGGGTCGATCAGGCCGGTGGGGCGGATCACCTGCTCGGCGAAGGTGCCGCCGGTGCGCTCCATCTCCCACGGGCCGGGCGTGGCACTGACGAACACGGTTTGCGGACGCAAACCCTCCCACTCGGCAAACTTCAGCGGCCGGTTGTCGATGCAGGACGGCAGGCGGAAGCCAAACTCGGCGAGCACGGATTTGCGCGCGAAGTCGCCGCGTTCCATGCCGCCGATCTGCGGCACGGTGACGTGGCTCTCGTCCACGATCAGCAGCGCGTTCTCCGGCAAGTACTCGAACAAAGTCGGCGGCGGCTCGCCGGTCTTGCGGCCGGACAAGTACCGGGAATAGTTCTCGATGCTTTTGCAGGAGCCGGTGGTCTCCATCATCTCCAGGTCGAACGTGCAGCGCTGCTGCAGACGCTCCGCCTCCAGCAACCTGCCGTTGCCCACCAGCTCGTCGAGCCGTGCTTTCAGCTCTTCCTTGATGCCGACGATGGCCTGGTTGAGCGTCGGCCGCGGCGTCACGTAATGGCTGTTGGCGTAGATGTGCACCTCGTTGAGCGTGCCGGTGCGCTCGCCGGTCAGCGGGTCGAACTCCTCCAGCCGCTCGATCTCGTCGCCGAACAGCACGATGCGCCAGGCGCGGTCCTCGAACTGTGCGGGGTGCACGTCCACGTTCTCGCCGCGCAGGCGGAAGGTGCCGCGCTGGAAGGCAGCATCGTTGCGGCGGTACTGCAGTTCCACCATCGCCTTTGCCAGCGTGTCGCGGTCGATCTTGCCGCCGACCTCGAGCTTGACCACCATGCGCGAATACGTCTCGACCGAACCGATACCGTAGATGCACGAGACGGACGCCACGATGATGACGTCGTTGCGCTCCAGCAGCGCCTGCGTGGCGGCGTGGCGCATGCGGTCGATCTGTTCGTTGATCTGGCTGTCTTTTTCGATGTACGTGTCGGTGCGCGGCACGTACGCTTCCGGCTGGTAGTAGTCGTAGTAGCTGACGAAATACTCCACCGCGTTGTCGGGAAAGAAGCTCTTCATCTCCGCGTAGAGCTGGGCGGCCAGCGTCTTGTTCGGCGCCAGCACCAAGGCCGGGCGCTGCACCGCCTCGATCACCTTGGCCATGGTGAACGTCTTGCCCGAGCCGGTGACGCCCAGCAGCACCTGGTCGCGGTCCTCCGCCGTCAGGCCGGAGACGAGCTCGGTGATGGCGGTCGGCTGGTCGCCGGCCGGCTGGTAGTCGGAGACAACTCGGAAGCGGTTCTTGGTGGGCTTGGCCGGCTGGCGCTGCGGGATGAACTTGACGGGCGCCGGGCGGGCCATTGTTTGCGACATGCGGCATAAGATGGCGCGGGGCGATGGGGAGTCAAAGGAGGAGCAAGCAAGCGGTTCTTTTTTGAAAAAAAGAACCAAAAAACTTTTGGTCCTCGGGTACGCGCCGGTTGAACGGTCCGCGACAGCCGGGAC
Source organism: uncultured Acetobacteraceae bacterium (assembly GCA_964242115.1). Classification (GTDB taxonomy): domain Bacteria; phylum Pseudomonadota; class Alphaproteobacteria; order Acetobacterales; family Acetobacteraceae; genus BOG-908. The sequence goes on along the minus strand of CAXSZX010000009.1, from coordinate 174,118 downwards.
AAAAGCTTTTTGCTTCTTTTTCTCGAAAAAGAAGGCCTTTCTTGCTTCGCCAGCAGAGGCCGCCATGACCATCACCTTCGCCCCCGGCATCACCAGGCAAGCCGAGTCCGACGCAGCCGACGCCGACCCCACCACCGCCCGCATCGGCGCCGCCATGCTCGAAGCAGTGCGCGGCCAGCAAGGCGCCCGCTTCACGTTGCGCCGCGCTTTGGCCCTGGCCGACCAGCCAACCGCTTCGGGTGCGGAGCTGCGCCGGCGCGTGCTGGCCGCCGTCGTCTGCGCCGACTGGAACACCCTGTCCGGCCTGCTCACGGACAGCGTCGGCGCCCCCCTCTCGCTACGCGCCGGCGAGCCGGCCAGCGAAGCGGCGCCGGCCGACGTCTTCGCCTGCACGCTCGAGCCGGCCGGGCGCCTGGCCTTCGAGCTGCCGCTTTCGGTGCTGCCCTCGCCATACCTCGGCTACGTGGTCTCCCGCTGGCTGGCGGCGCTGCCGGTGTTCGCCGCCGCCCTGCGGTCCGGCCAGGCCAGGCCCGGGCGCTGCAGGATCGCGCTCGGCACGCGCGACCGACGGGCGGGCCTGGCGTTCTGCAGCGCCCGCGCCGAAGCCCACCTGCTGCCCGATCCCGACTTCCTCAACAGCCGCGGCTACCCGCGCCTGCGCCACGCACCGCCTGCCGACTGGGCGGCGCGCCCCAGCCAGGTGCTGTGCCCGGAACCCGCACGCGGCGGACCCAAACCCGGCGAGGCCGTCCAGGTGGACGGCGTGGCGTTCGCCACGCCGGGCGCGGGCGGGGTGGCACCGCGTTACGCCCTGGAGGCCGAGCAGCCCATGACAGGCTCGTCGGCACTGTTCGCCAGCCTGCTGAGCGGTGCCTGCCTGCTGCGGGCGGCAGCACCCGGTGCGCCCCGCCTCTGGCTGCACGACCGCCTGGTCGCGTGGGAGCATTTCGTCCCGGTCGCCGCAGACCTGTCGGACCTGGCGGCGCAGGTGGCGAGGCTGCGCGCCAACGACGCAGCCGCGCAGGAGATGGCGCGGCGCGGGCGGGAGGTGGTGCTGGCGGCGGGTTACGAGGCGGAGCTGGGCAGGGCGGCGAAAGTGGTGGCGGCGGCGTTCGCGTAGTAAGGCAAGGCAAGCAGTTCTTTTTTGAAAAAAAGAACCAAAAAACTTTGTCTCTCGTAGGTGTGCCGTGGTGAGACGTGTCGTTTCAGCCGTCCGCGACAGCGCTCGCAAAAGCTTTTTGCTTCTTTTTCTCGAAAAAGAAGGCCTTGCTTCCTTCCCTGTCGGAGCCCGCCCGTGAAGACCGCCATCCTCATCTTCCCCGGCACCAACCGAGAGCGCGACGTAGCCATCGCTTTGTCCCAAGCCGCCGGCCGCCCCCCGCAGATGCTGTGGCACCGCGAAACCGAGCTGCCCGCCGTAGACCTGGTCGTGCTCCCCGGCGGCTTCAGCCACGGCGACTACCTGCGCTGCGGCGCCATGGCGGCGCAGTCCCCCATCATGCCGGCGCTGCACGCGTTCGCCGCGCGCGGCGGCCACATCCTCGGCATCTGCAACGGCTTCCAGATCCTCACCGAGGCCGGCCTGCTCCCAGGCGCGCTGCTGCGCAACGCCGGCCTGCGCTTCATCAGCCGCGACTGCCACCTGCGCGTCGAACGCGCGGACACCGCGTTCACCAGCGGCTACGCGAGCGGCCAAATCATCCGCGCGCCGATGGCGCATGGCGACGGCAACTACTTCGCCGCCCCCGACACGCTGGCCGAACTGGAGGGCGAAGGCCGCGTCGCGTTCCGCTACGTCGACGCCGACGGCGAGGCGGCGCCGGAAGCCAACTTCAACGGCAGCCTGGCCGCCATCGCCGGCGTCTACAGCGCCAACCTGCGCGTGCTCGGCCTGATGCCGCACCCGGAGGATTTGGTGGACCCGCTGGTCGGCGGCACCGACGGCGCGGCACTGTTCGACGGCCTCGTCCACGCGCTGGCGGCCTGAGCGGATGAACGCACGCGTGGACGCCGCGCTGGCCAGATCCTTCGGCCTCAACGGCGAGGAATACGAACGGGTGCTGTCCATCATGGGCCGCACCCCCAGCCTCACCGAGCTCGGCATCTTCTCGGTCATGTGGTCGGAGCATTGCAGCTACAAATCCAGCCGCGTCTGGCTGCGCGAACTGCCCACCACCGCGCCGTGGGTGATCCACGGCCCCGGCGAGAACGCCGGCGTGGTCGACATCGGCGAGGGCCTGGCCGCCATCTTCAAAATGGAATCGCACAACCACCCGAGCTTCATCGAGCCCTACCAGGGGGCCGCCACCGGCGTCGGCGGCATATTGCGCGATGTGTTCACCATGGGCGCCCGCCCGGTCGCCAACCTCAACGCGCTGCGCTTCGGCCGGCCGGAAAACCCGGTGACCCGCCGCGTGGTGGACGGCGTGGTGCGCGGCATCGGCGGCTACGGCAACTGCGTGGGCGTGCCCACCGTCGGCGGCGAGGTGAACTTCCACGCCGCCTACGACGGCAACCCGCTGGTTAACGCCATGACCGTCGGCATCGCCCGGCAGGACCGCATCTTCCTCTCCGCCGCCGCCGGCGTGGGCAACCCGGTGGTCTACGTCGGCAGCCGCACCGGGCGCGACGGCATCCACGGTGCCACCATGGCCTCGGCCGAGTTCGACGCGGACTCCGACAGCAAGCGCCCCACCGTGCAGGTCGGCGACCCGTTTACCGAGAAGCTGCTGATCGAGGCCTGCCTGGAGCTGATGGGCACCGACGCCATCGTCGCCATCCAGGACATGGGCGCCGCCGGCCTCACCAGCTCGTCGGTGGAGATGGCCGGCAAGGGCGGCGTCGGCATCGAGCTGGACCTGGACACCTGCCCGCAGCGCGAGGCCGGCATGACCGCCTACGAGATGATGCTGTCGGAAAGCCAGGAACGCATGCTGATGGTGCTGCGCCCGGACCGCCAGGACATGGCCCGCGCCATCTTCGAGAAGTGGGAGCTGGACTTCGCCGTCATCGGCCACCTCACCGACACCGGGCGCATCGTTGTGCGCCACCAGGGCCGTGTGGAAGCCGACATCCCGCTCGAACCGCTGGCCGACCTCGCCCCCTCCTACCGCCGCCCCTACACCGAACCCGCCGCCCCCGCGCCGCTCGGCGAGGTTGCCGACCCGGTCGGCATCGAGGCTGGCCTGCTCACCCTGATCGCCTGCCCCGACCTGTGCAGCCGCGCCTGGATCACCGACCAGTACGACAGCACCATCGGCGGCCAGACCATCCGCCGCCCCGGTGCCGCCGACGCCGCCGTGGTGCGCATCGAGGGCAGCCGCCGCGCGCTGGCTCTGACCACCGACTGCACGCCGCGTTACTGCGCCGCCGACCCGCACGCCGGCGGCGCCCAGGCGGTGGCAGAAGCCTGGCGCAACCTCACCGCGGTGGGCGCCCGCCCGCTGGCGGTCACCGACAACCTCAACTTCGGCAACCCGGAAAAGCCCGAGGTGATGGGCCAGTTCGTGGCCGCCGTGCAGGGCATCGGGCAGGCCTGCCGCGCACTGGACTTCCCGGTCGTCAGCGGCAACGTCAGCCTCTACAACGAGACCGAGGGCCGCCCCATTCTGCCCACGCCCGCCATCGGCGCCCTCGGCGTGCTGGACGACGCCGCCCACGCCATGGGCCTGGCGCTGACCGACGGCGACACGCTGGTGCTCGTCGGCCACACCGCCGGCCATCTCGGACAGTCGCTGTGGCTGCGCGAAGTGGCCGGCCAGGAAAAAGGCGCCCCACCCCCGATTGACCTCGCCGCGGAGCGCCGCGTCGGCGACTTCGTCCGCGGCGCCATCCTGGGCGGCGGGATCTCCGCCTGCCACGACCTGTCAGACGGCGGCCTGCTCGTGGCGATAGCCGAGATGGTCCTGGCCGGCCCGGTAGGTGTCGCCCTGTCGCCGACCTCCGCCAGTTCTGCGGCGACGACCAGCCAGACGAATCCTGCCGATGTTCTACGGAACGGCAGCCTTGCCTCGCCTGCCAGCCTGCCCGCGCCTGCCGACCTCGCGTCGACTGTCAGCCTGCCCGAGCCTGCCCGCTTTCCGGCTTCCGCCAGCCTGCCCGCGCCCACCAGCCTCGTGTCACCTGCCAACCCGCCCGCGCACGCCGAGATTCCGCCGCACGCCTTCTGGTTCGGCGAGGACCAGGCGCGCTACCTGCTGGCTACGCTCAACCCGGCTGGCCTGCTGCGCGCGGCAAGCGAGGCGGGCATCGAGGCGCGGGCGGTCGGCCGCGCCGGCGGCGCCGGTTTGACACTGCCCGACGGCGTGACCATATCGCGCGACGTGCTGAACGAGGCACACCACCGCTTCTTCCGCACCTGGATGAGGGACTATAGGGACCAGCCATGGCGATGTCGGCCACCGAGATCGAAGACCTGATCCGCGCAGCCCTGCCCGACGCCGACGTGCTGGTCGAGGACCTGGCCGGCGACGGTGACCACTACGCCGCCCGCATCGTCAGCGAAAGCTTCCGCGGCCGCAGCCGAATCCAGCAACACCAGATGGTGTTCACCGCACTCGGCGGCCGCATGGGCGGCGTGCTCCACGCGCTCGCCCTCCAGACATCCGTGCCGACACAGGAGACTTCCCCATGAGCGACACCGCCAGCACCACCACCGCCCGGATCGAACGCGAGATCACCGAGAACCCCGTCATGCTCTACATGAAGGGCACCGCGATGTTCCCGCAATGCGGCTTCTCCGCCCGCGTGGTGCAGATCCTCAGCCACCTCGGCGTGAAGTTCGCCACCGCCAACGTGCTGGAAGACGCCGAACTGCGTGACGGCATCAAGCAGTTCTCCAACTGGCCGACCGTGCCGCAGCTCTACGTCAAGGGCGAGTTCGTCGGCGGGTGCGACATCGTCACCGAGATGTTCCAGGCTGGCGAGTTGGAGAGCCTGTTGGCTGAGAAGGGCGTGCAGCACACCGCGCAGGCCTGAAGCGATAGCAAGCGAAGCCTTCTTTTTCGAGAAAAAGAAGCAAAAAGCTTTTGCGAGCGCTGTGGCGGAGTGCTGAAGCGCACACCTCGCCACGAAGCACCTACGACAGACAAAAGTTTTTTGGTTCTTTTTTTCAAAAAAGAACCGCTTACCTTGCTCCGCCTGATGTAAACGCTCTAAACATGAGTTTCGCGCCGAAATCCCCGCCGCGCGGCAGCTACCACCACGGCAACCTGCGCGAGGCGATGATCCAGGCCGCGCTGGACATGATCGCCGCCAGCGGCCCCAACGGGTTCACCCTCGCCGAAGTGGCCCGCGCGGCCGGCGTCAGCGGCGCCGCCCCCTACCGCCATTTCCGTGACCGCAACGCGCTGGTTGCCGAGATCGCCAAGCAGGGCTTCGAGAAGTTCGCCGAAGAACTATACACCGCCTGGGACGACGGCCGCCCAAACCCGGTCGCCGCCATCGAAGCCTGCGCGCGCGCCTACCTGGCCTTTGCTCGGCGCGAGCCCGCCTTCTACGCGGCCATGTTCGAACCGGGTTTCCCGCTGGACGCCGACCCGGCGCTGCTCGCCGCCTCCGAGCGTGCGTTCGGCGTGCTGCGCCTGGCGGCCGACGCAGCCACGCGCGGCATGAAGCAGCAGGGCCGGCCGCCGGCGCTGATGGTGGCGCTGCACGTGTGGTCGCTGTGCCACGGCGTAGCCTCGCTGTTCATCGAAGGGCCGAGCGGAGCACGCCGCAAGCTGCCGATGGCACCGGAGGACCTGCTGGAAGCGGGGTTGCTGATCTACCTGCAGGCCCTGAAAGGCTAGGCAAGCGGTTCTTTTTTGAAAAAAAGAACCAAAACTTTTGCTCCCTGTCGGAGTGTCACCGGCGAGCGCGCGACAGCGGAAGCAAAAGCTTTTTGCTTCTTTTTCTCGAAAAAGAAGGCCTTGCTTCCTTCCTGAGTAGTCCATCCCCAAAATCATTGCTACCATAGGTTATGCCGCGTGCCCTCGCCCTCTGCGTCGTGCTGCTCGCCGCCTGCGTGCCCACCGCCCACGGGTTGCAACCAGCGCCGCCCAAGCCCGCTGCCGCCGCCTCCGCCTACCTGGTCCAGGTCGGCGACGTGCTCGGCGTGCGCCTCTACACCGCGCCCGAGCTGAACGAGGACGTTACCGTGCGCCCGGACGGCCGGGTGACCACAACGCTGGCGCAATCCGTGCAGGCCGCCGGCCGCACGCCGGACGAGATCGCGACCGCATTGCAACAGACTTACGCGTCCGAGCTGAAAAACCCACAACTGACGGTGGAGGTGAAAACCGCCTCGCCGGCGAAGGTGTACGTCGCCGGCGAGGTGGTCGCCCCCGGCGAGTTCGCCACCGAAGGCCCGACGCTGACGCTGCTGCAGGCCGTGGCACGCGCCGGCGGCCTGCGCACTACCGGCGACGAGAACCACGTCTTCATCCTGCGGCACGCCGCCGGCGACCGGCCGGTGGTGCTGTCGGCCGACTACCGCGGTGCGATGACGGGCACGGACCCGGCGGCCGACGTGCAGCTCGCACCGTTCGACGTGGTGTACGTGCCACGCTCCGGCATCGCGCAGATCTACGTGTGGTTCAACCAGCACTTCCAACAGTTCGTGCCGGTGAGCTGGGGGTTCAGCTACAACGTGAACCCGCTGCTTAACAACAGCCACCATTAGGCAAGGAAGTAGGCCTGCTCTTCTTCAGGAAGAGCAGCAAGACCGGTGAGGAAGCAAGCAAGCAGTTCCTTTTTGAAAAAAAGAACCAAAAAACATTTGCTCCTCTGGTACACGCTGAAGGAGAGTTTCGCCACGGCATAACCAAAGTTCTTGCTTTCGGCCGTCGCCGTCAGCCATCCGTAAAAACAAAACACTTCGCTTCACAAGCCAGAACCTCACCCCGATGCGTACGAAAAGCTGACGCGTAGCGCTTCAGCCGTCCGCGACAGCGCTTGCAAAAGCTTTTTGCTTCTTTTTCTCGAAGAGAGCCTTGCTTTCTTCAGTTCCGCATCCGCACCCCCAACACGAACCCGAACAGCCCCAGCAGCACCGTTCCAACCACCGTCTGCAAGCTCGAAACCAGCACCCCCAGCTCGCCAACCGGCTTGAGCGCAACCTCGCCGGTACCCACCGACGTCATCGAATCCAGGCTGAACAGCAGATAGTCGATCCAGCCGAAATGGCTGTGCGTCCCCGCCTCACGCGGCTCCAGGCTGCCGGTCCACCAGTACAGCGCTGCACAGCCCAGCAGCACCAATGCCAGCGCACGCAGGATGCGCGTCAAACTCTCGCCGTAGTCGCACAGCAACTCCGCGGTCACGTCACTGAGCCAATGCAAGCCCGCGTAAAACCCGATAGCAAGTTCGCCGGACCGGCACGCGGCCAACGCGCGCGTACGGTGCAGGCGCTTGCCCATTCGCCTGCGCCGCCGGAACGCCCAGCTTGCATCGGCCGCGTTGCCAAGGCTGCGGAAGTTCTGTTCCAGCACGATGTAGCCTTCGATCGCAGCGTCGTAGTCGCCGGCCTTGTCCTCGCCGATGGCGCCGCCCAACTGGTGCGCGCGCATGCGGGTGCGCTCCAGCCACGCGCCGGCGAAGCGTGCATGGCGCAGGTTGCATCCGGTCAGCACCACGTGCGGCAGGATCGCCTGAGACAGGTCCGCGCCGGACAAATCGGCGCCGTCCAGCACCGCGTCGCGCAGATCCACGCCGTGCAGGCACGTGCCAGACAGGTTCGCACGCCGCAGCGTGGCGCCGGCCAGGTTGGCGCCGGTGAGGTCGGCGCCCGACAGCTGAACCTCGTCGAACTTCACCGTCTTGAAGCAGGCGCGATGAGCGACAACACCGCCCATCCGCGCGCCCCACAGATCGGCGCCGGCCACGTCCGCCCCGTCCATCACCGCGCCGGTGAAATCGACGAAACGCAGGCGCGCTCCGGCCAGCGACGCATCCTCCAGCAACGCGCCGGCAAAGCACGCCTGGCCCGCATCCGCGCCGCACAGGCTGGCGCCGGCGAGGTCGGCGTTCCGGAACACTGCCTGCTCCAGCTTGGCACGATCGAAAATGCCGCCGCCGCACGAAGCGTCGGTCAGGTCGGCTTGCGCCAGGTCCGCGCCGGACAGGTTCGCGTGGCGCAGGCTCACCTTGGCCAGCGTCACGCCAGCCAGACGGAGTGCGCGGCCGGACACGTCGGCGCCGTCGAACATCTCGCCCCGCTTGGCCGGGGGGGCCCCGGGGTGCTGGGCGGCTGCAAAGGCTAGCAATGCGTCCGTTGCGTTCGTCATCACCAAAGGAGGCAAGGCCTGCTTTTTCGAGAAAAAGAAGCTAAAAGCTTTTGCTTGCGCTGTCGCGCGCTCTCTCGCGAGCGCGCGACAGCGGAGTCAAAAGTTTTTTGGTTCCTCTTTCCAAAAAAGAACTGCTTGCCTTGCTTGCTACTCACCAACGTGCTGCGCCAGAGCCTCGATCTGCGTCAGCAACGCCGAGAAATCGATCGGCTTCGGGTGGTAGTCGTCGCACCCTGCGGCAAGCGCCTTTTCCCTGTCTCCGGACATCGCATGCGCCGTCAGCGCGATGATGGCGATGTGCGCCGTCGCCGGATCGGCCTTCAGCAGCCTAGCCACCGACCAGCCGTCCATGACCGGCAAGTTCATGTCCAGCAGCATCACCCCGGGTTGCAGCGCGCGCGCTTGGTCCACGCCCGCTTGGCCGTCGGTGGCGACACTCACCTCGTAGCCACGCCTCTGCAGCCGCCGGGAGAGGAAGTCCCAAATCTCTTCATGATCTTCCACGAGTAGCAATCGCATCGGACTATCCTTGAGGTGTCGTTGCACGCAGGCCGGCCGACTCTGTGTCCGCCTGCGGAGTCAGCGAGCGTAATTCGCCGGCGAGTTGGCGAAGGTTGGTCTCGCCCTTGCTCAACACGCGGTCCGCACCTTGCAGCCGGCGGCGGTCTTCGGCATCCAGGTCGCGCGCCGTCAGCACGACAACCGGTATGTTCTCGCAGCCGGGCCGCCGGCGCAATTCGTGCAAAAACGCGAACCCGTCCATCATCGGCATCGTCAGGTCCAGCAGGATGAGTTGCGGCGGCGTCTTTGCCACCTGCGCCAGCGCCTCCTGGCCGTTGCCGGCCTCGCTGACGGTCCAGCCGTCACGCTCCAGCACGGTGCGCAGGCGGTGACGCGCGTCCGGGTCGTCGTCGACCACCAGTATGTCGCCCGCGTCGCCGCGGAACCGCTCCATCACCGTGCGCAGCCGGTCCCACTCCACCGGCTTTGGCACCATGTCGGCCGCACCCAGCGAGGCGCCCAATCCCGGCTCGTTGACAAAGGTGACCATCACCACAGGGATCTTCGCGAGCTCCGGGTCCGCCTTCAGCGTGCTCAACACGGACCACCCGTCCATCGACGGCATCATCACGTCGAGCAGGATCGCGCGCGGCTTCAACTCGCGGGCCAGTTCCAGGCCGGACTTGCCGTCCGCCGCCGCGCGCACGGAAAACCCTTCGCGTTCGAGAAACCGGGTCAGCAGGTCGCGCTGAGCACCGTCGTCATCGACCACCAGCACCAGCGTGCGGTCGGCATGCGTTTGCGCGTGCTGGGCCTCGTTCTCTTCATGCGCCTCCACGACGAGTTCAGCCGGCAGGCGCATGCTGAAGGTGGAGCCCTCGCCGTAGGTGCTGCGCACGGTGACGTCGCCGCCCAGCAGGCGTGCAAAGGCGCGGGTGATCGCCAGGCCCAGCCCGGTGCCGCCGAAGCGCCTTGTGGTGGACGCGTCGGCCTGGCTGAAGCGTTCGAACAGGCGGTCGAGCTGGTCCTGCGTCATGCCGATGCCGGTGTCGCTCACGTCGAACACCACGCAGTCGCCGTCGCGCACCGCGCGCAGCGTGATGGTGCCGCCCTCGGTGAACTTGGCCGCGTTGCTCACCAGGTTGAACAGGCACTGCCGCAGTTTCACCTGGTCGGTGTGCATGCTGCCGATGTCATCGGCCGCCTCGACGGTCAGCGTGTTCTCCTTCTGCCGCACCAGCGCCTCGGCCGTGGACGCCACGTCGGACAGCAACTGGCGCGTCTCGAAGGTTTCCGCGAACGTCGTCATCCGGTCGGCCTCGATCTTGGAGAGGTCGAGCACGTCGTTGATCAGTCCGAGCAGGTGGCGCGCGTTGAACTTGATCTTGCCCACGTCGCCCAGCAACGCCGCGTCGCCGGAGTCCGTCAGGTCCTCCTCGATCATCTCCGCGTAGCCGATCACCGCGGAGAGCGGCGTGCGCAGCTCGTGGCTCATGTTGGCGAGGAACTGGCTTTTCGCACGGTTGGCCGCCTCTGCGTTCTCCTTCGCCGCGTTCAGCTCCTCCTCGGCGCGGCGCCGCTCGGTGATGTCGGTGTGCATGCCCACCCACTCGCGCACCGTATCGTCGTCCATGATCGGCACCGCGCGCGCGGTCATGATCCGCCACTCGCCGTCCGCGCGCCGCACGCGGTAGTCCGCCGCGCACACCCCGTTGGTGGACACGGCGTGGCGCCAGCATGATTCCGCTTCGGCGCGATCGTCGGGGTGGATCACGTTCAGCCAGCCGAAACCGGTGCTCTCCTCTTTGGTCTGGCCGGTGAAGGTGTTCCAGCTCGTCTGCAAGCCGGTGAACGCACCCTCCGGCGTGGTGGTCCACACCATCGCCGCACTGGTGCTGATCAGCACGCGGTAGCGTTCCTCGCTCTCGCGCAGCCGGCGTTCGGCACGCTTGCGCACGGTGATGTCGTTGACCACCAAGCCGGCACCTGCCGAGCCGCCCTTGCTGTCGTCCGGCAGCGGAAAAAAGCCGAACTCGAACTCGCTTCGGGTGGCCGCACCCCGGCCGCGGACCGCACCCTCCACGCCGGTGATGGGCAGGCCTGCCTGCAACGCCGTCTGCAGCCGCGGCTCCAGCGTGGGGCGCAGGTCTGGCACCACGTCCCACAGGCTGCGGCCGACCTCGATCGGCAGCGCGCGCTCGCCCATCCCCGCCAGGGTCTGGTTCAGATGGGCCACGCGCAGCTCCGCATCGAGGAAGCCCAGCCCGATCGGGGCATGCTCCATCACGCTGGTCAGCAGGGCGGCGCTGGCGCGCGCGGCACGGCGCCGCTGCCAGGCCAGGGCGGCCAGCGAGGCAAAGGCGGCCAGGATGCAGGCCGCCGACGCCGCCTCCAGCACCGGCCCGCGCGCCGCCTGGGCGCGCTCGGTGACCACGATGCGGTGCTGTGCCACCTGCTGGAGCTGGGCCACCCGGCCGCGCACCCGGTCCATGAAGATCTTGTCCTGGCCGGTGCGGATCAGCGCGGTTGCCGCCTCCAGCCCACCGCTGCGCCGCGCAGCGATCACCCGCGCCGCGAAATCCTGCTTCGCCCTGACCATGTCTGCCAGCAACGAGATGTTCGGCCGTATGGACGCGAGGTTGCCCATTGCCTGCGGTATGATGCCCACCGCCTGGTCGTAGGGCTGCAGGTAGGCGGCGTCCCCGGTCAGCGCGTAGCCGCGCTCGCCGGTCTCGAGGTCCTTTAACTGAGAGAGCAGTTGCTCCGCGGTGACCAGGAAACGGTTCTGCTCGGCGACCACCACCCGCTCGCGGTTGGCCGAGAGCACCGCAGCACCCGCAAAGCCCAGCCCCACGCCCAACAACACGCCCGCCACGATACCGAGCGCGCTCGGCGTCAGTGTCAGCCGACGCCCGGTCCGGCGCGAAGCTGCGCGCGTGTCGCCTGTCATCGCCCGAACCCCCATGTCCAAGACCCGAACGCCGCGCCGCCCCCCCTCGTTTCCGCCTCCAGCCGCGGCGTGCCGTGTTGCAGCAGCCCGCCCCAGGGAGCAAAAGTTTTCTGGTGCTTCTTCAAAAAAGAACCGCTTCCTTCCTTTCGAGGTGTCTCATGCCCCGCGCCCCTCTCGTTGCCGCCCCTCTCGTCGCCGCCCCCCTCGTCGCCCTAGCCGTCCTCCTAGCCGCCTCCGCCCAGGCCGCCACGCCACCCGTCCGGCTGCGCGGCACCATCGCCAAGGTGGACGCAAGCAGCGTCACGCTGCAAACCCAGGACGGCACCAGTGAGAAAATCGCGCTGAGCCCCACAACCGGCTACGCCGGCGTGGTCGCCGCGGACGCCAGCGCCATCAAGCCCGGCAGCTTCATCGGCACTGCCACCAAAGGCACCGGCAGCCACCTCACCTCGGTCGAAGTGGTGGTGTTCCCGCCGGAGATGCGCGGCGCCGGCGAAGGCCACTACGACTGGGACAAGCTGCCCGACCCCAGCGGCGGGTCCGCCGTTTCAACCTCGATGACCAACGGCACCGTTTCCGCCGGCGGCCCGCGCGTGGCCACCAGCATGACGAACGGCAACATCGACGCGGCAACGTCCAAGGGCGGCGCGCTGCACCTGACGGTGTCCTACAAGGGCGGGCAGAAAAGCATCGTTGTCCCGGCAGGCATCCCCGTCGTGGCGCTGCAGCCGGCCGACAAGAGCGTGCTGAAGGTGGGTGCGGCGGCGTTCGTCCTCGCCGACCCGTCGGGCGGCACACCGAGCGCGCTGCGGGTGATGGTGGGCGAGGGCGGCGTGAAGCCACCGATGTGACTGGCGGCTGAAGAGCCGCCCTGGCGGCCATCTGGCGCGGTTATGTCATGCGACAGCGTGCTACTCGCACGACGCTCCGACACCGCGCCAGCTGATCCACCAGGCCGGCTTTTGGCAACGGCAGCAAGCAAGCGCTTCTTTTTCGAGAAAAAGAAGCAAAACGCTTTGTTCTCGCTGTCGCAGACGGCTGAAACGACACGTTCCAGCTTGGTGGGCCTTCGAGAGACAAAAGTTTTTTGGTTCTTTTTTTCAAAAAAGAACTGCTTGCCTTGCTTTAGCCAGTCTTAACGGGCGCTGCAGAAGGCGAGCGATGAGAACGCATTTGTCCAATCTCCCGCAACGTCAGTCGTGCGCTCCTCCCCCGCGCAAAATCTGCAGATCGAGACGCCACGCGTCTGCTCTCGTTGTCGCGGACGATTAAAACGACACGCCTCAGCCACGCACCTCCACGAGAAACAGAAGTTTTTTGGTTCTTTTTTTCAAAAAAGAACTGCTTGCCTTGCTTCACCCCGGATCACCATCCAACAAGTTTTTCATGAACGCGAACATGGAACCGCCCCAATGAAGACACTCCTGATCGCCGTCCTTGCAGCCTCGCTCACGTGCACCGCCCACGCACAAACCTTGCAAAGCGAGACGCCGGCGCACTTCAAGGAAGTCACCAAGGGCTTCGACTTCGACAGGCGCGACGTTATGATCCCCATGCGCGACGGCGTTCACCTGCACACCGTCATCCTGGTCCCCCGTGGCGCCCACCGCGCGCCGATGCTGCTGACCCGCACGCCGTACAACGCCACCGAGCTCACCAGCTACGACGACGGCGCGCACCTGGTGGCCGCCCTCGACGGCTACGACAACGCCGACGACGTGATCGTGGCGGCCGGCTACATCCGCGTGGTGCAGGACGTGCGCGGCAAGTACAAATCCGAGGGCGACTACGTGATGAACCGGCCGCTGATCGGCCCGCTCAACGACACCAAGACCGACCACAGCACCGACACCTACGACACGATCGAGTGGCTGGTGCACAACGTGCCCGAGAGCAACGGCCGCATCGGCACAATCGGCATATCCTACGACGGTTTTACGACCCTGATGAGCATGGTGCACCCGCACCCGGCGCTGAAGGTCGCCGTCCCGATGAACCCGATGGTGGACGGCTGGATGGGTGACGACTGGTTCCACCGCGGCGCCTTTCGCCAGCTCGGCAGCCTCAACTACGTCTACGAACAGGAAGCCACCCGCGACAACAATGCGAAGTGGTGGACCGACCACTACGACGACTACGACGCGTTCCTCGAGCTCGACTCGGCCGGTGCGATGGCGGCCAGCCACGGCGAGGACCAGGTCGGTTTCTACCGCAAGCTGACGCAGCACACGGCTTACGATTCCTTCTGGCAGCAGCAGGCGATGGACAAGGTGCTGGCGCGCGAGCCGCTCGCCGTGCCGACCATGCTGGTGCACAGCCTGTGGGACCAGGAGGACATCTACGGCGCACCCGCCGTCTACCAGGCGCTGCGCGCGAAGAACCCCGGTGACGACAAACTATACCTGGTAATGGGCCCGTGGCACCACGGCCAGGAAATCTCCGCCCAGGACACGCTCGGCACCATCCGCCTCGGCAGCGACAGCGGACTCTACTTCCGCGAGCACATCCTACGCCCGTTTCTCGACCACTACTTGAAGGACGACGCGCCGCCGATGGACGTGGCACACGTCAACGCGTTCGAAAGCGGCACCAACCGCTGGCTGCGCCTGGCATCCTGGCCGCAGGGCTGCGAGGCCAACTGCCCGATCGGCGCCGTGCCGATGCACCTGCTGCCGGGTGCTAAGCTCTCGCCCGACGCAGGCACGGGTGCCGCAGACGCAGCCACCACCTACGTCTCGGACCCGGCGAGGCCGGTGCCGTTCATCCAGCGCCCGATCCACCTGCTCGAAGAAGGTGAAGCGCCCAGCTGGAAGGACTGGCTCTCCAGCGACCAGCGCGAGGCTTCCACACGGCCCGACGTGCTCACCTTCACCACCGACAGGCTAACCGCACCGGTGAAGATCGCCGGCACGCCAGTGGCCCATCTCGACGCCAGCATCACCGGCACCGACGTGGACTTCGTGGTCAAGGTGATCGACGTCTTCCCCGACCAGGTCGCACAGCAACACGAACTCGGCGGCTACCAGCTCATGGTGTCGGCCGACATCCTGCGCGGCCGCTTCCGCCACGCCTACGACAAGCCGGAAGCAGTGCCGGCCAACCAAAAGCAGAACTACGTCTTCCCGCTGCCTAACGCGAACCACGTGTTCCTGCCCGGCCACCGCATCATGGTGCAGGTGCAATCCACCTGGTTCCCGCTCTACGACCGCAACCCGCAAACCTACGTGGACAACATCTTCTTCGCCAAAACTGCCGACTACCAGCCTGAAACGATCAAGCTGTTCGCCGACAGCGTGGTGGACCTGCCCGTGGTGAAACAATGACCAACGCCCATGCCGCGCTGCTCAACGCAATCGGCACCGCGCCCGCCGAAGCGCTGCGTCTGCTCGAACACCACCCAACACTCTGCGCGCAAGAGGACGAACCGAGCGCGCTGATGCTCGCGCTGTACCACCGCCAGACCGCATTGGCCGAAGCGATCGCCACGCGGCGCGACTACATCAACGTGTTCGAAGCGGCCGCACTCGGCAGCACCGCCGCACTCGAGCGCAACCTGCGCGACGCACCTGCCGCCGCCACCGCACACGCGGCCGACGGCTTCACGCCGCTGCACCTCGCCTGCTTCTTCGGCCATGCGGACGCGGCACGCCTGCTGCTCGCCGCCAATGCCGACTGCAACGCAGTTGCCACCAACGGCTCGCTGCTACGCCCGCTGCACAGCGCGGCCACACAGGGCAGCGTGGAAATCTGCCGGATGCTGCTGGACGCCGGCGCCGATCCCAACGCGCTGCAGCAAAGCAACTTCACCGCGCTGCACGCGGCCGCATTACGCGGGAACATCGCCCTCGCCGAGCTGCTGCTGGAGCGCGGTGCGGACCCGCACGTGAAAGCCGACGATGGGCGGGATGCGGCGATGATTGCGGTCGACGCGGGATACAGCGCGTTTGCAGAGCAAATCGAAAGAAAGTAAGCAAGCGCTTCTTTTTTGAAAAAAAGAAGCAAAAAACTTTTGTCTCTTGGGCGCGCGTCTGAGGAGACTCCGCGACAGCCGTGATAAAAGCTTTTTGCTTCTTTTTCTCCAAGAAGCGCTTCCTTTCTGGTGCCCCATGGACATAGCAGCCGCCACCGGCTCCCACATCATCACCGTTTCCCGCGCCGCCTTCGCCCGCCCGGACACCGCCTTCCTCTGCTTCGGCGAAAGCGACGTCGCCGCGCCCGAATCCGCACACCGCGCTCTCGCCGCGGCCATGGACGCCGGGCAAACCCGCTACGCCGACGTGCGCGGCTTGCCCGCTCTGCGCCACGCGCTCTCCGCCCACCTCAGCACACAACACGCGCTCCCGATCGAAGAGCCGCGCGTGCAAATCACCGGCTCCGGCATGGCCGCGGTGAACGTTGCGATGGCCGCCCTGCTCAAGCCCGGCGACAGGCTGCTGCACCTCACCCCCGCCTGGCCCAACTCGGCCAACGCCGGCCGCATGCGCGGCGCCGAGGTCGAAGAGTTCCCGCTCACCAACACGCAAGACGGCGGATTCACCCTCGACCTCGACCGCCTGGCCACACGCCTGGTCGGCGCCCGCGCACTATGGGTGAACAGCCCCGGCAACCCAACCGGCTGGACCGCCACCGCCGCCGAAATCCGCGCCATCCTCGACATCTGCCGCACCACCAACACCTGGCTGATCTCCGACGAGGTCTACAACCGCCTCGTCTATGACGGCGAACGCGCCGCTTCCATCCTCGACATCTGCACGCCGGAAGACCGCGTGCTGGTGGTTGGCAGTTTCTCGAAAGCCTGGGCGATGACCGGCTTCCGCATCGGCTGGCTGATCGTGCCGGGCGGCAAGCGCGACAGCTTTTCCGAGCTGGTCGAGATCACCCACTCCGGCGTCGCCGCCTTCGTGCAGGCCGCCGCTTTGGCTGCCCTTGCGGACGAAGCGTTCGTCGCAAACTTCCGCGCCTACTGCGCCGCGGGCCGCAGCATGACGGCCTACGCTTTGCAAAGCCTGAACCGCATACGCTGGGCACCCCCGCCCGGCGCGTTCTACGCCTTCATCGGCGTGGACGGCCTGGCCGACAGCCTGAACCTTGCAATGCGCCTGGTGCACGAACACGGTGTCGCCCTTGCTCCCGGCTGCGCGTTCGGCGCCGGCGGCGAAGGGCATTTGCGGCTGTGCTTCGCGCAGTCGCCGATGGTTCTGGAGCGGGCGCTTGGGCGGTTGGAGCGGGCGTTGAAGTAGTATCGACAGGCCTGGAGGTTGACCGGTGCGAAGCAAGCAAAGGCCTTCTTCTACAGGAAAAAGAAGCAAAAAACTTTGACTCCGCTGTCGCGGTTTCTTCGGCAGCGTGCACTTCAAACGGTGCACGTGGTCCTTAAAATCTCCAATCCTCCACAGGCCCTATAAAAAACTGTTTACCTCGTCTGCCACTGGTGATGGCTTGAACCGCTCAAACACCACGCTCCAAACGACGAGACCAGAAAGCAAAATTTTTTTGGTTCTTTTTTTCAAAAAAGAACTGCTTGCTTGCGTTCCGTGCCGACGTCGCGCGCTCGCAAAGGCGTTTTCCTAAACCGCCTTCTTCTTCCGCCCAGAAAAATTCGTAATCACCTCGTGCACCCCCCCAGCCGCCTCGTCCGTCACCACGCCCGCAATGTCCCCCCAGAACCGGTCCAGCGTCCCCTTCGGCACGTCGTGCCCCTGCGCCACGTCGCCCGCCAGCTTCCCCGACGCATCGCTGACCAGCCAATGTATCTCCACCTGCTGCTGCCCGTCCGGCTCGTCCGTTACCTTTACCGTCCCCCGCAGCAGAAAATCCGCCGCCGCCGCCCGGTCCACCAGTTGGTCGCCCGTATCAGGTATCTTCTTGCGCATCCCGCGCGCTAGCGACGTGTTGCCGTCCCCGGGCGCCCCAGTCACGCCGCTGAAGAAAATTCGCGCCGGCCGGTTGTACAAGCTGTTCGGATCGCTCTGCTTGATCGTCGCATCCACCGACCGCAGCATCGCCAACACCTGCGGCGCCGCCTCGCTCGCCGCCTGCTGCAACGAGGCCGGGTTCGCCTGCGCCCAAGCCGCCTCCGCCACCGGGTGCCCCGTCACATCTCCCCGGTTGCCACCCTTCGGGTCGATCAGTTCGTAACGCGGCACCACGCTCTGCCCCTGCACGCTGGCCGAAAGGCGCAGCACCCATTCGCCCGGCCGGCCCGGCTCGGCAAAAGCCGGCACCTCCTCGGCCACCAGCGCGTCCGTCACCTGGTGCGCCCACACGGCCGCGTCCTTCTCCGGCAGCAGGCCCTCCTGCGGCGCCGGCACCACCAGCTTGGGCGGCGGCGGTGCGGAAAGTTGCAGCGCAGCGCGGCCGGGATTGCCGGCGAAGGGACGTGGCAGGTCGCCGCAGGCGGAAACCAGCAAGCAGAAAGCAAGCAAGTTCTTTTTTGAAAAAAAGAACCAAAAAACTCTTGTTCCCTGACGGCTCGCCGTGGCGACACGGCACAACCTCAGGACGAGAAGCTTCCTGCTTTTCTCTAGCAGTGTCCGAATCGAGATGGAGCACGACGAGTGAGCGAGCATGTTGTTCCGATTACAGAAGCGCAGATATCGCTTGGTAATAAGCACCCGAGCGGCGGACACGCGCGTCCAAGAACTGTTTGACCAAACCGGAGGCAGATGCTCGCCGAAACAAAAATCTGGAGTGTTGTCCGGCCTGCTAAACCAATCCAACGGGGCCGAAGAAAGCTCAAGGCGACAGTCAGCCTGCCTTTGTTGAAGACAACGCAAAAACCAACCCCTCGCCTGCCTCAAGCGTTTTCCAACCTCGTCGAACCAGATAAGCAGGCCGAAAAATGCTCTCGCTCCATGTTCTGGCGAGCACCTGTATCCTACGGGCGACCCCGTAAAGTCGGATGATGCATTAAACAACAACAACCGGAACCTGCCGCCCAAGCGCTCCGCGGCGATGAACACCAAAGCGCAGGAAAAGCGCGCTACATGGCCGCCAGGGCGCCTACCCGAACAAACACCCGCTTGCTCACACGCAGACAACCGAAACCTGGTGCCCAATCGCTCCTCCCCCCGCCAGAGTCCGGCGCCGATGACTAAAAAACCTGTCCTCATCCGCGCAGGTATCCGCCCCCAGCACCTCCGCCGCCACCCCGCACCCGACCAGCCGCGCCGCGCAGTATCCCGCCAGATTGAACTGCCAGTGCCCCGCCCGCCGCCCCGCCGCGAAAAACGCCCCCGCATCCCCCCGCGTCGCCAGCACAGGCGCGCGCAAATCCTCCCCCACCTCGTAGCTCGCCTGCCCGATGCACGGCCCCACCACCGCCCTCACGCGCTCCGCCGCCGCACCCAGCGACACCATCGCCGCCAGCGTCGCCTCCAGCACGCCCGCGGCCGCACCCCGCCACCCTGCATGGGCCGCCCCCACCACGCCGGCTGCCGCGTCGCAGAACAGCACCGGCGCGCAATCCGCGGTGATCACGCCCAGCGCCAGGCCCGGCTCGGCGGTCACCATCGCGTCCGCACGCGGCCCCGCGCCGGCCGGCCACGCCTGCTGCACATGCGCCACCTGGCACCCGTGCACCTGCGTCACCCCTACCAGCCGGCTCAACTCCACGCCGATCGCCTCGGCCACCAGCCCACGGTTGCGCGTCACGCACACGAGGTCATCGCCACCGGAAAGGCTGCAATTCAGGCTGGCGTAAGCGCCCTGCGAGACGCCGCCGCGCCGGGTGAAAAACCCGTGCCTGGCCAGCAAAGCGGGGTGCGTCAGACGCTCGGCGCTCATGCTGCACCGCCAGGAAGCAAGGCCTTCTTTTCTGAAGAAAAGAAGCAAAAGACTTTTGTCTCCGCTGTCGCAGGCTCGCCGGAAACTCCCCGATAGGGAGCAAAAGTTTTTTGGTTCTTTTTTTCAAAATAGAGCCGCTTGCTTTCTCTCATGCCTCAAACCCTGCCGGCGCCGAAATACCCACGTTTCCCAAACAAACCACCTTGAACAACGCCCCCATCCGCGCCGGGCTCGCCAGCCGGGACGCCGCGTTCTCCACCTCCGCCGACCGCTCCGGCCGCGCCGCCGCCAGCCGCGCCGCCCGCGCCGAAAGCCCGATCCGCTCCAGAAAAACCCCCTGCGGCACCGGCCCCCACACCGCGGCCCCAGCCGCCCGCGCCGCGCCCGCCACCGCGGCGAAATCCACGTGCGCCGTCACATCCGCGTCCCCCGCACAGCCTAACGGGTCGCTCGGCCGCCCGCCACGCAGCGCCTGCAGGCTGTCGCCGGGCAGGCTCTCCGCGCTGCCGTAATCCAGCAGCAGCGCCGCCCCGCCCTGCCTCACCAGCCGCGCCGCCAGCAGCGCCACCCAAGCCAGCCCCGCCTCGCCCACCTCCACCACCTCGCCCGGCGCCGCCCTGCGGTCCGGCCCCGCTACCGGCACCTCGGCAAACGCGCCGCCAGCCACGTAGCGTTCCGCCCACCCATCCGCCGTGCGCACGAACTGCCGGATCGGCAGCGCGTCGAGAAACTCGTTGGCAAACACGATGGCCACCCCGTCCGGAACACTCTCCAGCCCATCGTGCCAGCTCGCGGTCGGCACAAGCCGCGCCTGCTCCGCCCGCAGTCGCGGCGACGTCTCGATGAAATGCACCCGCGCCGCGGCCGCCAACCCCGGCGCAGCGCGCGAGATCACCCGCAGCGCGTCCGCCATCAGCGTCCCCCGGCCCGGCCCGGCCTCCACCAGCAGCAGCTCCCCCGGGCTCCCCAGCATCTGCCACGTCACCGCCACCCATGCGCCCAGCAGCTCGCCGAACATCTGGCTGATCTCCGGCGCGGTGGTGAAATCGGCGAACGGGTCGCGCGTCGCGTAGTAGGCGGCGTTGGCCCGCGCCATGAACGCGTCCAGCCGTTCAGCCAACCGGCGCCGCCTCCTGCGTCACCACCGGTCGCCGCCGCCGCGCGAACAGGATGAAGCCCACGCCCGCCAGGATCATCGGGAACGACAGGATCTGCCCCATCGTCGCCCCCTGCCACAAATAGCCGAGAAACGCATCCGGCTCGCGGAAGAACTCCCCGATGATCCGCGCGATGCCGTAGCCCACCAGGAATATCCCCGTCAGCATGCCGAACCGCGCGCGGATACGCTCCCGGCGGGAGAACGCCCACACCACCAGGAACAGGATCAGCCCCTCCATCAGTGCCTGGTAGATCTGGCTAGGATGCCGCGGCACGCCGTCCTCGGAGCGCGGGAAGACCATGCGCCAAGGCAGCCAGTCCGGCGCCGGCCGCCCCCACAGCTCGCCGTTGATGAAGTTGGCCACCCGTCCCAGCCCCAGCCCTATCGGCGTCACGATCGCCATGCGGTCGGCAAACCCCAGCACCGGAATGCGGTTGCGCCGGCAGAACACCACGATCGCGGTGATCACCCCGATCATCCCGCCGTGGAAACTCATTCCGCCGGTCCACACGGCCGCGATCTGCAGCGGGTGCGTCAGGAAGAAGCCCGGCTGGTAGAACAGGCAGTAGCCGAGCCGCCCGCCCAGCACCACGCCCAGCGTCGCCCAGGTGAGAAAGTCATCCGTCTGCGTCAGGCTTGCCACCGCCGGTGGCAGGCGCACCAGGCGGCGCATCACCTGCCAGCCGGTCACCAGCCCCACGATGTAGGCCAGCGCGTACCAGCGTATCTGCAGCGGGCCCAGATGCAGCAGGACCGGGTCGAACTGCGGGAACTGCAAGGGCGCGCTCATCGGTATGGGTCCGCCTGGCTGAGGTAAGTGTCCACATAGCGCCCCACGCCGTCCTCCAACCGCGTGAACGGCGCGGTGTAGCCGGCCGCGCGCAACCGGTCGATCCGCGCGCAGGTGTAGGACTGGTACTGCGCCCGCAGCGCGTCCGGCATGTCAACGAACTCCACTTCCGCCCGCACGTCCGCGGCCTGCGCCACCGCCTGCGCCAGCTCCAGGTACGTGCGCGCCTCGCCGGTCCCCACGTTGAACAGGCCGCACACATCCTTGTTGTCCAGCAGCCACAACATCACCGCGGCGCAGTCCCCCACCCAGACGAAGTCGCGCGCCTGCGCCCCGTCCGGCAAATCGCGCCGGTGCGAGCGGAACAGCCGCGCCGGCCGCCCCGCCGCCAGCTCGTCGTACTTCACCTTCACCACGCTGATCATGCCGCCCTTGTGGTACTCGTTCGGGCCGTAAACATTGAAGAACTTCAGCCCCGCCCATTGCGGCGGCCTGGGCCCGCCACGCCGCAGCGCCTGCATCACCCCCTGGTCGAACACGTGCTTGGACCACCCGTACAGGTTCATCGGCCGCAGCCGGTCCAGCAGCGCCGGGTCGTCGTCGAACCCGTCCTCGCCGTCGCCATACGTCGCCGCCGACGACGCGTAGATGAACCGCACGCCGTGCTGCGCGCACCACATCCACAGCTTGCGGCTCAGCTCCACGTTGATGCGCCAGACCTGGTCGCCGTCGGTGGCCAGTGTGCCGCTGATTGCCCCCATGTGGACCACCGCCTCGATCGGCGGCCCCGCTGCCAGGAACGCGTCCAGCGCGTCAGGGTCCACCAGCCGGTCCGGCGGGTGGGTGGCCAGGTTGCGCCACTTGCCGCCGCTGCCGAGCCGGTCGGAGATCACCGTCTCCACGCCGCGATGAACAAGCTCGGCCTGCAGGTAGCTGCCGATGAAGCCGGCGCCGCCGGTGACCAAAATCATGCGGCGGGTTATAGGGGGTGGGCTGGCGGTGACAAACCTGAGGCAAAAGCAGCGCTTCTTTCTGAAAAAAGAAGCAAAAACTTTTGTCCCCCAGGATGCGCCGTGTGGCCGCCAACTGGCTCCATACAAGGATACACACCATGGCCGAACGCCCGCGCTTCTTTGACGACCTGGCTGGGGTGGCGGGCGGTGCTCTATCCGCGCTGGCGGGGCTGCGCGAGGAGACCGAGGCGATGGTCCGCGCCCGCGTGGACGAGACCATCCGCAAGCTCGAACTGGTCCGCCGCGAGGAGCTCGACGCGGTGGCCGAACTCGCCGCCCGCGCCCGCGCCGGGCAGGAAGCCGCCGAGACCAAACTCGCCGCGATGGAGACGCGCCTGGCCAAGCTGGAACAGACCCTGCCGGGCACGCTCAGCACCGAAGGCTGAGGCTACTGGCAGCCCGGGAACACTGGCTCCTGCGATGGCCGGCGGCGAGAAAGCAAGGCCTTCTTTTTCGAGGGAAAGAAGCAAGCTTGTCTCTGCTGCCGCGGACTCTCCCGCAGCGTGCACCCAAGGAAACAAAAGTTTTTTGGTTCTTTTTTTCAAAAAAGAACTGCTTGCCCTGCTGGCACCGGTCGATGTCTTGGGCAGCCCGACGCAAGGTTAGCAGACCGTCGGCGGCAGCACTCTGCTGCACCGCACAGCTAGTTGTTGCACGCGCCGCGCCGGAAGGCGCACGCTCGACCGTTCGGGGGGCGTGATGCCCAAGCGCTGGTCTGGGGTGTCCGCCCGCAACTCCTGCGAGGAGCCTCAAACCATGACCGTCGCCGCCATCCTGCGCCAAAAAGGCACCGAGATCGCCTCCGTCGCACCCACCACCCGCATCTCCGCCGTGTGCACAATGCTGGCCGAATGGCGCATCGGCGCCGTGCTGGTGCGCGACGCCGCCGGCCAGCTTCTGGGCATCGTCAGCGAACGCGACATCGTCCGCTGCATGGCCCGCGAAGGCAGCGCCTGCCTGGAGATGACCGCCGCCCAACTCATGACCAGCGTGCTCTTCACGGTAACCCCCACCGCGAGCACGGACGACGCGATGGGCCTGATGACGGCCAGCCGCGTGCGCCACCTTCCCGTGCTGGAGGAGGACCACCTGGTGGGCATGATCAGCATCGGCGACGTGGTCAAAGCGAAGCTGGAAGCACAGACGCAGGAGGTGGACAGCCTGCGGGCTTACGTGTCGGGATCGGTGTAGCGAAGCCTCGTCGCTCAGGCACGACTTGGGTTCTGCTGATGGTCGATGCTTGAGAGACGACGCGGCTTCGTCTCCAACAGCCACGAGGGATCCGATGACACGCAAGATCGTAGTCGCAGTGTCGGCTTTTGCCGTCGCCGTAGTCTCGGCCGGTATCGCACCAGCATCATCTGCCACCGCCGCGGCACCGTCCCTCACGACGCTGGTCTCGTTCGATGGCACCAACGAAAACCTGTCGGTTGCCGCACTGACGCTGGACCTGGCTGGCAACCTCTACGGAACCACGATGTTCGGCGGCAGCGGCGGCCTCGGCCAGGGCAGCGTCTTCGAGCTGGCTGGAGCCGACCACACGCGGCTGATCACCCTCGTCCGGTTCGACAGCCGGAACGGAACAGGCCCGGCAACCGCGCTGACGCTCGATGAGTTCGACAACCTGTACGGCACCACCGCGGCAGGCGGGACTGCGGGAACCGGCACGGCGTTCGAGCTGCTCGGCTCCAACCACCACAAGCTGGTCCGGCTGGCCTCGTTCGGCGGGGCGAACGGCGCCACCCCGCTCGGCGGCCTGGCGTTCTACGCACCCGGGCAGTTTCACGCGACGGGGTCGCCGTTCTTTGCCGGCAACCTGTTCGGCACCACCAGCGCCGGCGGCGCCAGCGGCGACGGCTCGGTCTACCGGCTGTCGGGCGCCGGCCACACCACGCTAACGACGCTGCTCTCGTTCTCCATCACCAACGGCAGCAAGCCCGGCTCGACGTTGGTGGCCGACGCCGCCGGGCACCTGTATGGAACGACGTTCACCGGCGGACCAAGCACCTACGGCACGGTGTTCGAGCTGGTCGGGCCGAACCACGACAGGCTCGTCACCCTGGCGGCGTTCGACGGCACCAACGGCGCCAACCCGATCGGCGGCCTCACGTTGGATGCGGCCGGCAACCTCTACGGCACCACGCAGTACGGCGGGCCGGGCGGCGGCGGCACCATCTTCGAGCTGGCCGGACCGACCCACCGGCCGCTCACCACCATCGCCTCGTTCGGCGCCAACGACCCCAACGGCGCCGTGCCGCAGGGAACCCTGCTGATCGACGCTGCAGGCAACCTGTTCGGCACGACGAACGGCGGTGCCGACGAGTTCGGCGGCGCCTTTCTCGGCACCATCTTCAAGCTGTCTGCCGACCACACGACGCTGACGCCGCTCTACGCCTTCACCGGCAACCTGGACGGCGACATCCCGCAAGCCGGACTGGTCGCCGACGCCGCCGGCAACCTGTACGGCACCACCACCAGCGGCGGCTCGGCCGGCAACGGCACGGTGTTCGAGCTTTCGGGGAGCGGCTTCGTCACCGGTGCTGCGCTGGCCAAACCGGCACGCTGATCGCGGGCAGCAGCAAAGCAAGCAGTTCTTTTTTGAAAAAAAGAACCAAAAAACTTTTGTTCCCTTGGTGCACGCTGCAGCAGACTCCGCGACAGCAGGACCAAAAGTTTTTTGCTGCTTTTTTTCAAAAAAGCAGGCCTTGCTTTCTTCCCCGCCCTCAATCCGCACACCCCGCATCCCGCAACACCGAAGCCACCGCCGCCTCCGGCACGTCCCTGCTGGTAAACGCGTCGCCCACCCCGCGCGCCAGCACGAACGCCAGCCGCCCGTCCCGCATCTTCTTGTCGCGCTGCATATGCGCCATCAACGAGCCCGCCGACATCCGCCGCCCCAACGCCCCCAGTTCCCAAGGCATCCCCACCGCCGCCAAATGCGCACACACCCGGTCCGCATCCGCACCCGCGCACACCCCCAGCTTCACCGAAAGCCGGAACGCCAGCACCAGCCCCAGGCTCACCGCCTCCCCGTGCAGCAACTCCCCGGTGTAGCCGTACTCCGCCTCCAGAGCGTGCCCGAACGTATGCCCCAAATTCAGCAGCGCCCGCCCGTCTTCCGCCTGCTCCTCCCGCTCGTCCGCCTCCACCACCCGCGCCTTGAACGCGCAGGCCCGCTCCACCGCCGCGGCCTGCACGAAAGCGTCGCCCCCGAGCAGCGCCGCCCCGTTATCCTCGCACCAGCCAAAAAACCCTGCGTCCCCGATCAGACCGGCCTTCACCACCTCCGCATACCCCGCCCGCAGCTCGCGCACAGGCAGGCTCGCCAGGCTCGCCGTGTCCGCCAGCACCATCCGCGGCTGGTGGAACGCGCCCAGCAGGTTCTTGCCGTAGGCGGTGTTGATCCCTGTCTTGCCCCCCACGCTCGAATCCACCTGTGCCAGCAGCGTCGTCGGCACCTGCACGAACGGCAGCCCCCGCAGCACGGTGGCCGCGGCGAACCCCGCCAGGTCGCCCACCACGCCGCCGCCAAGTGCCACCACCGCGGTGCGCCGTTCCACGCCCGCCTCCAGCAGCGCGTCGGCCACCCGCCCGTAGCTGCCCAACGACTTCGACGCCTCGCCCGGCCGCACGCACACTGTCCGGCACTCGAAGCCTGCCTCGCCCAGGCCCGCCGTCAGCGCCGGCAGGTGCAGCGCTGCCACAGTCTCGTCGGCCACCACCACCGCCCGCTTCTGCGGCAGTACCGGCGCCAGCAGCGCCCCCGCCCGGCCCAGCAAGCCGGCGCCTACCACCACGTCGTAGCCTGCGCCGGCCAGCCGCACGCCTACCCGCCGCGCCGGCACGTGCGCGTGCAGCGCGGCCAGCACTCGCGCGGTGGTGGCGTCCGGGCTGTCGTCGCCGCATTGCACCGTGATGTCCGCCTCCGCGTAGGTCGGGTGCCGCTGCTCCATCAAATTGGCCAGCACGCGTTCCGGATCCCCGCCGGCCAGCAGCGGCCGGTGCGTGCGCCCTGTGGTCCGCCGCACCAGCGTCGCCAGCGAGCAGCGCAGCCAGACCGAGGCGGCGTTGGCACGGATGGCCGCCCGCGTCTCGGCGTCCATGAAGGCGCCACCGCCGGTGGCCAGCACCACCGGCGGGCCGGCCAGCACGCGGCGGATCACCCGGCGTTCGCCGTCGCGGAAGGCGGCCTCGCCGAAGCGGGCGAACAGTTCGGCCACCGTGCAGCCGGCGGCCTGTTCTATTTCCGCGTCCGCGTCGCGGAACCCCATCCCGGTGCGCAGTGCCAGGCGCCGGCCGATGGAAGTTTTGCCCGCGCCCATCAGGCCCACCAGCACCAGGCTGCGTCCGTGTGTCCAGGCCGGCAGGATGGGTGGGCGAGGCTCGGCGGCGTCCTGGTCGTCCAGGGTTGAGTTGCGTGTCATTGGCGGCGAGGCTAGCACAGGCCGCGCCGGCACAAAGTGCGGCGAATCAGTCCAATGGGGGCGGCAGCACGCGGGATGGGTCGGTTTTTTGTCATCATCTTCGGGTTGTTTCTGGTGGCCGTTCTGGCGGGGTTCGTGGTGATCGGGGCGTTTCCGCCGAAGGCGCATCGGGCGCCGGTTGAGCATGTTCTGCAGAACGACAAGTTCCCGAGCCACTAGGCCAAGGGGCTCTGCCCCCTGGACCCCTGTTGGGGCCAGTCGGCCCCAAACCCCGGGCTGCGCCCCTTTAGGCAAGGGGTCTGGGGCCGACTGGCCCCAGCGGGGTCCAGGGGCAGAGCCCCTGGCCTTGCCTAATGCCTGACCGCCACGTCGAGTCTTTCCTAGAAATGCTAGCCGCCGAACGCGGCGCCGCCCGCAACACCCTCCTCGCCTACGCCCGCGACCTCACCCACTTCGCCCACTTCACCACCACCCGCGCCCAAACCCCCGCCACCGCCGACCGCGCCACCCTCGCCGCCTACATGCAGCACCTAACCGCCGAAAACCTCTCCCCCCGCAGCGCCGCCCGCCGCCTCTCCTGCCTCCGCCAATTCCACCGCTTTCTCGCCCGCGACGCTATCCGCACCGACGACCCCACCGACCTCCTCGACTCCCCCCGCCTCCCGCAAACCCTCCCCCGCCTGCTCTCCGAACCCGACATCACCGCCCTGCTCGAAGCCGCCCCCACCCTGCCGCCCCCCCGCGGCCCCACCGCCGCCGCCGCCCTCCAACTCCTCTACTCCACCGGCCTACGCATCTCCGAACTCCTCGCCCTCCCCCGAACCGCCCTCGCCACCACCGGC
This sequence comes from uncultured Acetobacteraceae bacterium, assembly GCA_964242115.1. GTDB lineage: Bacteria > Pseudomonadota > Alphaproteobacteria > Acetobacterales > Acetobacteraceae > BOG-908. The sequence continues at coordinate 146,390 of CAXSZX010000009.1, read as the reverse complement.
GACATCCTGCACATCCGCGGCAAAGGCGGCCGCGAACGCATCGTCCCCCTCTCAGACACCGCCCGCACGACCTGCGCCGCCATGCTTACCCAGGCGCCCCCAAGCCGCTGGCTGTTCGCCGGCCGCAACCCACACCACGCCCTCACCCGCCAAGGCTTCGACCTCATCCTGCGCGACGCGTGCCGCGCCGCCGGCCTGGACCCCGCACGCGTCTCGCCGCACGTGCTGCGCCACGCCTTCGCCTCGCACATGCTCGCGCACGGCGCGGATTTGCGCAGCCTGCAACTTTTGCTCGGCCATGCCGACATCTCAACCACGCAAGTCTACACGCATGTTTTGGCGGAACGTCTGCAGCGCTTGGTCGAAGCGCACCACCCGCTTGCGACAGGCAAGAAAGCAGTTCTTTTTTAACAAAAGAACCAAAAAACTTTTGCTCCCTTGCGCGCGCGCTGAAGGAACCTCCGCGACAGCAGAACCAAAAGCCTTTCGCTTCTTTTCTTATTCAGAAAAGAAGGCTTTACTTTTATCGCCGACTTCGAAAGATCGGAGCTCCAGGACCGTCAATACCCAAACGGACACTCATCCCGACCGTCCGAAACACCAACCAGTAGAAAGCAAGGCAAGCGGTTCGTTCTTCAAAAAAGAACCAAACTCTTGTTCCCTGGGTCAAACGCTGCGGGAGAGTCCGCGACAGCAGAGACAAAGTTTTTTGCTGCTTTTTCGCAAAAACCGGCCTTACTTTCTCTTCTCCCCGTTGCTCACCTGTGACGAGCCGCCAAGCCTCGCCTGCCGCAACGCCTCAGCGAACCCGCCCAGGATAACCGCCATGTCCCCCGCCACCGTTACCATGCGAAACCCCGCGGCCACCCGCTTGCCCAGCAACTCCACGCTCGCATGCACCCCAGGCACCACCCCACACGCCAGCGCCGCCTTCACCACACAGCCCAGCGCGTCCGCCAACGCCCCGTCACCATCCGCCGCTGGCGGCAATCCCAGCGTCAACGACAGGTCGTACGGCCCCACGTAAAGCGCGTCCACGCCAGCCACGGCCGCAATCGCCCCGACATTGTCCACCGCCTGCGCAGTCTCGATCATCGGTATGCACACCACCCGCGCGTTCGCCTGCACCTGGTAGTCCGCGCCATACGCAACGCTCGCCCGCACGGGCCCGAAACTGCGCGCCCCCGCCGGCGCATAACGGCACGCAGCCACCGCGCGCGCCGCCTCGTCGGGCGTGTTCACCATCGGCACGATCACGCCGATCGCACCCGCATCCAGCACACGCCCGATAACCGCAGCCTCGTTGCCCGGCACGCGCACCAGCGGCGTCGCATCCCCCAGTGCCAGCGCCTGCAACATTCCCAACACGTCCGCCGCGTCCATCGCACCATGCTGCAGATCGATGCACACGTAATCGTAGCCAAGCTTGCCCACCGCCTCGAGTGCGACCGGATCCAGCCGCGTCGAAACCCACGCGCCAACCGCCGCCCGCCCGTCCTGCCAGGCACGGCGTAAGCGATCCTGCGCCTCTGGTCGGCTGCTCATCCCATCGGCACTCCCGCGCGCAGCCAACCGCTACCTGGACAGCACCCAGCCCTATCGCCATAGGATTTCCCGCGTCAAGCAACCGGCAGAACACCACGCCCAACACACCAGGATGACCCAGGCATGATCGACAAGATCGTCCCGACCGCTGCCGCCGCACTTGCCGGCATCGCCGACGGTGCGACCATCATGATCGGCGGCTTCGGCGAGGCCGGCGTCCCCGGCGCCCTGCTCGAAGAACTGATCGCCGCCAACACGCGCGACCTCACCGTCATCAGCAACAACGCCGGCGTCGGCCAACACGGCATCGCCCGCCTCATCCAGCTCGGCCGCGTGCGCCGCATCGTCTGCAGCTACCCGCGCTCTGCCGGCTCCACCGTGTTCGAGGAATGCTACAACGCCGGCATGGTGCAACTCGAACTCGTCCCGCAAGGCACGCTCAGCGAACGCATCCGCGCCGCCGCCGCCGGCGTCGGCGGCTTCTACATCCGCACCGGCGTCGGCACGCTTCTGACCGCCGGCCGCGAAACACGCGAGATCGACGGCCACACTTACGTTCTCGAAACTCCGCTGTACGCCGACGTCGCACTCATCAAGGCAGACCGCGCCGACCGCTGGGGCAACCTCACCTACCACGCCGCCGCCCGCAACTACGGCCCCGTCATGGCCGCTGCGGGGAAGCTCACAATCGCACAAGTGCGGGAAATCGTCGACCTCGGATCGATCGATCCGGAGCACGTTGTTACACCCGGCATCTTCGTGGATCGGGTGTGGGCGCCTGGGGCGGAGAGGCATGCTGCGACGTGAAAGAAGCAAGCGCTTCTTTTTCGAGAAAAAGAAGCAAAAAGCTTTTGTCTTGGCTGTCGCGGACTCTCCCGCACCATGCTGCTGAAGCAAACGAACTCTGGAGTCTTCTCGGTAGATACTCGAGCATTCGCCACAGCCGGCGAATATATCGAGGGAATCGCTCGCCCTGGCGAAAGCTCAAATCATCGGAGCTTCAAGTCTTCAAATAGACCGCTTTTTCTGGGAGACAATCGAGACCGACGACGTCGTACTTCGTGCTCGCAGCATCTCAACACTAGAACCAGATGACGGACTCCACCCCATGAGCAAATCCGACACCCGCATCCGCATCGCCAGCCGCGCCGCGCAGGACCTGCCAGACGGCGCCACCGTCAACCTCGGCATCGGCCTGCCCACGCTCGTCGCCAACCACCTGCCCCCAGGCCGCGAAATCCTGTTCCACAGCGAGAACGGCCTGCTCGGCCTCGGCCCCGCTCCCGCACCGAACGCAATCGACCCGGAGATGATCAACGCCGGCAAGGCGCCCGTCACGCTGCTGCCCGGCGGCGCCATCTTCCACCACAACGACGCTTTCCTTATGATGCGCGGCGGCCACCTCGACTACGCACTCCTCGGCGCCTTCCAGGTATCCGCCACCGGCGACCTGGCCAACTGGATCACCGACGACCCGACCATGCCCCCGGCCGTCGGCGGTGCGATGGACCTCGCCGTCGGCGCCAAACAAGTCTGGGTCCTCATGGAACACCTGGCCCGCGACGGCACCTCGCGCCTGATGCCACGCTGCACTTACCCGCTCACCGCATCCAACGTCGTCCGCCGCATCTACACCGAGCTGGCCGTCATCGACGTGCTGCCGGAACTCGTCGTGCGCGAGCTCTCCGCAGGTGTCAGCTTCGATTTCCTGCAGGCAAATACCGGCGTCTTACTGCGCAACGCAGCCGTTTGAGCGGCGCTGCGCGACAGAAAGCAAGGCCTGCTTTTTTGAAAAAAAGCAGCAAAAAACTTTTGACCCTGCTGTCGCGGACTCTCCGGCGGCGTGTACCCAAGAACCAAAAGTTTTTTGGTTCTTTTTTTCAAAAAAGAACCGCTTGCTTACTTAAACACCACCAATCGCCCCCCAGCCTCCCCCAACACCTCATCATCCCGCATCACCACCCTCCCCCGCACGACCGTCGCCGCCGGCCACCCCGTCACCCGCATCCCGGCAAACGGCGTCCACCCCGCCGGCGTCACGATCCACTCGTTCTCGATCGTCCGGCTGCAGCCCAAATCCACCAGAGTGAAATCCGCGTCGTACCCGGCCGAGATCCGCCCCTTCGTCACCGCCCCGTACACCCGCGCCGGCCCCGCCGCCATCAGGTCCACCATCCGCGCCAGGCTCAGCCGCCCGGCGTTCACATGGTCCAGCATGATCGGCACCGCCGTCTGCACCCCGGTCAGCCCCGCCGCCGTCTCCGGCCACGGCCGCGCCTTGGCCGCTACGCTGTGCGGTGCGTGGTCGGATCCCACCGTGTCCACCCGCCCGTCCCGCACCGCCGCCCACGCCGCCTCGTAGTGCCCACGGTCCCGGATCGGCGGGTTCATCACCGCGTAGGCCCCCAAGCGCTCGTAGCACTCGGGCCCAATCTGGGTGAGGTGGTTCACCAGCACCTCCGCGGTGGCCACGTCCCGATGGTCGCGCAGAAAGGCAAACTCCGCCGCGGTGGAAACGTGCACGATATGCGCCGGCCGCCCCGTCTTATGTGCCAGCGCCACGATCCTCCGCGTGCCCAACGCCGCGCATTCCTCGTCCCTCCATTCCATGTGGCTGGCATAGGGCTCGCCGCCGTGGAACAGCGCCCGGCGCGCCTGCAGCCGGTACTCGTCCTCCGAGTGGAACGCGATCCGCCGGCTGCCCGCCCGCATCACCGCCTCAATCCCGGCATCGTCCTCGATCATTAAATCGCCGGTGGAGCTGCCGGCGAACAGCTTCACCGCGCACACCCCCCCGCCGCGCTCCAGCGCACCCAGCTCGGCCGTGTTGGCCCGCGTGGCGCCCACGTAGATGCCGAAATCGCAGTAGCTGTGCCCCGGCACGTAGCCCTGCTTCCAGGCCAGCACCTCAGCGTTGGTCACCGCCGGCCGCGTGTTCGGCATGTCGAACACGGTGGCAAACCCGCCCAGCACCGCCGCGCGCGTGCCGGTGGGGATGCTCTCCACCGATGCGTCGCCAGGGTCGCGCAAATGCACGTGCGGATCGATCAGCCCCGGCAGCACGTGCAGCCCGCGCGCGTTAATCGTTTCGAAAGCCGTATCGTCTAGGCTCGCACCCAGTACCACGATCCGCCCGCCAAGGACCCCGATGTTAGCCTCAGCCTCGCCCCAGGGCAGCACGCATGTGCCGCCACGGATCAGCAAGTCGTAATGCTGTGCCATCAAAGTCCCTTGTTCACGGAAAAATGGTGCATTGCCACAAGAACATTGCCCAGGCTCGGTTGTTCATGCTGTTCTTGGGTCCAACGCACCAGACACACTGACGGACGTCCCTACCTACAAGGAGGCCAACCGTGGTTCAGCTCGTACTCGTCTACTGCCTGATGGCGGACTCGAAATCCTGCGTCGAAAAACGCCCAATCACCGAATTGCCCATGACGGCCATGGCCTGCTTCACCAGCGCACAGCCCATAGCGATCGACTTCCTGCGTGAGCATCCGGGATATCAGCTCGCGTCGTTCCGATGTGAAATCGACAAGCCGGTTGAGAAGCAAGCTTAAGCAAGCAGTTCTTTTCTCAAAAAAAGAGTCAGAAAACTTTTGCTTCCAGGTCGCGCCGTGTGGAACGGTCCGCGACCGCGGAAACAAAGTTTTATGCTTCTTTCTTTCAAAACAGAAAAGTCAGTCTCACCTTTCCAAGCACATCGCCACGCCCATGCCCCCGCCAATGCACAGCGTCGCCAAGCCCTTTTTGACGTCCCGTTTGCCCATTTCGTGCAGGAGCGTTACCAGCACCCGCGCGCCCGAAGCCCCGATCGGGTGACCCAGCGCGATCGCCCCGCCGTTCACATTCACCTTCGCCGTGTCCCAGCCCAGATCCTTGTTCACTGCGCAAGCTTGCGCCGCAAACGCCTCGTTCGCCTCGATTAAATCCAGGTCTCCCACGGACCAGCCGGCCCGCTCCAAGGCCTTCCGGCTCGCCGGAATAGGCCCAGTGCCCATTACCGCCGGGTCCACCCCGGCCGTCGCAAAACTGGCAATCCTTGCCAGCGGCGTCAGCCCACGCCGCTCCGCCTCCGCCCCGCTCATCACCAGCAGCACCGCCGCCCCGTCGTTTATACCGCTGGCGTTCCCCGCCGTCACCGTGCCTTCCTTGTTGAAGGCCGGCTTCAGCTTGGTCATCGCAGCGATGTCGCTGTCATGGCGGATGTACTCGTCGGTATCGACGACCGTCTCGCCCTTGCGAGCCTTCACCGTCACCGGCGCAATCTCGTCGCGGAACCGCCCGGACTTGCTGGCGGCCGACGCCTTGTTCTGCGACCCCACGGCGAACGCATCCTGCGCCTCACGCGTGATCTGATACTTCTGCGCCACGTTCTCCGCCGTCACCCCCATGTGGTAGCCGTGGAACGCGTCCCATAGCCCGTCCTTCAGCATGGTGTCGGTCAGGTCCAGCGCGCCCATCTTGGTCCCGGCCCGCAGGTAGGCTGCGTGGGTGGACTGGCTCATGCTCTCCATTCCGCCGGCCGCCACCACCGCGCTCTCTCCGGTGCGAACCTGCTGGGCCGCCAACGCCACCGCACGCAAGCCTGACCCACACACCTGGTTGATGCTGAAGGCGGTCTTCTCGTCCGGAATGCCGGCATGCCGCGCTGCCTGCCGCGCCGGGTTCTGGCCCTGGGCGGCGGCCAGCACGTGGCCGAGGATGACCTCGTCCACCTCACCCGGCTGCAATCCGGCGCGCTCCATCGCAGCCCGCAACGCGGTGGTGCCGAGCTCCTGAGCGGATACGGTGGCAAAAGCGCCGTTGAAGCTGCCCACAGGCGTGCGCGCGGCCGATACGATGACGACGTCTTCCACCAGCGTTTCTCCCGATTATCAGTATTGCCTATCTAGGCATTGCAGGGCGCTGAGGAAAAGCAAGCAAGCAAGGCCTTCTTTTTCCAGAAAAAGAAGCAAAAAGCTTTTGTCACGGCTGTCGCGGACTCACCGACAGCGTGCGCCCAAGAGAACAAAAGTTTTTTGGTTCTTTTTTTCAAAAAAGAACCGCTTGCCTTCCTTCAAACAAAAACCGGAGACCCAAAGGCCTCCGGCTTTCAATCGCTCCAACCCAGGGAAAAGTCAGGCCGCGTGAGCCATCCGGCGCTCCGCCACCTGCGTCTTCATCGCCTTCTGCAGCTTTTCGAACGCGCGCACTTCGATCTGCCGCACCCGCTCGCGGGAGATATTGTACTGCTGCGACAGCTCCTCCAACGTGGTCGGATTGTCCTTCAACCGGCGCTCGATTAGAATGTGCCGCTCGCGGTCGTTCAGCGTGGACAATGCGCCGCCCAACAACGCCTTGCGACCAGTCAGCTCCTCACGCTCGGCGAGCTCCGTCTCCTGGCTCTCGCCCTCGTCGACCAGCCAATCCTGCCACTCGCCCTCGCTATCGGCGCGGACGGGTGCGTTCAGGCTGTGGTCCGGCGCAGCCAGGCGGCGGTTCATGCTCACCACGTCCTGTTCCGGCACGCCCAACGTGGTGGCGATCTTGGCCACGTGCTCAGGCCGCAGATCGCCGTCCTCGATCGCCTGCATCTGGCCCTTCAGCCGGCGCAGGTTGAAAAATAGCTTCTTCTGCGCAGCCGTGGTGCCCATCTTCACCAGCGACCAGCTGTGCAGGATGTATTCCTGGATAGCGGCGCGGATCCACCACATGGCGTAGGTCGCCAAGCGGAACCCACGGTCCGGATCGAACCGCTTCACCGCCTGCATCATGCCCACGTTGCCTTCGCTGATCAGCTCGCCCACCGGCAGGCCGTAGCCGCGGTACCCCATGGCGATCTTTGCAACCAAACGAAGATGGGAGGTGACAAGCTTGTGTGCCGCCGTCATATCCTCCCTGTCGCGCCACGCGTGGGAGAGCGAAAGCTCCTCCTCCGGCGTAAGCATCGGAAACTTGCGGATCTCCTGCAGGTAGCGGGAGAGGTTGCCCTCGGGGGCAACATTTACAAACGCTGCGGCCATGGAAAACGGCTCCTTCTCGTCCGAGGCTCGCACCTCTCACTGCCCATTACGGCGCAGCTTGGCACGAGGTTTCAGACTCGATGGTGTGGAGCGCGAGGACGTTATCACGCGAGCCGGGTGAGATCCCTGAAAAGGCAATCCGCCCGGGGCGATCGCCGGTGCGGCACGCCCGCCGCATCAGTAAGCCAGGTTATAAATTAACCTCTGCGTCAAGTCAAGAAACGCGAGCATTCCGCAACAATGCTCGCGCGAGTGTGAACGCGGTTAACCTTCGTTCACCGCGGTCAGCAGTGCCGCCATGTCCGCCGGCAAAGGCGTCTCAAACCGCACCTCGTGCCCTGTACCGGGGTGGCGAAACCCCAGCGTGCTGGCGTGCAAGGCCTGGCGCGGAAAATCCAGCAGCATCCCCCGCACCGGCTCCGGCACTCCCCGGCTGACCGCCGGCACCCGGCGCAAATACACCGGGTCGCCCACCACCGGATGTCCGCTGGCTGACAGGTGGACCCGGATCTGGTGCGTCCGCCCGGTCGCTAGCCGGCACTCCAGCAGGCTGACGGCCGCATGCATCACTTTGTGGACACGATAGCGTGTCAGCGCCGGCTTGCCGCCCCGCGTCACCACCGCCATCCGCTTGCGGTCCCGCGGGTCCCGCCCGATCGCCCCCTCAATTTCGCCGGCCGTCTCCGCAGGCACCCCCCACACCAGCGCGGTGTATGCCCGCTCGATGTCCCGCGCGGCGAACGCGGCCGACAGTGCCGCCAGCACCTGCTCGGTCTTCGCCACCACCATCACGCCGGACGTGTCGCGATCCAGCCGGTGCACGATGCCCGGCCGCCGCTCGCCGCCGATCCCCGGCAGGCTGTCGCCGCAATGCGCCAGCAGCGCGTTCACCAGCGTGCCATCCTCGTTGCCCGGCGCCGGGTGCACCACCAGCCCCGCCGGCTTGTCCAGCACGATCAGGTGCCGGTCCTCATGCAGTATGGTGAACGGGATCGCCTGCGGCTGCGGCACCGCGTCGACCAGCTCGGGCGGTGTCAGCTCGTAGGCGCTGCCGGCGCGGATCGGCTCGGCCGGCTGGGTGAACGCGGCGCCGTCCCGCGTCGCACGCCCGCCCTCGATCAGTGCTTTCACGCGGGAGCGGGAGAGCGTGCCGCTGGCCTCGGCAAGGAAGCGGTCGGCGCGCTGGCCGGCGGCGTCGGCGGGGGCGATCAAGCGGATAGGGTCGGGCATGAACCAAGGTAAGCGGTTCTTTTTTGAAAAAAAGAACCAAAAAACTTTTGTCTCCGCTGTCGCGCGCTCACCGGACAAAACCGCGACAGCCGCAATAAAAGCTTTTTGCTTCTTTTTCTCGAAAAAGAAGCGCTTGCTTACTTTACTTCCGCCTTCGCGAACCCCGTCCAAACATCATCATAATCCAACTGCATCAACGGCGTCTCCGTCGCCCACCGCGTAGGCCGAAACACCAGCCGCGTCTCCAACATGAACGCCATCGTGTCGGCAATCTTATGCGGCGCCAGCGTAGCCCCCACCGCGCGCTCGTAGCTCGCCTGGTCCGGCCCGTGCCCCGCCATCTGGTTGTGCAGCGAGGCCCCTCCCGGCGAGAACCCGCCCGCCTTGGCATCGTAAGCGCCGTGGATCAGCCCCATGAACTCGCTCATCACGTTGCGATGGAACCACGGCGGCCGGAACGTGTCCTCGGCCACCATCCAGCGCGGCGGAAACACCACGAAGTCCGCGTTGGCAGTGCCCGGCGTGTCGGACGGGCTGGTCAACACGGTGAAGATCGACGGGTCCGGGTGGTCGAAGCTGACCGTGTTGATGGTGTTGAACCGCCGCAGGTCGTACCGGCTCGGCGCCACGTTGCCGTGCCAGGCCGCCACGTCGAACGGGCTGTGGTCCAGCCTGGTCGTCCACAGCCGGCCCTGGAACTTCTGCACGATCTCGCAGGGCTCGTCGCTGTCCTCGAACCAGGCCGGCGGCGTCTCGAAGTCGCGCGGGTTGGCCAGCCCATTCGCCCCGATCGGCCCCAGATCCGGCAGCCGGAACGGCGCGCCGTAGCTCTCGCAGACGTAGCCGGTTGACGGCCCGTCCGGCAGCTCCACGCGAAAGCGCAGCCCGCGCGGGATCAGCGCCAACTGCTGCGGCGCCACGGTGAAACGTCCCAACTCGGTGGTCACGTGCAGCGTGCCGTCGCGCGGCAGGATCAGCAGCTCGCCATCCGCGTTGCCAAAGGCACGGCCGCGCATGTCGGTGCTGGCGGCATAGGCGTGCACCGCGGCGCCTGTTGCCGCCGCCACGTCGCCGTTGCCGCCGTAGGTGGTCAGGCCGTCGATGAAGTCGGCAGGCTCGGCCGGCAGCGGCACCGGGTCCCAGCGCAGCCGGTTGGGGCTGGGCGGCACCTCGTCGAACGGCGCCGCGCGCAGCAGCGTCGGCTTCGGATACGGCTTGTAGGCCGGGTGGTTGGCGGTGGGCCGCAGCCGATACAGCCAGGACCGGCGGTTTTCCGACCGCGGCGCGGTGAACGCGGTGCCGGAGAGCTGCTCGGTGTACAGGCCGAAGGGCACATGCTGCGGCGAGTTTCGGCCAACGGGCAACGCGCCCGGCACGGCCTCGCTGGCGAAGTGGTTGCCGAAACCGGTTTGCATGGCGGCGTCGGTCACGTCCATGGCGTGTCCCTCCTGTTGTTGAGGCGAAGCAAGGCCTTCTTTTTCGAGAAAAAGAAGCAAAAAGCTTTGTCCCGGCTGTCGCGGAAAGCTGAAACGCCACGCCTCAGCCGCGCCAGGAAACAAAAGTTTTTGGTTCTTTTTTCAAAAAAGAACCGCTTGCTTACTTCCCTTTAGGAAAAATCACCCCCTCAACCCGATCCCCCACCCCGATGTCCAGCTTAGCCGTAATCCCCCCCTGCAGCTCCACAGTCGCCCGCGCCGGCCCGCCCGGATCGATGTTCGCCAGGCTCTCCGGCACGGTGTTCTCAGCGATGTGGGTGATCCGCCCGTCCTCGCCCACGAACACCATGTCTTCGGCCACCGGGCAGTTCTTCATCCACATCGGCACCGGCCGCGGCTTACCCCAATCGAAAAACATCCCGCTATCGGCCGGAATATAGGTGCGGAACATCTCGCCCACCTCCTGCTCCTCCGGCGTGGTGGCCAGCTCCACGGTGAAGTCGTGCCGCACGCCGGACTTGCTCACGATCGACAGCTTGGCTGTGGGCAGCTTCGGCTGCGGCCCGTCCACGGCAAGTGCCGCGCCGGGTGCCGCAAGCCCGCCAGCCAGGGCAAGCATGGTCAGAAGCCGCATCACGTATCCTCCAAGGCCACGGCGGCCAGCGCCGCCACGTCGGCGCGCACCATCCCTTCGCGCGGGGCGTCACGCAAGGTGGTGAACCAGTGCTCCGGCGGGCGGCGCCCGGCCGCCCGGTTGTAGCGCAGCCCGCGCAGAATGGCCTCTGCCGCCGGCGTGGTGCGCGGCGGGATAGGGATGTCGTTCAGCACCGCCCACACGCCCGCCCAGCAACGCGCCACGCTCCACGGGTTGTACCCGCCGCCGCCGGTCACGATCAGCCGCGGTGCCAAATGCCGCACCGAACCCACCACCGCCCAGTGCGCGTTGTTCGACAACGACAGCCGGGACAGCGGATCCTCCTCCAGCGCGTCCGCCCCGCACTGCAGGAACACCGCCTGTGGCCGGTGCGCCCGCACTAGCGGCAGTATGGCGCCGTGCAGCAGCGCCCGCATCTCGGTGTCGTTGAACCCTGCCGGCACAGGAAAATTCCGCGCCGCACCGCCCGCCCGGTCCCCCGCCGCACCGGTGCGCGGCCATCGCCCCGCCTCGTGCACGCTGATGGTCAGCACCCGCGCGTCGTCGGCAAACGCGTCCTGCACCCCGTCGCCGTGATGCGCGTCGATGTCGAGGTAGACGACCCGCTCCAGCCCCTGGTCCAGCCACGCGAGCACACCCAGCACCGGGTCGTTGAGGTAGCAGAACCCGGACGCGCGCGCCGGCCGCCCATGATGCGTGCCGCCACCGGGACAATACACGGTGCCGCCCGCCTCCGTCATCCGCGCGGCCAGCAGCACGCCGCCCGCCGAAGTCATCGGCCGGCGATAAATCTCCGGGTACACCGGGTTGCCCTCCGCGCTGATCCGATACAGCGCACGGTCGGCCTCCGAGACGGCCTGGGTCTCCTCCGCCCGGCGCAGCGCCGCCACGTAGGCCGGCTCATGAAAGCGGCACACCTCCGCCTCGGTGGCCATCGGCGCCGCGTGGAACACCGCGTCGTCCAGCCAGCCCATCGCACGGCAAAGGTCGGTCACCGTGGAAACGCGCGGCACGGCCAGCGGGTGACCCGCGCCGTAGGTGGAGCCTCGGTAGATTTCGCTGCCGACGAACTGAGGAAGCATGAAGCAAGCAAGGCCTTCTTTTTCGAGAAAAAGAAGCAAAAAGCTTTTATCACGGCTGTCGCGGCTCTCTCCGGCGAGCGCGCGACAGCGGAGACAAAAGTTTTTGGTTCTTTTTTTCAAAAAAGAACCGCTTGCTTGCTTTGTTAGAGCCCTACATGCCCCGCTTCGACGACATCCTCAGCCTGGGCTCGGACTGCGAAGTCTCCCTCCAGCTCCGCCGCATGGGCATCCCCCACACGCCCTCGGTGTTCGACTGGCTGATCACCCCGTGGGAAGCGATGATCCGCGTCCTGCACGACGGCGGCACGCATCTCTGCACCAGCATCGAACCCGGCTATGCCGGCGCCGGCGCCGTATGCAGCACGTACGGCCTCGTCTACTGGCACGAATTCGCCCGCGACGAGGCCCGCCAGGTCATCCTGACCGAGGCCACCGCCAAAGCCGCGCGGAACAAGCTTCGCCACAAGGTCGGCCGCATGCGCACGGTGCTGGACGGGGACAAGACCGTGCTGTTCGTCAGGGCCGGCATCGCCACCGACGCACCGCGCGACCGCTACCACCTCGGCCAGGCGTTCCCCGCCAGCCGGCTGAACGACCTCACCGCCCTGGTGTCCAGGCTGTTCCCGGCGCTGAAATTCTCGCTCCTCTTCGTCGAGTACGCCGGACGCGACATACTAGACGTCGACGGCGTGCTGGACCCAAGGATCGTGCATTACCGCATGCCCTGCCAACAGCAGCTAAAGCCGCACGATGCCGAGTGGGACGCCCTCATGGCGCGGATCGACTACGGTTACGTACCCAGCGTGAATAGCGAGCGAACGGAAACGTTATATTAGGCAAGGAAGAAAGCAGTTCTTTTTTGGAAAAAAGAACCAAAAAACTTCTGCTTCCGCTGTCGCGCGCTCGCCGGAAAGGACCGCGACAGCGGAAGCAGAAGCTTTTTGCTTCTTTTTCTCGAAAAAGAAGCCCTTGCTTACCTACCCGTCGAAATCCGCTCCACCAGCTCCCGCACGTTCGGAATGTACCCGTTCGAATAGAACGGATCGCTCCCAAACCGAAACGCGTTGTGCCCCGCAAACATCAAGTTGTCATCGAGCGCGCGCTCATTGTCGTAGTCGTGCGCGATGTCCTGCAGCGTCTTTTGTATGCAAAAGCTCCGCGGGTCGGCTTTCTTGCCGTTGGAGAAGTCCGGCTCCTCCTGCGCCCAGTTGGAAAACCGGCAGGTGGAGAGGCACCCCATGCACGCCGTCTGGTCGGCAAGAATTTCCCGTGCCCGCTCCGGGTCCACGAAGATCAGCGTGGCATCCGGCGTCCGCATCGCTTCGGTGAAGCCCTCGTCCTCCCAGTCGCGCACCCGCGCCAGGTCACCGATGGTCAGGTACACCGGCCGCTTGCGCGGGCCCACGCCGTACTCCGCCAGATGCTCGCCAACCATCTCGGTCGTGTAGGCCACCTGCCGGTCGCTGCGCGCGCGCAGCTCCTGGATGAAGTGGTTGTTCACCGCGCTGGAGTAGAATCCCGTCGGGCTGAACCGGTTGAGGAACACGTCGCCCGGCTTCAGCGTCAGCAGCCGCTGCTTCCAGTTCGGGCTGATCGGGCTTTCCTGCGTCAGCAGCGGGCGAGTGCCGAACTGAAAGGCGATCGGCCCCAGCTCGGGGTTGTCGATCCAGTCCTGCCACTCTTCCAGCCACCACACGCCGCCGGCCATGATGATCGGCGTCTCGTCCAGGCCGAAGGTACGCATCAGCTTGCGCAACGCCAGCACGCGCTGGAACGGCGCCTCCGGCTTCTCCGGGTGCTCGCCGTTGGACAGCCCGTTATGCCCGCCGGCCAGCCACGGGTCCTCGTAGACCACGCCGCCCAGCAGCGAGGCCGCCTTCGAATACGCCCGCTTCCATAACGCGTTGAACGCGCGCGCGGAGGAGACAATCGGGTAGTAGTGCACGCCGAAGCGCGCCGCGATGTCGGACAGTCGGTACGGCATGCCGGCGCCGCAGGTGATGCCGTTGATCAGCCCGCGCGCGCCTTCCAGCACGCCGGTGATCACCCGCTCGGCGCCGCCCATCTCCCACAGCAGGTTGGCATGGATGCGGCCGCGGCCGCCGGACGTCTCGTGCGCCTGCTGCGCCTGGGTGATGCCGCCGCTGATGGCGTAGGCCACCAGCTCCTCGTGCCGGTCGCGCCGCGTGCGGCCGTGATAGACCTGCGGGATCGGGCGGCCGTCCTCGTCGAAACTGTCGGGGTTCACCGCGCTGAACGTGCCGGCGCCGCCACAGGCCGCCCACGACCCGCAGGTGAGGCCGTTAGACACCGCAACACCTTTACCACCCTCGATCAGCGGCAACACGTCCACGCCGCCCATCCGTATCGCGTTCAGCGCCTTCATTGTTCAGCCCTCGGCAGCTAGCATCCAGTCATCAGGGAATCGTGCCTTCTGATGACTGAAGGCTGGCAACCGGCGCCTCGACAGAAATCCAGGCGCCTGGGATGCAGGTGTTAGCAACACGGAGAAATACAGCGTTACCGGCCTGTTTTCAATTCAGAAGATCGGCTGACGGTCAGTCGGCGGCTTCTTCCCGCCGGCCGCCCTTCGGTCCCACCTTGTCGGAGATGTCCTCGCCGCTCGCTTGGTCAACCACCCGCATGGACAGCTTGACCTTGCCGCGGTCGTCGAAGCCCAGGCACTTCACCTTCACGGCGTCGCCCACGTTGACCACGTCGGTGGTCTTGTTGACGCGGCCGTTATTCAGCTCGCTGATGTGCACCAGGCCGTCGCGCGAGCCGAGGAAGTTCACGAACGCGCCGAACTCGGCGGTCTTGACCACCTTGCCGTTGTAGATCGCACCCAGCTCCGGCTCGGCCACGATGCCGCGGATCCAGTCGATCGCCTTCTGCGCGGCCTCTTCCGTGGTCGCGGCGATCTTGATCGTGCCGTCGTCCTCGATGTCGATCTTCGCCCCGGTCTGCTCGACGATCTCGCGGATCACCTTGCCGCCGGTGCCGATCACCTCGCGGATCTTCTCCTTCGGCACGTTGATCACCGTGATGCGCGGCGCCGTGCTGGCCACCGCGTTGCGCGCGCCGGTCAGCGCGCGCGCCATCTCGCCCAGGATGTGCAGGCGCCCGTCCTTGGCCTGGTCCAGCGCGATACGCATGATCTCCTGCGTGATGGACGTGATCTTGATGTCCATCTGCAGGCTGGTGATGCCGTGCTCGGTGCCGGCCACCTTGAAGTCCATGTCGCCGAGGTGGTCCTCGTCGCCCAGGATGTCCGACAGCACGGCGAAGCCGCGGTCTTCCTTGATCAGGCCCATGGCGATGCCCGCCACCGGACGCTTCAGCGGCACGCCGCCATCCATCATGGCCAGCGAGCTGCCGCAGACGGTGGCCATCGACGAGCTGCCGTTGCTCTCCAGGATCTCGCTGACGATGCGCAGCGTGTAGGGAAAGTCCTCCTTGGCCGGCAGCAGCGGGTGGATCGCGCGCCAGGCCAGCTTGCCGTGGCCGATCTCGCGACGGCCGGGGCTGCCCATGCGGCCGGCTTCACCCACGCTGAAGGGGGGGAAGTTGTAGTGCAGCATGAAGTTTTCCTTGTACTCGCCTTCCAAGGAATCCATGAACTGCTCGTCCTGGCCGGTGCCGAGTGTCACCACACACAGCGCCTGCGTCTCGCCGCGGGTGAACAGCGCGCTGCCATGCGCGCGCGGCAGCACGCCCACTTCGGCGACGATCTGGCGCACTGTCTTGGTGTCGCGGCCGTCGATGCGCAGGCCGGTATCCAGGATCGCGTTGCGGACGATGTCCGCCTCGAGGTCCTTCAGCATCGGCTTGGCGGCGTCCGCGTTCAGGCCCTCTTCCGCCAGCTTGGCGGTGACCGCTTTCTTGGCCGCGCCCACCTTCTCGTAGCGGTGCTGCTTGACGCGCTCCTGGTAGGCTTCGGCGATGGACGCGCGGCCGAGTTCGCCGATGCGCGCCTTCAGCTTGACCTCGTCCTCGCTCGGCTCGGCCAGGTTCCACGGCTCCTTGGCCGCATGTTCGGCGAGCTCGATGATGGCCTGAATCACCGGCTGGAACGCGGTGTGGCCGAACTCCACGGCGCCGAGCATGATGTCCTCGGGCAGCTCCTTCGCCTCGGACTCCACCATCAGCACGCCCTCTGCCGTGCCGGCGAGCACCAGGTCGAGGGTGGCATTTTCCATCTGTGCCACGGTCGGGTTGAGCACGTACTCGCCGTTCTCGTAGCCGATGCGGGCGGCGCCGACGGGGCCGAAGAACGGGATGCCGGAGAGGGTGAGTGCGGCCGAGCAGCCGACCAGGGCCACGATGTCCGGGTCGTTCTCCATGTCGTGGCCGAGCACGGTGGCCACGACCTGCACTTCGTTGCGGAAGTTCTGCGGGAACAGCGGGCGCAGCGGCCTGTCGATAAGACGGCTGGTCAGCGTCTCGTTCTCGCTGGGGCGGCCTTCGCGCTTGAAGAAGCCGCCGGGAATGCGGCCGGCGGCGTAGGCTTTTTCCTGGTAGTTGACGGTAAGCGGGAAGAAGTCCTGGCCCGGCTTGGTGGACTTCACGCCGACGGCGGTGCACAGCACCATGGTGCCGCCGTAGCTGACGAGCACGGCGCCGTCTGCCTGGCGAGCCATCTTGCCGGTCTCCAGGACGAGCTTGCGGCCGCCCCAGTCGAGCTCCTTGCGGAAGTAGTTGAACATTGCGCTTTGGTCCTTCTGTTGTTGAGAGAAGGGTGCGGGAAGCGCCTCGGACTGCATGGATGGGGTGGGCGATCCATGTGGCCGGAAGCGCTCGGTTGCGCACCCTGGGGCTTTGCCCCAGACCCCACCAAAGGCCAGTCGGCCTTTGAAAACCATTCCTCAGGATAGTCCTGAGAGGATGGGGTCTGGGGCCGACTGGCCCCAGCGGGGTCAAGGGGCAGAGCCCCTTGCCTTACCTGCGTAGTTTCAATCGACCAATCAGCGTCTCGTAACGCGACTGATCCTTGCCCTTCAGGTAGTCGAGCAACCGCCTGCGGCGGCCTACGAGCATCAGCAGCCCGCGCCGCGAGTGGAAATCCTTCGCGTGCGTTTTAAGGTGCTCGGTGAGGTTGGTAATGCGCTCGGACAGAAGTGCCACCTGCACTTCCGGACTGCCGGTATCGGCCGCCTGAGCCTGATACTCATGAATAAGCGTCGTGCGACGCTCCGCTGTGATCGACATCGATCAAGTGCTCCAAAGCAAGGGGTCTAAAGAATGCGTTCGGGACGCAGCCAGCCATCTTCCAGGCGGCAGAGCCCGATCACGCGTCCCCCCGCCATGGCGCGCGCCAGCCCGCCTGCGGGGTTGGCGTCGTCAGGAATGCGCCCCATCAGGGTGAGAAGGCTGATCGCCTGGCCCTGGGTGAGGAGCACGGCCTCCGCGTCGGTCAGGGCCAGCGCCGGGATGTCGGCCAGCGCGGTCAGGACGGGCAGCAGGAGGTCCGGAGAGGATCGCGCGGTATCCTCCCCCGGCATGGCTTTGTCCAGCAAAATCGCGTCGCGCTCCAGGAACGGCCCCACCCGCAGCCGGCGCAGCGCCGCGATGTGCCCCACGGTCCCGCAGGCCAAAGCGAGGTCGCGCGCCAGGCTCCGCATGTAGACGCCCTTGCCGGACTGCACCTCGAACACCGCGGTGTCCGCGTCCGGCCGCTCGGTCAGCTCGAAGCGGTCCACCCGCGCCGGGCGCGCAGCCAGCTCCGGCGCCCGGCCGTCGCGCGCCATGTCATAGGCGCGCTCGCCGGCCACCTTGATGGCGGAGTAGACCGGCGGAACCTGCATGATCTCGCCGGTCAGCGCCGGCAGCGCCGCCCGCAGCGCGTCGTCCGTCGGCCGGTGCGGGCTCTCCGCGGTCACCTCGCCGTCGGCGTCGTCGGTGTCGCGCGCCTCGCCCAACCGCAGGGTGAAGCGGTACAGCTTGGTGCCGTCCATCACGTAGGGGACCGTCTTGGTGGCCGCACCGAAGGCGATCGGCAGCACACCGGTGGCCAACGGGTCTAGCGTGCCGCCGTGGCCGGCCTTCTGCGCGTCGAAGCCGCGGCGGACGCGGTTGACCACGTCCGTGCTGGTCATGTGAGGCGGTTTGTCGATGATCAGCCACCCGTCGAGCGGGCGGCCGCGTTTGCGGCGCATGAGGTGTTCCGGGGTGGGGAAGGCGGGTGTTTGCGCGGGGGTAGGACAGCAAGCAAGCAGTTCTTTTTTGAAAAAAAGAACCAAAAAGCTTTTGTTCCCTGGAGTACGCCTGAGGGAGACGCCGCGACAGCCAGACCAAAAGTTTTTTGCTGCTTTTTTTCAAAAAAGCAGGCCTTGCCTTCTTAATACCCAGCCAATCCCCCGCCATCCACCGGCAAAGCCACCCCGTTCACGAACCCTGCCGCATCCGACGCAAGGTACAAGATACACGCCGCCACCTCGTCGACCGTCCCCATCCGGTTCATCGGCGAGTGTGCACGCGCCGCGGCCACGTAACCTGCAGCATCGCCGCTGGCCTGCGCCACCTGCTCCACCATGTCGGTCCAGATGAACCCGGGGCACACGCAGTTCACCCGCACACGCTGCGCCAGCGCCACCGCCATCGCCCGCGTCAGGTTCACCACCGCACCCTTCGACGCTGCGTACGCCACCGCGTTGGCCGCCCCCATCAACCCCGCGTCGGACCCCAAATTGACGATGCACCCACGGCTCGCCTCCAGCGCCGGCAACGCCGCCTGGCTGCAAAAGAAAGTGCCCGCAACGTTCACCGCCATCGTCTCGGCCCAATGCGCCTCGTCCACTTCGGCGATTGGCACTTCCTCGTATACACCAGCCGAGTTCACTAGCACGTCCAAGCCACCCAGGCTTGCCACCGCCGCCTCCACAACGCGCGCGCAACCCGCTTGCGTCTCCAGCGAACCTATTGCCGGCACGTAGCCATCGGCACCGAACGCCTCGAACGACGCCAGGCTGCGCGCACCGACCGCAACCTGCGCGCCGGCGGCACGGAACGCGCGGCACGTGGCGGCACCTATGCCTCTGGCGCCGCCGGTGACCAGCACGCGCTTGCCTTGGAAATTTTGCATCAAGAAAGCAAGGCCTGCTTTTTTGAAAAAAAGCAGCAAAAAACTTTTGGTCCCGCTGTCGCGGAGGTTTCTGCAGCGCGCGCCCAAGGAAACAAAAGTTTTTGGTTCTTTTTTCAAAAAAGAACTGCTTTCTTACGTCCTATAATCCGGCTCCTCGGCATCCAGAATAGCCTTGACGTTCTCGAGATGATCCCGCGCCAATTGCCCATACCCGCGCCACTCGCCTTCCGTCTGCCGCGCCACCGCGTCCGGCATCACCCGCAGCGCGCGCCCCGTCGCGTAGCAGGTGATCAACGTCTCCGCCGCCCGCTCGAAATAATACATCGCGTCGAACGCCTCGGCGACGCTCGCGCCGATCACCAGCACCCCATGGTTGGCCATCAGCAGCACGCACTTCTCCTGCCCGAGCGCACGCGCCGCCCGGTCGCCCTCCGCGTCGGACAGCGCCATGCCGGAGAACCCATTGTCGATCGCCACCCGGCCAAAAAACCGCGCGGTGTTCATGTCGATCGGCGGCATCGTAGGGTCCTGCAGGCAGGCCAGCGCAGTCGCGTATTTCGGATGCAGGTGCATGATGCAGCGCGCGCCCGGCACCGCCGCGTGCAGGCGCGCGTGCAAATACCACGCGGTAGGATCAGGCGCGTCCGGCCGATCCAGCGTTGCCGTATCGTGCGCGTCCACCAGCAGCAGATCGCTCGCGGCGATGCGGCTGAAGTGCCGACCACGCGGGTTGACCAGGAAGCGCGCCCCGTCGTCGGACACCGCGACGCTAAAATGGTTCGCCACCGACTCGTGCATGCCAAGCCGCGCGAACCAGCGGAACGCGGCCGCCAGGTCCACACGCTCCGCCGCATGGTTGAGCAGGCTGGCCTGTCTCGCGCCACCATCCATCGCGTTCATCCTCCCCCCGGGCATTCTCGCTGCCTAAACAGGCATCAAACCGATATTGCCCCACCGTCTCCGTCGGACGCACTCATGACCAGCAGCCCGAGACGTTGATCGACGGCAAGAAAGCAAGGCCTGCTTTTTTGAAAAAAGGCAGCAAAAAAACTTTTGGTCCTGCTGTCGCGGCGTTTCCCTCAGCGTGTGCTCCAGGGAACAAAAGTTTTTTGGTTCTTTTTTTCAAAAAAGAACCGCTTGCCTTGCCTTTACGTCTCGGCCTCCCGAACCGCTGGTTCGTCAAGGCCGCGCCGTCACGTGCCACCTGCATCGGATCGGTCACCGCTGTGCCGTTTCCCAAGCCGGGTGCACCAACATCGGCGCCTCGTCACGCGGAAGCGGCGCCCGCCCGCGTATCACGTCGCACGCCTTTTCCGCGATCATGATGGTCGGCGCGTTGGTGTTGCCGCTGACGATCTCCGGCATCACCGACGCATCGACCACCCGCAGCCCATCTAACCCATGCACGCGCAAGCTCGCATCGACCACCGAGCTGCCATGGTCGCGCCCCATGCGGCACGTCCCCACCGGGTGGTAGCAAGTCTCCACCGCGTCGCGCAGCCAGTCATCCAACGCGTCGTCGCTCTGCACCGCCTCTCCCGGCAGCAACTCAGCGCCGCGATACGGCGCCAGCGCCGCCTGCGCCAGTATCTCCCGTGTCAGGCGCGTGCCGCGCCGCAGATCGGCCAGGTCGCGCCCGTCCTGCAGGTAGTTGAACAGGATGGACGGCGGCGTCCGCGGGTCGTCCGAAACCACCCTGACCCGGCCACGGCTTTTCGGCCGCATCAGGTCGATATGCACCTGGTAGCTCTCGCAACCGACGTCCTCCACCGTGCCCGGCGCGATGCCGATCGGCATGAACGTCAACTGCAGGTCCGGGTGCTCGATCCCGGCGGCACTGCGCAGGAACCCGCCCGCCTCGAAATGGTTGGATCCGGCCGGCCCGCCTTGCCCGGCGAACCAGCGCAACCCGGCCGCCACCTTGCCCAGCCCGTGGTTCACTCCGTAGAGCGACACCTTTTGCAGACAGCGATGCTGCACCACCACGTCCGGATGGTCGTTAAGGTTGGCGCCCACCGCCGGCAACGCGTGCAGCACCGCGATCCCCGCCTCACCGAGCTGCTCCGGATCGCCGATCCCGGACATCTGCAACAGCGCCGGCGAGTTGATCGCTCCCGCCGCCAGGATCACCTCCCTATGCGCCCGCGCCCGCGAGACCCCGCCCGCATCCGCGAACGCCACTCCGCAGGCGCGCACCCCTTCGAGCAGGATGCGCTGCACCAGCACGCCGGTCCGCACCACCAGGTTCGGCCGGCCCATCGCCGGACGCAGATAGGCACGCGCCGCGCTGCACCGCCGCCCAGCCCGCGTGGTGCGGTCGATGCGCCCGAACCCCTCCTGCTGCGCCCCGTTCACATCCGCAGAGAGCGGATAGCCGTCTTGCACCGCCGCCCGCACGAAGGCCGAGGCCAACACCGACCGCTGCAGATCCGGCGAATGCACCCCGAGCGGCCCGTCGCCACCGTGATACGCGTCCGCCCCCAGCATGTGCCCCTCGGCACGCTTGAAGTAGGGCAGGCAATCGGCATGGCTCCACCCGGCCAGCCCCGCCTGCGCCCAGCCGTCGTAGTCGCGCGCGTGGCCGCGGACGTACACCATGCCGTTGATCGACGACGATCCGCCCAACACCCGCCCGCGCGGATGACTGAGCCGGCGCCCGCCCAGATACGGCTCCGGGTCCGACACGTAGGCCCAGTTGAACCGCTCCGACGAGAGCAGCCCGGCCAGCGCCGCCGGCATGTCGATGCGCCAACTCCGGTCCGCCGGCCCCGCCTCCAGCAGCAGAACCGACACGCCCGGGTCCTCGCTCAGCCGCGCCGCCAGCACGCACCCGGCCGACCCAGCGCCGATCACCACGTAGTCGAACGCCCGCTCACTCACGCACGCACCTGACCCGCGCTCGAACGCGTGCGCGTCGACTCCGCGCTCAGCCCCGGATTTATACCAGCGGCCCTAAGTCTCAACTCTTCAAAGTCCGGCAGGAAAAGCAAGGCCTTCTTTTCTGAAGAAAAGAAGCAAAAGACTTTTGGTCCAGCTGTCGCGGAGCTTCCCTCAACGCGCGCCCAAGGGAACAAAAGTTTGTTGGTTCTTTCTTTCAAAAAAGAACCGCTTGCTTCACCTGGCACGGTCAAAACCTGAGGCGGTCGGTATTGCGGATCCCAAAGCCAAGCGCACACGCGCCGGCCCCGTGCTCAACCGCGGACGCATCGACCACGCGCTCAACCGCGGACGCATTGATCAAACGTTCAAATCCGGGCGCGCCGGACCCGGGCCCCGCCACGATTACGTTGAATCCGCACGCAAGCGCAGATAAATCCACACCACGTTCAGGCGCGGATGGCATCGTAACAAAGCCGGTGGAAGTGACGCACCAGTATCTCGCTGCGGCTGCCCAGCCCTTCACCGATCATGTAGACGCCGTGCCGGAAACCCTGGCTGCGCAAGCCCTTCTGGTTGGAGATGTTGAGCCTGATGTCCTCCGGCCCCAGCGCCTCGTTCATCCAGCGTATGCACGCGCGGGTCACCTCCGGCATCGCCCGCCCGCGCGGCGCGTAGTAGCCGAACCGCAACGACGACGTCTCCGGCCCGGTCGGGTTCATGATGAACGTGCCCACCATGTCGGCATACGGAAACACGTAGATCGTGGCGTTCGGCCACAGCCCGAAATTGAAAAACCAGTCGGTCTGCCAGGTCGCCCCCGCCAGCGGCACCCCATAAGCATGCGTCGCGTCCTGCTTCGGCGGCCCGACATACGTCCACCAATCGCCACGCGGCTGCAGGTCGTAGCCGGTAAAATCGATCAGCTCGACAAGCTCCTTGTGCACCGGGCCGGAGTTCTCGAAGTGGTAGCCCTCGATCGAGTTCTCCTGGATCACCTTCCAGTTCGCCGGCACCTCCACGTCCACCTCCTCGATCAGCACCAGGTCGTCGAGGTCCGGAATGTAGCGGCGCATCAACGCGTCGGCCCCCGGCGCCATCTCGGCCACCGGCTTGGCGTCCAAATCCAGGTTGACGTAGACGAAGCCTGCAAAAACCTCGACCCGCACCGGCTTCAGCCCGAACGCGCGCTTGTCGAAGCCCGGCACGAGGCCACTGCGCGGCGCGCCGCGCAGGCCGCCGTCCGTCCCATACGTCCAGGCGTGGTAGCCGCACACCGCCACCGAAGAGACGCCGCGCCTGGCTTCCACCAGCCGGTTGCCGCGGTGCTGGCAGACGTTGTGGAACGCGCGCACCACGCCGTCCTGCCCGGCCATCACCAGCACGCTCTGGTCGAAGATCTCGTATGCGACGAACGCGCCAGGCTCTGCCAACTCGTTGGCGTGCGTCACCAGGTGCCAGCTTTTGAAGAAGATCAGGTCCCGCTCGCGCCGGTAGATCGCCTCGTCGAAGAAATGCGGGGCCGGCAGCGAGAACCCCGCCACCTGGTCTGACACCGTCCACTCGTGCTGCTCCATGGCTCGCCCGCGCTGCTTGAAACGCTAGGATAGAACCGCGCTAGTGGCTTGCCTGCTTGATTTCGACGATCCAATGTCGGAAAAAAGCAAAAGCAAGCAGTTCTATTTTGAAAAAAGAACCAAAAAACTTTTTTCCCCCTCGGCGCACCCGGTTGAAACGTGTCGTTTCAGCTTCCCGCGACAGCCGAGACAAAAGCTTTTTGCTTCTTTTTCTCGAAAAAGAAGGCCTTGCTTCCTGCTTCAAGCAGCTAGGCCGTCCCTCCTGAGCAACATCGCCATCCTCCTCCTCCCCGAGTTCTCCCACCTCGGCCTCGCCGCGATCATCGAGCCGCTTTTCGTCGCCAACTGGCTCGCCCAGCGCCCCATCCACGCCTGGACCATCGTCTCCACCGACGGCAAGCCGGTCCGTGCCAGCAACGGCTTGGTGACGCACGCCGACACCGACCTGTCCGGCGCCACCGCGTGCGAGACGGTGCTGGTGCTGGCGAGCTTCGACGCGCACCAGGCAGCGAGCCACAGGGCGGCGCGCGCCTGGCTGCGCCGCATGGCCCGTGCCGGCGCCGACATCGGCGGCATCGAGAACGGCAGCCTGCTGCTCGCCGAAACCGGACTGCTGAACGGCCGCCAGGCCGCAGTGCATTGGGACAACCTGCCGGGTTTCCAGGAACGCTACCCTCAGGTGCGCGCGGTCGAGCAACTCTACGTACGCAGCGGCCGCATCTTCACTTGCGCCGGCGCCGCCTCGGTGCTCGACCTGATGGTCGCCTGGATCGGCTGGCACGGCGAGCCGGAGCTTGCCGCCGAAGTCGCCCACCACCTGCTACTCGGCAACGCGCGCGCCGCCGACGTGCCGCAGCGGCCGAAAGCCTCGGCGCCCGGCGCCGGCGAGCCCGACGCAAAAGTCTCGGCCGCACAGGACCTCATGCGCGCGCACCTCGAAGAGCCGCTCCCCTGCGACGAACTCGCAGCACGGGTCGGGCTGTCTCTGCGGCAACTCGAGCGGCGCATGCAGCGCCAGTTCGGCCGGTCAGTGGTGCAGGAATACCTGGCGCTGCGGCTGGCGCGCGCGCACCAGCTTCTGCAGCAGACCGAGCTCGAGGTCACCGACATCTCGCTGGCCTGCGGCTTCGCCTCGTCGTCGTATTTCTCGCGAGTGTATCGGCGGAGTTTCGACTGCCCGCCTAGCGAAGACCGAAGGCAGTCTGTTGCGGCGCCAGTAAGCAGTTCTTTTTTGAAAGAAAGAACCTAAAAACTTTTCTTCCCGTGAGTGCGCGCTGCGGGAAACATTGCGACAACCGAACTTAAGGTTTTTTGCTGCTTTTTTGAAGAAAGCAGGCCTTCTTTCTTCACCCATGGCCAAGCACGCCCTTGATTTCGGTGAAGTCGTCAAACCCGAACGCGCCGTACTCGCGTCCATTACCCGAACGCTTATAGCCACCAAACGGCGCCAAAAGATCAAGCGCCGGGTCGTTCACGTAGATCGTCCCCGCGCGCAAGGCTGCCGCAACCGCGCGCGCCTGGCCGAGATCGGCGCCGTGCACGTAGGCGGCAAGGCCGTATTCCGTGTCGTTGGCGATCCGGATGGCCTCGTCCACGCTGTCATAGGGCATGATGGTGACCACCGGGCCGAATATCTCCTCGCGCGCCACGTCCATCTCCGCTGTGACGTTGGCGAACACGGTGGGACTGACAAAGAACCCGCGCGTCATGCCGCTCGGGCGCTCGGCGCCGCCCTCGACCAGCTTGGCACCCTGCACGACGCCGCTGCGGATCAGTCGCTGCACGTGGTCGTACTGACGCTGGCTGATCAGCGGGCCCATGGTGGTGTCGGGGTCCGCTGGCGGCCCAACCCGCACCTCCCGCGCGGCGGCCCGGGCGAGGTCTTGCGCTTCCTCGTGCCGGGCGCGCGGCACCAGCAGGCGCGTCGGCGCGTCGCAGGATTGGCCGGTGTTGGCAAAACAGGTGGCACAGCAACTCGCGACCGCCGCCGCCAGGTCGGCATCCGGCAGCACGATGAATGGGGATTTGCCGCCCAATTCCTGCAGCACGCGCTTCACACCGGGCGCTGCGACCATCGCCACGTCGATGCCGGCGCGGGTGGACCCGGTGAACGACACCAGATCCACCTCCGCATGTGCTGCCAGCGCGCGGCCGGCGCCGGGCCCCTCTCCGTGGATCAGGTTGAAGACGCCCGGCGGCACGCCGGCCTCATGGACGATATCGGCGAAAATGGCAGCGCTGATCGGCGTGAGCTCGCTCGGTTTCAGCACCATTGTGCAACCGGTTGCCAAAGCCGGCGCCACCTTCACCACGATCTGGTTCAACGGCCAGTTCCACGGGGTGATCAGGGCGGCAACGCCGGCAGCCTCGCGCACGATCCGTGTGCTGCCGCGGCTATAGGCGAACTCGTAGTCGCGCAGTGTCTCCATCGCCGCCTGCAAGTGCGCAAGCCCGATGGAGACCTGCGGGTCACGCGCGAAACCCACCGGCGCGCCGAGCTCGCGCACCAGCGCCGCCACAAGGTCCGGCATCCGCCGCTCGTAGCCGGCGGCGATACGCGCCAGCAGGTCGAGCCGCTCTGCGCGCGTGCTGCTCGCATAAGCGGGAAAAGCGGCCCGGGCCGCCCGCACGGCGCGGTCCACATCCGCGTCGTTGGCCAACGCCACCTGCGCGAAGACCTCTCCGCTTGACGGATCGAGCACGTCTGCCCGATCGGACGAGATCGGATCTGTCCAAGTCCCGTTTACGTAGAGTCGTGTTGCACCGGCCATCGCGGTCCGCGACCTTGCTTCGGATCAGCCTGCTAGCAGGCGTGAGGTGTTACAGGAAGAAAGGCCTGTTTTTTTTATCAAAAACAGCAAAAAACTTTTGCACGGCTGTCGCGGAGTCTTCTGAGTCGAGTACCGAAGGACTAGAAGTTTTTGTTTTTCAGAGAGATCTGCTTGGCCGTGCCTTTACCACAGGTCAACATCCATTGCCGTGTCAGACACCGTCTTAGTCAGGCAGCAAGCTCCGCGTTCCCGGGCCTCCGATTGTTGGAACGACTGATCGCCGGCGCCGTGGCATCGTTTCTCCCACCGCACGAGGCAATGTTACCAGCCGCCGCAGGGTGTCCGAGGAGGTAGCCTTGGACCTGATTGCAGGCTTGCGATCGAAGGATCGCGAGCTGTTCCGGCGTCTCGACACCTTCGGCAGTTACGGAGAGGTCGAGGCTGTGGGCGAGCATTACGATGGACCTGACGATCTCGGTGGATTTCTCGTCCATGCCGAGGCTCATGACGAACGACCTGTCGATCTTGATCTTGTCCAGGGGAAACACCTTGAGATAACTGAGGCTGGAGTAGCCGGTCCCGAAATCGTCGAGCGACACGCGCACGCCCATCTCGCGCACCGCCGAGAGGATGGCCACGGCGCGCCCGGGATCGTCAATCAGGACGCCTTCGGTTACCTCGACTTCCAGCCTGTTTGGCTCCAGGCCGCTCTTCTCTAGCGCGGCAGCGATCTGCTCGACTAGGTCACCCTGCTTGAATTGGGTGGGGGACAAGTTCACTGCCACCCGCAGCGGCGCCTCCCAAGTGGACGCCGTCCTGCAGGCCTCGTTCAGCACCCAGCGGCCGAGCAGGACGATGAGCCCACTCTCCTCTGCTATGGGGATGAACTCGCTGGGTGTTATCTGGCCGCGTGTCGGATGGTTCCAACGCAACAGGGCCTCGAAACCCTCCACCTGG
Source organism: uncultured Acetobacteraceae bacterium (assembly GCA_964242115.1). Lineage (GTDB taxonomy): Bacteria > Pseudomonadota > Alphaproteobacteria > Acetobacterales > Acetobacteraceae > BOG-908. The sequence continues at coordinate 119,174 of CAXSZX010000009.1, read as the reverse complement.
CCGTGTTCGCAACTGACGAGAGGTTGGTAATAGACCTCCATCCCCTTGCCGCCGATGGCGGCCCGCAAATCCCGCTCAAGCAAGCGTCGGTGCTGAAGCGCCGCGTCCATCTCGGGCGCGAACATGCGTGCCGTCCCGCGCCTGTCCTCCTTCGCCCTGTACAGAGCGACGTCGGCGCGGCGGAGAAGCTCGTGCGCCGTCTGGCCGTCCTGCGGATACATGGCAATGCCGATCGACACGCCGACCACCATCTGCTGGTCCTCGCAGAGCACGGGCTCTGCGACCGCCTCGGTGATCAGCCTCGCCAGCGCCATGCAGGCGGCCGGATCGGTCACGTCGGACAGCAGGATCGCAAACTCGTCTCCGCCAACCCGCGCCACCACGTCGGAACGCCGGACAAGGCTGGTCAGGCGTTCAGAGACAGCGATCAGGAGCCGATCGCCTGCCAGGTGCCCCAGCAAGTCGTTCACAAACTTGAACCTGTCGAGGTCCAGGCACAGTACAGCGGCACCCGAGCCTTGCTGCCGAGCCCGCTGCAACGCCCGCGTTAATTCGATGTCGAGAAGCAACCGATTGGCCAGGCCGGTCAGGCCGTCATGATGCGCCATCTTTCGGAGCCTCTGCTCCTCCAGGGTCGAACGGTCGGACAAGTGACTGTCCATGATGGAGAGCGAAAGGCTGATGAGCAACAGAGCGACGCTGATCGAGCCGACGACGGCGGCCAGCGTCTGCGAGCCGAGAAGACCATCCTGACGTCCGCCACCGCCGCCAAGATGCAACGACATGGCGGACATGCCGGTGAAGTGGAGGAGGCATATCGAAAGCGAGAGGAGCAACATCAGGAGTGACTGACGCCCAAGCGAGCGCAGGTCCGTCATCACCAGCACGGACGCTGCGCTGAACAGCCCGCATGCGACAAGTGACAAGCCGACTTGCCCGTGGTCAAGCGCGAAACTGCCCTGCAGCCGCATTGCAGCAACGCCCACATAGTGCATGCCGCCGATCGAGACCGTCAGCAGGGCGGCGCCGGCGACCACGCGGACCACCCCCGGCAAGCGCGACAGAGCGACCGCAAACCCGGCAAATGCCCCCAACACGGCGATAACGATAGACCATCCCGTCTCGCTCACATCGTAGCTGATGGCCAGGCCCGGCATAAAACCCAGCATGGCGATGAAGTGCAGAGACCAAACACCGCCGCCGAACTCCAGACCCGCGATCGCCAGCCAGGTCACCCGCAGCCAACGGTCGGCAACCCTGGCCCGTGAGAGCAGCGCTGACGCCGTCAAGCAAGAGAGCAGGCAGATGAATGCGGCAAGCGCGAGCAAGCGGTAATCATGCTGGTTCAGAACACAACCGACTAGCCTGAGCATCTCTCCGTCTGTCCAAATGTCCGCTCGCACAGTGAACGGTCAAACTTAAAGCCGGGTAAAGGCGCACACATCGGCTGAAGTTCGCGAGCGACAGCAAGGCACCAGTTTTTTTTCGAGAAAGGGGTCGCACAACTCTGTCCACTCGAACGCGGCTGCCGAATAATACTTGATGGCGGCTCCACTTATAGCCAGGAAGCATCTACGTCGCTGGTAAGATTTTGTTCAGCTATAACTCGTATACTTGGGCAGGGCTGCCACCCCGAGATGAAAGGAAGCTCTTTCCAAAGCAACAGTCAGAACGTTGGATAGTGTTGACCGGCCTTCCATGCTGCAGGACCGAGGGATGTCTTCTCTCATCCACAACAAACGACTATCATTCCGCAGCTCGCTTCAAAAGGACGCAACATCTCTACCCGCCTGCGCTGATCGCCTGCACTCGTTTGTTGTGCAGACCGATGCTCGACGTTGGCGCAACGCGCGCGCCGTAGGTAAGCCCAATCGCCAGTGTTCCGCGCGCTGCAACTTCTGTCTTCGCGAACGGCTCGCTTTACCAACAGCCCGGCTTCATCGTCCTGTTCAGTTCTCTACAAGAGCCCAGACGCAACCTGTCGGCTTAACTCTATTGCGATACGGCTTTGCACTTCGTCCCGCAACAAACAGTGTAAAAAGTCGCAGCGTCCCCAACCACCAAGAACCCAGGTCATCCCTAGCTGTGCCACTTTACAGAATTTCAGGTTTTACACTCCACTTTGTGTACAGCTTTACACTATTCACTCCACCCCCGTCGATCTCCCGTGAAACATCACCAGAGAAGCGCGTAGGTAGGTGACATCGCCAGCGCGACGGAGTGACCCACATGACCCATGCTGCCCCTTCCTTCGACTTCTACGACGACGGCCTGGTTCACAGCCACGACTGGTCGCGTAGCACTCCCCCCGGCGGCAAGCACGGCGAGCGCACTCATCAGGGTAGCGCCGAGTTCGACAAGGCCGCACCGCACGAGCCACGCCGTACGGCCAACTGAAGCCAGGCGGGGATCGGACGCGTCGGCAACCTACTTCTGCTGACGCACCACCTCCCTGACGTCACCTCGGAACCCTAGCCACGATCATCGATAACCGGTCGGCTCGATCTCAACCAGAAAACTGAATACGAAGCCTAATTCGGGCAAACCGAGCCAGCCCCTCTCTCCTCCCGCTACGGCCAAACCTACGTTTCTCGCTAGTTTCGTTTAGCTAGCGTGCGCTCTCGTCCTCTGCCCACACCCCGCTCCGTGTACCGCTTTCAACCCTAAGCCTTGCCTGCCCAACCGTCCTAAACAGCTCCACGCCATCCAACCCTAACTACCTCCCCACATCCGCCTGCCGTGCGATAGCCAAGAAGCTTTCCGCCAGCAGAGACGCGCCCCCAACCAGCGCGCCCCCAATCTCCGCCACTCTCAGAAGTGCAGCGGCGTTTTCCGCCTTCACCGACCCGCCATAAAGGATGCGCAACGCGCCTCCAGCCGCACCCACCCGCGCCAACAAGCCCGCGCGAATGTGCTTGTGCACCGTCGCTACCTCAGCCAATTCCGGCACGCGCCCGGTGCCGATAGCCCAGACCGGCTCGTAGGCCAGCACGCCCGCAAAACCATCCGGCAAGCTCTCGGCCAATTGCCGGCTCACCACCTCCTGCTCGTGTCCAGCGTCACGCTCGGCTTGCGTCTCACCCACGCACACGATTGGCAGCAACCCGGCCCGCATCGCCGCCTGCACCTTGGCGCGCACATGTGCGCTTGTCTCCCCACGATCATGCCGGCGTTCAGAGTGGCCCAGGATCACCGCCGTGCAGCCGGCATCGGCCAGCATCTCAGCAGCCACATCGCCGGTGTGCGCACCGCACATCTCGGCCGCGCAGTCCTGGCCGCCCACCGCCACGCCAGTATCGCCGAGGATGTCCACCACCATCGGTATCTGCAGGAACGGCGGGCAGACCAGCAGGTCGCAGGCCAGTGCCGCAGCCTGCGCCCGCAGCGCGGCGGCAAGCGCGGCGCTCTCCGCCGTCAGCCCGTTCATCTTCCAATTTCCGGCAATCAACTGGCGCATCGGGCCTCCCTCAAGCAAGGAAGCAGCACTTTTCTGAAAACCAGAAAACGTCACCCCCTCAACGCCAACCGCAAAAACACGCCATCTCAGCCGTTCGCGACAGCCGAAATAAAAGCTTTTCGCCTCTTTTTCGCGAAAAAGCAGCCCTTCCTCGGCTTAGCGACCGTAACGCGAAGCCGAGGCAAGCGTCGTTGTCGAGCTGAAAGTAGGAAGGAAGCAGTTCTTTTTTCGAAAAAAAGAACCAAAAAACCTTTGCTTCCTGGGTTTTGCCGTGCGGACGCTTCGGGACCGGCCTACGAGCCTCGTAACATCCCGCACGCGCTGGCTAAGGCAAACAGGCCCAGGGCACCCGCCGCAATCCATACCTCTGGGGACAAAGTCGCTAGTTATGTGCCCTATAATCTAAACCAGCCCGGCTCAGTTAACCGGAACGCTCAGCCCCAGCCCGGCCGCAGCCGCCTTGCGGTTGTCGATCGCCGTCTCCTGGCTCGACCCGAACGAGTAGCCGTCCCCCTGGTAGGGCAGCTTCGCAGACAGCAGCTTCGGCGAAAGCTGCGCCTCTTGCCGGATCACACCGTGCGGCGCTTCCACGTCCTGGTTCGGCACCGGAGCCGCCTGGTATATCGCATTCTGGAACGTCAGCGTCTTGGCCGAAGCCGGCTGCGCCTGCGCCAGCGGACCCAAATCGCTTATCTCCACGTGCATGCCGCGGGAGCCGGCATCCGGCGCCGCAGCGCACAACAGGAAAGGTGCTGCAGCCGCCGCTAGAACATAACAGGTTCGAAAGAGTTTGCGGTCCATGTCAGAACCATGAGCAATTTTTTAACAACGATCAACCGAAATCAACGGCGCCGTTAACCTTTCCCAAACACCCAAACCGGCCACCCCAAGCACACAGCCCGAGCCGTCACGCCGGGATGATCACCCCGTCCAACGACTGCAGCGCCAGCAGCCCCGGCAGCATCTTGCCCTCCAGCCACTCCAGAAACGCCCCGCCGGCGCTCGACACGTAGCTGATGTCATCCACCACGCCCGCATGCTTCAGCGCCGCCACCGTGTCGCCGCCCCCGGCAACCGACCGCAACTGCCCCGCCTTCGTCGCCGCCGCCACCGCATGCGCCAACGCCACCGTGGCCGCATCGAACGGCGGCGTCTCGAACGCCCCTAGCGGCCCGTTCCACACCAGCGTGCGCAGCCCGGGCAGCCGCGCCACCAGGGCTGCCACCGTCTGCGGCCCCACATCCAATATCATCGCATCCGCCGGCACCTCCCCGATCGGCACCACCCGCGTCGGCGGGTCGGCCCGGAACTCGGTCGCCGTCACCGCGTCGGTCGGCAGCACAATCTCGCACCCCCCCGCCCGCGCCTGCGCCAAAATCTTCCGCGCCGTCTCGTGCATGTCCGGCTCCTGCAGAGACCGGCCAACCGCCACCCCCTGCGCGGCCAGGAACGTGTTGGCCATCGCGCCGCCGATCACCAGCACGTCCACCCGCCCCATCATGTTGCCCAGAAGTGCCAGCTTGGTGCTCACCTTCGCCCCGCCCACGATCGCCGCCACCGGCCGCTCCGGATGGTCCAGCGCCGCACTCAACGCCTCCAGCTCGCGCTGCATCAGCCGCCCGGCATGGCTCGGCAAATGCCGCGCCACCCCCTCCGTGCTCGCATGCGCCCGGTGCGCCGCCGAAAATGCGTCATTTACGTAGATGTCGGCCAGCGCCGCCAGCCGCCGCGCCATCTCCGGGTCGTTCTCCTCCTCGCCGGCATGAAACCGCGTGTTCTCCAACACCAGCACCTGGCCCGGCTCCAGCCGCGACACCGCGTCCTCGGCCACCGGCCCCAGACAATCGTCGGCAAAGAACACGTCCATTCCCAGCACGTCGCGCAACGCGGCAGACACCGGACGCAACGACATCGCCTCCACCCGCTGCCCCTTCGGCCTGTCGAAATGGCTCACCACGATCACCCGCGCCCCCGCCTCCGCCAGCTCGCGTATCGTGGGCGACAGCCGCTCGATCCGCGTCAGGTCGGTGATCCGCCCGTCCCGCACCGGCACGTTCAAGTCCGCGCGTAGAAGCACCCGCTTGCCGGAAACGTCTACGCCGTCGAGGGTCTTGAACATCGGGTGCACTCCGTAAGGAAGAAAGCAGTTCTTTTTTGAAAAAAAGAACCAAAAAACTTTTGTCTCCTGGGCGCCCGACCGCAGAACCAACCGCGCTAGCGGGACCGAAAGCCTGCGACTGGGAGGCCGGCGAGGATCGCGAGGCCCGCTCGTTCAAACCGAAACATTCGGCAGGGTGTCGGGCAGAGAGAGTATCGTGGCGGAGGATCGTCACCCAAGGCCGGTGTATGAAAAACGCGATGAGAGATGAGGTCGATAGCCTCTGCACGCTGAGCTTCTACCGACAAGCCCGCTAGTGCCAAGTCGCTGGCCTCGGAGCGCGCAAGTCGATGACGATAGTCCATAACCGTCTCGTTTTGAGAGCTTCGGCCTGGGTAGTCCTCCGCCGTCATGCCACCCTCTTCTTGCAAGGTCCGTTGCCTCCGGCGTCTCGGCCCTTGCGCAGATCGCAGCCACACTGCTCTCCCTACCCGGACGTGAAAGCCGCGACAGCCGATGACCGGCTTTCTTTCAGGTCGATGAAATCAGCCGTCCGGGACAGTTGCAAACTCAGACTGGTTATCCGGCCTGCCTGCGTCGACGAACACCGGAACGGACCTGCTTACCCGCACCACCTAACTTTACGGGCAAGCCGATCCTCACCAGTCCTGCGCACCGAACAATCATGCGGAGCCTGCTCCGAGTGACGTTCACGTAACATGCGGTCGCCTAACAGAAGCGCGTCAGACGGCCACCCGGGCGGGCTTGGCAATCACCTCCTAGAGTTCCCCCCACAACGCCGCGGTATCCGACATCCGCGACGAGAACCCCCACTCGTTGTCGTACCACCCCGCCACCCGCACCATCCTGCCGCCATCGACAGACGCCGTCTGCGTCGCATCGAACGTGCAGGACGCCGCCACCCCGTTGAAGTCGCTGCTCACCAGCTTCTCGGTGTTGTACTCCAACACCCCCGCCATCGGCCCCGCCGCCGCCGCCCGGAACAGCTCGTTCACCTCCGCCACGCTCGCCGGCTGTGCGAGGTTCACGTCCAGCGAAACCAGCGACACGTTCGGCGTCGGCACCCGGATCGAGGTCCCGTCCAGCTTGCCCGCCAGCTCCGGCAGCACCAGCCCAAGCGCCTTGGCCGCCCCGGTGCTGGTTGGGATCATCGACAGCGCCGCCGCCCGCGCCCGGTGCAGGTCGCGGTGCAGCGTGTCCACCGTCTTCTGGTCGCCGGTGTAGCTGTGGATGGTCACCATGTAGCCGCGCTCGATACCGCGCGCCTCGTGCAGCACCTTGGCCATCGGCGCCAGGCAATTTGTCGTACAGCTCGCGTTGCTGACCACCGTCATCTCCCCGGTCAGCATCGCCTGGTTCACCCCGAACACGATCGTGGCGTCCACCCCGTCCGCCGGCGCCGAGACCAGCACCCGCCTCGCCCCGGCCGCCAGCAGCGCCGAGGCCGCCTGCTTGCTGGTGAACAGCCCGGTGCACTCCATCGCCACGTCCACGCCCTGATACGGCACACGCGACGGCTCCCGCTCGGCCGAAACCCGGATCGGCCCCCACACCCGTCCGCCGTGCCGAATGGTGATGCTGTCGCCGTCCACCACAACCTCGCCCGGAAACCGCCCGTGCACGCTGTCGTAGCGGAACAGATGCGCGTTGGCCTCCACGCTGCCCAGGTCGTTGATCGCCACCGGCTCCACGTCGGTGCGGCCGCTCTGCACCATAGCGCGCAACACCAGGCGACCGATCCGGCCAAACCCGTTGATCGCGACCTTGACTGCCATGTCCTCTCCGTCTCCCACCACTATCGTTGCGGGCGCGCCCTGACCGCGGCGCTACCCCGTCCATCATATAGGTATCTGTAGAAACCCGCGCCGGCTGTCCATAGCCACACCCAGCTGCACGGCCTCACCCGGCCGGACAACAACCCGCGCCAAAACAACGGACTAGAGAGTCTCGCCTGCCGCTTCCGCCAACACGATCGTGAAACGTCTGGCCGAGATGGCGCGCACCGTCCACAGGCCAGGCCCCTGACCCCAACGAGAAGCCAAGGCCTGCTTTTTTGAAAAAAAGCAGCAAAAACTTTTATCTCGGCTGTCGCGGACCTTCCCGCCAGCGCACGCCCAAGGGATCAATAGTTTTTCACTGGGGTACTCAAGTCTCGCAGCGAACACCCTCGGCGCTTCAGCATCGCCAGGCGGCTACCTTCTCCGGCTTTCTTCGACGTCAGCCCTCCGTTCGGCCGTCCAGCCTGCTCTCGAAGCTCCCGTGAGCCACCGCCGCAGGCGGCTCGGCCTCGAACAGGCCGGGCGGCCGAACGATGATCGCGCGTCGAAAGGTAGCCGCCGCCCCCGGCCGGGCTGCTCGCTCCCAAACTCGGCCCCACCGTTCCTCTCTCAAACAACCGCCTCCCTAGCCGGCGGCCGCCCCAGATGCCGCAGCACCGCATCGCGCACGAACCTGACCTGGGCCTCCGCCGTCTCCCCCTCCGGGGCTACGAACAGCCCGCCTTCCCCCAGCCAGCGTTCCCACCCGAACGTCCCGCCCGCCTCCACCCCGATCCGCGGCGCCGCCCCCAGCACCGCGTCGCGCCAGCCCTCATCCTGCAGCGCGAACAGCTCCCAGCACACCAGCGAGACCACCGCCGCCTCCACCCCGCATTGCGCCAGCCCCGCCCGCACCCCGAGCACCACGTGCAGCTCCCGCCCGCTGGTCACCAGGCTCGCCCCCCGCACACCGCGCGCCTCCGCCGCCACGTAGCCGCCACGTGCGGACCGGGTGCGCGAGGGCGCCTCGGCCAGCACCGGCACCGCCGCGTCGCACAGCATCAGCACGCTCGGCCCCGCCGCCCGCCCCACCGCCACCTCCAGGCACTCCAGCGCCTCGGTCCTGTCGGCAGGGCGGAACACGAGCAGGTTGCGGATCGCGGCCAGCCCCGCCCGCGGCACCGCCTCCCCCGCCACCTCCGGCTCGATCAGCACCTGGACCAGCCGCGCCTGCGCCAGCGCCGCCGCCCGCAGCCCCGGCACCACCTGATCGTGCTCCGCGGCTGCCTGCGCCGCCACCGGCAGCACCCCGCCATGCAGTGCGGCGCCCAACTGCACACCCCCCATGCCCAACGCCAGCCGCCCCGCCGCCCGGTGCAGCGCCGCCGGCGGCTCGCTCTGCCCCGCCAGTGCCGCCAGCGCCGGGTCGCCCGGCAGCACGGCCAGGTCCGGCAGCACCGCGCCCAACCCGGCCAACGCCCCCCGCACGGTGGCCAGCGTGGAGACCACGCCGCCCGCGCCCGGCCTGGCCCCTGCCTCCAGCAACACGGTGTGCCAGCCCGCCGCCGGCCGGCCAGACAGCGCGGTCACGAATCCGGCCCGGCTGGAGTGCCGCGCCAGCCGCTTCAGCCACCCGCGGCGCGCCCCCGCCCGACGGCTGCCCGCCGCCTGCCACAGCGCCTCGGCTCCCGCGTCAACCTCCACGGTCGCAGCCGCCTTCCCCACGCACAGCACCAGCGTCGGCTTGTACGACCGCAACGCCGCCGACAGCGCCGACTCCACCGCCCCCGCATCCCCGGCCGCCACCCGCCGCACCGTCCACCCGCCCGCCGCAATGCCGGCCACGCCCGGCGCCTCGTCCGCCTCGCCCGCCGCCAGCACCGCCAGCCGCCCGAGCCGCCACGCCCCTGCCAGCCAAGCCGCCTCCTGCACCGCGCCGGTGGCCAGCCGGTCGGCCGTGCACAACACCCAAACCCGGTGGTCCACCAGCGACCGCCCGTATCGCGCCGCCAGCATCCGCTCGGCCAGCGCCTGGCCCACACCCGCCTCGAACGCCTGCGCCTGCACCGCGAACTGCCCGGGACTGCCCAGCCGGCGCTCCAACGCCCCCGCCAGCCCGGCACACGCCGGCTCGGCCAGCACCCGGTCCCGGTCCGCCCAGGCCGGATCCGCCGCATCGAACCGCAGATGCCCGCCAACCAGCTGGCCAGCCGCCACGCACAGCCCCGCCCCGCTGCCGGCTACGTCGCTGCAAAGACTGCTGGCCAGGGCAGCGTGTTGCGATCGTGCGTCGTCCAAAGAAAACCTGCCAAGTAAGAAAAAGCCCGCGCTGGCCCCCGCAAACCTGTCGCGAACCGTCAGCCGACGCCCACCAGAGAGCAAAAGTTTTTCGGCTCTTTTTTCAAAAAAGCACCGCTTGCTTTGCTTCCCTGCCGCCCCACCGAACCGCAATCTGACACATAGCCCACAAAAGGGAGAGACCATTGACCCGCATCCTCTTCGTCGGCCAGAAGCCCGAAACCGTAGACTTCTCCGACCCTGCCCTGCCGCCGGGTTTCGATGCCGCAAAGATCAACGCCGGCATCGCCGTGGCCGTGCAGAAAATCCACAAGCGCGGCTGGCAAGGCGACATCTGCATGATCGCTCCCGACGAGACGGCCGGCCCCATGCTCGAAAAACAACTCTCAGCCGCTCATTACGACTGCGTGGTGATCGGCGGCGGTCTGCGAATCCCTCCCAAAAGCCTGCATCTGTTCGAACTGGTGATCAACACCGTCCACAAGGCAGCGCCCGCCGCCGCAATCGCCTTCAACACGCGCCCGGAAGACACCGCGGAAGCCGCAGCCCGCCACGTCAAGCCGGGCTGACCGGCCGGAGCAGGCAAGGCAAGCGGTTCTCTTTTGAAGAAAGAACCGAAAACTTCTGCTCTCTCAACCGCACGCGTGGTCGAGGCGGTCGGCTCACCCAGCCCTGCTACCGCCAAGGTGAACAGTCCGCCGCACGCCCGCAACGTTAGCGGCCTATTGGGAGGCCCTGATGCTCAAAGCTGTCATCTTCGACGTCGACGGAACGCTGGTCGACTCCGTCGGCATCCACGCCCAAGCCTGGGTCGACGCCTTCAAGGAGTTCGGCCACGACGTCGCCTTCGACGCAGTCCGCGGCCAGATCGGCAAAGGCGGCGACCAGCTCCTGCCGGTCTTCCTCAGCCAGGACGAGCTGGACCACCACGGAGAACACCTCAACACCCGCCGCGGCGAGATCCTCAAGGAAACCTACATTTCCCAGATCACCCCGTTCGCCGACGTCCGCGCCCTGTTCGAGCGCATCAAAGCCGACGGCCTGCGCATCATACTCGCCTCCTCAGCCAAAGCCGACGAGCTCGCCCACTACAAGAAGCTCGCCAACATCGAAGACCTCACCGAAGCCGAAACCTCCGCGGACGACGCGGAAAAATCCAAGCCCGAACCCGACATCTTCCAGGCCGCCATGTCCAAGCTCGGCAACGTGTCACCCGACGAAGCCATCGTCATCGGCGACACCCCATACGACGCCGAGGCCGCCACGAAAGCCGGCCTGCGCACCATCGGCGTCCTCTGCGGCGGCTTCTCCGAAGCCAGTCTCCAGCAGGCGCACTGCATCGCGATCTACCAGGGCCCAACCGACCTGCTGGCGCGTTACGACAGCTCGCCGCTTTCGGCTCAGAACCGGTAGTTGCCGGCGAACGCACTCGTGGCCAAGAAGGCAAGGCCTGCTTTTTTGAAAAGCAGCAAAAAACTTTTACCCCTGCTGTCGCGGACTCCTCCGCAGCGTGTCCCCAGGAAGCAAAAGTTTTTTGGTTCTTTTTTCAAAAAAGAACGGCTTGCCTGCCTGAGACCGACCGGTGTTGCCCAACCCGGACAGGTCTGCGAGCCTTCCACACATGCTAGCAAGCCGCATCGCCTGTATCTGCGTGGCCGTTGCCCTTTCCGGCTGCCACCTGCTCGACGAGCGCGACTTCAACAGCGCGGCCGAACGCCCGCCCACCCCCAAGGTGGTCAGCGCGCCCCCGCCGCCGCCCTCGCTGGTCAGGATCAGCTACACCACGCCCGACCCGGACTACCACGACGTCCTGGCCTCGCTGGTGCAGCGCGCGCTGGCCCGCAAGCCGGACGTGCTGTTCACCGTGGTCACGCTGGTGCCCCCCGTTACCGGCACGGACGCCCAAGCCGACGCCGCGGAGGCCGCCGCCGCCTCGGGCCGCGAAGTCGCCCAGCAAATCGTCGACGACGGCGCCAGCTCCGGCCAGGTGGAGCAGCTCGTCCGCATCGCGCCCGCGCTGAAGGTCAAGGAAGTGACGGTGGACGTGCACTGAGCCAAGCAAGCAGTTCTTTTTTGGAAAAAGAACCAAAAAACTTTTGCTCTCGTCAGACCCGTTGCGTGAAACGTCACGTCTCAGCCGTCCGTGACAGCAGGAGCAAAAGCTTTTTGCTTCTTCTCGAAAAAGCAGGCTTTGCTTGTTCCTACCCCTTCCTCGCCCCCGCCACCGCCGCCGCCAGCGCCGCCTCGTTCACCGCCCCCGGTATCACCGTGTCGCCCACGATCCACACCGGCGTCCCGTCCACCTTCAACTGCTGCGCCAGCGCCAGATTCGCGTCGATCTGCCGGGTGACCGCGCCGCTGTTCATGTCCGCCATCAGCCGCCCGGCATCCAGCCCGAGGCTGCTGGCCGTCTCGCGGATCATCTCATCGCTCGGCTGGGCCGGGTTGCGCATCAGCGCCTGCTGCATCTTCTCGTAGCCGCCCTGGCGCTGCGCGGCCAGAATGGCGCGTGTCTCCAGCATGCTGGCCGGACCCAGCACGGGAATGTCCTTGTAGACCAGCCTTACCTTCGGGTCGTTGTGCAGCAGCGAGGCGATCGCCGGCAGCATGCGGCGGCAATACGGGCAGCGCGGGTCGTAGAACTCCACCAGCGTCACGTCGCCGGCCGGGTTGCCCGCCACCGGGTCGCCGGGGTTGGCCAGCAGCGCCTGGCGCTTGTCTGCCACGCGGGTCTTCTGGTCGGCCGCCTCGCGCGCCTGGTCGTCGGCCTGCAGCGTCATCACCGCGTCGCGCAGGATGCTCGGGTCGGACTTCAGCGCCTCGCGCAGGATCTGCACGATCTCCTGCCTCTGCTCCGGCGTAAAGGCCTCAGCGGCCCGCAGCGCGCGCGGTGCTGTGAGCGCCGCGGCGAGCACGGCAAGGGCGAGGATGAGTGAGCGCATGGCGAACCGCCTCTCGGTGTCAGGGTCGGCGGACGTCTAGCATCGCTGACCCGGGCTGACGAGGCGTCGGCGTCCCCCCCAGAGCCATCGTACGGCTCATATCTCGCGGCGCTCTGCGCCTGCCGCCTGCAAGCCTGGCCGGCGTCCAGCAGGCCGCTGACACCCCGCCGACAATGCGTCGGCGGCGCCGCACCCGCTGACGCGGCCTGCCGCCCACGTGGACCGTCGCCCAGCGCGCACGCACGCAACGCAGGGCTCGGCGACGCGCCTCGCCGCGACTCTATCGGCTGGAACCGGCGCGTCCGCTGCGCCGGTTCAGTGCGACCGCCAGTACTCCTGCCAACCGTTCTGCCAGGCAATCTGTTCGATCGTTCCCCTATTGTAAGGGTTGGAGTCGACGTCGTCGTCGGCCTCCGCGCAACTATATCCTTCCAGGTAGAACAGGAACGACAGCAACGTCGGCAGCTCCGGCGGGGCCGGGCAGCCCGTCTTCACGAGCCGCAGCCGTGCCTTGCCGATGTGGTGGTGAGCTGCTGGTTGCATGTGGGACCGCACCTGAATGTTGAAGCCGTCGCAGTAAAGAATCGTGGCGGCTGGTCCACCGACGTTCCGGAAAGCCGCACGGCTGAGACCGTGCGTCGCATGGCCGTCGATGCCCTAAGCCGGCACGACACGGATCGTGCTCCGTGGCCCGGCCCTCATCGAATGCGTCGCAGCCGCACCCCGAATCTCGCCTCTGCAGCATCGAAACTGCTGCGCCCCATCCGGCCGCGCACTTAAACAGTTTAATTCTACCGTGAAATACTCTCGGCCCGTCGGTTTCAAGCGCGAGCAAAGCCCGGCTCCGTCCAGATGACCTTGCGCGACAGTACACATACGCCCCGCACCATGCGTGACGCTCGCCGGCACTCCTGTCCGTTCACACCGCGACGAAATCCTCGGCCGGTCACCGGGCCGCATCCGCACGACAACTCACTGCGTCACGCCGGACGTCTTCGCGCCACTGACGCATCAAAGCCCGTCCGGATCATCGCGGTTCACGTCGCGTTGAGACCAACGACAATCCATTTTAACGACAGCTCAGCCGACAGACGCAAAACTCGGCTCGAAAGGAGGGTACCTGTCGACTTCGCCTGAACGTTCCTCTCCAACTCGGGCGGCACTCCACGGGGTGCCGCCTCTTTGCCGCGCCGTGCCTGGCTGAAACGTCGTTCCACCGACCTCTCGCGTTTCATTTCACAATATCTCGTCGGCAACTAGGACGTACCCGTTTCCTGAGCATCGCACGTCTCGCATCATCATGAACGCCCCGCTCCGGACGTTCGCGTCAGCCTGCCGCCGCCTTGTCCTGACGCATCCCGCGCCGAGCGTCGTGCCCGCTCACCGCACCCTCGCGGTCCCGGTGCGGCATGACCGGTCGTGGTCTCACCCGCCGCGCAAACCCGCCTGCGCGCCACCGCAACACACTCTGCCTCGAACCGGCGGCAGACACCTCTACCTACCCGGCCGCTTTCGCGCGGCCGGCGCGCGCGCTACAACCTGATCCGCCACAACGTGCCCTTGGCGTGCTCGCGCTCCAGCAAGCCTCCGGCCTGCCGCGTCAGTTCCTCCACGAACGACATGCCCAGCCTGCCGGGGTTGGGCTCGGTAAACCCGCAGCCGTCATCGGCAACACTCAGTTCCGGCGGCCCGCGTCCGTCGTTGCCCGTAGCGGCCAGCGTGACGGTGATGCGTCCACCTGCCGCGCCACCGAAAGCGTGCCGGACCGCGTTGGCCACCAGCTCGTTCACCGCTACCCCGAGCCTGACCACGCGATCGGCCTGCATGACCAGGCGTGCTGCGTCGACGTCGATCGTGATGCCCGCGTCCGACAGCTCGTCCGCCGCGGCGATCTTGCCGCACAGAGACTGCAGGTACGCGCCCAGGTCGATCTGACCCACAGCCTGCCCGTCGAGCAGGTGATCGTACAAGTGGGCGAGCGCGAAGACGCGGCGAATGATGCGCTCGATACCGATGGTCTCGGCCGGGTCGGCGACGAGACGCCTTTCCTGAGACGCGACGCTGCAGATCACCTGCAGGTCGTTGCGAATCCTGTGCTGCATCTCCTGCAACATCAGTTTGTACTCGGCAGCCTGGCGTGCGATCTGCTCCTCGTAATCTTGCCGCCGCGCGGCGCGGCCGAGCGCGGATGCGAGGCTGTGCGCCAGGCTGGCAATGAAGTACACGTCTTCGGCAACGAAACGCCCCGGGTCGGGGCTCTCCACTTCTAGGACGCCGAAGGCCGTGTCGGCGTCGGCGGAAACGGCGACGTTGATGGTGCTGGCGATCGCGTGTTGCGCGAGCACGTCCGGCACGCGGAAACGCAGCTGCGTCACCAGGCTGTTGGCGATGACCGACTCGCCGCTCCGCCAGGTGAACCCGGCCGCGGTTCCTACGTCGGCGTACAGCCGCGCGTGGCCCACCACGCCCTCTCGCCAGCCCACCCCGGCCTGCACGAGGAAGTCGCGTCTGTCCGGGTCGTACACCAGGAGCTTGGCAAAACCGACCCGCAGCCCCGCAGCCGCGACCCGGCACACCTCGTTCTGCAAAGCCGGCATGTCGTCGCTTCGCGCGGCCATCGCGGCGAACCCGCTCGCCAGACGAAGCGCATCCTGCGCGGCGGACTGCGCCCGCGCCCGCGCTGCACGATTGGCGACCACTCGCCGCGCCGGAAGCTCGCTGTTGATCTGTGACATCAGTCGCCGGCTAGGCGCGTTCTGCCCGAATTGGGTGCAAAACTGATCTGGTTGTGCGACGTCGCTCGCGTGCCGCGCCTAGTCTTGCCGATGCAAGCAACTCCCGACCCACACGGCCAAGCGGCTCTGATGCTCGTCGAGAGCCTGCTGTTTCTCCTGATCGACAACGGTGTCGTCCTAAAGCGGCAGATCGTCGAGGCGATAGACTCCGTCATCGATGTTAAGCAGGAGATGGCGGGAACGAGCGAAGGCGTCATCGTCGGCATGGCCTCGATCGGCCTGCTGCGCGCGGTGTCCGCCAGCCTCGCCGCGACCGCGGCGCCGTAATGTCGGGCGTACGTCCGGCCGATACGTGGCGCGCACGTCGTCGGCTCTGTTGTGCCATCGCTACTCATGACACTGTCCCTGTCCAGCAACGCGGTTGGCCGCCAGCAGTTAATATTGATCAAACGCTTCGCCGGCATTAAATTGGTATAAGTTGCCGGAGACTAAGTATGTCGCTTCCACTGACCGGATCTGGTGAGCCGTCGGCCACCACCGTTCCGAGCAGCAATCCGCTGACGCGAAAACTCTCGCTCTACGCGCAGCTTTCCGCGTCCGACCGGGACTTGCTCGATACGCTGCTGACCCGCGAAGAGTACTTCCCCGCCGACGTAGACATCGTCGAGGAGGGAGGGCTGCCCCGGTCGGTGTTCGTCATGAAGGAAGGCATGGCTGTGCGCTACCGCAACTTGCCGGATGGCGGCCGTCAGATCATGACGTTCCTCATCCCCGGCGATTTGTGCGACGCACACGTTTTTCTTCTCAAGGCGATGGACCACTCGCTCGGCACCATCACGCCGGTGCGCATCGCGCCGATCTCGCGCGACGAGATCCTGAACCTGTTCGTGCAGAGGCCGCGCATTTCCGCCGCCCTGTGGTGGAGTTCCCTGCAGGAGGAACCGATGCTGCGCGAGCGCATCGTGTCGCTCGGCCGGCGCGATGCCCGCGGCAGGGTCGCCTACATGCTGTGCGAGCTGCTCTGGCGACATGCCGCCATCGGGTTGACGGACGGGAACGTGTTCCGGCTGCCGCTCACTCAGACCGAGCTTGCCGACACGCTCGGACTGACTCCGGTGCACGTGAACAGAGTCCTCAAGGAGTTCCGCGAACGCCGCCTCATCGCGATCGAGCATAGGATGTTGAGCATCCTCAACCTTGCCGAACTGCAGGGGGTCGCCAATTTTAGCAAGGATTACCTCCATCTGACCGGTGTGTCCGAAGAAGTCAGCCGGTACTTCGACAACCTCGACAGGGCGCAGCGTACCTACGACAACGCGCGGCCGCCTACGTTCGGAACCGTCTCCTAAAAAAGGCATCCGAACCCGCCGTCGAACGCAGTCGATCCTCGAAGCAAGCGGCAAGCCCGCTCTCCCGCCCGCCACCCGGTCCGGCGAGGCCGGCCCGCACCCGGGCAAGCACGCGCCTGAACCCGTACGCGGTCGGCTCGACAGGCCCAAGCGGGCCGGTCATGAACCCGCCGCCGGCCGGGCTGGCCACCGTGGCCGGTTTACCGAAACGGCTGCCGCCCACCCGGCCGCCTCGGTTGCTCCGGCACCGGAACGCGTCTAATGCACCGCGTCCGGAAACAGGCGGAGTGGCAGCGTCAGTGGGTGAACGCGTGTGTAGCCGGGCACGGCCTTGGGTGAGTCTGGCCGTGTCGCTGTCGTTGGGCCTCAGCGGCTGCGGCACCATCCATTCCGTGCGCAAGACAATTCTGGGTGGCCCGCTCGACCCGGGCGAGCACCTCAAGGGCTTCATCGGCGGCGTGGTGGCCGACGAGCCGCTGGCGGCACTCGCCGCGCGCGAGGTGCTGGCCACCGGCGGCAACGCTGCCGACGCGGCCGTCACGCTGGGCTTCATGTTGTCGGCCACCCTGCCCTCGCGCGCCTCGTTGGGCGGTGGTGGCGCCTGCATGGCCTACCAGCCCGGCTACGCCTCGCCCAACCACGGCACCCCGGAAGCCATCCTGTTCACCCCGCGCGCGCCCGCCGCCAACGCCGGGGACCGCCCGGCCGCGGTGCCCATGCTGGCCCGCGGCCTCTATCTGCTCAGCGCGCGCTACGCCTCGCGCAACTTCGCCGACCTGCTGGCGCCCGCCATCCAGGCGGCGCAGGACGGCTTCTCCATCTCCCGCGCGCTCGGCCGCGACCTGGCCCAGGTGCAGGGCCCGCTGCTGGGCGACCCCAACGCTGCCGCCATCTTCGCACCCGGCGGCCAGCCGCTCGGCGAAGGCGCCCGCCTGATCCAGACCGACCTGGCCAGCACGCTCACCTCGCTCAGCCGCTCCGGCGTTGGCGACCTCTACCAGGGCCTGCTCGGCCAGCGCCTCACCGAGGCGAGCGTGGAGGCCGGCGGCCCCATCACCCAATACGACCTGCGGCGTTCCGTCGCCTCCCTAGGCAACCCGATCCTGGTCAAGGACGGCGCCGACCAGGTCGCCTTCCTGCCGCCGCCGGCCGATGGCGGGCTGGGCGCCGCCGCCGCCTTCCTGTCCTACGTTCGCAGCAACACCGTCTCGCAGTCGATGGTGGACCAGTCCATCGCCACCATCGCCACCTGGCGCTCCGGCCAGGCCGGCAACGACCCGCTGTCGCTGCTGCAGGGCGCTGCCATCTCCGGCACCCTGCCCGCCTTGCCCGCATCCACCAGCTTCGTCGTGGTGGACCGCAAGGGCGCCGCCGTCGCCTGCGCCATCACCATGGAGAACCTGTTCGGCACCGGCCGGGTCGCGCCCGGGCTCGGCATCGTCCTGGGCGCCTCGCCTGCGGTGAAGCCCGCTGCCCTGCTGACCGCGGCCATCGCCTGGAACGGCGGGCGTGACGCGTTCCGTGCGGCGGCCGCCAGTTCCGGGCAGAACGCCGCCGCGGTGGCCGGCGCCATCGGCATCGGCGAGGCGATCACCGGCGACCTGCCGCCGCACGTGCCGGTGCCCGACCCGGGTCGGCTGAACGCGATCGGCTGCACCCAGTACCTGCCCGGCAACGACGAGAGCTGCCGGTTCTTCAGCGATTTGCGCAACGCGGGGCTGGCGGCGGGCGGAAGTTGAGCGCGTGCAAGGCAAGGCAAGCGGTTCTTTTTTGAAAAAAAAGAACCAAAAAACTTTTGTTCCTTGAGTAAACGATGCGGGAGAGTCCGCGACAGCAGGGACAAAAGTTTTTTGCTGCTTTTTTTCAAAAAAGCAGGCCTTCCTTTCTTTAGAAGCTCGACTTTAGCTCCCGTCTAAACGCTCGAAGTCAACTCCCGCCTCCTAACCTCGATCCGCTCCCAGATCATCCCCGCCAAGTTCGTCCCGTCGAACCGTGCAATCTCCTGTATCCCGGTCGGCGACGTCACGTTGATCTCCGTCAGCCAATCCCCGATCACGTCGATACCGACAAAGATCAGCCCCTGCGCCCGCAGCATCGGCCCGATCCGCGCGCAGATCTCCACATCCCGCGCGCTCATCCTGCTGGCCTCCGCCCGCCCGCCGACATGCATGTTCGACCGCGCCTCCCCCTGCGCAGGCACCCGGTTCAGCGCGCCCGCCGGCTCGCCGTCGATCAGGATGATCCGCTTGTCCCCCAGCCGCACCGCCGGCTCGTAGCGCTGCACCATCAGCGGCTCGCGCGAGCGAGCGAAGTGCATCTCCAGCAGCGACGCCAGATTCTCGTCGTCCGGCTTGATGCGGAACACGCCGGCACCGCCATTGCCGAACAGCGGCTTGACGATGATGTCTACATGCTCGGCGCGGAAGCTGCGGATAGCGTCGGCATCCCAGGTGATCAGTGTCGGCGGCATCAGGTCCGGAAAATGCGTGACCAGCAGCTTCTCCGGCGCGTTGCGCACGTGCGCAGGGTCGTTGACCACCAGCGTGCCGGGCCGCCCGTCGCGCGGCACGATGTGCTCCAGCATGTGCGTGGCGGTGATGTAGGCCATGTCGAACGGCGGGTCCTGCCGCATCAGCACCACGTCCATGCTAGCCAGGTTCAGCGTGACCGCCTCCCCAAAGCTGTAATGCCGGCCGCGCTCACGCTGCACCCGCACCGGCCGCGCCGTCGCAGTCAGCCGCTCCGTCCGCCCCGCCGCCGGCGCCGACTTGCCTTCCCGCAACGACATGTGCCGCACCTCGTAGTGCCACAGCACGTGCCCCCTCGCCTGCGCCTCCAGCATCAGGGCGAAGGTGCTGTCGCCGTCGATGTTGACGGCCTCGATCGGGTCCATCTGGACAGCGACGCGCAGGCTGCCGCTCGACCCTTGTGCCAGACTCATGCCGGGTATCCTGTGTTCCGCTTCAAGCGCTGCCGTGTAGCAGCGCCGTGCGGAAGGGCCAACGCGGCGCCGAGTCGACTCAATGCAGGCGGAACGCGTCCGCTACCCGCCGGACCCGGCTTTGCCCGTCAACCAGCATCACATCGAACCGCACGCCGTTGCACCCCCAATCCGGGTGCTCGGCCAGCAATATCTCAGCGGCAGCCATCAGCCGTCCCTGCTGTCGCGCGCCAAGGGCGGACGCCGCCATCGCAAGGGTAGGTCGCGCCTTGACTTCGACGAACGCCAGCAGCCCATCCTTCTCCGCCACGGCATCAACTTCGCCGGCCTTCGTCCGCACCCGCTTGGCCAGGATAGCCCACCCGTCCGACACCAACGCCCGGCAAGCGCTCTCTTCGGCGGCTAGGCCCACAGCAGCGTTCGTCACCGTCCTCACCTTTTCCGCCAACCACTCACTCCACCTTACCCAACACAATCTAATTTTCCCCTAATCCCCGCACCGGTGCAGCCTCGCTCGCACCAGCAGGAGTGTTCATGCAGCGCGCCGCCATCGGCTTCATTCTGGTCACCGTCACCCTCGACATCCTGGCCATCGCAGTTGTCGTCCCCGTGTTGCCGCGCCTCGTGCTCTCATTCGAGGGCGGCAGCGCCGTCAACACCGCCCACATGCTGGGCTTGTTCGGCACCGCCTGGGCGTTGATGCAGTTCATCTTCTCGCCCGTGCAGGGTGCCCTGTCGGACCGTTACGGCCGCAGGCCGCTCATCCTTGCCTCCAATTTCGGCCTTGGCCTGGACTACATCCTCATGGCGCTGGCGCCCGGCCTGGCCCTGCTGTTCGTCGGCCGCCTGGTCTCCGGCATCTTTGCCGCCAGCTTCTCCACCGCCAACGCCTACATCGCCGACGTCACACCGCCGGACCGCCGGGCCGCCCGCTTCGGGCTGATCTCCGTAGCTTTCGGCGTGGGCTTCGTTGCCGGCCCGGCGCTGGGCGGCCTGCTCGGATCCTGGGACCCGCGGCTGCCGTTCTGGGTCGCCGCCGGCCTCAGCCTGGCCAATGGCCTCTTCGGCGTGTTCGTCCTGCCCGAGTCGCTGCCACCGGACCGCCGCTCGCCGCTCGCCTGGCGACGCATGAACCCGCTCGGCGCCTTTCTCATGCTCCGGCGCGGCACCGGCCTAGGCGGCCTTGCCGTCCTCACCTTCCTGGTGTCGCTCGCCCAGAACGCCCTGCCCACCATCGCGGTGCTCTACACCACCTACCGATATCACTGGGACCAGAGCGCAGTCGGCTACATGCTGGCCGGCTTCGGCGTCACCTCCGCCCTCGTCGGCGGCGTGCTCACCGGCCCCGTCGTGCGCCGCCTCGGCGAACCCAACGCACTGCTCGCCGGCCTGGCGTTCGGCATCGCCGGCTTCGCCATGATGGGCGCCGCCCCGACCGGCCTGTGGTACCTGGCCTCCATCCCCGTGCTCGCCCTGTGGGGCTTCATCCAGCCAGCCCTGACCGGCCTGATGAGCCAGCGCGTCAGCGGCCTCGAACAGGGCCGGCTCGCCGGCGTCAACAGCAGCCTGATGGCAATCGCGGGCCTCATCGGCCCCACCATCTACACCGAAAGCTTCGCGCACTTCGTGGCCCAAGGCGACCACGCCTACCTACCGGGCGCGCCCTTCTTCTTCGCGTCCATCCTGCTCGTCATCGGCCTGGCATTTGCGGCGGCAAGCGAAGCAAGGCCTTCTTTTTTGAAAAAAAGAAGCAAAAAACTTTTGCTCTCGTAAGCGCGCGGTGCGGATGCGTGTCGTTCCACCCTAACCGCGATAGCTCGCGTAAGCTGCCGAACAAATTCATTTCGCTTGCGAAGCAGAAGCCTGCCTGCAACACGCAAGCCTTCAAACCTCAACAGGAGATGTTATTCCGCCCAACCGGACGATGCAGAAAACGCCGCGACAGCCGAGCCAAAAGGTTTTTGCTGCTTGTTTTCAAAAAAGCAGGCCTTCCTTCGCCAGCCCGTGCCTACCCCGAAACCGCAGCAATCCGCGCCAGCGCCTCGTCCCGCCCCAGCGCCGCCAGCGTCGCATCGATCCCCGGACTCATCGTGCTCCCCGTCAGCGCCGCGCGCAGCGGCTGTGCAACCTGGCCCAGCTTCCGCCCGCTCTCCTCCGCGTATGCCCGCAACGCCGCATCCAGGCTCGCCGCCGAAAAATCCGTCTCCCCCAACCGCGACGCCAGCCCGCCAAGCAGCCCTCGCACCTCCGCCGTCAGCACCGCCCGAGCCTTGTCGTCCAACGCCAGCGGCACCCCACGCGCCAGAAACGCGGCACTCCCCGCCAGCTCCACCAGCGTCTTCGCCCGCTCCTTCAACCCCGGCATCAGCGCCAGCACCCGCGCCTCGGCCACCGCGTCCAGCACCAGCCCGGGCTGCCCGGCCAGCCTGCGCATCACCTCGGCCGTCAGCCGCGCGTCGTCCGCCTGCCGCAGCCACACGCCGTTCAGATGCGTCAGCTTGGCGTAATCCATCCGGCTGGCCGCCCGGCCCACCCCGTCCAGGTCGAACAACGCCACCGCCTCCTCGCGTGAGAGCACCTCCGCGTCGCCATGCCCCCACCCCAGCCGCAGCAGGTAGTTGCACAGCGCTTCCGGCAGAAACCCCTCGCGCGCGAACTCCAGCACGCTCACCGCCCCGTGCCGCTTCGACAGCTTCGCCCCGTCCGCCCCATGGATCAGCGGGATGTGCGCGAACCGCGGCCGCACCCACCCCATCGCGTCGTAGACCTGCGCCTGCCGGAACGTGTTGGTCAGGTGGTCGTCACCGCGGATCACGTGGGTGATCGCCATGTCGTGGTCGTCCACCACCACCGCGTGCAGGTACGTGGGCGAGCCGTCGCTGCGCAGGATGATCATGTCGTCCAGCTCGAGGTTGCTGACCCGCACCTCCCCCTGCACCAGATCGTCCACCACCGTCTCGCCCGCGCGCGGCGCCCGCAGCCGCACCACCGGCGCCACCCCCGCCGGCGCGTCCGCCGCATCGCGGTCCCGCCAGCGCCCGTCGTAGCGCGGCGGCCGCCCCTCCGCCGTCGCCCGCTCGCGCATCTCGCGCAGCTCGTCCGCACTCGTGTAGCAGCGATACGCATGCCCCCGCGCCACCAGCTCGGCCGCCACCTCCGCATGCCGCGCCGCCCGCGTCGACTGGAACACCGGCGCCTCGTCCGCCGACAACCCCAGCCACGCCAGCCCCTGCAAAATCACATCCACCGCCGCCTGCGTGCTGCGCTCCCGGTCGGTGTCCTCGATTCGCAGCAGGTAGGCGCCGTTGTGGTGTCGGCTGAACAGGTAGTTGAACAACGCCGTGCGCGCCCCGCCGATGTGCAGCAGGCCGGTGGGGCTGGGAGCGAAGCGGGTGCGAACGGTCATGGCCCGTATCTAGGGCGGCTCTGCCGACCGCGCCAGAAAGCCACTATGTCTGGTGCGCGCCAAAAGCTAGGGAAACCACGAAGGACACGAAGAAGGGGCTTACCGGACGCAGACAGACCGGTATTACAGGTCTGCTCCAAACGGAGTGAAGCAGAAGCAAGGCAAGCAGTTCTTTTTTGAGAAGAACCAAAAAATTTTTGGTCTCTCGGGCCATGCCGTGGTGAAACATGTCGTTTCAGCTATCCGCGACAGCACAACGCAAATACTCGCTTGTTGCTGACCATGACGCCGGTCTCACGCGTTCCGCGTGACAGTCCTCGGAACTACGTCCGCATCGGACGCCGCATAACGGCTGCCCTCCTTCTTCCTGTGCTTCGTGCCTTCGTGGTTGTCTCTCTTCCTTCACCCTGATCGGCATAGCCATCGGCATCTCTCCCATGGCAGCCAACGCGAAGGCAAAACCGCTCACACACCACCAGACACGATCACGACCAAAGTAAACGCAACCAGTCCGCCGCTCATACCATCAAGCGAGTTCATGGATTTCGCAACGCGAAGGTTGGTAGCGTCCGTTCAAAACTCGACACGGTGAGTCAGCTGGCGTGGTTTTCGAGCGCCGGAGCGAAGTGGCCTCTTTGGCCATGGCACGGAAGCGGAGGAAAGGCGCAGGCCCGCTGACCGGCGGGGTCACCGCGCTGCACCAGTTCGTGCGCGTAGCCCGTGCGGCCATGGTGGGCGGCACGTCCGGCGCGCAGACGAACATAAGCGCGGCAATGGCGACTTCAAACGAACACTGAACTACCCGCTGTCACGCACCGTTCAGCACGGCGTACCCCAGAGATAAAAAGTTTTTTGGTTCTTTTTTTCTAAAAAAGAACCGCTTGCCCAGCCTACCCACATGCTACACACCCCCGTGCACAACCATTTCGACCTCTTCCTCGAACACCAGCACGGCCGTTTCACCCTGTTCCTGCCGGTGTTCCTCGCCGCCGGCATGCTCGCCTACTTCGCCCTCACCTTCGAACCCTCGCTCGCCTGGTCCTGCACCGCACTCGCCGCCACCGCCGCCAGCGTCCCCGCACTCTGGCGCTGGGCAATCCCCCGCGCTGCCGCCCTCTGCGCGGCAAGCGCCACAACAGGCTTCACCCTGGCCTGCCTCGCCACCGCCGTCGCACCCCCCTTCCCCGACCTGCCCCGCCACGCGGTCACCCTCAGCGGCCGCCTCGCCGCGGTTGAAGCCTTGCCGGAAGGCCAACGCATCACCCTCGCCACGCCCTCTCTGGACGACCAGCCCCCACTCGCCCGCGCAGTACGCATACGCCTGCGCACGGCGGACGCAGCCTCCCTCTCCCCCGGCGACCTCGTGCAGGTGCGCGCCATGCTCCGCCCGCCCGCCCCGCCAGACTACCCCGGCGGCCGCGACGCCCAGCGCGAGGCCTTCTTCGACGGCCTGGCCGCCTACGGCTTCGCGCTCGGCCCGGCCCAGCGCCTCTCACCTGCCGCCAACGGCTGGTGGCAGGCGCTGCGCACACGCATCGCCGCCCGGCTGATGGCCGACCTGCCCGGCCCGCGCGGCGCCATCGCGGCCACGCTGCTCACCGGCATAGGCACCGCCATCCCGCCCCGCGAGCGCGCCGTCTTCCAGGATTCCGGCCTGGCCCACCTCCTCGCCGTGGCCGGCCTGCACATCGGCATCGTCATGGGCCTGGTCTTCGCCGCCACCCGCTTCGGCCTGGCCGCCTGGGAACACGCGGCGCTCTACTGGCCCACTCGCCAAATTGCCGCCCTCGCCGCCCTGACCGTCGGCGCGCTCTACCTCGCGCTGACCGGCGCCCACGTGCCCATCATGCGCAGCTTCGCCATGGCCTGCCTGCTGACCCTGGGCGTGCTGACCGGGCGCCGCGCCGTCTCCCTGCGTGGCCTGGCCCTGGCGGCCCTGGTGCTACTCGTCCTCTCGCCGGCCAGCGTGGTCGGCGTCAGCTTCCAGATGAGCTTCTCCGCCGTCCTGGCACTCATCGCCGGCTACGAACTGGCCCGCCCGGCGCTGGCCCGCCTGCCGGACGGGTGGTGGCGCCGCCCGCTGCTCTACGGCGCCGGCCTGGTGCTGACCAGCCTGCTCGCCGGCACCGCGTCCATGCCGTTCGCCGCCTACCATTTCGGCCGCGCCACGCTCTACTACGTGCCCGCCAACATGCTGGCAGTGCCGCTCACGGCCCTCTGGGTGATGCCGTGGGGACTGGCGTCGCTCGCCCTGATGCCGCTGGGGCTCGAACGCCTCGCCCTCATCCCGATGGGCTGGGGCATCGCCCCGCTGCAGGCGATCGCCCACGCCGTGGCCGCCTGGCCCGGCGCCGTCGTCGGCGTGGCACAGATGCCCGCCTGGGGCCTGGCGCTGGTCGCCGCCGGCCTCGCCTGGGCCGGGCTGTGGCGCGGCTGGCTGCGGCTGGCCGGCGTCGCACCATTGCTCGCCGGTCTGGCCTCCCCGCTGCTGGTGCGCGCGCCGGACGTGCTGGTAACCCCCCAGGCAAGCGTGATCGCCCTGCGCGTCAGCGGCCACACGCTGGTGGAAGCCTCCGCAACCGCCACCCCGTTCGAAGTACAGGCGCCCGGCCGCGTCTGGGGCGGCACCACCGAACCGCTCGGCGGCAACGGCCCGGCCACATGCTCGGCCGCCGCCTGCCGGGCGAGCATCCGCGGCCGGCCAGTGGTGCTGGCGCAGCGCCCCGACGCCGACACGTGCGCGGCAGCCCTGGTGGTGTCCGCATCGTGGCTGCACCTGCCGTGCGGCCCCGCGGTGCTGGACCGCTCCACCGTCGCCGACGGGGCGGCGGAAGCGTGGGTGGATCCCGGCGCGGTCCGCGTGCTGACGGACGCAGCCGCGCGCGGCGCACGGCCCTGGGTGGTGCGGGCGCGGCCGGCTTTGCCGATGGCATTGACGGAGTGAGAAAAGCAGAAGCAAAGGCCTTCTTTTTCGAGAAAAAGAAGCAAAAAGCTCTTGCGAGCGCTGTCGCGGACGGCTGAAACATCGTGCTCGCAAGCGGACGACAATCGGACAACCACACCTTTCGGTCTGCGACAGGCAGGCTCGCCTTCTCACTCCGCAACACCCCCCTTTGCGAATGCAAAGAGTGGAGCGTGCACATCCGGCACACCTCACGACACATTCCAAACTGTCACGCTGTCTCAGTCCAGTCGCAGCCCGCCTTGACGCGTGGCAACCCAGCGTTTCTGAAGCTTGCTTTCTGGAGGCCTGAAGAAAGCAAGGTCTGCTTTTTTGAAAAAAAGCAGCAAAAAACTTTTGGTCCTGCTGTCGCGGAATCTCCCGCAGCGTACACCCAAGGGAACAAAAGTTTTTTGGTTCTTTTTTTCAAAAAAGAACTGCTTGCCTTGCCCTACCCTGCCGCAGCCGGCTCAAATAAGCTCTTGCCCCAATCGATGTAGTTACCCTGCACTAATCGCCCCGTGCGCTTCAAACATCACCACCCGCCGATCAATTTTTGCGAAACAAATACGTTGCAGGCCGGCACATGCTTTCAATCCGCTAGGCTATCGTTAGCATAGTCCAAGGTCCAGCATGGGATGCCTGCGATGGCGAAGACGACCACCTGGACCGGCTCGGATCGGACCACATCCTGGTTCGACGCTGGAACTGGACAAACGCCACCCCCAGGGCGCACGAAACCGTTTCGTTCAACGATGGCGGCGTCTGGTTGGTTGACCTGTCCGGCATGGCGTCCGCACGAGCCGGTGCGCTGACAGTTGCCGGCGACACACTGACCTTGGCCGGCGGCACACTGGACCTCGCGGCGGCCGACGGAAGCCCGGATCTGACCGTTGATGACGGCGCTTCGTTGACGATCGACAGGGATGCAACAGTAAATGCGGGCATTGCCATCCTCGTAGGTGACACCGAAAGTTTTCCGCTGCCCGAGACGATCGGCGCAATCACCGTGGCCGGCGTGCTGCGCACCGGAACGCTCGACTCGCAGTACGGCTCGGTCGCTGTCGCCGCCGGCGGCGTGCTGAACGCCACGACGGCGATCGACCTTGGCACGATCACGAAAACGATCCTTCAAGGCACGCTCAGCATCGCCGGCCATGTCGACACGCCGGTCCTGAACGACCTCTATGGTGTAGCGTCCGTCAGCGGCACGGGTGCTCGCCTGACCACCACCGATTGTCATGTCGGCGAAACGCTCAGCATCCTAGACGGCGCCAAGGTGACAGCCGCCCAGGGTGTCGACCTCGGCAACCTGCAGACGGGGCGCACAGGAACGCTCCTGGTCGCGGGCGCAGGCTCGCAAATAACTGCCGGCAGCATCTACAACAACGACAATGCCGACGGTGCAATCCTCGTCGAAGGTGGCGGCCGGCTCTCCATCGATGCCATCATGATCTAAGCACCAAACGGTTCGGGTCGCATCTCCATCACCGGCGCACATTCCATTGTCACCACGAAGTCGCTCATCGTCGGAACTTTGTTTCCTTCTGACGGCGTCGTCAAGGTTGCACAGGGCGGCGCTCTCTCGGTAGGCGCGGGCGGTTTCACGCTCGAACGCGGTGACCTGATGCTGGACGCCAGCGCCAACCTTACCACCCCAAGCCTGACCAGCCTGGCTGGAACGATTGCGGCGCTGGCCGAAGCCAGTCATCCCGGACCCGTCATCCTCACCGCACCTGTAGCCCTCGGCTACGATCCTTGCACGAATGCTGAAGTCACTCAGGCGTCGAGCCGGGGCGGATCGACGCTGCGGCTGGACGGCGTCGTCACAGGCCAAGCCAGCGCGATCCTGGAGGAGTCCGCCGGACACGTCGTACTGACGAACAGCGCGGACAACTACGGCGCCACCGAAATATCGGCCGGCCTGCTCGAAGTTTCACAAACCGGTGCTGCAGGTGCGGGGGAACTGACCTTCATCGGCGGCAACAACGCAGGTTCCGTACTGCAAATCGACAGCGGTGTGACTTTCGCCAACAGCATCGCCGGCTTCGGTGCAGGCGACATGATCGATCTCGCCGGCTTTCAATTTCATTGGGCAGTATCGAGTTCTCTTGCAGCCGGCACGTTGACGCTTAGCAACGGCATGTCGACGACCAGCCCCATCTTCTCGGGCGATTACGCGTTGACAGAGTTCGTCCTACAATCTGACCATCACGGAGGAACAACAATCGGTTTTCGTGGATGATGCGGTGGCGATATCTTACGATACGAAAGCAAGGTCTGTTTTTTTGAAGAAAAGCAGCAAAAAACTTTTGTCACTGCTGTCGCGGACTCTCCCGCATCGCGTACTCCAGAGAGCAGAAGTTTTTTACCCTTTTTTCAAAAAAGAACTGCTTGCTTTGCCTGTCACCGCCAGCGTTTCCGACCGCTACATAACGCCTGGAGTCTCGAACCTTTAAGACGCTAGCCTACTCAAGAATCACCCGACAGCGTCGCGCCACAGCCGAGATAGAACCTGTTCGCCTCTCGCCTGCTCGAAGACGACCCTCTCCTACCTAAGCGAGTTCCCCGTGCTCCCAGGCGCGCTGCTGCCCGAACCAAGCCCGCCGCTGCCCAGGCCCCCCGGCAACCCCGCCGGCGTGAACTTGCCGACGTTGCCGAACAGTTGCTGGAAGAACGAGGCCTCGCTGCCCGGCGAGGGCGTGGCACCCGCGGCCATGGCGATCGGCTTGGCGTCGGCCTTGGTGCGTTCGGCGATGCCGCGCAGGATGCCGCCCTGGTCGAAGGTCAGGATCACCACCTTCTGCTTGTCGATGCCCGGGGTGCGGGCGATGCGGGTGCTGGTGACCTGGCTGATGTAGATCCAGGTGTTGTCGTCGAAGGTAGCGCGCGCGGTGGGCGAGCCGATCAATGCCACCGCGTCCGCCCGGCTGGAGGTGCCGGGAATCAGCTCGCGCAGCGCGTCGGGGTCCACGTTCTGGCCGCGCTGCCGTGTGGTGGGGTCGAAGATGTGGATCACCCCGCAGGCACCCATCGGCAGCGAGAGGCAGAGCGCCAGCAGGGCGGGTGGCAGGGCGGCGAGTGGGGCGGATAGGCGCACTGGCGTTCGGGTCCTGGATCGGCGGGGGGAGCTTCGGGCCGTGCGGCTTGGGTCCCACGCGGGGGATGCGGCTGTCAATTCGCTGTCCGGGGCGCGGGGGGAGATCGAAATCCGGCGGCGCGGCCCGATATGTGCGATAGTTGCCAAGCTGGTATAGCGCAGGCCGTCTTCAGCATCGTCCTACGTCGGGTTTTTTCATGGCATTTTTTGGATTGTTTTCCTCGCGCCGGCACGAGCGGGCGGGGTTCAAGCTTTACACCGCCAGCGTTCAGGCAGCGCGGGACCCGGTATATTTCGAGCGGCTGGACGTGCCCGACACGCTGGACGGGCGGTTTGATTTAGTGGGGCTGTTCGCGGCGTTGACCATACGGCGGTTGCGGCAGTTGCCGGCGCCGGGGGTGGCACTGGCGCAGGCGGTGTTCGACGCGATGTTCGCCGACATGGATTTCACGCTGCGGGAAATCGGGGTGGGGGAGATGTCGGTGGGCAAGAAGATTCGGGTGATGTGGGAGGCGTTCCACGGGCGGGCGCTGGCTTACGAGACTCCGTTGGGGAGTGGGGATTCGGGAGCGATGGCGGCGGCGTTGGGGCGCAATGTTTGGCGCGGGGCGGCGCCGGTTGGGGCGGCGGAGGCCTTGGCGCGGGCGGCGCTGGCGCAGGACAGGTACTTGGCGGGGCAGGATGTTGCGGCGTTCGTGCGGGGGGAGATTCGGTTTTTGACTGCGGCCGAGGCGTTGGAAGGTGTTGCGGTGTTGCAGGCGGCGGGTTGATGCGGGAGGGCTCGGCGGGGCAGGCAGAGGCGGTGGTGCCGGAGGTGCAGCGGGCGTTTCCGGTGGGAAAGGTGGGGAACGGGGCGAGAGTGGTGGTGGAGGCTAGCGTGGCGGAGTGCCGGGCGCTGGCGGGGCGGATGGGGTTGGTGGCGGTGCAGAGTTTGACGTGCCGGTTCGATTTGAAGCGGGAGGTGGGGGATTGCGTGGCGGCTGCGGGGCTGTTGCGGGCGATGGTGGTGCAGAACTGCGTGGTTTCGTTGGAGGCGTTCGAAGCGGAGGTGGTGGAGAGCTTCTCGTTGCGGTTCGTGCCGGAGGGGACGGAGCGGGACGATCTGGATTTGGAGAGCGACGACGAGGTGCCCTACGCGGGGGGCGTGTTGGAGTTGGGGGAGGCGGCGAGCGAGCAGTTGGCGTTGGCGTTGGATCCGTTTCCGCGGCGGCCAGGGGCGGAGATGGAAGAGGTGACGGAGGAGGTTGGGGGCGGGGCGTTTGCGGGGTTGGGGAAGTTGTTGCCTCGGCAGTGAGGAAGGCGGTTGCTTGGGAGGGGCTTGTCGGGGCGCTGAGGTTTGGCGTTGGCGCGTGGGCGGTTGGCTTTTGGGAGGCTAGGCAAGCGGTTCTTTTTTGAAAAAAAGAACCAAAAAACTTTTGCTTCCTGGGGTGTGGGCTGCGGAAGTTTCGCGACAGCAGGGAATGAGGTGTTTTGCCGTTTTGTTTGAGGCGGCGGGCTTTTCTTTTTAGGGCCTTTTAAAGCGAGATTTATAGTTGCTGATAGTCGCTCGTTAGCAGAGTAGACGGCGGCTTGCTTCTGTTGGCCCTAACGTTGCTGGGACGGTTAATTTGGCTATGAGGCAGCCGGGCGGAGCGGGCTGGTTGGACGCTGGGGCCGCCTTAGGAATAAAGTCTTTTTGCTTCTTTTTCTTCAGAAAAAGAAGCGCTTGCTTTCAATGCGGGCCGGCGCGGGCTTGCGGGGGGACGGCGCGGGCGGGTTTTGGGTGCGTGTAGGGCGGGGCGTGGTTGGGTTTGGGGAGCGGGAGACGGAGTTTGGGGGGTGTGGGGGCTAGGGCCTGGAGGATGGCTTCGATTTGGGCGGGTTGGAGGTGGGGGGCGTCCAGCAGGGTTAGGGTGGTTTCGGGGTCTTGGGCGGGGGGTGTGAGGATGAGGGCGATGGAGAGGCGGTGGGAGTCGAGCGAGGCGGCGAGGTCGGGCGGGAGGGCGTGGCGGTCTCGGGTGAGGAGGAGGTGGGCGTCGGTGGGGGCGCCGCCGAAGGGGGTGCGGGTGGCGGCGATGTAGGCGGCGCGGCGGAGGGTTTGGACGCGCGGGGCGTCGTGGGGGATTTCGGCCAGGGTTTGGGCGACGGATTGCAGGTGGCGGTGGAGGATCTCGACGAGGATGGTGTCGAGGCAGGGGAAGAGTTTCTGCACGGCGCGGGCGGTTAGGTGCATGGCGGCGGCGAGTGCCGGCAGGGTGATGGCGGCGCGGCCGTGGATGGCGATGAGGCGGGTGGCGGTGAGGAGGATGCGGTCTCGGCGCTCGTGCTCTCGGGTGGAGAGGTGGAGGGTGTTGCCGGGGATGTTGGCGGCTTCTTCCTGGAGGGTGCGGGTGGGGGGATGCATGTTGGAGGTGGTATAATCACGAACGCGTGATCTGGGCAAAGGGTGATTTGGGGTGCGGAACGAGGTTTGGGGTGGATGAGCGGAGTTTGTGCAGACTGCCTTCGACGCGCGATTCTCGTTCGGCCGTCCGGCCTGTTCAAGGCCGAGCCGCCTTTGGCGGTCGCTTCGCGAGCCTTGAGCAGGCCGGACGGCCGAACGGAGGGCTGACATCGAAGAAAGCTGGAGAGTGCAGCTTGGTGTTTGGCCGCGGAGGGTTCGCGGTGATTTGCGGCGTGTGCTTTGTTGGGCGTGTTAGCGGGTAGTCGGGCGAGCGAAATAGAGTGGCGTTGTGGAGGGTGTTTGATGCGGGACGCGCAAGCTTTGCTGCGACAGATCGAAGCGCTACCGGCGGCGCGGGTGGCTGAGGTTGAGGATTTCGTGGCGTTTCTGGCTGCGCGGGAACAGGCGCAGGCTTTGACGCGTGCGGCGGCGGCGGTAAGCGAGCCGGCGTTTGCGGCGGTGTGGGACAATGCGGACGACGACGCCTACGATGAGCTTTGAGTTCGGGGACGTGGTGCTGGTGCCGTTTCCGTTCACTCATCAGGCGGCGGTGAAGAAGAGACCAGCCGTTGTTGTCAGTAATGCTGCTTACAACCGGGACAGACCCGACGTGGTTATCATGGCGATTACCAGCCAGGTTGGAACGAGTTTTGGGCTTGGCGACCTGCTGATTGCCGACTGGGCTGAGGCCGGTTTATTGAAGGTGTCTGCTGTGAAGCCGGTGTTTGCCACGTTGGAGCAGGCGCTGGTCATTCGGCAGCTTGGGGCTTTTGCGGCGCAAGACAAACTCGCGCTGAAGGCATGTATTGCGGATTTGTTGCAATAACGGACGCGGCTGGCGGGGTCGCGGCAAGGTCACGACGTGGCGGGAGCGTGGCTTGTCTGACGGGTGAAGCCGTTGGTTGTTGGGACGCAACTTTAATGGCCTTGGCCGGTTTTTTCAGGTGGCATACGGGGGTGTAGATATGTCCGCAGTCTGGGGGCCATTTGACGACGCGGTTGATGCGCTAGCGAATTTGGGCGGGTTCACGGACGAGGTGCTCGATCCGCAATATGGCATTGCGTGGATTGGGGGTGGGACGCTGTACACGTTGCGGGCGCCGCGTTACGACGGCAACGGCGACGGGGAAGTTATCGTGTATGAGCACCGCGACTTGCCGCCTGCGGCGGTGGCGCCGAAGGGGTTGGGCGAGCGGGTTGTGACGTGGTTCAGCAAGATCATGGCCGAGAACGCGCAGCGGGAGATCGACAACGCGCAGATGCAAATGGCAGCCAGCAAGGCGATGGTGGACGGGGTGACGACGCTGGTGCATCGGGCGTTCGGGTCGCCGGACCGGCGGCTAGACACTGCGGGCGTGGTGATGGACGGAGTGGGGATTGGGTTCTCGCTGGTGCTAATGAGCTTTGGGCCGTTGGAGGTGCTTGGGTTCATCGCGTTGGTGGGCGGGGTGGCGCTGCTGGCGAGCGACGGGCTGGCTTACGTGACGGAGCTGGCGGGGTTGGACGAGACGGCGGATGAGATCAAGTCGGTGACGTTCTACCCGCGGTGCGTGTTCACGCTGATGACGCTGCCGGATGCGGCGTGGGGTGTTGGCAAGGCGGTTCTGGAAAGCGCGGAATTGGGGGCCAAGGCGGTGAAGGCCGGGGTGGCGAGCGACCGGGCGGCACAGGGGTTGGCGCGGACCTCGAAGGCGGCGGCGAGTTCGACGGATAGCGTGTTGGCGTCACAGAACGCGGCGAAGGCGGCGCGGTATGCGAAAGTGGGCGCGTCGGCGAAGCTGCGGGCGGATGCGGCGCGGTTGAAGCTGGCGAAATACATGGGGGCGCAGGCGGGGTCTCGGTTTTTGATACCGCCCGGGTTGTTGCTGCTGCTGAAAGAGAAGAACGACGGCGAGGAGGCGCGTGCGCGGATGGCTCAGAAGATACGGCAATACGCGTTTCACGTGACGGCGATACACCGGTCATGAGGTTGCCAGACGAGCCTTCACCGCTGCGGATCGGGTTCAAGGAGTCGTTCCGATCAGCGGTGGGGGTGATCATACCGGTTTATCTGATGAGCTCGGCGTTTCTGATCGGGGTTTCGGAGCTGCTGGGGTTGGATTTGTTGAAGACGGCGCCGGTAATCTTGATGGTTGGGGTGTTTCTGCTGATTGGGGTGGAGGTGTTGCGGCGGTACGTGTTGACGAGCCGGCGGTCGGGTGGGGGGCAGACGGCGGTTGCGGTTTTGCGGGGGGTGATTTGGGTGCTGGTGGTGGGGGCGGCGCCGTTGGCGGTGTTTTTGGGTGTTGGTGTTTCGATGGGGTGTTTTGGTCGGGCTTGTAGCGATTTGAGTCGGGTTATGTTGATTGGGATGCTGGTTTGGGCGGTCGTTTCGGTACCGATGGTTGTGTTTGGGCTCTTACTGCTTCGGCAGGCAAGCTGGATGCAGAGAACTTAATTATAGATCGCCAGTAACCTGCCTATTACAGAACACGCACTTTACTAATCATGATTAGTTCAGGAGAGCATCTAACGTGATCACAGGTGAGACCGGGCGACAAGTCTATCAGTTGAATGAGGTTTTCAACGAAGCCGACATACCAGTTTTAACCTTTGTCCCTCCCCATGATTTCGGAGACCTAGTTGGGTCGCTGCGCACTCCGGGTAAACATGTCACGTTAAGTGGCCCATCTGGATGTGGTAAGACAACTCTCGCAAAAAAAGCCCTTAGTAAAGCTAAGATAGGACCCGAAAGTTTTCACTGGGTTTCTGGCCGGGACTTCACCGGACATGCCTCCTTGTCCCAGGTACTCTCTGCAGCGTTAGGTTGTGACGAAACTGAAGCAGATATGTTAGGGTACTTGCAGGCGGCAGGCATCTTCGTAATTGACGACTTTCACCATCTTTCTCAACCTGTTCGAGATGAGATTGGGGCAAAGCTCAAACGCTGGGGAGAACTTCACGTCCGACTTTTCATCATCGGCATATCTAGTCTCAACAAAAGCCTCCTCAACATAGATTCGGAACTCGGAATTCGAAATGACTCGTATGAAATGGGAACTCAAAGCCCTGCTTTCATTGAGAAAGTCATCGAGCTTGGTGAAACTGCGTTAAATTTCCAGTTCAGTTCTGAGTCGAAGCAACGTTTTGTAGCGGCATCGTTAGGCGTTCCTTCTGCTATACAGATGATTGCTCGCGTGGCGTGTACGCGAGCGGAATTGTTCGAGACATCCACTAGCCACATCACCGTTGACGTGTCGATGGACGATATCAAAAGCGCTGTCCTACGTAGCTACAAGACCAAATTCCAGAATCGGTTGATTGGCCTAGAAAAAGGCAAGCAGCAAGCCCGCTCTGTCCACAACACTTATTTTGAGATTGTAAAGCAGATATGCACACTCGAAATATCGGAGATCCCAACCTCTGAGCTGTATGCCCGTATTGTTAAACCTGTAGCCGATCCAGTTGAGCGGAATAAAAAGAGCACGTCGTTTTACAACTGCCTTAATAATCTATCCGAGGTTCTTTTCCAACGTGGCCTTGACGATGCAATCTATTACAACCAGAAAGCTGCGTTGATATCTATCGAGGATCCTTCCTTTCGCTTATATCTTACACTTGCTGATTTGTCTGAAATTGAACGCTCAGTTCGTGTCAGGAGAACGCGTTTTCCGTGGGACGTCGCGGTCTCATTCGCCGGAGAGGATCGGAAATTAGTTGAGGAGTTTAGAGCGCTCCTAAACACGGAGGGCTATACTGTATATTATGACTTTGATGAGCAGCACAAACTGTGGGGCGAGAATCTTCGTCGCAAACTTGGTGACGTATACGCTCACGAAGCTCAATACATGGTAGTGTTTTTAAGCGCGAGTTATCCCGAGAAGGATTGGACAGCGTTTGAGTTGGAAGTGGGGAGAACCGCCAAATCAAGGCGAACAGAAACTTACCTGTTACCCGTTCTTGTTGATGATGTCTCTGTTGTTGGTTTATCTACCGATGTAGGACATGTCGATCTCCGGAAGACGTCGATTGCACAAGCAGTTGAGCTTCTTATCCGTAAAATCGAAGACCCGGCCGAGAGCGGATCAAGTGAATTGAGCTGTACTCCTGCGGCGGCCGGTGCCTGAGGACGGGTTTCCTACCGCTTTATGAATAGGGGTCTGGGGCCGACTGGCCCCAGCGGGGTCAAGGGGCAGAGCCCCTTGCCTTTACACACATCACCGCACGAGCGCCGCCGTCACCCGGCGCGCGAACGCGGCCGGGTCGCTCGGCGCCTCGCCGTCCTGCACGCGGGCGATGTCCAGCAGCGTGGCCGCCGCGTCGGCCAGGTCGTCGCCGGCGTCGGCGCGGGCGGCTAGCGAGGCGATCAGCGGGTGGCTCGGGTTGATCTCCAGCAGCGGCGGGCTGGCCTGGCCCATGCCGGTGCGGCCGGTGCGGCGCATCAGGCGTTGCAACTGCAAGTCCGGGCCCTGCGCGCGGGCGGCGAGGACGACGGCGCTGTCGGTGAGGCGGTCGGTGGTGCGCACGTCGTCCACCTGGTCGCCGAGGGCGGCTTTCAGGGCGGGGACGAGCTTGGTGGTGTCGGAAGCCGGCGCGTCGGTGGCGGTGGAGGTGAAGCGGGAGAGGTCGGCGGCCCCTTGGGTGACGCTGCGGATGGGTTTGCCGTCGTGCTCGGTCATGCGTTCGGGCCAGAAGGCGTCGACGGAGTCCGAGAGGAGGAGGACTTCGATGTTGCGGGCGCGGAAGCCTTCGAGCTGGGGGGAGCGTGCGAGGGCGGCTTCGTCGTCGCCGACCAGGATGTAGATGGCGTCCTGGTTGGACTGCATGCGGGTGACGTAGTCGGCGAGCGAGGTCAGGGTGGTTTGGGTGGAGCTGCGGAAGCGCATCAGCTCGGCGATGGCGGGGCGGTGTTCGGTGTCGTCCCAGAGGCCTTCCTTGATTATAGGGCCGAAGTTTTCCCAGAACGGGGTGTAGGACTCAGTGTCTTTCGCGCGGGTTTTCAGTTCGGTGATGACGCGGTTGGTGACGGCGCGGCGGATGCGGGCCAGGACGGGGGTGGCTTGCAGCATTTCGCGGCTGACGTTCAGCGGGAGGTCTTCGGTGTCGACGACGCCTTGGACGAAGCGGAGCCACTCGGGGAGCAGCTTGGCGTCGGCGGTGATGAACATGCGGCGGACGTGGAGGCGGAGGTGGGAGGCGCGGTCGCCTTCGGTGGGGTCGAAGGGGCGGGCGCCGGGGACGAAGAGGAGGGCGTAGAACTCGAGGTTGCCCTCGGCGCGCCATTGGAGGGTGGCCCAGGGGGTGTCGAAGTAGTGGCCGAGGTGGCGGTAGAGCTCGTTGGATTGGTCTTCGGTGACTTCGGCTTTGGGTTTGCGCCAGAGGGCGGTGCCTTCGTTGGCGGGGCGGTCCTGGCCGTCGGTGTTGATGAGGATGGGCAGGGCGATGTGGTCGGCCCACTTGCGGATGGCGGTTTCGAGGCGGTGGGGTTCCAGGTACTCGTCGGCGTCGGGTTTGAGGTGGAGGGTGATGGTGGTGCCGGCGGTGTCGCGGGTGGCGGGGGACAGGGTGAAGTCGCCGTGGCCTTCGCTGGACCAGAGCCAGGCTTCGGTGTCGGCTTGGGTGCCGGCTTTGCGGGAGGTGACGTCGACGCGGTCGGCGACCATGAAGGCGGCGTAGAAGCCGACGCCGAACTGGCCGATGAGGTTGGGTTTTTCGTCCGCGGGGGCGTCGGCCAGGGTGTTGGCGAAGGCGCGGGTGCCGGAGCGGGCGATGGTGCCGAGGTTTTGGGCGAGTTCGTCGTGGGACATGCCGATGCCGTGGTCCTCGATGGTGAGGGTGCGGGCGGGCTTGTCGGGGGTGATGCGGACGGACGGGGAGTCGGGGGGGGTGAGCGAGGGGTCGGTTAGGGAGAGGAAGCGGCGGCGGTCGGTGGCGTCGGCGGCGTTGGCGACGAGTTCGCGGAGGAAGATTTCGCGTTCGGAGTAGAGGGAGTGGACGACGAGGTCGAGCAGGCGGCCGACTTCGGCGTTGAAGGGGTGGCGTTCGGTGGTTTCGCTCATGGGTGGGAAGCTCCTTTGAGCGTGAGGTGGGCGGAAGGGGGGCAGGAAGGAAGGCCTTCTTTTTCGAGAAAAAGAAGCAAAAAGCTTTCGGTGCGGCTGTCGCGGTTTTGTCCGGCGAGCGCGCGACAGCGGAAGCAAACGTTTTTTGGTTCTTTTTTTCAGAAAAGAACTGCTTGCTGTCTGCATGGACGATTTGCTGACGGATTTGGCCGGGTTGACGGGCGCGTTTGCGGCGCGGGCGGGGGCGCTGGACGAAGCGGGGGCGTTTCCGGAGGAGAATTTGGCGGATCTGCGCCGGGTGGGGGCGCTGGTGGCGGCGTTGCCGCGGGCGCTGGGCGGGCGCGGGTTCGGAACGGAGCCAGAGGGGGCCGCGGGGGCGGCGGAGATGCTGCGGCTGGTGGGGCGCGGGCATTTGGCGACGGGGCGGCTGTTCGAGGGACATGTGAACGCGGTGAAGCTGGTCGTGAAGTATGGCGGGCCAGCGGTGGTGGCGCGGGTGGCCGACGTGGCGCGGGCCGGCGGGTTGGTGGGGTTGTGGGTGACGGATGGGGGGGAGGCGT
This sequence comes from uncultured Acetobacteraceae bacterium, assembly GCA_964242115.1. Taxonomy (GTDB): domain Bacteria; phylum Pseudomonadota; class Alphaproteobacteria; order Acetobacterales; family Acetobacteraceae; genus BOG-908. The sequence goes on along the minus strand of CAXSZX010000009.1, from coordinate 81,109 downwards.
TAAGGGTGTGCGGGGGGGTGTTGGAGGGGGGGAAGGTGTTCTGCTCGGGGGCGGGGCATGTGGGGCATGCGCTGGTGACGGCGGAGGGGGAGGACGGGACGGTGATGGCGCTTGTGGAGGTGGCGGAGGGGCGGGCGCAGGCCGGGGCGATGCGGCTGTCGGGGATGCGGGCGGCGGTGACGGGGCGGGTGGCGTTGTCGGGGGTGGTGGCGGAGTTGGTTGGGGGGGCGGGGGATTACTTGCGGCAGCCGGAGTTCTCGGCGGGGGCTTGGCGGACGAGCGCTGTGACGCTGGGGGGCGTGGAGGCGCTGGTGGCGGTGGCGGTGGGCGAGCTGGTGGGGCGCGGGCGGGCGGGGAATGCGCACCAGGCGGCGCGGATTGGGGCGATGTTGTTGGCGCAGGAGAGTGCGGGGTTGTGGGTGCGCAAGGCGGCTCGGGTGGCTGAGGGTGGGGTTGCGGATGCGGGGGACATTGCGGGGTATGTGAACCTGGCGCGGCTGGCGGTGGAGCGGGCGGGGCTGGAGGTGATCGGGCTGGTGCAGCGGGGGTTGGGGTTGGGGGCGCTGGTGGCGGGGCATCCGGCGGAGCGGCTGATGCGGGACTTGGCAGTGTATTTGCGGCAGCCGGCGCCGGACGAGACGCTGACGGAGGCAGCCGCTTGGTTCGCGCAGAGGGAGTTGCCGGCGTGAGCGGGTCTTGGGGGGAGGAGGTGTTCGAGCGGATTTACGCCCGGGGGGCGGACCCTTGGGAGGTGGAGACGAGCGCTTACGAGCTGGGGAAGTATGATGAGACGCTGGGGGTGCTGCCGCGGGAGCGGTTTGCGCGGGGGTTGGAGGTGGGGTGTTCGATCGGGGTGATGACGCAGCGGTTGGCGGGGCGTTGCGACGCGTTGCTGGCGGTGGACATCTCGGCCGAGGCGGTGCGGCGGACGGCGGCGCGGTGTGCGGGGTTGGCTGGGGTGGAGGTGCGGCAGGCGGCGGTGCCGGCGGGGTGGCCGGAGGGGGTGTTCGATCTGGTGGTCATTTCGGAGGTGTTGTATTTTTTGACGGCGGAGGACGTGGGGATGGTGGCGCGGCTGGCGGCCGAGAGGTTGGCGCCTGCCGGGGCAGTGGTGGTGGTGAACTGGACGGGGGAGACGGACACGCCGACGACGGGGGATGAGGCGTCGGAGCTGTTTCTGGCTGGGTGCGCGGGGGTGTTGGAAGTGGTGGAGCAGCGGCGGCGGGAGGGGTATCGGGTGGACGTGCTGAGGAGCAACACCCCCGCGGCGGTTTAGGCTGGATGAGATTTGGCTTGTCTGGGGCTCTAGCTTTACGACGGGTTGCAGCGACGAGGCGCGTGGTTGCATCCCTGGCTACTATTCAAACGCCCCAGGGGCTGACCTTTGCCCGCTCTCTGGTAGCATTTGAGGGTTTGCGTTCTGGCATGGCGATCAGCGCGTACCAGTCAGCCTATTGGGCGCTCGGTATGGAGTTCTGGTGCCGACAGCCCGAGGCATCGGTTGGTAGCAGAGTAGAAAGCAGTTCTTTTTTGAAAAAAGAACCAAAAACTTTACTTCCGCTGTCGCACCGTGTGGGAGAGTCCGCGACAGCAGGGATAGAATTTTTCTCTGCTGTTCTTCCGAAAGGCAGGCTTTGCTTTCTTGAGGTTGATCGGTGTTCCCGCAAGCTTTACCGACGGGGCAAAGTTGCGGCCGGTCGTTGAGTATGGAGTATCGCACTGCGGCGGCGAGGGTGTGTCCTGACCAGATCGGCGACTGCGGATCAGCTCCGATCGCGGTGAGGCGCACATGCAAGCTGCGCACTCAGGCCAACGGCAACATGGCTGCGGGACGTTAAGTCTTGTGAAGCCTGCGGGACTTCGATCGGCGAAGAAAAACCAAGGCCTGCTTTCTTGAAGGAAACAGCAAAAAACTTCTATCCCTGCGGTCGGGAGGGTTCTGCAGCGCGCGCTCAGGGGACGAAAGTTTTTGGTTCTTTCTTCAAAAAAGAACTGCTTGCCTCGCGGTCGTTCAATGTTCCAGGCAGCCAGTATGAGAACCAGGGCCGTCCTCCGGTGTGACGTTTCGTGTATAGATCACGGAGCGCACCGCCTCGCCGCACATCGATGAAACGCGCAGCACGAAGGGTGTCACGTCGGTGATGCCGCCCTGCACTGCCAGCTCCACCACGCGGTCGCCGGCGGGCCGTCGCGCGCGCCAGGCGGCGTAAGGGTAGTCGGCGATTGGCAGGAACGTGCCGAGCCCGCGGGGCACCGGGAACAGCCGCGTCGCACCGCTGTTGATCGGCGAGAAGGTGATCTGCCCGGCATAGGCGGCAACGAGCGCGCGTGCGTCGAGCTCAAGCACGTCGTGCTCCAGCGCGCGGTACGGCCGGGCGCACAGCAGCCGGACCAGCCGCTTGCGGGACAGCCAGAGGAATACGCGGCTGTTGAGGAGGCGATACCAGTCGCGCGGCGCCAGCCCGTCCTGCAGGCAACGGGCCAGACTCGCATCGTCCATCGGTTTCTGGTCCCGCACCACCGCACGGCCAAGATCGGCGCGCGCCAGGACGACACCCTGCGGACGATGCGCAGCCTCGGTGGTTGCGCGCTCTGCAGCGTCGACTTCGTACAGGTCCAGCAAGGCCGACGTGCTCAGCAGGCCGTGGCGACGTATCGACGGCCAGGCGCCACGTTCGGCCATGTGGAACAGCACAGGACAGTGCTCGAGCAGCTCTTCCAGGTCGGCAAGGGTCATGTCTTACAAGTGGGGAGGGGTAAGGCTGGTTTAACGGCAGCCTGAGGTTGGCTTGGCCGGGTTTACGGGAAGGCAGAAAGCACTGCTTTTTTTAAAAGCAGCAAAAAACCTTCATCCCTGCTGGCGCGAAGGTTCTGCAGCGCGCGCGCAAGGAAACAAAAGTTTTTTGGTTCTTTTTTTCCAAAAAGAACCGCTTGCCTGGAATTTCAAGGGTGATGTCAGGGCCGAGCTAGCGTTTAAACCGTAAGCGCCGACGCACGGACCGGACGTGTCGACTGGTCTGCAACCTGACGCGACCTGGGCCGGCCTGGCTATCCGCCGGCTCAGCGATCGCGGCGAACGCTTGAGCACCGCATCTTGGCGGAACTCGGCTTGCAGCACCGACGCGACGGGCGACAATTTGGACGCTTGGCGGCTGAGTGAACAGTCTGCGGCGCGGATCGGTGCGGCCAGCGCCGCTTACTGTATGCAGCCGTGTTGACCTGCAGCTTTGACAACTTTTGATGTCGATTGATTAGCGCACCCGACGGCGTTTCGGCCATGTTGCCCGGCAACAAGCGGGCGCACGAGGGGTTCGGCTGGCTCGGCCCGGGTCTGCCATTACGGTGTCGAAGGAGCGCGCGATGAGCGTCTATCAGTGGACCGGTTCGAACAACGCCGACCTGGGTGATGCCGGCAACTGGGTCAACACGAGTAACCCCGGCACGGTGGGGACGCCGGGGACGAACGACGTCGGCATCATCCAGGTTGGTGAGGGGCTGTACGGGACGATCGACGTGGCGGCGCTGGACATCGTGCAGGCCAGCGGCGCGCCGACGATCTCGATCACCGGGTCGAGCACGCAGGTGACCGCGGCATCGGTCGGGATCGGCTACGGGTTCACGCTGGATACCGGCGCCTACCTGCAGGCCGGAACGCTGGGGATCGACGGCGACGGCACCTCGGTGATGGTGCAGAACGACGCTTACCTCTACGATTTGGCGGGCCAAAACGACGTGCTGACCATCGGCGCGGGCAGTGGCAACGCGTCGCTGCTGGTCACGCGAGGCGGCACGTTCGCATACGACTCGACTGGTGCGAGCGGCACTTTGAATCTTGGTGGCGCGAGCAACAGCGTGGCGACGCTGACGGTGAGCGCCGGCGGCTACGTCGAATCCACGCTCAGCAGCGTCAACATCGGCGCTGCGGCAGGCGCGACCGGGATCCTCAACGTGACGGGCGCCGGCAGCCAATTTCTCATCGACAACTACGGCTACACGACGATCGGCGACTACGGCGAGCTAGGCGGCAGCTCGCAGGGCACGGTGTCCGTCACCAACGGCGGCTACGCATCGTTGAGTTCGTATGGCGAGGTGGACATCGGCACCAGCGCCGGCATGGCAAAGGTGTTGGTTGCGGGCGCCAACTCCGCGATAGAGGCCGGGCCTTACGTCGAGATCGGCGCTTACCAGACCAACATCGCAGGCGAGATCCTGGTGCAGACCGGCGGCGAGTTCGACACTGCCACCGACACGTACCTGAACAACGGGACCATCTCCGTCACTGGTGCGAACTCGCTGTTCACCGGGCGGATACTCAGCGTGGACAACGCCACCACCGTCGTGGTCGGCAGCGGCGGGCTGATCCACGTTGCCGACGTGCAGCTGGCTGGCTTGGTAAAATTGTCCGCGGGCACCGTGAACGCGCGTGCCGGGTTCTACATGTATGGCGGCAGCGAGGTCATTGGCACGGGCACGATCAGCGCCACGACGATCGGCAATGCCGGGCTGATCGTGGCCAATGGCGGCACGCTGGTGGCCACCGGCTCGGTCACCGGCACCGGGACCGTGCACATCAACAGCGGTGCGTCCCTGCAGCTTGGAGGCAGCGTGGTTTCCAGCCAGACGATCTTGTTCGAGACTGGAGCGCATACGCTCAGCCTTGCAGACGCCGCGGGGGTTGGCGCGCGTATCCTGGATTTTGCCACCGGCGACGCGATCGACCTGCTGGGCAGTGCAGCCACCGCGCTGAGCTACGCCAGCGGCGCGTTGACCGTTGACGACGGCACAACGAAGGTTGCCAGGCTGGCGATCAGGGGCAGCTATACGACTGCCAACTTCAAGCTTGCTTCTGACGGCCACGGCGGCTCGCTGATCAGCTACGTTGCGACGAACGCTGGCGAGCCGCGAGGGATAGGGGCACCGGTCGGGTTTGTGTTACCGTCGCATGTTGCATAAGCTCAATCTGAGGGTTTGGGAAGAAGGCTAGGCAAGCAGTTCTTTTTTGAGAAAAAGAACCAAAAAACTTTTGTCCCTTGGTTACGTGCTGCGGGGAAGTCCGCGACAGCAGGGACAGAGTTTTTTGCTGCTTTTTTCAGAAAAGCAGGCCTTGCTGGTTCGCCTCAGCCCCGCCGCTTCGCGCGCGCTTGTAGGTCGCGTGGGCCCGCCTGCATCAACCAGGCGCGTTCGAGCCGCGCGGCCAGGCGTGCGTCGTCGATCCGGGCGAGGCGGACGAGCATTGCGTCGTAGCCGCGGTAATGGTCGGTCTGAAAGTAGAATTGCGGTTCTGCCTGCATCAGCATGGTCTTTTCCTCGACCGGGCAGCGGATCACGAGCGTTTCCGCGTCGAATAGTCGGCCAAGGAACTTGCCACGCAACTTCAGCGACGGCGTGCCATAGGACGTGCTGCGTTCGAGGCCTGGCAGGCCCGCGCCGGCTGCCAAACACAGCAGCCGGTCGATCGGGTCCACGTTGCGCTTACGGGATTATGAGCGGCGGGTCGTCTGGCCGGTGCAGCCCGCGCGTCAGCAGCGCTGCCAACACGGCGCCGGCGATGGGTGCCAACCAGAACAGCCAGAGCTGCGCCAAATAGGGTCCGCCGGCGAACAGCGCCTGGCCGGTGCTGCGCGCGGGGTTCACCGACGTGTTGGTGACCGGGATGGAAATGAGGTGGATGAGCGTGAGTGCCAACCCGATCGGTATCGGCCCGAACCCGTCCGGCACGCGCGAGGACTTCACCCCGAAGATGACCATCAGGAAGAAGAACGTGCAGACCATTTCGCAAACAAGACAGGACAGCAATGAATATTTGCCGGGGCTGAGGTCGCCGTAGCCGTTGGCGGCGAAACCGCCGAGCATGAAGCCGGGCTTGCCGCTGGCGATGACGTAGAGCACCGCGGCCGCGGCGATTGCTGCTGCCACCTGCACCACCACATAGAACGGTACGTCGCGCGTGGGGAAACGCCCGGCGGTCCACAGGCCGATGGTGATGGCCGGGTTGAAATGCGCACCGGAGAGGTAGCCGACGCCGTAGGCCATGGTCAGCACCGTCAGGCCAAACGCGAGTGCGACGCCGGCGAAGCCGATGCCGAGCGCGGGAAAGCCGGCGGCGAGCACCGCGCTGCCACAGCCGCCGAAGACGAGCCAGAAGGTGCCTAAGAACTCGGCGACCAGTCGCTTGGACGTTGTGATTTCCATGGTGTTACTCCCCGGACGGGGGGATTGTTTCACAGACAGGAGAAAGAAGGCAGTTCTTTTTTGAAAGAAAGAAACAAAAAACTTTTGTTTTCTGTGTACACGCCGGTTGAACGGGCCGCGACAGCAGGAACAAAAGCTTTCTGCTTCTGTTTTCGAAAACAGGCGGCCTTCTTTTTCAACTTGAAAGCGATTTGATCGAAAGCTTGCCGAAGTTCTCTCCGGTGAACAGCTTCAGCAGCGTCTCCGGAAACGTCTCTAGCCCGTCGACCACGTCTTCTTTCGTCTTGATGGATCCGTCCTTCAGCCAGCCGCCCATCGCCTGCATGCCTTCGGCGTAGCGTTGGGCGTAGTCGAACACCACGAAGCCTTCCATACGTGCGTGTTGCACCAGCAGCATCATGTAGTTCTTCGGTCCCTCGACCGCGCTGCTGTTGTACTGCGAGATGGCGCCGCAGATGACGACGCGGGCGTGGCGGGCGACGCGGCCGAGCACCTCGTCGAGTATGTGGCCGCCAACGTTGTCGAAGTAGACGTCGATGCCTTTCGGGCAGTGCGTCGACAGGCCGCTTCCGACATCCTCGTTCTTGTAGTCGATGACGGCGTCGAAGCCGAGCGTGTCCTTCACGTAGGCGCATTTGTCGGCGCCGCCGGCAAGGCCCACCACGCGGCAGCCCTTGATTTGCGCGATCTGGCCTACCAGCGCGCCCACCGCGCCGGACGCGGCAGAGACCACCACCGTCTCGCCTGCTTTGGGTGCGCCCACGTCCAGCAGGCCGAAATACGCGGTCATTCCGGGCATGCCGAGCGCGCTGAGGTAGAGGGGCAGCGGCGCCGCGTTGGCGTCCACCTTCTGCGCCGACGCAGCAGCAACGACAGCATAGTCCTGCATGCCGAAGCTGCCGACGGCGTAGTCGCCCTCATGGAAGTTCGGGTCGCGGGAGGCGACGACTTCGCCGACAGCGAGTGCGCGCATCACCTCGCCGAGCTTGACCGGCGGGATGTAGCTGCGCGTGTCACGCATCCAGCCGCGCATCGCCGGGTCGAGCGAGATGTAGTGGGTGCGGACGAGCACTTCGCCGTCTTTAGGTTCGGGCGCCGGCACCTTCTCCCAGGTGAAATCGCTGCGCTTGGGCATGCCTTGCGGGCGCGTGGTGAGCGTCCAGCGGCGGTTTTCTGCTTGGTTCATGGGGTTCCCTCTCCGTTGCTTGTCCGGGTTCTGGGACGGTGCGGTTGGCAAGGCAAGGGCCGCACGGCTGCTTGCAAAGCAAGACCTTCTTTTTCGAGGAAAAGAGGCAAAAAGCTTCTGTCCCGGCTGTCGAGGACGGCTGAGACAACACGCTTCCTCACGGCGGGTCCCAAGGGACGAAAGGTTTTTTGATTCTTCTTCAAAAAAGAACTGCTTGCCTTGCTTTTTTCCTCGTGATCTCGCGCGTTTGTGTGGCGCCTGGATGCATCCGCTTCTCCGGTCTGCAGGCGTTACCAATCAATAAGACTCGGGAAGGAACACCAATGATCCGTATGCTTGCTTCCGCTTTGGCCGCCGCGGTCGTTGCGGCCGGCACCAGCCTGGCCGCCACTGGCCCGTATGCTCCACTGAACCGGCCCGGCCCTGTGCTCAGCGTGACGCAGGCGCAGGTGGACGCGGCGCTGGCTTGCACCGGCAGCCTGACCGATCCGGCCCACGTGCCGATCCTGCTGGTGCCGGGAACCGACACCACGCCGCAGACGGCGTTCTCGTGGAACTACGAGGTTGCGTTTGCCAACGAGGGTCGCCCGTTTTGCGCCGTCACCTTGCCGGGCAACGCGTTGCTCGACATTCAGACTGCCGGCGAGTACATCGTGGGCGCCATCCGGACCATGTATGCGCGGGACGGACGGCGCCGGATTGCGGTTGTGGGCTGGAGCCAGGGCGGGATGGTGCCGCGCTGGGCGTTGCGGTTCTGGCCTGACACGCGGCGCAAGGTTGCGAGCGTCATCGCACTCGACCCGTCCAACCACGGCACCACGGTGGCTGTTGCCAGCTGCGACACAACGCGCGGCTGCGCGCCGGCCGATTGGCAGCAGGCGAGCAACGCCAACTTCATCGCGGCGCTGAACAGTGGTGCGGAGACGTTTGCCGGCATCGCCTACACGGTGGTGTACAGCCGCGACGACGAGGTTGTCGTGCCGAACCTTAACAACAGCGGCAGTTCGTCGCTGCACACCGGCGGCGGCGAGATCGCCGACATCGCGGTGCAGACCATCTGTCCCGCAGACGCGTCGGAGCACCTGGCGATGGGGACCTACGACCCGGTCGGCTACGCGCTGGTGATCGACGCGCTGGACCACGCGACGCCGGCCAACCCGGCGGACATTCCCGCCAGCGTATGCCTGCAGACTTTGCAGCCGGGGGTCAATCCGGCGACGTTCGCGCAGAGTTACGCGGCGTTGTTGGCGTCGATCGTGGCGGCTGGGAACGCGGCGCCGTCGGTTTCGGCGGAGCCGGGTTTGGCGGGATATGTGTTCAGGTAAGCAAGCGCTTCTTTTCGAGAAAAAGAAGCAAAAAGCTTTTATCTCCGCTGTCGCCGTTCTCTTCGGCGGGCGCGCGACAGCGGAGACAAAAGTCTTTTGATTCTTTTCTTCAGAATAGAACTGCTTTCTTGCTACTGCGCCTTCAGCATCTCCAATTCCAGCCATCGCTCCTCAGCCCGAGCCAGCTCCGTCTCCGCCTGTGACAGCGCCGACGTTGTCGCGTCGAACTTCTTCCGGTCGCGCGTGTAGAGGTTCGCGTCGGTCAGGACGCGCTGGTAGCGCACGATGTCGGATTGCAGCTTGGCGATGGCGTCCGGCAGACGGTCCAGTTCGTGGGTCTGTTTGAAGGACAGCTTTTTCGGTGCGACCGGTTTCGATGTGTCGCTGGTGGGCGCACGCTTGCGCGGTTCGGCGCGCACCAAGGTTGGCGTGCCGCGTTGGGCGAGCATGTCGGAGTAGCCGCCGGCGTATTCCTGCCAGCGTTGCTCGCCTTCGAAGCCGATGGTGGAGGTGACGGTGCGGTCGAGGAAGTCGCGGTCGTGGCTGACCAGCAGGACGGTGCCCTGGTAGTCCGACAGCATCTCCTGCAGCAGGTCGAGGGTTTCGAGGTCGAGGTCGTTGGTGGGCTCGTCGAGGATCATCAGGTTGCTGGGACGGGCCAGCGCCACGGCGAGCATGAGGCGGCCGCGCTCGCCGCCCGAGAGGACGCCCACGGGAGTGCGCGCCTGTTCGGGGCGGAAGAGGAAGTCCTTCATGTAGCCGATGACGTGGCGTTTCTGGCCGGCGACTTCGACCTGGTCGCCGGCGCCGCCGGTGAGGGTTTCCGACAGGGTGGTGGCGGGGTTGAGGCTGTCGCGCGTCTGGTCCAGCGTGACGGCGGACAGGTTGGTGCCGAGTTTTATGCGGCCGCGGTCGGGCTGAATGACGCCGGTGAGCAGCTTGAGGAGGGTGGATTTGCCGGCGCCGTTGGGGCCGACGATGCCGACGCGGTCGCCGCGGATGATGCGGGTGGAGAAGTCGCGGATGACGGGGAGCGTGCCGCCGTCCGGCAGGGGATACGATTTGAACACGTCTTCGGCGACGGCGACGAGTTTGCCGCTGCCTTCGCCTTCGCTGGCGGCCATGCGGACGCCGCCGGTGGGGCCCACATGGTCGCGCTTGCGGGCGCGCAGGCCGGCGAGTTCGGCCACGCGGCGGACGTTGCGCTTGCGCCGGGCGGTGACGCCGTAGCGCATCCAGTCCTCCTCGCGGGCGATCTGGCGGGCGAGCTTGTGCTGGTCGCGTTCTTCCTGTTCGAGGATCTCGTCGCGCCACTGCTCGAAGGTGGAGAAGCCGCGGTCTACGCGGCGGGTGCGGCCGCGGTCCAGCCAAACGATGCTGCGCGAGACGCTTTCGAGCAGGCGGCGGTCGTGGCTGATGAGCACGATGCCGGCGCGGGAGGTGGCGAGCTCGCCCTCCAGCCACTCGATGGCGGGGAGGTCCAGGTGGTTGGTGGGCTCGTCGAGGAGGAGGAGGTCCGGTGCCGGGGCCAGCGCACGGACGAGGGCGGCGCGGCGGGACTGGCCACCGGACAGGCGGTCTGGGTGTTCGTCGCCGGTGAGGCCGACCTGTTCGAGGAGGGCGTGGGCGCGGTAGGGGTCGTCGCCTGGGCCCAAGCCGGCTTCGACGTAGGCGAGCACGGTTTGCGCGTCGCCGAACTCGGGTTCCTGGTGGAGGTAGCGGACGGTCGCACCCGGCTGCAGGAAGCGGGGGCCGTCGAAGGTGGTGAGCAGGCCGGCGGCGACCTTCAGCAGGGTGGACTTGCCGGAGCCGTTGCGGCCGACCAGGCAGATGCGCTCGCCGGCGCCGACCGCGAGTTCGGCGCCGGACAGGAGGGGGGAGCTGCCGCCCAGGGTCAGGTGAATGTCTTGCAGGGATAGGAGGGGGGGAGGCATGGGGCGGGTTGTCTAGGGTGGAGCGTAGGAAGGCAAGGAAGGCCTTCTTTTTCGAGAAAAAGAAGCAAAAAGCTTTTGCTTCCGCTGTCGCGGTTTGTCCGGCGAGCACGCGACAGCGGACGTAAAAGTTTTTTGGTTCTTTTTTTCAAAAAAGAACTGCTTGCTTTCTTTTGGTTGACCAAGTTTGGAGGCATTCGAACACTCGAGAGCCCCCGATGAAGCTGCACGACGTCCGCGTCCACCCCGAAGCCGACCGCCTGGCGCGGGAGGACCAGCTCGCCTGGAAGATTGCGGCCGTGGCGGCGGACCCGGTGGCGGTGCAGCCGGACGTGGCCGAGATGATCGTCAACCGGGTGATCGACAACGCGTCGGTAGCCATCGCCTCGATCAACCGGCACCCGATCGTCAGCGCGCGCGACCAGGCGCTGGCGCATCGGCGCGAGGGTGGGGCGACGCTGTTCGGCTGTGCGGCTGACGTGCGGGTGCACGCCGAGTGGGCGGCGTGGGCCAACGGCACGGCGGTGCGCGAACTGGACTACCACGACACGTTCCTGGCCGCGGAGTACAGCCACCCGGGCGACAATATTCCACCGATATTGGCGGTGGCGCAGCAGACCGGGCGTGACGGGGCGGCGTTGGTGCGGGCGCTGGCGACCGGTTACGAGGTACAGGTGGATCTGGTGAAGTCGATCTGTCTGCACGCGCACAAAATCGACCACGTGGCGCATCTGGGGCCGTCGGCGGCGGCGGGGATCGGCACGCTGCTGGGGTTGCCGACGGAGGTGGTGTACCAGTCGGTGCAGCAGGCGTTGCACGTGACGACGGCGACTCGCCAGAGCCGCAAAGGAGAGATCAGCAGTTGGAAGGCGTTCGCGCCGAGCCACGCGGGGAAGCTGGCGATCGAGTCGGTGGACCGGGCGATGCGTGGGGAGGGTGCGCCCTCGCCGATCTACGAAGGCGAGGACAGCGTGATTGCGTGGATGCTGGACGGCAAGAGCGCGCACTACCAGGTGCCGCTGCCGGAGCCTGGCGAGCCGAAGCGGGCGATATTGGATACGTACACCAAGGAGCATTCCGCGGAGTATCAAAGCCAGGCGCTGATCGACCTGGCGTTCCGCATGGGGCGACGCGTCGGCAACTGGGACGACGTGGCGGACATCCTGATCGAGACGAGCCACCATACGCACTACGTGATCGGCACCGGGGCGAACGATCCGCAGAAGGTTGATCCGGAGGCGAGCCGGGAGACGCTGGACCACTCGATCATGTACATCGTTGCAGTGGCCTTGCAGGATGGTGAGTGGCACCACGTGCGCAGCTACGCGCCGGAGCGCGCGCGACGGCCGGATACGGTGGCGTTGTGGCGCAAGATACGCACGATGGAGGACCCGCGGTGGACGGAGCGTTACCACTCGGTGGACCCTGCGGTGAAGGCGTTTGGCGGGCGCGTGGTGATTACGATGCGGGACGGCACGGTGATCGCCGACGAGATGGCGGTGGCGAACGCGCACACGCTGGGGGCGACGCCTTGGGGGCGGGCGGATTACATCCGCAAGTTCCGCACGTTGACTGAAGGGTTGCTGGATGTGTCGGAGTCGGAGCGGTTTCTGGAGCTGGTGCAGCGGTTGCCGGGTTTGCGGGCGGAGGAGATTGCGGGATTGAACGTGGTGGTGCCGGCTGGGGCGTTGTTGGTCGGGGAGAGTGGGATTTTCTAATTCTGGCGGGTTGGCAGGAAGGATTGACCACGAAGGACACGAAGAAGGTAGGAAAGATCCGGCTTCTTTTTGTTCCTGGCGTCGTCGTGGGCGAGATCGATTACGCAAGCACGAAGCGTTCAGGTTTGTCCGGTTCTCTTCGTATTCGCTGGGCGACTCTCACTCATGACGGCAGTTGCAGATGTCGAGCCCGTAAGTTCTGTCGTTCAACTTAGCTGGCGACGGAAGGCTGACCAGCAAGGAAACCAGGAACAAAGGTTGCGCAGTCCTGGTCCTTCAATGTCGAGTAAGGAAAGCAAGGTCTTCTTTTCTGAAGAAAAGAAGCAAAAGACTTTTGGTCCTGCTGTCGCGGACCGTCCCTCAGCGTGCACTCCAGGGAACAGAAGTTTTTTGGTTCTTTTTTTCAAAAAAGAACCGCTTGCTTGCCTGTTCTCGGTCGAGAGGAGTTGCCTGGGACAGCTCTAAACCGCGCACCTCCCGGCGTTCCGAAAGTTGGAATGTGCAAGAATGAATGATGCGAAGTATAAAGGAGCAGTAGGCGCGATTGACACGAAGGTTCGAGAGGGCTTGGTTCCTTTCCTTTTTCCTTCGTGCGCTTTGTGTTTACTCTTCCTTGCCTAAACCAGCCCCGCCACACGCATGTCTAGACACGCAAACCCATTGAGGACCTCGCCGCATGAGTGACACCGCAGTACAAACCGCGCCGAAGCCCAAAAAAAGCGTGGCGCTGTCAGGCGTGGTCGCCGGCAACACGGCGCTGTGCACCGTGGGACGCACAGGCAACGACTTGCACTACCGCGGCTACGACATCCTCGACGTGGCGGAGACCTGCGAGTTCGAGGAGATCGCCCACCTGCTGGTGCACGGGCACCTGCCGACCGAAGCGGAGCTGCGTGCCTACAAAACCCGGCTGCGCGCGTTGCGCGGCATTCCCGCGGCGCTTCGGCACGTGTTGGAGCACCTGCCAGCGGCTACGCACCCAATGGACGTGATGCGCACCGCGGTGAGCACGCTCGGCTGCCTGTTGCCGGAGAAGGAGGACCACAACGTAGCCGGTGCGCGCGAGATTGCCGACAGGTTGATGGCGTCTCTCGGCTCGATTCTGCTGTATTGGTGGCATTTCTCGCATAACGGCCGCCGCATCGAGGTGGAGACGGACGACGACAGCATCGCCGCGCATTTCCTGCATTTGCTGCATGGGCGCGAGCCTTCGGCGTTGTACGCACGTGCCATGCACACCAGCCTCGTGCTGTATGCGGAACATGAATTCAATGCTTCGACTTTTACTGCGCGCGTGGTGGCGGGGACGGGTTCGGACATGTACTCGGCGATCACCGGCGGCATCGGCGCGCTGCGCGGGCCGAAACACGGCGGCGCCAACGAGGTGGCACTCGACATCCAGCAACGCTACCTGACACCTGACGCGGCCGAGGCCGACATCCGCGCGCGCGTGGCCAACAAGGAAGTGGTCATCGGCTTCGGGCACCCGGTCTACACTGTCAGCGATCCGCGCAACGTGGTGATCAAGTCGGTGGCGAGACGGCTCAGCGAAGATGCAGGCGATGGCTTGCTGTTTGCCGTTGCCGAGCGGCTGGAGAGCGTGATGTGGGAGGCCAAGAAGATGTTCCCCAACCTCGACTGGTTCAGCGCCGTCTCCTACCGGATGATGGGCGTGCCGACGGCAATGTTCACGCCGCTGTTCGTCATCTCGCGCACCTCCGGCTGGGCCGCGCACGTGATTGAGCAACGACAGGACGGCAAAATCATCCGGCCGACCGCCAACTATGTGGGGCCGGAGGACTTGAAGTTTGTGCCGCTCGCCGAACGCGCGGTGGTTGCATGACGTATCTGGTCGGCGCCGACCTGCCGTCTGCGTGCGCGGGCGAGCGCTTCCGTGCGCTGCTGGCCCAGCCTGGCATTCTGCAATTGCCGGGTGCGCATAATGGCCAGGCGGCGTTGCAGGCGCGCGCGGCCGGGTTTGCGGGAGTGTACCTTTCGGGCGCCGCGATGTCGGCGTCCATGGGGCTGCCGGACCTCGGCGTGATCACCATCGAGGACGTGTGTTTCTTCATCCGCCAGGTGGCACGTGCGTCGATGTTGCCCGTGCTGGTGGACGGCGACACCGGTTACGGCGAAGCGCTGAACGTAATGCACATGGTGCGCAGCTTCGAGGACGCGGGTGCTGCGGCGGTGCACCTGGAAGACCAGTTGCTGCCGAAGAAATGCGGCCACCTCAACGACAAGCGGCTGGCCGACCCGCGCGACATGGCCGCCAAGGTGGCAGCCGCGGTGCGCGCGCGGCGACACCTGTTCGTCATGGCGCGCACCGATGCCGCCGCAAGCGAGGGGCTGGACGGCGCAGTGGCGCGCGCGAAGATGTACGTTGAGGCAGGCGCGGACGCGATTTTTCCCGAGGCGCTGCATTCGGCCGAGATGTTCCGTGCGTTCGCCGCGCGCCTGCCGGGGGTGAAGCTGCTCGCCAACATGACCGAGTTCGGCCGCACCCCGTTCTTCACCGCGTCCGAGTTCGAGGCGATGGGCTACAGCATGGTGATCTGGCCGGTCAGCTCGTTGCGAGTCGCTAACAAGGCGCAGGAGGAGCTCTACGCCGCGATTGTGCGCGATGGCGGTACGCAGGGAATGTTGGAGAGGATGCAGACCCGGGCTGAGCTTTACGCGACGATCGGTTACGCGGCTTACGAGGCGCTGGACGCTTCGATTGCCAGGACCGTTGTGCCGGTGGGGATGCCGCAGCGATAAGGTGGGAAAGCAAGGCCTGCTTTTTTGAAAAAAGCAGTAAGAAACTTTTGTCTCGGCTGTCGCGGAGGTTTCTGCAGCGCGCGCTCTTGGGACTCGATGTTGTTGGTGCGTTTCCGGAAAGAGCGGCTTTGCTGTCAGGTTTGGGACCGCTGGTATAAGCCTGCTTGAAGATCGGATGACGATTGGGAACAGGTAGTCGTATAATTTAACATCAACCGGCCTGGGGGTTGACCGTTCCGAAGCAAGCAAGGCCTTCTTTTTTGAAAAAAAGAAGCAAAAAACTTTTGGGAACGCTGTCGCAGACTTGTCCGGAGGGGCGCGACAGTGGAGTCAAAAGTTTTTTGGTCCTTTTTTTCGAAAAAGGACTGCTTGCTTTCTGTGAGTCAGCATCCAAGCCGCGTCGTTGCGAACGGTTCCGATAATGAAACCAACAACGGTGCTGATCGCCGCGATCCCGACGTTTGAGCGGTTACCGTCGCGCCGGGAACGTGTTTTTGGGTTGTCCGAACGACTTTTCGTTTTGTTCAGAGCAGAAAGTTTTAGGAGAGTGCTGTCGCGGACAGCTGAACGATACGTTTCAACAACGCGCGCCCGAGAAAGACAGAAGTTTTTTGGTTCTTTTTTTCAAAAAAGAACTGCTTGCTTGCCTTCTGCCTAAATTACCGCAAGCGTAAAAGTTACAGCCTAGGAATGTTTGGCGGAGGGGATGAGATTCGAACTCACGGTACACCTTTACAGTGTACAACGGTTTAGCAAACCGCCGCCTTCAGCCACTCGGCCACCCCTCCGCCGGGATGCAACACGACGTTTGCCAGTCTTTCTTACGGCCATGGCCCGGGCGGGTCAAATCATTCGGGCGGTACAAGCCCGGCTGAGGCCCGCGGCCTAGCCAATCTTCGACTTCAACGCGGCGTTGACCAGGGCCGGGTTACCCTTGCCCGCCATGGCCTTCATCACCTGGCCCACGAAGAAGCCGAACAGCTTGTCGCGGCCGGCGCGGTACTCCGCCAGCTTGTCCGGGTTGGCGGCAAGCACGGCGTCCACCGCGGCATCGATGGCGCCGGTATCGGTCACCTGGCGCAGGCCGCGCTGCTCGACGATCTCGCCGGCGGCCGCACCGGTCTCCACCATGGCCTCGAACACCTCCTTGGCGATGCGGCCGTTGATGGTGTTGTCGGCCATCAGGTCCAGCAGCGCGCCGAGGTTGGCGGCCGAGACCGGGCTCGTCTCGATGGTGCGGCCGGTGCGGTTCAGCGCGGCGAAGAAGTCGCCGGTGATCCAGTTGGCGGCGAGCCGCGCGTCGCGGCCGCGCGCCACGGTCTCGAAGAACGCCGCGGTTGTCTGCTCGGCCACCAGCACGCCGGCGTCGTAGGCGGGCAGACCATACTCGGCCACGAAGCGGGCGCGCTTGGCGTCCGGCAGTTCGGGCAAATGCGCGCGCAAGTCTTCTACCCAGGCGGCGTCGAGCACCAGCGGCAGCAGGTCGGGGTCGGGGAAGTAGCGGTAGTCGTGCGCGTCTTCCTTGCTGCGTAGGCTGCGGGTCTCGCCGCGGGCGGGGTCGAACAAGCGGGTTTCCTGGTGCACTTCGCCGCCGCTCTCCCACACTTCTACCTGACGGCGGGCTTCGGCCTCGATGGCCTGCATGACGAAGCGGACGGAGTTGACGTTCTTCACCTCGCAGCGGGTACGGAAGTCTTCGCCGGCGTGACGGACGGAGACGTTGACGTCGGCGCGCATGCTGCCCTCGTCCATGTTGCCGTCGCAGGTGCCCAAGTAGCGCAGCAGGGTGCGCAGCTTGCGCAAATAGGCGCCGGCCTCTTCGGGCGTGCGGATGTCGGGCTCGCTGACGATTTCCATCAGCGCCACGCCGGAGCGGTTGAGGTCGATGAAGGAGCGCGCCGGGTCCTGGTCGTGCAGCGACTTGCCGGCGTCCTGTTCAAGGTGCAGGCGGGTGACGCCGATGCTGCGGGTGGAGCCATCGGCGAGCTCGATCTCGACCTCGCCGCGGCCGACGATGGGGTGTTCGAACTGGCTGATCTGGTAGCCGTTCGGCAAGTCGGCGTAGAAGTAGTTCTTGCGGTCGAATCGGCTGACCAGGTTGATCTGCGCGGCGAGGCCGAGCCCGGTGCGCACGGCCTGCGCCACGCATTCTTCGTTGGGCACCGGCAGCATGCCGGGGAACGCCGCGTCGATGAAGCTGACCTGGCTGTTCGGCGCGCTGCCGAAATCGGTTGCTGCACCCGAGAAAAGTTTGGAGCGGCTGATGACTTGCGCGTGGACTTCGAGGCCGCAGACGACCTCCCACGTGCCGGTGGCGCCCTCGATTGTGTAGGTCATCGGTGCGGCTCCGCGGAAAACGTAGCAAGGCAAGCGGTTCTTTTTTGAAAAAAAGAACCAAAAAACTTTTGCTCTCGGGGCGGGTGCCGTGTCGACGCGCGTCGTTCAGCGGTCCGCGACAGCGTACGTAAAAGCTTTTTGCTTCTTTTTCTCGAAAAAGAAGCGCTTGCTTGCTTCACTTCGCCCTCGCCCTGATGCTCGGCATCGCGGAAAACCCTGCCCTGTCCTCGATCGCCTGTGACACGGCGAACACCGTCTCCTCGTCGTACGGCTTGCCGATCACCTGCAGCCCGAGCGGCAACCCCTGCCCGTCCAGCCCCGCGGGGACGGACATTGCCGGCACGCCCGCCATGCTGGCCGGCACGGTGAACACGTCGTTCAGGTACATCGCGATCGGGTCGTCCATCTTTTCGCCTTGCGCGAACGCGGCGGACGGTGCTGTGGGAGTCAGCAGCGCGTCGACATGCGCGAAGGCGTCGGTGAAGTCTTTTAGGATCAGCGCGCGCACTTTCTGTGCGCGGAGGTAGTAGGCGTCGTAGTAGCCGGCGGAGAGCACGTAGGTGCCGATGAAGATGCGGCGTTGCACTTCGGGGCCGAAGCCGGTTGCGCGGGTCTGCTCGTAGAGCTCGGTGAGGTCGTGGCCGGGCTCGCGGTGGCCGAAGCGGACGCCGTCGTAGCGCGCCAGGTTGGAGGACGCCTCGGCGGGCGCCACGATGTAGTAGGTGGCCAGGCCGTATTTCGTGTGTGGCAGGGAGACGTCGACCACGGTCGCACCGGCCTCGCGCAGCCAGTCCAGGCCCTGGGTCCACAGGCGGTCGACGGCTTCGGGCATGCCGTCGGCGCGGTACTCGCGCGGCACGCCGATGCGCAGGCCGGCGACGCCGCGGCGGCAGGCGCTCGCGAAGTCGGGCACCGGGCGGGCAACGCTGGTGCTGTCCTTGGGGTCGAAGCCGGCCATGCTGGCGAGCAGGGTTGCGCAGTCGGCCACAGTGCGGGCGAAAGGCCCGGGCTGGTCCAGAGAACTTGCGAACGCGACGACGCCCCAGCGGCTGCAGCGGCCGTAGGTGGGCTTGATGCCGGCCAGGCCGCAGAACGCGGCGGGCTGGCGGATGGAGCCGCCGGTGTCCGTGCCGGTGGCACCCATGGCGATGCGGGCGGCCACGGACGCGGCAGAGCCGCCCGACGAGCCGCCGGGCACCAGGATGGCGTCGGGGTCGGCCGCGCGCTTCCACGGGTTTTCCACCGGGCCGTAGGCGGAGGTCATGTTGGACGAGCCCATGGCGAACTCGTCGAGGTTGGCCTTGCCGAGGAACACCGCGCCGTCGCGCATGAGTTGCGCGCTGACGGTGCTTTCGTAGGGCGGCACGAAGTCGTCGAGGATGCGGCTGCCGGCGGTGGTGCGCACGCCGCTTGTGCAGAACAGGTCCTTAATGGCCAGCGGGATGCCGGCGAGCGGGCCGGCCTGGCCCGACGCCAGCGCGGTGTCGGCCGCTTCGGCCTGCTGCAGGGCCAGCTCGGGGGTGAGCGTGATGAAGGCGTTCAGGCGCGGGTTCAGCGCGGCGGCGGCGTTCACGTGCGCCTGGGTCAGCTCGCGGGCGGAGAAGTCACGGCGGCGCAGGGCGGCGGCGGCCTCGGCGATGGTGAGGTCGGTGAGCACGGCGGTCATCGGACCACTTTCGGGAAGGTGAAAGCGCCTGCCTGGTGCGGGGCGTTGGCCAGCACGGCGTCGGCGATGTCGCCGTGGGTGAGCACGCTGTTCATTCGACCAGGTCCGGCACGGTGAAAGCGCCTGCGCAGTGCGGGGCGTTGGCCAGCACGGCGGCGGCGACGGCGGCGTCAGTGAGCACGCTGTTCATTCGACCACTTTCGGCACGGTGAAAAAGGCGCCCACGCGGTCCGGGGCGTTGGCCAGCACGGCATCGGCGATGTTGCCGTCGGTGACCGCGTCGGCGCGCAGGCGCAGGGCAATCTGCGCGCCGCCGGTCAGCGGCTCGACGCCGTCCACGTCCACCTCGGAGAGCAGCTCGATCCAGCCGAGGATGTTGTTCAGCTCGCCCTGCAGGCGCGGCACGTCGGCCTCGTCCACCCGGATTCGGGCGAGCTTGGCGATGCGACGGACGGTCGCGGGGTCGAGCGACATGGGACGGGGTACCTCTGGCGGCCAGGCAAGCCGCGGACCATAAACGCCGGCATGGCCGTCATCAACATGGCCGCCTTGCGGGCGGGGTTGCGCCCGGGCGAGCGGCTGATCGGGCTGGACCCGGGCGCGCGGGCGATCGGGGTCGCGCTGTCGGACGTGGGGCTGATGCTGGCCAGCCCGCACGCCACGCTACGGCGTGGCAAGCTGGCGGCCAACGCGGCGGAGGTGGCCGCCATAGCGCGGGCGCAGGGGGCGGGCGGGCTGGTGGTTGGGCTACCGCTTTCGATGGACGGCACGCTGGGGCCGGCGGCACAGGCGGCGCGGGACTGGACGCGGGCGCTGTCGGAGGTGAGCGGGCTGCCGGCGGCGCTGTGGGACGAGCGGCTGTCCAGCGCGGCGGTGAACCGGTTCCTGATCGAGGAGGCGGACATGACGCGCAAGCGGCGGGCGGGCGTGGTGGATCGGATGGCGGCGGCTTATATTCTACAGGCGGCTTTGGACGCTTCAAGAAATCAAGGCCTTCTTTTCTGAAGAAAAGAAGCAAAAGACTTTTGCGTCCGCTGTCGCGCGCTAGCCGGAGATTACCCGACAGGGAGAAGAAGTTTTTTGGTTCTTTTTTTCAAAAAAGAACTGCTTGCCTTTGACCCTTTTGGCCTCGGCCAAACATGCGTCGGCATGGAACGCATCGCGCTGGTCATCGTCGTTGTCTGGGTGCTGCTCTGCGGTGCGGGCTACCTGCTTCGCCGAGTGGCCGGGCTTGGCCGCTTCGCCGCCTCCGCCTGGGTAGTGGCGCTCTACGTTGCGTGCGGCCTGGGCTCGCTGTTGTATTTCGGCGCGGACAGCACCGGTGTTCTCGGCGCAGCCGGCATGGCCGTCCCTTGCCTGTTTACGATTGCTGCAATTGCTCTGTTTGTTGCATAAACATATCATCACGTATTTCAACGACCGTTCGCCGTCGCGGCTTATCATGACAGTCGTTGGCAGTTGCACACATTATCCGAATACGAGCGACTCCAATATCGTCCCTTATGATCTGGCAAAAAGGCGAGGCCTTCTTTTCTGAAGAAGAGAAGCGACAGACTTTTATACTCGCTGTCGCGAAGATACTGCAGCGCGTACCCGAAGAGACAAAGTTTTTGGTTTTTTTTCAAAGAACTGCTTGCCTTGCCTTTGCCTCCGCAAGCTGGGTGTCACGTCACCGACCAAAGCCCCTTGTCGGCAGCCGCCCGCCCCTCCCCCGCCAGCTTCTCCAAGTGCGCCACCACGCTGCGAAGGGCCGCGGGCACCAGGTGCGTCGCCAGCCCGGCATACATCGCTGCCACCAGCTCGTCCGGCGTGGCCGGGCCGCGCTGCAACTGGGAGAGGATCGCCGCTTCCCGCCCTGCCCTATGGTTCAGCATGGCACGCACCAGCGGCGCGGGGTTGGGCAGTGCGGGGCCGTGGCCGCAGAGGTAGAGCGTGTCGGTTCGGGCGAGCAGCAGGCGCAGGCTGGCCATGTAGTCGGCCATGTTGCCGTCCGGCGGGCTGACGATGCTGGTGGACCAGGACATCACGTGGTCGCCGCTGAACAGCACGCCGGTGCCGTCCTGGGCGAAACAAACATGGTCGGAGGCATGGCCGGGCGTGTGGATGGCGGTCAGGCCGGCGAGTTGCGCGCCGTCCTTCAGGGAGACGTTCGGGGTGAAGCCTCGTGCCCAGGGACGGTGCCAGGCGTGGATGGGGGCACCCGTGGCGGCGCGTAGGGAGGGCGCACCGGCCAGGTGGTCCGGGTGAGTGTGGGTCAGCAGGATGCGCACGACGGGACCGGCGGCGGCGATGGCGGCGATGTGGCGTGAGTCGTCCGGGCCGGGGTCGATGACGGTGAGCCCGTCGGGGCTGTCGACCAGCCAGGTGTTGGTGCCGTGGTGCGTCATCGGGCCGGGGTTGGGAGCGAGGATGCGGCGTATGCCGGGGGCGGCGGGGAGTGGGACGAAGTGCTCGGGTGCCGGCTCGTCGAGAAAGGCCATGGTGGCTGCGGTGTCACGAAGCGGCCGGCGCGTCCAGTCCCGGGGCGTCTGGTCAGCTTCTCTTTGGTCTGCAAACGTTTTGAGCTGTCTTGAAGGGTGCTTTGCGTCAACAGCCGTCATCGAGGGGTCATCGAAACCGACCGAAAGCCGACGGTAGGATGGTGCAAGATCGGCAATGCTGCACTGAGGTCGTGTGAGTGGGGAGTGGACGGTTTCTCATACAAACGTTTGCCGTTGTCGCTTGGCTTTAGGGAGCCGTCGCTTTCTCTTGGTTTTGAAAACGCACCTATGCTATTCGACGCCCGGACAGGGGTGTTACATATGTTTACAAGAGTTCTGGCAACACTGGTTGTCACAGCCTTCGTAAGTCGTGTGGCCATAGCAGCAAGTATCGTCACACCCGCGCCAGCAACCGGGCATCCGGGTCAGACGGTTGCAATCACTGGTAGCGGCTTTGCCGACAGTGAAGCCGTTGACGTGTATTTCGACACGACCGATACATCCCTGCTGGTCACCTCGGCGACCGGCACTCTCACAGGATCGATCACCATCCCAGCCTCTGCAGGCCCAGGCCCGCACAGCATCACCGCCATCGGCCGGCGCAGCACCGATGCTGCACAGCATGCGCTAACCGTTTCCACTCCCTGGACGCAATTCGGATTCGGCGCAGCCCATGCCGCGGTGAATCCATACGAGAACACGCTCTCCACCAGCACTGTGCCAACGCTGGGCACGCTGTGGAGCACTCACGCCGCCGCCACCGGCGGCACGCCGATTGTGTCCAATAATCATGTCTATGTCGGCACCGCCACCGGTGTCGCGGCTTTCAACACCGCCACCGGCGCCACGATCTGGAACAAGAACCTCAGCGCGAACTTCAGCGCATCGCCGGCGGTGGTGGGCAGCACGCTCTACATCGGCGACCTCAGCGGCAACTACTACGCTCTCAACGCCAACACTGGCGCCACCGTCTGGAAAGTGACACTCGCAGGCTCCTTCTACGGCTCCGCCGTGGTTGCCAACGGCATCATCTATGCCGGAGCCTATGAAGGCAGCTTCTATGCCCTCAATGCAACCACCGGCGCGGTGGTGTGGAGCTACGCCCTTTCTTCCGGCACCGACACTTCGGCCGCGGTGGTCAGCGGCAACGTCTATTTCGGTGGCTACGACGACAAGATCTACTGCCTGAATGCTGCCACGGGGGCGATGCTATGGACCTACACGACCGGCGGCCATGTCGAAAGCGCGCCCGCCATTGTCAATGGCACGCTCTATGCCGGCTCGGACGATAGCAAGGTCTACGCCATCGGCACCTCGGGTGCGAACCCAGGCTATTTGCTATGGTCCTACACGACCGGCGCACCGGTCTACGCCAGCCCGACCGTGTACAACAATCACGTCTACATCGGATCGGGCGACGATAATCTTTACGCACTGAACGCGCGCGACGGCTCCCTGTATTTCAGCTTTCCCACGAACGGTCTGGTGCGACCTGCCAGCGCCGCGAACGGCGTCGTCTACTTTACGTCGCAAGATAATATCGCTTACGCCATCACCACTTATGGGAGCGTTCTGACGACAGGCGCCATCGGTGCCGGCTATTTCGGCTCCCCCTCCGTGTCCGACGGCAAGCTGTTCATCGCCACCGCGAGCGGCGACCTATACGCCTTTGCACCGAACGCCGGCAACGACGCCGTGCCCGCGCGCGCGCCCAAGCCATCGTCGCTCCGCCCGGACTTCACCTTGCAAGTGACCCGCTGAGGCCAAACCGTTACTTAATCGAGTGGTTGCGGGCCAGCATGCTTCATTCCCGCCTTGGCTGGCGCGCTGCGGAACGGCCCTAAATCGGGAGTCCAGCAAGAGTGGGATGCAATGCGAAACGGCGTTGCATCCTGTACGCGCATGGCATGGCTTAGCGCGCATCCGACAATGGCCACGACTTGCCAGCACTCGTCCTGAAGCGGCCGGTCCGCTTTCGGCCAGCCCCGGCCGCGAACGCCAACGTCAGCAACCCCGGGATCGAACAAAGAGCAAGCTGAGCGGCCGCGCATTGCCGGCGGACGTGGCCGGCTAGCCAGGGGCAGCGTCCTGACGCATGGTGCTGCCGCAAACGTCAACCGCCCGGCAACAAGGGCGCTGGCCAGGGAGGATGCGTGAAGGCGATCGTCTGCAACGAGTTCGGGCCGATCGAGGCGCTGACGCTGGAGGACCGGCCTGAACCGGTGGCCGGCGCCGGCCAGGTGCTGATCGAGGTCCACGCCGCCGGGGTGAACTTCCCCGACGGGTTGATGGTGCGTGGCGAGTACCAGGTGAAGCCGCCGCGGCCGTTCACGCCGGGCAGCGAAGTGGCCGGCATCGTGCGCGGTGTAGGCGACGGCGCGTCCGGCTTCATGGTGGGTGACCGGGTGGTCGCACTTCCCGGCCTGGGCGGATTCGCCGAGATGGTGGTCTCGCAGGCGGAGCGCACGTTGAAGCTGCCGGACGGGATGGATTTCGAGACGGCGGCCGGATTCATGCTGGTCTACGGCACGTCGCTGCACGGCCTGGCCGATTGCGGGCGGCTGGCCGCCGGCGAGACGCTGCTGGTGCTCGGCGCGGCCGGGGGCGTGGGGCTGGCGGCCGTCGAGATCGGGCGGGCGATGGGGGCGCGCGTGATCGCGGCCGCGTCCACCGAGGAGAAGCTGGCGCTGGCGCGTGCGCACGGGGCGGAAATCGGCATTAACTACGTGGATGCCGACCTGAAGACGGAGCTGAAGCGGTTGGCACCAGGCGGCGTGGACGTGGTGTACGACCCGGTGGGCGGCGCGCTGACGGAAGCCGCGGTGCGCGGGCTGGCGTGGGGCGGGCGGTTGCTGGTGGTGGGGTTCGCGGCAGGAGAGATACCGAAGCTGCCGCTGAACCTGCTGCTGCTGCGCGAGGGCGAGGCGAAGGGCGTATTCTGGGGCACCTGGACACAGCGTGATCCGGCGGCACATGCGCAAGCGGTGGCGCGGCTGTTTGCCTGGGTGCAGGACGGCAAGCTGAAGCCGCATGTTTCGGGGGCGTATCCGCTGGAACGGACGGGGGAAGCGCTGGCGGAGGTAATGGGACGGCGGGTGCAAGGTAAAGTCGTGCTTACGGCAAATAGGTAAGGCAAGGGGCGTCGTGCGTAGCACGCTCTTGCGTGACGCGCCTTGACCCCGCCGGGGCCCGCGGCCCCAGACCCCGTGGGCTTCGCCCCTTAAGTAATGGGGTTTGGGGCCGACTGGCCCCAGCGGGGTCCAGGGGCATCACGCGAGAGCGTGCTACGCACGACGCCCCTGGCCTTTGACGGAGGAAAGTACATGGATTTCACGTTCAGCGAAAAAACCCGCGAGTACCAGGAGCGCGTCAGCGCCTTCATGGATGAGTTTATCTATCCCAACGAGCACCGCTTCCACGAAGAAGTGGCGAGCGGCGACCGCTGGGTGCCCGTGCAGCTCCTCGAAGAGCTGAAGCCCCGCGCGAAGGCTGCCGGGTTGTGGAACCTGTTCCTGCCGGATAGCCACCGCGGCGCCGGCCTGAAGAACATCGAATACGCGCCACTCGCCGAGATCATGGGCCGCGTCGAGTGGGCATCCGAAGTGTTCAACTGCTCAGCGCCGGACACCGGCAACATGGAAACCATCGAGCGCTACGGCACCGAAGCGCAAAAGCAGGAGTGGCTCGAGCCGCTGCTGGAAGGCAAGATACGCTCGGCGTTCGCGATGACGGAACCCGGTGTCGCGTCGTCGGATGCGACCAACATCGAGAGCACTATCGAGCGGCAGGGCGACGAATACGTCATCAACGGCCGCAAATGGTGGACCAGCGGCGGCGGCGACCCACGCTGCAAGCTGCTGATCTTCATGGGCAAGACCAACCCGAAGGCGGACCGGCACAGCCAGCAGTCGATGATCCTGGTGCCGCGCGACACGCCCGGCGTAGACATCATGCGGCCGCTGACGGTGTTCGGATACGACGACGCGCCGCACGGCCACATGGAGGTGGATTTCCGCAACGTGCGCGTGCCTGTCGGCAACATCCTGCTCGGCGAGGGCCGCGGGTTCGAGATCGCGCAGGGGCGGCTTGGCCCGGGGCGCATTCACCACTGCATGCGGCTGATCGGCAAGGCGGAGCGCGCGCTGGAGTCGATGTGCAAGCGGGCCAAGGCGCGCGTGGCGTTCGGAAAGCCGATCGCCGAGCAGACGGTGACGCTGGAACGCATCGCCGAGGCGCGCTGCATGATCGAGCAGGCGAGGCTGCTGACGCTGAAAGCGGCGCACATGATGGACACGGTGGGCAACAAGGCGGCGCGCACCGAGATCGCGATGATCAAGGTAGTGGCGCCATCTATGGCGTGCCAGGTGATCGACTGGGCGATGCAGGTGCATGGCGGCGGCGGCGTCAGCCAGGACTTCCACCTGGCGTATCATTATGCGAGCAGCCGCACGCTGCGGTTTGCGGACGGTCCGGACGAGGTGCATCGCAACCAGATCGGCCGGCTGGAGCTGGCGAAGTACAACTGAGAAACGGCGCTGATGCCGACAAGAAAGCAAGGCCTGCTTTTTTGAAAAAAGCAGCAAAAAACTTTTGTTTCCGCTGTCGCACGCTCGCCGGAAAGGTTCGCGACAGCGGACGTAAAAGTCTTTTGCTTCTTTTCTTCAGAAAAGAAGGCCTTGCTTTCTTGACGTGAAAACACCAGACGGCAACGCGCTCGTTCTGACTTGATTACAACCGAAAGTTCCGTTACCGTTTCGGCCTGACTTGCATCGGCGGGCCATACTTTTCATGCGGACAACGACGGTGGGGTCTCGTTTCGGTCCGCGTGGCATGGCCGGGCTGTGCCTGTTGGCCATGGCCGCGCTGGCGGGCTGTCAGACCGCGCCCGCGGGCGCGTGCAGGCTGGGGTTTGCAACCGACATACCTGTCCGGGTATTGCACAAGCACCTGGTCGCCGACGCGCTGCTGAACGGGCAACAAACGGCCATGGTGGTCGACACCGGCGCGGTCATCACCACGCTCGCACGGAGCAGCGCCAACCGGCTGCACCTAAGGCTGCAGATGCTGCGCGGCTGGACCGAGGGCATCGGCGGTTTTCAGACCGCCTACGGGTTCGACACACGCAGCTACCAGATCGGCCGGCTGCGCGGCGGCCACTTCCGCCTGCTGGCGTCCGACCTCGGGGGAGTCGAGACCACCGGCTTGGACGGGCTGTTCGGCTCGGACTTTCTTGGCGCCTACGACGTGGACGTCGATCTGCAGGGACAGAAGGTGAGGCTGTTCAAACCCATAGGTGATTGCGCAGGGCAACCGGTGCACGTCGCGTTGCCGGGGCCGCTCTACACCGTGCCGATGGTCGCGGTCGCGGGCGACGGACGGCCGATTGTGGACGTGCAGGTAGGCGGCAAGACGTTGCGCGCGCTGGTCGACACCGGCTCGCCCGGCTCGGTGGTGTTCCGCGACAGCGCGCGCAGGATCGGGCTGGACCTGCGGCTTCTGACGGCCGACCGCCGGTTTTACATTGGCGGCATCGGGCCCGGCCACCCTGGCGCGGTGCTGCACGTGCTGACGCCGGTGACGATGGGCGAAGTCACCATCTCCAACTTTCCGGTGGCGATCATCGACCAGCGATCCATACAGGGTGTGGACATGCTGCTGGGATTGGACCTGCTTTCGCGGGCGCATCCGTGGTTTTCGTTTTCCTCGCACGCGCTGGTGTTGCAGGTGCCACCTTCGGCTTCGCCGGCCAGTCCGAGCTGAGAGGAAGCAAGCGGTTCTTTTTTGGAAAAAAGAACCAAAAAACTTTTGCTTCCGCTGTCGCGCGCTCGCAAGAAAAATCCGCGACAGCGAAAGCAAAAGTCTTTTGCTTCTTTCTTCAGAAAAGAAGGCCTTGCTTGCTTTACTCCGCCGAGATCTCCCGCCGCGTCAGCACCTGGTTCGCCACTCCGCACCCCACCGCCACAGCGGCCGCGAGGAGCAGCGCCGGCGTGAACGAACCCGATCGTTGCACCATCGTGCCGGTGATCAGCGGGGCCAGCGACCCGCCGACAGAGCCGCCGATGTTGGCCATGGCTTCCACGGTGGCAATCAGCGCGGTAGGCGCCAGTGCCGCGGCCAGGGCCCAGCCGCTGGTGGTGGCCAGGTTGGCGCTAAACAAGGCTACGGAGATGCACGCGATGGCCACGCCGGCGCTGCCGGAGAGTGCGGCCAGCATGGTGAAGCCGGCGGCGACGTAGAGGCCGACCGCCAACGGCAGTTGTCGGGCGGCGCGTTCGTTGGTGATGCGCGCCAGGCGGTCGGACAGCCAGCCGCCGCCGATAGCGCCGACGAAGCCGCACGCCTGCGGCAGGGCGGACCAAAGGGCAGCGTTCTCCGCCGGCATGTGCCAGCTTTCGTGCAGGTAGCCGGGCAGCCAGGTGACGTAGAGCCAGGTCAGGTAGACGGTGCCGGCGAAGCCCAGCAGCAGGCCCCAGACGGGCCGTTGCCGCAGCAGCGCCAGCCATTGCGCGGGGCCGGCGATGCGGGCGGGCTCGCCGGCGGGGGCGGCCGTGTTTCGGTAGGCGAGCGCCCAGGCGGCGGCGACCAGCAGGCCGGCGGCGCCGAGGACGACGAAGCTGGCGCGCCAGCCCAGCGCGATCATCAGCGGCGTCAGCACCAGCGGTGCTATGGCCGGGCCCAGCGAGGCCGAGGCGTTCAGCAGGCCCAGCGGCAGGGCGCGTTCGTTGGGCGCGAAGCGGTCGGCGCAGACCCGCGCGCCGCCGACGAACATCGGCGATTCGCCCATGCCCAGCGCCACGCGGGCGACGATGAAGCCACCCAGGCCGGTGACCAGGGCGGTGGCCATCTGCACGGCGGACCAGGCGGCCAGGCCGCCGGCCAGGGCGGCGCGAGCGCCGAGCCGGTCCACCAGGCTGCCAGCTGGCAACTGGGCCACCGCGTAGCTCCAGGCAAAGGCGGAGAGCAGGAGGCCGGCCTCGCCCGCCGAGAGGTGGAGCTCGTCGCGGATGGCCGGCAGGGCGATGGAGACGGCCGAGCGGTCGATGAAGTTGATGCAGCCGGCCAGCACGAGCAGGCCGACTGCGACGTTGCGGAGGCGGCGGTCCGTCACGCTGCGTGGCCATCCCAGAGAGCGCGAAGGAAGTCCGCACCGGGCACCGGGTCGTGCGCGGGCGGGCTCAGCTTGGCGATGTTGATTGTGGCGGCTGCCAGCTCGGCGGGGTGGCCGCGCAGGACGTCGTAGGGGGCGCCGCCGGCAGTGGCGCCGATGACCAGCAGGTCGTCGCTCTGGCCGAGGTTGCAGTGGCCGACGCCCGCCGGAATGACCAGCACGTCGCCGGCGCGCAGGGTAAGCTCCTGGCCGGACGGGCCGCCGAGCATGGCGCGCACCTGGCCGGCGGCGATGCCCAGCACCTCGTGCGCGGTGCTGTGGAAGTGGTGATAGGCGAAGATGCCGTTCCGCCAGGGGCTGCGCCAATCCTGGCGGTTGAAGGCGTGCTCCATGGCGGCGGGGTCGGCGGGGAGTGCCGCGCAATAGAACAGCGCGGGGTGGGCGGAGTTCGGGAAGCCGGCGGATGGGGTGAGGTGCACAGTCTGTGGAGCATTCATGCGCGGGGAACGTGGAAAAGAAAGCAAGGCCTTCTTTTTTGAAAAAAAGAAGCAAAAAACTTTTGCTTCCTGTCGGGTGGCGCAGGGCCAGCGCGCGACAGCGGAGTCAAAAGTTTTTTGGTTCTTTTTTTCAAAAAAGAACTGCTTTCTTGCTGCATGACCGACGACATCCCCGACCAGCGCGCCGACCGCACGCAACTGCAGCAGATCATCGCCGACCTCACCGACGGGGTGGTCATCCTGGAGGGCGACGGCTCCATCGCCTGGGCCAACCAGACCGCGCTGGCGCTGCACGGCGTGCGCAAGCTGTCCGAGCTGGGCGGCACGGCGGACGCCTACCGCAGCCGATTCGCGCTGCGCTACCGCGACCACCAGAAGGTGCCGGCAGCGGAGTACCCGATGCAGCGGCTGATGGCCGGCGAGCGGTTCGACGGCGTGATCGTGCTGCTGGAGCGCCCCGGCAAGCAGCACCCCTGGGTGCACCAGTTGCGCGGCTTTGCGGTGACCGACCGCAAGGCGCGGCCGGACTGCCTGGTGCTGGTGATCAACGACGACACCGAGCGATTTAACGCCGAGGAGCGGTTCGAGCGCGCGTTCGGCGCCAACCCGGCGCCGGCGGTGATCGTGCGGCTGTCGGACATGCGCTTCGTGAAGGTGAATCACGGTTTCTCGGAGATGACCGGCTACCTGCGCGCTGACCTGATCGGGCGCTCCATGCACGAGATCGACCTGCTGCGCGGGGCGGACCACCGCGAGCTGGCGGTGGCCAAGCTGCATGCCGGCCAGACGATACCGCAAATGGAGGGCCGGCTGGACTTGCCGAACGGCGCGCACAAGACGGTGCTGCTGGGCGGCCAGCCGATCGAGGTGGGCGACGAATCCTGCATGCTGTTCACGTTCGCCGATTTGCACCCGCGCGAGCTGGCGCGGCGCGCGCTGGTGCAGAGCGAGGAGCGCTTCTCCAAGGCGTTCCACATGGCCCCTGGCCCGATGGCGATGCTGACGCTGGAAGGGCTGTGCTTCATCGACGTGAACGCGGCCTTCACCGCGGCATCCGGCTGGCGGCGCGAGGAGGTGGTGGGACGCAGCCAGTCCGAGCTGGAAGTGTGGGGCGAGGGCGCGCCGCGGGAGAACCTCGAGGCGCAGCTGCGGCAGACAGGGCAGTTACGCAGCGTGGAGGTACAGCTGCGTTCGCATAACGGAGGCGTGTGCGACTATCTGATGTCAGCCGACACCGTGGAGATCCACCAGCGTGCCTGCGTGCTGAGCGTGATGCTCGACATCACCGAGCGCAAACGCACGGAGACCGAGCTGCTGGCTGCGGTGGAAGCGGTGATGCAGGACACCTCCTGGCTGGGTCAGAAGATAGTGGAGAAGCTGGCCAGCATCACCGGCGCCAAGCAGCCGGGCGGTGCGGCCGAAGTGGCGACGCTGCCGGAGCGGGCGCGCGAGGTGCTCGGGTTGATGGCGCAGGGGCTGTCGGACGACGAGATTGCCGGGCAGCTGAAGATCAGCCGGAACACGGTGCGGAATCACGTCTCTGTCATTTACACGAAATTGGGCATCCGCCGGCGCAGCGCGGTCATCGTGTGGGCGCGCGAGCGTGGACTGGGGGCTGCGTCCAAGCCACGGAAGCCGCAGCGGAAAACCGGACGGGCCCGCAAGGCCTAGTGCGGAAAGACTGGTCAGCCGGTCGAAAAACACCAGGAAAAAGCCGATAAGTTATTGAAAAGGTTGGGCTGGACATCGTCTGCCCGGTCCCGCACATGCGCATCACCGCTGCCGGCGCAATTGGTAGCGGAACCACGACGACGCATCGCCGCGACACGGAGCTGCGCACGCAGACAGCGATCATCGGACATGCGCGTTTCGGTGCCACCGAGCCTCCAACCAACCGACCGAAGGACACGAACGATGACAGAACAGACGATAGCTGCAGTGTACGACACGCCCGCTCACGCGGAACTCGCCGTGCAGGATCTGCTGCAGGCAGGCATTCCGGAGACGGCGATCCATCGCCACGCACAGGAAGGCAGCTACGCCGGCCGCGCGTCCGAGCCGCTGGCGCGCACGCAGTCCGGCACCGAGGAGCGCGGCTTCTGGGCCAGCCTGTTCGGCGGCGAACCTGACCACGACACGGCAGTCTACGACCGCAGCGTAGCGACCGGCGGCACCGCGGTGACGGTGCGCGTGGCCGAGGAGCACGCAGCAACCGTGACGCGGGTGCTGGAGATGCACGCGCCGATCGACATCGACGAGCGCGCCAGCAGCTTCGGGCTGGACCCGGCGGTGGTGTCGCGCGCGCAGCACAACACGGTGCAGCCGGGCAT
The DNA here is from genome assembly GCA_964242115.1 of uncultured Acetobacteraceae bacterium. Lineage (GTDB taxonomy): Bacteria > Pseudomonadota > Alphaproteobacteria > Acetobacterales > Acetobacteraceae > BOG-908. The sequence goes on along the minus strand of CAXSZX010000009.1, from coordinate 49,579 downwards.
GATGCAGCAGGGGGCGGCGCAGACCGGCTCGATGCAGGCGGGCTCGACGCAGGCGGGCGCGGTGCAGGCGGGCGCGGTTAAGGCGGGCGCGGTTAAGGCGGGCGCGATGCGGACGGACGGCCAGGCGCGCGACGGCGAGACCATGCAGCTTGCGGAAGAAAGGCTCGACATCGGCAAGCGGGTCGTCAACCGCGGCACGACGCGTGTGCGCCGCTTCGTGGTGGAGACGCCGGTTGAGGAGCAGGTGAACCTGCGTGATGAAAAGGTGAGCGTAGAACGCCGTCCGGTGAGCGGTGGCGCCGTCGTCAACAATCCGGACTTCAGCGAAAAGACCATCGAGCTGACCGAGATGAGCGAAGAGGCGGTGGTCTCCAAGGTCGCGCGCGTGAAGGAGGAGATTGCGCTGCGCAAGGAGGCGGCCGACCGCACGGAGACGGTGCGCGAGACGCTGCGCCACGAAGACGTGGAGATCGAAAAGGTGCCGGGCATCGACGTGACACCCGGCGCACGGTCGCGCTCGAAAGTCTGACGCGAGAGACGCATCAGCGTGCCTGGAACGGTCATGCTCCAGGCACGTCGGTGCGCTGTTTTAACATCGGAAGGAACACCTAAATGTCCATTCTCGGCTGGCTCATCCTCGGCCTCATTGCGGGCTTCATCGGCAGCAAGATCGTTAACCGGACCGGCGAAGGCCTGCTGCTCGACATCGTGCTCGGCGTCGTGGGCGCCATGGTCGGCGGCTACGCGTTCACCGTGTTCGGCGCTGCACCTGTGACCGGACTGAACATCTACAGCCTGGTCGTCGCCGTGGTCGGGTCTATCCTGGTGCTGGTGATCTACCACGCGGTCGTGGGCCGGCGCACGATCTAAGTGTAAGCAAGCAAGACCTTCTTTTTCGAGAAAAAGAAGCATGAAGCTTTTGTCTCGGCTGTCGCGGAGTTTTCTGCGGGCACGTACTGCCGGATGGAGGTTTAGCTTCTTTCTTTCGAAGAAGGAGGTTTTGTTTGCAGCTTTCTGTAGTCGATAGTCGGGCTGTGTTGTTGCCCTACGACTTTTGCCGGGTGTTGAGTGGGTGAGTGCGGGTAAGTCTTCGATTGATTATTGCTCGCGCAGACGCGCCGCATAGACCTGCCACGTGTTTGTTGACTGCGTCAGGTTGCAGTGTCAACCGTCTGAAACCTCGACCAGTAACACGCGAAGCAAACCGCTTTCTAAAAAAGAGCCGAAAGCTTTACACTCTTGGGCCAGCGTTACAGAAACATCCGCGATAGCGAGACCAAGAGTTTGGTGCGCTTTTCACAAAATCGGCCGTCGCTTCGTTGCCGGAATTTGAAGTGTTGAGGTCGCGATGCTAGGTGTAAGCGGGAGCCTACTCGCTCGCAGAATATGATCACAAACAGCGAAAGAGCAGTTAAAGGCGAGAGGCGCCTCGGCGGGGTATTGTTGCGTTCACCAATAGCTGTTTGTTGCCTCGTCCGTACGCCGTCGTCAGAGCGGCATTGGATAAAGCACTAGACAAGTTTGTCGCTATAGCTTTCAAGGCAAAACTCGAATCAGCAGATTCTTGAAAGAGCGACCAAGACGTGTGTGCCCGGTCCCGCTACACCATGGTGAAACGGGTCGTGTCAGCCGTCCGCGACAGCCGAAGCAAAAGCTTTTTGCTTCTTTTCCTCGAAAAAGAAGCGCTTGCTTCTCTCACCATTTCGTCCACGTCTTGGTCTCGAAGTTATGGTGTGCCTCGATGTAGCGGATAGTGCCGCTCTTGCTGCGCATGACGATCGAGTGCGTGGTGGCACCGTGGCCGTAGCTGCGCACGCCACGCAGCATCGCGCCGGTGGTGACGCCGGTGCCGGCGAACATCACGTCGCCTTTCGCCATCTCCTCGATCTTGTAGATACGGTTAAGGTCGGTGATGCCCATTTCACGGAAGCGTGCGATTTGGGCATCTCCTTCCGGAATCAGGCGGCCCTGCATCTGGCCGCCGGTGCAGCGCAGGGCCGCCGCGGCGATGACGCCTTCCGGTGCGCCGCCGATGCCCCAGAAGATGTCGATGTCGCTGTCCGGCAGGCCGGCGGCGATGGCGCCGGCTACGTCGCCGTCGGGGATGAGCATGATGCGCACGCCGAGCTCGCGGGAGCGGGCGATGATCTCCTCGTGGCGGTCGCGGTCGAGCGTGCACAGCACCAGGTCGGAGACGTCGCGCTTTTTGGCGGCGGCCAGGTTGCGCATGTTCTCCTCGACGGAGGCGCCGAGGTTGACCACGTCGGCCGGCAGCCCGCCGCCGACGGCGATCTTGTCCATGTAGCAGTCGGGCGCGTGCAGGAAATTGCCGGACTCGGCGAGTGCGATCACCGTCATGGCGTTGGGGCCGCCCTTGGCGGTGAGCGTGGTGCCCTCCAGCGGGTCCACGGCGATGTCCATCTTGGGGCCGCCGGCGCCGACGCGTTCGCCGATGTAGAGCATCGGTGCCTCGTCCATCTCGCCCTCGCCGATCACCACCGTGCCCTCGATTGCGACAGTGTCGAAGGCGCGGCGCATGGCCTCGGTGGCGGCGCCGTCGGCCTCGATCTTGTTGCCGCGGCCCATCCAGCGGGAGGCGGCCAGGGCGGCTGCCTCGGTGACGCGGACGAGGTCCAGCGCGAGGTTGCGGTCCTGGGCCTGGTAGGTGGCGGCGGCCTGGTCTGGCATGGTGGTCACTCCCGGATTTGCCGGTCACTCAACATGGTTGCGTGTGCGGTGCAAGGCGCTGGGCGGTATGCGCGTGCCGGTTGAGGCGGGAGGGATGAGGTTCACCTGCACGTGACGGCGGCTCGGGTTTGCGGCGTGGGCCGGCGACACCGCGGCACCGGAGTTTAGCCACCTAGGGTGCCTGGTGAACTCGGTCGTTCGAACGGCGTGGCGTCCTGACCGCAGACAGGCAAGGCAAGCAGTTCTTTTTTTGAAAAGAACCAAAAACTTTTGTTCCCTGGAGTGCGTGCTGCAGACCTTTCGCGACAGCAGGGCCGGAAGTCTTTCGCTTCTTTTCATCAGAAAAGAAGCCTTGCCTTCCTTCCCGTGCTTCACGGAGTCAGGACTTGATGGTTGCTGGCAATGCCGGCTGGCATTGTGACTGCAACACCGCTCCTCTGAACAGAACGACATGCGGCGGTCGAGAAAGCAGCAAAACTTCTGCACCTCGTAAACCTGTAGTTGATACGTCATTGTTAACCAGGATCATTACGATTTTTCTTGCTTTCTGCTGAAGTTTTACGGTTTTATGCAAACGTTCAAGACTGCACCTTCCAGGGTCTGGTCTGTCTGCATATCTTCAGGATGACGATCATGCCCGGCTCGTATCGGCTGAGGATCTTTGTGTTTGGGGCGGCTGCGCTGTTGCTCGGCGCCGCGACGCCTGAGGTGACCGGCACTGTACAAGTGCAGAGCGTGAAACCGCGTCTGTCGTTTGCAAACAGCACGCGAGATGCCCGCGCGGCTGCAACCGCCAACGCAGCCCGTGCACGGCTGTATGGCGGCAAGCCGATCGACGTGCTCACCTACCATAACGACGCGTTCCGCACCGGCTGGAACCAGAACGAGACGGACCTGACGCCGGCCAGCGTCGGTTCGGCGAGTTTCGGGCTGCTGACGAGCCTCAACGTCGATGGCAACGTGTTCGCGCAGCCGCTTCTCGTGTCCGGCTTCGTCATGCCGGACGGCTCCAGTCACGACGTCCTGGTGATCGCCACGGGCAACGACACCGTGTATGCTTACGACGCGCGGACCTTTGCCTTGCTCTGGCAGGTGAGCCTCGGTACGCCGCAGGCGACAAACGACATCGGTTGTCAGGATGTGCAGCCGACATACGGCATTTCCAGCACGCCGGTAATCCTGCGCAGCGGCGCGGGCGCGGCTACGATCTACCTGGTATCGGCCACCGAACCGGCGCCGTTCTCGTTCCAGACGCAGCTACACGCGCTCGACTTGCGAACCGGGCTGGACGTCACGCCACCGGTGCAGATCGCGCCGAGCGCTACGCTGTCGGATGGGTCGACGCTGGCGTTCGATCCGAAGAACCAGTGGAGCCGCGCCGGGCTGGCGGCCGGCAGCGGTTCGATCTACGTCAGTATCGGATCGCATTGCGACAACAACGCGGTGGCCATCTCCGGCTGGCTGCTGCGCTACAGCCTGACGCTGGTACCGATGGCGGCGTTCCACACGATCCAGACGCCGAACAGTTACGAACTGGCCAGCATCTGGATGAGCGGGTTCGCGCCTGCCATCGATCCGGCCGGCAACGTTTTCGTGGTGACGGGAAACGGCGAAACGTGGGCTTACGAAAAGGATTGGGGTGAAAGCGTGCTGTCGCTGACGCCGGCGTTGAATCAAGTCAGGAACCGCTTCACGCCCTCGGCCTACCGCAAGCTCGACAATTCGGACAGCGACCTCGGGTCCGCCGGCGTCATGTTGCTTCCACCTGTGGCCGGGCAGACCGTGCCGCCGCTCGGGGTGGTGTTGGGCAAGCCCGGGGTGTTGTACCTGCTGAACCAGGCGCATCTAGGCGGGCTGACGCCGAACGACGGCGGGGCGATGCAGGCAATCACGGTCACCGCACGCACGCGTGCGGGCTTGTGGGGCGGGCCAGCCTACTACGACGGCGCCAAAGGTCCGACGATCTACACGCAGACAGACACCGACGTGTTGCGCGCCTACACCGTCTCGACCACCGGCACAGCCGCACTGACCGCGACGGTGACGGGCACGACGCTGGCCGGCTACGGCGGCTCAATGCCGATCGTATCCTCGAACGGCAGCACACCGGCTACCGGCGTGGTGTGGCTGATACGGCGGACCAACCCGATCCAGCTTGAGGCATACAACGCCGACATGCTCGGCGCGCCGATCTTCACGGCCGTGGCGGGCGGGCCGTGGTCGAACCCTACCAGGAATAATCCTTTCCTGACGCCGATGGTGGCCAACGGGAACGTCTATGTGCCGGGTTACAAGACTGTGGAGGTGTTTGGTCTGCTGCAGTGAGGCAAGCAGGCAAGGCTTTCTTTTCTGAAGAATAGACCCAAAAGATTTCTGATTCTGCTGTCGCGGAGCCTCTTTCGGCGTATAACCCCAGGAACAAAAGTTTTTTGGTTTTTTTCAAAAAAGAACTGCTTGCTTTCTTATCTGTCCAAAACGACCCAGGCCGGCGCATGATCGCTGGCACCTTCCCGTGCACGCACCGCGCGGCTGACGCCTGCGTCCGACAGACGTGGCGCCAGGCTTGGGCTGAGCAGCAGGTGGTCCAGCCGCATGCCGTGGTCGGTGGCCCACCGGTTCCGCAGGTATCCCCAAAACGTCCAGAGCGGGCCTTCAGGTTTGACTTTGCGCAGGCAGTCCGTCCAACCCGCCGATAGCAGTCGCTGAAAGGCGGCCCTGACTTCAGGCTGCAGCAGTGCGTTGGATTGTTCGTGGTGGCCCGGGTAGATGTCGGCTTCCGTGGGCACGACGTTGTAGTCGCCGGCGAGGACCACGGGCAGGTTTTGCGCAGCGAGCGCGGCCGCGTGGTCGGCCAGGCGGTCGAGCCAGCGGAGCTTGTATTCGAATTTCGGGCCGGGCTGGGGGTTGCCGTTCGGCAGGTAGATCGACGCGATCAGGATGCCGTCCACCGCGGCTTCGACGTAGCGGGCCTGGTGGTCGGCAGGCTCGCCGGGCAGGCGGCGGCGGGTGAGGATGGGGGTGGCGCCGCGGGCCAGGATGGCAACGCCGTTCCAGGTTCGCTCGCCCTGCCACACGGCGTTGTACCCGGCGGCGGTGAGTGCTGCGGCGGGAAAGGCCTCGTTGGTGGATTTGAGTTCTTGCAGGCAGACGACGTCCGGGCGTTCGGCTTTCAGCCAGTTCAGCAGGTTGGGCAGGCGCTTGTTGACGTTGTTGATGTTGAAGGTGGCGATGCGCACGGAGGTCACTAAGGAAAGAAAGGAAGCGCTTCTTTTTCGAGAAAAAGAAGCAAAAAGCTTTTGTCTCGGCTGTCGCGGAGGTTTCTGCGACGTGCGCGCCAGGGAGTTTGGTGTTTCAGCTCTCTTCGCTTCCTAAACCTTGCCAAGTTTGCCTACAGCGTCTGCAAGCTTACGCTCACCATCGCAGTAATCCTCCCACGCGGTCAGCTTGGCCATCATCGCCGGCACCGTGCGGATGGTGTATTTCCGCGGGTCGAGCCCTTTCTTCACCTGCGCCCAATGCACCGGCATGGACACCGGCGCGCCCGGGCGGCCGCGCGGCGAGAGTGGTGCGACCGCGGTGGCCATGCGGTCGTTGCGCAAGTAGTCGAGGAAGATGCGGCCGGTGCGCTGCTTCTTGGCCATGTTGATCAGGTAACGGTCGGGCGAGTCCGCCGCCATCATTTTGCAGACGTTCATGGCAAAAGCCTTGGCGGCCGCCCAGTCCACGCCGGCGCCGTCCAGCGGGGTGACCACGTGCAGGCCCTTGCCGCCGGTGGTCTTGCAGAAGCTGACCAGGCCGAGGCGGTCCAGGCGGTCGCGGATCTCGCGCGCGCCGGCGATCACCTGGTCGAAGGCGACGTCGGGGGCAGGGTCGAGGTCGAACACCAGGCGGCCGGGCTGCTCGGGCAGGTTGGGCTGGTTGTTCCAGGGATGCAGTTCCAGCGCGCCCACCTGGGCGGCGGCGACGAGCGCCTCCACCCTGTCGAACTGCACGTAAGGTTTGCGGTCGCCCCAGACGGTGACTTCCTCGATCAGGGATGACTGACCCTTGGCGGCGTGGCGCTGGAAGAAGTTCTGCGCGCCGCCGATGCCGTCCGGCATGCGGATCATCGAGCAGGGGCGGCCGCGGACGTGGCGGATCAGCCAGTCGCCGACGGCCTCGTAGTAGCGGGCGAGGTCGAGCTTGGTGACCGGGCGGTTGTCGTGCGCGTCCGGCCAGAGGGGCTTGTCGGCGTGGGAGATCATCACGCCCATGACGGGGGCGGATCCGTGCGGCGGCGCGCTGGAGCGCACGGTGCCGGATAGGGCGGGGGAAGCCGCGGCCGGCGAGGCGGCGGCGGTCGGCTTGCGGGTGGGCGAGGCTGGGGCGGCCCTGGGGGTGGGGGTAGCGAGCGGCGTGTCGGCCGGTGCGGGCGCTTCGGCTTCCACCTCGGCGGCAGGCTTGTCTTCGCGCAGGCCCTTGAAGGCGGCCTGGCGCAGGTGGCCGTCGCCGGTGAAACCTTCGTACTCGATTTCGGCGACCAGCTCGGGGCGTAGCCAGTGGATGTCGGCGGTCTTGCGCGGGGAGCCGGCGGTGAACGGGCTGGTGGCGGTCTCCATCGCCTGCAGGCGCGGCAGGATGCGCGCCACGGTGTCGCGGCTGAAGCCGGTGCCGATGCGGCCGACATGCACAAGGTGGCCGTCGCGGTTGACGCCGGCGATCAGCGAGCGGAAGGCGCCCTTGGTGGTGGCGTAGCCGCCGAGCACCACCTCGTGGCCGGCGCGGCACTTGGCTTTCGTCCAGCTCTCCACCCGGCCGGACTGGTAGGGCGCGTCCAGCCGTTTGGAGACGATGCCTTCGAGGTGCATGCGGCAGGCCGACAGCAGCACCGCGTCGCCGCCAGTGACGAAGTGGTCGACGTAGCGGATGTTGGCCGGGGCGTCCTCGATGGTGGCCTGCAGTCGGGCCTTGCGGTCGGTGAGCGGCAGGGGACGCAGGTCTTCCTGGCCCGCGAACATCTGGTCGAAGACGAAGAACACGAGGTTGGCGGTCTTGGCGTCGGAGATGGCGGCCTGCAGGGCGGCGAAGTCGGGCGAGCCGTGGTGGTCGAGGGCGACCACCTCGCCATCGATGATGCCGTCGGGCAGGTGCGCGCCGGCGGCGACTATTTCGGGGAACTTGGCGGACCAGTCGAGCGCCTTGCGGGAGAGCAGCGTGGCGCGGCCGGCCTGGGTGCGGAGCTGCATGCGGTAGCCGTCGAACTTGATCTCGTGCGCCCAGCCTGGGCCGGCAGGGGGTTTGCCCACGGATTTCGTCAGTTGCGGCTCGATGAAGGGGGGGAGCTGGGACGCCTTGAGCGGCTTGGCGGCGGGGGCACTGTCGTTCGGCTTGGCGGCTTTCGCGAGCTTGGCAGGTGGGGCGCTTGACGTGGCCGCCTGACCCGGCTCGGACGCGGGTGGCGTGGCTGCTTTCGCCGGCTCGGATTTGAACGCGCCAAGTTTCGACCTGGCCGCTTTCGCCGGCTCGGGCGTGGGAGGGCTGGGCTTTTCCGTGGCCAGTTTCGCCTGCCCAGATTTGGACTTGCTCGGTTTCGACTTGGCCGCTTTTGCCGGCTCGGACGTGGACGCGCCTGCCTTTTCCGGGGTCGCTTTTGCCGGCTCGGACCCGGACGCGCTGGCCTTGGACCTGGCCGCTTTCGCCGGGTCGGACGCGGGCGGACTGGTCTGCGGCCTGCCCGCTCTTGCCGGCTTGGCGGCAGCCTCCTTGGTTGGCGGGGTGACCAGGCCGGCGGGGCCGTCCGCGTTGCGGTTGCTGTGCCAGACGGAGCCGGCAGGCGCGCCCGCTTCGGTCATGAACGGCTTGGCGGGATGGCCGGCGCCGGCGGCGATCTCCGCCATGGTGCGGCCGGAGGCGACGGAGTGGTCGTCGTCGGTAGGGCCGCCCAGGTTGCCGGGCACGGCGGCGTCGTCGCGGTGCTTGATGAGGATCCAGTTGGCGCGGCCGCGCTCGTCCCGCCGGGTGCGCACCAGCACCCAGGAGCCGCCGACCCGGTTGCCCTGCATGACGAATTTCAGCTCGCCCTTGGCCAGGGATGCGGCCACGTCCTCGAAGCCCGGTTCCGGCGCCCAGTAGCCGCGGTCCCACAGCATGACGGTGCCGCCGCCGTACTGGCCCTTCGGGATGGTGCCTTCGAAGTCGCCGTAGTCGAGCGGGTGGTCCTCGACCTCCATCGCCAGGCGGCGCTCCTTGGGGTCGAGCGACGGGCCTTTCGGCACTGCCCAGGAGGCGAAGGTGCCGTCGTGCTCCAGGCGCAGGTCGAAATGCAGGTGGCTGGCGGCGTGTTTCTGGATGACGAAGCGCAGCGCGTCGGAGGCCACGGTGCGGTCGTTGCCGGACGGCTCGGACGTTTGCCTAAAGTCGCGCTTTTCCTGGTATCTGGCCAGCTTCGTCGTGGGCATGCGGTCTCCGACCCGGCTACTGAGGCGTCAACGATCCAGCAGCGTCAGCGATCCCGGCCGACGCGCACGCCGATGAATCCTTTCGGGGTTCAGCGCGTTGAGGCGCGCAGGAGACCACCGATGAGCGACACAGAAGAGACCATGCGACGCTTCAGGGTCCATGCGAGAGACGTCGATCACCATCACGCGCGGATCGTCGAAGAGGTCTCCTTCGAGGCGGCTGCCACCGCCTACCTGGAGCACTACGCGCTGCCGGTGGCGGGCGAGGACGGGCCGGAGATCAGGGTGATCGTGCACGACATCGGCAGCGGGCGTGAGCACTGCTTCAGGATCGACATGGAGTCTGGGGATACGGCGCCGTGCGGGTAGAAAGGCAAGCAAGCGGTTCTTTTTCGAAAAAACGAACCAAAAAACTTTTGCTCTCGTAAGTGTGCGTTGCTGAGGCGTGTCGTTTCAGCTTCCCGCGACAGCGGCGACAAAAGCTTTTTGCTTCTTTTTCTCGAAAAAGAAGGCCTTGCTTTCTTGCCTCGGCTCCCGAGCCGAACGAATCCCATTCCGAGTCGTTCGAACTCCCAGCGATCCGCCCGCAGGGAGTTCACCATGGCTTACCGCCCGACCTGGCAAGGTCACCTGAAGCTCTCTCTCGTGACCTGTCCGGTCGCCCTCTACACCGCGACCAGCGCCGGCGGCGACGTGCATTTTCACCTGATCAACCCGAAGACCAACAATCGGATCAAGATGATCACCACGGACCCGGAGACCGGGCCGATCGAGCGCAAGGACCTGGTGAAGGGCTACGAGGTCTCGAAGGGCGAATACATCCTGCTGAACGACGACGAGATCAAATCGGTGAAGCTGGAGAGCACCAAGACGATCGACATCGAGCGCTTCGTGCCGGGCGACGAGATCGACCGCATCTACTGGGACAACCCGTACTACATGGCGCCGGACGGCAAGCTGGCGCAGGAGGCGTTCGGCGTCATCCGCACGGCGATGGAGAAGTCCGGGCAGATCGCGCTCGGCCGCATCGTGATGTCGACGCGCGAACGCATCCTGGCGTTGGAGCCGCGCGGCAAGGGCATACTGGCCTACACCATCCGGTCAGACGACGAGGTGCGCCGCCCGGACGAGATATTCGACACGATCAGCGACGAGCGCGCGAACGCAGGCATGATCGCGATCGCCGAGAAGATCATCGAGCAGCAGCAGGGGCCGTTTGACCCCAGTCAGTTTGTCGACCGCTATGAGGAAGCTCTGAAGAGCCTGATCGAGGACAAGAAGAAGGGCCACAAATCGGCGCATGTCGCCGAGCCTGAGGACACCAACGTGATCGACCTGATGGCGGCGTTGCGGGCTAGTTTGGCAGGCAAGGAGAAGCCGGGCAGTGCCAAGGCGGACGCCAAGCCGAAGGCGGAGACGGCGAAGCGGGCTCCTGCTTCCAAGGCGAAGACGCGCAAGGCGGGGTAGGACAGGCAAGCAAGCGGTTCTTTTTTGAAAAAAAGAGCTACAAACTTTTGTTACCTCAGCGAGCGTTGCGGGACAGATCGCGGCAGCGGGAACGAAGGTCTTCGCTGCTTTGGTCAAAGAAGCAGTCTTTGATGCCTGTGCTCCCGCAAGCTTCTGGTAGTGCACGCTCTGGACGACACCGGAACGAGATGCGTCGTCGCCGCGTGCCCAAGGAAACAAAAGTTTTTGGTTCTTTTTTTCAAAAAAGAAGCGCTTCCCTGATGTTGCCCGCGATCCCGAAATCACGGGCAACATGTTAAGGACCAGACAGGACGCCTGCCCAGAATGCGCAACGATGGCTCTGCTGGTAGTCCGTTTTCGTCGACGTCCTCGACGACAACTCCTGCCTGTCCTGGTCGGCAGCCGAGAACACCGGCCAATACGGTGGTGCCTTGCCGGCAGAGCGTGGCTGGCCGGCGGTGTCGTTCGGGTCGCCATTCGCGGCGAACCGTGTCCAGTATTGGATCAGCTGGTCCGACACGCTGAGTAGTTGCGGCGTCAGGAGGTTCTGGCCACCGGCGTCCAGCGGTTCTGTCTGGAACACCAACACCACTTCCGACGCGTGGTAGGCACCCAGGTAATAACCGGGCGGCAGCGGGACGTTGTACAGGTTCGGCACGTCCGTCTGGTCGAACTCGTAGGCGTAGGTTGGCGTCTTGGCGGACAGCGCGGTCTGGCCGGCCGCACTCGTGCAGGCGTCCTCATCGTCGATGGCGACGTTCAGCGCTGCGACCGGCGTCGCGTAGGACGCAGCGGGGTATTCGGCCACCACCTGAGCGGCCTGGCTGGCCGACAGCCCGAAGCCGCTTTGCAACGCCGGCGCGTATTCGGCGGCGGTGATGGCGTAGTAGGGCACGTCGAAGATGTTGGCCTCGTCGTGCACGCTGCCGACCATGACGGGCACCTTGTTGAAGCGGCCGGCGTTGATCGCGTCCAGCGGCCGCAACGGCAGGATCGGGTTGCCGGTGTTGGGGCTGGCGTTGGTGGGGTAGCCGCCGGCCACGCCCACGGTGGCCAGCACCTCTGCCGGCGTCTTGGACCGCAGGCAGGCGTTCACGTCGGAGGCGCCCGTACAGCCGAGCAGGCTGACCACGCCGGCGCCGGTCTGCTCGGCCTGCGCCAGCGTGGGCGGCGTGAACGCGCAGTCGGCACCGCTTTCGGGGATGGCGCGCTGGAACAGGCCGCGGCTGAACGGTGAGGCAAGGTGGTCGCACACCGCCTCGCCGCCGGCGGACTGGCCGAAGATGGTCACCCGCGTGGGGTCGCCACCGAAGGCGGCCGCGTTGGCCTGCACCCAGCGCAACGCGAGCTGCTGGTCCTGGAAGCCGTAATTGCCTGACTGGGCCTGCTTGTCTGCAGACGACAGCGAACTGGTGGCGAGGAAGCCCAGCACGCCCAGGCGGTAGTTGACCGACACCAGGATGACGTTGCCCTTGGTGGCGAGCGCGGTGCCATCGTAGCCGTCGTCGTGATCCGACGCGCCGTCGGTAAAGCCGCCGCCGTGGAACCACACCATCACCGGTAGCGGACCCTTGGCGCTGGGGTAGGTCGGCGTCCATACGTTCAGACTCAGGCAGTCCTCAGTGGTGGTCAGCGGCTCGTAGAGTGCGGCGTCGGCGATCTGCGCGCACTCGTTGCCGAGCTTCTTGGCCTGGATCGGCGTGGTCCAGGGCTTCGCGGCGCGTGGTGCGGCCCAGCGCAGATTGCCCACCGGCGGCTGGGCGTAGGGAATGCCCAGGAACTCGCGGTGGTCCGGGAACACCAGGCCAACCACCTGGCCGTCTGCGGTGGTGACACGGGCGGAGGTGTCGGCTGCGCGGGCCGCAAGCGTGGACGCAAGCAGGCATGCGGCGACAGCGACGTGACGTCGTGGTCTGGTAAACATTGTTGCCTCCCAAGGCTTTTTTGCACCGCACTCTTGGTGGCGCGGCTGGATTAGCCTGGCACGCAACGTTGGGGAAAGCAAAGGAAGGCCTGCTTTGTCGAGAAATAGAAGCAAAAAACTTTTGCTTCGGCTGTCGCGGATCTGTCCGGCACGGCACGGATTAGGGAACACAGCGTCTTTCCGCGGAGAGCTAGGCTTATGCTGGGGACAAGAAGTTCTGGTATTCGACAGGCAAGGCGAAAAACTTCCGTCTCCCGCAGTACACGCTGAGGGAAACGCCGCGACAGCCGAGACAAAAGTTTTTTGCTGTTTTTTTCGAGAAAGCAGGCCTTGCTTTCCTTACGCCACTAAGCCGCGGCGTTGCAGCATCCGTATGAGCACCACCGCAACGTTGAACTTGAAGTCGTCCGTGTCTCGCAAGGTTTGCACCACACGCTCGGCCGGCCACAGCATGAACTCGGCCACTTCGCCGTCCGTGGGTACCGGGCGCACCGCCTCGGGCAGCACCAGCTCGTAGCAGTGCAGCCGATCGCGGCGCAGGCCCTCCGGGCGCTGCGTGGCGTAGCTGACGATGCCGGTGTGGGTGGCGGCGGAGACCACGCCAGCGGGCAGCCCGGCTTCCTCGGCGCCCTCCTTCACCAGCGTCTCGGCGGGCGTGGAGCCCGACGCGATGCCGCCGGCGAAGAGGTGGTCCAGCTTGCCGGGGTCCATGCGGCGGTCGGCGGCGCGGCGGGCGACCCAGACGTGCAGGCCATCCGGGCGCTCCACCAGGCCGTTCACGTGCACGCCCTCCGCGGCGATGCCGAACCAGGGCAGCGCGCCGCGGTCGATCGTGGCGAGCACAGGCGTGTCGGGTGCGGCGCGCACGTCGAACGCCTCGTCGCGCCAGGGGAACGCGCCGGCCTCGGCCAGCGTGCGGGCCAGGCCAGGCAGGTGGTCCGGCTGGTGCAGCGTCACGGCGTTCATGGCGGAGACGCAGCCATGGTGCAGCAGCAGGCCGGCAGCCTGCGGCGTCACCCAGCCTACCTGCGCGCCGGCGAGGCGGAACGCCAGCCGCCCGCCTGGCAGCTCCACGTCGCGCAGTGCGTCCACGTGCCGCATCAACCCAGCCATGATCCTGCGCTCCTTGTCCGGCTGACCCTTGAAGACCGGAGAGCCAGCCGCCTGCCTGGCAGCTTCACTACGCGACGCGCCGTGCACATCAGACCAGTCACGATCCTGCGCCCGATCTCCTGCCGAACGGTCGAGACCGCAAGGCCAGCCGAGCATCAGGCAGCGCCACGACGTGCAGCGCGGCGGCGTGCCGCGTCAAACGGGCTACACTCCTGCGCTGCTCCCCTGCCCCGAACGGTCCAGACCGCAAGACCGGCCTGGCGTCACGCACTGTCATGGCGTGCGGCGCGCCCACGTGCCGCATCAGCCAAGGCGCAATCCTGCATCCGGACTCCCGGCCAACCTTTGAAACCCGCCAACCCCATGCCACATCGCGACACATGCGTGTGATGGCTTCCAATCGCCTGGCCCTGCCGGGCCAACCCCGGACGAGCGCCGAGACTATCCGCTCCCTGCTCGGCTACCTGTGGCCCAAGGGGGACAACCGCACCCGGCTGCGGGTGGTGGTCTCCATGTCCTTCCTGGTGCTGGCCAAGGTGGCCACCGTGTTCGTGCCGATCCTCTACGCACGGGCGGTGGACGCGCTGTCGCACAAGAGCGGTGCTGCACAGGTGCTGGCCATCCCGGTCGGGCTGATCGTCGGCTACGGCCTGGTGCGGCTGGCCTCTGCCGGGTTCGGCGAACTGCGCGACGCCGTGTTCGCTGCCGTGCAGCAGCGCACCGTGCGGCGCATCGCGCTGCAGACGTTCCAGCACATGCACCGGCTGAGCCTGCGCTTCCACCTCGACCGCCAGACCGGCGGCGTCAGCCGCGCCATCGAGCGCGGCAGCGCCGGCATCGAGCAGGTGTTGCGGCTGGCGGTGTTCAACATCGTGCCCACGGTCATCGAGCTGCTGATGGTCACCGCCATCATGTGGCGGGTGTTCGACTGGCGGTTCGCGCTGGTTACTTTCGGCGCGGTGGGCGCCTACATCACCTTCACCCTCTCGTTCGCCACCTGGCGCGTGCGCTTCCGCCGCACCATGAACGAGAACGACAGCGCCGCGCAGTCCAAGGCGGTGGACAGCCTGCTGAACTACGAGACGGTGAAGTATTTCGGCAACGAGGCGCACGAGGCGCGCCGGTTCGACGTGGCTTTGGCCGGCTACGAGAAGGCCGCGGTGAAGAGCCAGGTGACGCTGAACATGCTCAATTTGGGCCAGGCCGGCATCATCGCGGCGGGCCTGGCGGCGATCATGGTGATGGCGGCGCAGGGCGTGGTGCATGGCCACATGAGCGTGGGCAAGTTCGTGCTGGCCAACACCTATCTCGCCCAGCTGTACGTGCCGCTGAACTTCCTCGGGTTCGCCTACAACACCATCCAGCAGGGGTTGGTGGACATGGAGCAGATGTTCCGCCTGCTCGACGTCGACGAGGAGGTGCAGGACAGCGCCGGCGCCGTGCAGCTGGCTAGCAGCCTGAGGGGGGCAGCGCCGTGCTCGGTGACGTTCGATGACGTGCAGTTCGGCTACACGCCGGCGCGCGAAATCCTCAAAGGTGTCAGCTTCACCGTGCAGGCTGGCCACAAGGTCGCCATCGTGGGGCCGACGGGCGCGGGCAAGTCAACCATCAGCCGGCTGCTGTTCCGCTTCTACGACGTGACCTCCGGCTCGGTGCAGGTGGATGGCCGCGATTTGCGGGACTACACCCAGGCGAGCCTGCGCGCGGCCATCGGCGTGGTGCCGCAGGACACCGTGCTGTTCAACGACACCATTCGCTACAACATCGCCTACGGCCGCCCGGACGCGACGCAGGAGGAGGTGGAGCACGCCGCCCGCGTGGCGCAGGTGCACGAGTTCGTGCTGCGCATGCCGGAAGGCTACGACACCAAGGTCGGCGAGCGCGGCCTGAAACTGTCGGGCGGTGAGAAGCAGCGGGTGGCCATCGCGCGCACCGTGCTGAAGGACCCGCGCATCCTGATCCTCGACGAGGCGACCAGCGCGCTGGATAGCCGGACCGAGCGCGACATCGATGCTGCTCTGCGCGCAGTCTCCGGCGGGCGCACCACGCTGGTGATCGCGCACCGGCTGAGCACGGTGGTGGATGCGGACGAGATTATCGTGCTGGTGGACGGGCGGATCGCCGAGCGTGGCAGCCACCGCGAGCTGTTGGCACTCGGCGGCGTGTTCGCCCGGATGTGGGAGCTGCAGGCCCAGCAGGCCGAGCCGGAGCTCGAAGAGGCGCGGCTGGAAGAAGACCTGGAGGCAGGCCGCGTTTCCGTGCAGGCGGGTTAAAACCGGGGCGGCGTGCGCCCACATTCCGAACAGAGGTGCCAGCATGCAGACGACCACTCAACGTAGCCACCACGAGGCAGGCTCGCGCGACCAGGCGGCCGACCCCGGCCTGATGGGCGAGTTGACCCAGGCCGGCGACGGTGTGGACCGGGCGATCCACAAGATGTTGGACGCGGGGCTAGGGCCGGTCGCGGTGGCCTCCGCCCTGCTTGGTGGCGCGCTGTGCCTGATGTCACGCACGATGGGCGACGAGGCGGTGCTGCAACTGCTGCACAACGCGGCGGCAGGCGTGCGCGCCGGCGACCTGCGCCAGTAGGTGCCGATCACCTGGCCGGAGCGTTACGCCACCGGCCGCGCGGCGGCGCATGTCAGCAACCACATCACCATAGACGCGCCGCCGGAAAAGATCTGGCCTTGGCTGGTCACGGCCTCTGCGTGGCCGACCTACTACCCTAACGCGAAGAACGTGCAGATCGACGGCGCCGCCAAAGAGCTCTCGCTCGGGGTGCACTTCACTTGGCAGACGTTCGGCTTGTCGGTCAGCTCCACAGTGCGCGAGTTCGTGCCGGACGAACGCATCGCATGGGACGGCTTCGGCATGTTGCTGGACGTGTATCACGCCTGGCTGATCGAGCCGCGCGGCTCGGGGTGCTGGGTGCTGACGGAAGAGAACCAGAACGGGCTGGCGGCGCGGGCGCAGGCCCTATTGATGCCGAGGCGGATGTTTAAGGGGCATCGGCTTTGGTTGGAGCGGTTGAAGGCCAAGGCGGAAGGCAAGTAGGCGCTTATTTTTCGGAAAAAGAAGCAAGAAGCTTCTGCTAGCGCCGTCGCGGAGTCTCCCGCAACGCGCGCCGTGGGAAACAAAAATTTTTTGGTTTTCTTCGAAAAAGAACTGCTTGCTTTCTTGTCTGTTTGCTTCTGACAAGCACAAGGCGATCCGATCATGTCCGACACCAACCAAGGCTCCGACGAAGTAGACACCGGCAAGCACGGCGGCGCGCGTCAGCAGGCCGAAGCAGCCGAGCGCGCCTACGCGGACGGCGACGACACCAAGGCGGCCGACCTGCTCGACGAGGCGATGCGCACGGACCCGGAGGGTTTGGCCAACGCGTTGCAGGACGACGGACCGTCGATGCCGGGCGACGGGGGCGTGGCGACGGACGAGGAGGTGGCGGCGATTAGCCGGCAGGTGGAACCGCATGCGGACGCGCCGTCCCGCGCGGGGATTACCGGGTCGGGTAGCGGTGCGGACGGGATGGGGGAGTAGGCAGGCAAGCGTCTCTTTCTTGAAAAACGAAGCAAAAACTTTGCTTCCTGAAGCGCGCCTTGCGGGAGAGTCCGCGACAGCCGCAGCAAAAGTTTTTTGCTGCTTTTTTTCAAAAGAGCAGTCCTCTCTTTCGCTTCATGACTGATCCGTTCGGGCTTTCGCGCTTCGTGGAGGCGCAGTCGCCCGTGTTCGACCAGGTGCTGACGGAACTGCGCGCTGGCCGGAAGCGCACGCACTGGATGTGGTTCGTGTTTCCGCAGATTGCCGGGCTTGGGTACAGCGCGATGGCGCAGCGATACGCGATCACTTCGTTGGCGGAGGCGCGTGCCTACCTTGCGCATCCGGTGATCGGTCCGCGTGTGGAGACTTGCACAGCGCTCGCCAACGCAGTGCAGGGCAAGTCCGCGCTCGACGTGTTCGGTGCGCCGGACGATGCGAAGTTCCGCTCGTCGGTGACGTTGTTCAAGCACGCTGGCGGGAAGGCGATGTTCGGGGAGGCGCTGGTGAAGTATTTTGCGGGGGAAGAAGATTCGGCAACTGTCGAGCGACTGGTCTGATTGTGGACGAGAGGCAGTCGATTTGGGCCGGTCATGCCGCACCTACGGTAAAGTCGGGTGTCTTTAGTGGGAATCTTGCAGCCAGGAACTGGTCTGGACCCCCTGTTGTTCTCCTGTCAGTCGAAGACGCCCTTGATCTGACATGTGAGGCTGAGGAACTGAAGACTGCAATTCTTGGGTGTCGATGGCGTTTTTATCGAAGGGGTGAACCATCGACCAAGCATGGAAGATAGTATTTACTTTACGATATCGGAAAACTTTTTGACCCGGCCGAAGCTTACGAAGCAGCGAAAGACTTCTTACGTCGCCGTGGCAATATGCAAACGTCTTCGAAGTTGTTTCAGGACCTGAAATCCAGCAATAAAGCGTGCCTGCAATCTGCAGACTTTTGAACAAGAACGAGAATCCTTTGTTCCCTCGAGCGCGCGCTGCAGGAACCTCCGCGCCAGCCGGACCAAAAGTCTTTTGCTTCTTTTCTTCAGAAGAGAAGGCCTTGCTTGCTCGCCTGACCTCCAAGCCTCGTTTGTTTGGACGCGTGATGTGAGCGAGCAGCCTGGAAAGAAGCGCCTTGCTCTACTCTACCGAGTGCCGTTCCACGAAAAAACGCCCCGTCGCGTAGGACACCCAGAACCGCCCGCGTTTGAGGAACTCCACCCCGAGCAGCCCGTCGCCGCCCATGTCCACGCGCCCGTTGTTGACCACCACGGCGCGTGCGTCGCCGAACACCTGGCCGGCCACCTCCACGCGCGGGAAGATGTGCAGGAAGGCGGAGAACGCAGCGTCGTTGACGCCGTGGCCGCGCAAGGGACGGCTCTCCTCCAGCATCTCCGGCGTGGCCCCGGCGCGTGCAGCAGCGCGGGTGGAGACGACCAGGCCCGGCGAGCCGGTATCGAGCAGCAGGTCCACGCTCACGCCATCCAGCTTGACGGGGACGACCACGTGGCGCGACGGTGCAACGGTGATGTCGCTGGAGCTGGTAGCACCCTCCCAGTCGGGTTTGACCTCGGTGCAGCCTGCCACGTTCCAAAGCCCCAACTGCCGGTGGCCGATATCGATGTCGAGGTCGAAATGCGACAGGATGTCGGCGCCGACCAGGCCGCCGGCGGCCGACCCGTCGGCCAGCAGTTCGCCGAACGCGGCGATCGGCACCGGCTTGTCGGTCACCTTGACGGAGCCCAGCATCAGCGATTGCGTGTGGGCGATGTAGAGGTGGCTTTCCTTGCCGCCGACGCCGAATACGTCGACCGTGTTGTCGAAATCCCGCGGCAGGTGCAGGCTTTCTGCCGCCTCCTTCGAGACGGTGGTGACGGCGGCGCCGGTGTCGATGAACATCATCACCGTGGTGCCGTCCACAACGACGGGCACGTAGAGCTTGTCGCGCCACAGGGTGATCGGCAGTTGCGCCACCCGGTTCATCAGGCAGTCCGCACGCGCCGGGCTTGCGGCAAGGGTAAGGCAGGCCAGCACCGCCAGGCAGGCAACGCGCACGCAAAACACGAGCGCTGGGCTGCGGAGTTCTACGGCAGCATGGGGCACGCGCAGCATTGGTTTGAACGATCCTGTATCGTTATGAGTTGTATGGCGGATGACGGACGCTACGCCAAGGGGAAAGATGGCGGCTCGGTAATGACCGAAGCGGCGGTGTCGCTGCTGGGTGACACTTCGCGTGGGCTCGAGAGACTTTGTCCGGTAGGCAGCGAGCAAGCAGTTCTTTTTTGAAAAAAAGAACCAAAAAACTTTTGTCTCTTGAATACTCGCTGAAGAAAACTCCGCGACAGCAGGACTCAAATTTTCTTGCTTCCTGCGTCAGTTATGCTTCGCGACCTGCTGCGCGAACGGCTGCTTCAGCGCCGCAGTGATCACGTCGGCAATGGCTTGCGCCAGGCACGCGTAGCCGCGGTTGTTCATGTGGAAGCCGTCCACCGCGATGAAGTCGTCGTACGGAGCGCCCTCGGCGGCCCAGTGGTCCATCAGCGTGCCGCGGGAGAACAGGTTCACCTTACTCTCGGCGGCAATCTCGCGCAGCGTCTCGTCGATGACGGAATGTTCCGGCGCGGACAGGATGCGCTGGCTGCGCTGGTTGTCCATCAGCACCACGTCTGCGCCGGCCGCCTTCAGCTTGGCGATACCCTCCTCCAGCAACTGACGAAACAGTTGCGGCGACTCGTCGTGCACCGCGCCGTTGGCGCCCACCTGCCAGATGACCAGTTGCGGGTGCACCGCCAGCACGTCGGAATCCAGGCGGGCCAGCTCCTCCGGCGCGTCCTGCCCGCCGATGCCGCGGTTGATGAAGGCAAAATCCGCGCGCGGCAGGTCGTCGTTCAGATAGCGCTGCAGCAGCGCCGGGTAGGAATGCGCGACGTCCGTGGCCATCCAGCCGCGCGTGGAGCTCGAGCCGAGTGCGACGGCCACCAGCGGCTGGTTGGTTGCCAGCGCCGCCCTGGTGTGCGGCAGCAGCGGGATCGGCAGGTCGCCCTTCGGCGGACAGTCGAGTGCGTCTGCCCTGGCCGGCGGGGTGCAGGCGAGCAGCGAAAGGAGGATCGCCGACAGGATAACGGGCAGTGCCGGCGCGTGGAAAGCAAGGCAAGCAGTTCTTTTTTGAAAAAAAGAACCAAAAAACTTTTGTCTCTCGGGTATCCGGTGCCGGAGACTCCGCGACAGCGCTGACAAAAGCTTTTTGCTTCTTTTTCTCGAAAAAGAAGCGCTTGCTTTCTTCGCCTGAATGGCCTGGCTTTCTGTCACAACCAGTCCGGGCACACTGCCCTCAGGTAGCCGTCCCCCCGACCGTCAGTCCCCGGATCTTCAGCGTCGGCTGGCCCACGCCCACCGGCACGCCCTGGCCGTTCTTGCCGCAGGTGCCGATGCCGGGGTCGAGCTCCATGTCGCCGCCGATCATGTCCACCTTGGTCAGGCTGTCCGGGCCGTTGCCGATCAGGGTGGCGCCCTTGACGGGCGCGGTGACGCGGCCGTCCTCGATGAGGTACGCCTCGCTGGCGGAGAAGACGAACTTGCCGGACGTGATGTCCACCTGGCCGCCGCCGAAATTCACCGCGTACAGGCCGCGCTTCACCGAGGCGATCATCTCGTCCTTCTCGTGCGTGCCGTTCAGCATGACGGTGTTGGTCATGCGCGGCATGGGCGCGTGGGCGAAGCTTTCGCGTCGGCCGTTGCCGGTGGGGCGTACGCCCATCAGGCGGGCGTTCAGGCGGTCCTGCAGGTAGCCGGTCAGGATGCCGTCCTCGATCAGCACGGTGCGGTTGGTGGGTGTGCCTTCGTCGTCGATGGTCAGCGAGCCGCGGCGGTCCGGCAGGGTGCCGTCGTCGACTACGGTTACGCCCTTGCTGGCCACCTGCTGGCCCATCAGGCCGGCGAAGGCGCTGGTCTTCTTGCGGTTGAAGTCGCCTTCCAGGCCGTGGCCGATCGCCTCGTGCAGCAGGATGCCGGGCCAGCCGTTGCCGAGCACCACTTCCATCTCGCCGGCGGGGGCGGGAACGGAATCCAGCTTCAGCACGGCCTGGCGCAGCGCCTCGTCCACCGCGGCGCGCCAGACCTCCGGGGCCAGGAAGCGATCGAAGCCCTCGCGGCCGCCCATGCCGTGGGTGCCGGATTCGCGCTTGCCGTCGCGCTCGACCACCACGCTGACGTTGAGGCGCACCAGTGGACGCAGGTCGGCGGTGCGGCTGCCGTCGGCGCGGACGATCTGCACCGCCTGCCACTCGCCGTGCAGCGAGGCCATCACCTGGGCGACGCGGCTGTCCTTGGCGCGGGCGTAGGCGTCGATCTCGGAGAGGATGGCGGCGCGGCCGGCGAAGCCGTCATGGGTGATGGGCGAGGCGTCAGAGTAGAGGCGGGCGTTGGTGCCGTTGGGTGCGACCGAGGCGGTGCCGTGGCGGCCACCGCGCACCGCGCTGACGGTGGAGGACGCGCGGCGCAGCGCGGCGTCCGACAGCTCGCCGGCATGGGCGTAGCCGGTCTCCTCGCCGAGCACGCAGCGGAGGCCGAAGCCCATAGCGGTGTCGTAGTTGGCGGCGCGGATGCGGCCGTCGTCGAGGCTGATGCTCTCGGACTCGCGGTACTCCAAAAACAGCTCGCCGTCGTCGGCACCGGCGAGCGCGTCCGCGGTGATGCGTTCGGCGGCCGCGCGGTCCAGCGTGGCGTCCGCACGGTTGAAGAACAGGTCGTCGGTAGTGGCCAAAGCCGACATCGGGTGATCCTAGCGGAGGAGGCGTGAACGCGGCGTCAACGGGCGCCGCGCAGGGAGTGAGTGACGGCCAGCGATGCCGCCAGCAGCAGCACGGCCGTGGCCTGGTGGGCGGCGGCGAGCGGGACCTCGACGTGGGACAGCAGAGTGGCGACGCCGAGGCCGTATTGGGTCAGGACCAGCGCGCCCATGCAGGCCAGCGCGATGCGGGCAGCCTCCGGCAGGCGCGCGCGGGTCGCCGGCAGCAGGCCCCAGGCGACTGTCGCCAGCGTTAGCGCTGCGGCCAGCGTGGCCAGCAGGCGGTGGTCGAACTGCACGGCGATGACGTTCTCGGTCAGGTTGCGCAGGAACGGGTGCAGGTCCGTGTAGCCGGCGGGGAACAGGCGCCCGTCCATCAGCGGAAAACTGTCGTAAACCAGGCCGGCATGGGTGCCTGCGGTGAAGCCGCCCGCCACGATGGCCAGCGCGACGCAGGTTGCGGCGGCGCGGGCCAAGGTGCGCAGGAGATGGCCGCGCGGGATGGAGGGGGCCACCGGCTCCAGCACGCCGAACGCGGTCCACAGCATGCCGGCGAACAGGGTCAGCGCCAGGCAGAGATGCAGGACCAGGCGGTAGGGCGAGACGGCGGTGCTGGCTGCCTCGAATCCGGAGGCCACCATGAACCAGCCGACCGCGCCCTGCAGGGCGCCCAGGGCGTAGAGGCCGACCAGGCGAAGGATCATCTTGCGGCGGATGGCGCCGGTGACCGCGAACCAGACGAGCGGGATGAGGAAGACCACGTTCATCAACCGGCCCCAGGCGCGGTGGGTCCACTCGAGCCAGAAGATGCCGCGAAAGCCGGCGAGGTCCATGCCGGGGTGCAGCAGCTTGTATTGCGGGATCTGCCTGTAGAGGGCGAACAGCCGTTCCCACTCGGCGTGGGAGACCGGCGGCAGGGCGCCGGACAGCGGCGCCCACTCCATGATGGACAGGCCCGAACCGGTCAGCCGGGTGGCGCCGCCGAGCACCACCATGCCCCAGATCATGAAAGAGACGACGAACAGCCAGGCGGCGACGCGGCGGCGGCGGCGGCGGTCGAGAGCGGCCTCTAGGCTGGGGAAACTGCGGTCGTCGAACGGCATCGTGAGAGGCTACAATCCGGCTGGAGGGGTGCCAAGCCAAATCGCCGGCATGCTTTCCCTGCCCGGTTTCAGGTGCTACCGGCGCCCTCCCATGCAAGCCCCAGAGTCCCCTGTCCCCGCACTGGCCCTTGCCCCGGATACGTTTGCCGTGCCGGACGCCGATGCGCCGGACCTACCGGAGCCTGCCGGTCCGGTCTTGGACGGCCCGGCTCCGGGGGGCACGGCAGCCGCCGGCGCGACGACGGCCGCCTCGCCTGAGGGTGCCGGGTCCGCCGGCGTGGCACCGGGGGGCGTGCTCGTCTCCGTAGTGGTGCCGGTGCGCAACGAGGCGGCCAACATAGCGCCGCTGATCGGCGAGATCCGTGCGGCGCTGGCCGGCACGCCGCACGAGATCGTCTACGTGGACGACGGCAGCACCGACGAGACCGCCGCCATGCTGCGCGCGGCAGCCCGGGCCGCCCCGCTGACCATCCGGCGACACCGCACCGGCTGCGGCCAGAGCGCGGCCATCATCACCGGCATCGTTGCCGCGTCCGGCACCTGGGTGGCCACGCTGGACGGCGACGGGCAGAACGACCCGGCCGACATCCCTGCCCTGCTGGCGCGCGCGCAAGGGTTGCCGACGCTGAGCCTGGTCGCCGGCCACCGCACCGCGCGGCGCGACAGCCGGATCAAGCGGCTGAGCTCGCACGCGGCCAACGCGACACGCGCCAGGCTGCTGGGCGACGCCACGCCGGATACCGGCTGCGGGCTGAAGGTGTTCCGGCGGGCGGATTTCCTGGCGCTGCCGGCGTTCGACCACATGCACCGCTTCCTGCCGGCGCTGTTCATCCGCGCCGGCGGGCAGGTGGTGTCCGTGCCGGTCGGGCACCGGCCGCGCACCCGCGGCGCGAGCAAGTACGGCACGCTGGACCGGCTGTGGGTGGGGGTGTTCGACCTGGTGGGCGTGGCCTGGCTGCAGCGGCGCTGGACGCGGCCGGAGCTGGAGCGTGGAGAAATTCTGGACGAAAATGGGACTTGATGTGGAGGGTTTGCGGAGCAATGTTGGACTGACCAACCTGGAGGCCGACGCAAATGGCCGAGTTCCGCCTGAAAGTCCCTGACGAGCTGCTCCACTCCATGCAGAATAAGCTGGGCGGCGCCAAGATGACCGACATCGCACGCGACGCGCTGGGGCTGCTGAACTGGGCGGTGGACGAACGCCTGCGCGGCCGGGTGGTGCTGTCGGGCACCGAGGACGGCGAGAAACTCACCCGCATCACTCTGCCGAGCCTGGACCGCGTGCAGCCGATCACCTGACGGCGCAGCCCGCCGTGGAACAGGCGCCGGCGCATGTCGGCCTGGCGCGCGACGTCGTTCAGGTAGACTCCCAGATCACCGCCGGGCGGCTGCCGCCGGTGGCCGCGGCCGGCGTGCTGCTGACCAAGATCGTGCTGGCAATGGTGATGGCCTGCGTGGTGTTGCTCGCCGCCTACCTGATCTCCGCAGACCTCACTGAAGGTGCGGCGCTCACTGAGGCTACCAACAGCCTGCTGAAGCAGCCGGGCGGCAGCGCCGAACAGCTGCACCAGCTCTCCGAGATCATCCACCAGTTGGCCGACCAGCGTGCGGCGTTTCGCGCATTCTGGCTGCAGATGGCGCAACTCATCCTGCTGAACCTGCTTCTGCCGCTGCTCACTGCCTTGCTCGGGTATATTTTCGGGACGACGCGGACCGGAAGGGAAGAGTAAGCAAGGCCTTCTTTTTTGAAAAAAAAGCAAAAAACTTTTAGCTCGGCTGTCGCGGACAGCTGAAACAACACGCATCACCAAAGCACGCCCACAGAGAACAGAAGTTTTTTGGTTCTTTTTTTCAAAAAAGAACCGCTTTCTTTCCTCCTTGGGGAACACCCACTCATGCGCATGAACAAACTAGGCCAGACCGGCATGCTGGTCTCCGAGCTGTGTCTCGGCACGATGACGTTCGGCGGCAGCGAAGGCATGTGGCAAAAGATTGGCGCGCTGACCCAGGCGGAAGCCGAGAAGCTGGTCGGGCGCGCGATCGATGCGGGCATCAACTTTCTCGATACGGCCGACGTGTATTCCGAGGGGATGTCCGAGCAGATCACCGGCCAGGCGATCCGTAACCTGAAGATACCGCGCGAGAACGTCGTCGTCGCCACCAAGGCGTTCGGGCAGATGGGCCCGGGCGCGAACAGCCGCGGCAACTCGCGGCTGCATCTGATCGACGCATGCAAGGCGAGCCTGAAGCGGCTGCAGACGGACCACATCGACCTGTACCAGATCCACGGCTTCGACGCGGTGACGCCGATCGAGGAGACGGTGCGTGCGCTCGACATCCTCGTGCAGCACGGGCACGTGCGCTACGTTGGCGTTTCGAACTGGGCGGCGTGGCAGATCGTCAAGGCGCTGGGGATTGCCGAGCGGCACGGCCTGGCGCGGTTCGAAAGCCTGCAGGCCTACTACACGCTGGCCGGGCGCGACCTGGAACGCGAGATCGTGCCGATGCTGCGGCACGAGCATGTGGGGCTGATGGTTTGGAGCCCGCTCGCCGGCGGCCTGCTCAGCGGCAAATACACGCGCGACCAGGAAAGTGCGGGCGACGGACGGCGCGCGAACTTCGACTTTCCGCCGGTGGAGCGGGAGCGTGCGTACGCCTGCATCGATGCGATGCGGCCGATTGCAGAAGCGCACAGCGTGTCGGTGGCGCAGGTGGCGCTGGCGTGGCTGCTGCATCGGCGTGTGGTGAGCAGCGTGATCATCGGCGCCAAGCGGACGGAGCAGTTGGACGACAATATCGCCGCGACAACCTTGGAGTTGGGTGAGCAGGAGTTGGATGCGCTGGACAAGGTGAGCGTGCTACCGGCGGAGTATCCTGGGTGGATGTTCGAGCGGCAGGGGGTTCGGACGCAGGTTTTGAAGGAGCTTGGGCGGGGGAACGCTCGGTAAGCAAGCAGTTCTTTTTTGAAAAAAAGAACCAAAAAACTTTTGCTTCCGCTGTCGCGCGCTCGCCAGTGAGCGCGCGACGGCGAAGATAAAGTCTTTTTGCTTCTTTTTTTTCAGAAAAAGAAGTGCTTGCTTGCTACGGTCCGGTGGCGTCCACCGGCGTCATGACAGTCGCCTCAGCCACCAAATGGTAGAACCGCCCGTCGAACAATTTCATCACCTCGACGGTGGCCGCGTGTGATTCTGGCCGGATCGGCGATGCGAGGCACGCCTCGATGGACGCCATGTCCGGGAAGTCCATCTCGAGGATCATGGCGATCGGACGTGCATCCTTGTCCGCGGTGCGCATGCGTTGCACGCGCACGGCTGTCACGTTGGGAAAACGGCGCCACAACGGCTCGAGCTCGTTGCGGACGCGGGCGAAGAACTCCTCCTCGCGGCCGGGCTGGACGGTGCCTTCGTAGAGTGCGGTCCTGGTGAGCATGTGGGCGTGTTCCTCTCTTGCACGGCCTGTGCAGCCACGATTGTCGGGCACGCGAGGCTTTGCGCCGGGCAGGACGCGCCGTATGTATTGCACGCCGGCCGGCGATGGCAAGAAGTCGAGGCACGTGACGATGATCGCCCGAATGCGGATCGACGCCGGCGTGAACTGGTGCCTGCCGTTCTTTCTTGCACTGTCGGCCGGGGCGATACTCCACGAAAGCCGGGCGTTCTACTTCTTCTCCGACGATTACCTGAACTTCGTCATCGCAAGCGACATGGGGTTCAGCCGGGCCTACTTCGTACGGGACGTCTTCGGTCAGTTCGTGCCGTTGTACCGCTTCTGCTTTCTGGCGTATTGGCATGCGTTCGGCTTGGCCTTCTGGCCGTTCCGGATTTGCTGTGTCGGCGTGAGTTGGACGGTGATCGCTGTCACGTGGCGCATCGGAAGACGCTGGCGGGTTGGTCCTGCGGTGCTTCTGCCGGCCGCAACCGTGCTCGCGTGTTCGCCGGTTTTCGTCACCTGCGTGCAGTGGGATGAGCACCGCACTGAGCGTCAGCGGATCGACCGTCGCGGGTTTGTTGGCACTCGGCTTGGCATTTCGGCGTGGGCCGCTTGGCTGGACCGGACGCATTGCCATCGCAGCGTTGTTGCTGGCAGGTTTGGCGCTCTACCCCAAGGCGCTGTTCTGCATCGTGCTGATCTGGTCGGCGCGCGCGTTCGTTGCTGCCGAGGCACTGGAGTGCGCAGCCGGCGAAGCAGCACGCGCAGCAACGATCGACCTGATCCCTGCCCTCGCCGTCGCTGCCGGTTACGCCGCCGTGGTGCATTTCGGCGCCTACACGAACGGCGTTGCTCGGCCGGACGTTGCGACCTTGCTGGCGTTCGTCGGCATAGGCTGGAACAGCGGTTTTCTGGCTGTCGCCTCTGGCCTGGGCACCTCCGTCCCTGCGTTGGTCGTCGGCAACTGCGGAGCGCTTGCGTTACTGGCGGCATCGGTTTGCCGATCCAAGCGGAGCTGGTTTCTCTGGTTGGGCTTTGCCGCCTACTTCGTGGTCAGCATCGGCGTTATCGGCTGGAACCGGGCAGTTCCGTTCGGGCTGGCGACAGCGCAAACCGCACGCTACTACGCAGACGTGCTGTGCTACGCCGTGTTGTTTGCGATGATGGCACTCGCACCGGCGCGCGGGACCGTCGCCAAGCCGGTCTCCGCAGGCGCGTGGGCGTTTGTGAGCGTAATCTGCGTGGCCGGTGCGGCCCACCTCCTCATTGCCAGTTCGCGGGTGCCGCATCTTTGGTACGCCGGCCCGGAGAAGCCGGCCCGTTTCGTGGGCAACTTGCGCGTGGGCCTGGAAAGTTTCCGACCGGGGGAGACGATCGGCGACGGCGTCGTCCCGGACTATTTGATGCCGGTTTGGATGTCGCCCCTGAACCAGTATAGATATTTTCTACCTGTGTTCCGCTTCTACGGGCGTGTCGTTCCCACGCAGGATGCGACGGACGCCGTGACGGACGCCGGCGAGATCGTGCGTCTGCCGGGCCGTTCGCTCGGGCGGTAAGTATAGGCAAGCGGTTCTTTTTCTCGAAAAAGAAGGCCTTGCTTCCTTGCGCTCGCCCCGCGTCGATGCTCTCAGGGCACCGAACCCACCGGGGCAGCGCGCCATGTCCGACACCACCCTGCAGGTGCCTACCCCCAATACGGCCAGCGTCCGCCGCCTGCCCAACGGCTTCGACCTGGCCGCCCTGCTGTTCATTGCTGCCGTGCTGATCGCCGTGGCCCACGCGGCCCGTCACACGCTGGCGCCGCTTGCGGCCGTGCCGCAGACGGCTGCCATCCAGCTCGACCCTTCCTACCTGCCCGGCTACGCGCTGCGCACTGTGATGCGGATGTTCGCGGCGCTCGCGTGCTCGCTGCTGTTCACCTTAACCTACGCCACCTGGGCGGCGAAGAGCCGGCGCGCCGGCCTGGTGCTGGTGCCGATCCTCGACATCCTGCAGTCGCTGCCGATCTTCGGCTTCCTTACCTTCACCGTCACGTTTTTCCTCGGCCTGTTTCCCGGCCAGGTGATCGGCGCCGAATTGGCCGTGGTGTTCCTGATCTTCACCAGCCAGGCCTGGAACATGGCGTTCAGCATGTATCAGTCGCTGAGTACGCTGCCGTCGGATCTGGACGAGGCGGCGCGTGGTTTCGGCCTTTCGCCCTGGCAGCGGTTCTGGCGTCTGGAGGTGCCGTTCGCGGTGCCGGGGCTGGTGTGGAACATGATGATCTCGATGTCCGGCGGCTGGTTCTTCCTGGTGGGCAGCGAGGCGGTGACGGTGGGCAACACCAGCTTCCAGCTGCCCGGTATCGGCAGCTACATCGCGGCCGCGCTGGCCGCGCGCAGCATCAACGCCGTGCTGTACGCCATCGTGGCGATGCTGCTGGTGATACTGGCCTACGACCAGTTGCTGTTCCGCCCGCTGGTGGCGTGGAGCGGCAAGTTCCGCTTCGAGACGACGCAGGTGGACCAGGGCGAGGACCCGTGGATGCTGGCCCTGCTGCGCCGCACTCGCCTGCTGCGGCTGGGCGGCGACGCGCTGGGCGGCGTGTTCTTCGCCGCCACCGGCCTGCGCCTGGCGCCGCGCATCCGCCAGCGCCGGCGGCGGGACCGCACCGCCTCGCGCGTGACGGACGCAATGTGGATCGCCGTGCTGGTGGCCGCAGCCGCCTGGGCGCTGTGGCGGGTGGTGCGGTTCTGCGTCGCCGGGCATTTGGGCCTGGGGGACGTGGGCACCGCGGTGCTGATGGGCGTCTACACCATGCTGCGGGTGATCGTGCTGATGACGCTGGCCACCCTGGTGTGGGTGCCGCTGGGAGTGATGATCGGGCTGCGGCCGAAGCTGGCGCGCGTGATGGGCGGGGCGGCGCAGTTCCTCGCGGCATTCCCGGCGAATTTGTTCTACCCGATCTTCGTCGTGCTGATCGTGCGCTACGCGCTGAACCCGAACATCTGGCTGACGCCGCTGATCGTGCTCGGCACGCAATGGTACATCGCGTTCAATGTCATCGCCGGTGCGGCGGCGTTTCCCGGCGACCTGCAGGAGGCGGCGAAGAACTTTCGCGTCGGCGGCTGGCTGTGGTGGCGGCGGGTGATCCTGCCGGGAATATTCCCGTATTTCGTCACCGGGGCGATCACCGCGTCCGGCGGGTCGTGGAACGCGTCTCTGCTGGCCGAGCTGGCGACCTGGGGCAACACCACGCTGCGCGCGCAGGGGTTGGGCGCCTACATCCAGGAGGCGACGGTGCGCGGGGACACGGCGCGGGTGCTACTGGGAATGGTGGTGATGGCGGGGTTCGTGCTGACGTTCAACAGGCTGGTTTGGCGGCCGATGTATGCCTATTCCAGCAAGCGCCTGCGCCTGTAGTGTTCGTGTTCGTCCAGAAATGCCCGCTGGCGGCCGGCTAGCACGGCCGCGATGCGGTATTAGTCCCACTCACAAGCGAAGGTTTGTGGACGGACACAAAGGCAAGCGGTTCTTTTTTGAAAAAGAACCAAAAAGCTTTTGCTTCCACTGTCGCGCGCTCGCCGGACAGAACCGCGACAGCGAGACAAAAGTCTTTTTGCTTCTTTTTCTTCAGAAAAAGAAGGCCTTCCTTCCTTACTCAGGTGAAACAATGGACGCTGTCGCAAACCTCCTCGAAGTCCGCAACTGTAAGCAGTCCTACCACAAGGACGCCAGCGCCGACTTCGTGGTGCTCGACAACGTGGACGTCACCATGCGTGCAGGCGAGATCGTGGGCCTGCTCGGCCGGTCCGGCTCGGGCAAATCCACGTTGCTGCGCATCGTCGCCGGCCTGCTGAAGCCCACCGCCGGCGACGTGATCTGGCGCGGCCACCAGCTCACCGGCCCTGCCGAGGGCGTGGCGATGGTGTTCCAGAGTTTCGCGCTGTTCCCCTGGCTGACGGTGCAGGAAAACGTGGAGCTGGGCCTCGAAGCCCAGGGTGTGGCACGCGCCGAGCGGCACAAACGCGCAGAGGAGGCGATCGACCTGATCGGCCTGGGCGGCTACGAGGACGCCTACCCGAAGGAAATGTCCGGCGGCATGCGACAGCGCGTAGGCCTGGCGCGCGCGCTGGTGGTGCACCCGGATTTGCTGCTGATGGACGAGCCGTTCTCGGCGCTCGACGTGCTGACGGCGGAGACGCTGCGCACCGACCTCATCGATCTGTGGATGGACGGCAAGCTGCCGGTGCGTTCGATCCTGATGGTGACGCACAACATCGAGGAGGCGGTGCTGATGTGCGACCGCATCCTGGTGTTCTCGTCCAACCCCGGGCGGGTGGCGCAGGAGTTGCGCGTGCCGTTCCCGCACCCGCGCCGCCGCCACGACGCGGCGTTCCGCAAGTTCGTCGACGACATCTACGCGCTGATGACGCGCCGTGCGACCAGCGTGCCGGCGCCGGCCTCCGGTGCGGCTGCAGGTGCGCCGGCGGTGGAAACCGTGCACGCGCTGCACCCGGTCAACATCAACCTGATGGCAGGCCTGATCGAGACGCTGGCCGGCGAGCCGTATCGTGGCCGCGCCGACCTGCCGCCTCTGGCCGGCGCGCTGCAGCTGGAACTCGACGAGCTGCTGCCGCTGGGCGAGACGCTGTCTCTGCTGCACTTCGCCGAGCTTGAAGAGGGCGACATCAAGCTGACCGAACAGGGGCGGCGGTTCGCCAACGCGGACACCGACGAGCGCAAGACGCTGTTCGCCGCGGTGCTGCGCGCGCACGTGAAGCTGGCGGCAACCATACGCGGCGTGCTGGACGAACGCTGGAACCACCGCGCCAGCGCCGTGCGGTTCCGCGACGAGCTGGAAGACCACATGTCACCGGACTACGCGGAGGACACGCTGCGGGCGGTGATCGGGTGGGGGCGGTTCGCGGAGCTGTTCAACTACGACGAAGAGGCGGATCAGTTTTTTCTTGACACGGACGAGTAGGAAGCAAGAAAGCATTTCCTTTTGGGAAAAGAACCAAAAAACTTTTGCTCTCTTGAGTACACGCTGCGGGAGAGTCCGCGACAGCCGTGATAAAGGTTTTTGCTTTCTTGCCTGATGACGTGAGGGAACAGGCATGTCGTTGAAGCTGATCGGCGCGGGGTTTGGCCGCACCGGTACGTTGTCGACCTTCGCAGCACTCAATCGGCTCGGCTTTCCGTGCTACCACATGAAGGAAGTCCTGCTGAACAAGGCGAACAAGAAGCATCTCTCCTTCTGGAGCAAGGTTGCCAAGACGCCGACAGGGACACAGCACGATTGGCAGAAAGTGTTCGGCGCTTACACCGCGACGGTGGACTTTCCCGCGTGCAGCGTCTGGCGCGAACTGCTCGTCGCCTACCCCGACGCTAAGGTGTTGCTGACGCTGCACCCGCGTGGTGCTGAAGCCTGGTACGACAGCGTGGTCGACACGATCTACTTCACCGAGACGCTGTGGCAGTTCAAGGTGCTGGACGTGCTGACGATGTTCGGCGAGCGGCTGGGCATCGTCGCGCGCGGGCTGTTGTGGGGGCGCGCGCTGAAAGGCGTGATGCACGACAAGGCCAAGGCGGTGGCGCGCTACAACACCTACGTCGACGAGGTGAAAGCCGCAGTGCCCGCCGACAAACTTCTCATCTTCACGGTCACCGACGGGTGGGCGCCGTTATGTGCGTTCCTCGGCGTCGGCGTGCCGTCCGAGGCGTTCCCGAACCTCAACGACCGGGCGAGCATCAAGAAGTCGATCGCGGGCGTGGTGGTCGGCTGCTACATGGCGCTCGGTGTCAGCTTCGCCGTGATCGTTGGTTTGGCGGGCGGCATCTGGGCCGTGGCGTTCTGACGCGAAGCAAGCAAGCCTTCTTCGAAAAAAAGAAGCAAAAAGCTTTCGTCGTGGCTGTCGCGGAGTCTCTCACACGACGCGCCCCGGGGAACAGAAGTTTTTTGGTTCTTTTTTTTCAAAAAAGAACTGCTTGCTTACTCGACCGGTGTCACCATCACCAGAACCGCCGGCACACCCTGCACCTGCAAGGTGGACACCGGCGGGTCCAGCCTCACGCGTGACACCAGCGCCACGTCGCCCAACCGCACGACCTGCCGGCCGGCATGCACCTGCCGGTCAGCCACGGACTGCAAGCCTGGTGCCGCCGCGGTCAGCGCCACGTGGCCCGGCCTGCTCTGGCTCGCGTCGACCTGCAGCCCGTTGGTCAGGTCCTGCGGCAAGATGCCGAGTGCGGCCAGGCGGCGCGGCGCGTAGTCGATGGCGACGCCTTGTTGGCGCAGCCCCTCGAGGGTGACCGCGGCCACGCCCGGACGGGCCAGCATCAGCGCTCGGGTCGCCTCCGCCCGGTCGCGCAGGGTGGTCAGGCTGGTGTCCTGCAACACGATCGGCGCTGCGGCCGGCGGTGATGCGAAGTCAGCCTGATGCAGGCGGCCAGGCTGGCCGGCGACGACCAGGCCGAGCGTCAGCACGGCTCCTGCCAAGCAGGCGCGGGCAGCCAGGCGGCAGTTGGCGACGGCAGGAGAAGCGGCTGGGTGCAAAGCTTGGGACAGGAACACGGTGGACCTCCAGAGCGGTGCGTGACGCCTGGATAATAGGTGATCGGTGTTAACTTAACAAGGTTTATGTTTGTTGCGCTGCGAAGATTTCTGGCGTGTGAACCTGCGTAAGCCCGGCTTCGAGCAGGTTCAGCGCAGTCTCGATCAGCGTTTCGGGCGCGGTGTCGATGTTGTCGCACTGGTCGAGGAGCATGGCAGTGACGCCGTGCAGCGTGGCCCAGATGGCCTCGGCCACCGCGCAGGCGTCGCCGGCAGCGACGGTGCCGTCGCGCATCAGGTCGATGACCTTGTCCTGCAGTATGGCAAAGGAGCGGTCGGCGATCTCGAGCGCGTGCGGCTTGGCCTCGGCGCGGCGGAACGCCCGGCTCATGAAGGTGAGGCGGTACTCGTCGGGCCGTTCCAGGCCGAACGCGATGTAGGCGCGCAGGCCGGTGCGCAGGCCTTCGAGCGGCGTCTGGCCCGGGGTTTTGCTGCGCTCCAGCCGCTCCAGCAACTCGGAGAACACGTCCTGGGAGATGGCGGCGAGCAGCGCGTCCTTGTCGGCGAAATGCATGTACAGGGCGGTGGGCGAGACGCCGACGGCGGCGCCGATACGGCGCATCGTGACGTGGGCGACGCCTTCCTCGGCGAAAAGGTGCTTGGCTGCCTGCAGTATCTCGCCGCGGCGGGAGGCGCCCTGGCCGCGGGGCTTGCGGCCTAGGTTGGTGAGGCGGGTCATGGATTAACAGTGTTCAGTGCACAGCAAGAAAGCAAGGAAGCAGTTCTTTTTTGAAAAAAAGAACCAAAAAACTTTTGCGTCCGCTGTCGCGCGCTCGCCGGACAGAACCGCGACAGCGGACGCTATTCCCTTAGCAGATCATTAACCGCCGTCTTAGCCCGCGTCTGTGCGTCCACCCGCTTGACGATCACCGCGCAGGCAAGCCCGGGCCCCGGCGCGCCGTTCGGCAGCGGCTGCCCCGGCAACGTGCCCGGCACCACCACCGCGTAGGCCGGCACGCGTCCGGTGTGCACCTCGCCGGTGGTGCGGTCGACGATGCGGGTGGACGCGCCCAGGAACACGCCCATCGAGATCACCGCGCCGCGTTCGACGATGACGCCCTCGGCCACCTCCGAGCGGGCGCCGATGAAGCAGTCGTCCTCGATGATGACCGGGTTGGCCTGCAGCGGCTCCAGCACGCCGCCCAGACCCACGCCGCCGCTGATGTGGCAGTTGGCACCCACTTGCGCGCAACTGCCGACGGTGGACCAGGTGTCGATCATGGTGCCGGCGCCGATGCGGGCGCCGACGTTGACGAAGCAGGGCATCAACACTGCGCCGGGGGCCACGTAGGCAGAGCGGCGAACGATGGCGCCGGGCACCATGCGGAAGCCGGCCTCGGCGAAACGGCCGGCGTCCCAGCCGGCGGTCTTGAGCGGCACCTTGTCGCAGGCGGGCGCGCCGGCGGCGCCGGGCATGGGCGCACTGTCGTTGAGGCGGAAGGATAGCAGGACCGCCTGCTTCAGCCAGGCGTGGGTGTGCCAGCCATCGGGCATGGACTCGGCCACGCGCAGGCGGCCGCTGTCGAGCGCTTCGAGCGCCTGGTCTACGGGGCTGCGGGCGTCTGCGCCGGCGTTGGCGGCGAGAGTGTCGCGCCGGTCCCATAGGGACTCGATCTGTCGGCGGAGTTCGTCGTCGGACATGGGCGGGGCTTGGCGACGAGCGAAGGAGAAAGCAAGCGGTTGTTTTTTGAAAAAACAATCAAAAAACTGTTGCTCTGATTGGGCGTGCGTTGTCGAGGCGTGGCGTTTCAGCCTTACGCGACAGCAGAAAGCAAAAGTCTTTGGTTCTTGTTTTCAAAAAAGAACCGCTTGCTTCCTACCCAGGCTGTTCCGGCGCCAATCGCACCGCAGCCCCTGTCAAACTTGCCAGGATCCCTTCCGCCACCCGCATCTCTGCGTCGAGATCCACTCGGGCAACTGGCAGGCGTTCAAGCCTGGAACTCGTCTGTTCGGCCAGTGCCCAGGCAGCACCGAACGCAGGCAGCGCCATCCAGCCTTCCAGATGGCTCTGCGGCACGCGCAGCTCGCGCGCCAGGTGGTCCAGCAAAGAATCGCGGCCGACAACGCTGCTCCACGCGAGGCGCAGCAGCCGCCGCGCGCCGATCCGGCGGACCCTGCTGGCCACCGGCTCCATCGCGCCGTCGACGTTGGCGTCCTGCTGGCGGATGCGGCGCCGGATGGTGTCGGCCATGCCGTCGCGGGCGCGGCCAACCGTGCGGCCGGACACGCTCACCCACACGTCGGGCGAATGGCGAATGCGCGCGTCGATCCGGCGCAGCGCGTCCATCAGGGCACGATCCTCGCCGGAACTGATGGGCGGCACCCCGCCGGCGCTGGTGAAGGCCTCGACCCGCACGGCGATGCTGGCACCCGATTCCTCGGCGTGGCGCGGCCAGGGATCGGCGGAGTCGGGGTCGAGCAGGCAGGCGATGCGCTCGAGCTGCAACTGATAGGCGACCTCGCGGGAGTCGTCCTCGTGCAAGTGGCGGGGGATCTGCAGCGCGTCCATCGGGTCGATGACGGCGCGGCCGCAGACGGCGTCGGCGCCGGCTTCGATGGCGGCCATGTTGGCCTCCAGCCAGTCGGGCGGCACGCAGCTGTCGGCGTCCGTGGTCATGACGATGCCGCCGGGTGCCGTCAGCATGGCTGCCTTGGACATGGCGAGGCGGCGGGCGTGGCCGGCATTGGCCTCGGCGGAGGCGAAGCGGTGTTCGATGACGTGCACCGGACACGGCAGCGTCGGCCGCATGGCACGCGCAATGTCGGCCGTGCCGTCGGTGCTGTTGTTGACCAGCAGCAGGATCTCCGCGCGGTGGCTGCCGTGCTGCAGGGCGAGCGCGCGGATACAATCGGCGATCAGGGCCGCCTCGTCGCGGACGGGAATGGCAACGACGATGTGCGGCATGTCGGAGGCTCCCTGCCTGCTGGTTCCGATTGCTAACCTGTCGTGTGTGGCGCGGTTGCCATCACCCTGTTGCGATTGCGCCCGAGGCGATCAACTCATGGTGCTGGATGACCTCGCGGACGACAAAGGCGAGGAACTTTTCGGCGAACTCCGGGTCGAGCTTTGCGCCTTCGGCGAGTGCTCGCAGGCGTGCCACCTGCTGGGCTTCGCGCGCCTTGTCCGCCGGGGGAAGGCCGAGATGCGCCTTCAGGCGGCCGACCTGCTGGGTGCATTTGAAGCGCTCGGCGAGCAGGTAGATCAGGGCAGCGTCGATGTTGTCGATGCTGTCTCGGAGTGTGCGGAGCTCTTCCGGGGTCAAGGCAAGCAGTTCTTTTTTGAAAAAAAGAACCAAAAAACTTTTGTTCCCTGGGTCGCGCCGTGTGGGAGAGTCCGCGACAGCCGCGACAAAAGTCTTTTGCTTCTTTTCTTCAGAAAAGAAGGCCTTGCTTGCTCAGTCGGCATCCGCCCCCGCCATCGTCGTCGCCAGCCTAGGCATACGCTGCTCTGCTTCCGGCGAAAGCCAATGCGCCAGCGCATCGAGATAAAGGTAGATCACCGGCGTGGTGTAGAGCGTCAGCGCCTGGCTGACGAGCAGCCCGCCAACCATCGCGTAGCCCAGCGGCTGGCGCAGCTCGGAGCCCGCGCCGTGTTCCAGCATCAGCGGCAGGCCAGACAGCAGGGCCGCCATGGTGGTCATCATGATCGGCCGGAAACGCAGCAGGCAGGCCTGGGTGATCGCTTCGAGCGGGGTGGCGCCGCCCTCGCGTTCGGCGTGGATGGCGAAGTCCACCATCATGATGCCGTTCTTCTTGACGATGCCGATCAGCAGGATGATGCCGACGATGGCGATGACCGAGAGGTCGCGCCCGGCCAGCATCAGCATCAGCAGCGCGCCCACGCCGGCGGACGGCAGGGTGGAGAGGATGGTCAGCGGCAGGATGTAGCTCTCGTACAGAATGCCGAGGATGATGTAGACGGCCACCAGGGCGGCGGCGATCAAATACGGCTCGCTGCTGAGCGAGGACTGGAACGCCGCCGCGTTGCCCTGAAACGATCCCTGCAGCGAGCCAGGCGCGCCGATCTGCACCCGGGCGGCGTCCACCTGGTTCACCGCGTCGCCGAGCGAGGCGCCGGGCACCAGGTTGAAGCTGATGGTCACCGCAGGGAACTGGCTCTGGTGGTTCACCGCCAGCGGCGAGATGGGCACCGTGGTGCGGTGGACCAGGGCGGAGAGCGGCACCGGCGGGCCGCCTGAGGTGCCGCGGACGTAGAGGCGGTCCAGCGTGCGGACGTCGCCTTCGAGCTGCGCCGGCACTTCCTCGATCACGTAATACGAGTTGAGCTGGGTGAAGTACTGGGTGACTTCGCGCTGGCCGAACGCGTCGTAGAGGGTGTCGTCGATCTGCTGCGGCTGGATGCCGAAGCGGGCGGCGGCGTCGCGGTCGATGGCGAGCGTGGCGGTGGTGCCGGCAACCTGCTGGTCGGTGGTGACGTCGCGCAGGATCGGGATGGTGCGCAGCTTGTCCAGCAGCTTCGGCGCCCACTGGTTCAGCTCGGCCGGGTCGGCATCCTGCAGGGTATACTGATACAGCGTGCGGGCGAGGCGGCCGCCGACGGTGATGTCCTGCGCGGGCTGCATGTAGATGCGGAAGCCCTCGATCGCGCGGGCCTTCTCGGCCAGGCGGGCGATCACCGTGGTGATCGGGTCGCGGGTGCCCCACGGCTTGAGGTTCATGTAGATGCGGCCGTTATTGGCCGTCTGCCCGCCGTTGCCGGCGCCGATGAAGGAGGCGAAGCTGGCCACCGCCGGGTCGGCCTGCAGGATCGCGTTGAGCTGCTCCTGCTTCGCGTACATCTCCTTGTAGGAGGTGTCCTGGTTGGCTTCCGTGATGGCGATCAGGGTGCCGATGTCCT
The DNA here is from genome assembly GCA_964242115.1 of uncultured Acetobacteraceae bacterium. GTDB lineage: Bacteria > Pseudomonadota > Alphaproteobacteria > Acetobacterales > Acetobacteraceae > BOG-908. Next base: position 11,649 of record CAXSZX010000009.1, on the reverse strand, counting down.
GCTGCGGGAAGAAGCCCTTCGGGATGATGATGAACAGGTAGCCGGTGAGCGTGACGGTGGCGAGGAACACCATCAGGGTCACGAAGCGGAAGCGCAGGGCCACCGCCAGGGTGCGGCGGTAGAAGGCGAGCATGGCATCGAACATCGATTCCACCGCGCGGTAGAGCCGGCCGTGCTCGTGCGTCTCTGCCTGCAGGAAGCGCGCGCACATCATCGGCGTCAGCGTCAGCGAGACGAAGGCGGAGATGACCACCGTGATGGACACCACGATGGCGAACTCGCGCAACAGCCTGCCGACGATGCCGCCCATCAGCAGCAGCGGGATGAACACCGCGATCAGCGAGACGCTGATGGAGACGATGGTGAAGCCGATCTCGCCGGCGCCTTGCAGGGCTGCCTCGAGCGGCGCCATGCCGTCCTCGATGTGGCGGTAGATGTTCTCCAGCATGACGATGGCGTCGTCCACCACGAAACCGACCGCAATGGTCAGGCCCATCAGCGAGAGGTTGTCGAGGCTGTAGCCCAGTATGTACATGGCGGCGAAGGTGCCGACGAGGGCGAGCGGCACGGTGACGCTGGGGATGATGGTGGCCCACAGGCTGCGCAGGAACAGGAAGATCACCATCACCACCAGGGCGATGGAGAGCACCAGGGTGAACTCCACGTCGGCCACCGAGGCGCGGATGGTCTGCGTGCGGTCGACGATGGTCTGCACGTGGATCGACGGCGGGATGCTCGCCTCCAGCCGCGGGAGGGCTGCCTGGATGCGTGCCACGGTGGCGATGACGTTGGCGCCGGGCTGCTTGAACATGATCAGCAGCACGCCGCGGCGGGTGCGGCCGTTGGCGTCCTGCCAGGCGGCGAGCTCGTCGTTCTGCGGGCCGCGGATGGCCTGGCCGATGTCGCGGATGCGCACCGGCGCGCCGTTGCGGTAGGCGACGATCAGCTTGCCGTAGTCGGCCGGCTCGGTCAGCTGGTCGTTGGCCTGCACGGTGAATGACTGGCGGCTGCCGTCGATACTGCCCTTGGGGCTGTTGACGGTCGCGTTGGTCAGCACCGTGCGCACGTCCTCCATGGTCAGGCCCATCGCCGCGATGCGGGCGGGGTCGATCTGGACGCGGATGGCGGGCTTCTGCTGGCCGCCGACGATGACCTGGCTGACGCCGGTGACCTGGCTGAGCTGCTGGCTGAGCACGTTCTCGGCGTAGTCGTCCACCGTGGTCAGCGGCAGGTCGTTCGACCACACGCTCATCAGGAAAATCGGGCTGTCGGCCGGGTTCACCTTGCGGAAGGTGGGCTGGCTGGGGAGGTTCTTCGGCAACTGGCCCTGGGCGCCGTTGATCGCCTCCAGCACGTCGGTGGCGGCCGCGTCGACGTTGCGCGAGAGGTCGAACTGCACGGTGATGGTGGAGCTGCCGAGCACGTTGATCGACGTCATCTGGCTCAGGCCGTTGATCTGGCTGAGCTGCGTCTCCAGCGGCTCGGCCACCGAGCTCGCCATCACGTCCGGGCTGGCGCCGGGGTAGCTGGCGCTGACCGAGATGGTGGGGAAGTCCACCGTCGGCAGCGGGGCGACTGGCAGCAGCGGGTAGCTGGCGACGCCGACCAGGAAGATCGCCGCCATGACCAGCGAGGTGGCGATCGGCCGGCGGATAAACGGGGTGGAGATGCTCATGGGCGGGGGCTCGGCAGCGGGGTTATCGGCAGCGGCCTGCAGAAGGCGAGGCCGGCCGGGAAGATTGCCGTCTTTATCTGCGAGGTGGCGGTCGGCCGGCGGACGGCTGGGGTGAAGATGCTCATAAGCGGGGGCTCAGCTCGCGTCCTGCTGGCGGGGGTCGACCTTGGTGCCCGGTTGCACGCGAAGCTGGCCGGACAACACCACCGTCTCGCCCGCCTGCAGCCCGTTGCTGATGATGGCGTGGCCGCTATCCTGGTAGCCGATGTTCACCGCCCTGCGGTCCACCGTCTGGTCGGCCTTGACGAGGTAGACGTAGAGGCCGTCCGGGCCGTGCTGGACGGCCTGCGGCGGCAGCGTCACCACGTTCCGCGCGGTGCCCAGCAGCAGCCGGCCGGTGACGAACTGGCCGGGCCAGAGCTTGTCGTCGGTGTTGGCGAACTCGGCCTTCAGCTCGATCGTGCCGGTCAGCGTGTCGATGGTGTTGTTGATGGTCAGCAGCTTGCCGCGGCTGAGCACCTGGCCGCCGTCGCCGGACAGGGCGTCGACCTCAGGCGCGCCGCCGGTCTGCGACATCGCCGTGCGCACCATGGGGAGCTGGTCCTGCGGCAGGGTGAACAGCAGGGCGATGGGGTGGACCTGGGTGATGCTGACGATGCCGGTCTGGTCGGTGGCGTGGATGAGGTTGCCGATGTCGACCAGGCGCAGGCCGACCACGCCCTCGATGGGTGCGGTGATGCGGCAGTAGTTCAGGTTCAGCTCGGCGCTGGCGACGGCGGCCTCGTCGCCCTGCAGGTTGGCGACGTACTGGCCGACCAGCGCCTGCTGGGTGTCGGTCTGCTGGTGCGAGGCCTCGTTGGTGCGGACCAGGTTGGCGTAGCGCACCAGGTCGCGCTTGGCGTTCTCCAGCTGCACCTCGTCTGCGGCACGCTTGGCCTGCGCCTGGGCCAGCGCGGCGGCGTAGGGGCGCGGGTCGATCTGGGCGAGCAGGTCGCCGGGGTGGACCGTCTGGCCCTCGCGGAAGCCGATGCTGTCGAGGTTGCCGTCCACCCGGGCGCGGACCAGCACCGAGCGGTAGGCCTGCACTGTGCCGATGCCGGTGACGTATTCCGGCACGTCCTGGCGGGCGGCGCGCACCACGGTGACCGGGACTGCGTCGCCGGCGGCCTGGGCGTGCGCCTGGCGCGGGCCGGCCAGGATGGCCAGGCAGGTGGCAGCGAGGAGGAAGCAGGCGAAGCGGCCGGCCAGCGGTGCCCGGCCAGGTGTCTGTGGTGTCAAATCGCTGCTCGCTTCTTGTTGACCGGCCACCCGGGCCGGCACTCTTGCCATGCACCTCAACGGGCATGCCGAGCAAGTGGACGAACGGCGGCCCCGTTCAAGTCACCGGCGGGCGGGGCAGCCTCAGGCCGCCGGGTGCGAGGCGGTCCGGCGGGCGCATGGCCAGGCGCGTGGGCATCAGCCGGTAGGCGGCCAGGTTGCGCCCGATCACCCCGGCCGGGCGCATCATCGAAGCAGGCTGCGACACCATCGCCGCCATCCTGCCGACCGGTGCGATGCCACCCGGGGCCGGCGCGGCGGCGGCTAGCGCCGCGGTGTCGGCTTCGGGTTTCGGGGCGGGTGCTGCCGATGCCGGCGCGTGCCGGCGGGCCGGCCTGTCGCCGTCCCTGCGGCCGTCCGGCAGCGCCCATTCGGCCAGGACGCGGCGCTGGTAGTCTTCGCCCAGAGTAGGCGTCTGCGAGTGGTAGGCGGCTGCCGCACGCGGCCAGCTGCCGGTCTGGCCGAACAGGTTGACCAGGAAGGTGGCCGCGTAGGCCGCGTTGGCAGCGGGGTCGAACGCCTGCTCGAGCGAGGCAAAAGCGTCCGGGTGGTGCAACAGGTTCACCTGCATGCAGCCGACGTCCATCGAGCGGACGCCGCGGGCCTGCAACGCCCGCACCGCCGCCAGCGCTTCGGCCTTGGTGGCGTAGAAGCTGCCCACGCCCTCGGCGTTCACCGTCCACGGCCAGGGTGCGACGGTGCCGGTCAGCGGGTCCGGGCGGCCGGACTCCACGCGCGCAATCGCCTGCAGAAAGGCGTCCGGAACGCGGTGGGACGCCTCGGCCGCGGTGATGGCGGCCCGGCACAGGTTGCCTTGGCTCTGGTCGAGGGCTGCGCGCACGGCGGCATCGGCAGCAAAACCCGATGCCGGCAGGCAGGCCAAAACCAGGACAATCGAGGCGATGCGGGAGAAAAGGCGCATGCCGCACCATCGCGCGCGTGGCTGAAGACAGCGTTAACGGCCCGGAGGCGGAAATTGCTGCATTGCAAAAAACTGCTTGCGCAAGGTGTCCGCCGACCATACCTTATGGGTGCGGTGCTGCTTCGGCACGCCGCATCTTGGACGTTTCCTCCCTAAACTTGGCGGTGCTTAACGGCACCGCCTTTTTTTTGGCCGGCGGCTTGGGCTGTTAAGACGTTGCTAAACCGATACCACTAGCTTCCTCCGCACGAATATGATCTACTTGCGCGTCGAACGGTCCGGCACGGTTGGGAAGGTCTGCACGTGCGTCTTACACCGAGTGGCGAGAACATCGACCTGGAGGGAAGAAGCCAAGGCCCTCTTTTTCGAGAAAAAGCAGCAGAAAGCTTTTACAACGGCTGTCGCGGACGGGTGAAACACCACGCCTCACCACGGCACACCCAGCGAGAGCAAAAGTTTTCTGGTGCTGTTTTTCAAAAAAGAACCGCTTGCCTGCTCGCCGACCGCCACGCAATCACCGCCCTGGAGTACGGCATCGTCGCCGCCTTCCTCTGCCTCGCTTTGCTCGGCATATTCAGCAGCTTCGGCAGCGTGGTGAGTGCAATGTTCTCGCGGGCGTCCAGCGGCCTCTGAGGCTTGCAGCGCTACTGCCGCATCAGCCCGGGCGCCTGGTCGGCAAGCAGCGCGGCAAGGCCGGCCATGTCCTGCTGCACACGAGAGAAGCCCGGGCTTCTCTCCAGGCTCGCCTCGTCCATGTATAACGCGCGGGCGACCTCCACCTGCAGGGCGTGAATGCGGCTGGACGGCTTGCCGTAGTGGCGGGTGATGTAGCCGCCGGCGTAGGGGTCGTTGCGGCGGACCACGTAGCCGCGCCGCATGAAGTGGTGCTCCACCTCGCGCAGCAGCGCCGGCGCGCAGGCTGTACCGTGGCTATCGCCCAGCACGATGTCGGGCACTGGACGGCGGTCCTGGCAGGCATGCGCCGGCATCGAGTGGCAGTCCACCAGCAGGCAGGCACCGAAGCGGTCTCGCGTGGTTTGCGTGAGCGCGAGCACCGCGTCGTGGTAGGGTTGCCAGCACTCCGCCACCCGGCGTTGCGCCTCGGCAAAGCGCAGGCGGCCGCGATAGATCGCCTCGCCGGTGGCCACCACGCGGGCGATGGTGCCCAGGCCCGCGGCTACCCGCGTGCTGGTGGTGTTGACCCAGGCGGGGAGCGCGTCCTCGAACATGGAGGGGTCGAGCTCCCAGGCCTCGCGGTTGGCGTCGCACCAGGCGCGCGGGAAGCTGGCGGCGATCAGCGTGCCGCCGTGGTCCGGCACGCCGGCGCAGATCTCGTCGATGTAGCAATCCTCGCTGCGCCGCAACGCGAGCGCGTCCAGCCTGGCGGCGGATAGAAAGTCCGCCCCGTAGTCACGGCCGGAATGCGGCGAGGAAAACAGCAGCGGGGCGGCAGGGCCGTCCGGGGCGCGTATGGTGTAGCAGCCGGGCCGGTCGGTCAGGGCATGCTCGGACAAACGAAGATCGCGCCCAGGGATGTCGGTTTCGGCGCGATCGATGAGTTTCTCGCCAGGAAGCTGGGCCCGGTGGTGGGCGCGACAGGGATTGAACCTGTGACCCCTACCATGTCAAGGTAGTGCACTACCGCTGTGCTACGCGCCCACGCCGCGGAGAGCGGTTCCTACGGAAAATGGGCTGGCCTCGCAAGCCCCTCGCGGGAGGCAGGAAGCAAGCGCTTCTTTTTCGGGAAAAAGAAGCAAAATGCTTTCGCTGCCGCTGTCGCGGTTTTCTCCGGTGAGCGCGCGACAGCGGAGACAAAAGTTTTGTGGTTTTTTTTCAAAAAAGAACCGGCTTGCTCTGTCATGTCTCCGCTGCGGGAACGCAACGCCCGAGTGCCGCGCTGCAGGTTGTCCATCAACGGACGTGGAGACCAACATCCTGTTCACCAGGTGCGCTGTGCTCAGGCAGACCGGCCGCGTTCGGTGACAGCCACGCAAGGCAGCGGCGACGCACGGGTCTGCCGCACCGTCTACCGCTACGGGTCGCTTGCCGGCGGGCATTTCGGCGATGTCGTTTTGCGGCGGGACGGCAGCGTCAGCCACTACCGCCATCCGAACGAGACGGCTTACCGCATCACCGGCGACACACTCGCGTTCTTCGACGCGGCCGGCAGCCAGACCAGCACGCTGACCTACGCAGCAGACGTCAACGCGTTCGTCTCCCGCGAGGCCGGGTTGTACCTGCTGCCGGTCCTCGAACTGCCGGCCGTGGAGCCGGACCCGCAGGCAGCCTTTGCCCTGCTGGTCAACACAATCCCGAAAAGTGGCACCTACCTGCTGGAGGCAGCCGCCGTGCACGCCGGCCTGCACCGCACCCGGCTGCATCTGACCGCGCATTTCTGCGACGATTACCGCGGCCTGCCGGACGCCGAGATGCACGCGGCGCCCGAACAGCACCGCCGTGCCGTGCCGGCCGCCGCGGTCGCCCAGATCCTGCAACCAGGCGAGGTGGTGGTGGGCCACATCGATGACCACGCGCAGCTGGACGGCGCCGCACCGGCCGGCGTCAGGATCTTGCATTGCGTGCGCGACCTGCGCGCGGTTTTGGCGTCGCTCTACCGCTTCAAGCGGCAGGTGGTTCGCCCGATCTCCCCGGCGGACACGGTGTGGCGCGGTCTGGGAGAGGCCGAGGGTTTCCTCGCGTTCCTCGGCTTCTTCGCCGACCGCGACGTCGCCCACGTGGGCCGCACCGCCGCCTGCATCCTCGAACGCGGCGAGCCGCGGCTGCGCTTCGAGGACCTGACCGGCGCCGCCGACCTGTCCAGCTTGCAGGCGCAGCTCGTGGGGTGGGACGCGGCGGCAGCCGCCGCGCTGGCCACCGGCGTGGTGCAGATGCGCGGGCGGCCGACGCCTACGCTGCTTGCTGGCGTGTTCATGCCGCAGCTTGTGTGGAGCGAGACGGCGGAAGAGTTCTTCCAGGATACGGGGCTGGCGCGGCTGAATGCTGGGCTGGGGTATTCTGGGGACGGAGGTTGGGGTTGATCCGCTCGAAGCAAAGGCAAGGCCTTCTTTTTCGAGAAAAAGAAGCAAAAAGCTTTTGCGAGGGCTGGCGCGGGACGCTGAACGAAACGCTTCATCGACGCGCATTCGACGAGAGCGGAAGTTCTTTGGTTCTTTTTCGAAAAAGAACTGCTTGCTTACTCCGGCAGGTGCATCTCCCCCCGCGCATAGAGCACGGCCGTCCCGCGTAGATGGACCCGCTCGCCCGCCATGGTGCAGGTCATAACCCCGCCCCGCGCGCTCGCCTGGCGGCAGACCAGCGTCTGCTTGCCAAGCTTCTCGGCCCAGTATGGCACGACCTGCGTGTGCAGCGAGCCGGTGACCGGGTCCTCGTCGATGCCGTAGCCGGGCGCGAAGTAGCGGCTGGTGACGTCTGCGCCGTCCACGCCGCCGGCCGCGGTCACCGCCACCGCGCCGTCGAACTGCCGGGCGATCGCGGCGAAGTCCGGACGCACGGCCGTCACCTGCTCGGGGCTCGGCAGCACCGCTACCAGGCGGGAGGACTGCACCACCTCCAGCGGCTCGGCGCCCAGCGCCTGGGCCAGGCCGTCCGGCGTGGCCACCGGCGCGAACGGGTGGGCCGGAAAGTCCAGCTCGATCTCGGCGCCGGATACCGCGGCGGTCAGCAGGCCCGAGCGGGTATGATAGCGGAACGGGCCGGCGTGGCCCTGATTGGCCAGCACGAAACTGGTGGCCAGGGTGGCGTGGCCACACAAATCCACCTCCACGGTAGGGGTGAACCAGCGCAGCCGGTAGCCGTCGGCCTCCGGCACGGCAAAGGCGGTCTCGCTGAGGTTGTTCTCGGCGGCGACCTGCTGCATCAGCGCGTCCGGCAGAGCGGCTTCCGGTAACACCACGGCGGCGGGGTTGCCGCTGAACACGCGGTCGGTGAAGGCGTCGACTACCCAGTAAGCCAGTTTCATGTTTCGTCTCCTCGGCGAGCAAGGAAGCCAAGGCAAGGCAAGCGGTTCTTTTTTGAAAAAAAGAACCAAAAAACTTTTGCTCTCGTTAGGCGCGCCGTGTGGGGGCATGTCGTTTCAGCTTTCCGCAACAGCGCGCGCAAAAGCTTTTTGCTTCTTTTTCTCGAAAAAGAAGGCCTTGCTTCCTTAATCCGCCGCCGCCGTCATCGCCGACGCCCGCTCGATCACCTCGCACAGCTCGGCCACTACCTGGTGCACCACCGCCTGGTCCTCGGCTTCGGCCATCACCCGGATCAGCGGCTCGGTGCCGCTGGGGCGCAGCAGAACCCGGCCATGGCCGGCCAGCCGCGCCTCCACGCCTTGCACGGCCTCCTTTACGCGCGGGTCGGACAGCGGCTGACCGCCGGCGAAGCGCACGTTGCGCAGCAGTTGCGGCAGCGGCGTGAAGCGGCGGCACACCTCGCTGACCGGGCGCGCCTCCGTCATCACGGTGGCCAGCACCTGCAGGGCGGCGACCAACCCGTCGCCGGTGGTGGCGAAGTCCGACAGGATCATGTGGCCGGACTGCTCGCCGCCCACGTTGATGCCGGTCTCGCGCATGCGCTCGACCACGTAGCGGTCGCCCACCGCGGTGCGTTCCAGGCGCAGGCCTTCGGCGCCGAGGAAGCGTTCCAGGCCGAGGTTGCTCATCACGGTGGCGACCACGCCGCCGCCGCGCAGGCGGCCGTCGCGCGCCCAGGACTGGCCGATCAGGGCGAGCACCTGGTCGCCGTCGATCAGGTGGCCTTTCTCGTCGGAGAGCAGGACACGGTCCGCGTCGCCGTCCAGCGCCATGCCGAGGTCGGCGCGGTGTGCCAGCACCTCGGCGCAAAGCTGGGCCGGCTGGGTGCTGCCGCACTCCTTGTTGATGTTGAAGCCGTCCGGGGTGACGCCCAGCGGGATCACCTCGGCGCCCAGTTCGGTCAGCACGGTGGGAGCGACGCGGTAGGCGGCGCCGTTGGCGCAATCCACCACGATGCGCAGGCCGTCCAGCGTGAGGCGGCGGGGGAAGCTGGCCTTGGCACTCTCGATGTAGCGGCCGGCCGCGTCCTCCAGCCGCCGCGCGCGGCCGAGCTTGGTGGGTGCGGCCAGCCGGGCAGACAGGTCGGTCTGCATCAGCCGCTCGATCTCCATCTCGGTCTCGTCGGACAGCTTGAAGCCGTCAGGGCCGAACAGCTTGATGCCGTTGTCCTCGAACGGGTTGTGGCTGGCGGAGATCATCACGCCGAGGTCCGCGCGCATGGAGCGGGTGAGCATGGCGATGGCCGGCGTGGGCAGCGGGCCCACCAGCATCACGTCCATCCCCGCGCTGGTAAAGCCGGCGACCAGCGCGGGTTCGAGCATGTAGCCGGACAGGCGGGTGTCCTTGCCGATGATGACCTGGTGGCGGTGGTTGCCGCGGACGAACTGCAGGCCGGCGGCTAGGCCCACGCGCAGCGCGACTTCCGGGCTCATGGAGCCTACGTTGGCGCGGCCGCGGATGCCGTCTGTGCCGAAAAGCTTGCGGGTCATTGGAGTCTCCTGGGGCAAGCAAGGAAGCAGTTCTTTTTTGAAAAAAAGAACCAAAAAACTTTTACTTCCGCTGTCGCGCGCTCACCGGACAGGACCGCGACAGCGGACGCAAAAGCTTTTTGCTTCTTTTTCTCGAAAAAGAAGGCCTTGCCTTCCTTTATTCGTTACACTCACCCATCTTATCGCAAACCGCCAGCGCTTGCCAAACCCGCAGCGCCTGCACCGTCTCCGCCACGTCGTGCACGCGCAGGATAGCCGCACCCTGCATGGCCGCGAACAGCGCGGCCGCCATGGAGCCTGGCGCGCGGCGCAGCGGGTCCGGCTCGCCGCCATAGGTGCCGATGAAGCCTTTGCGCGACGCGCCGACCAGGATGGGCAGCCCCAGCACGCGCAGTTCCGGCAGCCGGCGGAGCAGCTCGAGGTTCTGCGGCGCCGTCTTGGCGAAGCCCAGGCCGGGATCGATCGTCAGCCGCGAACGCGCAATGCCGGCCGCCTCCGCGCGTGCGACGGCGGCCGAGAGCTCGTCGACGATTTCGGTAATCAGGTCGGTGTACACGGCGTGGGACCGCATGGTTTGTGGCGTGCCGCGCATGTGCATCAGGACCACCTGGCAGGTGCGGCCGGCCAGCGCGCCGATCGCGTGCGGATCGTGGCCGAGTGCGGAGACGTCGTTGACGATGGTCGCACCCGCATCGAGCGCGGCTGCCATGGTGGATGCGTTGCGGGTGTCGACGGAGAGGCGGGCGCCGGCTCGGGCGAGGGCGGATATGACCGGCAGGACGCGGCGTTGTTCTTCGTCGGGGTCGACCGGTTCGGCCCCAGGGCGGGTGCTTTCGCCGCCGACGTCGATGATGTCGGCGCCGGCGTCGCGCAAGTAAAGGCCGGCGTCGATCGGGTTACGATGTAGGCCGCCGTCGCTGAAGCTGTCGGGGGTGGCGTTCAGCACCCCCATCACCAGGGGGCCGCTCAAGCGCTTCTTTTTTGAAAAAAAGAAGCAAAAAACTTTTGACTCCGCTGTTGCGGCCCTTTCCGGCGAGCGCGCGACAGCGGAGTCAAAAGTTTTTTAGTTCTTTTTTTCAAAAAAGAACTGCTTGCTTGCCTAGCCCGGCTGAGGCGCCGGATCCAACCCAGGCGGCAGCGAAGACGGCTTAGCACTCGTCGTCGGCACGCTAGCGCGGCGCTGCTCCGGCGCCGGCTCGTCGACCACCTTGCGGATAACCGGCTCGCCGCGCAGCACGGTGCGGATTTCCTCGCCGGACAGCGTCTCGTATTCCAGCAGGCCACGCGCCAGGCGGTTCAGCTCTTCCTGGTGCTCGGTCAGGACGCTCTTCGACTTGGCGTAGGCGGTGTCGATGATCGACTTGATCTCCACGTCGATGCGTTGCGCGGTGTGTTCGGACACGCTCTTGTTCTGCTGCACCGAGTGGCCGAGGAAGAGCTCCTGGCTGTTGTCGCCGTAGGCGATCATACCAAGGCTCTCGCTCATGCCCCACTCGGTGACCATGCGGCGGGCCATGTCGGTGGCCATCTTGATGTCGCCGGAAGCGCCGTTGCTGACCTTGTCGGCGCCGAAGGTGAGCTCTTCGGCGACGCGGCCGCCCATCGCCATGGCGAGCTGGGCCACCATCTTGGCCTTGCTGGTGGAGTAGCGGTCGCCCTCCGGCAGGCTCATCACCATGCCCAGCGCACGGCCGCGCGGGATGATGGTGGCCTTGTGGATCGGGTCGCATTCCGGCTCGTAGAGGCTGCAGATGGCGTGGCCGGCTTCGTGGAAGGCGGTCATCTCCTTTTCGGAGTCGCTCATCACGAGGCTGCGCCGTTCGGCACCCATCATCACCTTGTCCTTGGCGAACTCGAACTCGGCCATCGCCACCACGCGCTTGGACAAGCGGGCGGCCAGCAGGGCGGCCTCGTTGACCAGGTTGGCGAGGTCGGCGCCGGAGAAGCCAGGCGTGCCGCGGGCGATTGTCTTGGGGTCCACGTCGCTGGCAAGCGGCACCTTGCGCATGTGCACGCGCAGGATCTTCTCGCGGCCGAGCACGTCGGGGTTGGGCACCACCACCTGGCGGTCGAAGCGGCCAGGGCGCAGCAGGGCCGGGTCCAGCACGTCAGGACGGTTGGTGGCGGCGATCAGGATGACGCCCTCGTTGCTTTCGAAGCCGTCCATCTCGACCAGCATCTGGTTGAGCGTCTGCTCGCGCTCGTCGT
>CAXSZX010000008.1:0-178704 GCA_964242115.1 uncultured Acetobacteraceae bacterium | reverse complement strand
GCAGGCGCTCGTTGTCGCGCTGGTGCAGGCCGATGGAGGGCTCGTCCAGCACGTAGAGCACGCCGGTGAGCCCGCTGCCGATCTGGCTGGCCAGCCGGATGCGCTGGCTCTCGCCGCCGGACAGGGTGGTCGAGCCGCGCGAGAGGCTGAGGTAGTCCAGGCCGACGTCGACCAGGAACTGCAGGCGCTCGACGATCTCGCGCAGGATGCGCCGGGCAATCTCGGCGCGCTGCGGGGTCAGCGTGGCTTCCACGCCGCGGAACCACTCCAGCGCGTGGCGGATGGACAGGTCGGAGGCCTCGGCGATGGTCTGGCGGTCCACCTTCACGGCCAGCGCTTCAGGCTTGAGGCGGGCGCCGTGGCACACCTCGCAGGGCTTCTCCGCCTGGTAGCGGCTCATCTCCTCGCGCGCCCAGGCGCTGTCGGTCTCGCGGTAGCGGCGCGCCAGGTTGGCGAGCACGCCCTCGAACGGCTTGGTCACCGAGTAGGCGCGCGCGCTGTCCTTGTAGGTCATCTCCACCGGCGAGCTGCCGGTGCCGTTGAGGACGGCGTCACGCACCCGCTCCGGCAGCTCGGCCCAGGGCGTGCGGGTGGTCACCTTGAAGTGGCGCGCCAGGCTCTGCAGGGTCTGGTCGAAATACGGGCTCATCGCCCCGGTCCAGGGTGCCACCGCACCCTCGGCCAGCGAGCGGCGCTCGTCGGGGACCACCATGGCGGGGTCGAAGAAGGTCTCCACCCCAAGCCCGTCGCAGGCGGGGCAGGCGCCGTGCGGGCTGTTGAAGCTGAACAGCCGCGGCTCGATGTCCTCGATGGTGAAGCCGCTGACCGGGCAGGCGAAGCGCGAGGAGAACACCGTGCGCGCCTGGCTGTCGGCGTCCTCGGCGTAGACGATGCCGTCGGGGACCATGCCGAGACCCGTCTCGAAGCTGTCGGCCAGGCGCTGCTCGGCGCCGGCGCGCACCACGATTCGGTCCACCACGGCTTCGACCGTGTGCTTGGTCTTGCGGTTAAGCGCCGGCACCTCGGCGATGTCGTAGAGCGTGCCGTCTACCTTGGCGCGGGTGAAGCCGCGGCGCTGCAGCTCGGCCAGCTCCTTGCGGTACTCGCCCTTGCGGTCGCGCACCACGGGGGCGAGCAGGAGGAGGCGGGTGCCCTCGCGCATGCCCATCACGCGGTCCACCATCTGGCTGACGGTCTGCGCCTCGATCGGCAGGCCGGTGGCGGGCGAGTAGGGGATGCCGGCGCGCGCCCACAGCAGGCGCATGTAGTCGTGGATCTCGGTGACCGTGCCCACCGTGCTGCGCGGGTTGCGGCTGGTGGTCTTCTGCTCGATGGAGATTGCGGGGCTAAGCCCCTCGATGCTGTCGACGTCCGGCTTGCCCATCAGCTCGAGGAACTGGCGGGCGTAGCTGGAGAGCGACTCGACGTAGCGGCGCTGGCCCTCGGCGTAGATGGTGTCGAAAGCGAGGCTGCTCTTGCCGCTGCCGGACAGGCCGGTGATGACGGTCAGCTGGTCGCGCGGGATCTCCACGTCGACGTTCTTGAGATTGTGCTCACGGGCGCCTCGGACGACGATGGATGACACGCGGTTGGCACCTCGGAAGATGAAGTTCGGTCTAGCAGATGGTCATGGGTCGGGGGGAGACGCGGAGCCGACTTGGGCAACGAAGATTAACCACCAAGAGCACCAAGAGCACCAAGAAGATTTCCTGAGACCTGCCTGTTACGGGGTGGGTCGGGAAGCGTTTTGCGCAAGCGGTTCAGACGCTGATTTCCGGAGGCAAGCCAAGGAAGGCAAGGCCTGCTTTTTTGAAAAAAAGCAGCAAAAAACTTTTGGTCCTGCTGTCGCGGAGGTTTCTGCAGCGCGCGCCCAGGGAACAAAAGTTTTTTGGTTCTTTTTTTAAAAAAGAACCGCTTGCCTTGCCTGAATTTGCAGGAAACAGGCTCCTCACGTGCAAGCTAAGCACCCAAACGGCCGATGCCATCGAGCTCACGAGGCGTGTTGGTGGTTGATCCTTAAAGCGACTCCGCCAGCAGACCCGCTAGAGTATACACTGCGACAGCACCGGCCAGCAGACCACGCCGCCGCTGCCGGCAGGAACCTACCAAACAGGTCCGGGCGACCTGAGCCACAACCGACGCGCAGGATGGTCAACGCCCTTGCCACAGGACGGCCCGGCGGGGGTAATAGGTGCAACAGAGCGCAACCAGAGGCAGGCGGACATGGCAGGCAGCGTTAACAAGGTGATCCTCATCGGCAATCTGGGGCGGGACCCCGAGTCGCGCGTGATGCAGACCGGCGGCAAGGTGGTTTCCTTCTCCATCGCCACCAGTGAGTCGTGGAACGACAAGAACAGCGGCGAGCGGCGCGAGAAGACGCAGTGGCACCGCATCGCCATCTTCAACGAGAAGCTCGGCGAGATCGCGGAGAAGTACCTGAAAAAGGGCTCTACCGTCTACGTCGAGGGCTCGCTGGAAAGCCGCAAATACACCGACAAGGACGGTGTCGAGCGCGAGACAACCGAGGTGGTGCTGGCCCGCTTCCGCGGCGAGATGACGCTGCTGGGCGGGCGCAACAGCGAGGGCGGGGGCAGCTTCTCGGGCGACAGCGGCGGGTACGCACCGCGGACGCCGGCGGCTCGGCCGGCCTCGGCCAACACGCGGCCGGGGGGTGGTGGGGGATCGCCAAGCTGGGAGCCGCCGGGGGGGAGTGATCTGGATGACGAGATACCGTTCTGAAGGCAAGCAAGGCCTTCTTTTTTGAAAAAAAGAAGCAAAAAACTTTTGCTTCCTCGGGTGCGCTCTGGGGAGGCTTGCGGCCAGGTCAACGGGCAATCACGCACGTGAGACTGGGCTGCACTGGAAGGGACGCAATCGCGTGCACGCCGAGGCGGTGAGCGTGGACGCGGCGCCGCGCGCGCAATCCAAGAGCTTCAACCGCCAGGTACACGGCGGGCGCGGGTTGTTCTCGGCAATGGTGTTCGTCTTTCACGTCATCAATTCCGGCCTGCCCACCTTTGCACCGCTGCTGACCCACGCCGCACAGTTCAGCCTGCGCAACCTGCAATACGGTGTGGAACTGTTCTTCTGCATCAGCGGCTTCGTCATCTGCGGCACGCTGCGCCGCGCGTCCGGGCCAGCAGCGTTCATCGAAGACCGCGCGATCCGCCTGCTGCCGGCGCTGTGGTGCACCATACTGGCGATCTCACTGACCAGCATCATCGCCGGATTGCCGGGCTTCAGCCGCGGCGAGTTGCACGCGTTCCCGCTGTGGCTGGCGGCGAACCTGGCAGCGCTGCCGGGCATCTTCCCCATCAAGCTGATCCACCCCGCCGCCTGGACGCTCAGCTACGAGATGTGCTTCTACGCCACCTGCGCGGTTGCTTGGGCGTTGCGCCGCCGTATCGGGCTGACAGCGGTCCAGTGCCTGCTGCCGCTCGGGTTGTTGGCGCTGGCCTTCTACCCGCGCGGTGTATTTTTCCTCTCCGGCGTGCTGGTGGCGCAGGGCCTGGTGGAGTGCCGCGCGATGCGCGTGCTGGGGCGCTACCCGGCAGTCTGGCTGGTGGCGTTCCTGGCGTGCTGGCAGGAAATCCAGCAGCAGCTCGACCCGTTGCAGCTGATCGAGACGCCGGTGACGCGGTGGAGCGGGGCGGAGCTGGCGTTGGGCGGCGCGGCGTTCGTTGCCGTCACCATCTGCTTCTGGGGGATCGTCAACGGCCAGGGCGGCCTGAGCCGCATGCTGCTGACCCGGCCGATGCAATTCATGGGTACGATCAGCTACAGCTTCTATCTTTGGCACCCGATCGTCATGTCTTCGGTCAAAGTGGGCATGCGGCATTACGGCGTGGTGGCGCGCGCGGGAGAGTTCTCGCAGCTGAGCTTTCTCGTGCTGAGCCTGCCGCCGGCGCTGCTGCTCGGTTGGGCGAGCCAGCGCGTGCTCGAACGACAGGCGGGGATCTGGCTGCGGCACCTGCTGCACCACCGGCTGTCGTTCCAGGCCCGTGAAGTTGGCTGATATCGCGGGCTGCCGTCGGCTTGGAACGGCGATGCATCGCCGTGCATCGAGACCAGCGGCTCGGGGCGTTGAGTCTTGTTGGGCCTGCGAAGCTTTGCATCTGCGAAAAGAAAGCAAGGACTGCTTTTTTGAAAAAAAGCAGCAAAAAACTTTTGTCTCTGCTGTCGCGGACTCTCCCACAACTTACACGCCAAGGAACAAAGGTTTTTTGCTTCTTTTTTTCAAAAAAGAAGGCCTTTCTTCCTAATGACCATCCGCTGGTTCGTCATCGGCATCATGATCTGCGCCACGTTCCTGCAGCGCTTCGGCGTGCCGTTCGGCGCCAGCCAGCAGCTCTCCATCGCGGGTCCGATCGGGCTGGCGCTGGCCGGTTACGGCCTGGTGCAGGGTTCGATTGTCATCCATCGCCCCAGGCTGCTGGTCTACATCGGCATCGTGTTGATGTCCTGCCTCGGCGCGATCAGCCTTGCGTTCGGACACCCGCCGTTCAACGCGCAGGTGAGCTTCGCGTCCTACTTCCAGTTTCTCGGTATAACCGCGTTCCCGATTTTCGTGTTCGCAAAGCCGGTGGACGAGGACGCGTTCTTCCGGCTGGTGAACAGCTTCATCATCGCCATCGCCATCTGCGGCATCGTGCAGTTCGCAGCGCAGTTTGCCGGCGTGCAGGTGTTCAGCTTCAAGGGTTTCGTGCCGGACTCGCTGCTGTTCGAAGCCGGCTACAATTTGAAGATCGATTTCGGTATCGGCAGCCTGCTCAAGTCCAACGGGTTCTTCCTGGTCGAGCCCTCGGTGATGTCGCAGTTCATGGCGATGGGCATCATCATCGAAATGATGTATTTCCGTCGGCTGGTCTGGCTCGGCGTGCTGGGCCTGGCGCTGGTTCTGGCCGAATCGGGCACCGGCATACTGGTGTTGGCGGCGTTCGTGGTGGCGGTGGCGTTGCGGCTGGGTGTGCGCGGCGTGTTGCTGGCGGCACTGGTGCTGGTGTTCGCCGCGGTGCTAGCCGGCGCGGTCAGCCTGGTGGTGCCCGAAGTGGCCGACATCGCGCAGAGCAGGCTGGGCGAGTTCAACGTGCAAGGCACCAGCGGGCACGACCGGTTCGTCGCACCGTTCTGGGTGCTGGGCGACGTGACGCGCGAGTTTCCGCAGGTAAACCTGTTCGGCATGGGTGCCGGAACGTCGCAGAACCTGACGGTGCCCTACGAGTACTCGATGAACACGCCGATCAAGATCTGGCTGGAATATGGCCTGCCGGCGCTGGTGCTGTACGTGTGCCTGTTCGTGTTTGCCCAGCGCGCGCCGCGGCAGAGCGTGCTGGTGGCGCCTGCGCTGGTGCTGCTGCTGTTCACCGGCGGATACCAGCAATTCGGCCCGATCGTCTACTTCATCGCGATGCTGATCTGCACGGCGCGTCTGCAGCCTTCGGCGGTGCTGGGCGTGCACGCGGAGAGGGAGCGGGCGTTGGCTGGATAGGCAAGCAAGGCCTTCTTTTTTGAGAAAAAGAAGCAAAAAACTTTTGTCTCGGCTGTCGCGGACCTTTCCACAAACGACTACCCAAGGAACAAAAGTTTTTTGGTTCTTTTTCGAAAAAAGAACTGCTTGCTTGCTCACTCGCCGACAGGGAGGTCCCGATGATCACACTACGCTGGCTAGCCCTGCTGCCACCCGCCGCCATGCTCGCCGGCGTGGTGTTCTTCAACCGCAGCACGCCGCTGGTGTTCGGCATGCCGCTGCTGCTGGCCTGGATGGTGGGAAGCGTTGTTCTGACAGCGACCGTGATGGCGGTGATCTACCTGACCGACCCCGCCAACAGGGAGCCCTGAGCCTGGCGCTCGCGATCATCGGGCTGGGTGTGCTGCTGGCGCTCGGCCTGGGCCTGCTGGCGCGCACCGGCCGCCAGATGAGCCTGGAGCAGTGGACCGTCGGCGGCCGCGGCTTCGGCACCCTCCTGGTGTTCCTGCTGATGGCCGGCGAGATCTACACCACCTTCACCTTTCTGGGCGGCAGCGGCTGGGCCTACGGGCACGGCGGGCCGGCCTACTACATCCTGTGCTACGGCGCGCTGGCCTATGTCAGCTCCTACTGGCTGCTGCCGCCGATCTGGCGTTACGCGAAAGCCGAGGGGCTGTTCTCGCAGCCTGATTTCTTCGCCCGGAAGTACGACAGCCCGGCCCTGGGAGTGTTGGTGACGCTGGTAGGCGTGGTCGCACTGGTGCCCTACATGGTGCTGCAGCTGAAGGGGCTGGAGATCATCGTCTCCATCGCGTCGGGCGGCGCGATTTCGCCGGCGCTGGCGGTGTGGGTGGGCGTGCTGGTGGTCGTCATCTACGCCAGCGTGTCCGGCGTGCGCGGCAGCGCGTGGACGGCGGCGGCGAAGGACGTGGCGATCCTGGCGGTGGTGCTTTTCCTGGGCATCTACTTTCCGCTGCACGACTACGGCGGGCTGGCGCCGATGTTCCGCGCCATCGAGGCGGCCAAGCCAGGCTTCGCCGCGCTGCCCGCGCACGGGCAGGGGGCAGTGTGGTTCGCGTCCACCGTGTTGCTGACGGCGGTGGGCTTTTTCATGTGGCCGCACTCCTTCGCGTCCGCCTACACCGCGCAAAACGAGCGCGTGTTCCGCCGTAACGCGGTCATCCTGCCGCTGTATCAGCTGATCCTGCTGCTGGTGTTCTTCGTGGGGTTCGCGGCCATCCTGCGCGTGCCGGGGCTGCACGGTCCGGACGTGGACCTGGCGCTGATGCGGCTGTCGGTGCAGTCGTTTCCGTCGTGGTTCGTGGGCGTGATCGGCGCGGTGGGCGTGCTGACGGCGCTGGTGCCGGGGTCGCTCATCCTGATCGCGGCGGCGACGCTGGTGGCCAACAACCTGTACCGGCCGCTGCGGCCGGCTGCCACGGAGGCGGAGGTCTCGCTGCTGGCACGCGGGCTGGTGCCGGTGGTGGGGCTGGTGGCGGTGTATTTCACCCTTCGCGGCGGGGCCACCATCGTGCAGCTGTTGCTCATGGGCTACGCGCTGGCGACGCAGCTCTTCCCGGCGCTGCTGATGAGCCTGGCGCGGCGGCGGCTGGTAACCCCGGCCGGCGCCATGGCGGGGATCGGGGCCGGGGTGCTGGTGGTGGCAGTGATGACGGCAGAGAGCGTCACCATGGCGGACCTGGCGCCCTGGTTGCCGTTTGGGTTGACGGACCTGAATGTTGGAGTGGTGGCTTTGGCACTCAACGTGGGGGTGATGGCTGCGGTGAGTTGGGCAAGGCCAGGGGCTCTGCCCCTGGACCCCGCTAAGGACAGTCGTCCTTAGAACCTGGTTTGCTTAAGGGGTTTTCAGAGAGGGGCCAACAACGCTGAGGTCAAGACACGTGCGGCCCCTCTCTGAAAACCCCTTAGGGCGAAGCCGGGGGTCTGGGGCCGACTGGCCCCAGCGGGGTCCAGGGGCAGAGCCCCTTGCCTTGCCCAAGTTTGGCACAGCCCTCGCCCCCATGTAGAAAGCGCCAACTTTCCACGCGAGCACGCACCCTTGAGCGAGACCACCGACAACCCAGAAGGCCACGGCGACACCCAGCCGGTGACGCTAGAGGAGGAGATGCAGCGCTCCTACCTCGCCTACGCCATGTCCGTCATCGTCAGCCGCGCCCTGCCGGACGCGCGCGACGGGCTGAAGCCGGTGCACCGCCGCATCCTGTTCGGCATGTACGAGGCCGGCTACACGCCGGACAAGCCGTATCGCAAATCCGCGCGCATCGTCGGCGACGTGATGGGCAAGTATCACCCGCACGGCGACGCCAGCATCTACGACGCCGCCGTGCGCATGGCGCAGACGTTCTCCATTCGCGTGCCGCTGATCGACGGCCAGGGCAATTTTGGCAGCGTTGACGGCGATAGCCCGGCGGCAATGCGCTACACCGAAATGCGCCTGGCCCAGGCTGCGATGTTCCTGCTTGCTGACATCGACAAGGACACCGTCGATTTCAACCCGAACTACGACGAGAGCGAGCAGGAACCCGTCGTCCTGCCGGCGTCGTATCCGAACCTGCTGATCAACGGCGCCGAGGGCATCGCCGTCGGCATGGCCACGCGGATCCCGCCGCACAACCCGGGCGAGATCATCGACGCCGCGTTGGCGCTGATCGCCGACCCCGCGACGTCGCTCGACGAGCTGATGGCCATCGTGCCGGCGCCGGACTTTCCCACCGGCGGGCTGATTATCGGCCGCGCCGGCATCCGCAGCGCGTTCGAGACCGGGCGCGGGTCGCTGACCCTGCGCGCGCGCTGCGAGTTCGAGGAGGTGCGCCGCGACCGCCAGGCGATCATCATCACCGAGCTGCCCTACCAGGTGAACAAGGCGACGCTGCAGGAGCGCATTGCCGAGCTGGTGCGCGCCAAGCAGATCGAAGGCATCGCCGACATTCGCGACGAGAGCGACCGTCAGGGCATGCGCGTGGTGATTGAGCTGAAGCGCGACGCAACCGGCGAGGTGGTGCTGAACCAGCTTTTCCGCTTCACCAACATGCAGATCAGCTTCGCCTGCAACATGCTGGCGCTGGACCGCGGCCGCCCGCGCACGATGGGTCTGCGCGACCTGCTGATGTGCTTTGTGGATTTCCGCGAGGAGGTGATCCTCCGCCGCAGCCGCTACGAGCTGTCGAAAGCGCGCGAACGCGCACATTTGCTGGTGGGTCTGTCGATCGCGGTCGCCAACATCGACGAGGTGATCAGGCTGATCCGCGCCAGCCCCGACGCGGCCGCGGCACGTGCCGCGCTGATGGCGCGCGAGTGGCCGGCCGGCGACGTGGCGGCACTGCTGGCGCTGATCGACGACAGCGGCAACATCATCGTGGGCGAGAGGGTGCGGCTGACCGAGGCGCAGGCGCGCGGCATTCTGGAGCTGCGGCTGCAGCGCCTGACCGGGCTTGAGTCCGAGAAGATCGACGCGGAACTCAAGGAGGTTGCGCAGAAGATCGGCGAGCTGCTCGAGATCATCGCGAGCCGCCCGCGCCGCATGGAGGTGATGCGCGACGAGCTGGTGCGCGTGCGCGCGGAGATTGCGACGCCGCGCTTGTCCGCCATCGTGGACTACGCCGCCGACCAGGACGACGAGAGCCTGATAGAGCCTGGCCAGATGGTGGTGACCATCACGCGCGACGGCTTCATTAAGCGCACCCCGCTGGAAACGTACCGCGCACAGAACCGCGGCGGCCGCGGCCGCACCGCTGCCGGCACACGCGGTGACGACATCGTGGCGCGCAGTTTTAACGCGCACACCCACCAGTGGGTGCTGTTTTTCTCCAGCGGCGGCAAGGCGTTCCGCGAAAAAGTGTGGCGCCTGCCCGAAGCAGCACCCACCGCGAAGGGCCGCGCGCTGGTAAACCTGTTGCCGGAGCTGGGGTCGGACAAGATCACCACCGTGCTGCCGCTGCCGCAGGACGAGAGCCTGTGGGAAAGCCTGCATCTGGTCTTCGCGACGTCGAGCGGCAACGTAAGGCGCAACCGGCTGTCCGATTTCGGCCGCATCCGCACCAGCGGGCTGATCGCGATGAAGCTGGACGAGGGCGACCACCTGGTGGGCGTGGCCACCTGCCGCGATGGCGACGACGTGTTCCTGGCCACGCGCCTGGGCCGCTGTATCCGCTTCCAGATTACCGATGACACGTTGCGCGTGTTTGCCGGCCGGGAATCCGCAGGCGTGCGCGGGATAAAACTCACTGCGCATGACGAGGTGAACAGCCTGGCGGTGCTGCGCCACGTGGGCGCCAGCAACGCCGAGCGCGCCGGCTTCCTGCGCGCCATCGCCGCGCGCCGCCGCAGCACCGGATACGAGGAGGAGGCGGCCGAAGTGATCGCCGAGCCGGTGGCCGCTGAGCCCGGGCAGGAGGAGGAGGACGCAGCCGATCTGGTGCTGACAGCCGAGCGTGTTGCGGACCTCGAGGCGGCGGAAGAGATATTGCTGACCGTCACCAATGGCGGCTTCGGCAAGCGGTCGTCGGCGTATGACTACCGGGTGACCGGGCGCGGCGGACAGGGCATCACCAACATCATGCTCGCACCGCGCAACGGCACCGCCGTGGTGGCTACCCTGCCGGTACGGCGCGGCGACGACGTCATGCTGGTAACCGACGCCGGCCGGCTGATCCGCGTGCCGGCCGACCAGGTGCGCATCACCGCGCGTCAGACGATGGGTGTGACGCTGTTCCGCCTCAGCGAGGGCGAGCACGTGACCAGCATATTCCCTGTGCTGGAGGTGGCCGCGGTCGTCGGCGAAGGTGCAGTGGGCGACGAGACGGGCGCCGATCTCGCAGACGAGACTGGCGCCGACTCCGCAGGCGAGACTGGCGCCGACTCCGCAGGCGAGACTGGCGCCGACTCCGGCGACAGGGAGGCGGGAGAGGCCGAGACAGGACCGAACGATGTTTGAACGCGTCGGGATCTATCCCGGCACGTTCGACCCGGTCACCAACGGTCACCTAGACATCATCTGCCGCGGCGCGCGGCTGGTGGACCGCCTGGTGGTGGGTGTGGCCGAGAACATCGGCAAGGGGCCGCTGTTCGGGCTGGAGGAACGCGTGGAATTGGTGCGCGAGGAGTGTGCCGCGATCAGCAAACGCGTCGGCACGCCGATCGAGGTGGTGAGCTTCGGCACGTTATTGATCAGCTTCGCGCGGTCGGTGGGTGCCGCGATGCTGATCCGCGGCCTGCGCGCGGTGTCCGATTTCGACTACGAGTTTCAGATGGCGGGCATGAACTACCGGCTGGACCCGGACGTCGAGACGGTGTTCCTGATGGCCAGCGAGCACCACCAGTTCATCTCGTCGCGCTTCGTAAAGGAAATCGCGCGGCTGGGCGGGGATGTGTCGAGTTTTGTGCCCGCGCTGACGTTGCAGCGCACGCTTCTTCGCGTGCGCCAGCCAGACGAGAACAAGAATGGGGAGTCCAAGGATGTTTAGACGTTCGTTGCTGGGCCTGTACGCTGCGGTGGCGCTGGTGGGTGCGGCGGCAGCCCAACCGGACGTGCCGGACGCGCCGCCGCCGAAGCTGGATCCGCAGAATACGGTGTACATGGACTTGCCGAGCGGCCGCGTGACGATCCGGTTGCGTCCGGACCTCGCCCCCAAGCACGTGGCGCGCATCAAGCAACTGTGCCGCGAAGGGTTCTATGACGGCACGCCGTTCCACCGCGTGATTGAAGGTTTCATGGCGCAAGGTGGCGACCCCACCGGCACCGGCGAAGGCGGCAGCAAGTATCCGAACATACCAGCAGAGTTCAGCACCACAGCGCACTTCCTGCGTGGCACCGTAGGCGCTGCGCGCAGCCAGGACCCTGACAGCGCCAACAGCCAGTTTTTCATCATGTATGCGCCGAATAGCAGCCTTGACGGCCAATACACCATCTGGGGCAACGTCGTCTCCGGCATGGACCTGGTCGACAAGATCAAGCGGGGCGACGCCGACAACAACGGCAAGGTTGAGCAACCGGACCGCATCGTGCACATGCGTGTAGCTGCAGATGTAAAGTAAGCGCTTCTTTTTTAAGAAAAAGAAGCAAAAAGCTTTTACGACGGCTGTCGCGGATCTCTCCGGCAAGCGCGCGACAGCGGAGACAAAGTTTTTTGGGTCTTTTCCAAAAAGAATTGCTTGCTTCCTTCCGACACACAGGAGCTTCCAATGTCCGAAACCGACCCAGAAAACACGCTCTACATGGACCTAAGATCCGGCCGCGTGACGATCCAGCTTCGCCCCGACCTCGCCCCCAAGCACGTCGAGCGGGTGCGCATGTTGGCGCGTGAGGGCTTCTATGACGGCACGCCGTTCCATCGCGTGATCGAAGGCTTCATGGCGCAGGGCGGCGACCCCACCGGGACGGGCACCAGCGGCAGCAAGCATGGTACCCTGCCGGCGGAGTTCACTCGCACGGCCAAGTTCGTGCGCGGCACGGTTGGTGCTGCGCGCACCGGCGATCCCAACAGCGCCAACAGCCAGTTCTACATCATGTTCGCGCCGGCGCCGCACCTGGACGGCCAATACACCATTTGGGGCCAGGTGACCGAGGGCATGGAGCACGTGGACAAGATCAAGCGCGGGTCGGGCGGCGGCGGCACGGTCAGCGAGCCGGACCGCATCGTGAAGGCACAACTCGCGTCCGACGCGGCGGCGTAATCGGGCGACGCGTTCCGATCGTGATTTTGCAGGGTTGACCTGTCGGGCGGCATGCCCTTTTAGGTGACGGAGCGAGCCTGTAGCTCAGTTGGTAGAGCACGAGACTTTTAATCTTGGGGTCGTGGGTTCGATCCCCACCGGGCTCACCATAGGGTCGACGCTTCGCCTGTTGCGAGGCTTCTGTGTCGTGGTCGTCAGCCACGATGCAGACACCCAGGGTGTTCTGTCCTGCGAGTTTAGCCGAAGCTTACGTTCCTGAAGCTGTGGCATGAGCACGATGATGATTCTGCTGATCGACAACTACGACAGCTTCACTTTCAACCTGGTCCACTACCTGGGCGAGCTTGGGGCGACCTGTGACGTAC
The DNA here is from genome assembly GCA_964242115.1 of uncultured Acetobacteraceae bacterium. Taxonomy (GTDB): domain Bacteria; phylum Pseudomonadota; class Alphaproteobacteria; order Acetobacterales; family Acetobacteraceae; genus BOG-908. The sequence goes on along the minus strand of CAXSZX010000008.1, from coordinate 166,179 downwards.
GGCGTAACGACGCGCTCAGCGTAGACGATGCCCTTGCGCTGAAGCCCGACGCGATCGTGCTGTCCCCCGGCCCATGTTCGCCCAACGAGGCAGGCATCTGCCTCGACCTCATCACGGCCGCCGCCGGCGTGGTCCCTTTGCTTGGCGTCTGCCTCGGCCACCAGGCGATCGGCCAGGCGTTCGGTGGCGACGTCGTCCGGGCGCCCCGCCCCATGCACGGCAAGACCAGCCCCGTCCTGCACGCCGGCACGGACGTCTTCGCCGGCCTGCCAAGCCCCTTCCAGGCGACCCGCTACCACAGCCTGACCGTCCGGCCCGACACCATGCCCAGCTGCCTCACCGTTACCGCGCACACCGAAGACGGCGTGATCATGGGCCTGCGCCACAGCCATCACCCGATCTTCGGCGTTCAGTTTCATCCCGAAAGCATCGCCAGCGAACACGGGCATGACATCCTCGCCAACTTTCTTGCCTTTGCCGGAAGCGGCGCGGTCGCGGAACTCGCAGACGGTCAGGTAAGCCGCGTTGCACGGCATGTTCGTGCTGCAGTGCCGGACGCGTATTGAGCAGGTGCAACGGGCCGGCTGTTTAGGCAAGGCGAGCAGTTCTTTTTCGAAAAAACAAAAAAACTTTGTTCCCTGGAGTGATCGCTGAGAGAGACTCCGCGACAGCAGGACCAGACGTTTTTTGCTGCATTTTCAAAAAAGGCGGGCCTTGATTTCTTAACGGTTAACAAACTCCCGCACTAAAGTCCGGTATAACACCGAAACGGAAATTTATCACATTTTCATTACGATGTGGTATGGCTGCAGTCGGCTGCCTGGCACCATGGCAGCCTGAAGAAAGTAGCTCGATGACCGTTTCGCCTGATTCTGCCCTTCGCCTGCTTGGCCAGATCAGCGCGGATCACCCTGGCTGGCATCTCGGCTGGGCCTTGGCTGTGTTTGTGGTTGCCGCTTTCGGGCTGGCGGCCGCGGCTGCGGCCGGTTTTGGCTACCAGCGTGGCACGGTCGTTCGCCGGCAGGCGGAGCTGAAGCGCTTCCAGGTGAACCGGCGCGACGGCCTGACCGACCTGGCCAGCCGGCAGAGCTTCATCGAGGGTCTGGCTACGCGGCTGCGCAGCCTGCCGTCCGCCGCGCTGCTGGTGATCGACTTGGACGGGTTTGCCGGACTGAACGCGAAACACGGCCACCGCGTCGGCGACGAGGTGCTGGCGACGACAGGCGCGCGGCTGCGCACGCTGTTTCCCGGCCAGGCCCACGCCGCGCGGTTGGGCGACGACGAGTTTGCCGTGGTGGTCCCGATCTCCGGGCTGGACGAAGCCGAGGCGGCGGCACTCGGCGTGATCCGCGCGCTGTTGGCACCGGTGGACTGTGCCGCAGGCACGGTAGAGTGCAGGGTAAGCGTTGGCGTGGCGCTGCTGCCGGAACACGGCACGGACACGGACGCGGCGTTGCGGGCTGCCGGCCAGGCGCTGCGCAGCGTAAAGGCCACCGGCGCCTCGGGCTGGCGTTTCTTCGACCCTGACCACAACGAACAGGCGCAGCGTCGCGCCGGCCTGAAGGACGAGCTGCGCGCCGCCATCGCCGAGCAGAGCATCCTTCCCCATTACCAGCCGATCGTTGATTTGCATGACGGCCGCATTGCCGGTTTCGAGGTGCTGGCCCGCTGGCAGCACCCCACCCGCGGGCTGCTGCCGCCGGACCTGTTCATCCCGCTGGCCGAAGACATGGGACTGACCGGACAGATCACCCAGCAGCTGATGCGCCGGGTGATGGCCGACTCCCGCGGCTGGCCGACGTGGCTGTATTTCGCTTTCAACGTCTCGCCCGGGCAGTTGCGCGAGATGATCTCCATGCTGCGCAACCCGCCGGACTGGCCGGAGGGCATGATGGACCCGCGCCGGCTGGAGGTGGAGGTGACCGAGAGCGCGTTGATTGAGGACGTCGACGTGGCGCGCGAGGTGATCTCCCTGCTGCAGCTGCGCGGCACGCGGGTGGTGCTGGACGATTTCGGCATCGGCTACTCGAACTTCTTCCACCTGCGCGAACTGCCGTTCGACCGCATCAAGATCGACCGCAGCTTCGTCATGGACGTGCTCACCGATTCTCGCGCGGAAGCCTGCATGCGGGCGATGCTGGCGCTGGCCGGCGAGCTGCGCATACCGATCGTGGCCGAAGGTGTGCATGATGAGGAAACGGAAGCGGCCGTCACGCGGCTCGGGTGCAGGTTCGGGCAGGGCTTCCTGTATTCCGAGGCGGTGCCGGCGGTGGAGGTGACCGCGCTGCTGCGGCGGATGGCGCGGCCTCGGGTGGAGATCCTACGGGCGGGGTGAAGCAAGCAAGGCTTTCTCTTCTGAACTGAAGAAGCAAAAGACTTTTGACCCCGCTGTCGCGGGACCGTCCTGAGGGGATCGCGTCTTGTTCGACGGGGCGGAGTGCATAGATTGCGCCACCATGCAGAATTCCTCCCACGATCCCGTCGGCTGGCACGGCACGACCATCCTGTGCGTGCGCCACGGCGGGCGCGTCACCATGGCAGGCGACGGTCAGGTGACGATGGGCCAGACCGTCGTGAAGGGAAACGCTCGCAAGGTGCGGCGTATCGGCTCGGATTTCGGCGTGCTGACCGGGTTCGCTGGGGCGACGGCGGACGCGTTCACCTTGCTGGAACGGCTTGAGGCCAAGCTGGAGCGCTTTCCGAGCCAGCTCGAGCGGGCCTGCGTGGAGCTGGCAAAGGATTGGCGCACGGACCGTTACCTGCGCAGGCTGGAAGCGATGATGGCGGTCGCCGACGCCACGCACAGCTACACACTGACCGGCAACGGCGACGTGCTGGAGCCTGAGGATGGGGTGATCGCTATCGGGTCGGGGGGGAACTACGCGCTGGCGGCGGCGCGGGCTCTGCTGCAAGTCGAGGGGTTGACGTCTGAGGAGATTGCTCGTCGGGCGATGGGCATTGCGGCGGATATTTGCGTCTACACTAACCATTCCCTGATCACGGAAACATTGTGAGGCCAGGAGTTCAGCCCCTGGCCCCCGTCGTGCGACGCACGCTAACGCATGACGGGGCCAGTCGGCCCCAGATCCCATCACCTAAGACAGGTGCTAAGGACGACTGTCCTTAGCGGGGTCCAGGGGCGTCACGCGGGACGCGTGCTGTTGCACGACGCCCCTGGCCTTGCCTAAGGAATCAAATGCCAGATTTCACCCCAAGAGAGATTGTCGGCGAACTCGACCGCTTCATCGTCGGCCAATCCGACGCGAAACGCGCCGTCGCCATAGCGCTGCGCAACCGCTGGCGCCGCGCTCAGCTCCCCGAAGGCCTGCGCGACGAAGTAGTGCCGAAGAACATCCTGATGATCGGCCCCACCGGCTGCGGCAAGACCGAGATCGCCCGCCGCCTCGCCCGCCTGGCACAGGCGCCCTTCCTGAAAGTGGAAGCCACCAAGTTCACCGAGGTGGGCTATGTCGGCCGCGACGTGGACAGCATCATCCGCGACCTGGTCGAAGTCAGCCTCAACATGCGTCGCGAGGCGAGCCGCCGCGAGGTGGCCGCCCGCGCAGACCAGGCCGCCGAGGACCGCCTGGTCGACGCGCTTGTCGGTGCCACCGCCAGCGGCGACACCAAATCCAAGTTCCGCCGCATGCTCCGCGCCGGCGAGATGGAAGACAAGGACGTCGAGATAACCGTCGCCGACACCGGTGGCGCCGGCGCCGGGCAGATCGACATTCCCGGCGTACCGCAAGGTCAGATGATCAACCTCGGCGAGATGATGCGCGGCATGATGGGCGGCCGCCAGGTGCAGAAGCGTATGAAAGTGGCCGATGCCCGTCCCTTGCTGGCCCGCGAGGAAGCCGACAAGCTGGTCGATACCGACCGCCTGGCCAAGGACGCGGTGGAACACACGGAAAACGACGGCATCGTCTTCCTCGACGAGATCGACAAGGTGTGCGCCCGCACCAGCGAGGGCGGCTTCCGCGGCGGCGACGTCTCCCGCGAGGGCGTGCAGCGCGACCTGCTGCCGCTGATCGAGGGCACCACCGTGTCCACCAAGTACGGGCCGGTGAAGACGGACTACATGCTGTTCATCGCGTCCGGCGCGTTCCACCTGGCCAAGCCGTCCGACCTGCTGCCCGAGCTGCAGGGCCGGCTGCCGATCCGCGTCGAGCTGGCGCCGCTGAGCCGCGACGACCTGCGCCGCATCCTGGTCGAGCCGGAACACTCGCTGCTCAAGCAGTACAGCGCGCTGATGGGCACCGAGAAGGTGGTGCTCGAGTTCTCCGACGATGCGATCGACGCGCTGGCCGACCTCGCCGCCGACATCAACGACCGGGTGGAGAACATCGGCGCGCGGCGGCTGGCGACCGTGCTGGAAAAGCTGCTGGAGGAAATCAGCTTTACCGCGACGGACCGTAATGGTGAGACGGTGCGCGTGGACGCGGCCTACGTGAAGGAGAAGGTGGCGCCGTTGGCAGCGCGTGGGGATCTTAGCCGGTTTATCCTGTGACGAAGACAGCAAGCGCTTCTTTTTCGAGAAGAAGAAGCAAAAAGCCTTTGTCTCCGCTGTCGCGCGCTCGCGGGAGAGTCCCCGACAGGGAGCAAAAGTTTTTTGGTTCTTCTTTTCAAAAAAGAACTGCTTCTTTCCTGTGACCCCGCTCCGCCAGGTCATCTCCGACTACCGATTGGACGCCCGCCGCAAGCTCGGCCAGCACTTCCTGCTCGACGAGAACCTCACCGCCAAGATCGCCCGCCAGGCTGGCGACCTCGCGGGCCGTCACGTGGTGGAAGTTGGCCCCGGCCCGGGCGGCCTGACACGCGCCTTGCTGGCGAGCCCCGCGGCGAGCGTGGTGGCGGTGGAAGTGGACCAGCGCGCGGCCGAAGCGATCCGCGCCTTGGCAGCCACGAGCGATGGCCGGCTACGCCTGGTCGAAGCCGACGCGCTGCGGACCGACCTGGCCGCGCTGGCGCCAGGACCGCGGCAGGTCGTGGCGAACCTGCCCTACAACGTGGCAACCCCGCTGCTGGTGGGCTGGCTGAAGCAGGCCGCCTGCTGGGAGCGGCTGACGCTGATGTTCCAGCTCGAAGTAGCCGAGCGCATCGCCGCCGCGCCGGACACCGAGGCGTACGGGCGGCTGGCGGTGCTGACCCAGTGGATCTGCACCACGGAGATGCTGATGCGCATTCCGCCATCCGCGTTCACGCCACCGCCCAAGGTGTTCTCCGCCGTGGTGGGACTGGTGCCGCACCCGGCACAACCCGCGCCGGCGCTGTTTGCAGCGATGGAGCGGGTGACGGCGGCCGCCTTCGGGCAGCGTCGCAAGATGTTGCGCGGCTCGTTGAAGATGCTCGGCGGAGAGGCGCTGCTGGCACGCGCCGGCATTGCGCCCGAACGGCGGGCGGAAACGCTTAGCGTGGGCGAGTTCGAAACCTTGGCACAGCTTTTTTTGTCGGACCAGAACGATCCGGCAGCGGCCGAGAGCGTTGCTGAAACGTAGCTGTTACGGAGGGACGCCTTGGCTGACTTCGTCGAGATGCCGGTGCAGGGTGGCGTCGGGCCGTATCATTTCAACCGCTACCGAATCATCTTCGACAAACCGGCGGCGATGTCGAAAGAAAGCCTGGCCACCGACCTGATCACCAACTTCCCGTTCCACTTCGACAGCGCCTACGCGACCGTGCAGGCGGAGAAGAGGACGTTCAATGGCAAGCCCACGCTGAAGTTTCACGGTTTCGACAAGGTATTGAAGAACAGGATCGATCTTGCGCAGCCCCACCATGACTGGGTGGTGATGGACCCAATCGACATGCGGCTTGGCTTCACGGCCAGAACGTTACGCCGCACGTTCATCGATACGCCGGACGACGTCGAGGCGACACTGGGTGGCTTGGTGGGAGGCAACATCGGCGGGAGCATCGTCGCAGGTCCGCTTGGCGGCATCATCGGCAGTGGGGCCGGCGCACCAGACGCTTTCAGCGTCAACCGGTGGCACTTTCTTGCCGGACGGCGATGCTGGCGCTTGGACACCGCGGCCGCGTTTGGGCTGCCTGGCGACCAACTCGTGCTGGAAACAACCGCGGTCGAGCGGTTCTCGCGCAAGGAATACGCTTTGGCCGACGCAGCCCTCGGGATGGAAAAGCTGGTTCCGGACATCTGGTGTTCCCTGCTGTGGAACTTCGTCGTTCATAAAAACGTCCACGCCGACCAGAAGCCGTTGAGAGGTGGATGGACCTACGGCAGCGTGGGCTTCAACAAGGTGCAGTATTTCTACCGGCCCTACCCGAGCCTCGCGGCACTTCAGTCAGAGCCGGAATTCGCGGACGCCTACTGCCGCTTTCCCACGGTGATCGACCTGTCGGCCCCGCCGGCCTGTCCGACACCAGGTTCGTAAGCAGCTCTCCGCGCGTCTAGGCCCGTCTGGAGAAGTCAGAGCAAGGCCTTCTTTTTCGGGAAAAAGAAGCTAAGCTTTCGTGAGCGCTGTCGCGGGAGGCTGAGCCCACCCGCTTCACCGCGACGCACCCAACAAGACTGAAAGTTTTTGGTTCTTTTTTTGAAAAAGCGCCGCTTGGTTGCTTCGCTAGTCCCGCTCGATTTGCGGCAGGAACCCGGCCAGCAGCCCGATCGCAGGCAGGCACGCGCACAGTTCGAACACCAGGCTGATGCTGGTGCGGTCCGCCAGCAGACCCAGTGCCGCGGCGCCAAGGCCGCCCAGGCCGAACGCCAGCCCGAACATCAGGCCCGAGACGGTGCCCACTCGGCCGGGCATCAACTCCTGTGCGTACACCACGATCGCCGGGAACGCCGAGGCCAGCAGCAGCCCGATCGGGATGGTCAGCAGGATGGTCGCCGTCTCTCCCACGTAGGGCAGTAGTAAGGTGAACGGCAGGACGCCCAGGATGGAGACCCAGATGATCCGCTTGCGGCCGATACGGTCGCCGATCGGGCCGCCCAGCAGCGTGCCGGCGGCAAACGCGCCCAGGAAAAGAAACAGGCAGAGCTGCGCCGTGTGGGTGTCCATATGGAAGCGGTCGATCAGGAAGAACTGATAGTAGTTCGACATGCCGGCCATGTAGAAAAATTTCGACAGCATCAGCGCTACCAGAATGGCGATGGCGCCACTAACTTGCCGTTTGCCGAGGCCGGTGGCGGGTTCCACCGCGCGGGCGTGGCGCGCGCTCGCGTGGCGGCTATACCAGATGCTGACGCCGCCGAGGACCAGCATGCCGGCCAGGGCCGCCAGACCGAACCAGGCCACGAGCCCCTGTCCGCCCACGTGACGCCCATGCGGTGCGATGACCAGGGCCGCCATCAATGGACCTAGCGCAGTGCCGGCGTTGCCGCCGACCTGGAACACCGATTGCGCCATGCCGTGCCGCCCGCCGGAGGCCAGCCGTGCGACGCGCGAGCTCTCCGGGTGGAAGACGCTGGAGCCGACGCCGACGCAGGCCACCGCTACCAGCAGCGCCGGGTAGCTGTCGGCCTGACTGAGCAGCAGCAGGCCCACCAGGGTGGAAGCCATGCCGAACGGCAGCGAGTAGGGCATCGGCTTGCGGTCCGTGTAGGTGCCGATCAGCGGTTGCAGAACCGAAGCGGTGAGCTGGTTGACCAGGGTGATGCCGCCAATCTGGCCGAAGCTCAGGCCGAGGCGCTGTTTCAGCACCGGGTAGATCGCCGGCACCAGCGCCTGCATCAGGTCGTTGAGCAGGTGCGAAAAGCTGATCGCCAGCAGGACGGCGAACACCGTGCCGCCGACGGCTGCGGCTGGCCGGACGGCCGTATCTGCGGCGGGCTTGCTGGTCAGAGAAAGGCTCACACTCAACTCCTCGTCCGGTCTCGGAACGAACGATTGTCCGACGTCGTCAGTCTAGCTTAGTGCGGACTAAGCTGCAGTGCAGCAAGGCGCGGCGGAGGTCAGGGTTGCGCTCTGCGTTGACAGGTGAAAAGACCACGCCCTCCGCTGCGTTGGCGGGCAACGCGTCCGAACGGTGCTGGTATGGGCCGTGCGGGCCAGGGAGTTGGGCGATGGCGAACGAGTGGGCGCGTAAGGTCGGCCAGATGCTCCGCCAGGTGCGGCCGGGCATCGGTGCGCTCGCCACCAGCCGGTTGGACCTGCCGCGGGCAGGCCTGGTGATCACCAGCCCGGCCTTCGAGGACGGCGGCACCATCCCGGACCGCTACACTCAGGACGGCGAAGCGTTGTTCCCGCCTTTGGAATGGCACGGCGCGCCGGAGGGCACGAAGTCGCTGGCGTTGATCGTGGAGGATGCGGACGCGCCGTTTCCGCGCCCGCTAGTGCACGCGGTGCTGCACTCGATCCCGCTGACGCTGTCGGGGATACAGGAGGGCGGGCTTGGGATGAAACAGACCCGGGTCTCGCCGCTGGGGTTCCAAGTGGGCCGGAACTCGGTGGCGCGGCCGGGGTGGATGGCGCCCTCGCCGGTGCCGGGGCATGGGCCGCATCGCTACGCGTTCCAGCTGTTCGCGGCCGACGTGGTGCCGACTTTCGCCAGCCCGCCCGGGCGGGGGCAGTTGCTGCGGGCTTTGAAAGGAAATCTGCTGGCTGCGGCTCGAGTGATCGGGGTTTACCAAAGGATTTAAGCAAGGCCTTCTTTTTCGAGAAAAAGAAGCGAAAAGCCTTTAACTCCGCTGTCGCGCGCTTGCTGGACAGGTCGCCGACAGGGAGGCAAAGTTTTTCGGTTCTTTTTTTCAAAAAAGAACCGCTTGCCTTGAGTCGCAAGCTTGGCCCCTGTAGGTAGCCCGCTTCGCGCACCCGGTCGGCATCGGGCGCGCCATCCCTGTTGAGAGGCGACCTGCCATGAAGTCCGGCATCCACCCCGACTACCACGAGATCACCGTCATCATGACGGACGGCACCACCTACCAGACCCGGTCCTGTATGGGTAAGGCCGGGGACACCATCCGCCTGGACATCGACCCCAAGAGCCACCCGGCCTGGACCGGCGTGCAGCGCATGATGGACACCGGCGGCCAGGTCGCCAAGTTCAACAAGAAGTTTGCCGGCCTTGGCGCCAAAAAGACGGGCTGATTCGAGAGTGGCCGGCGTGCAAAATTGGTGCGTCAGACTTCGTAAGGGCCTTGAACGCACCTGTTGATCCAACCAAATCCTGCATTGTTCGAGGCGCCCAGATGGGGTTTCGGAGCTTGATAGGGCCGGCTCCAGTCGGGGCGGCCCAGCCGATATTGGCCTTGCTGTTGCAGGAGGTTGTTTTGACAATGACGTACGATTTTGCACCCCTTTTCCGGACCGCAATCGGCTTCGACCGGTTGGCCCGTTTGGCAGACACCGCAGCCGAGGCTGCTACCAGCCAGACCTACCCGCCTTACAACATCGAGAAGACGGGCGAAGACGCTTATCGCCTGACGATGGCCGTGGCCGGGTTCGGCCCTGACAACATCGAGATTGTGGTGAAGGACAACACTTTGTTCGTAAATGGCCGCTTGGCCGATGATACGGGCAAGAGTGAGGTTCTGCATCGTGGGATCGCTGGCCGTGCGTTCGAGCGGCGGTTCGTGCTTGCAGACCACATCGTCGTCGATGGCGCCGACCTGCAGCACGGCCTGCTACATGTCGGACTGAAGCGTGTTGTACCGGAGGCGCTGAAACCGCGGCGCATCGCGATTGCTGCTGCGCAGTCAGCGCCGGTCGCCAACGATACCGCAGTTGTCGAACACAAGGCGGCTTAACCTGTAGAATGGCCCGGGCGGCGACGCCCGGGCCAAGTATGTTGATGTATGCGTTTGCGATAATCTTATTAATTTGCGCGCCCGGTCGTCTGTTCGGCAAGCCGGCCGCGCCATATAAAAGTTTATCACGCCTGGTTTACATCTGCATTCGCAGCATTCGCGATAGTTTTATAGGTTTGCACTTCAGGTCGTCTGTCGCCAGGGCAGTCCGCGTCGTCTTTTGAAAGACTAGGGGCTGGGTTAAATCCGCCCACGTTCATCGCGCTCGGCCGTCCGCTCAGTTGGCCCATTCACGCTGAGCGAGTCATCCAGATCTTCCTCAAGACCGGCGACTTTCTCAACGTCTGTGCCCTGCTCGATGTTTGTCTTTGGTTGTTCCACGTTGTCTGCGCCGATGCGGGTGCCGCCGGGCGTGTGGCCCGGTGTGCCCGGAGCCGTGTGATTGCCAGTATTCTGCTGGTTGTCGGTATGATCCAGTGCTTGTTCCGTGTGAGGCTGCTTCATGGTGGCTCTCTCCTGTGAATCATAGACGTGAACGCAGGGGCAGCGTGGTTGTTCAGCCGGGCGAGAAGCTCTGGGTCAAGCTGCCGGCCACCAAACGCCAGCCATCGACCATCACGAAAAAGATGAGCTTGAACGGCAGAGATATGCCGCTCGGCGGTAGCATCATCATGCCAAGCGACATCAGCACGCTCGAGACGACTAGGTCGATGATGGTGAAGGGCAGATAAAGCAGAAAGCCGATCTCGAAGGCCCGGCGGAGTTCCCCGATCAAGAAGGCCGGAATCAGCGCCCGCCAGTCGGCGTGGTCAGGGTCCGGGGCAGGCGGGATGTGGCCAATCTGCTCGAACAGAGCCAAGTCCGGAGGGCGCAGGTTGCTGGCCATGAAGTGGCGGAACGGTTCGGCGGCAAGGCGCAGCCCATCCATCTGGCCGATGGTGCCGGCCTGCATCGGTTGGATGGCGTGAACCCAGGCAGAGTCGAGCGTGGGCTGCATGACAAAGAGGGTGAGGAAGAGCGCCAGGCCAATCAGTACGATGTTGGGGGGCGTACCCTGCGCCCCCAGCGCGCCGCGCAGCAGCGATAGCACGACCACGATTCGGGTGAAGGCGGTGACCATGACCAACAGGCTCGGCGCCAGGGAAAGCACGGTGAAGAGCGCGGTGATTTGAACCAGTCGCCCAGTGGCGCCAGCATCTCCGGCGTGACCAAGGTCGATGTTGACGGCCTGGGCATGCGCCAGGCCAGGGACGAGGCACGCGCAGAGGACGAGCGCGCAAAGCAGGGCGACTGTCCAACGCCGCGGAGTGAGAGTCATGGCGTCGGCGGCAGTGTGATCATGGCGTCGGCAGTGCCGCCAGTCAGCACCAGGAGGCGACAGCCTGGGGCTTCAACAAGATGCAGGCGGCGTTGTCGGTCCAGGGCGAGGCAGCCGCGTATGGCCATCGCACCCTGCTCCGGTTGCACGGCGCGCAATGCTGGGATGGCGCGGGCAGCACGTGCCGACCCAAGGATCAGCAGAACGACAGCGCCCAGGCAAAGCACGGCGAATGCGGATTGGGCGGCAAGCGCGCTCATTGGAAATGACCGGCAAAACGGCTGGGCGCATGTTCATGCAGAACCCCGCTGAGTGCGTTGACCTCCGTAAGCACGTCGCGCAGCAGGGGCAGCAACGCGCGTGCCTCCTCCGCCGGCAAATCCAGCGTCTGTGCGCAGAGCAGGCCGATGCCGTCATCCAGGCCGGTGAGGTCGACGGTGCGGCCGCTGCCGGCCAGGGCACGCGCCACCCCGATGGTGCGCGACAGCCGGCCAGCAAGCACGGTCAAACGCTGCGGCCTGCCGAGCGGCAATGCGGCGGGGGTCGGTGACGAGTGGGTTTTGCTGGGTTGCGTCATACCGATATCATTACAAGAACAGGTTAATAAGGCGTGTGGAATGCGTGCGATCGGAGCTGGTCGCTGCCTGCAACGGCGTTAAGCTAACTGAAACGTTTTACCGTCAGTGTCGGGCCATGCACCCATTGGCTTCCCTGCGGTTCGAACGGCGCTCGCATGAGCAGTGATCTCTCACAACCTCCGTTGTTCGACCTGCTACAAAGCAAACTCGGCTGGATTGAGTCGCGGCAGCGCGTGTTGGCGCAGAACATCGCCAACGTGGACACCCCGGGCTACCGGCCGTCGGACGTCGCCTCGTTCTCTGCGGTGCTGGGACAATTCGATGTAGAACCAGTCCGCACGAGCCCGTTGCACCTGGCCGGCCTATCCGAGACCGCTTCCGGCCAAGCAATGGCAGCAAGCGAGCGCGCTCCGGACGGCAACGCTATCGGGTTGGAGGACCAGTTAACCAAGATGGCGGACAACGAGGGTGCGCAGGCGCTGACCGGCAACATCTGGAAGACTTACATGGGCATGTTCATGACGGCTTTAGGCCATGGCTGATCGTGCCACCGCCGACAGCTTGTCCCAAGATGTGCGGCGACTGGCCGGCCGATTGCGCTTGCGAGCCTCGATGCAGGGCCGACCGGTGCGGCCGGGAACGCGAGTGACCGCAACGTGCATCAGACGGACAGCCACCGGTGTTCCGCGATGAGCTCTGGGAGATAGATCAATGGACCTTGGGCAGGCCCTCAAAATTTCAGCGTCTGGCATGGACGCGCAAACCAAGCGTCTGCGGGTCATCGCCGAAAATCTTGCCAACCAGGACAGCACCGGGTCTTACCCGGGGGCAACTCCTTACCAACGCAAGACCACTGTGTTCGGCAACGTACTGGACCAGGCAACAGGTGCGCAGACGGTGCAAGTGACATCGATACGGCCTGACACTACAGCATTTCCGCAGAAATACGACCCAGCCAACCCGGCTGCCGACGCGAACGGCTACGTGCGCATGCCTAACGTAAACAGCTTCGTGGAAATGATGGACATGCGCGAAGCGGAACGTTCCTACAGCGCCAACCTCAACGTGATGCAGGCATCCCGCTCGATGTTGACGCGCGTGATCGACCTGCTGAAATGAGCAACCTTGTTCTGCTGCGGGCCGCGCAGGCGCTCTCCGCCTACCAGAACGTCGATGGCGCCCAGTCGCCCACGTCTGCGTCGGGCAGCGGCAGCGACTTCGCGAGCCTACTAAGCCGTTCACTGGGCAGCGCCGTGCAAACGGGTCAGCAGGCGGAGGCACAGGCGACCTCGGCGGTGAGCGGCAGTAATACCGACCTGACCCAGGTGGTCACCGCTGTCTCTAGGGCGGAGTTGGCGCTGCAGACAACCACCGCCGTGCGGGACCGCGTGCTGCAGGCCTACCAGGACATTATCAAGATGCCGATCTGAGGGGGGGGGCGATGCAGGAACTCGACATAGTGGCAGTCCTGCATGGCGGCATGCTGGCTACGCTGAAGATGGGAGCGCCGTTGCTGCTCGCACCACTGGCGGCGGGTCTCGTCATGGCGGTGATCCAGGCAGTCACACAAATCAATGACAGTTCGGTGGCCTTTTTGCCGAAGTTGATCTCGGCGGGTGCTGCCGCCTGGATCGCCGGTCCGTTCATGTTCCACGTGCTGGCGGACTACACCCACGAGGTGGCCGACAAGATCGTCGCCATCGGCGGCCAGTAGCCGGCCGCGCCATGCCCCAAACCGAACCCGACCTGGCGAGCCTCACCACCCTGGCATTCGCCTTCATGCTGGTGCTGTGCCGCTGCGCTGGCGCGGTCATGTTGCTGCCAGGCTTGGGCGAGGAGGAGCCGCCGGCGATCCTGCGCGTCGGCATGGCCCTCGGTCTGGCGGTGCTCCTGACGCCGACGCTCGCGCCAGCCATGCCGCACGAGCCGGAAAGCCTCCTTCGCCTGGCCGGCATGGTGGCCGCCGAGCTTCTCGCAGGCGGAGTGCTCGGCTGGCTCGCGCGCCTGCTGGCGCTGGCGCTGCCCATCGCCGGCCAGATGATCTCACTGCAGACCGGCCTGTCCAGTGTGCTGCAGCAGGACCCTACACTGGGCACGCAGTCGTCGGCGATCGGCAGACTATTTAATTTGCTCGGTCCTGTGCTGATCCTGTCAACCGGCCTCTACGCCCTGCCACTGAGCGCGCTGGCCGGAAGCTACGCCGTCTTTCCAGCCGGCGGCATGGTCGGGTCGGGAGACCTCGCGGAGACGGCGGTGCGTGCGGTCTCGGCGAGTTTCGGCCTCGCGCTCCGGCTGGCTGCGCCCTTCGTGCTGATCGGGCTGGTGTGGCAGGTGGCTCTCGGCCTGCTCGCGCGCCTGGTGCCTCAGATCCAGGTGTATTTCACCGCGTTGCCTGGCCAGGTGTTGGGCGGGCTGGCGCTCCTGTCCGTCCTCGGCGCACCGATCCTGCGCGCCTGGCTGGAGGCGGTGCAATCCGGGTTTGCGGCACTACCGGGCGGGTGAGGCGGCATGGCCGAGGAGAAATCCGAGCTTCCGACGCAACGGCGGTTGCAAAAGGCGCGAGAGGAGGGGCGCGTCGCCGTCTCGCGCGAGTTGTCCATGCTGGCCGGGTTGTCGGCCGGCATCATGGCAATCGGCATGCAGACTGACAGCGGAGGCATTGCGCGCTGGATGGCTGCAAGCCTGCAAGCCACGGAACCGCCCGGCGCACAGAGCCTGCACGCTGCCGCGCTGGCCATTCTGTCAGGAATTGCGCCGCCAGCGTTGGCAGCCACAGGCGGGTTTGCTGCTGCCACTCTGCTGCAGACCGGGTTCCTTGTCCGCGCCGCTTCGTTGCAGCCGGATTTCTCGCGCGTCAGCCCGCTGTCCGGACTTCAACGCCTGTTAAGCCCGCAAACCTTGGTGCAGCTGGTCAAATCGATCGCCAAGTTGGGCGTGCTGGGCATCTGCCTTTTCATCGCAGTCACCCGCGTTTTGCCGGCGCTGCCTGCAGAGCCGTTTACCACGCCGGGGTTTCTGCTGCACCAGCTTGCATCCCAGGGAAAGTCGCTGGTGCTGATGCTGCTGGGTGCTCAAGCGGCAATCGCGGGCGCCGATCTATTGTGGGAGCGCGTGCATCACCTGCAGCAGCTGCGGATGACCTTTCAGGAAGTCCGCGACGAACACAAGGAGAGTGAGGGAAACCCGCTGGTCAAGCAACGCCAGCGCCAGCTAGCCAGGTCGCGCGCGCGGCGGCGAATGATGCAGGCCGTCCCGAAAGCTTCCGTGGTTATCACCAACCCGACGCATTACGCGGTGGCGCTGGCCTACGAGAAGGGATCGCAAGGTGCGCCGCGCGTGGTGGCAAAAGGGGCCGACGAGGTGGCCGCGCGCATTCGCGAGCTGGCACGTGAAAGCCGAGTGCCGATCGTCGCAAACCCGCCATTGGCGCGCGCGCTGTTCCGTGTTGAGCTGGATACGGAAGTCCCGGCGGAGCACTTCAAGGCGGTGGCGGAGGTGATTGCGTTCGTTTGGCGATTGAAGAACAGGACAGGGCGGCTTTGAAGAAAGTAAGCGCTTCTTATTTTGAAGAAGTCGAAGCAAGATTTCGTTCCGGCTGTTTCGAAGCGTTCGACACGGCTCGCCTTGAGAACCGAAATTTCGGCTCTTCCCAGGTAAGAACCGTCTCTTCATGAAGCTGCCGCGGGAACTTGCCGAGACGCTGTTTGAGGACGATACGGATGGCGTCGCGCTGCTCGACTCGGCCGGCCGCGTACTGCGCGCCAACGCGCAGTTTTCCAACTTGGCCGGCGTCACGCCAGGCGGGCTCGCCTGGGCCGCACTGCCCGCCAAGGCGTCGACCCTGCTGGGCGCGTTGCGCGGTGGGCGCCCCGAGCGGCTCGCCGTCACTATCGCTGCGGTCGGCAGGCGCCGGGTGCTTCGGCTCTCTCTGCTGCCGGTGCCGGGCGGCGGCGGGCTGCTGCGGGTGGCCGACCACACGCACGAGCAGGAGCTCGAGGAGCAGCTCGGCCAGTCGCAACGCTTGCAGGCAGTGGGCGAGTTAGCCGGCGGCATCGCGCACGACTTCAACAACTTGCTAACCGCCATCCTGGGCGCGGCCGATGACCTACGAGCCCGCGCCCGGCCAGACGACGCGGCAGACCTGGACATGGTCAGGACAAGCGCCGAGCGCGGTGCCGATTTGGTGCGCCACCTGCTGGCATTCAGCCGGCAACAGACGCTGCAGCCGCGGGTCATCTCGCTGAATGACTCGGTTCAGGAGACGGCCAACTTGCTCCAACGGCTGCTCGGCGCCGGGGTCACGCTTGACGTGCAGTTGGAGGAACCGGGACGGCAGGTCCGCATCGACCCGACCCAGCTCTCCCAGGTGCTGACGAACCTCGCCGTTAACGCCAGGAACGCCATGGGCAAGGGTGGCCAACTGACAATCGCCACCGGTCACCAGTTGATCCTGCAGCCCGAGCAACGCCGGGGCGAGACCGTGCCGCCGGGACGCTACGTGCGGCTAAGCGTCGCAGACACCGGCAGCGGCATTCCGCCGGAAGTCCTGCCGCGCATCTTCGAGCCGTTCTACACCACTCGCCGCGATGCCGGCGGCACCGGGCTCGGTCTTTCGACGGTGCACGGCATCATCCGTCAATCGGGCGGCTACATGGACGTACAAACCGCACCCGGGCAGGGAACCCGCTTCGACATCCTGTTGCCGCGCTACGAGGACGCTGCTGCCTGGCAAGCGCCGGCCGTGCCGCAAGCAGCCCCACCGCCGGTCCGCAAGCACGTCAGCCGCACGTTGCTGCTGGTGGACGACGACGCACCGATACGCGCGCTGGCCGAACGGGTGCTGACCCGTGCCGGCTGGAACGTCGTGGCGGCCACCAGCGCCGAGGACGCGCTGGACCTGGTGGAGCTCGGTGAGCTAGGGCCCGCTCTGGCTGCGTGATCTCCGACGTGGTGATGCCCGGTTTAGATGGCCCAACCTTGGTGCGCACCCTCCGTCAGTCGCAGCCCGGGCTGCCGGCGATCCTCATGTCCGGCTACGCCGACTCGACCCTGCGAGAGGCGCTGCAGGCCCAAGACATTCTCTACCTTGGCAAACCGTTCGCCATGGCTGAGCTGAAAGCAAAGCTCGGCGAGTTGTTGGCCGACAACCGTTCAGATGCGGCTTGATGCGGCGCGTTCGTTCCTATACGAACGAAAAGCGAACACATTGTTAAAATCCTGCCCGGCAGCTACATACACGCGAGGGTTGCGGCTCCGTCCGCACCTGTGACAGAGTGCCGCAACGCGCCGAAGGCGAAACGACTACGTTCGTTTTCGCGGCTGGGTTGAACATCACGAACGCAAAAAGCGGTTCAAGGAGCGGGCACGTGGCAGACAAAGGTAAGGCGCTGGATGCGGCCATGTCGCAGATTGAGCGGGCCTTCGGCAAAGGCTCGATCATGCGCATGGGGGCCCGCACGCAGGACGAGCAGATCGAGGTGATTCCGTCTGGCTCGCTAGGACTCGACATCGCGCTGGGAATAGGCGGCCTGCCGCGCGGCCGCATCGTTGAGGTCTATGGGCCGGAGAGCTCGGGCAAGACAACGCTTGCGTTGCACGCCATCGCCGAGGCGCAGAAGCGCGGCGGCACCTGTGCCTTTATCGACGCCGAGCACGCGCTGGACCCGATCTACGCCCGCAAGCTCGGCGTGGACGTGGACAACCTGCTGATTAGCCAGCCCGACGCCGGCGAGCAGGCGCTGGAGATCTGCGACACGCTGGTCCGCTCGGGGGCGATCGATGTGCTGGTGATCGACAGCGTGGCCGCCCTGGTGCCACGCGCCGAGCTCGAGGGCGAGATGGGCGACACCCATGTCGGCCTGCACGCAAGGTTGATGAGCCAGGCGCTGCGCAAGATCACCGGCAGCGTCAGCAAGAGCAACACGATGCTGATCTTTCTCAACCAGATCCGGTTGAAGATCGGAGTCATGTTCGGCAACCCGGAGACCACGACCGGCGGCAACGCGCTGAAGTTCTACGCCTCTGTCCGCATGGAGATCAGGCGCACCGGTTCGATCAAGGATCGCGAGAACGTGGTCGGCAACTCGACGCGCGTAAAGGTGGCCAAGAACAAGCTTGCGCCGCCGTTCCGCGAGGTGGAGTTCGACATCATGTTCGGCGAGGGCATCAGCAAAGTGGGCGAGCTGGTTGACCTGGGGGTGAAGGCCGGCATCGTGGAGAAGTCCGGCAGCTGGTTCAGCTTCGACAGCACGCGCATTGGTCAGGGTCGCGAGAACGCCAAGCAGTTCCTGCGCGACCACAAGGACGCCGCCGAGGCGATCGAGAAGCGCATCCGCGAGCAGGCTGGGGCGGTGGCGGACAAAATGCTGGTACCGCCGGACGAAGGGGAAGAGGCGGAAGCCGCGGAGTAAGAAAGCAGTTCTTTTTCGAAAAAAGAGCCAGAAAACTTTTGTTACCAGGCTACACGTCGCTAGAAAATCACGCGATAGCAAAGTCAAAAGTTTTTTTGCGTCTTTCTTCAAAAAAGAAGGCCTTGTTCTCTTCGTGACCGCCCTCCCTCTCTCCGACGCCGACCAGGCGCTCGTCGAAGCCGCCCGCGTCACCATTGCCCGCCACTACCGCCCGTTCTGGCACATGGTTGCCGCCGCCCTGCGCAGCCGCGACGGCCGCATCTGGACCGGCCTGCACCTTGGCGCCACTGTCGGCCGCATGCAGGTCTGTGCCGAGGCGATCGCAGTCGGCCGTGTCATCCTCGAGGGCGACGGCACCATCGAGTGTGCTGTAGCCGTGCGTCACCCGAAGGAGCACGAGCACTCGCAGGAGATCGCCGTGGTCCCGCCATGCGGCGCCTGCCGGGAGATGCTGACCGACTTTGACCCCGGCACCCACGTGATCGTGCCTGGTGCAGGAGGATTGGTGCGGGTGCCGCTGACGTACCTGCTGCCCCTACCATACCAGCGATAGTCCTGCTTGCTTCATACCGACTTGCCGCTGGCAGCTGCAGCGTCACCGATCCAACGCAACCGGCCATGTTGCTTCGGTGCACACAACCGGTTTAACCCCATCGACCGTCCCGGGCGCTAAAGTCGACACAAAGTTGCCAGCCATAGTCACAGACCCGTCAGCACGGTGAACGAACCAGAAACGCGAACGTTTGCGCACACATGAAGGAAACATCGAAGACCAGCGAAGCGGACGAGCAGGCGTTGCCGTCGTCCAACCGCACAGAACATGCCACGCACAACCCGAAGCAGGGCGCCAGCGAGGCCGATCCGCATTCCCTGCCGTCCAACACGGAAAAAGATCCCAGTGATTGGACCACCGGCGGCGAGACGATGACCGGCGCGCAGGCATCCTACCTCAAGACGCTCTCTGAGGAGGCCGGGGTTCCGTTCGATGAGACCTTGACGAAAGCAGACGCGTCAAAACAAATCGACGCTCTGCAAGCCAAAACAGGACGTGGCCGAAACCACTAAAACCCCGCACTTCACTCTGAAAGAGAAACAAAGAACTTCTACGGCGCATTGAACCATTACGAAGCATGGTGTTACCGACGAAGATGTTCCTTGTTTCTCTTTGCAGGCTATGACGTATCACAGCAACGCGACAATGTCTGCACGCACGCTAGGTGAAAGCCGGTAGTATTGGTGCGAGTTGAGCGGACCATACGGATAATCGTGGTAGTCTGAACAATCGATCAGACGGAAACTGGGGTTGACAGGAGCGTCGCCAAGCGGTCCTTGCTGTCCCAGGCGACGCATCCCGTTCACCGCGCTGCTGAGCGTCAGCACCACGTCCGCTTCGCTCGAATACACGCTGATGCGGCGCGCAAGCCTTGGTAGGCAACTCAGTCGGCTAGGCTCGGCGAATGAGAAACTGTCGTATCGTTCGTCGGCAGCCGCGAGAATTGCTTCGTCGAACATTTCTACAGAGTGCAAGTCCTGTAGAAACCAGTCTTCCACAGCCGCCTGCAAGGCGTAGTTGCCCATGCTGTGACATAACAGGTAGCACCGCGTGCCAGCCGAGCGTGCTTGCTGCAGCACCGGCAGCAGGTGTGCTAAAAACGCCGCGATGTGCACGCCGGACCGACCTGCCATCGTCTGATCCTGAAGATAGTCGGCCCACGGTATCGGCAAGCCGATTGCGCGGCCGAGCGATGGCCAGGCAAACACCACCACGTTCATGTCGGCGTCCACCGCGCCGGAAGCGGCGAACCAGTCCCGGTTGAAGGCCGCACGGGTGATCGCGTCGGCAAAGCCGTTGTCGAAGCCGTGAATGAACACGACGATGTTGCGCCCAGGCGAGACAAGATCGCGGATGCAACGCGCGGAAAAGCCGCCTTGCACAACGTCTTGCATCGCGGCGACATGGCCCGACTGGCCGCTCGCCACATCGACATCTTCGACGAGCGCTCTGCCGTATGTGATCATCGCCGGATCAGATGGCGAAACCATGCGCGTGCCGTAATCTGTGACCTGTAGCCCGTCGTTTGCAACGGCGCGGTTTGTTGCGAAATGCACCGTAGTCAGCATGCCTCAACGCCCTCATGTGTAAGCCTTGCTGGATCAACAACGTTATCACACCCGGCCCGAGCACGGTAACAGTGAAGTAGCCTTTCGCAATTCCGACCAATGCGCGACCGCGCTGGGCGCATGGCGTTCAGGGGGGGGCGAACAAGAGAAAGCGAAACTCTTCTTTTTCGAGGAAAAGAAGCAAAAAGCTTTTGTCACGGCTGTCGCGGACGGCTGAAACGACACCTCTGATAACGGCGCACCCGAAAGGCCAGCAGTAACTTGGGTCTTTTCTCAAAAAAGAACCGCTTGCCTCACACTACAGGTTTGCCCAGCTCCATGCCCGACTGGTATCGTTACAGCTTGCGTAATTTGGATGCTTTTTCATGGATACCCGGTTGAAGACCGTCTGGCGCAAGGCGCGCGCGATGCCGACGCGTTGAAAATGCACTTCACCCGAACCCTGGCCTACCAGACGCCGCTGCTGAGCGGCCAGGACGTGCGCGCCGTGCAGCAGGCGCTGGCTACGCTGCGGATCCAACCCTCATGTGGCAAAGCCGATGGTGTGTTCGGCGAGGCCACCGCGCTGAGCGTGAGCGCGTTCTGCAACAACATGCCGCCCCGGGCTTGCACTGGGATTGTCGACGCGCGTGTCTGGGCGAAACTGATGGGCGCTGCCGCAGACATCACCGCCCCGGTGGGCGCGCTCAGCGTCGCAGGCAGCTTGCCCGCCGCGCGCCCGCCGTTGCGTGCGGAGCAGGCGGCTGCGGTCAAGCGTTGGTTCCGGCAGCACTTCGCGGCGGAGATCGACGCGGCAATCACCGGCGTGGCCGGTCTGGACAGCGATCTCGTCTGTGCCATCGCAGCCAAGGAGAGCGCCGTCTACTGGGTCGGCAAGATCGGCCAGATCGCCCCGGGCGCAATCCTCGGCTACTGCGTGTTCGACGCCAGCGGCGACGTGCCGGGCACCCACCGAGACGCCTTTCCACGCAACCAGGCGGCGCTACGCGCGGACCCCGTCCACGGCGCGGTCACCGACATGCTGATCGCGGAAGCCAACAAATCCCGCGCCGCGTTGCGCGGCTACGAGCCGGCGCACTACCTCTACAAAGGTTACGGCGTGTTCCAGAACGACCTGCAAAACATACGCGTGGACCCGGACTTCTTTCACGAACGGCGCTGGTATCACATCGAGGAGTGCCTTGCGCGCTTGGTTGTGGAGCTGCGCTGCAAGCTTCAGGCGAGCGATGGTGACGTAAGCTCGGCCGTGCGGCTCTACAACGGCGGTGGCTCGTGCACCGAGCAATACGCTGCCGACGTGCTGCAGCTTTGGGCATGGTGTAAGGCTGGATGACAACGCACGGCTGTTGATGAGCAAGGCAAGGCAAGCGGTTCTTTTTCGAAAACAAGAACCAAAAAACTTTTGCTCTCGCCGATCGTGCCAAGTTGAGAGGTGTCGCTCCGCAATCCGCGACAAAGGCTTTTTGCTTCCTTCTCTCGAAAAACAAGACCTTCCTTTCTAGTCTGACCGGCCTTGACAGACCTCACCCGTCTGCGCGATGTGCTTCTTATCCGGGCAACTTACGTCTCCCGGTCCCCGCCACACGCGGGGGCTACGCCGCTCCGCGAGTGTTCGCGCAGCGGCGCGTTCTGCATTGTGGAGGCGGCAACACCCATGTTCGACGCCCTGTCGGACAAGTTCACCGGCATCTTCGACCGCCTCCGCAAACGCGGGGCGCTGAGCGAGGGAGACGTGACCGAGGCGCTGCGGGAAGTGCGCCTGGCCATGCTGGACGCCGACGTGGCGCTGCCGGTGGTCAAAGACTTCGTCGCCCGCGTGCGCGAGCGGGCGGTGGGGGCCGAGGTGCTCTCCGCCGTCTCGCCCGGCCAGCAGGTGGCCAAGATCGTCAACGACGCGCTGGTCGAGGCGCTCGGCGGCGCCGGCGCGATGCCGCTGAACCTGGCCGCGGCCGCCCCTGTGCCGATCCTGATGGTGGGGCTGCAGGGCTCGGGCAAGACCACCACGTCCGGCAAGCTCGCATTGCGGCTGCTCAACCGCGAGAAAAAGCGCGTTCTGCTGGCCAGCCTGGATACCCAGCGGCCTGCCGCCCAGCTGCAGCTGGCGCAACTCGCCGAGCGCGCCGGCGTGGCCAGCCTGCCGATCGTGTCCGGCCAGACTCCCGTGCAGATTGCGCGGCGCGCCATGGAGACCGGCCGCCGCGAAGGCTACGACGTGGTGATCCTCGACACCGCCGGCCGCCTGTCGATCGACCAGGCTCTGATGAACGAGGTCCGCGAAATCCGCGAGGCGACCTCGCCGGCAGAGACGCTGCTGGTGGTCGACGCGATGACCGGCCAGGACGCGGTGCAGACTGCGCGCGCCTTTAACGAGACGGTGGGCGTCACCGGCATCGTGCTGACCCGGATGGACGGCGACGCGCGGGGCGGTGCGGCCCTCTCCATGCGCCAGGTCACCGGCGCACCGATCAAGTTTAGCGGCTCCGGCGAGAAAATCGACGCGCTGGAGGAGTTCCACCCCGAGCGCGTGGCCGGCCGCATCCTCGGCCTGGGCGACATCGTGGGCCTGGTGGAGCGCGCCGGGGAGACGATCGACCAGGACGAGGCCGAGAAGCTCGCCAAGCGGATGATGCGCGGCGTTTTCACGCTGGAGGACTACGCGTCGCAGCTCAAGCAGATCAGCAAGATGGGGTCGATCAGCTCGATCCTCGGCATGCTGCCCGGCATGGGCCAGATGAAGCAGCAGATCGAAAACGCCAACATCGACACCAGCGTGTTCAAGCGCCAGCAGGCGATCATCGGCTCGATGACTGTCAAGGAACGCCGCACGCCGGACATCATCAAGGCGAGCCGCAAGAAGCGCATCGCGTCCGGCAGCGGCACCAGCGTGCAGGAGGTCAACAAGCTGCTCAAGCAGTTCGACGACATGTCCACGATGATGAAGCGCATGGGCAAATTGGGCCAGAAGGGCCTGATGCGCCAAGGCATGGGCGCCCTGATGCCGAAGGGCATGGGCCAGCAACGCCCACGTGGTTACTGATCGGAGAAGTTCGTGACCTACGCACCCATAGGCGCCAAATTGGTGCTCGACGCCTGTGAAAGACGATGCCGAAGCTCAAGGCTATCGATGAGGAGAACGTCGTTTCAACCTAGCCTCATATGGAGCGCGTTGAGCAGCTAACTTGCTTTGCTCGCCATTTGTAAGTGCTTCAGTCTGATGGTCCGATAATGAACGTGAGCGTGGAAGCTTGCTACTTCTTCTGCGACGCGATCGACCCCGCAAACAAAGGAAAAGAAACGTGAGTCTTAAAATTCGTCTCGCCCGCGCCGGCGCCAAGAAGCGCCCCTACTACCACATCGTGGTTGCCGACAGCCGCAGCCCGCGCGACGGCCGCTTCATCGAAAAGGTGGGCAGCTACAACCCGATGCTGCCGGCCGAGCATGACGAGCGCATCCGTCTCTACGGCGAGCGCATCAAGCACTGGCTGGACCACGGCGCCATCGCCACCGACCGCGTCGCCAAGTTCCTGTCCAACTCCGGCATGATCGCCAAACGCGTCTACGCCGAGCAGCCGATCCAGTCGGCGCCGAAGAAGAAGGCGCAGGACCGCGCCAAGGCCGCCGCCGCGGCTGCCGCGGCGTCCGCGTAAGACCGGGCGTGCCCGCACAGCACATCCTGATGGGGGTAGTCGGCCGGCCACACGGCGTACGCGGGCTTGTGCACGTGCACAGCTACACCGCCGAGCCTGCCGAACTCGCGCGCTACAACCCGCTGCTGGACGAGGCTGGCGGCACCTGGTCGCTGGCCTGGCGCGGCGAGGGCGTTGCCGAGTTGCGCGACGGGCGCGGACGCCCGGTGGCCGACCGCACCGAGGCCGAGCGGCTGGTGAACACCAGGTTCTACGTCGAACGCCATCGCCTGCCGGCCGCCGACGCGGACGAGTTCTACCTCGCCGACCTGGTGGGCATGCAGGCGCAGGATGCGTCGGGCGCGCCGCTCGGCACGGTGACCGCGGTGCATGACTACGGCGCCGGGACCAGCTTGGAGATCGCCAGGGCAGCTGCCAACGCGTTGGTGGTCCCGTTCACCCGCGCCTGCGTGCCGCTGGTGGACGTGGCCGCGGGCTACCTGACGGTGACGCCTCCCGCGGAGATCGAAATGCGCGAGGTGGCCGCGTGAGCGCCTCGGATTGCCGGCTTGTTCCGGATCTTCGCCCCGGCTCCACGTCCGGGCCTGCGCCATGGCGCGCAAGCGTGCTCACCTTGTTCCCGGACATGTTCCCCGGCCCGCTCGGCCAGTCGCTCGCCGGCCGTGCGCTGCAGGCAGGCGTGTGGTCGCTGGAGGCCCACGACATCCGCGCTTACGCTACCGACCGGCATCGCACGGTCGATGACACCCCGTTCGGTGGCGGCCCCGGCATGGTGATGCGCCCTGACGTGGTCAGCCGCGCCGTGGCCGCCGTCCAGGACGGCCGCCCGCTCGTCTACCTCACCCCGCGCGGCCGCACGCTGACCCAGGCGGACGCCCAGCGTTTGGCTGCCGGCCCCGGCGTGATCCTGCTCTGTGGCCGCTACGAAGGCGTCGACCAGCGTGCCGTCGAGACCAGCGGCGCCGAGGAACTCAGCGTCGGCGATTTCGTGCTGTCCGGCGGCGAACTGCCGGCGATGTTCCTGCTCGACGCGTCCGTCCGCCTGTTGCCGGGCGTGATGGGCGCAGCCGACAGCGCCACCGAGGAAAGCTTCTCCGCCGGCCTGCTGGAATATCCACACTACACCCGCCCGGCAGAGTGGTGCGGCCACGTCGTGCCGCCGGTGCTGCTCTCCGGCAACCACGCCGCTATCGCCGCCTGGCGTCAGGCGCAGGCCGAAGCTGCCACACGCCAGCGCCGCCCGGACCTCTGGGAGGCCCACACCAACCGGATTGCAGCTTCCTGCGCCGCGCCGTAATCAGACCGTCATACGAAGGACCCCCGACCCATGAACATCCTGCAAACCTTCGAGGCCGAGGAAGTCGCCCGCCTCACCGCAGCCCGCGCCGTGCCCGTCTTCGCTCCCGGCGACACGGTGAAGGTGTCCGTGCGCGTGGTAGAAGGCGAGCGCACCCGCGTGCAGGCCTACGAAGGCGTGGTAATCGCCCGCAGTAATCGCGGGCTGAACAGCAACTTCACCGTGCGCAAGATCAGCTACGGCGAGGGGGTGGAGCGGGTGTTTCCGCTTTACTCGCCGCAGATTGCCGAGATCGAGGTGATCCGCCGTGGCGATGTCCGGCGGGCCAAGCTTTATTATCTGCGCGGGCGGCGGGGCAAGTCGGCGCGTATCGCGGAGAAGGCGCGTGAGGTGCCGGCTGCGGCGCGTGAGGCGGCTGGGGAATAGGCAAGGCAATGGGGCTCTTCCCCCTGGACCCCCGCTGGGGCAGTCGGCCCCAGACCCCGGCTTCGCCTAAGGGTGTTGAGGCGAGGGGCCGCACGGGCTTTGGCCACAGCCTCGTTGGCCCCTCGCCTCAACACCCTTAAACAAACAGGTTCTAAGGACGACTGTCCTTAGCGGGGTCCAGGGGCAGAGCCCCTGGCCTTCCTTGCTTCGCAGGAGCCGCATATGCCGAAGACGCTGTTCGACAAAGTCTGGGACGCCCACGTCGTAGAGCACCTAGAAGACGGCACCTGCGTCCTCTACATCGACCGCCACCTCGTCCACGAGGTCACCTCGCCCCAAGCGTTCGAGGGCCTGCGCGCCTCCGGCCGCCAGGTCCGCCGCCCGGACGCGACCATCGCGGTCACCGACCACAACGTGCCCACCTCCGACCGCCGCGCCGGCATCGCCGAGCCGGAAAGCAGGCTGCAGGTCGAGACGCTCGAGCGCAACGTCGCCGAGTTCGGCGTGCCCTATTTCCCGCTGCTTGATGCTCGCCAGGGCATCGTGCACATCGTGGGGCCGGAACAGGGGATTTCGCTGCCCGGCATGACCATCGTCTGCGGCGACTCGCATACCTCCACGCACGGCGCGCTGGGTGCGCTGGCGTTCGGCATAGGCACCTCGGAGGTGGAGCACGTGCTGGCGACGCAGACGTTGCTGCAGCGTCCTGCGAAAAACATGCTGGTGCAGGTGGACGGCGTGCTCTCGCCGGGCGTCACCGCGAAAGACGTCGTGCTGGCCATCATCGGCCGTATCGGCACCGCGGGCGGCACCGGCCACGTGATCGAATATGCCGGCGAGGTAATCCGCGCGCTCGACATGGCCGGCCGGCTGACGATCTGCAACATGTCGATCGAGGCGGGCGCGCGCGCCGGCATGGTGGCCCCGGACGACGTGACGTTCGACTACGTGCGCGGCCGGCCTTTTGCACCGGCGGGCGAGGCGTTCGATCATGCCGTGTCCTACTGGCGCACGCTGGCATCCGACGAAGGTGCAGCCTACGACAAGGTCGTGGTGATGCACGCCGAAGAGATCGTGCCGATGGTGAGTTGGGGTACGAGCCCGGAGGCGGTGTTGCCGATCACCGGCACGGTGCCCGACCCGGCTGCCATCATGGACCCCGCCAAACGTGATGATGTCGAGCGCATGTTGGGCTACATGGCACTCTCGCCTGGTCAACGGCTGGACGGACTACTGATCGACGCAGTGTTCATCGGCAGTTGCACCAACGGCCGGATCGAGGATCTTCGTGCAGCCGCCGGCATCGTTCGTGGCCGGCACGTCGCCAGCGGCGTGCGCGCGATGGTGGTGCCCGGCTCCGGCCTGGTGAAGCTGGCGGCAGAAGCCGAAGGCCTGGACCGCATCTTCCTCGACGCCGGCTTCGAGTGGCGCGAGGCGGGCTGCTCGATGTGCCTCGGCATGAACCCGGACAAGCTCACGCCCGGACAGCGCTGTGCCAGCACGTCCAACCGCAACTTCGAGGGGCGGCAGGGGCCCGGCGGGCGCACGCATTTGCTCTCCCCGGCGATGGCGGCCGCCGCCGCGGTAACCGGCCGGCTGACCGACGTGCGGACGCTCGCCTGATGCGCCCGTTCACCATCCTGACGGGCGTGGCCGCTCCTCTGCCGATATCTAACGTGGACACCGACAAGATCATCCCCGCCCGCTTCCTCAAGACCATCAAGCGCAGCGGCCTGGGCGTCCACCTGTTCGACACCTTGCGCTACGGCGCGGACGGCGCCGAGCGCCCGGATTTCGTGCTCAACCAGCCCGCGTATCGTTCTGCCGAGATCCTGATCACCCACGAAAATTTCGGCTGCGGTTCGTCGCGCGAGCACGCGCCGTGGGCGTTGCTGGATTTCGGAATACGTTGCGTTATCGCCCCGGACTTCGCTGACATCTTCCACGCCAACTGCTTCAAGAACGGCATACTGCCTGTCGCCCTGCCGCGCGCTATGTGCGACATGCTGATGGAAGATGCGCAACTCGGCGGCAACGCACGCCTGACGGTGGATCTGCAACGGCAAGTTGTGGTGCGGCCGAGCGGCGAGGAAGTCGCGTTCACTACCGACAAGCTGTGTCGTCACATGCTACTTGAAGGCCTTGACGAGATCGGTCAGACACTTAAGCGCGGCAAGTCCATCGACGCGTTCGAATCCGGCAGGCAACAGGCGCAACCCTGGCTTCCTAGGGTAGAGCTACGTTAGGCGGGCCGACGAACAAGGCTTGAAGTCTGCCAGCGGACGGCCCGGCTTGTTTGCCCAGGTCGCAGCCGTCAAGAGGACGACGCGTCCTGCTCATGCTTTGTGTGGCCGTGGGGGAGTGGGACGATGACTGCGCGCAAGAAGCTGCTGTTGCTGCCGGGAGACGGCATCGGCCCCGAGGTGATGCGCGAAGTCAAGCGCGTGATCGACTGGATGGCGCGCAAGCGCGGCGTCGGGTTCGAGATCGAAGAGGACCTGGTAGGTGGCGCCAGCGTCGACGCCCGCGGCACCCCGCTGGCCGAAAGCACGCTGACCCTGGCCAAGGCCGCCGATGCCGTCCTGTTCGGCGCGGTCGGCGGGCCGCAATGGGACAATGTCGGTTTCGACAAACGGCCGGAGGCAGCCATACTTGGCTTGCGGCAGGAACTCGGCCTCTTCGCCAATTTGCGCCCGGCCATCGTCTACGAGCCGCTGATCCCCGCCAGTTCGCTCAAGCCGGAGGTCGTGCGCGGGCTCGACCTGATGATCGTGCGCGAAAGTACCGGCGGCATCTATTTCGGTCAACCGCGCGGCATCGAAACCCTGCCGGACGGCAGCAAGCGCGGCGTCAACACGGAAGTCTACACCACGCATGAGATCGAGCGCGTCGGCCGGGTTGCGTTCGACCTGGCGCGCGCACGCAAGAAGCGCGTGGCCAGCGTGGAGAAATCCAACGTTATGGAAAGCGGCTTGCTGTGGCGTCAGACGATGACCGCGTTGCAGGCAGCCGAGTATCCGGACGTGAAGCTGACCCACGTGCTGGCGGACAACTGCGCGATGCAGTTGGTGCGCCAGCCGGTGCAGTTCGACGTGATCGTCACCACCAACCTGTTCGGCGACCTGCTGTCGGACCTCGCCGCGATGCTGACGGGCAGCCTGGGCATGCTGCCGTCCGCGACCCTTGGCGCGGTGCAGGCCGACGGAAGCCGTCACGCGTTGTACGAGCCGATCCACGGCAGCGCGCCAGACATCGCCGGCCGCGGCATCGCCAACCCGCTGGCACAGATGCTGAGCTTTGCGATGCTGCTGCGCACCTCGTTTGCAATGGAGGAGCTTGCGGCCGACCTCGACGGCGCCATCCTCCGTGTGCTGGGCAACGGCCTGCGTACGGCCGACATCATGGCGCCAGGAGCCGCTCGTGTGGGTACCGGCGTAATGGGTGAAGCAGTCTTGCGTGAGTTGGACAAAGCCTGATCGGGTGTCGGTTTAGGGGCTTGCAGCGGCATTGTTGTCAGGCTACACCGCCGCCTCCGCTGCACCCGTAGCTCAATTGGATAGAGCACCAGACTACGAATCTGGGGGTTGGAGGTTCGAGTCCTTCCGGGTGCGCCAGCGGAGTAAGCAAGCAGTTCTTTTTCGAAAAGAACCAGATAACCTTTGTCCCTTGAGCACGCGTTGCAGAACCTTCGCGACAGCAGGACCAGGTTTTTTGCTGCATTTTTCAAAAAAGCAGGCCTTGCTTTCTTAGCCGGATATCCGCCGGCCAAGGTTTGAAGCCGGTTGTGCATGACTGAAGTGCTTCGTTCAGCCGTCCGCGACAGCCGCGTAAAAGCTTTTTGCTTCTTTTTCTCGAAAAAGAAGACTCTTGCTTCCCACGAAAGCCAGAACGCCGGTTTGCGTTTGCACGACGAAGTCCGAGAAGCCACGCACAACAGGGCCCCTTCAGCCAGCTTTTCCTACTGTGCCGGCAGCCCCTGCATCAGCTTCAGGAAATCATCCTGCGGCGAGAGCACCAGCCGAGATTTCCCGGTACCAAACGCGTCCTTGTAGGCCTGCAACGTCCGCCAGGTGGCGAAAAACTTAGGATCCCGCTGAAACGCGTCGGCATAGATGGCAATGGCTTTTGCCTCACCCTCGCCGCGCAGCCTGTCCGCATCCGCCCGCGCCTGTGCGATCAGCACGGTCTTCTGCCTGTCCGCGTCGGCCTTGATCCGGGCCGAAGCTTCCGCGCCTTCGGCACGCGCCTGGGCGGCGACGCGTTTACGTTCTGACTGCATGCGCTGGAGGATGGCCTCGGTGTTCTCCTCCGGCAGGTCGGCGCGGCGGATGCGCACGTCGACGATCTGCACGCCGAAATTCCGCATCTCGTCGTTCACCTGGCCGCGGATGGCGGTCATGATGCGGGTGCGCTGGTTGGAAAGCACGTCGAGCAAGGTCTCGCCGCCCAGCACGCGGCGCAGGCTGGAGGTGACCACGCTGTTCAGCCGCGCGCGTATGCCGTCCTCGGTGGGGCCGACGGATTGGTAGTATTGCAGCGGGTTGGTGATCAGGTAGCGGGTGAAGCTGTCCACGATCAGCCGGCGCTGGTCGCCCAGAATCACCTCTTCCTGCGGCGCCTCGTAGTCGAGCAGCCGGCGGTCGAAGTAGATGGCCGTCTGCACCAGCGGTATCTTCGTGTGCAGGCCGGGGTCGGTGATGACGCGCACCGGCTGGCCGAACTGGGTGATCAGCGCCAACTGCGTCTGATCAACGACGAAGAAACTCAGGTTGAGCACCACGAGTCCGAGCACGGCCAGTACGCCGAGTGCGATCAGCAGGCGGTTCATGGCTGCGCTCCCGGCGCGGGGGCTGGGCTGTTGAGTTGCAGCGTGGGCAGCAGGCTGCGCAGCTTGTCGTCGATCACGATGGAAGAGGAGTTGCGCAGCACATCCTGCATGGTTTCGATGTAGAGGCGGCGCAAAGTCACGTCCTTGGCCAGGCTGTAGGCGGCAAACACGCTGAGGAAGCGCTGCGACTGGCCCGTGGCCAGACTGATCGCGGCCTGCTTGGCGCCGTTGGCTTCGGCGAGGATGGCGGCCGCGTCGCCGCGGGCGCGCGGCACTACGTCGTTGGCGTAGCTCTGGGCGTCGTTGCGAGCGGTGTCAGCGTCCGTGGTGGCGCGCTGCACGTCGCGGAAGCTTTCGATGACGGCTTCGGGCGGGTCCACCTTCTGCAGCTGCACCTGGGTGATCTCCACACCGGATTTGTAGGTGTTTAGGATGGCCTGCGTCCCGGCGGTCACCGCCTGCTCGATGGCGGAACGGCCGCCGGTCAGCGCTTCCTCGATCTTGGTGTGGCCCACCACCTGCCGCAGCACGCTCTCTGCGGCCGACTTCACCGTGTAGCCGGGGTTGCGCGTGTTGAAGGCGTAGGCCGGTGCGTCGGAGATGCGCCAGAACACGCTGGCGTTGATGTCGACGATGTTCTCGTCGCCGGTCAGCATCAGGCTTTCCGCGGTCACGTCGCGGGCGGGCAGGCCACGCACCGGGTCCTCGCGGCCTTCCGGCGTGCGCGGGATGATGTCCGGCTCGTCGGCGCCGTTGCTCTGAAAGCCGATCTCGACGCGGTTGATACGAGTGACGGGCAGGATCAGCACGCTCTCCACTGGCCAGGGGACATGGTAGTTCAGGCCGGGCGGCGTGCTGCGGTCGTAGGCGCCGAAGCGCAGGACCAGGCCCTCCTCGTCCGGCTCCACGCGGTAGATGCCGGTGGCGAGCCAGATGGCGGCGACGGCCACGGCGGCAACCAGTGCCAGGCCCGCGGTGCCGCTGCGGCCGAAGCGGCGCAGCAGGGCGCGTATCTGGGTCAGCAGGTTCTGCAGCTCGGGCGGGATCTGTCCGCCGCCGTTGCCGCCGCCGCCGCCCCAGGGACCCTTGATGGGCGGGTTGGGCGGCCGGCGCGCGCCGTTGCCGCCGCCAATGTTCCAGGGGTTCTGATCGGAGGGCATGGAGGAAGGCAGCTCCTGGAAGGCCTGGGCGGCGCGGCGGGCGGGCGCATTGGCAGGCGCACCCGGCTTCGCCATATGCCGGCCGTGCAGCCGATATGGACCGCACGCGGAGGTTTGCAAAGCCATGACGGATCAGGTGGCAGGCGTGGAGGCCGAGCTGGTGGCGGTGCTGCGCGGCGTGGCCGGTCCGGACGGGCCGGACATCGTGACGGCCGGCCTGGTCGACGGCCTCACCGTGCGCGACGGCCTGGTGCAGCTGGCGCTCCGCGCCGAGCGCAGCCAGGTGGGGCGCATGGAGCGTGTGGCGGCAGAGGCGGCTGCGCTGCTGCGGCGCCAGCCCGGCGTGCTCAACGCGTCCGTGGTGCTGACTTCGCACCGGCCGCCGGCGCCACCCCCGCCCGCCACCGCCCGACCCGCCGCGACCGCCCGACCCGCCGCGACCGCCAGACCTGCCGCCCCGTCGCTCACTCAGCCACCACCTGGCATGATGCGCGGCCACGGTGAGGACCCGGCAGGTGCGAAGTTCCTCCAGTCCGTGCGCCACGTGATCGCCGTGGCGTCGGGCAAGGGTGGCGTGGGCAAAAGCACGGTGGCGGTGAACCTGGCCGCCGCGTTCGGGCAGATGGGCCTGCGCACCGGGCTGATTGACGCCGACATCCACGGGCCCAGCATGGGACGCATGCTCGGCGTGAACCGCAAGCCGGGGATGTCGGGCCAGATTTTTCAGCCGGTGACCGCGTTCGGGCTGAAGACGATGTCCATGGCCTACCTGGTGCCGGAGGACCAGGCGATGATCTGGCGCGGCCCGATGGTGATGGGCGCGCTGCAGCAGATGCTTGGCCAGACCGATTGGGGCGAGCTGGACGTGATGGTGATCGACCTGCCGCCCGGCACCGGCGACGCGCAGCTAACTTTGGCGCAGCGCGTGGTGGTGGCCGGTGCAGTGATCGTCTCGACACCGCAGGACATCGCGCTGATCGACGCGCGGCGCGGCGTCTCGATGTTCGAGAAGGTCGGCGTGCGCATACTCGGCGTGGTGGAGAACATGAGCTTCTTCCACTGCCCGAACTGCGGACACGACAGCCACGTCTTCGGGCACGGCGGCGCGCGGACGGAGGCGCTGCGGCTCGGCGTGCCGTTCCTGGGCGAGGTGCCGCTGCTGCTGGACGTGCGGCAGGCGGGGGATGCGGGGCTGCCGATCGTGCTGTCTGCACCGGAGAGCGCAGGCGCGGTGGCGCTCAGGAGTGTGGCGCGGGCGGTTTGGGAGCGGGTGGGGCAGTGAAGGCAAGCAAGCGGTTCTTTTTCGCAAAAAGAGAACCAAAACTTTTGCGAGCGCTGTCGCGGAGCGGTGAGGCTTGGGTGTATCGGTGGTGATGCGCGCTGTGGTGCTGATCACAAACGGAGTTGTTGCTTTGCAGAGACTGCTGGTGGCTTCATCAAGACTGTAGAACTTGTGTACGAGTTGGTTGCAAGACCACTCCGCACAGCTTCGAGGTCCGTCGATCGAGAATGGCGACGACCGCGCGTCTCCCGGCGCGTTGCTTCGGCTGTCCTGAACACCAGTCTTCCGTTGTCGCGCATCACCTGATCGATCGTGACGCTGCCACGTCACGCCAGATGGCTGTCCGAGCCGCTTTACGAACAGACTCTGAGAGTCCCTGCGATGACGTACCGAGAACCTGGAGTGTTTACTCGAAACTAGACCCGCCGGTGTCGACCGGCGAAGACCCTGACGTTTGGCCGCAGCATGCGCGAGACGGCGTTTTTTTGCGAGGCAATCATAAAGCTCAGCCTCGCAATCGTGCGTTGTGAAGCAACTCGTCTCAGCGGCCTGCGACAACGCTGCCGAGATATTCCTGCTTTCTTTCTCGACGAAGCGGAGTCTTGCTCCTGCCCGAACGTTGGGTCTCGATGCCGAAAGCATAGCTTCAGCTAGCACGATGTTCGAGTGCCGGCGCCTGTCTCCGCACCCGCAGGTCATGCCGGCTTGCCACCACGCCGCCGCGGAGGGACACTGTCGCGCGCAGGCCGGGACGAAGGTCGTGGCTGCCGACACCGCAACGGAGCCACGACCATGCGCGTCATCACCGCCGCTTTCGCCACGATGCTGCTCGCCAACCCCGCAATGGCCGCGTTGCAGCCCGGCCAGCAAGCGCCCGACTTCTCCACCACCGCCACGCTCGGCGGCCACGAGTTTCCCTTCCATCTCGCCGACGCGCTGAAGAGCGGCCCCGTCGTGCTTTATTTCTACCCGGCCGCGTTTACCAAGGGCTGCACCGTCGAGGCGCATGATTTCGCCGACGCAACACCGCAATTCGCCGCACTTCACGCCACCGTCATCGGCGTCTCGATGGACAAGATCGACACTCTCGACAAGTTCTCCGTCAGCGAGTGCCGCAACAAGTTCCCCGTCGCTTCCGACCAAAGCGGCAAGATCAGCAAGTCCTACGACGCGGTGCTGGTCGGCGTGCTAGGCTACGCCAGCCGCACCAGCTACGTGATCGCGCCGGACGGCAAGGTAGTCTACGCCTACAACGCGCTGAACCCGGACGCGCATGTCGGCAACACGATGAACGCGGTGAAAGAGTACGAAGCGAAGCAGAAGTAAGCGTCTTTTTTCTGAAGAAAGAAGCGAAAGATTCTTGCTCCGTGAGGTAGACGGTACGGACAAGTCCGCGACAGCCGAACCCGGTCGGCGAATGCCACCAGCTGGTCGGCCTCCTGGTGCAGCGCCCGCAGCACGGCCACCGACCGCGCCGTGACACCTGGCCTCGCCTCGAGCATGCGTCTACCGCAACACGTCGCTGCCGCGCACCCAGCCCGCCCCGGTCACGCTGCGGATCAGCAACCACACCTGCGCGCCCACGCGCACCTGCTGCACCACCACCACCCGCATGCCGCGGTTGAGAAAGGCGCGTACGCCGGCATCCTCATTGGGGCTGAGGCGCACGGCCAAGTCCTGCACCAGCACCGTGCCGAAACGCTCGCCTGGCGAGAGCCGCAGCGACGCCTCGCCGCCTTCCAGCGTCGGCACGCCAATCAGCGCCTGGTTGGCGGCGACCTCGGCGCGCCCTTGCGCCACACCCTGCGTATGCAGGTGCTCGCTGATCGACACCGCAGCGATGATCCCGGCCAGCAGCCAGCCTATGCCGGCGAGAAGCCGCACACGCGCCTGACCCTGCAACACGCGGACCACCTCGACAGAGGCGTCGTGCACGGTCTGCTGCAGCTCGGCAATGCGCATCATGGCGCGCTGTGCGTTGGCCTCGGCCTCCTGGCGGGAGATGCGGGCCACCTGCAACTGACGCTCCATGCTCATCTCGCGCGCACCCTGCAGAAAGGACGCACGCGATGCCCCCGCCGACGCACCAGGCAACCGCTGCGCCACGTCGGTGAGCGACAGGCGGTGGCTGCCCAGATGCTCGATCAGCTTCCGGCGGGCCGCGTCGGCCTCGCCAGGCTGCTCGGACGCGAGCATCGGCAACAGCTTCTGCAGCCGCGACATGAAGGCGCCGTCAGCGAAAGGATCATCGTCAGCCACCACGCTGGCATACTCCCGGTGGGGGTGGATGTCAGCCGGGGGGAGCTGGTGCAGGCAGGGCAAGGCCAGGGGCTCTGCCCCCGGGACCGACCCCGGCTTCGCCTAACCGCTTAAACAAACAGGTTCTAAGGACGACTGTCCTTCGCGGGGTCCAGGGGCAGAGCCCCCTGCCTTACCTTGCCTGTCCCGCCCCCCCCAGCTAACAGCCGCCCCACCACGGAGGTGCAAACAGTGCGGCAACCGGTCAGGAAGGTAGTGCTCGCCTATTCGGGTGGCTTGGACACCAGCGTCATCCTGCGTTGGCTGAAGGAGACCTACGCCTGCGAGGTCGTCACCTTCACGGCCGATCTCGGCCAGTCGGTCGAGGATGCCGGCGCCGAGCTGGAGGCCGCCCGCCGCAAGGCCGAGCAGGCCGGCGTGCGCGAGATCTTCATCGAGGATCTGCGCGACACCTTTGTGCGCGATTTTGTCTTCCCCATGTTCCGCGCCAACACGCTCTACGAGGGCCAGTACCTGCTCGGCACCTCGATCGCCCGCCCGCTGATCGCGCAGCGGCAGATCGAGATCGCGGAAGCCACGGGGGCGGACGCGGTGGCGCACGGCGCCACCGGCAAGGGCAACGACCAGGTTCGCTTCGAGCTCGCCTACTACGCGCTGAAGCCGGACGTGCGCGTCATCGCCCCCTGGCGGGAGTGGGACCTGACCAGCCGCACCAAGCTGCTGGAGTTCGCCGACGCCCACCAGATACCGGTCACGCGCGACAAGCGCGGTGACGCGCCGTTCTCGGTGGACGCCAACCTGCTGCACTCGTCGTCGGAGGGGAAAATCCTCGAAGACCCCGCGCTGCCGCCCGACGAGATGGTGTTCCAGCGCACCATCAGCCCCGAGGCCGCGCCGGACCGCGCGACCCAGGTGGCGATCGATTTCGAGCGCGGCGACCCGGTGGGCATCGACGGCGCCCGCCTCTCGCCGGCCGCGCTGCTGACGCGGCTGAACGCGCTGGGGCGGGAGAACGGCATCGGTCGGCTGGACCTGGTGGAGAACCGCTTCGTCGGCATGAAGTCGCGCGGCGTGTATGAGACGCCGGGTGGCACCATCCTGCTCGCCGCGCACCGCGCGATGGAGGGCATCACGCTGGACCGCGAGGCCGGGCACCTGAAGGACAGCCTGATGCCGCGCTACGCCGAGCTGATCTACAACGGCTTCTGGTTCGCGCCGGAGCGGCGGATGCTGCAGGCGCTGATCGACGCGAGCCAGGCCTCGGTGAGCGGACAGGTGCGGCTGAAGCTGTACAAGGGCAACGTGACGGTGGTCGGGCGCGACAGCCCCAACAGCCTGTACTCCGCCCGTGTGGTGACCTTCGAAGACGATGCCGGCGCCTACGACCAGATCGACGCGCAGGGCTTCATCAAGTTGAACGCGCTGCGGCTGAGGATCGGCGCCGGGGCAGGCCGGCGAGGCGGGGCGCTGTGACGCCAGGCAGAAGCAAGGCCTTCGTTTTCGAGAAAAAGAAGCAAGAAGCTTTTGCTCCCGCTGTCGCGGAAGGCTGAAACGACACGCCTCCTCACGGCGCACCCACCAGAGAAAAAAGTTTTTTGGTTCTTTTTTTCAAAAAAGAACCGCTTGCCTTCTTGCTGCAGGATACCGGCAAACCTCCGCGTGCAGCTCCGCTCCACGACCACCGGGCAAGGCGCTTGCACGCAGAACCGCAAGCAGGCAGCACGCCTGCAACGTAGAAAGCTGGAACCGCTGACATGATCGGGCAGGACTCCTGCTGGTAGGCAACGACCTCGACGCGGCCGCGCCATCTCTGGCGACGGGTTCGTCGGCAGAGGTGCCGCGCCGGCTTGGGAGCACGCGCGTCCTGGTCGACCTCAGCCACGCGGCGGACGGTTACGTGGGCGTGGCGCAGGACCTGCGGCTGATCTTCGCCATGCTGTGCGGCATGCCGGGGGTGGACGTGTCCGGCCTGCTGATGCCCACCGGCCGGCACGACCTGCCGCACGTGCGGCCCGGCAGCCCGGACGCCCCGGCGCTGACGGCCGCGGTGCTGCACTGGATGGAGCGCAACTGGCAACGGCCAGAACGCCGCAACTTCCCGTTCAGCCTGGGACAGAGCTGGCAGACCTGGCGGCAGGTGGTGCGCGCGCGGCACGAGTTGCTGCTGCTATCGGACCAGGGCCAGTTGAACGCGTTGTGGCGCGTGCTGTTCGCCAAGACGCTGGCGCCCGACCAGCGTGCCCGCGTGCTGGCGCAGCGCTTTTTCGCCACCGACCTGTCCGTCAGCTCTATCATCGATTTGTGCGCGCACCCGCCGGTGCCGCTGCTCAAGAGCCTGGCGGCGAAAGACTTCGACGCGGTGCTGTTCTGCATGCCGCGCCCGGTGCGCCTGCCGCCCGGCGTGCGCCAGATCGTGCGTTTCCACGACGCGGTGCCGGTGACCGACACGGACACGGTGGTGGGCTGGCGGGTGGCGCTGGCCCACGCTCGCCTGGTGCGCGCCTGTGCGCCAGACGCCGTGTTCGTCTGCAACTCGCCCGCCACCAGGCAGGCGCTGATCAGCCTGGACCCGCGGCGCGAGGCGACCGCCGTGGTGATCCCATGCGCCATTCCGCCGGCCCGGACGTTGGCGGCCGGCCTGGACGTGGCCGCAGTGGTCTGCCGCCACGTCACCTTCAGGGCGCTGCGCAGGGCGTCGGATACGGCCGCCCAGGCGGCCCCGGGCGACGGCATCTCCGCCGCGCCCAACGGGTGGCGCCCGCCCGCAGCCGGCATGCGCTACGTGCTGTCCGTCTCAACCCTGGAACCGCGGAAGAACTTCATCGGCCTGGTGCGAGGCTGGGAGCGCGTCGTTGCGCGCGCCGATTCGGACTTGCGTCTGGTGATCGTGGGCGGCGCGGGCTGGCGGGAGGACGCGCTGCTGTGCGAGCTGGCGCCTGGCGTGGCCAGCGGCCGCATTCTGCACCTGCAGAGCCTGCCGCAGGAGGAGCTGCAGGCGGTGATGCGTGGGGCTGTGTGTTTCGCGTTCCCCTCGTTCAACGAGGGGTTCGGTTACTCGCCGCTGGAAGCCATGCAAGCGGGCACGCCCTGCGTGGTCTCCGACCTGCCTGTGTTCCGCTGGGTTCTCGGCGACGCGGCGGTCTACGTTGACCCATACGACGAGGACGCGATCGCCACCGGCATTGAGCGGCTGACCTGCGCGCCCGGACACGAGGTGCTGGCCGCAGAGCTGCGCGCGCACGCAGGCGGTGTGCTAGCCCGCTTTCAGCCCGAAACCGTGGCTGCGAGTTGGCAAAGATTACTGGCAAAGTGATACGGCGGCCCTGGACCGTTCCAAGTCCGGCAAGGAAGGCAAGGCCCCCTTTTCTGAAGAAACGCAGCAAAAGACTTTTGGTCCTGCTGTCGCGGAGTTGCCCTCAGCGCGCACCTGAGGGAACAAAACTTTTGGTTCTTATTTTCAAAAAAGAACACCTTGCCTGGCCTTTTGGCCGCAAAATTCCGGAAAACCTGCGCGGCACGCCGTGCCAGCAGTTACGGCAGGTGCGACAAGCAGTGCAGAGCGAAGATCACAACTAAAGCGCGCATTTCGACTACCCGAAGTCGTGCTTGTTCATGACGCTGCATGCTGCCTACTATCGAACGCCAAAGCGGTGCGACAGGCGCAGATGTAAGCGTAACAACGGCGTCGCATGATCGCCTGACGCTCGCCGTCGTGAAAAAGACTGTGGCACGTCGGCCGGGGGTTGTTATGATCAGAGGTGCCATCGAAGTAGCCCGCAACACGCGCGTTGCCGGCTGGATCTTCTCCGACGACGATGCTTTGCGCGACAAGACGGTGCTGGCATTCGTGGCAGGCCGCTGCGTCGGCGCCGGCAAGGTGGACACGTTCCGGCAGGATCTGCTCGATGCGAAGCTGGGCAACGGCTATTGCGGGTTCGACTTCCCGGTGAAGCTGTCAGACGGCGAGCCGGTCGGCGCAATCATCGTCAAGCTGCAATTCTCCGACGTGGCGCTGATCCAGGCTACTAGCCGCGTATCGGGCCCTGACGACGCAGACGTGGCCGGCAGCGCGGACCTGGGCGCAGTGGCGCCCGCGAGCGTCACCTGGATGATGGATCGCGGCATGCTGGAGCAGGCGGAGTACGACTTCCTGAAATGCATACAGTCGGCTGGCGCCTACGAGCGCGGCCTGCGTGTCGGCAAGCGCTACCCGCCGTTGCCGGACCAGGTCATCAGCCGGCTGAACCCCAAGGCAGTGGCGCAGGAGATGCTCGCGTTGTTCCTGCTTTCGGACGTGCCGGTCGTGGAGGTCGGCGTCGCCGCCGTCGCCGACCTGGTGGCAAACTCAGCCCCGCTGCGCCGCGCCGCCGCGCCGGTGGCGGCAATCTGGAGCGAGGAACGCGGCAGGATACTGCTCGAGGAACGGTCTCATCTGGGCGGCCGCAAAGGTGGCACGACAATCGCCGAACCGGCTGCCGGCAGCATCGAATACGGCTTCGGTCCGGACCGTCTGCTGTTCGTGCACCGCGACTGCAAGTTTGCCGCCCTGGGCCCCGCTCCGGCGACCGGGCTGACCGTGTTCACCGTGCCGATGCAGGAAACAGCGAGGGCTCATGGGCGCCCTGTCCAAGTGCGGGCCGCATAGCGCAAAACAAGGATCTTTATCTTCAAGTGAAAGATGCAAAAGCGTCTGTCACCAACGAAACGACACGACCAAACCAAGGCACACACAGGGAGACAAAAGTCTGGCGGTTCTTTTCAAAAAAGAACCGCTTTTTTTCTACGCCTGAGTGTTGATCCCCGGAGGCCCATCGCCCTTCGCCACCACCACCATCGCCGGCCGCAGCAACCGACCGTTCAGCGTCCACGCCCGGCTCCAGGATTGCACCACCGTGCCGGGCGGGTGCTCGGTCGTCGCCTGCTCGGCCATCGCCTGGTGCAGGTTGGCGTCGAACGGCTTGCCCACTGGGTCTTCGGCAACGATGCCGTTGCGCTCCAGCAGGGCGACGAAGCTGCGCTCCACGCCCTCGAACCCGTCGCGCAACTTGGCCAGGATCTCCGGCTCATCAGGCCGCGCGGCCGGCAGGCTGCTGATGCCGCGGCGCAGGTTCTCCGCCGCCTCCACCACGTCCTTGGCGAATTTCTGCACGGCGTACTGGCGGGTCTCTTCCAGTTCGCGCCTGCCGCGGGTGCGCACGTTCTGGGTCTCGGCCTCGGCGCGGACCCAGCGGTCCTTGTAGTCGTCGCGCTCGGCCTCTAGCTCGGCGATCCGGCGAGCCGCCTCGCTCATTAGCGCTTCGGTTGAACCTTCGGCCTCTCCCGCCGCGTCGGGTTGTTCGAACGTGTCGCTCATGGCCCGCAGTTAGGCGATACCACCGTCCCGGACAAGGGCAGGACAGGGGGCGCAGAGGAAAGCTAAAACCTTTGGCAGGCTTGCGGAGGCCCCGCCCTGGGTCAGACGACCTGCGTCCTGACCCGGGCGATGACCAGCAATCCCTGCATCCGGTAATCCACCCGCCAGCTGACCCGCCGCTTGCGCCCTGGCCCGATCGCCAGCACCAGCAACACCAGCAATGCCGCCGCAGCCAGCACACCCAGCACCGGGACGGCCACCTGCACCAGAAACTGACCGGACGACAGCGGTGGCGGCGGCGGCGCGTGAGTGGGCAACGGCACGTTGACGCCAAGCAGCGCCGGCGACGCCACCTGGTGCGGGCCGCGCACCAGCTCTTGGTTGGCGGCCGGCCAGGCCAGCCATTCCACCCCGACGGCGGCCAGCAGCCCGACGCAGGCCGACAACACGGCAGCCATCCCGGGCTCGATCTTCAGGCGCCGACGCCGGCGTCCTGCCGGACGGCCCTCCTCAGGCATCGGGTGCCGGCGGTAGCCGTCGCGGATGCGGCCGAGCGCGGGCACAGCCACATAGGCGGGTGTCTCGTCGGACCTGGCCGCCTTGCTCTCCAGCCAGGCGGCTTCCTGGCCGCCGCGATAGGCCAGGCTGGCGGCGTGGGCACGCAACGCTTCAGTACCCTCCACCACGATGTAGGGTGGGGCGCGGGACAGGGCACGGTCCAGCTCCGCCTGGTCGCGCACCCGGACCGCCCGCCAGTACTTCACCATGTGCCAGAGGCGACGCGGTGATGACGGCAGGCCGGGCGCAACTACGTGGCTGATCGGGTATGTCGCCATTGCTGAAACGAAACCTAGCGGCTTACGAGCGGCTTGGCCACTGCGGAAAGGGAGCAATTAAGCGGTTCCTTTTGAAAAAAAGAACCAAAAAACTTTTGCTTCCTTGGCTTCGCTGGTGAAACGTGCGTCAGCCTAGCAGGCGGCCGATTACCCGGGCGGTGTAGTCTACGACGGGGATGATCTTGCCGTAGTTGATGCGGGTGGGGCCGATGACGCCGATGGCGCCGACGATGCGGTCGGCGTGGTTGCGGGCAGGGGCCACTACCATGGAGACGCCGGTGCTGCCGAACAGCGCGCTCTCGGCGCCGATGAAAATGCGCACGCCGTCGGACTGTTCGGCCAGCTCGAGCAGGCGCAGCATGGTCTCCTGCGTCTCCAGCCGGTCGAACAGGATCTGGATGGCGGCCAGGTTCTCGATCTGGGTGACATCGGCCAGCAGCCGTCCCTGGCCGCGCACGATCAGGCTGCCGCCACGCGCGGCGGCATCCGTCCAGGTGGCCAGGCCCGCTTCCACCACGCCGGCGGCCAGCTGGTCGAGCTGCCCGCGATCCGCCGTCATCTCCTCGGCGACCCGGCGGCGCAGCTCCATCAGCGTGCGGCCGGCGGCGCGCGCGTTGAGGTAGTTTGCGGCCTCGGTCAGCGCGGAGGGCGGCAGGCCGGGCGGGATCTCGATCACCCGGTTCTCCACCTGGCCGTCTGCGGCCACCAGGATCACCAGCGCTCGGCCGGAGCCCAGGGACGCGAACTCGATGTGCTTGATGGCGCCGTCCGATTTGGGTGCCAGCACCATGCCGGCCGCCTGGCTGAGGCCGGAGAGCATGGCCGAGGCGTCCGCCAGCGTGTCCTGCAGCGAGCGTCCGTGGCCGGCGAGCTGGCGGCTGATCGTCTCGCGCTCGTCGAGCGAGAGGTCGCCGAACTGCAGCAGGCCGTCGACGAACAGCCGCAGGCCGCGGTCGGTCGGCAGCCGCCCGGCGCTGGTGTGCGGGGCGAACAGCAGGCCGGCGTCGGTGAGGTCGGCCATCACGTTGCGTATGGTGGCCGGCGAGAGCGCGATGGGCAGCCGCCGGGCCAGCGTGCGGCTGCCGACCGGCTCGCCGTTGCTGACGTATTGTTCGACGATCTCGCGCAGCACTGCGGCCGCGCGCGGGTCCAGGCCAGGGGGGAGCGGCTTGGGTTGCAGGTCCATCTGCCTGATATAGCGCTGCCGTGCCGCCAACGAGCAACCGGTTCGCTTTTGTAAAAAGTCTCGCCCGCGGTTAAAGCCGGCAGCCAAAACGCGAGAGAAAAGCAAGGCCTGCTTTTTTGAAAAAAAGCAGCAAAAAACTTTTGTCTCTGCTGTCGCGAACTCTCCCACAACGCGTACCCCAGGGGACAAAAGTTTTTT
Organism: uncultured Acetobacteraceae bacterium; assembly: GCA_964242115.1. Lineage (GTDB taxonomy): Bacteria > Pseudomonadota > Alphaproteobacteria > Acetobacterales > Acetobacteraceae > BOG-908. The sequence goes on along the minus strand of CAXSZX010000008.1, from coordinate 123,574 downwards.
GGTTCTTTTTTTCAAAAAAGAACTGCTTGCCTTGCCTACCCTTCCTTTCCGGATACCTCCGCATGCGCCACGAAAACCGGCTTCCCAACGCCCTCCGCCAAGTCTCGATCGAGCCCGGCTTCTCCCACCACGCCGAGGGGAGTTGCCTGATCCGCATGGGCGGCACCGAGGTGCTGTGCACCGCCAGCGTGGAACCCAAGGTCCCCCCCTTCATGCGCAACAAGGGCCTGGGCTGGGTCACCGCCGAGTACGGCATGCTGCCCCGCGCCACCCACACCCGCGGCGACCGCGAGGCGGCCCGCGGCAAGCAGTCGGGCCGCACGCAGGAGATCCAGCGCCTGATCGGCCGCAGCCTGCGCGCGGTGACCGACCGCACGGCGATGGGCGAGATGAGCGTGGCGCTGGATTGCGACGTGCTGAACGCCGACGGCGGCACGCGCTGCGCCAGCATCACCGGCGCCTGGGTGGCGCTGAGCCTGGCGTTCCGCCACCTGGTGGCCAACAAGGTGATCGCCGCGGTGCCGCTGACCAGCCAGGTGGCCGCCGTCTCCTGCGGACTGGTCGGCGGCGCGGCGCTGCTGGACCTGGACTACGCCGAGGACAGCGGGGCCGAAGCCGACGCCAACTTCGTGCTGACGCAGACCGGCATCGTCGAGATCCAGGGCACCGCCGAGCAGGCGCCGTTCAGCGAGGCGCAGTTCATGGAGCTGCTGCGTCTGGCGCAACTGGGCACCGCGGCGCTGTTCGAGGCGCAGAGGAAGGCGCTGGCGTGAGCGGTGCGCGGCGGCTGGCCCCGGGCGAGAAACTGGTGCTGGCCAGCCACAACCGCGGCAAGCTGGCCGAGATCGCCGAGCTGGTCGAACCGCATCGCGTCGCCGTCGTCTCCGCTGCCGACTTCGGCTTGCCGGAGCCTGAGGAAACGGCGCCAGACTTCTTCGGCAACGCCCGGCTGAAGGCGGTCGCTGCGGCGTGTGCGTCGCGTTTGCCGGCGCTGGCCGACGATTCGGGGTTCTGCGTTGCCGCGTTGCGGGGTGCGCCCGGCGTGCTGTCCGCCCGCTGGGCCGGGGTCGGGCGCGACTTCGCCGCTGCCATGGCGCGCGTGCAGCAGGCCCGCGGTGCGGACCCGGAAGACCGCGCCTGGTTCGTCTGCGTGCTCTGCCTGGCCTGGCCGGACGGCGAGACGGCCAGCTTCATGGGGCGGGTGGACGGCACACTGGCCTGGCCGCCGCGCGGTGGGTCGGGGTTCGGCTACGACCCGATGTTCGTGCCGCTCGGCGGTGGGGTGACGTTCGGGGAGATGGCGCCGGCGGACAAGCATGCCATTAGCCACCGGGCGCGGGCGATGGCGCAGCTTGCTTCGGCTTGCTTGCCCGTGAGGTGAGCAAGCAAGGCCTTCTTTTTCGAGAAAAAGAAGCAAAAAGCTTTTGCGAGCGCTGCCGCGGACGGCTGAAACGACACGCCTGAGCTACGCACACCTAGGTGTAACGGCAGCCCGATGTCCCTTGTCGAGCCGCGGCGGTTTCGACCGGCAAGGAGCAAAGACTTTAGCTCATGCTGTCGCGGACGCTGCCGCAGCGTACACCCCAAGAGAACAAAAGTTTTTTGGTTCTTTTTTCAAAAAAGAACCGCTTGCCTTGCCTTCCCCCGACCAACGAGACACCAGAGTCAAAGCTGACAGCTATGAAAAGCAATGATCCGTCCGCCGCCAGCACGCCACCACCCGACTGTCCGCTCTGCCCTCGCCTGAAATCCTACCGCGAGGCAAACAGGGCAGAAAACCCAGGCTGGTTCAACGCGCCGGTGCCCAGCTTCGGGCCGCGGGACGGCTGGCTGCTGGTGGTGGGCATGGCGCCTGGCGTGAAGGGGGCGAACCGGACCGGGCGGCCGTTCACCGGCGACCACGCAGGCATCCTGCTCTACGAGACGCTGCTGAAGTTTGGGCTGGCGCATGGCACCTACATGGCCGACCCGAACGACGGGCTGACGTTGCAGGCCTGCCGGATCGCCAACGCCGTGCGCTGCGTGCCGCCGGCCAACCTGCCCACCCCGGCCGAAGCCGCCACCTGCAACAGGTTCCTGACCGCCGAGCTAGGCGGCCTGCCTAAACTGCGGGCCGTGCTGGCGCTGGGGCTGCTGGCCCATGCCGCGGTCGTGCGCGCGCTGGGTGGCCGGCTGAGCCAGTTCAAGTTCGGCCACGGCGCCCGCCACGCGCTGCCCGGCGGGCTGGTGCTGGCGGACAGCTACCACGTCTCCCGCTACAACACTTCCACCCGCCGGCTGACGACGGAGATGTTCGAGCGGGTAGTGGCCGACCTGGTCGCGGACTACGCTGGCAGCGCTACTTCTCCGCCATCGTCTTGATGTTGTTCAGGCCGGACTGATACAGGCCGGTCAGCGCCTTGTCGTCGGCAGCTTCGTCGGTGCCGGCGGGCGGCGTGAAGGTTGCGTGCCACGTGACGGTGGAGCCGGCGCCGGACTTGGTCACCGAGATCGTCGAGGCGTAGTTCGTCACCGGCAGCACCTTCGGGTCCACCTTCAGAATCTTGTAGGAGTAGCTGGTGCCTTTGCGGGCGGTGAGCTGCTCCTGCACCGTGGGATTGCCGGGCGCACCGAGCGTGATCAGCCGGACCGAGCCGACCTTGTTGCCTTTGTCGGCCGGGCTGCTGGTCACCCCGGGAAGCCAGGTGTGGATGCCGTCGAACGCGCCGATGATCGACCACACGGCTTTCGGGCTGGCGGTGGTGGTGACGCTCTGAGTGACCTCGGCCGCAACGGCGACGTTGAGCGGGGCGAGCAGGGCGGCGACGGCGAGCAGACGGGTCATGAACGGTTCCTGGTTGTTGCTTGGGTGGCAAACTCGGGGGCGCAGGGAGAAGTGTCAAGCAAGGCAAGCAAGCAGTTTGAAAGAAGAACCGAAAGCTTTTGCGTCCGCCGTCGCGCGCTCACCGGAAAGGCTCGCGACAGCGGACGCAAAGCTTTTTGCTTCTTTTTCTCGAAAAAGAAGTCCTTTCTTTTGCTTAACTGGCGACCCGCCCCCGCGTGTGTCATCCCTGGCCGCATGCTCACCCGTCGAGTCGTCCTAGCTGCACCCTTGGTTTTTCCCAGCATCGCCTCGGCAAGCACGCCAGGCTTTGCCGGTTTCGTCGCCTCCGTGCGGGCCGAGGCCGTGCGCTCCGGCATACGCGGCGACACGATCGACGCGGCGTTCGATGGCGTGCAGCCGAACCCCAAGGTGCTCGAGCTGGACCACCACCAGCCGGAGTTCACGTTGACCTGGGCGCAATACCGCCAGCGCGTGCTGCCGCAGTCCCGCCTGGACAAGGCGCGCGTGGCCTACGCGGCGGAGGCGTCGAGCTTGGCCTCGATAACCGCGCGCTACCCGGCCGACCCGCGCATTGTGGTGGGCATCTGGGGTCTGGAATCCGGCTTTGGCGAGAAGACCGGCAACTACCGCATCGTCGAGGCGCTGGCCACGCTGGCCTACGAGGGCCGCCGCGGCAGCTACTTCCGCGGCGAACTGATCAACGCTTTGCGCATCCTGGATTCCGGCGACGTTGCACCGCGTGCGATGACCGGAAGCTGGGCCGGTGCGATGGGCCAGCCGCAATTCATGCCGAGCTCCTACCTGCACTACGCGGTGGATGCGGACGGCGACGGCCGGCGCGACATCTGGACCAGCCGGGCGGACGTGTTCGGCTCGGTGGCCAACTACCTGGCCAAATGCGGTTGGCGGATGGGCGAGCCCTGGGGCCAACAGGTCAGCGTGCCGCCGGGCCTGACCGAGGCTGCGACCGGGCGCGACCGCGTACGCACGCTGGCCGAGTGGCAGGCCGCCGGTGTGACCCGCCTTGACGGCCGGCCATTCAGCCGCGGCGATGCGTCGGGCGCGGTGGTGATGCCGGACGGCGCCGGTGGTGAGGCCTTCATGGTGTACCACAACTTCAACGTGATTCGCCGCTACAACCCGTCCGACTACTACGCGCTGGGCGTGGGGCTGCTGGCCTACGCGGCGGCCTGATGCCTGCAGGCCGTGCCTGGCTGGTCCTGCTGGGCGTGCTGGGGGCGTCGGGTTGCCTGCACCGCAAGCCGCCACCGCCGGTGGCCGCGGCACACCCGCATTACGAGCTGGGGCCGGCCTACCAAATAAGCGGCTTCTGGTTTTATCCGGCCGAGGAATACGGGCTCGATGCCACCGGGATCGCCGCGGTGCAGACGGCGGCACCCGGCCTGACTGCGGACGGCGAACTGCGCGACCCGCAAGCGCTGACCGCTTCGATGCAGACGATACAGTTGCCGGCCATCGTCGAGGTGACGAACCTGGAAAACGGGCGAGTGCTCGAGGTGCGGGTGAACGACCGCGGCCCTGCCACGCCGGGGCGCATCATCGCCGTCTCGCCGCGGGCTGCGCTGCTGCTGGGGATGCCGGTGGAGGGTGCCGCGCGGGTGCGGGTGCGGGTGGACCAGGCGCTGAGCCGCCGCCTGGTGGAACAGATAGGCGGCGGCCCGTCGCTGCAAATCGAGGCAGCACCCGCCGCCGCCGTCACCGCAGAGGCGTTGCCGCCACCTGGCGGCGGGCCCGCAGGTCCGGCCCGGGCCATCGGCGGCGCCACGGCGGAGGCGGCCGGGCCGATAGTGCCGGACCGGCTGCCAGAACGCGTGCAGATGACCTACGCCAACCCGGGACAGCTGGTATTGGCCTGCGGCAGTTTCGGCCGGTTCAATTATGCGCACGTGGTCGCGTCCAGGCTTTCGGGACTCGGCGCGGACGTGGTGCGCTCGCGTGACGGGCGGCAGACGGTCTACACGGTGCAGGCGGGGCCGTTCGCCACCATCGCGCAGGCTGACGCGGCGTTGGCGCAGGCGTTGGCTGCCGGCGTGATCGACGCGCGTATCCGCGTCCGGTAGGATTCGTGCGATAAGGAGAGAAGCATGATGCAGACACGCCGTTTCCTGTTGCTCTCGGGCGCCGCCTTCGTGGCGGCGGGGCAGGCTTTCGCCAAGCCGCGCAAGGCAATTCGAGAGTCTACAGCCGCGCACAAGCAATCCGGCGACGACGAGGATGCGGGCGGTGCCGACGCGGGTGCGCCCGCCGCCGGTGGCGCACCGGCCAATACCCCGCTGGGTCCGATGGACACCTCGGCGCGCTGGGCGGTGATCGTGGACTTCAACACCGGTGCGACCATCCTGGACAAGGCGTCCGACGAACAGATGCCACCGTCCTCGATGACCAAGCTGATGACCGCCTACATCGTGTATTCCAAGCTGAAGGCCGGCACGCTGCGGCTGGACCAGACCTTGCCCGTCAGCGAACACGCCTGGCGCACACAGGGTTCGAAAATGTTCGTCGAGCTTGGCGCGCAGATCAAGGTGGAAGACCTGATCCGCGGCATGATCATCCAGTCCGGCAACGACGCGTGCATCGTGCTGGCCGAAGGCATCGCCGGGTCCGAAGAGCAGTTCGTCGAGATGATGAACGCCGAGGCCAAGACTCTCGGGCTGACGAACAGCGAGTTCCGCAACTGCACCGGCTGGCCCGACCCCGCGCACCACATGTCGGCGCGCGACATCGCCACACTCGCCAGGCGCATGATCCAGGACTTCCCGGAATACTACCACTTCGACGCGGAGAAGACGTTCACCTATCACGGCATCGTCCAATACAACCGCAATCCGCTGGTGCAGCGCGGCCTGGCAGACGGGCTGAAGACCGGCCACACGGATGCCGGCGGCTTCGGCGTTGTGGGCAGCGCGGAGCATAACGGCCGGCGCGTGATCATGGTGCTGAACGGCATGCCGACCGCGCGCGCGCGCGTCGAGGAGAGCGTGCGGCTGATGGGCTGGGCGTTCGCGAATTTCGAGAACGTGACGCTGTTTTCCTCCAACGACGTGGTGGAGAACGCGCCGGTCTACCTCGGCTCCAGCCGCACGGTGCCGCTGGTGGGCGGGCAGGATTTGAAACTGACCCTGCCGCGCGCTTGGCGCCAGCACGCCCACGTGGCGATTGCGTACGACAGCCCGATTCCGGCGCCGATCAAGGCAGGCGAGGTGGTGGGCAAGCTGACGGTGAGCGGGCAGGGCGTGCCACAGACGGAGATACCGCTGGTGGCGGGTGAGGATGTGGGGCGCATGGCGTTGCCAGGGCGGGCGGTTGCGGTAGTGACGCGGTTGCTGACGGGGGCTTAAGGCAAGCGAGCAAGCAAGGCCTTCTTTTTTGAAAAAAAGAAGCAAAAAACTTTTGGTTCGGCTGTCGCGGAACGTTCTGCAGTGTGTGGCGGCGGTACCGCCGTGCGTGGGCGTCGTGCGCGTTGTATCGACGCGCGAGATCTTGCTTGATGGCGGGCAAGGAAGGCGGTTCTCTCTCAGAGAAGACCAACAAACTTTTGTTTCCTTGGTGCACAACCAAAAGACCCCGCGACAGCAGGACCAAAAGTTTTTTGCTGCTTTTTTTCAAAAAAGCAGGCCTTCCTTCCTCGCCCAGTCCGCGGCAGAGAAGATCTCCGACCGCCTGCGTTGTATCGCCAACGATATTCCCATCCGTGAAACGCGGCGTGTTCATCGCCTTTGAAGGCGGCGAGGGCGCCGGCAAGACGACTGCCATGAACGCAGTCGCCGCCGCACTCGGGGGCCACGCTTTGCTCACCCGCGAGCCCGGCGGCACGCCGGAAGGCCTTGCCCTGCGCGCCCTGCTCCTATCCGCCGACGGCCCGGAATGGGACCCGGCGGCAGAATTGCTGCTGATGGTGGCCGCCCGCGTGCAGCACGTGCGCCGTGTCATCCAGCCGGCGCTGGAGGCTGGACGCATCGTGCTGTGCGACCGCTTCGTGGGCTCCACGTTGGCCTACCAGGGCGCCGGCCGCGGACTTCCGTCGTCGCTCATCATGGACCTGCACGCGTGCGCGGTGGGCGGCCTGATGCCGGACCTGACGGTGCTGCTGGACGTGGACCCGCTGGTCGGCTTGCGCCGCAGCGTGCGCCGGCTGGGCAAGGCGAACGCAGACGAAGCGCGTTTCGAGGCGCTCGACCTGGCGTTCCATCAGCGCGTGCGGGCCGCCTTTCTCGACCAGGCGAAAACAGGCGAAACGATCGTCGTCGACGCAGGGCAGGCACAAGACCAGGTGCTGTGCTGCGTGGTGGATCGCGTTGCCTCGAGACTGGCCGCGGGCACGAGCTAGTTAAGCAGGTTCATGTGTTGACTCCACGATGACCGAAAACGAAGGCAAGGCCTGCTTTTTTGAAACAAGGCAGCAAAAAACTTTTGGTCCTGTTGTCGCGGAGATCTCTGCAGCGCGCGCCCAAGAAAACAAAAGTTTTTTGCTGCTTTTTTTAAAAAGCAGGCCTTGCTTTCTGTTGCTGGCCGTAAGCAGTCAAAGGCGAAGTCGTAATACCGCGCCACAACGCTTCAGACCGGGACGGCTTCCACCGATGCTCAGCTTTGCGATTACACCGTCAGGCGCGCCGGCTACCAGACATCCACGATACAGGATGGCTCCGGTGTCTACCATTCCGGCAAACGTCGTCGGATGCAGCAGAAACGTGAAAACCCAGCCTGCGCGCGCGTTCTGTCGCGCCACCCTGCTGAGTGCCGTTGCCTGCTGCGCACTCTCCGCCTGTTCGGCCAACCCGCAGGCGGCGAACGTGCCGGGTAGCTGTCGCCTGGACCGCGTCGCAGACCTGCCGATGGCGCCTGGCACACCTTACGCCGTGGTGCCGGCCCGGCTGGACGAGCAACCCGTCTCCATGCTCATCGACACCGGTGACGAGCGCCTGACGATCCGCCAGCAGGCCGTCGGCCGGCTGCGCCTCGCGGTCAACCACCTGGCCCGCACCACCGTGCATGGCCTCGGCGGCGAGGCCACCAATTTCGACGTCATCCTCCAACACTTCGAGCTCGGCGGCGCAGAGATTCCCCAATCCGGCGCAGCCGTCGCCGACTTCCCGCTGTCTGCCGTGGTGGACCCGCCACTTTCCGGCATCATCGGCGCTCAGACGCTGTCGGCTTACGACGTGGAGTTCAACTTCCCAGCCCGCCGCGTCACCTTCTGGCAGCGCAGCGATTGCGACAAGATCGAGCCGGCCTGGACCGGCGCATGGTCGTCGGCGTTCCTGCAGCGCAGCACCGGCGACTTGATGACCTTGGCCGTCAACGTCGACGGCCGGAGCCTGCGCGCCTTGCTCGACACCGGTGCGAGGTCCACCACCATCGACATCGCAGCCGCCAGCCAGCTCGGCATGACTGCAGCTACCCTGGCCAAAGCCAGGCTCCTGGTCAGCCGCGGTGCGGACGGCAACGACGTGTTTTCCCACACCATGCGCATCGGCGACATTGCTGTCGGTACATCGCACACCACCGGTTTCCCCTTGCTGGTCAGCCCGGTGCACCCACCGTTTGCCGACATGCTGCTGGGCGTTGATTTCCTGCAGAGCCGGGATGTTTGGGTTGCTTACGCGGGGCAGCGTGTTTTCATCAGGTAAGGCAAAAAACTTTTGACTCCGCCGTCGCGCGCTGCGGGAGACTCCGCGACAGCAGGGACAAAAGTTTTTTGCTGCTTTTTTTCAAAAAAGCAGGCCTTGCTTTCTTACTTCGCGTTGGTTCGCCTGTAAAAGGCATGGCCGTTCCTATCCCGGCACCAAGTCGAACGCCACGCTCAGCCGCGGCACGTCACCGGTGAACGGCACTGTCCCGTGCCACATGTAGGAGGGGAACAGCACCAGCATCCCCGTTTCCGGCTCGACGAAGTGTTCCGCCTCCAGCGCCGGCTGTGTGGGGATGCCCGGCTCGCCGAACTTTATCCAGGCTTGCCGGCCCGGCCCTGCCGTCTCCGGCAGTGCTATGTAGCAGGCAGAGGACAGCCAGCCTTCGGGGTGGACGTGGTCTACGTGGAAGCCGCCAGGGCGCAGGCGCACCGACCAGGCGCCGCGAAAGGCGTAGCCGCCGGTGTTGCGGGCGCGCAGGGAGTCGCTGCCCTGCCCGAGTGCTGCAAGGTGGCGTCGGATCGGCCCGTCCACGGCCTGGAAAAAGGCGCGCACCACCGGGTCTTCGGAGGCCAGCAGGTGGGCGGCCTGGCTGCCGTGGCGCAACGACTGGTCCAGCGGGTGGGTGTGAAAGGCGTGCAGGCCGCCCAGCGCGCGGGTGAGGTCGGCGAGGTAGGATTCCAGCGTCTGCCAGCCGTCCGGCGTGTCCATCCGCCAGGCGCGCACCAGGTTCGGGTAGTCGTACAGCGCGGCGTATCGTGTGTCGCCCAGCAGGCGCCAGGCGGTCGCCTGGTAGGCGAGCGCGCGCTGGTCCAGCGGCTGGCGCTGCAGCATGCGCGCGGCGACGGAGGCGGCTCGCTCGGCATGGCCCGCGGCGACGCAGGCGGCGAACAGCGCGCCGTCGGCGTGCTCGCCCGGCGCGTGCAGGGCGGCCTGCTCGGCGAACTGCACCGCCTCGGGCGCCCGGCCGCACAGGGCCGACACTTGGGAGGCTGCCAGCAACAGGCCGGGCTGGTCCGGATGCAGCCTGATCGCGGCCAGCAGGGTGTCCAGTGCGCCCGCCAGGTCGCCGGCGTGCTGGAGCAGGTTGGCGCGCAGGGCCCACAGCGGGTGAGCGTGCGGGTTTGCCTTGATGGCAGCATCCAGCAGCGAGGTGGCCGCAGCCGCGTCCGCGCTGCGCATCCAGACGAGCTGGGCCAGGTCGCGATGGGCCTCGGTGTAGGCGGGCTGGCGGGCGATGGCCTGCCGGAACGCGCGCTCCGCCTCGTCCAGCCGGCCCAGGCCCACCAGCGCGCGGCCGTAGACCAGCCAGGTTTGCGGGGCGCCGCCGCCGCCGGACAGCGCGCGGGCAGCGCTGCGTTCGGCCAGCGCCGCGTGGCCGAGATCGCCGTGGCTGGCAGCCAGGTTGTGGTGCGCCACGGCGTCGGCGGGGTAGAGGCTGGCGGCGCGTTCGTAGACGGCCAGCGCGCGGTCCGGCTGGCCGAGTGCCTTCAGGGCGGCCGCCTGTTCGGTGAGGATGGCGTGGTCCGGCTGCGCGGCTTGCGCCAGCTTTGCTGCGGTGCGGAGGGCTTCCTGCGCACGGCCGGTGGCGGTCAGGATCTGTGCGAGGCGGGCGGCCAGCGTGGCCGACCGGCGGTTCTCGGCGAGGGCCGCGCGTAGGACGCGCTCGGCGTCGGCTTGGCGGGACGTGGCGGCCAGAAGGTCCGCAAGCGCGGCGGCGATGTCAGGGTTCGCTCGGTCGAGTTTAAGGCCGGCGCGCAAGGCGGCCTCGGCGCCCGGCAGGTCGCCTTGCTGGTGCAGGCACGCGCCGAGCAGGCGGTGCGCTTCGGCGAGCCTCGGCTTGGCGGCGAGGACGCGCTCGATGGTAGCGCGCGCTTCGGCCGGCCGGCCGGCGGATAGGAGCTGGGCGGCGGCCTCAAGCTGGGCGGGGGCGGCGTGGCCGGCGCTGACCGTGACGCTCATACTGCAGGACTATGCAGGCCGATGCCTGCAGCGCAAGCGGGACGAACAGACGGACGCTTGCGCGACGCGCCTCTACCGCCCGGTGCCGCCGGCGCCGTTCGCCGTCTGCTGGATCGACGCGTCGTTCGTGTTGCCCATCGGTTGGTCGTCAGGCGAGGAACACAGCATGCTGCCGGTCTGGTGGTCACACCTTGCATGGGCGGCCGTTTGGGTACCAGCGGGCGGCGTGCCCGCGCAACCCGCAAGGGCGAGCGTGACGGCGGCGAGGGAGATAGAAGCCAAGCGCATGGTGAGCGGTCCTCTCGTAAAAGTTCAAGCCGCCGGGCGTGATCCCGGCGGCTTGCTGCTGAGGTGAAATGCGGGCTGAGGGCCCGGAGATCAGAACCGCAGAGTGGTTTTCAGGTAAACCACGCGGCCGAACACGTCGTAGACGGCAGCGTCGGTGTTGGTGCCGGTATCCAGCACGAACGGTGGCTGCTTGTCGAACAGGTTCTGCACGCCGAGGTTCAGGCTGAAGTTGTGCACGTCATACGACAGGTTGACGTCGTGGTAGAAGACGTCGGGTGTTGCTGCAGAGGCGTACTGGGTAGACAGCTTGCCCTGCACGAACGGCCCAGGATAGGTGTCGAAAGTGGTGCCCTGGATGAAGCGCATCCTGTAGCCGAAGCCGAAGTTGCCGATCTTGTAGTCGATGCTCGCGTTGTCGCGGAAGTGCGGGTAAGCCGGCAGGCTCGATGCTTCGACGCCGATGGTGCCAAGATAGCCGATGAACGGCCCGTTCAGCACGCTCTGCTGCTGGTATTTGAGCGTGATCGTCAGGTCGTTCTGGAAGGACAGCACCCCGTAACCAGCAATCGGGTAGGAGTAGGTGCCGCCGATGTCGAGCGCCTCCGTACGGGTTACACCGAGGTTCTCGTTGATCTGTGTGATGGTGTTGAGCTGACCTGCGCCAGTGCGCGCCGAGACCAGCCGGCACGGGTCGGTGGCACTGGTGGTGCCCGGATTGAAACTCGCCTGGGTGTAGCAGTTGTCAAGAATGAACTGCGTGGGCAGCACGCCGATCGAGTTGTCGATCTTGGTGCGCGAGAAGTCGACCGTCACCGCCAGGCGAGGCACGAAGGGCGGGTTGAGGACGACACCGAGGGTCTGCGTGCGCGCCGTCTCAGGCGTCAGGGCGGGGTTGCCACCTTCGATGGCCTGCACCTGGCTGCCGACCTGGGTGAAGGTTGCCGTGTTGATGCCCTGCTTGGCGCAGTTCGCCTGCACGATCCCCGACTTGCCGCCGTAGCTGCTTACCTGGGCGCAGGGGTCGACGGCGCCGTTGAAGCTGATCAGGTCGCCGGTGTAGAGGTCGTTGATGCTGGGCTGGCGAAACGCAACGCCGTCGGACCCGCGGAAGCGGATGCCGGTGACCGGCGTGTAGTTGCCGGCAACCTTCCAGGTCTCACCCGAGCCGAACGTGTTGTAGTCGAAGAACCGGCCGCCGACGTCGATGTGCAGGTCCTTCACACCTGGCAGGTCCTTTAGGATCGGAATGCGGGTTTCGCCGTACAGCTCGGTCACGTCGAACGAACCCTGCGTCGGGCGAGCGGTGCTGCCCAGGCCTTCGCCGGTGAGGTCGAGGGAGTCGGGCGTGAACTGGCCGAACTCCGTGCGGTGCTCGACGCCCAGCGACACGCCGACCGGGCCTGCCGGCAACTGGAAGATCTCGTTGTTGGTGATGCTGCCGCCGTAGACCTTCAGCGTCTCGCGGGCCTGCGTCGTCTCCGTGTACCTGATGTAGTTGAGCTGTGCTGCGGTGTAGTTCTGGCCGAACGGGTTGGCGAGCGTGCAGCCGGACGCAGCGATACAGACGTTCGGGTTGTAGACACCGAAGGTCGAGGCGTCGAAGCCGCCGGTCGTGGCCGTGGTAGCGGCAATCTGTGCCGGCGTGGCCGTGGTTTGCTGGAAGCCGAGCTGGTTTTCCAGATGGAGGAAGTTGATGTTGTTGGTGTTGGTGCTCTGGTCGTCGTCCTCGCCGTACTGGAAGAAGACTTCGTAGTCCCAGCTGCCGGTGATGTTGCCCCTGAAGCCGGTGTTGATCTGGAAGGTGTTGTCGAATTGGTTGTACTGACGGTCACCGACCTGGGTTTCGCGCTTGTAGATGTCGATCGGACCGGAGCCGGCGCCAAGAAGCTGCGACAGGTAAGGGTTGCCTTCGGGCACGACGAACGCATCGGGCAAGCCGTTGCCCGGCAGAGCGGCGCTCACCGGCTGCGGTGCGAGCTGCTCACCCGTCCGCTTGTGGGTGTAGAAGCCTTCCAGGAAGCCGGTGATGTGGTCGTTGAAGTCGTAGTTGGTGGTGGTGGTGATGCTCTCCTTCTCCAGCGCGAACGACAAGTACTGGTCGGCGCCGAAATTGTAGCGCTGGCTGGGGAACAGGCCGGCGTACGGCGCGCCGACCGTTCCGTTCTTGTTGAGCACGTTGAACAGGTTCGCGTAGTTGGCCGCGTTCGTCGTGTTCTCGTCGGAGAAAATCAGGCCGTTCGGGTTGTAGATCGATCCTTTTTCCGCCTTTCCGCCGCCGAGAGGCAAGTCGGTCTGGTTCGGGTACTGCGCCCAGGGACGGTCGGCCTGGGCCACGGGACCCTGGTTGAGGTAGTCTACGCCAACGGTGAAGTTGCCCTTGTCGAAGTTCGTGCCGGCCAGGACGGAGATGTTGCCGGTTTTGTCGTCGCCTGCTTCCGTGCCGATGGAGCCGTCGGCGTGGAACGTCACGCCGGAAAAGTTGTGCTTGAGAATGATGTTGATCACGCCGGCGATGGCGTCCGCGCCGTAGGTGGTCGACGCGCCGTCCTTGAGGATCTCGATACGCTCGACCTGCTCGAGGGGAATGTTGTTCAGGTCGACGCAGTTCTCGCTGAACGTGTTGACGAAGCGCTTGCCGTCGACCAGCACGAGGGTGCGCTCGATGCCGAGGTTGCGCAGCTCGACGCAGGAGACGCCACCGCCGCCGTTGTTGGTGGTCGAGTAGACGCCGGCCGTGCCGATTTCGGGCAGCTTGGTCAGCACGTCTTCCAACGTCTGCGCCTGCGTGTGCTCGATCTGCGCCGCGGTCACCTCGACGATCGGGGACTCACTCGTCGCGTTGGACTGCTTCAGGCGTGAACCCGTGACGACGATGTTCTCCGTCGTGTTGCCGGTGGCCAGGGCCGCGTCACCGCCGGAAGGCTGTGTAGCGTTCTGCCCGGCCGGCACCGTCTGGGCGAAGGCCACGCCGGCCGGAACCGCCTGCGCCAGTGCCAGGATGGCGACCGAGCTTGCAAGCCTGTGTCGTAGTGTCAACGAGAAGTCCCCCAAGGAATGATCTGCACCGCAATCGTACCGGGCCGCAGGCGATCGCCTGTCGAAACGGCCTTCAGCAAACGATAATGTTTTTGTGACAGAGGGAAACCTTAAACCCGCAAGCCAAAACGGAACTGGAACCTGCTGTTGCTGTTCGGCAACGCCACCCGTGACCACAGCCGGTTTATGTTGCGTTTACGTCACAATTACCGATGACGCTGAGCCGTTTGCCTGGTTGCGGCCGTACTGCGCAGCCCGGGCGTGTTGCACGCCGTGCTTCCCGGTAAGGAAGGCAAGGCCTTCTTTTCTGAAGAGAAGACGCAAAAGACTTTTGGTCCTGCTGTCGCGATAAATCTGCAGCGCGCTTGCTTGCCTTTCACTGGTCTTGCGGATGTCTGCTGACCCGGTCGAGGCACAGCGCGGCCGCGATCAGCCCTGCTAGGCCCAGCACTTCCTGCCAGCGTGCGGACGCCACCATCGCCGCCATCCCGGCCAGCCCCACGCCAGCCGCCAGCTTCAGCCCGGGCACCTCCAGCGGCTGCCCCGCCAGCGCCACGCGCCGGCGGCGCAGCACCACCGCCGCCACACAGGCCAGCATGTAGACCGCGACGGCCGCCAGCGAGGACAGCACCACCAGCTCGATGAAGCTGCCGGTCAGCGCCAGCACGAACGAGGCGGCGGCGTAGGCCAGCACCGCGCGCGCCGGCACGTGGTTGCGCGCGTGCACCACGCCGAGCCAGGCGGGCAGCCGCCCGTCACGGCTGAGCGCGAAGACCATGCGCGAGGTGCCCAGCAGGTCGCTGGCCATCCAGGCCAGCATGGACAGGCCCGCGCCGGCGAGCATGACTTGACCGGCCAGGACGTTGACCTTACCGGCCGCTTCGGCCAGCGGCGCCGCCGAGCCCGCCAGTCCGCCGCCCAGCAGGTGCTGCGCGCTGAGCTGCACGCCGAGGTAGAGCGCCAGCACGCACAGCATGGCGAGTCCGAGCGCGCGGGGCAGGGTGCGGTTGGGCGCCCGCACCTCACCGCTGGCGCCCAGCGCGGTCTCCATCCCCTCGAACGCGTACAGCACGAGTATGGCGGCCCGGCCGAAGCCCGCGAACGTGGTGGGCGGCAGGGCGGGCCCGGGTGGCGGCGCGTGCCCGATGCTGGCCAGGCCGAGCAGCAGGAACAGCAGCAGCGGCAGCAGCTTGACCAGCGTAGCGCCGGTGATCAGCCGCGCGGTGGTGCGCACGCCGGCCAGGTTCGCCCAGACCAGCACCAGGTAGGTGGCGGCGATCACACCCACCCGGCCGGCGCCGGCGGCAAACACGGGCCAAGCCGCGCCGGCCATGTCGGCCACCGCCGCCGCGGTGCCGCCGCTGGCCAGCAGGTCGGAGACGACCAGCAGCGCGCCGACCACGAAGCCCGCCGCCGGGCCGAACGCCGCTTCCACCACCCCGTAGGCGCCGCCGCTGGTGGCGACCCGGCTGCCGGCTTCGGCGAAGCAGGCGGTCACCCCGGCCATCACCACGGCGCAAAGGATGTAGGCCAGCGGGGCGGCAGCACCGGCCTCCAGCACGGAGGCGGCAGGTATGACGAAGATAGCCGACCCGACCACGCTGTTGACGATGCTGGCGGCAAGCCCGGCCGTGCCGATACCGCGGACTAGGCCGGCGTCGCGGTGCAGGGCGGGCGGAGGATCGGTGGACAGGGATGCGTCTCGCGCCCGCATGTGTTGCTCCGGCGCACAGTCTGTCGGAAGCTTGCGGGGTGGGTAAAGAAGCAAGCCGTTCTTTTTCAAAAAAAGAACCAAAAAACTTTCGCTGCTCGAGGCGTGCGGTGCGGACACATAGGTGCGCGATGGGCTTTGATATTTCTTTTGGGGATGCGGCGCTGCTTGTTTGCGTCGATCCTATCTAGTCGGCATGGCAGCCTCTCCCTGTATGAAGCTCTGTGTGGTGGATGAGCGTTCGGGGCTGTGCATGGGATGCTGGCGCACGCTGGCCGAGATCGCTGCCTGGGGCAGCATGGGCGAGGACGAGCAGCAAGGGGTCATCGCGGAGCTTACCGCGCGTAGGGCGCAAATATTGTCTGAACTAGACAACGAGACATCAACGTCGCGAGAGGTCAAGACGGCATCGTGAGACGTTTGCAAGCGTTATGGTCTCAGACGAGCCAAGTTGCCCGGAGCATCGTCGAGGATTCGAACACGTTGCCGCCCCAGGTTCGCGCGCTACTGCGTAAAGCCGAAACGAAACGCCTCAACCCGGCAAACCCAAAGAGAGTAAAAGTTTCTAGGTTCTTTTTTTCAAAAAAGAACCGCTTGCTTTTGTTGGACTCCCCCGCATGACCCTGCAGGATCTACGCTACGTCGTAGCCCTCGCCGAGCACGGTCATTTCGGCCGCGCCGCTGCCGCCTGCGACATCGCGCAATCGACGCTCAGCACGCAGATCAAGAACCTCGAATCCCAGCTCGGCGTGACGTTGTTCGAGCGCACGACCAAATCGGTGAACGTCACCGCCGTCGGTGCGGAGATCGCCGGGCGCGCGCGCGGGGTGTTGGCGGAAGTCGACGCTATCCTGAGCGTGGGGCAGCACACGTCCGGGCCGCTGACTGGCGGCTTCAGCCTTGGCGTCATCCCTACGCTCGGGCCGTACGTGCTGCCGTGGCTCGTCCCCGCGCTGAACAAGGCGTATCCTGCGCTGCGGCTGGTGCTGCGTGAGGACCTGACGGCACCGCTGCTGGAGCGGCTTGGCTCACACCGGCTCGACGCCGCTTTGGTGGCGCTGCCGGTTCCCGACGATCGGCTGGAGACGCTGCCTTTGTTCGACGAACCGTTCTGGTTTGCCGAGCCAAAAGGCCGGAAACCAAACGGCGCGAAGATGATGACGGAGGATGAGCTGCGCGGGCAGCCCTTGCTGCTGCTGACCGAAGGCCACTGCCTGCGCGACCAGGCCTTGGCGATTTGCGGCACGGCCGACCGCGAATCGGACGGCGATTTCCGCGCGACCAGCCTGGAGACCATCCTGCAGATGGTGTCGACGGGGATGGGCAACACGCTGCTGCCGGCGATGGCGTGCGGCGAGGCCCGTGCGCGTTCGGTCTCCACCCGCAAGCTGGCGGATGGCGTGGGGCGGCGTATCGGCCTGGTGTGGCGCCGGAGCTACCCCAGAGAGCGCGACATTCACTTGCTGGCGCGAACTTTGTGCGAGCACTTACCTCCGAGTGTTCGGCGGGTTTAGGCACAGGCAAGAAGCAAGGCCTTCTTTTCTGAAGACAAGAAGCAAAGACTTTTGTCCCTGCTGCCGCGGAGGTACCGCAGGAGACAAAAGTCCTTTGGTTCTTTTTCAGAAAGAACCGCTTGCTTCGCTTGCCAATCGCTCTGATAGATTAAACCTTCTCCGGTTATCGATTTCACAACGGCGATCACCTGCGCTAGGTTGGTTCACGTCGAAATCGGCAGGCGCGCCCTACCTTTTAAAAAGGGTGTGCCACGCGATAGGAGAGACAACTATGGACGGAATGACGGACAATGCGACCGCGGGCCAGTGCCCCGTCGCACACAGCGGCGCCCCGGCTTCACGCAAGGGCGCGCGCAAGGGCAGCCACAAGGATTGGTGGCCGGAGTCGCTGAGCCTGCACACGCTCAGCCAGCATTCACCGCGGGCCAACCCGATGGGCAGCGAGTTCGACTACGCCGAGGCTTTCAAGACCCTCGACCTGAACGCGGTGATCGCCGACCTGCACGCCCTGATGACCGATTCGCAGGAGTGGTGGCCGGCTGATTTCGGGCATTACGGCGGGCTGTTCATCCGCCTGGCTTGGCACAGCGCCGGCACCTACCGCACTGTGGACGGCCGTGGCGGCGCCGGTGGCGGCCAGCAGCGCTTTGCACCGCTGAACAGCTGGCCGGACAACGCAAACCTCGACAAGGCGCGCAGGCTGCTGTGGCCGATCAAGCAGAAATACGGCGAGAAGCTGTCCTGGGCCGACCTCTACGTGCTGACCGGCAACATTGCCTTGGAGTCGATGGGCTTCAAGACGTTCGGTTTCGCCGGCGGCCGCGCCGACACCTGGGAGCCGGAGGAGCTCTACTGGGGCCCCGAGGGCACGTGGTTGGGCGACGAGCGCTACAGCGGCGAGCGGCAGCTCGATTCGCGCCTTGGCGCCGTGCAGATGGGCCTGATCTACGTCAACCCGGAAGGGCCGAACAGCAACCCCGACCCGAAGGCTTCGGCACACGACATACGCGAGACCTTCGCGCGCATGGCGATGAACGACGAGGAGACGGTGGCGCTGGTCGCCGGCGGCCACACCTTCGGCAAGACCCATGGTGCGGGCGACCCGTCCTTCGTGGGCCCTGAGCCGGAAGGTTCGGTGATCGAGGACATGGGCCTCGGCTGGCGCAGCAAGCACGGCACCGGCCACGGCGCGGACGCGATTACCGCCGGCCTGGAAGTCACCTGGTCGCAGACGCCGGTGCAGTGGAGCAACCACTACTTCGACAACCTGTTCAAGCACGAGTGGGAGCTGACCAAGAGCCCCGCCGGCGCCTGGCAGTGGCAGGCGAAGGACGCGGTGGCCGACATCCCCGACGCGCACGACCCATCCAAGAAGCGGCTGCCGACAATGCTGACGTCGGACCTCGCTTTGCGCGTGGATCCGATCTACGAGAAGATCTCGCGCCGCTTCTACGAGAACCCGGACCAGTTCGCCGACGCGTTCGCCCGCGCCTGGTTCAAGCTTACCCACCGCGACATGGGTCCGGTGCAGCGCTACCTCGGCCCGCTGGTGCCGCGGGAAACGTTGCTATGGCAGGACCCTATCCCTGCGGTGGACCACCCGGTCATCGACGCGCAGGACGTCGAGGCGCTGAAGAGCCAGATCTTCGCAACCGGGCTGTCCGTAGGCGAGCTGGTGCGCACGGCCTGGGCGTCGGCGGCGACGTTCCGCTTCTCCGACAAGCGCGGCGGGGCCAACGGCGCGCGGCTCCGGCTGGCGCCGCAAAAGGATTGGAAGGTGAACAATCCGGCTGAGCTGGCGGGCGTGCTGCAGAAGCTCGGTGAGGTGCAGACGGCGTTCAACGCGCAGGCAGCCGGCGGCAAGAAGGTGTCGCTGGCCGACCTGATCGTGCTGGGCGGCACTGCGGCGGTGGAAAAGGCGGCCAAGGATGCCGGCAGCGACGTCCACGTGGCGTTCACCCCCGGCCGCATGGACGCCTCGCAGGAGCAGACCGACGTCGCGTCGTTCGCGCCGCTGGAGCCAACCGCGGACGGTTTCCGCAACCACTACGAGGGCGCGCAGTTCATGGCGCCCGAGGAAGCGCTGGTCGACAAGGCAGAGCTGATGCGGCTGAGCGGGCCGGAGATGACTGTGCTGGTCGGCGGCCTGCGCGTGCTGGGTGCGAACTCCGGCGCGTCCAAGCACGGCGTGTTCACGCATCGGCCTGGCACGTTGACGAACGATTTTTTCGTCAACCTGATCGACATGAACACCGAGTGGCAGCCGACGGAGTCCGAAAACGCGTATGTCGGCCGCGACCGCAAGACCAAGCAGGACAAATGGACCGGCACGCGGGTCGACCTGATCTTCGGCTCGCACTCGCAAATGCGTGCGCTGGCCGAGGTATATGCTTGTTCCGACTCACAGCCGAAGTTCGTGCGCGACTTTGTGGCCGCTTGGACCAAGGTGATGAACGCCGACCGCTTCGACCTCGTGTAAGGCCGGGCATACGCGTCTGACCTGCGTGACGGGGCGGCATCTTCCAGGTGCCGCCCCGTTTTTTGGATACCGGCTCTAGTGAAACGCAGCCAAGGCAAGCGGTTCTTCTTGAAAGAAACCGCAAACTCTTGCTTTTCAGCTATGCACTGCGGAAGAGCCCGCGACAGCCATGACAAAAGTTTCTTGCTGCTTTTTTCAAAAAAGCAGGCCTTGCTTTCTTCTCTTACGGTCAAAACAACGGTCTCGCCAAAGCCGGTATGCCAAGCGTGATGAGCGAGATGTTGAGCTGTGCGATGAACCCGGCATGGTTGCCCGCGCCTCGCGTGAGTGGCAGCAACGCCTCCGCAGCAACCTGATAGCCCTCGCCAGAATAGATTAAACCGGGAGCTAACGTTCCGACCGGCACCTGACGGCCGGTCGGCTGAGAGTACACGCACTCGACGATGGGTATGAACGGCCGCATCAACGCAGGCAGCCGGCTTCCCGCGGAGCCATCCATGAGCACCCGGAAGCTGTACTGCAGCGATGCGCTGAGGAGAGCCTGTTCGGCAACGGCACTTGTCGGCTGGTCGGACACCAGGGCGCCGAAACTGCCAGTCACTGCGAGAGGCTTGAGCAAAGGTTGCACCGCGAACGTGGCAAAGCCCTGCCCGAAATTCACCGCAGCGGTCGTCGTGCTGACCGACGTCGCACCTATGCGCTCTGCACCCGAACCCCCGAACTCGCGTGTGAGGCTCAAGGAGACAAGCCGCTCCGCCGAAGGCTCGTCGAGAGCCACGTATTTCAGGGTTGCCGCCGTATTCTGCCAGCCCTGTGCGTGGTGATCCGAGCGTGGAAGAGACGTGTAGCCAATGTTGATCTGCAGGCTCAACGCATCGGTCAGACGCTTGTCCAGCTCGAAATCGAAATCCCTTTCGTCGCCGGCCGACGCACCATCAGGGCGCAGGATGAAGGTCGGCAACGATATTTCATCATCGATGCCGGGCTCATCAAAGGTCAACGTCTTGGGGAAGTCTCGACCGGTGAACTCGACCTGATCAGCCGCGATGGCAACCTGCGTGAGTGCCACGGCTTCAATGAATGTGCAAACCAGGAGGCGTTTCATGTCGGGACCCCGTGTCGGAACTACCCGTACACGTGGAGCCGAGACGGATCGCGCATCGACCGCACGTCTCCACGGATACACCGGTTCCGCAACTAGCATGTCATGTCTTTGCATACCCGGCAGGCAAGGCGATACCAATGATTAAAGGGCTTGATCCCTGGGCTGAAAGAACGGAAGGCGTGCTTTTTTAAAAGCAGCAAAACTTTGTCTCTGCTGTCGCGGAGGTTTCGGCAGCGCACGTCCAAGGACCAAAGTTGTTAGGTGCTGTTTGCAAAACGCCTGTTTGCATGGCAACTTTGACGACCGTTATCAGGTACGCGCTTCGGACTACCCCGCGACAGCCGTATTAAAGTTTTTTGCTGCTTTTTTTCAAAAAAGCAGGCCTTGCATTCTTCCTTTTCGACTGCTCGTTTGCCAACCCCGGTATCGGTAGCGGTCGCCTCTGCTACGCCAGCACGTCTTCGACACGAATCGGCACCTTGCGCACGCGTCTGCCGGTGGCGTGGAACACCGCGTTGGCGATGGCGGGTGCCACGCCGACCATCGGCAGCTCACCAGCACCTTTGGCGCCCAGCGCGCCGGTGGCCAAGTCAGGTGCGTCCACCGTCAGCACCTGTATGTCCGGCACGTCGGCGTTCACCGGCATGTGGTAGTCGGCGATGTTGGCGTTGACGATCCGGCCGGACGCGCGGTCGATCAGGGTCTCCTCCTGCAGTGCCATTCCAATGCCAAAGACGATACCGCCCAGCAGCTGGCTGCGGCCGGTGCGCGCGTTCAGCAGGCGGCCGACCTCGAAGCAGCTGACCACGCGGCTGACGCGTATGGTGCCAAAATCCGGGTCGATCCGAACCTCGACGAACTGCGCTCCAAAGGCGTGGCAGGAGTGGGATTTATAGGCTTCGCCCGGCGCCGCGCTGCCCTCCGCCTCGACGTAGGCGACGCCGGCGCGCTGCATGACTTGCTGCAGCGGCACCCGCAGCTTCGGGGTGACCAAGTCGAGTCCGTCCAACCTGATGTAAGACGGGGCGATGCTGGCCAGGTTAGGGTCGCTGGCGGCCAGGGTGGCGAGCTTGGCGCGCAACGCTTCTGCCGCGGCCTCGATGGCAGGGATGACGCTGGCCGCGGTGGCCGAACCGCCGGAGACCGGGCCCGGCGGAAACCGGCTGTCGCCGAGCTGTGCGCTGACCCGGGTGATGTCCAAGCCCAACCTGTCGGCGGCGCATTGCGCCATGATGGTGTAGGTGCCCGTGCCCAAATCCTGGACGCCGCTTTGCACCAGGGCGGTGCCGTTGGCGTTCAGCCGGATGCGCGCCTCGCACGGACGGCGGTTGGTGGGGTAGGTGGAGGTGGACATGCCCCAGCCCACCAGGATGCGACCGTCTCGCATGGAGCCGGGCGCGTGGTTTCGGCGGGACCAGCCGAACGCGTCGGCGGCCTGGCTGTAGCATTGGCGCAGGCCCTTGCTTGCGAAGGGCTTGTCCTCCTGCTCGTCGCGGTCGGCGTAGTTGGCCAAACGAAGAGCGAGCGGGTCCATGCGCAGACTATGCGCCAGCTCGTCCATCGCCGATTCGAGCGCGAACATGCCAGACGACTCGCCAGGCGCGCGCATGTAGGTCGGCAGCCCCTGGTTCACCGGCACGACGCGGTGCGACACTGCGAGGTTCTTGCACGCGTAGGCCATCTGGGTGGCGACCGCGACCGGCTCGCAGAACTCGCCCAGCGCTGGGTCGGACATTTGCGAGAAGCCGTCGTGGCGGATGGACAGCAACTTGCCGTCCTGCGACGCGCCGAGCCTGATCTTCTGGATGGTCTTCGGACGGTAGCCGTTGGAGGTGAACATCTGCGGCCGGGTCAGCACCAGCTTGACAGGCCGCTGCACGTGGCGCGCGGCCAGGGCGGCGATGACCGCCGGCGGCCAGGTATTGCCCTTGCAGCCGAACCCGCCGCCGACATACGGGCAGACGACGGTGACGCTGTCCTTTGGCAAACCGAACGCCGCGGCCAGGGTCTTCTGCGCGCCGGAGATGCCCTGCGTGGCGGTCCATACTGCCAGCGTGTCGCCGCGCCACGACGCGATGGTGGCGTGCGGCTCCATCGGGTTGTGGTGCTCGACTGGCGTCTCGTAGGTCGCGTCGATCTTTACGGCAGCGCTGGCGAAAGCACCCGCCGCGTCGCCGCGGCTGACGTCGGGTGATTTCTCGCCGTTCTGGAAGTCCTTCGGCTTGTAGGCGCGGTCCAGCGTGGTCTCGTCCATCACCGTCACCGCGTCTGACGGTGCGTAGTGGACGACCACGGCGGACGCTGCTGCTTCGGCGCGCTCGAACGTGTCGGCGACGGCCACGGCCACATGCTGGCCGTTGTAGAGGATGCGAGCGTCCTGCAAGTAAGGATGCGTCACCATCTGTTTGGCGGCCTTGTGCTGGTTCAGCTGGCCCGCGTTCTGGTGCGTGATGATGGCGACCACTCCGGGCATGCGCTCGGCCTGCGCCGTGTCGAAACCGGTGATGGTGCCGGCTGCGATCGTGCTCTGCACCAGAACGGCATGCAGGCAGCCGGGCACTTCGAACTCCGCGGCGTAGCGCGCGCCGCCGGTCACCTTTAACCGCCCGTCCTGCCGGATGATGCCTTGTCCAATATACATGTTCGCTCGTCCTCAGGCGGTGACGGCGTGCAGCGCACGGCGGACCGTGTTGCGCAGCAGCGTCACCTTGAATGCGTTCTTCGATTGCGGCTGCGCACCGGAAGCGGCTTGCTCGGCTGCCTGTTCGATCAGCGTCGGGCTCAAGGCCTGACCGCGCAGCACGGCCTCCGACGCGTCCAGACGCCACGGCCGCGTGCCGACGCCGCCGGCAGCCAGGCGCACGTCGCGCACCACGCCGCCCTGCATATCGATCCCGGCTGCCACCGAGGCCAGAGCGTAGGCGTAGCTCTGCCTGTCACGAACCTTGACGTAGGTAGCACGCATGTTGGCCGGCGCGTCGGGCACCAGTATGGCGGTGATCACGTCGCCGGGGCGCAGCACGGTGTCCAGATGCGGCGTATCGCCCGGCAGACGGTAAAACTCCGCCAGCTCGACGGAGCGTGTGGCGCCATCCGCGCCGTGTATCTCGACCGAGGCGCGCGCCGCCACCAGCGGCACGGGGAAGTCCGAAGGATGCGTGGCGATACAGTGTGCAGAGGCGCCGAGTATCGCGAGCTCGCGGTTCTCGCCGGCGATGGCGGGACAGCCCGACCCTGGCGCGCGCTTGTTGCAGGCAAACCCGACGTCGCGGAAGTAGCCGCACCGGGTCCGCTGCAGCAGGTTGCCGCCGGCGGTGCCCATGTTGCGTATCTGCGGCGAAGCGGCCGCCAGCAACGCTTCGGAGGCTGCCGGCAAGCGCCGTTTCACCTCGTCGTGGCCGGCAACCTCAGCCATTGTCGCCAGCGCGCCGATACGCAGCCCGTGCTGGTCGGCCGAGATGTGGCGCAGGTCCAGCCCGTCGAGATCGACGACGATGCTCGCCGGCTCCACGTTATTCTTCCACAACTGCATCAGGTCGGTGCCGCCGGCAATGAAGCTGGCGTGGGGTTGCGTGCCGGCCTGTGCTGCCGTGTCCAGGCTGGACGGCACCAGCCGAGAAAACTCCCGCATATGTCAGGCCCTCTTTGTGCGTGCGGCGTCTTGGATGGCGGCGCGGATGTTGGTGTAGGCGCCGCAACGGCACAGATTGCCGCTCATCCACTCGGCGATCTCGGCCTCGGACTGCGCGTGGCCCTCTTCGACCACACAGACCGCTGACATGATCTGCCCGGGGGTGCAGTAGCCGCACTGGTAGCCGTCGTGATCGAGGAAGGCGGCCTGCATCGGATGCAGCGTGTCGCCCTGGGCAAGGCCCTCGATAGTGGTGATCTGCTTGCCTTCCACCCGATGTGCCAGGGTGAGGCACGCCAGGATACGTCGGCCGTCCACGTGCACGGTGCAGGCACCGCAGCTGCCGTGGTCGCAGCCCTTCTTCGTGCCGGTCAGCCCGGCGTGTTCGCGCAGGGCGTCCAGCAAAGACGTCCGCTGATCGATCGCGAGGAGGTGGCGTTCCCCGTTGATGGTAAGCGAGACGGCGGACTGCGCCGATGGCACGACCGGGGTCGTGGCGTCGGCGAGAGAGGGGAGCGGAAAGGCGGCAAGAGCGGCGGACGTGCCGATCAGGTCGCGTCGCGTGATGGGCGGTGTCATGCAGCAGTCCCTCGAAATCTTCAGCTGGGGAATAACGCGGGCGCATACATGGCACGCTTCACAAGCTTGTGCAGATGCGGGCAGCGCCGGCTACGTTCGGTTACAAAGCACGGCAGCTTCACAGCAAGGCCTTCTTTTCTGAAAAAAAGAAGCAGAAGACTTTTGTCACCACTGTCGCGGACTCTTCCACACGGCAAACCGAGGAGACAAAAGTTTTTTGGTTCTTTTTTTAAAAAAGAACCGCCTGCTTTTTCCTACCGGGGCAGTTGGATATTTTGCGAGATCGCCACGGTTCCCCAAGCCGGGTGCAGCGGCCGTTGCTTCCACTCACCCCCGAAACCTTCAGACATCCCCAAGGTTCTTACACGCGCAGGTGACGGAGCCAACCGTTGCACCTGCTCGCTGAAATGGGAGAGACGATCATGCGTCCGCAATATCGACTGATCATGCGCCTAGCTTGCGCTGCCGGCCTTGCTGTGACCGGCGTGGCATCGGCCAATGCCGCACCGCCGCAATACAGGCTCGTTGCCACCATTCCCGTCCCCGGCAACCCGCTTGCCTCCTACGACATCAGTTCGATCGATCCTACGCTCGGCCTCTACTTTCTCACTGACCGTTCGAACAACGCGCTGGACGTCGTCAAGATCAACGAGCGGCGCGTCATCGGGCAGGTCGGCGGCTTTGTGGGGTCGGCTGGCGGCAACAACAACATCGCCGGCCCAGACGGTAGCCAGCCCACTGGCGACGGCTACGTGTGGGCCGGCGACGGCAACAGTACCGTCAAGATCATCGACGAACGCTCGTTGCTGGTGGTGCAAACGATATCCACCGGCGGCACCATGCGTGCGGACTCGATCGGTTACGATCCTAAGGACCACATCGCAGCCGTCGTCAACGACGCCGACAGCCCGCCGTTCGTTAGCCTGATCTACACGCCGGATGGCTATCGCCAGATCCTCAAGAAAATCAGCTTTCCAAACGCCACCAACGGTATCGAGCAGCCGGTCTTCGACGCGCGCCGTGGCGTCTGCTACGTCAGCATCCCGCAGGTCGGCCCCAACTCGAAAAACGGTGAGATCGCCATCATCGACCCGGTGCTTCGCCGCGTTATCGGTTCGCTGCCGGTGAGTAACTGCCAGCCGAACGGCGCAGCCCTTGGGCCCAAGCAGCAGCTTCTGCTAGGTTGCAGCGTCGCCAACACCTCGGCGGCCACGGCGTTGCAGACGCAGGTCATCAACGCGCTGAGCGGCCGCGTGCTGGCCACGTTCTCCGTCGGTGGCTCGGACGAAGTGTCTTACGACCCGACCAACGAGACTTATCAGCTCGCAGCACGCAACAACGCCAGCGGGCCGGTGCTCGGCATCGTCGATGCGGCGACGCTTCAGCTCGTCAGCGCCATCCCCACTAGCACGAACTCGCACTCTGTGGCGGTGGACTCCATCAACAACGAGGTCTTCTTTCCATTGACGGCGGGCAGCGCCAACACGGTTTGCCCCAATGGTTGCATTGGCGTCTACGCACCGTGACACTGGACACGGGGGCGCGTGTTGCGCCCCCGTGTCCGTTCGGCTGAGGCCACCTCGCCAGCGCGGTATGTTGCCGCGCCTAGCCACAGTCAAACACGTGCGACTGTTGCACGCTGACGGTATTAGTTTCATGCTTGGATGCTTGGCTGGCCAAGTTCCGCCCGGTCTCACCTCCGAGCGGACTGGCTAATTCGTTCAGCTTGAGCTTAGCAGCTTTTGAGCACCTGCTAGTTTGCACGGATGCCTAGCTAGGCGCATCTCGACCGGTGACAGGCAAAGCAAGCGTTCTTTTTTGAAAAAGAGCTAAAAACTTTTGTTTCCTGGAGTACACACGGAGGAACATGCCGCGACAGCCGGACCAGAAGTTTTTTGCTGCTTTTCCAAAAAAGCAGGCCTTGCTTTCCTTGACTAACTTCGAAGGGCCGAGACCGAAAACAGTGATGTAAAATTGTAGAAAGCAGGAGGATACACATGGCTTCAAGACGCATGTTCCTTGGCACCGCGGCGCTCGGCGCCAGCGGTTTGGTCACGCTCACGAACGCCGCGCAGGCGGCAGTCGATGACAAAGGCCAGCCGGGGCAGGGTGGTTTTGGGCGAGACGTGCAGCAATTGCCGCCTGGCTCGCAAGTCGCCTACCACGATCCCAAGGACGTGGCAGAGATGCCGGCGTTTGTGCGTTCCCTGGACGGCTCCAAGCCGAAGGTTACGTCCGGAGGTTGGGCGAAAGAATCGACCGAGCACCAGCTGCCGATCATGAAGGGACTCGCCGGTGTCCACATGTTCCTCAACCCCGGGGCATCACGCGAGCTGCATTGGCACGCGATCGCGGCCGAGTGGGCCTACGTCATCGACGGTCAGTGCCAGACCGTGGTGCTCGATCCGTCAGGGCAGACAGAAGTCAACAACTACGGGCCCGGCGACCTCTGGTTTTTCCCAAAGGGACATGGCCACTCGATCCAGACGATCGGAGATAAGCCGTGTCACTTCATCTTGTCATTCGACAACGGCGCCTTCTCCGAGCACGGGACGTTCTCGATCACCGATTGGATGAGCCTGACGCCGAAGACCATGCTGGCGGCGAACTTCGGCCTGGCCTCCGGCGCGTTCGACACGTTTCCCAAAGGCGAAACCTACATTCAGTCGGGGCCGGTCGTTCCCGTGTCCGAGGCGAAAGACGCGCCCTGGCCGAAAGAGTCCACCCACAAATTCGCCCTGCTGAAGGACGTCCGAGCACGGCGTGATTTCGACGGCGGCAGCCTGCACCTCGCCACCGTCGATGAGTGGCCGATCTCAACCACGATGTCGGGCGGATTGATGGTGATCAAGCCTGGCAAGATGAAGGAGCTCCACTGGAACCCGAATGCCGACGAGTTTCAGTTCTATCTGCGTGGCAAAGGCCAGGTCGCCATCTTCGGCTCGGGCGGCCGCGGCAAGACATCCGATGTGAAAGCTGGTGATTCGGCCTACATCCCGGCTGGATATGGCCATGCGATCATCAACACTGGCGCTGAGGACCTCGAGATCGTCCAAACCTGGAACGCGGGCAAGTTCGAGGAGATCACCCTCAAGCACTGGGTAGAGACCGCTCCGAAATACCTCGTCGCGAACAATTTTGCCGGCGTGCCGGATGCTACGATCAAAGCGATGCAGGAAGGCTGAAAGACAAGGCAGGCAAGCAGTTCTTTTCGCTAACATAAACCAAGAAACTTTTGTTTTCTTGGGCACACGCTGAGGAGTCTTCCGCGACAGCAGGGCCTACAGTATTTTGCTGCTTTTCTTAAAAATAGGCCTTGCCTTCCTTACCGGTTGCCGGAACGATCGTCTGACCTGCCCGTTATTTACGGGTTGCTGATCCGATCGCGGCCTGCAGGCCCCCCATTGCGCAGCCGGCGCCGGGCCGCGCACCCAGGGAGTTCCCACCATGGCCGACGCCAAGCTGAACGCCAAAGAACCTACATCTCCCGCCTTGCCGGACGCCAGCCGGTTGCCGCACGCGCCGTATAACCAGGTGCTGACCGGCCAGCCCGCCATCGTGACCGGTGCAAACTCGGGCATCGGCGAGGCAGTCGCGTTGGGCCTGGCCCAGGCGGGCGCCGACGTGGCGATCAACTACGTCACCCATCCCGAGGCGGCAGAGGAGGTCGCCCACAAGATCGAGGGTATGGGCCGCAAGGCAATCACCCTGAAGGCGGACGTCAGCAAGGAGGACGAGGTGGAGGCGATGTACGCCGCCGCCATCGCCCAGTTCGGCACGCTGCACATCTCGGTCAGCAATGCCGGGCTACAGAAGGACTGCTCGTTTCCGGAGATGACGCTGCAGGACTGGGAGACGGTGATCGGGGTGAACCTGACGGGCCAGTTCCTGTGCACTCGTGCGGCGGCAAAGGAGTTTAAGAAGCGCGGCGTGGTGGCGTCGGTCTCGCAAGCGGCGGGCAAGCTGATTTGCATGAGTTCGGTGCACCAGCAGATACCTTGGGCCGGGCACGTCAACTACGCGTCCTCGAAGGGTGGCATCATGATGATGATGCAGAGTATCGCGCAGGAGTTGGCGCCGCACTTCATCCGTGTGAACAGCATAGCACCGGGCGCCATTCGCACCCCGATCAACACGGCAGCGTGGAACACTGAGAAAGCTTATGCCGACCTGATGACGCTGGTGCCTTACAAGCGCATCGGCGAGCCGGACGACATTGCGCAGGCGGCAGTTTGGTTAGCGTCGGACGCGTCTGACTACGTCACCGGCACTACGCTGTTCGTCGATGGCGGCATGACGTTGTATCCGGGCTTTGCCACGGGAGGCTAGCAGCACAAAGTAAGCAGTCCTTTTTTGAAAAAGGGACAAAAATTTCTATTCCCCTCACATGTGCACCAGCCAAGCGTAGCAGGAAGAATTAGGGCCGCTGCAATAGCAGCAGCAGGACCAGAAGTTTTTGCTTCTTTTTTCAAAAAAGAAGGCCTTGCTTGCTTTTGTCTTGAGTCCGATCAAGCCTTATGGGCAATCAACGGCGCGCCGATCGGCGACTCCGCACTTGCGATAAGCCGTCCGGGACGACGGTCGGCCAGGAACGAGAAGGCCCATTGCAAGCTGACCATGACGCGGCTGCGAAAGCCGATTAGGAAGAAGATGTGCGCCACCGCCCATAGCAGCCAGGCCGGTAGCCCGTTCAGGTGCAGCGGGCCGATTTCCGCCACCGCCTTGGCGCGCCCGATCGTCGCCATGGTGCCGTAGTCGCGGTAGCGGAACGCAGGTGGCGCGGGGCGACGGGCCAGGCGGCGCAGGATGGCTTTCGCGGCGTACTCGCCCTGTTGCTTTGCCACCGGGGCCAGGCCCGGCAGCGGCCTGCCGCGGGCGTCCTTGGCCAGAGCGGCGTCGCCGATTACCCGCACCCCCGGTAGGCCCGGCACCATCAGGTCTCGGCCGACGTCCACTCGGCCGCCATGGCCGGGCTTCACGCCAAGCCAACGCGCCACGGGGGTGGCGGCGGTGCCGGCGGCCCATACGATGGTTGCGGCGGCGATGGAGTCGTTCTCCAGCTGCACCACCCCGTCCTGCATACCGGTGACTTTGGTGCCTGTGCGGATCTCCACTCCCAGGGCGCGCAGCGCGCGAGCAGCGTCGGTTGAGAGGTCCTCCGGGAACGATTCAAGCACGCGCTTGCCGGCTTCGATCAGGATGATCCGGGGAGTTACGTGGCTCAGTTCGTGGTCCTGCGCCAGCGTTTCGCGGCTTAGCTCCGCAATCGAGCCGGCCATCTCCACCCCGGTTGGCCCCGCGCCGATGAGTACGAACGTTAGTAGCCGGTCGCGCTCGGCGCGGTCCTGTTCGACGCAGGCACGTTCGAACGCCAGCAGCATGCGGCCGCGCAGGTCCAGCGCGTCGTGCAGCGTCTTCAGCCCCGGCGCGAACGCCGCCCAGTGGTCGTTGCCGAAGTAGCTCGGCTGCGAGCCGGTGGCGATGATGAGTTCGTCGTAAGATACACGCTGGCCGGAGCAGATGACCTGCCGGGCGCCGGTGTCTATCGCGGTGACCGCACCCATGATGACGTGGGTGCGGGGCAGGGCCGGAATGACGTCGCGCACCGGCGAGGCGATGTCGGCCGGCGAGAGCGCCGCGGTGGCGACCTGGTATAGCAGCGGCTGGAACAGGTGGTGGTTCTGCACGTCGATCACCGTTAACTCGACCGCGTCGGAGCGCGCCAGCGGCAATGCGGCGTTCAGGCCGCCAAACCCGGCGCCCAGTATCACCACGCGGCAGCGCGGCCGGGCGGACGCGGGGACGTGCTGATGGCGCTGCCGTGCCACCCGCGCCATCAGCACCATTGCGGCGGCGGCGGCCAGGAAAGACATCGCGGCCGGGGTGGCTGAGCGGCGGTTCATTGGTTGCATTCCTGAGGGCGTGGCGTTTCAACACGCCAACCTCGGCTGAGTTGTCCGGCTGCGGCGCCCCGCGTGCGTGGGATAGGGAGATGGCGCCTGGCTTGAGGTCAGCGACGTTTGCGCCCAGCCCAACTCCTGGGCTGGCAGCGTCAACCGAAGGCCAGCGTCCGATGATACGCTTCCATACGGTAGACCGAGCGGTCGCGCCGTATAGACGCTCGGATTTGTCATCACGATCCAAACGCTGCCCTCCCCCCGGCAGCTTGCGCCTGAGCGCGTCCTCGGTGAACGTGGCACGCAATGAGTCAATCAGGGCGCCACCAGGCTGTTGGGGCCGTGTGACCCTGTGAAGGAACGTCTTGAGAGTTTGTTGCGAGGAACGACCACTCACAAGTTGCCGCCGACGCTCTCGTTAGGTTTCGGCAAGCGAGAGTTTGCCTGCTGACGAACAGAAACGGCCGGGGAGTACCCGGCCATTCCTATCAGCGCGGATCTCCGTGCTAAGCCGCCTTCGGGGTTATGGTCACTCCGTACATTCTCAAGTGGTCGGCTTCGCCGATGCATTTGCAGACAGAAGCGACTGACGCTTCGAGCACGGCACAGCTACGTACGACGAGAGTGCAGCGGGACGTCTCCTACTCCGCCTACTGTTGTCCAATATCGCCCATGTCGGTGATCAGCAGTGAGACGGGAGAGCCGAGGCTTTTTGCTTTTGCGGTCCAGCCGTCTCGTACTCTCTGCAGGTCTGTAACGTCCGTGTAGTTCTCATCCGTAATGTGTTTCTTCGCAGCAGTTTCAGTCATCTGTGCCGGCACGGGTGACGTGTAACTCGTCGGCGGATTGGCGGCCCAGGCTGTGTCCGGTGCGATTGCCGCAGCACCTATCAGCATGGTTCCGACGACAGCGCCGAGGCCAAGAGTCTTGGTCAAACCTGTTATCATCGTCCGAATCTCCCTTTAAGCATCCTCTACCTGGGGCGAACATCGAGATTAGCCATCGAAATGACGGGTTGTTGACAGACATTGGTCGACCTGGAGACACCCGCACCCCGGCGAGGAAAGCGGCACCGGTGCGTAGGTAGATTCCGATACTTGCTTGATTATGCATAGTCAGGAGATGAGCGCAGTTACCGAGCCCGACGCGCTCGCCATCGTTCGGCTATCGGCCCGCCTGAAGTTCGGACTTCTGCGGTAGTATGCGACGCAGACTTTCGGGCCGCGGCAGTATGCGTGGACTCTGGGCTGAAGGTATATCGCGTGTAGGTGCAGAGCCGTCCACGACAGCACGATCGTTGGCAGGCGAGTGATGAACCGGCTCGAGGCTGCGGGACACCGCTTCCGGCGCGGACCACACAGGATGAGTTGTAGACGCGGGCCCGAGACGCGGCGCTCAAGCTTCAGAATGCAAGCTTCCATCGACTTTCTTGGAGAGAGCTCAACCGGTTGCGTGACCAGTCATAGTGTCTCCTGACGCTCGGACCGCGTCTGAGTAGTTCCCGAGGCTCGTAACACGTGGCCACGATCGTAACCTGGATGACGGCGCGATTCAGCTACATCGGACAACCATCATGGCCGCGTATGAAATCTACACCCTTGATACCGCAAGCCTGCGCATCGCGACTGAAAGTGCGGACTGCGCTGATGACGGTGACGCGGCGCTCGCGGCCCGAGCGCTGGTTGCCGCCGGCGGTCTTGCAGAAGTTTGGGCAGGTCTTCGGCGGGTGACCATCCTGTCTGAACCATACCCCCGTGCCGGTCACAACCCGCCTGAGAGAAGCTTGCGAATGGCTGCTCCAGGAGCACCGCCGCCCTCGATGGAGCAGGCGCATGGCGTTGGTGAACCAGCACCGTTACTCGACCAGGTGAGGCCTACCGCTTACCCACCAAAACAGCCGACCGTCGAGCGAAGCCATGACGAAAAGCGCGAGCCCGTTGTCGACGGTCACTGAGTGTTCTTCGGACAGCCCCATGCCGCGGTTCGTCTATAAACAGGAAGGCATAATCTGGGCGCATTTTGGTGGGTAGCTACACGCTACTTCTTGTGGCGTCGGCCAGCAAACCATGCCGCTGATCCCGCGATCTGCCGACCCGTCGCGTCGCCAGGGGCCGGCCACGACAACTGGCCCGCACCGGCGTGATAGATCAGCTTGGTCTCGCGATGGTGGGTGCCCAAGGAACCGCGCCCGCGACGAGCGCCCACCAGCAAATGAGCGGCTGGGCGAACAAACGGGGATAATGATATGCCCATCCAAGGCCCGTTCCCGTGGAGAGATCATGGACTGCGTGGTTGATGTTCACCGGGAACACGCACACGGCGTAGAGCGCAAGCATGATTCCCGCGAGTGCGCGTGTTTGCGGCACGAACAGGAAGATGGCTCCAGCCAGTTCGGCGAGGCCGGTGAACACGATCACGGTTATCGGGTGCGGCACGATGGGTGGCATCAGCGGGGCAAACAATCCTGGCCGCGTCAGATGCACGATGCCGACGAGGAGGAATATCGGCGCAATCGTAAGACGCGCGACGGCGGGACCTCGCCGGGTTCGCGTGGGTGCTGAGATGGTATCCATCTACTCTCATCCATGTTCATGGGACGAACGCGAAGCTTCAACTTCGGATTGTCCGCAACAATGCGGCCTTCGCGGCTAGGTCACTCGCCTGACAGAGCGGAACTGATGACACTCTGATGTTAATGGCCGTAACCCCGACCGGTAAAAAGCGAAGGCAAGCATTTCTTCTTTGGAAAAAGAACCAAAAACTTTTGTTTTCAAGGTAAAAGCTGCGGGAGAGTCCGCGACAGCAGAGACAAAAGTTTTTTGCTGCTTTTTTTCAAAAAAGCAGGCCTTGCTTTCTAACGGCCGGTAAGCGTCTTTCGGGTCCTTTAAAGTCAGCCATTCGAGCTACGCCCGGATAGCAGCCCTGACCTCTGCACTATCATGATCGGGCGGCGTCGGTTTTCCTTTTCTTCGCTCGCTTTTCTCTGGCTACCGCCTGCGACGGTGCTGCGGTGCCGCCGCGGGCGCGCTCGATGACGAAGCGGGCGTAGTCGTCCATGTCGCCATCGAACGGCATCACGCTGTTGTCCGCCGCCAGCCACAACCGGTCGGCGACCAGCTCCATCAGAGACCGGTCGTGGGTGATCAGGATCACCGCGCCCTCGTAGTCGTTCAGCGCGTCGAGCAAGGCGCGGCGGCTGTCAATGTCCAGGTGGTTGGTGGGCTCGTCCAGGATGAGCAGATGGGGTGCCGCCATCGCCACCAGGTTGAGCAACAACCGGGCGCGCTCGCCGCCCGACAGTGCCTCGACCGTGGTGTTCTGCTTGTCGAAGCCGATGCCGAACGTTGCAAGGCGCGAGCGGTGCGACTGGTCGCTGTCCTGCGGCCGCCTCTCGCGCATGATGTCGAGCGGCGTGTGGGCCGGGTTCATCGCCTCGATTTGGTGCTGGTGGAACCAGCCTACCTCCATGCGCGAGGACCGGGTGACGTGCCCGGATCGCGCCATCAGCGCGCCGGCCGCCATCTTGGCGAAGGTGGACTTGCCGGCGCCGTTCACCCCCAGCAGCCCGATGCGGTCGTCGAGGTCGAGCCGGAGGTCTAGCCCGCGCAGCACCGCCGGGTCGTCGCCGTAAGCGACCTCCACGCCTTCCAGCCGCATCAGCGGCGGCGGCAGCTTCCTTGCCGGCGAGGGCAGCAGGAACGGCGCCACCCGATCCTCGATCGTGGTCGCAACCGGTTCCATCTTCGCCAGCCGCTTCATCCGGCTCTGCGCCTGCGCCGCCTTGGAGGCCTTTGCCTTGAAGCGGTCCACGAAGGATTGCAGGTGCGCCCGTTCGGCGTCCTGCTTGGCACGGGCGGCCGATTGCAGGCGCAGCTTCTCGGCGCGCTGCTTCTCGAAGCTGTCGTATCCGCCGGTGTAGAGATCGAGTTTGCGGTCGGAGACGTGCAGGATGAAATCGACGGAGTTGTTGAGCAACTCCCGGTCGTGCGAGATGATCAGCGCAGAATGCGGATAGCGCGCCAGCCGTGCTTCAAGCCACAGCGCCCCTTCCAGGTCGAGGTAGTTGGTCGGCTCGTCCAGCAGCAGCAGGTCGGGTGCTGAGAACAACGCCGCGGCCAGCGCCACGCGCATGCGCCAGCCGCCGGAGAACTCGCTCATCGGCCGGGCGAGATCCTCGGTGGAAAAGCCTAGCCCATGCAGGATTTCCGCCGCCCGCGCCGGCGCGGTTTCGGCGTCGATGTCCATCAGCCGGCTCCAGATGTCGCTCATCGCCTCCGGCTCGGCGGTTTCCAGCGATGCCATCAGCTGGGCGCGTTCCGCGTCGGCGGCCAGGATGGTGTCGAGCAGGCTGTCCGGGGTCGCCGGGTGTTCCTGGTCGACAGCGCCCAGGCGCGCGGATCTTGGGATGGAGATCTCGCCGCTATCGGGCGTCAACTCGCCCTTGATCAGTTTGAACAGGGTGGATTTGCCGACGCCGTTGCGCCCGACCAGCCCGACCTTCGACGGGTTGGGCAGGGACGCGCACGCGCGCTCGAAGAAGCGGCGCCCCCAGGCGTTGAGGGTAAGGTTGTCGATCTGCAGCATCGGCGCGTTCTAGGGCAGGCAGCACGCCGGGGGAAATGCCGGCGCGATCGGGAGTGTCGATCGACGACTAGAAAGCAACGCCTGCTTTTTTGAAAAGCGGCAAAAATCCTTTGTCTTTGCTGTCGCGGACTATCCCGCAGTCCCCATCTCCAAGGACAACGGTTTTTCGAGTGGCTGGTGGCGTTGCGGTTCCACATGTTGGGTTTTGGGACAGGCAAGCAAGCAAGGCCTTCTTTTTCGAGAAAAGAAGCAGAAAGCTTTTGTCTCTGCTGTCGCGGAAAGACGAAACGACACGCCTCAACCCGGCACACCCAGCTGGAACAAAAGTTTTTTGGGTCTTTTCTTCAAAGAACCGCCTGCCTTGCTTCCCACGCCCAAGACTTCGGGTCCTCGGTCAACATCGAGAGACGTCATTCCCGTGTCTTGTTCACCAGGCCCGAAGTGCTTGCAGTCAAAACTTACGAGTCTCACGAAGGCCGAAGCTACCTGGCCGCCTGACGCAGCCGGCGGGCGGCTTCGACCAGGTTGGCGAGAGCCGGCCTCACCTCTTCCCACGTGCGCGTCTTCAAGCCGCAATCCGGGTTGACCCAGATCTGCCAATCCTGGAGCCGCCGGCGCGCCAAACCCAGCAGCTCCGCCATCTCCGTGGCGTCCGGCACGCGCGGAGAATGGATGTCCCACACGCCGGGCCCGATCTCGGCCGGATAGCAAGCCACTGCGCCCGCGGCATCCGGCGCGAACGCGTCCAGCAGCTCCATCCGGCTACGCGTGGTCTCGATGGAGATCGCATCGGCGTCCATCTCGGCGATCGACGGCATGATGTCGTTGAACTCGGCGTAGCACATGTGGGTGTGGATGCTGGTGTCGTCCCTGACCGAGCCGGTGGACAGGCGGAAACACGCGACCGCCCAGGCGAGGTAGCCCGCCCAGTCCGCGCGCCGAAGCGGCAGGCCCTCGCGGAAGGCCGGCTCGTCCACCTGGATCACCGGGATGCCGGCGGCCTCGAGGTCGGCTACCTCGTCGCGGATCGCTAGCGCCACCTGCCGGCACACCGCCTCGCGGGGCAGGTCGTCGCGCACGAACGACCACTGCAGCATCGTCACCGGCCCGGTCAGCATTCCCTTCATCGGCCTGTCGGTCCGCGACTGCGCGTAGGCCGACCAGCGAACCGTCATCGGCGCCGGCCGCGACACGTCGCCGAAGACGATGGGCGGCGCGACGCACCGGCTGCCGCAGGATTGCACCCAGCCGTGCTGGGTGAAGGCGTAGCCGTCCAGCTGCTCGCCGAAATACTTCACCATGTCGTTGCGCTCGAACTCGCCGTGCACCAGCACGTCGAGGCCCAACTCCTCCTGCCAGCGCACGGCGTCGTCGATCCAGCGCCGCACGGCAGCGTCGTATTCGGGCACGCCGGTCTCCCGCCGCGCCAGCGCCGCCCGGGCCCGGCGGACGTCCTCGGTCTGCGGGAACGACCCGATCGTCGTCGTCGGGAACAGCGGCAGCCCCAGCTTGGCCTGCTGCGCCGCGCGGCGCTGCGGGTAGGCGCTCGCCCGCCGCTCCATGTCCGGCGTCAGGCCCTCGACCCGCGCTGCGACCTCGACCCGGTGCACGCGCAAGCTGGCCTGACGGGACGCCTTGGCCGCGTCGCTTGCCCGCAGGTGCGGGTCGATCGCCGGGTCGCCTTCGTCCACGCCGCGCGCCAGGGCCGCCACCTCCTGCAGCTTCTGCGCCGCAAAGGCCAGCCAGCCCTTCAGCTCCGGGTCCAGCTTACTCTCCTGCGACACATCGATGGGCACGTGCAGCAGGCTGCACGAGGGCGCCACGATCAGTCTGCGGGTGCCGCGCCGGGCGGCCGCGTGCCGCAGCGTGCCGAGCGCCGCGCGCAGATCCGTGCGCCAGACGTTGCGCCCGTCAACGACGCCCAGCGACAGCCACCGATCCGTCGGCAGCGCGTCCAGCACGGTGTCCAGCTCGGACCCGCCGCGTACCAGGTCCACGTGCAGCCCGGCCACCGGCAGGGCGGCCGCGACGGTGAGGTTGTCGCGCAGCGGGCCGAAGTAGCTCGTCAGCAGCAGCTGCGGCGACGGGCCCGCGGCGAGCATGGCATAGGCGGTGCCGAACGCCGCCCGTGCCTCGTCCGAGAGGTCGAGCGCCAGCGCCGGCTCGTCCATCTGCACCCACGAGGCGCCCTCGGCCACCAACTCGGCGAGGATGCGGGCGTAGACCGGCAGCAGCCGATCCAGCAGGTCGAGCGGGTCGGACCTGTCGGTCGCCTTGGCCAGCAGCAGGAAGCTGACCGGCCCAAGCAGTACGGGCCGTGTGCGCACCGGGATCGCGGCCGCCTCGCGAAAATGCTGCAGCGGGCGGTTGGCGGTGAGCTCGAAGCGCTGCCCGGCAGAGACCAGCGGCACCAATTAGTGATAGTTGGTGTCGAACCACTTCGTCATCTCCATCGCCGGCAGGCCGGGCTCTATCCCGGCGGCAAGCTCGGCCGCAGCGCCGCGCGAGCCGCGCGCCAGCGCGAAATACGTGGCCAGGCAAACCGGTCCGTCCGACCAGCCGTAGCCGGGCGGGACCGCGCCGACCATGCAGGCGGTGTCGAGCACGTGGTCGTACAGTGAGAAGTCGCCGGACGGCACGTGGCCGATGCCCGAGCCCGCCTGTAGCTTCCAGTGCTTCGCGCGCAGCGCCCGCGCGGCGGCCTCCAGGCCGGCACCGTCCAGCTCGCCGGACCAGAACCGCTCAAGCGCGGCCTTCAGCTCGCGCCGGTGGCCGATGCGGGGGAAGCCGAGGCTGCTGGTGACCGTCATGCTTGCCTCCCGCCGAGGAAGCAGGCGCAGCGCCGCGGTGCGGCACTGGCGGAGCGGCACGCGCCGCAAAGGGTGTAGGCCATGGTCGTCGTCTCCAGCCTCCGGTGCACCCCGCCCGGCGGCGTTGGTTGATGCGACGACGGCAGGTCTCCTGGCTCGCGGGTCGACGCCTCTGGCCCTGCCTTCCCAAGCCCTCGCCGGGCTCAGTGGCCCGCCCCTCGCGGGGCGGACGGGCCAGCTTCTCGCCGCTGACAGTTGCGGGGGCAGCCGCCGACTTGCCCCCGGACCAGCGGTCCAGCCGGGACGCACGGCGTTCCCTTTTAACCCGCTCGCACGGGACCATCGACACATAAACATATCTCTATATGATGACGGTTCGCAAGCCGCCTGGGATAGTGGCGATGTGTTCACGGGCCACATCGTCCCGCTGCAATCGTCCGCGCTGCCGCGAGCGCCGAGAACACTCGGTCTGCTGTCGGCCACTCCGGCTAGATAGGCTGATTGTTTTGGGCGCCCCTTGCGGACGTCTCGTGCGAGAGGCGTGGTTCTCTCTGGCGAGCTCCGCCTATCCGAATGAGCGTTCTGACCCTGCGACAACCCTCATCGTCCCGTGTAGCCGCAGAACGAGGGAGTGACGTTCTCTGGCGCAGCCCCAGCTAGCTGAAAACGGTCATCATCAACCGCCCGTTCTGCTGCGTCAGCAGAAACCCTAGGATCGGACCCCCCAAAGTTGGTGGAGAACTCGCTTTCTGTCCTGTTGTCGCGGCTGGACTTCGGATGGATCACGACACTTCACATCCTCTACCCGCCGTTGACGATAGGGCTCGCCGCGATGCTGTTCATCGGCGAGCTGCTCTGGGTGCGGACCTCGGACGATTACTGGTATCGGCTGTGCCGTTTTTTCGAGCGGCTGCTCATCGTCAACTTCGCGGCCGGCGTTGCCACCGGCATCACGATGGAACTCGCGTTCGGCATCCTCTACGGCCCGTTCTCGGAGGCGTCCGGTCCGTTCTTCGGGCAGATCCTCGGCTACGAGACGATCACCGCCTTCATGTATGAGGCAGGGTTCATCGGCCTGATGATCTTCGGCTGGGGCAAGATCAGCCGGCGCATGCACCTGTTCGCAACCTTCAACGTGGCGCTCTCGTCCGGCCTGTCCGCACTGTGGATCCTGGTCGCGAACTCCTGGATGCAGACGCCAACCGGGGTCACGCTTCGCCACGGCGTCTTTGTCGTCAAGGATTGGTGGCGCGCCATCCTCAACCCGGACGTCATCTACGCCTTCCCGCACATGCTGGTGGCGTCCTTCGAGGTGGCACTGGGCTTTGTCGCCGGGGTGTCGGCCTGGTACCTGCTCAAGGATCGCCACGTGGCGATGTTTCAGCGCTCGCTGAAGGGGACGGTGCTGGCGTTGCTGGTCGTGGCACCGCTGCAGGTCTGGCTGGGCGACGGCATGGGCCTGACGGTGTCCCACGACCAGCCGACGGTGCTGGCGGCGATGGAGGGGCACTGGCACGCCCGGAACCCGGACGGCAGCCCCAACACCGCCTGGAACGTGATTGCCTGGCCGAACGCAGCCGGTGACGGCAACGCCTGGTCGATCAAGATCCCGCACGTGTTGAGCCTGCTCGAGACCCATACCTGGAACGGTACCGTCCACGGCATGGACGAGTACGCGCCGCAGAACCGGCCGCCGATGCTGATCCCGTTCTATGGCTTCCGGGTCATGGTCGCCTGCGGGATGGCCATGGTGCTGATGGCGGTCTGGGGCACGGTGCTGGTCGTGCGCAAGCAGCTCGGGACGCGGACTGCGGCCGCCAACAAATGGTTTCTGCGCGCGACCATGGGTGCTGCCTTCCTGCCGTTCGTCACGGTCTGGGTCGGCTGGTGGACCCGCGAGGTCGGGCGCCAGCCCTGGGTGGTGTTCGGCCTGATGCGCACCGCGGACGGCGTCAGCCACATGTCCATCGCCCAGGAACTGCTTTGGCTCGTCGGCTACATGGGCTTCGAGCTGATGGTCTGGGGTGCGACCTGGTGGTTCCTGGCCAAGATCGTCCAAGCCGGCCCGGTCATGGACAACCCGATCCCGCGCGAGGGCGATCAGCCCCTGGGCACGCCCGCGAGGGGCTCGCTCTCGAACGACGTGGAGACGCCGAAGGCCGAGACGTCCGTAAGGCCGGGCCGGCCACACCTGCACCCCGCGTGATGCCGCCCCACGCCGCCCCGCCGGCATCGCGTCCGCGACCCTGGAGCCGGTGAACCATGGAACCCCTGACCCATCTGCAGCACGTGCTCGCCCTCGGCTGGTGGTTCACCGTGTCGTTCTCGATCCTGCTCTACATCATCCTCGATGGCGCCGACCTCGGCGCCGGCATCTTCTCTCTGACAGTGACCGACGAGGACGAGCGCGGGGCCATCATGCAGGCGATGGCCGGCACCTGGGACGCCAATGAGACCTGGCTGATCATTGCCGGCGGCGTGCTGTTCGGCTCGTTCCCGTTCGCCTACGGCTCGGCGCTGAGCTACCTCATGGTGCCGCTCGCTTTGGTGCTGTGGGGCATCCTGACCCGCGCGGTCGCGCTCGAGTTCCGTCACCTCGCCTCC
Organism: uncultured Acetobacteraceae bacterium; assembly: GCA_964242115.1. GTDB lineage: Bacteria > Pseudomonadota > Alphaproteobacteria > Acetobacterales > Acetobacteraceae > BOG-908. The sequence goes on along the minus strand of CAXSZX010000008.1, from coordinate 82,902 downwards.
CCGCGGACGCGCCGCTTCACCGACTGGGCGTTCGGGCTGTCCAGCCTGACGGTGACATTCTTCGGCGGCATGTCCGTCGGCGCCGTGCTGCAGGGCTTCCCGCTGACGCACGTGCCGGACCAGGTCCAGGCCTATGCCGGCGGCGCGCTGCGTTTCGCCACCCCGTTCAGCCTGTGGATCGGGGTCGCCGCGGTTGTCGCCGTTTCGCTCGCCGGCGGGCTGTTCGTGCGGGCGCGGTTCGAGGCGGAGGAGCCGGTCCGCAAGCATGCCGCCGTCTGGACCAGCGCGGTGTTCTATCTTGCCGTGGCCGCGGTACCGATCTCGACGCTGTGGATTGCGGTGGCCTTTCCCTGGGCGGGTCACACCTGGTTCGGCCCGTATTTCTGGGCGTGGTGGATGATCCCGGCCGCGGCGGTCGCCTCCTCGTTCATGATGCGCCGGGCCTGGGTGCGCGAGCGCGACATCGTGGCGCTGCTGTGGCTCGACCTCACCATCGTCATCATGGCCGGTGGCCTGCTCGCCACGATCTACCCGTTCATCATCCCCGAGACCTGGACCGTGGACGCCGCAGCCAGCCGGGAAATCTCGCTTGGGACGTTCCTGTTCACCGTCACCGGCCTGTTCCCGGTCATCCTGATGTACAATTGGTATCAGATCTGGGTGTTCCGCGCCCGCGTCTCCAAGCTGGCGCAATACCATGGGTAAGCCCACTCTACGCAGGCACGCCGCCGGCTGGCCGCTGCTGGCCGAGGTGCTGTGGAACCTGCGCGGCCTGAGCCTCTTCCTGGTCGGCCCGGTGGTCGGCGTCTGGATCGTGGCCGCAATCTTCGGCATGCCGCGGGGACTGCAGGTGCTGGCCGGGGTCATGTTCTTGTTTTCGCTGGGAATTCTGGCCCTGCTCGTGGGCGGCGAGTGGCGCCGGCTCTCGGCCGGGCGCTGAGCCTCGGCCCGTCCGGCGCATCGTCATGCCCACACACGCAGCCACGCTCGCCCCCGCTGAACGCCGCAAGCTCGAGGGTTTCCTGCGCGGCAGGGCATCGCTGGCGCATCCGCCGATCGCCGGCGCCATCGTCTTCGGCGCGGCCGGCGGAGTGGGCCTGGTTGCCCAGGCGTGGCTGCTCGCACGCGTGATCGATGCCGTGGTGATGGGCGGCGCCGGGCTGCCAGCGGTCTGGCCCTGGCTGTGGGCGCTGCTCGCCGTGTTTGTCCTGCGTGCCGGCGTCAACGCGGCCGGCAACGCCGTGGCGTTCGAGGCTGGGGCGCGCGTGGTCCTCGCGGTCCGCGCCGCGCTGCAGGCCCAAATCCTCGCGCTCGGTCCGGCCTGGACGCGCCGGCAGCGCACCGGCGAGGTGACCAACACCGTCGTCGACGCGGCCGAGAGCATCGCCGGCTACTACACCGGCTACCTGCCCCAGCGCGTTCTGGCGGCGTTCGTCCCGCTGGCGATCCTCGCCTTCGTGGTGCCGACCGACTGGGTGTCGGCCGTCATCCTGGTCGTCTCGGCGCCGCTGATCCCGCTCTTCATGGTGCTGATCGGCCGCGGCACGGAGGCGCTGAACCAGGCCCAATGGCGCAAGCTCGCCCTGCTCGCGGCCCACCTGTTCGACGCAATCGAGGGGCTGACGACGCTGAAGCTGTTCAACGCCAGCCGCGCCGAGACCCGCCTGATCGCGCAAACCTCGGAGGCCTATCGCGTCAGCACGATGGAAGTCCTGCGGGTCGCCTTTCTCTCCTCGCTGGCGCTGGAGTTCCTGGCCACGGTCAGCATCGCCATGGTCGCCGTCTACGTCGGCCTGCGGCTGTACTACCGCGAGCTGGATTTCCTGCGCGGCTTCGCCGTGCTGCTCATCGCGCCGGAGTTCTACCGGCCGTTGCGCGCCATGGGCACGCAGTATCACGCGCGGATGCAGGCGGTGGGCGCGGCCGAAGCAATCGTCGCCCTGCTGGACACGCCGGTCCCGCCCGCCTCGGAGCGGCGTGGCCGCCTGCCCGCCGGCACGATCCGGCGGATCCGTCTCGAACGGGTCGGCTTCTCCTACGGTGCGGTCCGGGCGCTCGGGGACGTCGACTTCACGCTCGAGCGCGGCTGCCGGACAGCGCTGGTCGGGCCGTCCGGCGCGGGGAAGACCACGCTCAGCCAACTGCTGCTGGGGTTCCTGGCACCCACGCAGGGCCGCATCAGCGTGGACGGCATCGACCTGGCCACCCTGCCGGAGGCAGCCTGGCGGGCGCGCATCGCCTGGCTGCCGCAACGCCCGACGCTGTTCCACGCGACGGTGCGCGACAACATCTGCCTCGGCCGTGCGGACGCCGGCCCCGCGCAGGTCCGCCGGGCGATCGAGCAGGCCGAAGCCGCCCGCCTGGTCGACCGCCTGCCGCACGGCCTGGACACCGTGCTCGGCGACCGCGGCCAGGGCCTCTCCGGCGGCGAGGTTCAGCGGATCGCGCTTGCCCGCGTGTTCCTCTCCCAGGCTGACGTGGTCGTGCTCGACGAGCCAGGCGCCGCACTCGACAGCGAGACCGCCGCCATCATCGCGCGGTCGATTGACGCCCTCTCGCCGCGTTGCGCCATGCTGGTGATCGCGCATCGGCCGGAGACGGTGCGCAAGGCGGACGAGATCCTCGTCCTGCAGCGCGGCCGGATCGTCGAACGCGGCCGCCACCACGCGCTGCTCGCGGGCGGCGGGACCTACGCCGGCGTCATGGGTGACGCGGTCGGGCTGGAGGTATGAGAACGCTTCTCCGCCTGCTCCGGCTGTGCCGCCCGTGCGCGCGCTGGATGGCGGCGGGCGTCGCACTCAACGTGGTCGTGGTCCTCAGCAACGTCGGGCTGCTGGCAATGTCCGGCTGGTTCGTGGCCTCGATGGCGCTCGCGGGCACCGGCGCCGTGCGCATCGAGTACTTCGCCCCGGCCGCCGCCATCCGCGGCCTGGCCGTGCTGCGCACTGCCGGCCGCTACCTCGAGCGCCTGGTCACCCACGAGGCGACGTTCCGGCTGCTCGCCGAACTGCGCGTCTGGTTCTACGGGTGCCTCGAACCGCTGGCGCCGGCGGGGCTGCAGCGCCATCGCGGCGGCGACCTGCTCAGCCGGATACGCGCCGACGTCGACAGCCTCGACACGCTGTACCTTCGCGTCCTTGCACCCGCGGCCGCAGCGTCTGTCTGCCTGCTGGTCCTCGTCGGCTGGCTGGCCTGCTACAGCGTGGCCACCGCCGGGATGCTGGCGGCCAGCCTGGTGGCGACCGGCGCTGTCCTGCCACTGGCCGCCTGGCGCCTCGGCCGCGCGTCAGGGCGGCACGCCGTCGAGGCTCGGGCAGAGCTCCGCGTCGTGGTGTCCGACACGGTGCAGGGCCTGGGCGAGCTGCTGCTCGCGCACGCAGGCGCGCGGCAGAGCGAGGCGGTCGCCAGCCTGGGCGTCTGCCAGGTCCGCCAGCAGCGCCGCCAAGCCTGGCTGGGCGGCGGCGTGTCCGCTCTCTCGGAGCTCGCGGCGCAGCTTACCCTGTGGGGCGCGCTGATCGTGATGATCCCGCTGGTCCGCACCGGAGGCTTGAGCGGTCCGGACCTCGCGATGGCCGCGCTGTTCGTGCTCGCCAGCTTCGAGGCGGTCGCACCGCTGCCGGGCGCCTTTCTGGCGCTCGGCGAGACGCTGGCCGCCGCGCGCCGCATCTTCGAACTCGCCGACGCAGTGCCGGCGCTCAGCGAGCCGTCGTGCGAAGCGCCTCGCCCGCGGCGTTTCGACGTCTGCCTCCGCGGCCTGCGCATGCGCTACGCCGACGACGCGCCCTGGGCGCTGGACGGCATCGACCTCGACGTCGCAGACGGCGAGGCGGTCGGCATCGTCGGTGCGAGCGGGTCGGGCAAGACCAGCATCCTCAACGTGCTGCTGCGGTTCTGGGAGTACGAGGGCCACGCGGCGGTCGGTGGCACAGAGCTGCGCGCGCTGGACGGCGAGACGGCGCGCGGCCTGTTCAGCGTCGTCTCGCAGCAGACCCATTTGTTCAACGCAAGCCTGCGAGACAACCTCCGGCTGGCGCGCGCCGACGCCACCGACGAGGAGCTGATGGACGCGCTCCGCGCCGCGCACCTGGCAGACGATGTCGCCGGCCTGCCCGAGGGGCTGGACACGATGGCCGGCGAGAACGGTGCAAGGTTTTCCGGCGGCCAGGCCCGCCGCCTTTCGATCGCGCGCGCGTTGCTGAGGGACGCACCGATCCTGCTGCTTGACGAGCCGACCGAGGGACTCGACGCAGCCTCCGAACGCGCCGTGCTCGACGCGCTTGCCAGGCTGATACAGGGCAGGACGACGCTGCTGATCACGCATCGTCCGTCGGCCCTGCGGATCGTCGGCAGGGTCGTCTCGCTTCGATGCGGCCGCATCTGGCGGGATCCAGACACCGCCTGCTTGGTTGCGAGGCAGGCGAGGCGACCTGACGAGTCGTCGGTTTCCGCACGGCCGATACTGTCCAGCTAGAGACACGTCCAGAAAACACGACGACGCCGGAAGCTGACGGCCGCCATTCGGCAGGTGAGGTGCCGGGTCCCAGGCCCGTTCAGGCGCAGGTGAAAGGGTGCCTGGCTGGACCGATCATGCTGTGCGTGCATGCGGCCAAGCTCGGCTTGTCCGCGTCGTTGGTTGCGAGTGTCAGCTTCTCGTGCCGCTTCTTCTGACAGCTCGTCTCCAGCCAGCAACGACGGGGCTGATCGAGATATACGACTTGCCGGAACATGCGCTGGCCACGCTGACGCCTCTGAGTCCACAGCCGTCGTTTTGGATGCCTGTGCCAAGGACCACACCTGTGGCGTTCAGGGAAGCTGGTCGGCTACGGCACAGTGAGAGGCAGCCGCAAGTGGTCGGGAATTCTTCCTAGTAGTGTCAGGCCGCATCCGGTTCACCCAGGAGGCGGTATTGGTACTTTCAGCCCGAATGGAAACACTTGCTGATTTGGGTGCGCGACGCTTTCCGAACGGCCGTCATCGGTCTGGCATGCTACGACTCCTGTCAGTTTGCTGGCGCTCAGGCACCCGCTGCGTCGGCTGGAGCAACCCACGCCGCTCCGAACAGCACGATCGAGCAGATCGTGGTCACCGCGTCCCGCCTCGACCTGACCGGCCGGGCGACCACCGCCAGCCAAGGCTCCGTCACCAGGAAGGAGCTGGCGTTGCGCCCCACCTATCGCGTCGGGCAGCTGCTGGAGAGCATACCAGGCCTGGTCGTGTCGGTGCATTCCGGCGAGGGCAAGGCCTACCAATACCTCGCCCGAGGCTTCAACCTGGACCACGGCACCGACCTGGCCAACTTCGTCGACGACATCCCCGTCAACCGCCCGACCGACGCCCACGGCCAAGGCTACTCCGACCTCAACTTCCTGATCCCCGAGCTGGCGCAGGGCCTGGACTACACCAAGGGACCGTACTACGCGTCGATCGGTGATTTCGGCGCCGTCGCCTCGCAACACCTGCGGCTGGCCGACGACGTCGAAAACCAGGTCATCGGCAGCGTCGGCACGCTGGGCGACGAACGACTCGCCGGCACCGGCACCTACCACTTCGCCAACGGCGACCGCTTGCTGGCCGCCGCCGACACCGCCCATGTCGACGGTCCGTTCAAACCCGGCAACAACTTCCGCAAGATCGACACTGCCCTGCGCTACGTCGACGGCACGCAGACCGACGGCTTCACGCTGACCGCGCTCTACTACCGCGGCGAAGGACGCCTCAGCACCGACCAGCCGGAGCGCGCGGTGGAGGAGGGCCTGATCTCGCGCTTTGGCACGCTGGACCCTACCGACGGCAACTTCTCCGAACGCGAGAGCCTCTCCGCCCGCTACGCCGTCTCCGGCGAGAACTGGCAGTTCACCACCAACGCCTACGCCGTGCACAGCCTGCAGGTGCTGTGGAACGACTTCACGCACTTCCTCAACGACCCCGTCAACGGCGACCAGGAACAGCAGGACGAGGACAGGACCACGCTGGGTGGCGCTGCTTCCCTGGTTTACCACGCCAACCTGCTGGGCATCCCGAGCGACACGACGGTGGGCATCCAGGGCCGCTATGACGACGCCTACGTGGACAAGCGCCACACCAGGGACCGCGTGGTGCTGGACTACTGCGACACGCTTGGCGTGCCCTACGTGCAGGGCTTCGGGGCTTGCAACGCGGACCGCATCAAGCTGGGCGACACCGCACCCTATGCCGAGACCGCGACGCGCTGGACGCCCTGGCTGCGCACCGTGCTCGGCGTGCGCGAGGAGTTCTACGCTGCCACCGACCACAGCCTGATCACCGGCTTCAAGGGCGTCGGCGCGCAGAGCCTGTTTCAACCAAAGGGCAGCCTCATCCTGGGCCCGTGGCGCGGCACCGAGATCTACCTCAGCGCCGGCCGCGGTTTTCATTCCGACGACGCGCGCGGCGTGTTCCAGACGCTGCCGCTAGAGGGCATTCCCGGCCTGTCGCACCGCACGCCGTTGCTGGCAAAGGCCGACGGCGAGGAGGTGGGCATACGCACCAGCCCGCTTGCCAACCTGCACATTCAGGCGGCGCTGTTCGAAATCGAGTTCGTCTCCGAACTGGTCTACGACCAGGACATGGGCATGGATCAGGCAGAGGCGCCCAGCAAGCGCCGCGGCGTCGAAGTCTCCGCCCAGTATCGACCGTTCCCGTGGATCGAGTTCAACACCGACCTCGCCGCGACCAAGGCACGTTTCGCGACCGGCAACCCAGAATCCTACGGGTTGAACGGGCTCTACATCCCCGACGCGCCCGACTTCATCGGCTCGTTCGGCGTGCTGGTGGACGAGCTCGGCCCATGGTACGGCGGACTGCAGTGGCGCATCCTCGGTCCCTACCCGCTCAACCCGGACAATGTTGTGCGCGGTAGCGGCTACAGCGAGGTAAATCTTGAAGTCGGCTACAAGGTCAGGCCGGGAACGAAGGTGCAGCTAAGCATCTACAATTTATTCGACCAGAAGGCGGACGCGTTCGACTACGACTACGTCTCTCGCCTGCCCGGCGAGCCCGCAGGCGGCATTACCAACGAGCGTAACGACCTTCAATTCCACCCGCTCGAGCCGTTATCCGTCCGACTCATGCTAACACAGGCATTCTGATTGTCTGGTGATTTCAAGCAGGGTTGACACCTTACCTGCCAAAGAGAAGCAAGCGCCTTCTCTTGCGAGAAAAAGAAGCAAGAAGCTTTTGCGAGCGCTATAGCGTACAACTGAACGACACGTTTCAACGCGGAATCTTGTAGGAGACAAACGTTTTTTGGTTCTCTCTTCCGAAAAAGAACTACTTGCTTTGCTTTGATTTATTATTTCGATGTGAGAGTTCTTACACACAACAGAGTATCACGGCAACGTGATTTACGGTGGCGTTACGAAACGGTGCAACCAGCAATCGGTCCGCATCCGATACAGGTGGCTGAAGCGTTAACACTCCGGATGACACACGACGCATCCACGCCGTCACGCACATCGCCGGCTTTCGGGAGATCAAAATGAAACGCACACTGCTTGCAGCGTCCGCGCTTGCGGCTGCCGCTACGGCTACGCCTGCGCTTGCATCCAGCCACCGCGAGGCGCCGATGATTGCTGGAATGCCGCGCCTAGACGCTTCGGATTTCTACATGTTCCGCAGCTACGAGCCTGGCCGCCAGAACTACGTGACGATGATTGCCGACTACGTTCCTCTGCAGGATCCGGGCGGTGGCCCGAACTTCTTCAACCTGGAAACCAACGGCTACTACGACATTAACGTGGACAACAACGGTACTGGCAAGCCTGCGTTCAGCTTCCGCTTCCGCTTCGCCACCGTCGACCGTGGGCTCTCGCTCAACATCGGCGGCCAGAGCGTCGCTATCCCGCTGATCAACGACGGACAGATCACGCCCGGCAACAACGCGTCGCAGAACGTGCTGCAGCGCTTCACCGTCTCGCTGGTCACCTACGCCGCGAACGGGACGCCAACGGAGACCCCGCTGACCGGCGACGCCGGCAAGACCGCCTTCTACAAACCGTCGGACAACATCGGCGACAAGTCGATTCCCAACTACGCTGAATATGCTGCGCGCTTCACCTACATGCTGAATATCCCCGGCTGCGGCGGCCAGGGCAGGCTGTTCGTGGGACAGCGCAAGGACCCGTTCGTCGTCAACCTCGGCGAGACGTTCGACCTGGTGAACTACGCTCACCCTGTGGGCGAGCAATACGACGCATCCGCAATGGACGACCTGGCGCAGAAAAACGTGACGTCGATCGTTTGGGAAGTACCCGCCGCTTGCCTCACCAACACCGGGGATCCGGTTGTCGGCGCCTGGACCACGTCTTCGCTGGGCACGACAACGGGCAAGACCACGACCTACAAGCAGGTGTCTCGCCTGGCTAACCCGCTGGTCAACGAGCTGGTCATCGGTTTGCCTGACAAGGACAAGTTCAACGCGTCTCTGCCGGCCGACGACGCGCAGTTCACGAAATACGTCACCAACCCGACGGTGCCAGCGCTGATCGAGGCGCTGTTCAATACGCCGGCGCCGACACAGTTCCCGCGTCAGGATCTGGTGGCGGTGTTCGCCACCGGCGTGCCCGGCCTGAACGCGCCGGCGCATCTGCAGACGCCGTCCGAGGAGATGCGGCTCAACACCAGCATCGCCATTACGCCTTACGGGTCGCAGAGCCGTCTCGGCGTGATCGGCGGCGACAACGCCGGCTACCCGAACGGCCGCCGCCCCGGCGACGACGTGGTGGACATCACTTTGCGCGTGGCGATGGGCAAGCTTTACGCGCTCGGCTTCTTCGGTGGCGCGTCCAACGCACCGTCCGGCAACCTGGAGTTCACCGACGGTGCCTACACGGACGATACGCATTACCTGCAGACGTTTCCCTACGTGATGCCGCCGCTGTCTGACTCGCCGCAGCCGCCGCACGAGCCGCAGTAGCGTGCGCGGCGCCTTGCCTGGTGTGGAGCAAGCTCTGCGTCAGGCAAGGCAAGACCGTCTTTTCCGAGAAAAAGAAGCAAAAAGCTTTTCCGAGCGCTGTCGCGGACTTTTCCGGCAGCGTTTATCCCGGAGACAAAAGTTTTTTGGTCCTGTTTTCCAAAAAAGAACCGCTTGCCTTACCTTTCTTGTTTTTGCGAGCACAGCCCAAGCCACCCCCTACATCCCAAGCAGCGACAGCGTCGTGCTGGAACACCTGCCCGATGCCGGCGACACCGCAGCCCGGACCTTGCGCAGCAAGCACCGCGCGCTGGCCGCAGACCCGCACAACCTGACGCTGGCGCTCGACGTCGCGCGTGGCGACCTGGACCGCGCCCGCGCGCTCGGTGACCCGCGCTATCTCGGGCGCGCGGAGGCGGCTTTGGTGCCCTGGTCGCCTGGCGCAGCGCCCCCGGCGGTGACGCTGCTGCGCGCGGTCACCAAACAGAGCAACCACGATTTTACCGGCGCGCTCGGGGATCTCGCCGACGTGTTACACCGGCAACCCGGCAACGCGCAGGCCTGGCTGACACGGGCCGCCATTCACCAGGCACAGGCTGATTACAGTGCCGCGTTGGCCGATTGCGGCCAGTTCGCCGCGTCGGTCATCGGTTTGGCGCCGGACGTTTGCACCGCGTCTGTCATGTCGTTGACCGGCCACGCGCCGATGGCGCTGCGTGCCCTCAGCTTGTCGCTGCAGGTCAATGCGGCCGAGGCGGCGCGCACGCCAGGTGTGGCCATGTGGGCGTTGACCCTGGCGGCGGAGACGGCCGAGCGCCTGGCGGACCCATCCGCAGAGAGCTGGTTCGGCCGCGCATTGGCACTTGACCCGACTGACCCCTATCTGCTGGCCGCCTGGTCGGATTGGCTGCTGGACCACGGCCGACCACGCGAGGTGACCGCGCTGCTGGGGCGCTACACGCGCATCGACCCGTTGCTGCTGCGTCTCGCCTTGGCAGAGCAGGCGCTGGGCGACCCGGCTGCGGCGGGACACGTGGCCGACCTTGCGGCGCGCTTCGAGGCGAGCCGGCTGCGCGGCGAGACGGTGCACCGTCGGGAAGAAGCTGGGTTTCACCTCGAACTGTTGCATGATGCGGCGGGTGCCATGGTGCTGGCACGCGCGAATTGGGACGTGCAGCGGGAGCCGGCGGACGCGCGGGTGCTACTGGAATCGGCGCTGGCGTCCGGACAGACGAACAAAGCGGCGCCGGCGTTGGCTTGGCTGCGCGAGAACCACGTGCAGGACGTCGGGTTGTGGGCATTGGTGAAGTGAGCAAGCGCGGAAGGCCTTCTTTTTTGAAAAAAAGAAGCAAAAAACTTTTGTCTCTGCTGTCGCGGACTCGTCGGCAGCGCGTACCTCAGGTCCAAGAGTTTTTTGGTTCTTTTTTTCAAAAAAGAACTTTCTTGCTTCTTCTCTTTCTGTGGTCCCAAGCCCACGCCCACAGCGCCAGCAGCTCCTACCTGCACGTCGACGTGCAAGGCCGCACGCTGGACGTGCAATGGTCCATCGCGCTACGCGACCTCGACTACGCCATCGGCCTGGACAGCGACGGCGACGGTGCCATCACCTGGGGCGAGCTGCGCCAACACGCTGCCGCAGTCGACGCCTACGCCCTGGCGCGTCTTCGCCTAGAAACCGACGGCAAGCCGTGCTCGCTCGGCCCGGTCAGCAACCTTGCGGACCAGCTTAGCGACGGTGCCTACGCAGTTTTGCGCTTCCACGCGGCGTGCGCGGCGACACCCTCTCGCGTGTCGGTGCACTACGCGCTGCTGTTCGACCAGGACCCGCTGCATCGCGGTCTGCTGACGGTGTCCGTGGGCGGCTTGGCGCACGCCTACGCGCTGTCACCCGCGCGGCAGGACGCAACGTTCGACGTGACACCCGGCTACGGCGAGACGGTGCACAGCTTCTTCGCCACCGGCGTCGACCATTTGCTGACCGGCATAGACCACATGCTGTTCGTCACGATGCTGCTAGTACCGGCGATGTTCCGCAGGCGCGAGCACGATTTCGGCCCTGGCGCCACGTTGTTTCCGGTCACCGACTTCCGCGCCATGTTCGTGGAATCTTTAAAGGTGCTGAGCGCGTTCACGCTGGCGCACGGCACGACCCTTACTCTCTCCGTGCTGCGCATCGTCTACGTGCCGGAGTGGCTGAGCGAGGCTGGCATCGCGCTCACCATTTTTGCCACCGCGATGGACAACATCTTCCATTTCATCCCCGGCCGACGTTGGCCGTTGGCGTTCGCGTTCGGCCTGGTGCACGGGCTGGGGTTTGCGACGGCATTGGGACCCATGTCGCTGCCACCGGTGTCGCTCGGTGTGGCGCTGATCTCGTTCAACCTGGGGCTTGAGGCTGCTCAGGTAAGCATCGCAACAGTGGTGCTGCCGATCGGTTTCCTGTTGCGCAACACGCTGATCTATCCGCGGCGCATCCTGCCCGGCGTGTCCGGAGCGGTAGCGGCAGTGGCGCTGGCCTGGTTTGCAGACCGGGTAACAGGGGCGGGGCTAATGCCGTTCTAAACCACAACGAATCCTGGGACGTCTCCTCGAGATGGTCGCGCAGTCTTTACTGCCCGAGACTCTACCGCGTGTCGAACGCCGAGCCGGGCGACAGCGGGCTGGGGATGAAGGCGCAGCAGGCCTCTGTCCGGCCCTTCGTGGCCGTCCAGGGCTAGATGCTGGCCAATGAGTTTTCCGACATTGCCGGCGGCAAGAACGCTCGCCGTCCTGGCTTTCAGGCCGCCCTGAAACGCTGCCGGCAGCTTGGCGCGACGCTAGTCGCGGCGCGCTCAGACCGCATCACGCGTCGGGCGCACACGCTGACGCAGCTGCTCGAGAACGGCTACTCGGTCCGGGTAGCGGAGATGCCGGGCGCTGACGATTTGATGATGCGCATCTATGCCGCGCTGGCGCAGAAAGAGCGGGAGCTGATTAGCGAGCGCACGCGGGCGGCCCCGGCGGCTGCCGAGGCGCGTGACGCCGTGCTGGGCGGAAGACCAGGGATAGCGGCCGCCAATGGCGCCGTGCGGCTGCTGCGACCGCTGGGCTGGGCACGCCACAACCCGAACGCGCCGGCGAAGTTTCGAGCGGATATACGATTTGCCGGAACGGGTGATCCTGGCAAGTATCTTGGCAATGCCGACGCCGTCGCCGGCGAAGGCTCATCGCGCGGTGGTCGAACACGCGGGGCAGGCGCTCGGGATAGCGAACGCCGCCGGGCTGCGGGACTACTTACGATTACGGCCGAGAGAGGCAGCCGGCGATCTCGCCGTTTTCAGGAAGAGGGCTTGCCGGTTCCGACCAGGGCGCCTGGCTGGCCAGCTGCCTTTCGTCACCGTGACACGCACTGTCCTCGCCAGATCATCGGCTAGGCGCCGCTCGCGCCCTTGATTGCCTGGTCTGGCAGTGGCTTCGACCATCGGCCGCAGTGAGCTGCAGTCCGGGGCGAAACCGCGACCATGGCGACGTTCACCCACACGTCGATCGGGCTTAGCGCTCTCTACTCACGTGGCCGTCGCCGCCACTCGTCCGGATCGGCAACGTCCGGGGGTTTGAGCGTCGCGTGTGCACGCGACGGGCTTCAGCTCCTGACTTTCGAGTGCGACTTAGATGCAATGCACCATCTTTTGAACTCCGGCAACAGACCCTTGACAGCCACTGGCCGATGGCGTTGGGATGATTAGACCGGTCGATACAATAAGAGCCGGGCAGACGGATGAAATAGTTCAGGAGACCAAAATGTGTAGACACACGGTCTTAGTCGGCAAACCGTGCGAACTGCAATTCCCTGATCTGACCGGGTAGAGAGCTGCAGGCTTGGCGGCGGCACGAACAGCAGAACGCGCTGGCGCGCCTGTCGAGTCGCACTCATCGTGCGGCAAGACACTGCGCCTGTTTGCGCAATCGTTAGTGGCCGTAAGGTCTATTCTGCGCTCGCCACGGAAGCGGACGTAGTCGCCCGAGCGGAACCATTGCCGAGACTGACCAGCATGCACGCACAAATCTTCGGATACTCGCGATGATAACGACGGATTACTGGAAGTCTGCTTTGTCCGCGCGAGTGCGTTTTCTCATGCTGGAAGCAGTCACGGCGTCAGAGAGTGGCCCCGAGATGTTCTCGCGTGGACTTGCAAATGCTCCGGGCTCCGGCTTTCTGCGCCGCGCTAGGGCGACGATGACGCCGTTCGCAGCTCTCGGCCGCGACGCCCGGCGTCCTATTGGAGCCTGGCGCCACCTAGGCGGCGCCTGTCCTAGTGGTGTGACCTTACAACATGCTTCGCCTGTTTGGAGTGGCCGCGTCGGCACGTGCGCTACCGGCGTGCCGCTCCTGACCTCGGCGCGCGGAGCGGGTGAGCGAAGCCTTCAGTTCTGGAGTGTATGCCGTGTCATCTGAGGATCGGTCGGCTCCTGCGTTGCTTCGTGAGTGCGGCGGACTTGTGTCTGGCCGTGGCCCCTTGTCGCGGACGCCAGCCGACCGGCGCAAGCTGCAGCGGCTTCCGTTGGATGTGGCTCATAAGATCGACAGGGTCTCGTCGCCTGCGCGGGCCGAGACGGTGATCAGCAGAGCAGCCGAGATTATCTCAGACGCGGCGAACGGCCGGATGGTAATCCTGATGGACGACGCGAACCGGGAGAACGAGGGGGATCTCGTGATACCCGCTCAGTTCGCGACCGCCGACAGCGTGAACTTCATGGCAAGGCACGGACGCGGGCTCATCTGTCTGGCCTTGACGCGCCGGCGCGTCGAGGAACTTCAGTTGCCGATGATGACCCGTTCCGGCGGTTCGCGTTTCGACACTCCTTTCACTGCATCCATTGAAGCGGCCGCTGGGGTGACCACCGGAATATCGGCCGCCGACAGGGCTCACACCATAGCCGTCGCGATAAGCCCGGCATCGAAACCGGGCGACATCGTTACCCCCGGGCACATCTTCCCGCTTCGCGCCCATGACGGCGGCACTCTGTCCCGCGCCGGACATACCGAGGCAGCGGTCGACTTGGCAAGGTGCGCCGGACTGAATCCTGCAGGCGTCATATGCGAAATCATGAACGAGGACGGATCGATGGCGCGTTTGCCGGACCTGATCGAGTTCTCGCAACGCCATGGCATAAGGATCGGCACTGTTGCCGACCTTATCGACTACCGGAGCAGAACCGAGCGCCTGGTGGAGCAGAAAGGCGCCTCTCACCTGCACCATCCCAGGTTCGGCGAGTGGCGCCTGGTCACGTTCCGAGATGCAATCGAATGTGGAGAGCACGTAGCCTTGGTGAAGGGTGACGTCACCGGCGACAGGTCACCGGTCCTCACGATGCTGCATTTTCAGAACGTCATCGGGGATATCCTCGTCCGCGACAGTCCGCATCCGGTCGAGTCGGCGATGCAGAAAATCAGCCAGCTTGGACGAGGCGCCGTCATCATCGTCAACGACGCCCGAAGCGAAGGCCTTCCCGGCAACCTCGCCGCACAGGAAGCGTGCGCGCGGCTCGGACCCAGGCAACGCGATTTCGACAGGGGCGCGCAGATGCTGGTGGCACTCGGCATCGCTCGGGTGACGTTGGCCGCTCCCGTAGAGAGAGCTTCGGCCACTCTCGAGAGATACGGGCTGAGCGGAGAGAACGAGCAATTCGCCGAGATCTGCTGAACCGCGCGAGCATCACAGGAGAATTCAGAACATGCAAAACAACGGCGTTCATGAACAGGCGGCGCTTGCGAGTGTCACTCATCCGGTCGAGGCCCAGAAATTCGACGAGAAGGTCTTCAAGGCGGTCATGCGCAAGCTCGCGGGCAGCGTGTGTGTCATCAGCACGAGCAGCGATGAAGGACTGCACGGACTTACCGCCACGGCCGTCTGCAGCGTCTGCGCCGAGCCTCCGAGGATCCTCATCGTCGTCAACAAGTCCTCTCGTACACACCCCCATATCGTCTCGAAGCGGGCCTTCACGGTCAACCTGCTCGCCGAAGAGCAGCGGCAAGTCGCGGAGCTGTTCGCCTCGAAGACGTCGGACCAGTTTGCCGCCATCGAACACAAGCGGCTGGAAGATTCTTGTCCGGTCATCGATCAGTCCGCGGCATTCCTGCACTGCCGCGTGGACCAGGAGATGGAGGTGGGGACGCACACAATATTCATCGGTGAGGTCATCGACGGCAGCGTCGCCGCCAACAAGCCGCTCATCTATCAGGACTCGAGCTTCTGGACGCTGGCTCCGTCAGCGTGACTTCGACCCTTTTGCGGAGCCAGTGCCCATGTCGACCTCGATTGCTGATCCGATCGTTGCACCGCTGAGGCTGCGAACAGCAGCTATAGGCTTCGTCCTCATCT
This sequence comes from uncultured Acetobacteraceae bacterium, assembly GCA_964242115.1. Taxonomy (GTDB): domain Bacteria; phylum Pseudomonadota; class Alphaproteobacteria; order Acetobacterales; family Acetobacteraceae; genus BOG-908. The sequence continues at coordinate 67,611 of CAXSZX010000008.1, read as the reverse complement.
ACGGACTCTCCATCGTCTCATGCGCTCTGATAAACCTTTGGGTATCGCGTTACCCGATCGGCGACTGGGCGCCGCAGGACGTGCCGAAGAATTTCTGGCTCGACAACGTAAGCTGGCAGATCTTCGCGTTGTGGTGGGCCTGCCTGTTCGCCGTATGCGACTTCTGGCCGTTTAAAAACCTCAGGTCTGTCAGCAGAGGGTTCGTCATCCTGGCGGTGTCATGGCTGCTGGGGTGGCTGACAGCCAAGAGCATCTTCGCGCTCGGCCTCGGCGCGTCCTGGATATTTCCGTTGGTCGGAACATCCTGGTTCTTCATCGCCTTTTTCAGCTTCAACGGAGAGAACTGGCTCGTTCGCGGCTTCTCCCCCGGCCGGCAGTTCTTCCTGCTGCTGCTCTTAATAGCGGCGTGCACCTACCTGGTGACGCATTCTGCAGTCCGCTGGATCCCTGCGTGGTGGTTCCCGTTCAACCTCCTTGGCGCCGCGACCGGCACCCTGGCGTATTTGACTCGTGGAATGACGCAACCGTCGAAAGCGGTGATGCAGATGGCGTTGCTGTTCTGCACGGCAGGTCTCTGCATCCTGATCTCGATGAAGCTCGGCGTCTGGGACGAGAGCGCCTCGCCTGTCTCCAAGTTTTGGCAGATGGGGAACATGACGGCGGACAACGACTGGCTGGCCTTCTTCATGGTGGCGACATCGTTGAACTTCGGACTGCCTGTCATCTTCCACAACTGGCCGTTCACCCGCATCGCCATGCCGTGGGGCGGACTCCTGGCCTGCGTTTTCTACATCGCATTGGACGTCGCGGTGACTGCAGGACTCCTGCGCCTGGTCGGTAGCGTGTTCGCCAGCAAGGAGGAGTTGCTGACCTACGCCTACATGGGAGTGAATTGGTCGATGACGCTGCCGTTGCTGTTCGGTCTCGGGATGCGCGAGGCGTACCTCTGGAAAGGACAGCGGACCGCCGGAGACTGGAACGACATGCCTGCGTAGAGAATGGTTTACGCAGCGTAGTCGCAGTCTCGTTCGTGCCCGGATTTCGGTCCGGATCCCGCAAAAAAACGCAATGGGTAACCGAGGGACGCGTGCCCGCACGGTCGCAACGCTGGGTCACCGACAAGGGGGAGGCAAGTGCGTATGATGGTGAGTCGACGTATAACGACCGCTCGGATCGAGCGAGCGACATCCGGGCTGTCGTTAGTCGTTACCCTTCTATCCGTGGCCCTGGCCGCCTCGCCGCTCCCGGCGCGCGCGCAGAGTGCTGATCCAAAACCACCGAACTCGATAAATGAGGAAGTCAATCCCAACACCGTATCCGGTCTCGTCAAACCGGCCGAAGCTCCGGTTTTCAGCGGCCCCCTATCGCCTTTCGGGGACTATCTTGCCGAGTACGGCCTCACCTTGCATGCGGTGTCCATCGACTTCCTGACCGCCAACCCAAGTGCCGGGTTGCGCCCGGGCTACGCCGAGAACACCATCTACAACATTCTCGGCTTCGACGTGGACCTTTCCAAAATCTCTTCCCTAAAGGGATCCACCTTGCATTACGAGACCACGATCTTCGCCGGCAACACCGACGCCGACAGCTTCCTCGGCCAGACCGGAGATTCACTGGTGGGCTATCAGGGGACCTACAACATCCGCGCCGAAGTGTTATCCAGGGCGACGTTCGAACAGGTGCTCCTTGGCGGAGACCTGAGCTTCGAGATCGGACGCACGCATCCCAATCACTACTACGCCTTGCCGGATTGCCAGTCGGTCGACAGCTGCTTCCAGGACATCCTATACTACAACGCGGGTTTCACCTCCCCGCAGTACTCCGTGTGGGGTGCGAACCTGTCTTACAAGCTGACACGCGCCGCCTACGTCGAGGCGGGCGCGTTCTCCGCCAATACCGGCGCTCGTGTCGGCTATGATCTGGGACGCGAGACCGACACCGGGGTGCTCGGGATAGCCGAGATCGGCAACAAGACCGACTTCGACACCGCAGCCTACCCGGCGCGCTACTCGGCCACTGGTTTCTACAACAGCTCGCTCCACGGCGATTACGGGCGCGAGGCGGCTCTCGATCCCTCCTCGAGCATCTTGCAACGAGGCGCGTCCGGGCTCGTCCTGCAGGCGCAGAAAGTCGTCTGGCGCGCCGACGGCGGCGCGGTGAAAACGGCGGCTCCCTGCGCCGTCGCTGTCTATGCGAGTGCGGCTACAGGTTTTGAATCGACCACGCCAATCCGGTCGGACGTCATCCTGGGTGCGACGTTGCAATCGCCGTTCGCGGGACGTCCCGCGGACCGTTTCGGCGTGAAGTTCGACTGGCAGCAGCTTAACGGAAGGTACACGGACTACCTGGCCGCCGCGAACCAGGTCTCCGGCGGCTCGGGTGCGTCGTATGGCCGCAACGAGTACGTCTTCGAGCTCAACGCCCACGTCCAGCTGCCCGGTGGACTATCGTTCGAGCCGGTGGTCCAATACGCGATCAACCCCAGCAGCTACTATAATCCGTTTACATCGGCGCGCTCGCGCGACGGGGTATTCGCGATCGGAACGCTCATCGTTCCCGTCGGCGTACTCCTGGGACTGGCGCATGGCTGATCTGGAGACCTGACAACATCATGGGTGAGAAAGCGAATGGAAAAGAGGCCACAAAGGGCTGGGGCATGAACCCGAAGATGCGCTGGCGCCTCGACCGGCGCGGCCTGCTGGGAGGTTTCGTCGCGGTTGCGGGCACGATCCCGGCCAGCTTGCGTGCCGAAACCCAACCAGCGGCGCCGGCAGACCCGACGAAAGTGCAAGGCAGGCCAGTGGGCACGCCGTACGGAACGCCGTCGCCGTTCGCCACTGCAGGGCGTGTGCTGGAGACGGGAAATCCAAATCCGCTCACCAGTTGGAGCTACTCGCCGCTGAGCGAACTCGTCGGCAACATCACGCCGTCCGGGCTGCATTACGAGCGCAGCCATGCCGGCGTGCCGACGATCGATCCCGACCGCCACCAGCTTGTGATCCACGGCATGGTCGACACCGCCAAGCGATTCACGATGGCAGATTTGCGGCGTCTGCCGTCGGTGTCGCGCAGGCACTTCATAGAATGTTCGGGCAACACGCTCACCGAATGGCGAAAGCCCACCGCCAAGACGGTCATCAGCTCGCACGGCTTGGTCAGCACGTCGGAGTGGACCGGCGTTGCTTTCTCGACTCTCGCCCGCGAGGTCGGCATCCAACCCGGCGCTACCTGGGCGGTCGCCGAGGGATCGGACGCGGCCATGATGACGCGCAGCGTGCCCGTCGGAAAGCTGCTCGACGACGCGATCATCGCGTATGGCCAGAACGGCGAGGACTTGCGGCCGGAACAGGGTTTCCCGATCCGCCTGCTGCTGCCGGGCTACGAAGGCAACATGAACATCAAGTGGCTGCGTCGCATCCAGCTCAGCGACGCTCCCTTCATGACGCGAGAGGAGACCTCGCGCTACACCGACCTCAGCGCCGACGGCATCGCCGACCAGTTCAACTTCGTCATGCAGGCGAAGTCGGTGATAACGTCTCCGTCCGGCGGCGGGAGCTTGCCGGGACGCGGCCGCATCGAAGTGATCGGTCTTGCGTGGTCCGGGCGAGGGCGAGTCAGATCCGTGGAGGTCTCAGTCGACGGCGGCGCTTCCTGGTCTCCGGCAGAACTCACGTCCACGGCGGACCCGATCTGCACGGTGCGGTTTCGCTTCCCCTGGATATGGAACGGCGAACCGGCGCGACTACAGAGCCGCTGCATCGACGAAACCGGCTACGTGCAGCCCACCCATAGCGACTTGGTCGCTATGCACGGCTTCAACTACGTCTATCATTACAACGGCATACAATCCTGGCAGGTCGATGGCCAGGGCAAGGTGGCTGCGCTTGCAACTTACTAGAACCACCGTTGCCGCTTTGGCATTCTCCGGCCTGGTTGTGCTCGGATGGCGCGGTCACGCACAGGATCGGCAGCGGGCGCCTCAGATCGGCGAGCCCGTCACGTCGTCCGATTTTTCGGGATACTTCGCCATCCAGCCAGACGGCAGGGGGTTGCCGCCGGGCGGCGGCGACGTGAAGTCCGGCGAGGCGGTCTTCTCGACCAAATGCGCCGGCTGTCACGGCCAGAAACTGCAGGGCATCAAACTGCTCGGTGCGCCCGCGCTCAAAGGCGGCCGGGGGACGCTGACGACGGTGCCTCCCAACAAGACCGTCGAGAGTTACTGGCCTTATGCCACCACTCTTTTCGATTACGTCAAGCGGGCGATGCCGTTCAACGCCCCGGGCTCGCTCGACAACGATCAGGTCTACGCCGTGTGCGCCTACATACTTGAGCAGGACGGGATCGTTCCCGCAGACGCCGTCCTGAACATGCAGACGCTGCCGAAGGTCAAGATGCCGAATCGAGACGGTTTCAGGCGTTTCCACGATCGCGGGTCCGAGCCGAACCCGTGAGTCAGCGGTCCGCCTGCACCGCGAACCTCGCGGCCCATCCGGTGATCGTGCGGCTTGACTCTGTCGCGTACAGTCAGCAGAGATTATACCGGTCGATACAGAGGTTGCAGCGTCTTGGATGCCGAACGGCGGTGCAGCGCCGCCGGTCCGGTACCAAGTCGCGCAGATATGACGACGCGGCAACGAACGGGTAGAACGCCCAACAAGGAGACGCCAGTGAGCAAACGCATCATTCTCAATGCTTTCGACATGACGTGCGTCAGCCACCAATCGGCCGGTACGTGGCGGCATCCGTCCAGCCTGGCCTGGAACTACAACAGCATCGAGTACTGGACCAACATGGCGAGGGAGCTGGAGCGCGGCTGCTTCGACTGCCTTTTCATCGCTGACGTCGTCGGCGTCTACGACGTCTACCGCGGCTCCGCTGAGATGGCGTTGAAGGATGCCGACCAGGTGCCGGTGAACGATCCTTTCGGCGCGATATCCGCCATGGCCGCGGTCACCAGCAACGTTTGCTTCGGCATCACGGCCGCGCTGACGTTCGAGCAACCCTACATCCTGGCGCGCAGGCTATCCACGCTCGACCACCTCACGAAGGGCCGCGTCGCGTGGAACGTTGTGTCGTCGTACCTGAACAGCGCAGCGTTGAACATCGGCATGGACCGGCAGATGGCGCACGACGAGCGCTACGACATGGCCGACGAGTACATGGACGTCGTCTACAAGCTCTGGGAAGGATCTTGGGAGGACGGAGCGGTCCGCAGGGACAAGGCAAGCGGCGTTTTCACCGACGGCAGCAAAGTGCATCCGATCCAGCACGAGGGGAAGTACTTCAAGGTGCCCGGCTTTCATCTCTGCGAGCCTTCGCCGCAGCGCACGCCGGTCATCTTCCAGGCGGGTGCGTCCGGACGTGGCCGCCAGTTCGCCTCCCGGCACGCGGAGGGCATGTTCGTATTGACGACGAGCATAGATCAGTCCCGCAAAATGACCGACGACATCCGCAATCAGGCGGAGAAGCAGGGCAGGTCGCGTGACTCCATCAAAATCTTCACGCTCCTCACCGTCATCACCGGCCCCACGGACGAGGCTGCCCAGCGGAAATACGAGGAGTACCTCTCCTACTCCAGTTCGGAAGGAATGCTTGCCCTCTACGGCGGTTGGACCGGCATCGATTTCTCGCAGTACGATCCTGAGCAACCGCTGCAGGCGCTCGAGAACGACAGTCTGCGCACCACGCTCGAATCACTGCTGAGCGGTGACCGTGCGAAGAAGTGGACCGTGCGCGACGTTATCAAGGAGCGTAGCATCGGCGGTCTCGGTCCGGTTCTGGTCGGCGGCCCGGCCAAGGTGGCCGACGCGCTCGAGCGGTGGGTGGACGAGGGCGGTATAGACGGGTTTAACCTGGCCTACGCTGTCACGCCGGGCACTACCACCGACTTCATAGATTACATCGTTCCGGAACTGCAGAAGCGCGGCCGGGCGCAAACCTCCTACCAGCCAGGGACCTTCCGTCAGAAGCTGATCGGCACGCCGGGAGGAATGGTCGAGCCGTCTCACCCTGCGGCGCAGTTCCACGGCGCTTTCGAGGGCAAGCCCAGCGTCGCAGACAAAACGACGGCCTCCAACTTCGCGCAATGATGCGTTCGCGGCGTTGTTGACCGGGTCCGGTGACTTTGTTGGAGTATTGGCGATAGAGCCTCGGAGGGTCTATGCTCGGCCTTGAGCATGGACTCTTCACCGCAATACGGTTCCGTCCGGCCGCTTTGTTCAAACGCGTCGGGTCGAGCTAGCCTCGGCAGAGAGTTAATAGGTATGAGCGCATCAGTTCCGGCTAATCGTTCCGGCTGGGAAGCAACGGTCAAAGGCAAGCCGAAAATCGGGGCGTTTGCCGAGCGTAGCCGCACGACATCGATGAAAGATGTCGAGGCGTTCACGGAAATGACCGGCGACCGAAATCCGTTGCACTACGACCGCGAACTTGCGGATAAAAGCGTATTCGGAAAGCTTATTGTTCAAGGTGGCGTGACGTCCGGCATCCTGAACGCGCTGGTGGCCGAGGACCTGCCGGGCCCAGGGACGGTCTTCCTGGGTTGCGAGTGGAAGTTTCTCAAGGCGGTCGGTGTCGGAGAAGAAATGACCGGGCGTGTCGAGATCACCAGCGTGCGCGACGATAAGCCCATCTGCACGATCAAAACGACCGTGCGGACTGCGGGCGGGGTTTGCTTGGAGGGAACGGCCACAACGTTCACGGTGCCGCTCGAACCGGGGTAAGTAACTCGCCAAGCGCTGCCAGCAAGGTCAGCTACGAGCCGACTCGGGTGACGATTGAGAGGTTTTTACTCTCGAGCAGTCGGCTGCAGACGCGAAAGCGTTGAGGTCAGGTCTACAAGCCTGGTATCGCACCAGGTTCCTTGCCTCCTGTGGAAGTCCACGTAACTATCAGTCCGGACGCCGTCTGCCACGCATTCAGTGTTGATAAAAATAGGATTACTGGCCTTAGTCTGACATGATTTGGTGGTCCCACTCTCATTTGGAAACTGTAGGGCGGGCTTTAACGTCCTCAACATGGCAGCGGCGAGGTCAGGCCGTTCTGCCGATAACCCCCTCCCATCGCCAGGATGCAAACCGGAAAGCGCGGCCTTGACTAAAGCCGCCCGTGGGACGATGCCTTAACGCTGGTAAACGCCTCTGACTAGGGGAACGGCGATGGTAAGTAGCTCTTCCGAAGCGAGGCTCATTGAGCCTGCAACCGGCCATCAGCGCAATAACATACTTCGAGTATCGGCCGCATTGTTTGCAAAGAAAGGTTTCCAATCGGTAGGAGTGGCTGAAATTGGCGAGGCGGTCAATCTTGGCCGAGGAGCATTGTACTACCATATCGGAAGCAAAGAGCAGTTGCTGTTCGACATCGTCAAAAAATACATCGTAGAGCTGGTCGAGACTGGCAAGGAAATCGTCAGAGACAATGATGACCCGGAAACCCGAATTCGGCTACTAAGCTACGGCATGCTCTCGGTGGTGGCCGACAACTTGGCAGAGCTCACAGTCTGCTTCCGCGAGGCCGAAGCGCTTACCGGTCCCCGGCACCGCACGGTCTCGAAGCTTCACTCTGACTACCAGTCGATCTGGACTCAGACGCTTGCAGACGGCCACAGCAAGGGTGTTTTCCGCGCCATGCCGCCGGTGGCCGTCAAAGGGCTTTTGGGCATGTATTTCCATAGCTTCCTCTGGCTAAACCCAAAAGGCGCGAGCAGTTCGCGCGAGATAGCAGACGTGTTCAGTGACATAGTCCTGCGTGCCGCCCGCATCTAAAAAATCACCGAACTAGCTAAGCAGTGTGAGGCTGCGCGTCGTCAAGCAGCCCTGTTGGCCCTGGACCGGAAGCACCGGGTGCTGCCAAAGGTGGTTGAAATTGACAAGCCGAAACCATGCATCACACGCGCGACGCTCGAGGCTCCAGCCTCGTCAAAGCTGCCATAGCCAAGCTGCCGACCAGTGGGCCCGGTGCGAGGGCGAGGAATACCCACTGCCAGCCGTGAAACCACAATGCCACTGATGGCAGCATCAGAATTGCTAGAATTGTGATGGCAAATCCCGCGCCCATTTGAACGGTCAGGGCAGTCCCGACGAAACGCTGTCCCGACTCCGTAATGATGGCGGAGAACTGCGCTGAGTCGGCGATAACTGTAATACCCCACAGCAGCCCAACAGCCAAGAATTCCCATTGTCCGGCATGGAAGACGAAGCCGATGGACACTGCACATAATCCAGATACGACCATCAACCCTATCGTCGTGAGGGGCCGCCCGACTTTGTCGGCAACGTAACCTGCCGCGATACATGATGGTGTTCCGATGGCAATAATCAAAAACGTGAGAAAAGACGCGAAGTCCGCATCCGGACGGCCGAGAGCCCGCAACCGTTCAGAAATAAAGAACAGCAGCCAACTCCACATGGCATACAGCTCCCACATGTGCCCGAGATAGCCGACGGTGCACAGCAGAAAGCGGCGGTCGGACAACGCAGCGCCGACCTGCGAGGGCTGAAACCTGGTCTTGGGAAACGGGTAAGGTCCGTCAGACAATGCCATCATAAACAGTGCTGCAGCCATGAACGACGCCACACTGGTGGCGATGATGACACCCCGCCAACCCACGCCCCCTAAAGCATTGATCGCGTGCGGCATCGCGGACCCCAGCGTGAGCGCACCGATCACACACCCAAGCGCCACGCCACGACCCTGGCGAAACCAGGTGGATATGAACTTCATTGCCGGTGGATACACGCCTGCGAGAAGGACACCGGTAAGCACGCGCAACAAGATTGCCTGAAACGGGGTCTGCGCCGCGAGCAAAAACAGGTTTACGACAGCCACAGCCGTTGCGGCCGCCGCCATGAGGATCCGCGGCGGGATCAGATCGGAGAGGCTAGCCACAGCGGAAAGCACAGCGCCCAGCACGAACCCGACTTGCACCGCAACGGCCAACCAAGTTGCCTCACCGGCATCAACGGCCCAGTGGATCTTCAACTGTGACATCACTGCCGTCGCCGAGAACCAGGTTGTCAAGGCGAGAACAACGGAAAGGCAGAGTTTCGCAAGCGTCCAGCGCTTCTGCCGAATGAAATGAGGACTTTCGTCCGATAGCTTAATCGGTGCGCTGCCGGCGACACGCACGTCAGCCATCCCGACTTGCCAGCCAGCCGCCTGGAATGCGGACAAACGTCATCTGTGGTAGCTCTTTCTAATTTCCCGCTTCGTATCGGTCGGTATAGAGAGAATAAGAAAAGGCTCTGCCCGTCAAGTTCGCTCCGGAAACCCGGCCGAGGCACGACACCGTTAGTGCGCAGAAGCAGGCGCAACAGCCTGGAGCGCTTCGCGAAATCCAGCGGCGAGCGGGCAAGCGTCTGGAGAACCGTCTCCTCGACGTCAGGAACCCGCCTGGAAGAGACATCCTCATCGCGTAATTGTTCCGCGCGGTCGCCGACCGCCTGCTGTTCAATCCGGGTTACGCGACCGAGCAACGTTTCTTGCACTGCATCGGCAGGTTCTGCGACACGGGAAAGCCGGCGATGAAGGCGTCGGTATAGTCCCTCGCGTACTCTCGTCCGTAGGGTGTCCAGAACCTTGCCCCACACAAGCTTCGGTCAGGACGGATCAGGCTGGCGACACCCGCGCCGACCGCCGCCTGATATGCGTCGACGGTGATCCCGAAACCAGCGAGCAGCCCCGCGCCAAGCTTCGTGTTAGGACCGCAGGCTTTCCGGCACCGGCACATGCGATCCCGCGGTGTAGAAGGCAAAGTAGACGAGAACGATTGCCGCTTGGCCGCCTGGGACATCAAGCTGTATTAAGCATCTTCCAGGTCGGCATTGCGGGCGCCGACTTCGAGCGTCATCGGCGTCCCATACAGAAAACGCCTGCTCGTTCCAAGATCGAAGGCTCACGCCTGCACTCAAAAGTCCCGAGAACACAGGCTTTTCTCGATGGTGTATCTGCCGGAGAATTCTTTCGCCATCGCCGACCGGAGCAGCGGTAGCAACCGGGATCAAACATCCTCTGGCAAGACCTGTGAGTTGGAGTAGGAAGAAAGACTTTTAAGGCCGGCACCTCAGCGCATGCAGGAAGCCGGACCACCGGCGCACCAGACCCGCAGACTGGACACTGTTTGAAAGCCCGCCTCCGCAAGCTGCTTGCCACCCTGGGCGACACGTTCTGGCTGCTGCCGGGCGGCATGGTCGTCGGCGGCATCCTGCTCGGTGTCGGGCTGGTGGCGCTCGACCGCAGCAGTGTCGTGCCGCAATGGCTTATCCAGAGCCCCTGGCTGTACAACGGCGGCGGCACCGGCGCGCGTACGCTGCTGGGCGCGGTGGCGTCCTCCACCATCGGCGTTGCCGGCACGGTGTTCTCCATCACCATCGCGGCCCTCTCGCTCGCCGCCGGGCAGATGGGGCCGCGACTGCTGCGCAACTTCACCCGCGACCGCGGCAACCAGCTCACGCTTGGCGCCTTTCTCGGCACGTTCTCCTACGCGCTGATGGTGCTCCGCTCCGTGCGGACGCATAGCGAGGGCGAGTTCGTCCCGCACCTCTCGCTCAGCATTGCCATCCTGCTGGCCTTCGTCTGCGTGGCGACGCTGGTGTTTTTCGTCGGCCACATGGCAGGCCGGATCAACGTCGACACCGTCATCGAGCTGGTCAGCGACGACGTCCGTCGGGCGATCTGCCGGCTGATGCACGCGGCGCCCCAGCCGCCACCGCCACCGCCGGCGACCTGGCTGGCGGCCACCCCGGTCACCGACCCACGGCGTGGCTACCTGCAGCAGCTCGACGACACCGGGCTGGCTGCCTGGGCGGCGGCGCATGGCACCGCGCTGCGCCTGATGGTGCGGCCGGGCGACTACGTCTTCCCTGGCGCGGCCATCGCGGTGATGACGCCGGCGGTGGACGGTGCTGCGGCGGCGATCAGCGCGGCGACTGCGGTCGGCGGCGAACGGGTCAGCGCCGGCGACCTGGAATACGCCATACGCCAGCTCGTTGAGGTGGGCGTGCGGGCGCTCTCGCCCGGCATCAACGACCCGCACACGGCGATGAGCGTGCTCGACGGTCTGGGAGCGGCCCTGTGCGACGCGGCCTCGCTACACCTGGCGAGCGGCGTGAGCCTGCGCGAAGGCCGCGCGGTGCTTGTCGTGCCGGCCATCCTCTATGGCGCTCTGACGGACACCATGTTCCACATGCTGCGGCAGAACGCCGCCGGCAGCGCCGCCGTGCTGATCCATCAGCTCGACGTGCTGACCGCGGTCGCCGGCTGCGAGCGCGACGCCAGCCGCCTGGCCGAGCTGCAGCGCCACGCCGACCTGGTTCTGGGCGACGCCGAGCGCGACGTCTCCACCCCAGCCGACCTTGCGGACGTTCGCCGTGCCCATCGCCGGTTCGCCGCGGTGCGCCGGCATGGCGCGGTTGGCGCGCTGTGCGCGGACGGGGTGGACTGATATCGGCAGCCCGAGACACCAGCTCGCGGACTGGCCGTTGGTAACAAAGCAAGGCCTTCTTCGAGTAAAAGAAGCAAAGCGCTTTTGCGTCCGCTGTCGCGGAATAGCCGGAAGGTCCGCGACAGCGAAAGCAAAAGTTTTTTGGTTCTTTTTTTCAAGAAAGAACTGATTTCTTTCTGTGGCACAAGGCGGTGTGGAGACAGCAGCCGGGCAACTGGGCGCCATTCTCGTGCGGCGCACCGGCGTGCAGGCCGTGTAACGATAGGAGCACCATGCGCATCTTCGGCATCGACTGGGTCGGCGTGAACCCCGAGAACGGGCGCAAGCTGTTGCTCTCGCTCGGCTTCGTCGCGGCCGTGCTGGCTGTGAGCTGGGCGCTTCGCAAGCTGGCCGGCCTGCTGACCGGCGGCGGCAAGGGCACGCCGCTGCAGGTGAAGTTCTGGACCAGGCAGGGTGTCAGCCTGCTGTCCGCGGTGGTGCTGATCCTCGGCCTGCTGTCGATCTGGTTCAGCGACCCGACCCGGCTCGCCACGGCACTGGGCCTGGTCTCCGCCGGCCTCGCCTTCGCCCTGCAACAGGTCGTCACCTCCATCGCCGGCTACTTCGTCATCCTGCGCGGCAACACCTTCACCGTCGGCGACCGCATCACCATGGGCGGGGTGCGCGGCGACGTGATGCGGCTCGGCTTCATCCAGACCACCATCATGGAGATGGGCCAGCCGCCCAGCGTGCAAGGTGCGGACCCGGCCATGTGGGTGCACTCGCGCCAGTTCACCGGCCGCATCGTCACCGTCAGCAACAGCAAGATGTTCGCCGAGCCGGTGTTCAACTACACCCGCGACTTTCCCTTCATCTGGGAGGAGATGGCCATTCCCATCACCTACACCGCCGACCGTGCGCGCGTAGAAGCCATCCTCCTCGAAGCAGCAGGGCGCCACGCGACGGAGGCCAGCGGGATGGCGGTGGAGAAGAAGGTCGAGCTGAAGGAGCGTTTCGGCGTCGACCCGGTCGATCTCGACCCGCGCGTGTACTACCGGCTGACGGATAACTGGCTGGAGCTGACCGTGCGGTTCCTGGTCGGCACCCACCGCATACGCGGCGTCAAGGACGCCATGAGCCGGCAGGTCATCACCGGACTGGACGAAGCCGGGATCGGCATCGCGTCGGCCACCTACGACATCGTCGGGTTTCCCGCGATCGAGCTGCGGCGGGCGGCCTCTGCTAAACCCTGATTACAGCAGAGCAAGGCAAGGCCTGCTTTTTTGAAAGCAACAATAAACTTTTGGTTCTGCTGTCGCGAACTCTCCTCAGCGAGTACGCAATGGAACAAAAGTTTTTCGGTTCTTTTTTTCAAAAAAGAACTACTTGCCTTGGCTGCACCAGACACGCCGTTGCAATCCGGAACTTCAAGGCGATAGAAAAGTCACGGTCGGCATCCAGCCATCGACCGACGTGCTCGTCCAAGCTTGCCGCCTCGCGTAAGCCGAAGCTGAGATCCAAAAAACGGCATCTCCATGTCGAAGGTCGTCGTCGTGACGGGCGCGAGTGCTGGCGTAGGCCGTGCGACTGTCGAGGAGTTTGCCAGGCACGGCTACGACGTGGCCTTGCTGGCCCGTGATCCGGACAGCCTGGAACATGCCGCCGCTGCGCTGCGCACGGCGTATGGCGTGCGCGCGCTCGCCATACCTACGGACGTTGCAGTTGCGGACGCGGTGGAGACGGCGGCCACGCGCGTGGAGAGCGAACTTGGCCCGATCGAGGTGTGGGTGAACGTCGCCATGGCGACCGTCTTCGCCCCAATGTCCAAGCTTACCGCGGCGGAGGTCGAGCGCGGCACGCGCGTGACCTACCTGGGCCAGGTACACGGCATGATGGCGGCGCTCTCGCGCATGCGGATGCGCAACCGCGGCACCATCGTCAACGTCGGCTCGGCGTTGGCATACCGGTCCGTGCCGCTGCAGTCGGTCTACTGCGGCGCCAAGGCGGCGATACGCGGCTTCACCGACGCGTTGCGCTCGGAGATCATCCGCGACAAGCTCGCGGTGCATCTGACAACGGTCGACCTGCCGGCGGTGAACACCCCGCAATTCGACTGGGCGATGAACAAGATGGGCATGAAGGCCAAGCCGGTGGCGCCGATCTACGAGCCGGAAGTGCCCGCGCGCGCCTGGGAGATGTTCACCGACCGGCACCGCATGGCGTTCTGGGCCGTCGCCGCCATTTGCCTCGCAGGCGGCGTGCACCTCCTTGCCAAGCGGCTCAAGGTCTAGGCTTGGGCAGGTGAGCCGTCCCATCGAGGACTACGCGCTGCTGGGCGACGGCGAGACCGCGGCGTTGCTGAACCGCGACGGATCGATCGACTGGCTGTGCTGGCCGCGCTTCGACGATGATGCCTGTTTCGCCGCCCTGATCGGCAACGACGAGAACGGGCGGTGGTCGCTCGCGCCGGTGGCGCCGGTGACGCAGCGCAGCCGGCGCTACCAGGACGACACGCTGGTGATGCGTTCATGGACAGATATCCTCAAACTTCTGGATTACCTATGAACTGCGCCGCGCCTGGGACTGCCGTTACCCAGGGCCTGCGCCGTCCAACGAACAGCTCCCAAACAGGATGAAACCACTCGTTCGCGTCGATCCCGCCCGCTTTGATCATGATGAGATCGGGCGTGACGTCGGGTACCGTCGTGAGCGGCGACCCACATTGAGCGCAAGATACACGCAGGACCTTCATCCCGCTGGATCCCACGTCCTGAAATGTTGCCGTATTGCCGCTCATTGTCACGGCGCTACGATGAACAAATATAATTGTAGAGAAGGCGCTCCCAGATTGGGGCCGACAGCGATCGCAGTGACAGAGAGCAGCGGCGAGTGGCTTTTCCGCGATCTCGTAGCGGACTTTTCCGCACATGCACCCGCCCGTCAGCATTCCTGGTAGCTGTGGCGAAACATCGCTCATGATAGCCTTTCACTTCTTGTTTTTAGGCCTGCAGCATGTCCCGGGCTCGTATCAGCTCGGATAATCGTTTTCGGCCATTGACTTCGAACGTCAGTAATCAACCGCTGACTAACGACCTCCAGCCCGACTACATCCCGCTGCCGCCGGCGACGAGCAACAACTCGCCTGTAATCCAACTTGCATCGTCAGAGGCAAGGAACGCGACTGATGCCGCGATATCCTCGGGTTGGCCTGCTCGTCCGAGCGGGCAGTTTGCAACAGCCCACTTCTCGAACTCGCCCCCCGCCATACCCGCGGAATGCGTCCCTTCAGTGATGACGAACCCTGGCCTGACGCCATTTACCCTGATTTTGCGTGGCGCAAACTCTTTCGCTAGCGACTTAGTCATCGAGTCAACAGCACCCTTTGTTCCGACGTAGATCGCCGCTCCAGGGGGAGCCATGGTGCTGACTACTGAACTAACGTTGACGATGCTCCCACCCGTCGACGGAAACAGCGGCAGTGAAGCCTTCGTTGCCAGCAACAGCCCTAGCACGTTAGTGTTGAAATGCCGATTGAACTCCGACACGGAGAGATCCTCGATCGACTTCGGATTGTAGAGGCCCGCATTGTTGACGAGCACATCAACTCGACCCAGTCGTTCTCGAATCTCTTCGAACAGTCGAATAACGTCACCTTCGCTCGTCACGTCGGCGCCGATTGCAACGGCCTGTCCGCCGGCCTGAACTATCTCGTCAACTACTCGGTTCGCACCGTCATTGCCCGATGCATAATTTACAACGACCGACGCTCCTTCTGCCGCAAGCCGTTTCGCGATACCCGCGCCGATGCCTTTCGAGGCACCAGTTATGACGGCAATCTTACCGGCGAACCTTGCCATAATAGCGTCTCCTAGCTCGCTTATTTGATCCCGAGCTGTTGTAGTTTACAAAGCTTGTTGTTCTCTGCTGGCAGGTATACTGACTGAAATAAATTGAGAACGAGTCTTGCGCCTTCGAACAGACTCGACCCGCCAGAATCTAACTCTCATGCCCAGATCGCGTGTTGCTGCGGCAGCCAAACTCTATTCCCTCAACTATGCGAAACCCGCTCCAGAGTCTGGGCTTGGCACTGAGGACTTGGAAGCCTGACGACTGGTCGGCATATCCCGAGTGATGCCCAGCCTGGACCTGCGCCGCCCTCATTGTCCCAGCGCGCTATCGCGCGTTGGCCCTGGAGGACATCGTCTGTGATGTCAGAAGCAAGTTGTATCATGGCTAGGTCCCTAGGTGCTCACCTAAGCTACTTGCTCAGGTCATGACTGGGCCAGATCGGTGACTGGGCCTGCCGTTCAGCTTGAAGTAGCTACGACTTGAGAAAGGCGAGCAAATCGGCGTTGAGGCGGTCTTTCTGCGTGATAAGAAGACCGTGTGAGCCTCCGCCATAAGCCACAAGTTGTGCATGCTTGACGAAATCCGTCATAAGACTTCCAGAGATCTCCGTAGGAACTATTTGGTCATCAGTCCCATGCACGACTAGCGTCGGGATAGTAATCTTTGTAAGATCTTTTCTGAAGTCCGTCTCAGAGAAGGCTGTTATCGCGTAAGTGGCCGCAAGGATGCCCGTTGCCATTCCTTGGCGCCAGTAGTCGTCGCGAACGCCTTCGGAGGCGAGCGCTCCCTCGCGATTGTAGCTGTAGTATGGGATAGTAACGTCTTTGGTCCACTGGGACCGGTCCGCTTGCACAGCCGCCCGCATGCCGGCGAAAACTTCAGCGGGCACCCCGCGCGGGTTGGTTTCCGTCTGCAATAGGAACGGCGTGACGGAGGCAACGAATGCGATCTTCGACACGCGCTTTTCCCCGTGGCGACCGATATACCGGGCTACTTCTCCTCCACCCATCGAATGACCGACGAGGGTGACATCGTGTAGATCGAGTGCATCGATCAAGGTCGCTAGGTCATCAGCGAACGTGTCGTAATCGTAGCCCTGCGCTGGCTGGCTCGAACGACCGAAGCCACGGCGATCATGCGCGATTACGCGAAAACCCTGCTCTACCAGGAACATCATCTGATATTCCCAGGCATCCGATGACAGCGGGTATCCATGGCTCAACACAACAGCGGGACCGTGTCCCCAATCCTTATAGTAAAGGACGGTGCCGTCGGCTGTGCTAACCGTATTTATCGTCAGCGTACCGGCCGAAGCGGCGCCGTGATGGACTGTATCGCTTGCTTTGCTCACATACATGAGTGGATCCATTCTCTAAATTGATGTTGAAATTGAAGCTCGATCGAGCGTAATTGAGTCGCAGCACCAACCGTTGTGCGACCATCGATCAGCGCGGCACGGGTATATTTGCTCGTCGGCCATAGCGTCGACTAATCGTTGCTAGACGTCGCTCCTGCTAGTCCGCGACTGTTTGCAGAAATCCTGGACGAATATCAGTCATTGCTTGCTAGGAGTTCACCTTGCAGCTTCCGCAAACGAGCAAGATTCGTCGCTAGTACCTCGGTCGCCGTTGCGGAAATCGCCTTCAATTGCGGGTTCCCGCCGGGACTGTTTGCCATCTCCTGTGCACTCTGAAGCGCTTGCTCATGAGAGAATATCTCATCCGTCAGGAATTCCTGGTCGAAGTCGACTCGGCTGTTCTGCATTTCCGAGGCTATTCTCGTGTGCAGGTCGGCTCGCTGAGTAAAGCGCTCACCGACTGGTGGCTGAATGCCCTCTTGCTCGGCGATGGGCTTGACCCGAGCCTCTAGGGCATTGCCTTGAGCGAGGAAATCTTTTGCAAGGCTGGCGACCCGTGGGTCGGGATTTCGCGCGAGTGCGGGTCCGATGATGTCCTGATCGAAGTCTACCACGTTGTAAAGGTTACTTACAAAGGCGACGTCGTTTGGGCTGACGTTGCTTCCGAGCGGTACGGTTGCGTTCGTATTTGCGCAGCCTGCCAAGGC
The DNA here is from genome assembly GCA_964242115.1 of uncultured Acetobacteraceae bacterium. Classification (GTDB taxonomy): domain Bacteria; phylum Pseudomonadota; class Alphaproteobacteria; order Acetobacterales; family Acetobacteraceae; genus BOG-908. The sequence continues at coordinate 50,279 of CAXSZX010000008.1, read as the reverse complement.
CGCGGCCGCAACAAGAGCGAGTATGGATAACTTTGTGACTGAGGTGGTATGCATGTTATTCTTCCCGAGTGGGTTTGTGTTACCGCCTTCAAGCAGGCCCGATGCGATTAAATAACGGGGCGAGCTCCGCCGAGCTGGCAGGAAAGCCCACGCAAATTGCGAGAGGCACTCTAAGTCTCAAAGAGACAAAAAACGCCACAGTAAAACTGCTGTAGCCTGGCGTTTAAAGGTCGATAATCATTGTCGTGAAAGCTCAGGCTTGTGATTACCAAAGCTTTCGACTTCCCGATTGATCGGGTTGTAACTCTACAGTGGCTATACGTCTGATGATATGCAATGCCGTCGTGAAGTTATGTTCGAGGCTTCTAATCACAAAAGCTGTAGCAGGCTGCACGCCCAGACTTTTCTGACTAAATTTTCAAATTCTAAGCCTCGTGAGTAGTTTCCGTCCCTGGCGCATAGGCCACGTTTGTGGCGTAAGTATTATATCGGACTTATGTTTCTAGACGAGCCATCCCTCGTTTTCTGCTGCAATGTGCGGCCAATAAGGACGATGACAGCTTCGTCATAGCAAACTTCTTGGGATAAGAATTAACAGGCTCAAAACAGTGGATCTCTTGCAGTATTGTCTTTGATCGGCGTCTGCGGGCACCAACGTATTTGAGTCGCTGCTTGGTGATGAGCGTTACTGCCGCTTTCTTCCAGGAAGACGACAGCATTCGTTAAGGCGCCGGAGGAAAGTTGAACATAAGGGCTGGATTCAGCCCTCTCAAGTTGTGAAAGCACCGATCGGCATGCCCAACAGGTTTGTAGGCAAGATTGCTGTCATTACAGGCGGCAGCAGTGGTATCGGGCTTGCGACTGCCAAACAGCTTGTTGAGGAAGGTGCTTACACTTTTATCATGGGCCGGCGTCAGGCAGAACTCGACCAAGCCAAGGCGGCGATCGGCAGGAATATCTCGGTTGCGCAGGGCGACATCGCTGATCTTAACGACCTCGACCGGCTATACGATCAGGTTCATAACGAAAAGAGAAAGCTTGACGTGCTCGTCGCCAGTGCCGGTTATGTGGAGATTGCATCGGCCGCAGTCGTCACGCCCGAGCATTTCGACAGGACATTCGGTATCAACGCTCGTGGCACGTTTTTCTCCGTCCAAAAGGCATTGCCGTTGATGCGTGACGGCGGCGCGATCGTCCTCGTGGCGTCGGGTACGCATCTAAAGGGTATGCCCGGCTATGCTACTTATGCTGCCAGCAAAGCGGCCATCCGGTCCTTCACCAGAAGCTTCGCGGCCGAGTTGAAGGACCGCGGCATCCGCGTGAACAGCTTGAGCCCAGGCCTCATCGAGACGCCCATAATAAACGGGCAATTTGCGACAATAGATGAAGCTGACGGTGCCCGAGAGATGTTCAAGCAATTGACACCGCTCGGCCGCATCGGCCGGCCTGAAGAGATGGCGGCCGCTATCCTGTTCCTTGCCTCCGATGACAGTAGCTACAGCACGGGCATCGATCTGATTGCAGATGGTGGCATTACGCAACTTTAGATAGTTCGGGAGTTGCAGCACGCGTGTAGCTTGTGGGAGTAGTTATGGCTAGGCTGGCAACCGAGACCGTCGGGCAAAATATCTCCTTCCGAACGGCAGTGTCGCCCGTCAGTCGCGACAAACTCGGCCATGCTGCCTCGCGAGTCTGACGGACATCGCGGACTCCTCCGCTCCCAGAACAAAACCGACTGCCTCGGATTTCGGAAACAGTGCTGGCCAGAGTGTGACAGTCTTCGACAATAAATGCTTCTCTCTCGATTGCCGGCCGACCTGCACTGCCGTGCGGCTTAGGGTGTCTGCTCTGTTCATAAAAAGGACAGTTCCGTTTCGACTGCGGCCTAATTAAAATCGAAGACACCGCTCAGTCGATTGATGATGTTCGCGAGGCGATGCGGGTTTATGCGGCGGCGGCAGACGCACACAAGCTGGTTTTTTTCGACATTTCAACGACGTCCCAGGACGCGCTCGCCAAGCCTCGGGCGCTGCTTGCAAAGCCGCGAGCCTGTTCGGAAAGCTCGGTCGAGGCCGACTTTGAAGTGCGCGGCTTTTAGGCACCACGCGCCGTTGGCTTTTCCGCACGCGCGTCGATCAACGCCGCCACGTCCTCCATGCTCCAAGGCGTTCTGCTAATGTCAGCCGCCATCGCCGGGCTGCATGTCAAAGTCTCATGCATACGTGCGAACTTGTAAAACATGATCGTCGGATAGCCCGAGACAGGGCTGACATCAACGGTGCACGCCGCCCGTTCAGGAAGGCTTCTTGCCTCCGCCAGCGGCATCTATCGTCCGCCGCAAAGATGCCATGCTGAAGGGTTTCGACATGACCGGAAAGTCTGCAAACCTGCTGTCCAGACCACCCGCCCCATACCCTGTCGCGAAAATCACGGGCACGCCTTTGGCGGTTAGAAGGTCTGCGATCGGAAAGGACAGGATGCCGTCAAGATTAATGTCCAGGATCGCGTAATCAAGCGTTTCGCTACTGGCCAGCGCCATGCCGGTGTCGAACCGGACCGCCGGTTCCACAGGCACGTAATCGAGCTCTTCCAGTGTGTCCTGGACCAGCATGGCCACCATCATCTCGTTGTCTTAACCGAGGACCCGGAAGAGGCGCGTCATGCCCCGGCATCACCGATGGGCAGAGGAGCCTCGATGGTGCAGACCAGACCGTCACGGCGGTCACCTCGCGCTCACGCGGCGTCAGCGTGCGAAGCACCTGCTGCACGTCCTGGCCCAGTCCGTCGCGCGTCAGGTGGCTGACGATGTCGGAGATTGGCCGGCCCTCGTCGCCGTCCCGCACGTTGAAGATGTCCAGCAGGCGCGGCGTGAAGCGCCGTATGCGCAGGTCGCGGCCCAGGAACAGGATGGCGATCGAAGTGCTGTCGAACAGGTTGGCCAGGTGGCTGTTGGAGCGCACCAGGCTGTCGTTTCAGTTATAAAGCTCGGCATTGATGGTCTGCAGTCTTCGTTGAGGGACTGCAGCTCCTCCTTCGAGGTGACCAGCTCCTCGTTGGCCGACTGCAGCTCCTCGTTGACCAACAAGTACTCCTCGTTTGATGACTGGAGTTCCTCGGTCGCCGCCTCGAGACCTTCCACGGTGTCGCGCAGCCTCTCCCTCAGGCTGACCGCCTCACTGCTCAATGCCTGGAAGGCTTCGTCCTGCTGCGGCAAATTCGCAGGAGGACGCGGCAGGACGAGGTTGCTAGGCCCGACTTCCTGGAAGGCGACAAGGAACAGGCCGTCGTCTCCCGGTGCGGCAAGCGGCTCGACGATCCGGTCGACGATGTCATAGCCCTCGCGTCCGCCGCCGTGATGGCGACGTTCTGGATGGTGCTGAAGCTGCCGGATGGAGCCTGGTCAACGTCCTCGCCGCGCTCTGGCTATGCCGTGCCTACTGGGCAGCGGCGTTGTTGTTCGAAGCGGCCTATGCCGGCGCCTGGTCGTGGTGGCGTCTGGCGACAGGCCGAGTCGCACGTCAGCCTGCTCCACCGCCCTTGGTGGCAGATGCGCGCCGGGCGGACTTCGGCCGTTCGATCGCCGCCAGCTAAATGGTCGGCGGGTTCGTCCTGCTGGTCCTGTTCGGCCTGGCAGGCCGCTTCCTGTTCGCCGCTGCCGCGGACCGGTTCCGGCCCGTGCTGGGTGGGGCGGCGCCGATCGCCGGCTTCGTGCTCGGTATCGTCGCGTGGCTGCTGCCGCTGGCGCTGCTCGCCCTGCTGCCGCGTGCGGGTTGTTGGCCGATGCTCACCGCAGCACGCGACATGGTGCGGCCGCAGCCTCGCGCGAGTGCTGGCCGCCGCCGCGCAGCCGCACGCGAAACGTCCGCGCGATGACCGCGCCGCCCGCTGGCCCCCGCGGCCGGCTGGCGCAATGGGCCGCCGTCCTGCTGCCCGTCGTATTCGGCCTGCGAGCGCTGCTGCTGGTGTTCCAGCTTTCGGGCGAGCACCATTCGCGCAAGCCGGTCGTGCTCGCGTGGCCACCGGCCCCTGGCGAGCGCCTGCCGTTCGAAGGCGGGAACGCCGGCATACGCGCCTGGGCGGCGCAGGCCGAACACCCCGCCATCCCGGCGATGCTCATCGACAAGAATGGGGAGAGGATGCCGGCCGGCACCGGCTACATGCTGAACCCCGAGGCGATGGCCGGCCTCGTGGGCGGTAGGCTGACGCTGCAGTCGCAGGATGCGGACGGTTACTGGACGGCGCGCTGGAGCTGGGCGGTCACGATGCCGACATGGCCGAGTCCGACGCTGGCCGGGGCGGCACCGCGGCGCAGCGCCAGGTGCAGGCGGCGATGCTGGACACCGCCGATTGCGGCATGCTGGCGCACCTACAGCTGACCGGCCGGCGTTGCACCGGCTGGTCACCATCCCAAACAACCGGTCGCCGACGCTGTAGGTTGGCTGGGGCCGGCCCCGGGCGCGCTGGGTGACCACACGACCGCCAAGGGTCGATACGGCAACAAAGCCGCGCTAGCCTGTCTGCCGAACGACGAGGACGCACCATGCCGAACACCGCACCCGGATCAGCCTTGCCCACCCGGGTGCTTGTCGTGCTGGCGCTGCCGATGCTGCTTGTCGCCGTGGGCGCCTGGGAAGTCGCCCGGGGCGCCTCGACGGTCGCCGAGTATCGCCAGGAGCACGTGCGGTTGGCGGCACAGCTCGGGCGCGTGCAGACGCTGGCCCGCCGCAACCCCGAGGCCGTGGTGACTTTCCAGGGCGAACAGCAATCCTTCGGCGCGCCCGCGGCGGCTCAGATGATGGCCGAGGGGGACGACCAGCTGCGCACCAACCTGCTGGTGGCCCGACTGCGCGCCCCGTTCGGCTGGCTGGCCGCCGCGGCCGGAGCGCTGTCGCTGGCCGGCGGCCTGCTCGGGCTGCTGCTGGTGGCCGCTGCCGCCAGGCGCGGCATGCGCTCCCGAGACGCGCTGGTCAAAGCGTTCGGCCAAGTTCGCCGGCTGCTCCCGCTGGCACTCGGATGCCAGGTGGCGGGCGTCGCCCTGGCGCTGCTCGGCGTTGTGGGCTTCGAGTGTGGCGGCCTGTGGTTCACCGAAACCGTCTCAGCAGGCGAGGTCAAGCTGGTGGCGCTGGGTCTGATCGCGGCGGGAGCCGCGCTGTGGGGAGCGTTCGTGTCGATCCGGCAGCTTCGGCGCGCCTTCGGCCTGTTCGAACCGGACCCGGCCGGCCTCGTCGGGACGATTGTCACGCAGACGGAGGCGCCCGGCCTGTTCGCCCTGGTGGGCGACCTAGCGAAGGCGCGCGGGGCGCCCGTGCCGCAGACGGTGGTGGCGGGCGCGGTGTCGGGCTTCTTCGTGACCTCCTACCCGCAACGCCTTCAAACCACGGGGCAGGTGATCGACGGGCGCACGTTGCACGTCTGTCTTCCTCAACTGGTGGTGTTAAACCGGGCCGAACTGCGCGTGGTGCTGGCCCACGAGCTGGCGCACTTCTCGGGGGAGGATACCGCCTACAGCATGCAATTCCAGCCGGTGTACGTCGGATTGCAGCATGCCATGGCAGCGGTCGCCGGCCGGCCTGCGAGCCGCAACCCGCCGCTCGACCGCATGCTGCGCCCTGCCCACGCGCTTGGCCAGCACGTGCTCGATCGCTTCGACCGGGCGGTCAAGCACTGGAGCCGCCTGCGCGAGTTCGAGGCGGACCGGGCAGCGATCGCCACCGAACCGCCCGAGGCGCTGGCGACGTCGCTGCTGCGCACCGCGGTCGCTAGCGAGATCGTGGACGCGCAACTCGACGCATTGAACCGGCGCCCGGCGGACGCGCCCGCCGACCTCATGGGGCAGACGCTTGAGATCGCCGGACGGCAGGGCTTAATCGAGCCGGCCCGCCACCTCCAGGACCGGCAGCCGCATCCGACGGACACCCACCCGCCGACGGCCCAGCGCATCGCGGCGGCTGGGGTCACCGTCGACGATGGCATGCTCGCCCGCGCGGCTAGGCCCGTCCTGCCCGGCGAGCTCGCGGCGGCTGAGGCGTTGTTCTCCGATTGGCCGGGCTTGTGCGCGTCCGTCACCGCCCAGCTCCGCTCCCTCGCCGAACAGCGGGAGCAGGCCTACCTGCGACGAGTCGAGGCGGCAGCGGCGGGCGTCGCGGACGGGACGGTGGAGGTTCACGAGCGGCGGGCCTACATAGTAACCGTGCTGGGCGCCGCGGCCGCTTGCTGCTTTGCGCTAGCCGGCTTTGTCTTCTGGCTGCTGTGGACCAGCACGCCCGCGCCGGGCGAGGATCCCGACACGGTGTTGTGGGCGGTCGTGGCCGTCTCGGCGCTGTGCGGGTTCGCGGCCTGTCTCGGCGTGCTCCGGTTTGCCAGCAGCCGCGCGCCGTTCCTGGTGCTCAACGCGGACGGGTTCACCTCGCCGGCCTTTGTCGGCGCCGTGCGGTGGTCGGCGCTGTCCGGCATCGCGGTTGCCGGCGGCCGCGGGGTGACCACGGTGCTGACGCTCGCACCCAACCATGCGCTGCCGGACCGCACCGGGCGGATCTGGCGGTTCCGCACGCGGCGGCGTCGGCACGCGCTGGTGTTCGCGGGGCTCACGCCGGCCGGTATGAAGACGCGGGCCTATCTCGATCTGCTCGCGCGCCACCACCGCGCGGCGCTAGCCCGCGCCGAGCTGGCGCGCCGCGGCCGTGCCGGTGCTGCCGACCAGTCGCCGTGAGTCGACGTTGCTGCTCAAGCGGCGGTGTTCAGGCGACAGAAGCGGTGACGTGAACCGGACTGCTTTCGAGCCAAACCGTCTAAACGGCTTCGAGGACAGCGCCGCCGCGGCAGACGCCTCGCGTAGGGGAGGAGCCGGGCAGAGTCAGGTTGAAGTTCGCAATAATATCCTGGCGAAAGGGCTGATAGTTTCGCCCCCTAGCCGGCCCAATTGGAACGACGGCTATGCCCCAAAAGAGGTGCTGCTCAACAGCGACTTGGCGGTAGACGTCCGCGAGGGCGCTCCCAGCGCGATCCTGCTGCCTGGCTGCCTCAAGCCACTGATCGCCGCATTTCGTGCGAACTGGTTGCGCGCCGATTTGTACTTCTTCACGCGCGAGCACATGGCGCCCGACCTTGCCTGCAGAAGATGTGGATCCGCTCACGTTGCGGGGAATGAGCGCGCGTGGGCAGTGAACGGCGTTTGCCTCACGCCTGCGCCGGCTTGGTTACAATGAAATAAAGTGCGAATGTAGGTCGGACCTTCATACAACACTTGATTGCAACGTTTCTTTTCCTCGTCCGCGCAAACTTGGATCCACACCGTGTTGGTAGCCGGGGTGATGCTTGCGGCCGGCGCGCGCGCGCAAGCGCCGGTCCTGAACCCGGACCAAAGCTTCGCCGCTGCGCTCGGCGGCAGATGGACGCGCACCGGCGCATGCGACCGGTCGGTGCAGTTTCGGCTCGCTGGCGACACGTTGCAGGTGGTGGGAGCGGACGGCAAGATAGACACCCAGCAGGTGCTGCAACGGCGCGCTGGCGGCATCTCGACCAAGACCACGTCGTCCGCCCACGGCAACCCGATCGGCAAACTATGGGTGTATGAGCTGCTGGCGCCGGGCCAGCTCAGCCTGACGGACCAGGTGGGGCGGTCGGCTGACTTCCAGCGATGCCGCGACCCGATCGCGGCTACGGCCACGCCGTCCGAGTTCCTGAGCGGGCTGTTCGCCGTCTACGAGGACGACGCCGACGCCAGCCTGCCGTTCGCCAGCGCGGTCGGGCTGCATGCCTTTTTGATGCCGGACCTCGCCGACCAGATTGCGCGCTACGACGCGCGGCTGCAGGCTGGCGGGCGCATCGACAGGGTCTGCCTGTTGATTTCCGCGCGGAATTGACCCGGTTTTTTCACCGAGAATTGGCCCGGGTGAATTTATGGTTTAAGGGTCAAACTGCGGTCAAGGTTTGTTTTTCTCCTTTCGCCCCTTCGTGGCGGCCGTGCTGGCCTTGAAGCGGAAGCTATCATCGCCGGTTTCGACGATGTGGCAGTGATGCGTTAGGCGATTGAGCATGGCTGTCGTCATCTTGGCGTTGCCGAAAACACCCGCCCACTCGCTGAAGCTCAGATTGGTCGTGATCGCGACACTGCAGCGCTCGTAAAGCTTGCTGAGCAAATGGAACAATAACGCGCCGCCTGAAGGACTGAACGGCAGATAACCGAGTTCGTCTAGTATCACGAGATCGTACCTCACCAGGCGATCCGCAAGCTGGCCTGATCTGACCTGCATCTTCTCCTGCTCCAGGGAGATGACCAGGTCGACGGCGCCAAAGAACCGGACCTTCTTGCGATGGTGTTCGATCGCCTGAATGCCCAGCGCTGTCGCGATGTGCGTTTTGCCCGTACCCGGGCCGCCCACCAGAACGATGTTGTCCGCCGATGCAAGGAGTTCGCATCGGTGCAGCTGACGAACCAGAGCCTCATTGATCTCGCTGGAGGCAAAATCAAAGCCGCTCAGATCCTTGTAGGCCGAAAAGCGTGCCGCCTTGATGTGATAGGCAACCGATCGCACCTCGCGTTCGGACGTCTCGGCCTTGAGCCGCTGAGCGAGGATGGGGATTGCCGCTTCGAACGCCGGAGCGCCCTGTTCCATCAGCTCGCTGGCTGCCTGCGCCATGCCATACATCTTCAGGCTGCGTAGCACGATGACGACCGCCGCCCCCGCCGGATCATGACGCATGGCGGCTCTCCTGCATCACATCGCGCAAACTGTCGTAGCGATCGACGTCGGCACGCGGCTCCCGCTCCAAAGTGAGAGCCTGAGGCGCTTCGATCGGCGATGGGGTCGGTGACTTACCGTCGACCATTCGGTGCAACACATTTAGGATATGCGTCTTTGTTGGCGCGCCGTCGCTCAGGGCTAGCTCGACGGCGCACAGGACGGCTTGCTCGTCATGGTGCAGAACCAGGGCGAGTATCTCCACCATCTCCCGGTCGCCCCCGGCCTGCCTAAGGAGGTGCCGCTTCAGGCGCTTGAAAACCTCTGGCAATTCGACGAACGGCCCGCCGTTCCGCAAGGCACCCGGTTTGCGCTGGCTTACCGCCACATAGTGGCGCTAATCGTAAATCGTCCGACCAGGCTGGTCATGAGATCGCGCGATTATCCGTGCATGTTCGCAGACGGCATGTGCCTCAGCAACGACGACGATACGTTCCGGATAAACCCGCATGCTGACAGCATGACTGGCAAAGGACGCAGGCACGCTATGGCGATGCGATCAAAGTGAACGAGGCAGGTCGGCGACACTCGTTTGCCAAATTCTACGAAGCCGTCGGATGAACGCCCCAACGGCATCAGGCAGGTGGACTCGCTTGTCCACGCATCCGCGATGGATCCCGGTTGGCTACCATGAGAAAGCTCTGCCCATAGCGACCTGCATCGCTGCTCGAGTCAGTCGGTCAAATCCGAAAGCGTAGCAAAACGTGGCGTCGGTTGCCACAGCCTGTGCCGTGCGTCCTGCACGTTCTTCTCAAGTTGCCCCTTCTCCCAACCGAACGCCGGATTGCAGAAGCTGGTGTCCAGCAAATAATGGCTGGCCATGGCCGAAAAGCGGGTATTAACCTGGCGCTGCTTGCCCACGCCAACCCTATCGACCGCAGTGCGCATGTTATCGCAGATGCCGCGTCAAGGAACTCCGCCGAAAACCCGGAATGCCTGGCCGTGCGCGTCAAAAAGCATCTCGTGCGTCTGCAGAAGATAGGCGCGGACAATGAAAGCGCGGCCGTAACATAGCTTGGAATGCGCCGCCTGCAGCTTGGTCCGCTCGCCGCCGATGATCGCCCAATCCTCGCTCCAGTCGAACTGGAAAGCTTCCTCCGGCTGAAAGACCAATGGAACGAACGCGCCCCGGCCTGATGTCTGCTGCTCTCGCTGCCGCTCTGTTTTCCAGGCGCGGGCGAAGGCGGCAACACGGCCATAGGAGCCGTCAAACCCCAGCGTCACCAGCTCCGCGTGCAGTTGCTTGACGGTGCGCTTCTGCTTGCGCGGCCTGCTGCCCTCAACCTTCAACCAGGCAGACAGCTTGTCCGCAAATGCGTCCAGCTTGGCGGCTCGATCTGGAACCTTGAACGCGGGCTCCACGACATCCGACCGCCGATATTTGCGGATCGTATTCCGTGACAGGCTCGTTCGACGCGAAATCTCCCTTATCGATAGCCGGTCTCGAAACGCCCAGCGGCGGATCACGCTCAGCAACTCCATGTAGATCACTCCGGCGCCCCCGACTGAAAACAGCTGGGGTGAGGTCAAAACATGGGTCAATTCTCAGGGGAATTTGGCCGCTAGACGGGTCGGTTCTATGTGGAAATCAAGAATGTGACCTCCGCACTCGAAGACTCAACAACTAAGCCGGATCAAGTGCATTGTAGGGCGACGCTATTCCGCACTTTGACTGGAATGCCATCTCATCCGGAGCCTGTCCGATCCAAGCCGAGCGAGACCAGAGGCGTAATCGAACGCCGCAATCCTGCAGTGGCATCGTAATTTACGGGCGCGGTAGAGCGCCGGCTACATCAGGAACGCGCGCGGCCTGCTTGATAAGCTGTTAGCATAGACTGAACGACACCCTTTTTTTAACCTTCACGATATTGACGGCTCCCACATCACACTGACGAAGCCAATGCCAATGGACGCCGAAGGTACGCCACAGCTTCCGCCCAATCGCTTCCGAATAGCTTCCATTCTACTAGTCGACGCGTCACGGAAGCAGGGTGATCGAGAAGAACCACCGCGTAAGTCACTCTTCCCGCCTGATAAATCTGGAGCAGCGGTAGCAACCGGGATTCAACATTCTCTGGAAGGGGGGAGGTGATGGCTTGGCGGAGTGAAAAGACGTCAAGGTTTGTTCCTGCTCCCTAAGTCTCCGCCGACCTTAATTCTCGAAGATCACGGTGATGCCATCGTATGAAAGCTCGAACGCTGATGGCAGCTTCGCGCCTCGAAGCAGACGTAAGAGCTGACGACCGTACCTTTCGAAAGCGGACCTTCATGTAGTCCCTAGTCTCTGCGCATATCCAGGAGCTGTTGAAATCGCGCGGCGTCGGCAGGCGAGGCGGGATTGTAGATGATCATCCCGAGTTCCGGCCGCCCTTCGACGGCAAACGAGGAGAACTCCATCGCCAACAGCCCGACGTCGGAATGGTGGATGCGCTTCACCCCATCGCCATGCGCCACCACATCATTGTCCCGCCAGAGTGTCTCGAATTCGGGACTGATACGCGACAACTCGGCGACCAGGTCAGTGGCCGCGCCGCTGCTGTTAGCCCCCGCACGCGTCACGTCGGCACGAAAGGCGCCGACGACGAAGCGTGCGATGCTGTCCCAGTCCTCGTTCCGACTGCGGACATGATCGCTGGCGAACATCAGGCGGAGGATGTTGCGCGCGTCGCGCGGCAGCTTGGCGTAGTCGGTCAGCAAGAGCGCCGCTGCACGGTTCCAGCCGACGACGTCCCACATCGCCGTCTTGATGATCGCGGCACTCAGCGCCATTCCGTCGAGCACGCGCTGCAGCCGCGGGGTTATGCCGTCGATCGGCTGATAGCGCGCCTCCGGCGGGCGGCCGAGGCCCAGCATGTAGAGGTGCTCGCGCTCCGGCTCGGTCAGCATCATGCCTTTGGCGATGCGGTCGAGCACGTCGGCCGATGGCGCACCGCCTCGGCCCTGTTCCAACCAGGTGTACCAGGTCGGGCTGATGTTCGCGCGGCTCGCGACCTCTTCGCGGCGCAGACCCGGTGTGCGTCGCCGGCCGCGGGCAAACCCGAAGGCCGCCGGGTCAAGACGCATGCGGCGATCGCGCAGGTACGTGCCGAGCTGACTGGGTCTTCCTGTGCTCACGATCGATCCTGGTGATTGATAAAGTCACAACTTTACCACCTCCTGGTGCTTGGCGATATGCGGGCCGGTAAGAAGGAGACCAACCCCATGCGCGTGTTCCTGACTGGTGCTACCGGCTTCGTCGGCTCGCACCTCATCCCCGAATTGCTGGCGCGCGGCCATCAGGTGCTCGGCCTCGCCCGCTCCGACATGGGCGCCCGGCAACTTGAGGCGGCTGGTGCTGACGTTCATCGCGGCGACCTAGACAAGCCAGAAACGCTTGCCGGCGGCGCGGCGGCTGCCGACGCTGTCATCCACTGTGCGTTCGACCACAATTTCGCAACGTTCTTCGAAAATACGAAGAAGGACCACCGCAACATCGTCAAGATGGGCGATGCGTTGGAGGGCACGCAAAAGCCGATCCTGATTACCTCCGGCGTCGGCGTCGGCACACCGCTGAACGGCGGTGCAGCGACCGAGGACGTGCTCAACCCGCGTCACGCCAACCCTCGCATCGCCACCGAACTCGCCGGTGCGACGCTGACAGCGCGAAACATCGACGTGCGCATCATCCGGCTGCCGCAGGTGCATGACACCACCAAGGCCGGGCTGATCACGCCGCTGCTCGCGGAGGCGCGTCGTGCCGGGGCGTTGGCTTATGTCGGCGAAGGGCAGACACGCTGGTCCGCGGCGCATATCAGCGACGTGGCGAAACTCTACGTCCTGGCATTGGAGAGGGGCGAGCCGGGTGCGCGCTACCATGCTTCGGTCGAAGAGGGCGTCTCTGCACGCGCCATCGCCGAGGCGATCGGAAAGGGCGCCGGGCTGCCGGTCCGCTCGATCGCGATCAACGAGGTCGAGCGGTATTTCGGCTGGATGGCGCCTTTCGCCGCCCTCGACATGATCGCGTCGAGCGTGTGGACGCGCGCGCGGTTAGGCTGGGAGCCGACCGGTCCCGATCTGCTCAGCGACCTCGCCGCGATGGACTATCGGGAGCTCGCCGAGGCCTGACTGGCCGCCGTCGCCCCCGGCTCACCGCAAGGGGAGCCGGGGGCGACGGCCCAAGTCGCTGCCGGACGGGGCGCATCGCCGACGCCCTACGGTTGCGCTTCACCGAGACGCCTGCCTGCAGGATCGAGAACGGCGGTTGTGCTTCGTCTCGCGCTTCGAAGCGGACAGTCTGCTCCCGGCCAAGTCGGGTTATCATGTCAAGCCGACTCAACCGGCCGAACGTCGCCTGCAGCCGCCGTATCGAAGTGCGGGTTACGGAACGACTATCTTCAGGAGGTCTTTGCAAGGGTTCCGAATGCGGGCGGTTTTGGGAATCGACGCGGCTTGGACGAACACTCAGCCGAGCGGCGTTGCCGTCGCTGTGGACTCTGGGACAGGGTGGCGCCTCGGCGCGGTCGCGTCGTCCTACGGTCATTTTCAGGCGCTCGCCTGCGACAACTCCGTTATCGACTTGCGCCCTACCGTGTCTGAAGCAAGCGCTCCGGACCTGCTTGCGTCGGCGACCGTGCTATGTGGCTTGGAGCCGGACTTGGTGGCTATCGACATGCCGCTTTCCCGCAAACCGATTTCATGCAGACGGGCGTCCGACAACGCGATTGACTACGGTTCGCGACACTGCAGCACTCACACGCCTAGCACAGCACGACCCGGAAGGGTCAGCGACGACCTCAGGCAAGGGTTCGAAAACGCTGGTTATCCTCTGCTGACATCGGCGTCCGCCACGCCGCCAGGGCTGGTTGAAGTCTATCCCCATCCCGCGCTGGTCGAGTTTGCTCGCGCACCGATGCGCCGGAAATATAAAGCTGGCAAAGGGCGGACCCACTGGCCGGGTTATACGCCAACGGAGAGGCGCAGCCTTCTTTTGGCGGAATGGAAGCTCGTCGGGGCCGTGCTCGATGCGCAGCTGTCCGGCGTCGAGGACGCGCTACCCCTGCCGGACCGTGCCGCAGCAGGCGTCGTATTCAAAGCTTACGAAGACATGCTCGACGCGGTCGTTTGCGTCTGTGTGGCGATCTGTGTGTTGGAAGGTGAAGCCCTTCCTTACGGAGATGATGATTCGGCCATATGGATACCGAAGGCGCGAGAGGTCACGCGCGCCAGCCCAGGCAGTTAACCCAACGTTCGGTGTCGTTCATCCAAGTGCCTCGCCGAAAGGGTTTCGGATCAGCCGGTTGCTGAACGCCGCCGCCAGACGGAGCAACCTGGGTCAGGGAGAGCGGATAAGCCGGCTGGGCCTGGCAGATAGCGATAGCTGCCCAAGGCAGAGCGTTAACCTAACGGTATGTCTGCCGCGCGAGAGTTGGAAACGAGCGACCGATACCCAATCGCATTTCGAACTCTTGGCAATCTGGTCGGTTGGTAAGTCACTGAATGAAATAGATTGTCAGGCTTGAGGCTAGATCGACCGAGTCCCAAGCTTCGGGGACAAAAGGCGTTTTCGGAGACGAATCGTGAGTTGGTTTCGATATCGAAGCCTAAAGCCTGCACTCGAAAAGCCTGGAAACACAGGGCTTTTCTGCATGGAGGAACCGACCGGAGAATGGTTGGGTAACGGCCGACTGGAGCAGCGATGGCAACCGGGTTCCAACATTCTCTGGGAGATTAAGCCTTGAGGTATTCCGGGAGACATCGCCGTTAACAACCGCGAAGCCGTTTGACTGCTTTGCGCCAAGTTCGGCCATAGCCCATCGATGGGGCCATGCCCGGAAGCCGACTCTCGTCGGGCTATCGTGGGTGGATGACTTCAAGCGTGTCGGCCAACTAAGCGCGATCCGCCTCAGGGCAGGGGATATATGGCGCGCCGCAACGTGGCGGGCCCGCGCCGTTGCTGTACCATGCGGCCGGTGCCGCGGCCTGTAACCGCGACACCCGGGGATTGTCATCATGCGCATCGTCTTCGCCGTCGCTGCCGGGCTCGTGCTGGTGATGTTTGCTGCGGTGGCCGGCGCCATCGCGTTCGACAGCCCGGTAGCACCTCCGCCTATGGCAAGCGTATCCAGGCCATTCAAGGACGTTGACTTCTCCGACTTGCCGCCGGTGACGCACTACCTGGCGCGTGACGGTGCACAGCTTGCCTACCGGCGTTATGCCGGCGATCCGGACCGGCAGGTGGTGCTGGTGCACGGTTCGGCCGGCTCCAGCATCAGCATGCATGCATCGGCCAAGGCTCTGGCAACCGCAGGTGCCACGGTTATTGTCTTGGATATTCGCGGCCATGGCGAATCCGGCAAGCTGGGCGATATCGCTTACATCGGCCAGTTGGAGGATGATCTCGAAGACCTGCTGACAGATCTCGATCGCAGACATCATGCCGCCGAAACGACGTTGATCGGCTTCTCCTCCGGCGGCGGCTTTGCGCTGCGGGTGGCGGGCGGCCGGCTGGGGACGCGGTTCAGCCGATTTATCCTGCTTTCGCCATTTTTGCGGCATGACGCGCCCAATTCGCGGTCCGATACGGCCGCCGGCTGGACGTCGGTGGCGGTGGCGCGGATTGTCGGGCTGCAATTGGCGACCAGGCTTGGTATTACCTCGTTCAATGGCCTGCCCGTGCTGGCGTTTGCCGTGGCGGCCGGTAATCCGAATCACCTCACGCAATTCTACTCCTACAGGCTGCTGACCAACTTTTCGCCGGACGACGACTATATTGGCGACCTACGCCGCGCGCAGGAGCCGCTGATGGCAGTTGCCGGCACCGACGACGAAATATTTCAGACCGATCGGTTGCAGGCGGCGCTGGCCGACGGCAAGCCGGGTGTGCGGGTCGATCTCGTGCCGGGTGTCGGCCATATCGAGCTGACCACAACGCCAACAGGAACCGCCGCGATTGCACAAGCATGGCACAGCAAGTTCTGAGATGAGCGAGTAGTTTGGGGTGCAAAGCCCATTCTTGGTGTTACGCAAAGGCGACGCGAAATCGGCGCCGCAAAGATCAGCATGCGCTGGCTGAATGTCCGCTTGCCGTAGCCAAACACTGCAAAACCGCCATTCCGCTTTCGGTCAGCACCTGCCGACTGCCGTTTCTAGTTTACGCCTCGTCTGGTCGACGTAGCAATCGAAGATTTCACGAGTGCCCGGCCTACTCTCGGGTGAGGCAAGGTGCCCATACCCCGCGCCCGGTTGTTATTTTCCTTGCCATGGGCTGATCTACAAGACGAACACCCATAGGTCGATGACGCCGACGCTAGGCAGCACGTCAGCTTTCGGGTTCAGTTCGGTCTCCTATGGGCATCCTGATCCACCTGGTGAGTCTGCTCGCGCGCCACCGCTTCCTGGTTTTGGCCGCCTTCCTGCTCGCCGTTTTCAGCGGGACCACCTTCACCAACTTTGTCGGCAGCCCGCCTCTTGGTGCCTGGTTGTTGTATTGCTTCGGCCAAACAGCGGAAGCCCAGGTCACCGGCAACTACGCAACCTTGATCAATACGAACGACCGGAATGTCATCGGCTACAACGTCATCGTCCGGCAAGCGGATGGCCACGTGATCTCAACCGCGTTCGAAGACGAGTTCAACATTTTTCCACCACAAAGCTGCGCTTACCCGCAGCCGGACGAGACGTTCGACGTGCGCTACCTGCCCGATTTCTCCCGCGACTTCGTCATCGTCACCGATGACGCCAGCGTCTGGCACACCGGCAGCACTGCTACCTTCTCAGTGAGCGACTGACGACCGCCAAGCAGCGGTTCGTATTCGCCCGGGGTGCCGCACCATTTCGAAAGCCTTATGCATCAACATTAGACTTCTATCTCGCGGGGGGTTGCGCAGAGAACGCCGAGGTCATCGATTCCTGCCGCAAAGAGCAGACCCGGGCTATCCGGCGTGATTGACCCGGCGCAGTGAAGGAACTGACCGCTAGAGCTGATCCTCCATTGTCTATATAGCAACCCAGTACGCCTCACCGATATGGCGCGCTGCAGCGGGTACCCGCTGTTCATGCCGGCATATAACTTAGCGGTGGTCCGCAACTGACGGCGTGCGCGATTCGGCGAACTCATTGTTTGCGGTTGGCTTTACCCATTAACAGAGCAATACCTCATCACGCGCATCCCGCAGTCCCGGCCATCCGGGACTTGTCCTGGTAGCAGCGCCCAGTGGTTGGGCGCCCGGCCAGGAAGTCTAGATGACCCTCTCCGACACGCAGACATCCATCCTGCAGCAAGCAGCACAACATCCCGATGAGCTGGTCATATCGCCTGCACACCTTCCGCCAGGCCCACGAGCTTCGATAGCCCGAGCCTTGCTGAACGCTGGCTTGGTGGGACGAGCCGAACCAACGGACGTCAACGCCGGCTGGAAGCTCGACGGCGAAATCAAGGCCGGGGCCGCACAGACAGCCTCCATCCCGGAGGCGCCCCCACCGCCCTCCAGCCCGCGACGGCGGCCCAAGCTGCGGGACACGGCCGCCGCGCTGCTCGCCTGCTGGGATACCACCACCGAACGTGAGCCGCTGGCCGATGCCGTGGCCGATCTGCGAACCGCCCTGGGAGCCGCACCTCGGTCGACAAGCTCAGCCTTCGCGCCACGACAGGGCACCAAGCAGGAGGCCGTTCTCGCCCTCTTACGCCGCCCCCAGGGGGCTACAATCGCAAGCGTGGTGGAAGCGACCGGCTGGGCTCAGCACACCGTCCGCGGCTTCTTCGCCGGCCTAAAGAAGAAGGGGCACACGGTCGAGGTGCTGGAACGCGTCCGCCAGGTCGGACCAGGCAACGCCGGCGCCATAGGCAGCTACAGCATCTATCGCTTGGCGGAGGGACGCTAATGGCGACCCGGCCACAGCCGACGCGATATGCGGTGGCCCTCTACCGCGTATCGACCGCTGAGCAGGGCCATAGCGGGCTCGGGATGGAGGCACAGCAAGTCTCCGTCCGGGCCTTTGTGGCCACCCAGGGCTGGACACTGATCGAGGAGTTCTCCGACGTCGCCAGCGGCAAGGACGATCGCCGTCCAGGGTTTCAGGCCGCGCTAGCCCGATGCCGACAGCTGGGTGCGATGCTGGTTGCGGCCCGCCTCGACCGCATCACGCGTCGGGCCCACACGCTCTCGCAATTGCTCGAGGATGGCTACTCGATAAGGGCGGCGGACATGCCGGGTGCCGACGACCTGATGATGCGCATCTATGCCGCTATGGCGCAGAAAGAGCGGGAGCTGATCAGCGAGCGCACACGGGCGGCCCTGGCGGCTGCCAAGGCCCGCGGTGCCGTCCTGGGCGGAGATCGAAAGTATCGGCCGCCAGCGCCCCCCTGTGCGGCTGATGCGGCCGCGGCCAGAACAGACGAGGCGGACCGAACGGCACACCGTGTTCGCATTGAGATCGAGCGGATGCGACGGGATGGTGTCAAGACGCTTCTAGGTCTTGCACGTGAGCTGACGGCGATGGGTGTGCCGACGCCAGGGCGAGGGTGCGTGTGGACACATACGACGGTCGCGCGGGTGATTGGGCGGGCGACGGTCGTTGCGCGAGACAGTCGAGATCGATGATGGCAGGTGTTGGCCGATAGCAGACAGGCAGCTATGGAGCCGGACATAGCGGGGAGCGGAAATTTGCTGCGCGTATCGCCGGACCGGCCGTGTCACCTTCGGTGCCGCATATCTCGACGGGCTGCTGACGAACGCGGACACCGTATTCTGGTCGCGGCCCGTCATTGCCGCCATCCTGGCTGCCGGCAGCGTCGGCGACGGTGCCGGTCCGCGGATGCTGCGCGCCATCCAGCACGCGCACTATGTCAACGGAAGCCGGTGGTGGAACCCGCGCTGTTCAGCGAGCTGGCTGGCTCGATCGGGCTAGCGACCGAAAGCTTTGGCCGAGCGCTCGCCGGCACGGCGTAGATTAGCTTATTGCCGCGACCCGCGGCCTCATACAGCACGCAAGCGTGCGAGGCTTCCCCGGCTTCCTGATGGAATGTGGTGGCCGAAGGATGGCAAAAACCATTCTGCCGGACGGCAAAAGCATCGCATACGACTCAGCACGCTTCTACGATGCTTCCATGTTGCAGCTGTCTGGGTTGAGCGAAGTCTGGCGTATTCTGCACGACCTGCTTCATCGATCGGACTGCTGCGTCGTGCGCGGGCGGCTTGCCCAGGGACAACAAGCAAAGCGCATACGCCGACTCGTCTATCGTGATGCTGAAACAGGCGATGAACCTACCTTGATTGATGTGCCGCGGCGATGGTTGGCGCTCGACTCTGACCGGCTATCCCGGCCGACCAATGTTTCGGCGGCCGATTTGCTGGCCTGTGCTGCCATTGTCATCCAACACCTGCCACCGGCATTCGCCACCGCCACCGCCATCGTGCAAGCCACTGCAGGCCACGGTCTCAAGCCGGAGCTGCGGCTACGGCTGTGGTTCTGGTGCGATCGCCTGGTAACTGGCAGCGAGCTGGGCCGATGGTTACGCGTTTGGACAGATCGGCCATGGAGCTGCGTCGGAAAGCGTCTCGCTGTAGCGATGGCGCGGTGGTCCGGCGCCTGTTGGCGATTGCTCTAGTGCTGGAGGGGCTTCCGCGGACCGAGGCCGCCGAGGCGTGTGGCATGGACCGGCAGACACTGCGCGACTGGGTGCACCACTACAACGAGAAAGGCATCGACGGCCTCTCCAACCGCCGCAGTCCCGGCCGTCCGGCGCAATTGACGCCCGCGCAATTGGCGGCGTTCAAGGCGTTGGTGGAGCAGGGTCCCGATCCTGCACGTGACGGCGTTGTTCGTTGGCGGTGCAGCGATCTTCAGGCGCGCCTGCAATCGGACTTTGCTGTGCAATATCATGAACGCAGCGTCGGCAAGTTGCTGGCCAAGCTGGCTTTCCGCAAGATGACCGCACGGCCCTTCCATCCCGAGCAAGACGCTAGTGCCCAGCAGACACACAAAGAAACTTCGCCGACCTGATCGCGGCCGCGCTGCCGCTGCACGCTGCCGGCAAACCGCTCGACATCTGGTGGCAGGACGAAGCCCGCGTGGGGCAGCAGGGTACGCTAACCCGCGTGTGGGCACCCCGCGGCAGCAGGCCGCTTCACCGCGCAACCGGCGCTACACCTGGGCGTACATCCTCGGCGCCGTGTGCCCGGCGCGCAGCGTGGGTGCAGGCATCGTCATGCCTTCGATCAATGTTGGAGCCATGAGCAAGCCTATTACCGAAGTCAGCCGCCATGTAGCACCTGGCGCCCACTGCCTGTTGCAGGTTGATGGCGCCGGCTGGCGGCAGCCGTCCGAGCGCTTCGGGCTGGGTTCACATCACCAGAGCGAAAAGGCAAATACCTGAAGTTTCTCTACGCATCTCCAAAGGTTACGACCAAGATCGACACAAGGCCGAGCTAGAAGACCCGAAATCACCCGTCAAGCCCAGCCTGTGTCCGAGCTTGCTTGGTATATCCTCTCTGTGCATCTTGGGGCCGGATACGGCCTATACATCTCTGAAGGTGCGCTCGCGACTGCAGTCGTCGTCTCCAACTTTGTCATCGTCGGCGCCGACACGGCGGTTGACATTTCCGTGACCGCTGCGGCAAGGCTCTTGGGCCATTTATCCGTATCTATCCGGTAAGCACCGCGGCAACGATCAGCCGGATGCGGGGCATAATTTCCTGCCAGCTTCATCGCCTAAGAACTCAGGCACGGTAGTTCGAAAGCAGAGACACTAATCGATTTCCTGCATGCTGACGCATCTGTGTTCAGCGGCACTGCGCTCTGCGGCCAAGCCCATGGCCACGGCTGCCACGCCGTCTTCCGCAGTAACCGCGACCTTGCTTCGCCCGGCAATGGCGTCCACGAAGGCCAACAGCTGAAAGTAAGTCGCGCCATGGTGATGGCCTGCGGCAAGCACGCTAGAATTTACCTCGACGGTCTCGCGCGAAACCTGCCCCGGCTCCTTGAACGCCTCGCGCGGGCTATGCTTAATGACGCCGCTGGGTATTCCTACTTCCAGTTTGCCGATGTCGCCGATGGCGACGAGTGTTTCCTGTTCCTCGGAACCCTCGGCAAACATGCAGAGGTCCAGCATCGCACGCGTCCCGTTGGCAAAGTCTATCGTCGTGTAGCTGTTGTCGATGATGTCGGGGACCGCGCCGTCATAGCGCTCGTCGCGGTGGTTGACGTCCGCGCCGCCCGAGCAGAAAACCCGGACCGGTTCGTCACCGACGATGACCCGCATGAGATCGAAGAAGTGGCAGCACTTCTCCACCATCGTGCCGCCGGTATTCCGGTTGAACCGGTTCCAGTCCCCGACTTTTGGCAGGAACGCAAAGCGGTGCTCGGCAATTGAAAGCCGCACCAGGCGCCCGGCGCGCCCGGCATGAACCTGCTCGATGAAGCGGCTCACCGGCGGCATGTAGCGATACTCCATGCCGACCCAGAACACGCCGTCATGGCTGGCCGCGCGTGCGGCGACGTCGCGCGCATCGGCGATGGTGGTGGCAAGCGGCTTCTCGCACAGGATGTGGATGCCGGTGCCGAACAGCGGGCCCAGCACGGCGTGATGGGTATGGTTTGGCGATGCGACGATCACCGCATCCGGCCGGACCTGCGAGAGCATGGCCGGCACGTCGGCAAAGCATGTGACGCGACCGGCGTGGTCGCCCAAGGTCGCGCGTGCCCAATCAAGCGAGCTCTGCTGCGGATCCACCAGAGCCACCACCTCGCACCCTTCCACAAGGCGCAAGTTGCGGATGTGTTCCTGGGCCATCAATCCTGTGCCGATCAGTCCGAAACGCATGGGCGACATCTTCTCCGTCCGTTTCTCCGCAGCCTTGCGCGGCGGGCCGGCGCCAAGTTAGCAGATGCGCCCAGACACGGTTAGCACGGAGCCCCATGAACCTTCCCCTTCCTGCCCGCACACGCCAACTCGGCCGGTCTGGGATCGAGATGTCGGCCCTGGCCTGGGGCATGTGGCGCTTCAAGGGCGGCGACGTGCGGCAAGCGGCGTCCCTGGTCCACGCGGCGCTTGAGTCCGGCATCACGCTGTTCGACACGGCCGACATCTATGGCCCCGATAACGGCGAGCCGTTCGGCGCGGCCGAGGCGCTGCTGGGTCGCGTGTTGCAGGCCGAGCCCGGCTTGCGCAGCCGGATCGTGCTGGCGACCAAGGGCGGCATCGCCATGGGCGTCCCATACGACTCGAGCGCCGCCTACCTGGTGGCCGCCTGCGAGGCCTCGCTGCGGCGCCTCGGCACGGAGCGCGTCGAGCTGTACCAGATCCATCGTCCCGACGTTCTGGCCCATCCGGAGGAGGTGGCCGGCGTCTTCGACCGGCTGCGCCAAGCGGGCAAGATCGAAGCCGCCGGCGTGTCCAACTACACGCCGGCGCAGACCGAGGCGCTGGTGCGCTTCATGCCGTTCCCGCTCGCCGCGACCCAGCCCGAGCTCTCGGCCCTCGCCATCGGGCCGATCGAGGACGGCACGCTGGACCTGGCGATGCGCGAGCGGCTTGGCGTGCTCGCCTGGTCGCCTCTGGGC
The DNA here is from genome assembly GCA_964242115.1 of uncultured Acetobacteraceae bacterium. GTDB lineage: Bacteria > Pseudomonadota > Alphaproteobacteria > Acetobacterales > Acetobacteraceae > BOG-908. The sequence continues at coordinate 27,999 of CAXSZX010000008.1, read as the reverse complement.
GGCGGACGGCTCGCCCACGATGCGGCCGACCCACGCACAAGCGCGGTGGCCGCTGGCCTGGACAGCGTGGCGCAGAGATGCGGCGTCTCGCGCACCGCGGCCGCCTATGCCTGGGTGTTGGCGCATCCCGCCGCACCGGTCCCGATCGTCGGGTCGCAGACGCCGGAGCGTATCCGGGAGTCAGCCCACGCGCTGGACGTGCAGATGACCCGTGCCGAGTGGTATGCCGTCTACGCCGCTGCGCGCGGCGCGCCACTGCCATGACCGGTCCCTGCGAGGTCGCCTGGTTCTCGGCCCTTTGCGACGATGACTACGAGTTCCTCGGCGTGCCTGACCCGCGGCTGCAATCCAGCTTCGAGCATTGCCGCGACATAGTGCTCGCAGCGGAGACCGCCGGCATGGACAACGTACTGCTGCCGTCGGGCTACGCGCTCGGCCTCGACACCATGGCCTTTGCCGCCGCGATGGCGCCGCTGACACGCCGCATCCACCTGCTGGCCGCCTTGCGTGTCGGCGAGATGTGGCTGCCGCAACAGGCCCGCCAGCTCGCGACGATCGACCAGATGCTGGGCGGCCGCCTGCGCGTCAACATCATCTCCAGCGACATCCCCGGCGAAGTGCTGGACAGCGCGCCGCGCTACCGCCGCACGCTGGAGGCGATGACGATCCTGCGCGACCTGCTCGATGGTAACGACGTCAATTTCGACGGTGAATTCTACAAGTTGAAGATTGCTCCCCCGCGTCTGCGTATGACTGCCGGCCGGGCGCCGTTGTTCTATTTTGGCGGACTGTCGGAAGCCGCGCGCGAGACCGCCGCGCGTCAGGCGGACGTGTATCTGATGTGGCCGGACCGCCTGGCTGCGGTGCGCGAGGTCGTGGCCGACCTCATGTCACGTGCCGCCGCCCAAGGTCGGCGCCTGCGGTTCGGCTACCGTGTGCACGTGGTTGTCAGGGAGACCGAGGCCCACGCCAGGCTGGCCGCGCAGCGTCTGCTCTCGCGCCTGAACGACGCGGAAGGCGCGCGCATCCGTGCCCGCTCGCTGGACAGCAACTCGCTCGGCGTCGGGCGCCAAGCCGAACTGCGCGAAACCGCAGACGACGACGGCTACGCCGAAGCCAATTTGTGGACCGGCATCGGCCGGGCGCGCTCTGGCTGCGGGGCGGCCATCGTCGGTGATCCGGACCAGGTGCTGGCCAAGCTCGAAGAGTACCGCCAGGCGGGGATCGACGCCTTCATCCTCTCCGGCTACCCCCACGCCGCCGAGTGCGACCTGTTCGCTCGCCACGTGCTGCCACGCCTGCAGCACCGGCCGCTTGACGTATCCTACTAGGAAGGTGTGTAACAGCGGAAAACGCGTCGCGCACTAACAGTCGCGGGGGGAGCAAATCATGAATCGGCTAGTCCTGTCACCGGCGCGTTCCGGAAGCTTACGCGCGTGTTTGCTGCTGATTGCTGCCTCGATCGCGACGACCGCGCAGGCGCAGACCCCGGCCAAAATCCCTGGCACGGCGAGCAACCCACCAGCGCAAGCGGGTGGGCAGGGATTGGAGAACATCGTCGTCACCGCGCGCAGGCGGTCCGAGCCGTTACAGAAAGTCCCTGTTGCCATCACCGTCCTCAGCGCGGCACAGCTCAAGCGCGACAACCTAAACAACGTCCAGGACATCCTGGCCCAGGTGCCCAGCGCAGACTTCCGCACCAGCTCGTCCAACAAGGACCGCACCATCTTCATCCGCGGCATCGGCACGATCTCCACGTCACCGGGCGTGGAACCTTCGGTATCGACCGTGCTGGACGACGTGGTGCTGCTGCGCGCCGGCCAGTCCACGCTGGACCTCTCCGGCCTGGACCAGGTGGAAGTGCTGCGCGGCCCGCAAGGCACACTGTTCGGCAAGAACGCATCGGCCGGCGTGGTCAACATCACCACGCGCGAGCCGACGGCCGACCTGCACGCCTACGCCGATGCGGCGGGCTATTCCGGTGGCGGCGAGTACCGGTTGGAAGGCGGCGTCTCCGGCACGCTGGCGCCGAACCTGACGGCCATCACCTCGATCCTCGCCGGCGGCTTCGGTGGCGACGTGAAAAACGTCTACAACGACAAGGAAGTCAACGGCTACACGCATGACGGCTTTCGCACCAAGCTCGAGTACCAGCCCTCCGACGACCTGAAAGTCCGGCTCGAGTTCGACTACCTGAAATCGCACGACACGGTGCCGAACGGCGTGTTCTCCAGCACGGCGCAGGCGGCCTACCCGTCCGGGCTGATCACGCAAAGCCCGTTGCTGACGCAGGACTTGGCCGCATCCGGCGTGGTCGCGGGCAACGGCAACACCACGATCAACGACAACTTCACAAGCACCGCGAACGACGACAACGGCGGCATCTCGCTGCGGGTGGACAAGCAGTTCAATGACTACACGCTGACCTCGATCACCGCCTACCGTATCTGGCACAACACGCAGCACCAGGATTACGACCAGACGTCGATCCTGGCGCCGAAATACCCGCAACTGGCCGATACCGGCTACCTGCTGTTCAACCAGTTCACCCAGGAAGTGCGTTTCGCCTCGCCCAAGGGCGGCTTCATCGATTACGAGGTGGGCCTGTTCTACGCTCTCGCCGTGGACAGCGAGCAGTACGGCCGCGACATCCTGCAACTGGCGGGGACCAAGCAGGTCGCCAACGTGGGCCAGGCACAATACAGCACCGACGGCAACGACGTCGCACTATTCGGTGAGGCGAATCTGCATTTCACCGACCGCTTCAGGGGCGTGGTCGGTGTGCGCGGGGTTGTGGACACGCTGGACTACCAGCAGGGCCGTATCTCCAGCTCCGACGTGACGCTCACCGGCATCGCGCCGTCGTTCCACAGCATGGGCAGCACGGAAGTTCCCGCCTACTCCGACCGGCTCGGCCTGCAATACGACCTGACGCCGCAGAGCATGGCCTACTTCACCTACTCGCGCGGCTACAAGGGCCCGGCCTACAACGTGTTCTTCAACGAGACCGCGTTGCAGACCAACGCGCTGAAGCCGGAAACCTCGAACGCCTACGAGATCGGCCTGAAATCGCGCTTCCTGCACGACCGCGTGCAGGCGAATCTCGACGGCTTCATCCAGGACTTTACCGACTACCAGGCCAACTTCGCTTCCGACGTCGCCGGTGCGCTGGTCACCCGCCTGATCAACGCCGGCAGCGTGTCGACCAAAGGCGTCGAAGGCGACATCACCGCGCGGCCGGTCGGCAATTTGGATCTGACCGGACTGTTCGCCTACACGGAAGCCACTGTCGACAAGTTCGCCTGCCCGGCGAACGCCGCCACCAGTTGCGACATCAACGGCGAACCGCTGCCCTTCGCACCGAAATGGAAGCTTGACGCGCGCGCGCACTACACCATCCCGCTCAACGACAGGTATGACCTCGGCCTGAACACCGACTTCAACTGGCAGACCGCCACGCAGTACCAGCTCACCGAAACGGCGAACACGGTGCAGAAAGCCTATGGCATCTGGAACGCCAGCGTCGGCCTGGCAGACCTCGACTACAACTGGCGGGTCACCGGCCTCGTGCGCAACATACTCGACACGAACTACTCATCCTACCTGGTGGACGGCAACCTGAACGGCGCGCTCGGCGGCACCGTGCGATACGTTCCGCGTGACTACCGAAGGTATTTCGGTATCGAGCTGCACAAGGATTTCTGACACGGAGGCGTCGCACGTGCCGGCGTCCAGCGGCAACAACCGGTTAGGCTGGCTCCGCTGGGTTTTCCTGGTCCTCACCTTCGCGGTGACGATGGTCGGCTACGCCGACCGGCAGGTGCTCGGCTTGCTCAAGCCTGTTCTCGATCAGCGTTTCGGCTGGACCGGTGCCGATTACGGCGCGATGACCACCGCGTTTCAGGTCGCGATCGCAGCGGCACTCCTGGGTGCCGGCTGGTTCATGGACCGCGCCGGCCTGCGGTGGGGTTTCGCCACCGGCCTGGGAGGCTGGAGCATCGCCTCCATCCTCCACGCCGCGGCGCGCACGGTTCCGCAATTCGTCGCCGCCCGGGTTGCTTTGGGTGTGTTCGAGGCAGTGGGCACACCGGCCGGCATGAAGGCGGTCGCCACCTTCTTCCGCCCGGGCGAACGCACGCTCGTCATCGGCGTCGGCAACATGGCGCCTAACATCGCCGCCATGCTGACGCCGCTGATCGTCTCAGCCCTTTACGTCCGCATCGGCTGGCAAGGTACCATCGTGACGCTGGGCGTTGCTGGTCTGGTGTGCCTTGGTTTCTGGCTGGCCTTGCCGCTCGGGCGCATGACCGATGTGAGCGCCGAACTTGCGATGCTGCCCTCTGCGGCCGGACAGTCTATCTGGCGGGACCGCATGGCCTGGACGCTGGCAGGCGCTAAGTTCATGACAGACCAGGCTTGGTGGTTCATGCTGTTCTGGCTGCCGGATTTCTTCCATCACCGCTTCCAACTCGACATGCGCGACATTGGCGTGCCGGTGGCCACGGTGTATGCGATGGCAGCCCTGGGGTCGCTCTCGGGCGGCGCCCTGCCCGCCCTGTTGGCGCGCGCTGGCTTTTCCCGCAACTCGGCACTCTGGGGCGCGATGGCGATCTTTGCGGGCTGCGTGTTGCCGATCGTCTTCATCCTGCATGTCGGCGGGCTGTGGCCGAGCGTAGTCCTGGTAGGACTGGCACTGGCCGGCCATCAAGGATTCGCCACAAACGTATTCGGAATCGCTGCGGCGGTGTTTCCGGCGTCGCGAGTTGGATCCGCGATTGGATTGGGTGCATTTGCAGGCAATTGCGGCGGTGCGCTCAGCCTGTATGCGGCGGGGAGGCTGCTGCCGGTCTACGGCCTGCAACCGAGCTTCTGCGCAGCGGCGGCAGGCTACCCGCTGGCTTGGTTGCTATTGCGGTCCACTGGAAGTCTTCCCAAGCGAGAGCTTTGGATCCGTATGGCCGGGAATAGCCATTAAGGTTCAGTTTTGACGGTCAGCATCGGGTGGCGTGGCGACGGTCGGCTGAAAGAGGTGCGAGACGGTGGGCTCATGTTGGCTGGAGACCGAGGCTGGATTGCTTTGCTGGCCAGAACCCACTGAACCTTTCATCGCTGTACTATTGAAAGTTAGACAGTTGAGTTGAGCCATCGCCGCCTGCAGCCAGCACGCTGTTCGTCAAGCAACCAAGCGGCTGCCCACGATTAGCAGAATACTGGCCAGGACGGGGCGCAGGGCAAGCTCAAGAAGGCGGGGTGGAGGCTGCTGCCATCAGGATACCGCGGATCGATCCCGTCAGAAGTGACCCACACAACTGCCAATATGCATCGCCCATCGCCCAATGGCCGAGGCCGGCCAGCAGGTGAGTGGCACAGCGTGCGCGATCCGGAGACGATGGCCGAGCACTCAGATCATTGGCTTGGAGACAAACGTCAGTTGCTCGGCCACCGACGCCTTATGACGTCAAACGACGGAGCAGAAATTGGCGAAAGATAAACCACGATAGGCAACGTGGTATAGCGACTACTTGACCGCTGGCAGGCCAGGCGATCGGTTCTTATTCGAAGATAGAACCAACAGCTTTGTTTCCTGGAATCCAAGCTGAAGGAGACTCCGCGACAGCCAGACCAAAAGTTTTTCGCTGCTTTGCTTAAAAAAGCAGGCTTCGCTTTCTTTCCTAGGCGGCCGCGTGTGTCGGAACGGAGCACAGGCTTGTCGATTGCCCGGCTCGAACGTATCCTAGCGTGTCAGTAGGGAATGCACCGACATGCAGGACGTCTCGCCAGGACCATCAGCCCTCCGGGTCAGCCCGGCTGCCGCGTGGCGCACTGACGACGCCTGGGCGATCGCCGCTGGTCTGAGTTTGATCCTCGTCGGCACCGCCTTCACCCTGGGCGGAACCGGCTTCGGCTGGATCGCCGTCACACCGCCGAAATGGAGTCATGTCTCGGAATTGGCCGTGCACTTCGCCAAGGCCTGGCCGCGCTACGTGGCGCAGTTCGTGCTCTGGTCGGCGCTCATCGGCGTCGCCCTGCGTGCGCTCGGCTACCGCCCCGGTCGCGTCCTGCCGGCCTTTTCGCTCATCTACGCGCTGTCCGTCGTCATCTTCTGCGCCGGACAATGGGCCAGCGCGGTGAAGTACAACCTCGAACCGCCGCTCCTGGCGCTCGCCGCGGGGCTGATCCTGGCAAACCTGCGCGTCCTGCCGCAATGGTTGGATGACGGCTTCCGCGTGGAGTTCTACATCAAGCTCGGCGTCGTGCTGCTGGGCGCCACGCTGCCCTTGAGCCTCATCGCCTGGGCCGGACCTGTGGCGTTGCTGCAGGCCTTCATCGTCTCCGTGGTTACCTTCGGCGTCATCTTCGCCGTCGCGCGCGTGCTTGGCGTCGAAAACCGGTTCGCCGCAGTCCTCGGGGCTGGAGGCGCGGTCTGCGGCGTCTCTGCCGCCATCGCCATCGGCGCCTCGGTCGGCGCCCGCCGGCAGGACGTGGCCACCGTCATCTCCATCGTCGTGCTCTGGGCCGTGGTGATGATCTTCGTGCTGCCCTATGCCGCAGCCGGGCTCGGGTTACCGGCGGGCGTCGGCGGCGCCTGGATCGGCACGTCGGAGTTCGCCGACGCCGCCGGCTTCGCAGCCGCCCAGGCCTATGGCGGCATCGCCGCGCACGTGCCAGGCGCCACGCCGGGTGCCGCCGAACAATCGGTCGCCGCCTTCACCCTGATGAAGGTGGTTGGCCGCGACATGTGGATCGGCGTCTGGGCCGTCGTCCTGTCGTTGGTGGCCACCACGCGCTGGGCTGACACCGGCATACGCAGCAGCGCGCGCGTGTCCGATGTCTGGCGGCGGTTTCCAAAGTTCGTGCTGGGCTTCCTCGCCGCCTCCGTGCTCATCACGCTCGTGGCGCAACATGCGGGTCACGACGTCTTCACCAAGACAGTCACCCCGGCACTCGTCACCCCGATCAAAAACCTCCGCAGCTGGGCCTTTGAGTTCGGCTTCCTCAGCATCGGCCTGACCACACGCGGACGGGACCTGGCCGGCATCGCCGGACGCCCGTTCGCGGCGTTTGCCGCCGGCGCCGCCGTCAACGTCGTGCTCGGCCTCGTGCTCTCCGCCGGCGTGTTCGGCGCTTACTGGGCACGCCTCGGCCAATGACTGCCTCGTGCTGCGCCACGTGCTGCAGCTTTGATCCCGATGGCGCCCGCCTGGAGCAAACCTTTGCAGGTCTGGCCGCGCTCAGTTCCGCCCATGCTGCAACCCGCGCGCAGGACGGCCACTGCACACATCATCAGCGACTCGTCACGCGTGAGGCTGCCTGTAGTGAGCACACGAAAAAGTAAGGCAAGCGGTTCTTTTTTGAAAAAAAGAACCAAAAAACTTTTGTTCCCTCACGCGCGGGTCGCAGAACCATCGCGACAGCAGGACCAAAAGTCTTTTGCTTCTTTTTTTCAGAAAAGAAGGCCTTGCCTTCCTCCACTCTGTCGCCGATGCGGCACGACATGACACGCATCATCGACATGCGGCTTCGCCCGCCGTTCCTGCACCCGTTCTTCGGCGCTGCGGCGGGTACGCCGGAGTCGGCACTCGTGCGCTGGGTGAACCGTCGCGTGGGGGCAGCCGATCCGGACCACTTCACCCGCTACCACGACATGGCCGACGTGCTCGCCGGCATGGACGAGGCCGGCATCGGCCTGGGCGTGACCGTTGGCCGCAGCACGCCCACGGTGCGCATTGTCAACGACGACGTCGCCGCACTGGCCGCGCAATCCCGTGGCCGTCTCATCGGCGTGGCGTCGATCGACCCGCTGGTGCTCGGCCGCGAGGCGGCGGTCGCCGAAGCCCGGCGCGCCACGGCAGAACTGGGGCTGCGCGCGATCAACCTGGACGCCGGCTTCTACGAGACGCCGCTGAGGGCCGACGACGACCGGCTGATGCCGCTCTACGAGGCCTGCGTCTCATTGGGCGTGCCGGCCTTTGTCATGTCGGGCCCGACGACGCCCGACCTCGCGTTCAACGACCCGCTGAGCATCGACGTCGTCGCCAGAACGTTCCCGCAACTGCCGATCGTCGTCTGCCACGGCTGCTACCCGAACATAGATTTGATGATCGGCGTGGCGTTCCGTCACGAGAACGTCTTCGTCTCGCCGGACATGTACCTCTTTGCACCCGGTGGACGGCGTTACGCCGAAGCGGCCTCCGGCTTCCTGCGCAACCAGCTGCTGTTCGGCTCGTCGTTTCCGTTCCGGCCGATGCTGCAGAGCGTGCAGGACGTGCGCACGCTCGGCTTGGACGAGGACGCCCTCGCCAGGGTGCTCGGTGGCAACGCCGCCACTCTGTTCGGCCTCGACGCCGCATCGACGCCAAAGGCTTAGGTCGTTGCAGCCGCGTGGTCCTGCCCGGTGGGCGCCGTGAACATGCCGGCGGCGACGCTGGCCGCGGCGGGCGCGCGTGCGACCGGGCTGGTGCTTTCTGGCGTGGGCAAGGTGTTCGACGCCGGCGCCGGCGCCTTCGCAGCGGTTCAGGGCGTGTCGCTCGACGTCGAGGCGGGCGCCTTTGTCGCCATCGTCGGCGCGAGCGGTTGCGGCAAATCGACCCTGTTGCGCATGATCGCCGGGCTCGAGCGGCCGGACAGCGGCGAGATCCGTGCGGGCGGTCGGGCGGTCACCGGCACCGGGCTGGATCGCGGCCTGGTGTTCCAGGAAGCCAGGCTGCTGCCCTGGCTGACCGCCGAGCAGAACGTGGCACTCGCCCTGCACAACGCGCCGCTCCCGGCGGCGGTCAAGGCCCAGCGCGTCAGCGACCACCTGGCCCTCGTCGGCCTAACCAATTTTGCCCGCGCCTACCCTGACCAGCTTTCCGGCGGCATGGCGCAGCGCGTGGCCATCGCCCGCGGCCTGGTGGCGCGCCCGGGCATCCTGCTGCTCGACGAGCCGTTCGGGGCGCTGGACGCGCTCACCCGGTTGCGCATGCAGGCCGAGCTGGAAGCCATCTGGCAGGCGGAACGCACGACGATGATGCTCGTCACTCACGACGTGGAGGAAGCAGTGGTCCTGGCCGACCGTGTCGTCGTCATGTCGCCGCGGCCGGGGCGGATCAGCGCGATCGAAGACGTGGCGTTTGGCCGGCCGCGCGACCGCGGCGATGCCGGCCTGATGGCGCTCAGGAAACGCCTGCTCGCCGCTCTCGAAGACGGGTGAGCCGGCATGATTTATATCATTGTTGACAAGTAGGATATGTAGTCCCTACGCAAGCCGCTCGGCCTCAGGTCCTCCGACGATGTGCGGCCAGGTCGCCGTTCCAGAGCGGGTGAAGCATGCGACAGTCCACCGCGTTACAAAGCTGGTTCTCGCGGCTGGGCTGCATCGGCCTCGCTTCGGCGGGCTTGCTTGCGGGCCGGGCGGAAGCGCAGACGGTCGTCAGGCTCGACTACGCCTACTACAACCCGCTTAGCCTCGTGCTGAAGCAGAAGCACTGGGTGGAGGACGCGCTCGGCACACAGGCCAGCGTGCAGTGGGTGTTCAGCGCCGGCAGCAACAAGGCGCTGGAGTACCTACGCGGACGCTCCCTCGACATCGGCTCGACGGCCGGGGCCGCGGCACTGCTCGGGCGGGCCAACGGCACCCAGGTCAAGATCGTCTACGTCTACTCCCGGCCGGAATGGTCGGCGCTCGTCACGCGCCCGGGTTCGGGCATCACCAGGCTGTCCGACCTGACGGGCAAGCGGGTGGCCGCGACGCCCGGAACCGATCCCTACATCCTGCTGCTCCGCGCGCTGGCGAGCGTGCGGCTGACCCGCGGTGACGTCACGCTGGTGCCGCTGCAGCACCAGGACGGGCGGCTGGCCCTGGACCGCGGCGACGTGGACGCCTGGGCCGGGCTGGACCCGTTCATGGCGCAGGCGGAGCTGCAGAGCCACGACGTGCTGTTCTTCCGCGACAAGTCGTTCAACAGCCCCGGCACGCTGCTCGTCCGCGACGCCATGCTCGCCGAACACCCTGACCTGGTCCGCCGCGTGCTGGGCGCCTACGAGCGCGCCCGGACCTGGGCACAAGCCAACCCGGACGGCGTGGCGCAGATACTGGCGGCGTCTGCCAAGCTGTCGCCGGACGTGGCCAGGCGCGAACTTGGCCGCACCGATTTCACCAACCCCAGGACGGACGCCGCCACGCGGGCGCAGATTGCTGCGGCAGCCCCGATCCTGAAGGCCAGCGGCAGCCTCTCGGCAAACGCCGATCTCGATCAGGCGCAAGCCGAGCTGTTCGCCGCCCAGCCCGCCGGCGACTAGGACCCGAGCGTGACCAACGTCCTGCGGGCCGACGCGCAACGCAGCGGCCGGCCGACTCGTCTGAAGCGCGATCACCTGGCCCAATCGTCAGTCAGGGCACGCCGCAACGGGCTTGTGCGGTGGGCAGCCTCACGCCGCCTCGCCGTCGGCCTGATCCTGCCGGCCTTGCTGATCTTGGCCTGGCAAGTTGCGAGCGCACGCCTCGTGTCGGCCGACCTTCTCCCACCGCCGACCGCCGTGCTGCGCGCCCTGTCTGAGATGTTCGGCAACGGCGAGCTGCTCGGCAACCTGGGGGCCAGCCTGCGACGCCTGGTGCTGGGTTTTTGCCTGGGCGCGCTGCTGGGCACGATGCTTGGCAGCCTGACCGGCGGGTCGCCGGCCGCACGACGCGTTCTCGACCCAACCGTGCAGGCTTTGCGCAGCGTGCCCTCGATCGCCTGGGTGCCGCTGTTCATCCTTTGGTTCGGCATATTCGAAGGGTCCAAGGTCTATCTGATCGCAGTCGGTGCGTTCTTCCCGGTCTACCTCAACCTGATGGCGGGGATCGCGAACGTGGACCGCAAGCTGATCGAGGTCGGACGGGTGCTCACGCTGACGCGGTGGCAGGTCGTCACCCGCATCCTGCTGCCCGCCAGCCTGCCGTCTTACGTCGTCGGGCTGCGAACCGGCCTGGGACTCGGATGGATGTTTGTCGCCGCGGCCGAGTTGATGGGTGCGAGCGACGGTCTAGGTTACCTGCTCATGGATGCCGAACAGACCGGCAGGCCGGAACGGGTGATCGCGGCAATCCTGCTGTTTGCCGTTTGCGGCAAGGCAAGCGACTCGATGATGCAGTTTGCCGGACGTAAGTTAGCATCAGCCGTATCGGACGACTAATACCAGCCCGCCTTGAGGTCGACTCTTGTGCAAGCAAGAAAAGCCTTCTTTTTTGAAAAAAAGAAGCAAAAAACTTTTGTCTCCGCGCAGGTTCAGCCGCTTCGGTGCTCCGGAGACACCCGGACGCCGCAAATGCAGAGGGAGCAAAAGTTTTCGGTAATTTTTTCAAAAAAGGACTGCTTGCTTTCTATGTGTCACGCTAAACCCGGGTTGGTATGATACCAGCGGCCCTGGACCTCGACCCTTTCGGCGTCCAGCAAGGAAAGCAAGGCCTTCTTTTCTGAAGAAAAGAAGCAAAAGACTTTGGTCCTCCTGTCGCACAGGTTCTGCAGCGAGCGCCCAAGGGAACAAAAGTTCTTTGGTTTTTCTTTTCAAAAAAGAACCGCCTGCTTCACCCACTGGCGGTAGCAGCTGACAAGACAATATATAATATCGGAACGACCGGATACCGCACTTCCGACACATGGAAATGTCGAGATGGCGTCCCGTGCAATAGTGGGTCAGCGCCTTGCATCAGCGCCGCGGCTAGCGTCGATTGGGCCGCAAAGCACAGTGCGTAGGCGCTAGTCATGTATCGCCGCGGCAAGCGATCGCCCGCAACGCTGCGGAGAACCTCGGCGGCCGATCGTGCCAACCCCCTGAGATGCCAGCGAAGAGCAGGGGTGCGCCTGAGCAAACCCGTAGTGCTGCTTTGCGCCAGGCACGTATTGCTGAGGATCGCACGCGCCTCATGCCAGGGCGCGGCCGAGCGTCCGCCTCGGCTCAACGATCGCGACGCCACTCGGGCCGTGCCAGATAAAGCTTTGGCCCGAAGACACCGTCTGAAGACCCCTCCAGACGATCGCGATCGTAAAAGGCCGCTCCGTCAAGACACGCTACTCTGCCGCCAGGCTTGCGTGAGCGTGGGCGAAGTTCGAGTCCGTCGTCTTGTCCGCTACACTTTCCCGGCCGGCATATGCCCCGTGGAAAGCCGCGGCCGGATGCGTCCGCTCGACCCGGCCGTCCACCGTGCCGATCAGCTTCTGGCGAAAATTGCCGGGTTCGTAGGATGTCTGCGCGCGGCCCCGCCTCTGCAGTTCCGGAACCACGTAGTCGATGAAGTCCGTCACCGTTCCGGGCGTGACGGCATAGGCCAGGTTAAAGCCGTCAATCCCGCCCTCGTCGACCCACCGCTCCAGCATATCGGCCACCTTCTGCGGGCCGCCCACGAGAACCGGCCCGAGCCCACCGATGCTGCGATCCTTGATCACGTCGCGCACCGTCCACGTCCGGCCGCCATCCCCGCTCAGCAGGGATTCCAGCGTGGTGCGCAGGCTGTCATTGTCGAGCGCCTGCAGCGGCTGATTCGGATCATACTGCGAAAAGTCGATGCCCGTCCAGCCGCCGTAGAGTGCAAGCATGCCCTCCGAGCTCGAGTAGGCCAGGTATTCCTGATACTTTCGCTCGGCGGCTGCATCGTTGTCACCGGTGATGACGGTGAGCAGGGTGAAAATCTTGATCGAGTCGCGCGAGCGGCCATGCTTTTCCGCCTGCGCGCGGATGTCGTCCGTCACCTCGCGCGCCTGGGCGATGCTCGTCGTCAGGATGAACATGCCCTCGGCGTGCCTGGAGGCGAACTGGCGGCCGCGGCCGGACGCACCCGCCTGAAAGATCACCGGGGTTCGCTGGGGTGACGGTTCGCACAGATGGAAACCCGGAACCTTGAAGTATTTGCCTTCATGTCTGATGGGGTGGACCTTGCTGGCATCGGTGAATATGCCGGCCTTCTTGTCGCGGCGAACCGCGCTGTCCTCCCACGAACCCTCCCAGAGCTTGTAGACGACATCCATGTACTCGTCGGCCATGTCGTAGCGCTCGTCATGCGCCATTTGCCGGTCCATGCCGATGTTGAGCGCGGCACTGTTGAGGTAGGACGACACCACGTTCCAGGCTACCCGCCCGCGCGTCAGGTGATCGAGAGTCGAAAGCCTGCGTGCCAGGATGTAGGGCTGTTCGAACGTGACGGCAGCGGTGATGCCGAAACACAAATTGCTGGTCACCGCGGCCATGGCCGAGACCGCACCGAACGGATCGTTGACCGGGACCTGAGCTGCATCCTGCAACGCCATCTCGGCCGAGCCCCTGTAGACATCGTAGACGCCAACAACGTCGGCAATGAACAAGCAATCAAAATGTCCACGCTCGAGTTCCTTGGCCATGTTGGTCCAGTAGTCGAGGTCGTTATAGTTCCAAGCTTGGCTGGATGGATGGCGCCAGGTACCTGCCGACTGGTGGGACACGCAAGTCATGTCGAACGCGTTGAGGATGATGCGTTTTGTCATGGTCAAGCTCCAGTCGTTTTGGCGAGTTCCCGTGCGTCCGTGTCGGCCGGCATGAGCTGGCTTCCGCTCGCCGGCACATAGTGCGCGAACGCGCCATCAACCCAGCCGATTGGCTTCTCCGCATTGTAGCAGATCAGGTCGAACACCTCGCCGACGAACGCCTCGTGCGTGCCGAACAGCAAAGTCGTCCGGATGATACAAAAGATGCTGGCCGACGAAGCAGGCAAATAAGGCAGGCCGTGACGTTCGTCCCATGCGCCCACTGCAAATCGGCTGCTCCGCTGCGCGCTGCTGGAGAAAGCCGAGACGAGACCGGTCTGTGACGCACCAATCAGATTGATGCAGAACCGGCCCGATACTTCGATCACCGCATGTGCGCTCGCCGAGCGATTGACGCAGACCAGCATGGAGGGAGGCGCCATGCTGACGGGTACGACGGCGGATGCTGCCAACCCTGCGGGTTGACCGCTTCTAGGGTCGCGCGTGGTGATCAATGCAACCGGGCCAGGCAGGCCACGCAACACGTCCTTCAGGCGCGCGGCGACGTTCGGGCAAACATCGGGCTGGTCTGCTGCGTCGGCACCCTCAGCCTGACGATGTTCCGCGTGGTTGAGCAGGGGTGCAGCGGCCATCGCAAAGCTCTTCCTAGAATGCAAGCTGGGTCTGAAGGATGACACGGTTGGCGCTGAAACCCTCGTCCTGAAACGTGCTGCCCTGCAGGTAGGAGTACGCCAGTTGCGCCTTGGCGTTGTGGCCGTGCAAATAGTAGTTCAGGTCGGCCGTGTATTCCGTGATGTGCCGCCAGCCGAAGTTATCAGGCCCGGCATACCACTGCGTGTCGCTGGCCGAATCCGCCACCACGGGGCCGGTTTGGCGGTAGCCCCAATTCACGGCGTCCACCCGCTCCGCCGCCTCCAGCACACCGGGCACCAAGTAGAACCCGGCCTGCTCCTGCCAACCATACGAGTTGAAGGCCGGATGGCCGTTGTTGAACTCGTTCGGTCCCCTCGCGTCGGTGTGCTTGTAATAGCCGCTACCCTGGAAGGTAAAGCGACCATCTCGGAAGTTGAGCGACGCGGTTGCACCTTCGGTATTGTCGCCGGCCACGTCATTATAAACACGCGATCCGTTCTGCACCGGGTTGTACATGCCCGATGCCCACAGGCTGAGTTCCGGCTTGGGTGCCGCGTGGGGATCGGGATCGGTCTCCACGTATCCGTACGGGGCCAGGATGTCCCAGGTCACATTGCCGATCGCCGCGAGTTTAGTTGTGGTGTTTTCCGTGGCACCGGATGTGGATCCCGGAACGGGGTTCGACAGCGATACTCGGTAGGTAAAATCTCCGTATTTACCGGACACCCTCACGCCCAACTGCCGGCCCAGGGCGAACGCCCATTCGGCCGCTGAGAGGTCGGGAAACATGTATTTGCCGATGTCGAGGAAGTACTCGTAGGTGTAGGCGCTCCAGTACCGCCCCATCTCAACCTTCAGCAGCGGGCTGAAGGCCTTGGCGACTTCGGCGTCGAGCAGCGTTATGCCTGGCGCGCCGGGCGCTCCTTGCGTACTGCCTTGCAAGGTGAAGAAGTAGGTCAGGCTCGGATCAACCAGATTGCCGGAGAAATACAGGCGGGCCAGGAAGATGTCGAAGTTGTTCGAGGCCTGATCCTTCGCACCAAACTTCGTGGTCCCGGACGGCTCGAAGAAACGGAACCGCGGCTGCAGCAATCCGTCGACGTAGAGCGTGTTGTCGCCGTTCTCGTCACTGATGAAGAAGCCGCTCTTGTAGCCGCTGATGCCGCGCGGCGAGTCACCGAGCTTGAACCCGGCCTTGACGACCGACGTATCGGACGGCGCTTCCACGGCCGCAATCTGCTTCTGCGTCATCGCCTGGTGTTCGGCTACCGCGCGATCGATCACCTGCTTGATTTGGCGCTGGTTTGCGGTCTGAGTTTCGTGCTGCGTGGAAGACAGGATATCGAGTCGGTGGGCAAGACGGCGCGTGACCTCCTGCTGCGCACGCAGTTCGCGACGAAGCGCCGCGATCTCGTCCTGCGTGCCGTTGCCGGCTGCCTGGGCAAAGGCCTGTGCATGTGCGGTCAATGCGGCCCCGGCAAAAAAGGCGCGAAGCCGGTTTCTGTTCCGTGCTCGGCGTAAGGCTTCCATGAGGACTTTTCCGACAACGTGCAATCCGTCGGCACATGTCCGCAGACTGCGTGATGATCATCATTGCGAGGCGCCCGATGCTGCTTTTGCAACGCCAGGGTTCGGCGGCTAGCTCTTCACGTCAGTCGCGCAACTGCGTGACGTGATGCCTTTCTGCACGCTGTATTGCGCCGCTGCCTTCTCGATGATGGGGCGCAGCAATTTCCAGTCCGGGGCGATCCAGCCGCTAACCACTTTCCACTTCGTACCGTCCCATTGCTGGAACGTGACGAGCCCGTCGCCCTCGTGGTTGGCGCAGGTGACGTTGATGGAGTGGAAAAGGTCCTTGGCCCCCAGCGCCGCGACCCGTGCCTCGTCCAGGTGCAGGTTCTCGAAACCCCAGCGTACCTCGTCGCCGGTCAGCGTGCGATGGCCGTATTTCTGCTGCGCGATGCGCACCGCCTCGACGTTCAGGATGCCGTTCACGATGCCCAAGTTGTGGTAGACGCTGCCGATGCGGCTCTTATCGCTGAGGTTGCCGTGGCCGGAATTGTATACCGTCTTCACGACCTCCTGCAGCACCGGATATTGCGCGCCGGACGCCTGGGTGGTGATCGCAACGTACCCCTTGGCCGCGGCACCTGCGGGGCGAACATCCTCTTCTGAATTCGACCATACGTTGCCGATGATGTGGCTCACGGGATAGCCGGTCTTCACCGCCGTCTTCAGCGCCACCGGGTTCATCACGCCCCAGCCGCGCAGGACCACGTAGTCGGGCTTGGCACGGCGGATGGTGAGCCACTGCGACTGCTGCTCGTTGCCAGGATGTGGCACCTCGATCTGCTGCACCTGGAACCCGAACTTCTGCGCCAGTAGGTCGTAGATCGGGATCGTCTCCTTGCCGTATGGCGAGCCGTGATACAACACCACGATCTTGCGGCCGCGCAGTTTGTCCACGCCGCCGAGCTTGCCGGCGATGTAATTTACGATGCCGGACGTCTCGCTGTAGGGGTTTAACAGCAGCGGGAAGACGTAAGGGAACACCCGGCCATCTGTGGAGGCGGTCCGGCCGTGATTGATGGTGATCAGCGGCGTCTTGTCGGCCGAGATGTCGTCGATCATGGCGTAGGCGATGCCGACGGAGAGCGGGTTCCAGGCTGCCACGCCGGGATGGCTTTTTTGCCGCTTGTAGCATTCCACCCCGCGTTCGACCTCGTACTCCGTCTCGCACTCGTCCCAGGTCAGCTTGACGCCGTTGACGCCGCCATCACGCATGTTGATCAGGTTCATGTAATCGATGAAGCCGCCGAAGAAGCCGGTGCCTCCGGCTGCATACGGGCCGACTCGGTAGCTCTGCAGCGGGAAATACTGTTCGGCCGCACGGGCCTGGTCGAACAGCAGGGCGCCGGTGGCCAACGCGGTGTAGGCTAGCACTCGTAAGTTGCGCATCGTCGTCATGATCTTTGTCCCCCCTAGTCGACTCGAAACTTCAGCTCCAGGCGTGCAACGGCGGGTTGACGCCATTCAGCACGTAGTTGCCGACGATTGCGTATTTCCAGCGCACCGGATCGTGCAGCGTATGCGTGCGCGCGTTGCGCCAGTGCCGGTCGAGATTGTGTTCGGCGAGCGTGGACCGCGTGCCTGCGAGTTCGAACAACCGGTTGCTCGCCTCGATACAGATTTCAGTGGACAGTATCTTGGCTTCCGCCACCGCGACCTGGGCGCGCACGCCCGCCTCGGGGCTTGGCCGTGCGACCGCATCATCGATGGCAAGGCCTGCGCGCTCCAGCATGGCTTCGGTCGCGTGCAGGCGCACGCTGAGATCGCCGACCCGTTGGATGGTGTAGGGATCTTCCCACGCGTGTTCCTGCCCGCTATCGACCCAGGCGCGTGATTTTTCCCGCACAAAATAGATGGTATCGGCCAAGGCACCGCGCGCGATGCCGGTATCGACGGCCGCCTGGATGATCTGGAAGATCGGGCCGTCCGCCGTGGGCTGCTCGTATCCCTTGAAGCCTGGCACGAGATGGGTCTTCGGCACGCGGACGTGGTCGACGATCACGGTGCCGCTGCCGGTAATACGCTGGCCGAAGCTTGACCAGTCGTCGATGACCGTAAGGCCGGGTGCGTCACGTTCCGCGATGGCGTACCAGGCACGACCCTGGTCATCGAGTGCAACGATCGGCACCAAATGCGCGAGCAGCGCGCCGGTGGAGTAGAACTTGCGGCCGGTCACCATCACGTGGTCGCCGTCCTCGACGAAACGGGTTTCGAAGTCTGCGGCACGCTTACTGCCGAACTCGGAGAACGCGTTGCCGAAACGTATTCCGCGCAGCACCTGGCCGAACAGGTTCCGCTTCTGCGCGTCATCGGAGACAGTGCGTATGGCGGCGACGACGCCCAGGTGGTTCTGCGAGATTTGTGCAACCGACGGATCGGCGGCGGCGATGATGGCGATCACCTGTGCTAACGTGACGTAGGAGAGTTCCGGGCCGCCATAGGCGCGCGGCACGTTGATCGACCACAGCCCGCTTTGTGAAAACGCGTCGATCTCCACGATCGGCAGGATGCGGTGGCGATCGCGCTGTGCCGCACCTGTCGCGAACTGCGCGGCCAGCGCATGTGCAATGTCGATCGCTTCGGCGTCGCTCTGGATGACATGTGCCGGTCTGACCGGTCGCGGAACACCCGGGACGCCCTGCTTCTGGGCGGGCTTGATGTCGAGTTGCACGGCTGCGCTCATCGTCAATTCTCCTTGTGCGGGGCTGCTCAGATCGTCTCGGCCACGCGTGCCGTCTCGCGGCGCGGGTTAGCCAGTCCGAGGTAGAAGGCGCGCATGTCGTCAAGGTCCCGCAACTGCGCGGCCGTGTCGCTCAGCACGATGGCGCCGTGTTCCAGCACGGCCGCGCGGTGCGCGGTGCGCAATGCGATGTTGGAGTTCTGTTCGGCAACCAGGATGGACACGCCTTCGTCCTGGTTCAGCCGGCGCAGCGTTGCAAAAATCTCCTCCACCGTGCGCGGCGCCAAGCCCATGGACGGCTCGTCCAGCACCAGCAGGCGGGGGCGGGACATCAAGGCGCGGCCGATCGCCACCATCTGCTGCTCGCCCCCCGAAGCCAGCCCCGCCTTCAGCCGGCGCTTCTCTGCCAGGCGCGGGAAAATCTCGTAGACGCGCGCGATCCCGCGTCTGGCCTCGGCGCCGCCGATGCGGATCGCGGCCGCGCCCGTCAGCAGGTTCTCCTCCACCGTCAGCGATCCGAAGCAGTGCCTGCCCTCCAGCACACAAACCAGGCCGCGCCGCACGATCCGCGCGCAGGCAAGCCGCGTGATGTCCTGGCCGTCGAACAGGATGCGTCCCTGCGTCACCTGGCCGCGCTGCGCCGGCAGCAGGTTGGAGATCGCCTTCAGCGTCGTCGACTTGCCGGCGCCGTTGGCACCCAGCAGGGCCACGATCTCGCCGGGCTCCACTGCAAGGCTGACACCTTCCAGCGCCACGATGGAGCGGTTGTAGGTGACGTGAACGCCTTTGACCTGCAGCAGCGCGGTCATCGCAGCGCGCCCCTGCGGAGGCGGTTTGTGGCCCGGTCGAGCAGGTCGGCCAGCCCGGCCGGTTCGGCGATCAGGAAGGCCACGATCATCACGCCGATGGCGACGCGCTGCGACATCTCCAGCATGCCGGAGTCGAAGGTGGCGCCGAGCACGCCCTGTCCCACGCGCGCCAGCAGCAGCGGAAACGTCACCATCAGCGCCGCCCCCAGAAAGGCGCCGCGCAGCGAGGCGAGCCCGCCCAGGATGACGATGAACAGCAGCTCGAACGAACGGTCCAGGTTGAAGCCCGCCGGTTCCACCGTGCGCAGGTAGGCAAACGCCCACAGCACGCCGGCAATGCCGATGATGAAGGAGGAGGCGGCAAAGGCCACGAGCTTGGTGCGCAGCACCGGCACGCCGATCACCCGCGCGGCGACCTCGTGATCGCGGATGGCCACGAAATTGCGCCCGGTGCGCGAGCGCACGAGACGCCAGGCGGCAAAGGTGGAAGCGGTGACCACGATCAGACAGAACAGGTAGCGCCCACGCGGGCCCACGAAGTGGATGGGACCCAGCCAGAGTGCCGGCGCGGAGATCACGCCCGATGGATCGTCGTTGGAAAACCAGCCGAACTTGTTCAGCGCCCACGGCACGAAGAACTGCGCGGCGAGCGTCGAGACGGCCAGGTAGAAGCCACGCAGGCGGAGGCTGGGCAGGCCGAAGACCAACCCGACCGCAGCCGCCACCGCACCAGCTAGCACGAGATTGAGCGCCATCGGCACGCCGGGTGCGCGCAACACCAAATTGTAGGCGGCATAGGCGCCCGCGGCCATGAAGGCGGAGGAGCCGAGCGAGACCTGGCCCGCATATCCGACCAGGATGTTGAGGCCGAGTGCAGCCAGCGACAGCGCCAGGAAGGGCGTGAGGAGGGCATCGAACAGGTACTCGGTGCCGATCAGCGGCAGGACGCCGTAAGCCAGGACAAGCACCGCCAGCACCCCGAAAGCGGGCGCCGAGACACGCGCCTGCGGCGCGCCGATGGCGAGCGTGGCGCTCATATCCGCTCCACCGGGCGCAGGCCGAACAGACCCTGGGGACGCACCAGCAGAAAGCCGAGGGCGGCGGCGTAGGAGACCCAGCCCTCAATCCCGCCGCCCACGTAGGGGCCCAAGAAGACCTCGGCCAGCTTTTCGATGGCGCCCACGATGAGGCCGCCAACGATGGCGCCGGCGATCGAATCGAACCCGCCGAGCACCAGCACAGGCAGGGCTTTCAGCACGATCAGCGACAGCGAGAACTGCACGCCCAGCCGCGCGCCCCACAGCAGCCCGGCCACAACCGCCACGAAACCCGCGGCTGTCCAGACGGCGATCAGGATGCGGTTGAGGTCGAGCCCGACCGCCAGTGCTGCGAACGGATCGTCGGCGGCCGCACGGAACGTCAGCCCGATGCGTGTGTAGCGGAAGAAAGCGAGCAGGACGGCCACCATGGTGCCGGCGATGCCTGCCGCGGCGATGTCAAAACTGCTGATGGAGACGCCCCAGACGTCGAGCGGCGTGTCGTCGATGCCGATGTCGAGGGCGTGCACGTCGGTGCCCCAGGCGAGCTGGGCGACGCCATCGATGACGTAGGAGACACCCAGCGTGGCGGTGAACAGCGTCATCGGCGGCTGGTTCAGCAGCGGCCGGAGCACCAGGCGTTCGATCAGCAGGCCGAGCACCGTCATCAGCACCAGGGTGGCCGCCAGGCACGCCCAGAACGGCACGCCGCGCTCCAGCAGGCTGACGAAGCTCAGCGCTGCGAGCAGCACCATCGAGCCCTGCGCGAAGTTGAGCACGCCGGATGTCTTGTAGATCAGCACAAAGCCGATCGCGACGAGCGAGTACATCACCCCGGACAACAGCCCGCCAACGAGGACTTCGAGGAAGAATTGCCATTCCATCAGCCGGGAGCCTGATCATCGTGGGCCACGCCCAGGTAGGCGTCGATCACGCTTTGGTCGGAGGCGATCTCGGCCGGCGTGCCCTCGGCGATCTTGCGGCCATGGTCCAGCACCGCGATGCGGTCCGAAAGGTCCATGACCACGCCGACATCGTGTTCGATCAGCACGATCGCCGTGCCGTACGTATCGCGCAGGGTGCGGATGAAGCGCGTCAGTTCCTGCTTGTCGGCGCGCACCATGCCGGCCATAGGCTCGTCCAGCAGCAGAAGCTGCGGGTGGGCCACCATGGCGCGTGCGAGTTCCACGCGCTTTTGCAGGCCATAGGGCAGCGTGCCGGCGCGGCGGTCCGCGTGGTCCTCCAGGTGGAAAAAAGCGATCGCCTGGCGGGCGCGGTCCAGCGTCTCGCGCTGCTCTACCCGCACCCGGCCCGAGCCTACGAGCTGTTCGAACAGGCTGGCACGGCCCAGGAAGCTGCAGCCAGCGGCCACGTTGTCCAGAACCGACAGACCGTTGAACAACGCCAGGTTCTGGAAGGTGCGCCCCACGCCGAGCGCTGCCAGCCGCGCGGTTGGCACCTGGGCGTGCACCTGGCCGCCTAGCGTCACGGTGCCCGATTGCGGGCGATAGACGCCGGTCACCACGTTCAGCAGCGAGCTTTTCCCCGCGCCGTTCGGGCCGATGATGGCGCGTATCTCGCCGGGCTGCACTGCCAGGGAAACCTTACGGAGCGCGGCCACGCCGCCGAACGACAGAGATAGGCCGGTGATCCTCAGGGTCGCCTCACCCTCCGCCACTCTCGCCAGGGCAGCACTAGGGCCGCTGTCAGCGCGGTTCGCGCGTCTGTTGCTGGCCTGCAGCGGGCTGAACGGGGCGGGCTGGGTGTCGGCCAGGCTCATCTCCGCTCCTAGGAACGCGCATTATCCACGCCTCTAAGGAGTAGCAAACGTCATGCCACGATTTTGACGAGTGATTTAGGCGATCATCCTCCAAATCACGATGTCAGACTGTTGGACATGCAGCAGCCTGTACTTTGTGCGCTGTGTCAAAGGCAGCAGTCGGTGTCCGGCGGGCGAGTTCCAGCAACGTGGTTGCCGCCGTGGCCGCCACTTGTTCGGCGTGTTCGGAGACTTGCGGCAGGCCCATAAGCTCACCGACCTGGCCGCGCGCCAGCGGGCCGGCCACCAGCAAGGCTTTGTGCGCACAGCCATCTGCACCGATGGCCCTGTTGAGCGTGTCCACATCCAGGCCGAGACCTATTGCGTCCGCGCGCAACAGGCCGGACTGCGCAAGCGAGGCCAGAGCGGGGTTCGAAGAGATGGCGCCGCCATGGGCCGGGCCAGTGGTGACGATCACCGCCTGCACCTGGATGTCCATGGCCGCGAGGCCGCCGCGCGCGCGCAACCGCACGTGCACGTCGGTTCCGTCCCAAGCGGCGCCGAGAAGAGAGGCGGCGAGGGCGCGGAACTGGCCGCGCGCGCGAAGGCCGCCGATGGTGTGTTCCACCTGCGGTGCGATGCGGAAGCGGTGCACGTCCCAATAAGGGCGCAGATGCCGTAGCACGCGCCGGCGTTCGGCGGTGTCCAGCGCAGTCCATAGGCGGCGTGCATGGGCGCGGACATCATCGAACACCGCCTGCCAGGGCTCGCCCGCCACCCTCGCCGCGCGCACCTGCGCCCGCACGGCGCGGCACAGTCCCAGCGCGGTGTGGATGGGGGCGGAGCTTTCGAACCAGGTGCGCTTGGCGACCGCTCCGAATGCATGTCCGCGCGAGAGGAGGCCGCGGCGCGAGACGGCGGTGATCGGGCCGCGATGGCCACGCCGGGCCAGGGTGGAGACGGCGTCGGCCATGCTCAGCCCTGTGCCTACCACCAGAACACTTGCATCCGGGGCGATCGCGTCCATTGCGCCGGGGCGCCAGGGGTCGGCGATCACCGGCGCCCCCTGGGCCTGCGCGCCGAGCAAGGCGCCCGGCACGGCGGGGGGTGGGTGACTGACTGCAAGGACCACCAGGTCGGCATCTAGCACGACGCCATCCCGCAGACTGAGCGTGAAGCCGGCTGTACGGCGTGCAATGCCCGATACCGTGCTGCGCAAGTGGCGCACCGTCACTCCAGGGCTGGCACGATCGGCTTCGTCCAGCAGCGCGGCGACGTAAGCACCGAATACGCCGCGCTGCGGAAAGGCGTTGCCGTCATTCCAGAGCGCCGCCGGGTCGTGGTCCAGGATCGAGTGCGCGCGCAACCAGCGGTCGAACTGGGCGGGATCGTCGGCGAACACTGTCATTTTGCTGGCCGGCACGTTGATTCGGTGCGCGGGGTCGGTGGCGGAGTACGCCACCCCGCCGCCCAACGTGGCGCGCGGCTCGATGATGTCGATGGCGAGCGGGACGGTGGATTTGCGTGCCAGGTGCATGGCGGCGACCGCGCCGGAAAAACCGCCGCCGACGATGGCGACACGGAGCGGCGCGGTGCTGTCGCCACACGACGGTGACGAGGCGGTGCCGTCCATCAGGATTGGGCCGCAACGGCTACGGGCCGCGCGTCGGTGGCGATGGCGCCGCCGAACGGGCCGGTGTTGACATGCGCCTTGTTGCGGCCCGGGCGGCTGGCGCGCGGCATCAGCGGCATCACCAGCTCGGCAAAGCGGTGCGCCTCCTCCAAATGCGGGTAGCCGGACAAGATGAAACGATCCGCGCCCACCGTCATGTATTCTCTCAGAGCTCCTGCAACTTGGTCCGGGTCGCCGACCAGGGCTGTGCCGGCGCCGCCGCGCACCAGCCCTACGCCGGCCCACAAATGCGGGCCGATGCGAAGCTTATCGCGTGAGAAGCCGTGCAGCGCGCTCATCCGCTGCTGGCCGGCAGAATCGAGACGGCTCAGAATGGACCGGGCTGCCTGGATCGCGCTGTCGTCGAGGTGTTCGATCAGCCGCTCTGCCTCGCGCCAGGCTTCGGCCTCGGTTTCGCGGACGATGACGTGCAAGCGCACGCCATAGCTGAGCGTGCGGCCTGATTGCTCGGCCCGCGCGCGCACCGCGGCGAATTTCTGCGCGACGTCGGCCGGGGGCTCGCCCCAGCTGAGATAGGAGTCGACGAGGTCGCCGGCTACGTCCACCGCGTCTGCGGAGGAGCCGCCGAAATACAGCGGTGGCCCGCCGGGCTGGACGGGGGGGAAGGTGAGCTCCGCACCCTGGACACGGATGTGGGTGCCCTCGAAATCCACCCGTTCGCCGCGCAACAGGCGGCGATAGACCGTCAGGAACTCCCGGGTCAGTGCGTAACGGTCGGCGGGTGCGAGGAAGATGCCGTCGCTGCGGTTCTCCACCGGGTCGCCGCCGGCAACCACGTTGATCAATGCGCGTCCGTCCGACAGCCGGTCGAGCGTGGCGGTCATGCGCGCGGCCAGCGTGGGGGGTTGCAGGCCAGGCCGTACGGCGACCAGGAAGCGCAGCCGCGTCGTCATCGGCGCAAGTGCCGCGGCGACTAGCCAGGCATCCTCGCAAGCAGCGCCGGTTGGGATCAACACGCCCCCATAGCCTAGCGTATCGGCCGCGATCGCCACCTGCTCTAGGTATGCAAGGTCCACCACCCTGCCCCCTTGCGCGCTGCCGAGATACCGGCCATCGCCATGCGTCGGCAGGAACCAAAAGAAATCCGGACCCTCGGACGTCTCAGCTGCGGTCATGACCCTCTCCGTTTGCTGGCAGGGTGTGCAACGCATGACGCGTGCCAGCGCCGCACCAACGCCTATGGCCCGCTGGCCCCCTCTGCTGCTGCACCGGCAACATTCTTCGGTCGACCTTGCGGGAATGGCAGCAGCAGCGCCGCTGCCGCCACTCTGCGGTTTAATTTATCATATGCAGTCGCTATGAATTGGCCCGCTGTGCGGGAGCACCAACTTGGAACCAAGTCCGCCAATGGTCTGGAACAGCGAGGGACGCGACGCGCGGCTTCGCCGCACCTCGGATGCGACCCGCGCGATCTTTGCCGATCCTGCTTCCCGCGCCTTCGAGGAGCGGCTGGCGCTGCTGGCTCCCACGGACGCTACGGTGCTGATCATGGGCGAGACCGGCACCGGCAAGGAGGTGGCCGCGCGCGAGCTGCACGCGCGTAGCGGGCGGACGGGACCATTCCTGGCGGTCAACTGCGGTGCGATGACCGAGTCGCTGGCGGAGTCGGAGCTGTTCGGCCACGAGAAGGGGGCGTTTACCGGCGCGCTCAAGTCGCAAATGGGATGGTTCGAAGCCGCGTCCGGCGGCACGCTGCTGCTCGACGAGGTGGGCGAGCTGCCGCTGGCCATGCAGGCCAAGATGCTGCGGGTGTTGCAGGAGCGCGAGATCACCCGTGTCGGCTCCCGCGTGCCGCGCCGCATCGACGCACGCATCGTGGCGGCGACGAACGTCGATCTGGAGGCTGCCGCAGCCCGCGGCGCGTTCCGGCGGGACCTGCTGTTCCGCTTGGCCGTGGCCACAGTCACCCTGCGTCCCCTGCGCCATCGGCGGCAGGATATCGAGCCGATGGCGGGGTATTTCCTGTGCCAGTACGGATCGCGCTTCCACCGCCCGACGCAGGCCTTCACGCCCGAGGCGCTGGACCGCCTGACACACTACGATTGGCCGGGCAACGTGCGCGAGCTGGACAACGTCGTGCATCGAGCGGTGCTGCTGACCGCCGAGGCGGTGATCGGCGCCGGCGACCTTTCCATCAACAGCCCGGCCGACGCGCCTTCCCCAGCTTGCCCCGGGGACACAGCGCGGACGACGCTGGAGGCGGCGCTACGCAGCCTAGCCGAACGCTGGATCCGCGACGGCGAGCCGGAGCTGCTGCAGCGTGCGACGACGATCCTGGTGCAAGCCGGCTTCGATGCGGCAGGCGGCAACCAGGTGCGCGCCGCCGAACTGCTAGGGGTCAGCCGCAACACGCTGCGGACTCAACTCAGCCATCTTGGCGTGATCCCCACGCGCCGCCGCCGGCCGCCCGGGGGAAGCCAGAACTGGGTGCGCGTACGGATCGGCACGCAGAAATTCGGCACGTCCGCCCTGCTGAGGCTGGGGGGTGAGCTGGAGCGGCGGTTGGCCGAGCAACGGATCCTGGTGGACTGGCGGGATTTCGATACCGGGCCGCCGCTGATCGAAGCGCTGGCAGCCGGCAACATCGACATCGGCAGCGCCGGCGAGGTGCCGCCGATCTTCGCTCAGGCCAGCGGTGCGCCAATCCTCTACGTTGCCTGCGAACCGGCCGCCCCGAGCAGCGTGGCGCTGGTTGTGCGCGAGGGCAGCCCGATCGGCAGCATGTTGGATCTGCGCGGTCGCCGCGTGGCGCTCAGCCCGCGCGCCAACGTGCACCTTCTGCTGATGCGGGCGTTGGACATGCACGGGCTGACTCTGGCCGACATTCGGCCGGCCTATGCGCCACCCGGCATACCGTCCGGGCCTGCGGCGCTGCCGGACGCCGATGCCTGGATGATGTGGGACCCCTATCTGGGCGACCTGCAGTCCCAGGGTGGGTTCCGCATCCTGTTCGACGGCACCGGCCTGGTGGCGAACGCCCGGTTCTACATGGCCAGGCGGCACCTCGTCCGGACCTTGCCCGAGGTTGTCGACGCTGTCCTGAACGAGGCCCGGCGCGTGGCCGACGAAGCAGTGCAGTCGCCCGCCGAGGCGGCAAACCGGCTGGCCGGGCCGTTCGGCATGGACTATCTCGGCGTGGAAATCGCCATGCGCCGGCTCGCCGCGGGCCCTCGGCCCCTGGATGATGCGGTGATGCGCGACCAGCAGGTGATTGCCGATCGCTTCTACAAGAGTGGCCTGCTGCCGCGCGCCATCTCGGTCAAGGATGCCCTCTGGTCGGGGTGGGCAGATCGCCGATAGAACACGCGAAGCGGAGACCACCAGTGTCCGGTGGCAGACTCCGGCTTTAGAAGGCAATGGCATGGGCGAACCGGCACGCCGTATCATCAACATGCGGCTGCGGCCGCATTGGTGCTAATGGTCAAGCTGGCGGATGCATGCTTTTCCTGCGTCACTCACCCCGATTGCTATTCCTATTGGCGGTCATGATGTTCGACCTGTTTGATCCAGCGCAGGCGCTGGCCTGCTCGTCACTGTCCTATCCATGGCCACCTCGATCCTAATTTTAGCACGGCGGCACTCGTCATGGTCGCCGGTGCGGCGGTTTGCAGAGCTGGCCACCGACACACCCGAAGACAATTGTCGGATGTTCGGTTCTAAATGACTTGCGATATCGTATATAACTTCCGATTGCCCGCATAAGGCAACAGTCAGGAAGGCTGTTTCGATGCCGCCGACGCTAGAGCATTTTCCTATCGACGCGACTCAACAGGGGATTCTCAAATCGGCTAGCTTGTGATTCAAGATACATGCTGGCGAGGAGGCCGGCATGTATGGGCAAACCGATATCCGCCGATCTCCGTCAGCGCGTCTGCCAAGCCCTTCGGGAAGGCCTGTCCTGCCGCCAGGCGGCAACGCGTTTAAGATCAGCGCGTCCAGCGCGATCAGCCGGGTCTCGCTGCTGAACGCAGAGGGCTCGTTTGCCCCCGTCCGCAAGGCGGTGACGGAAAGTCTGGCCGCATCGAGGCGGAAGCAGGCTTCACCCTCGCACCCATAGCCGAGACGCCGGACATCGCGCTGGCCGAGCTGCAGACGCTCCTCTCTACCCGCGGCCTCGATGTTGGGATCGGCACGTCATGGCGTTTTTTCAATCGCCGGCAGATCAGCTTTGCGCCGCCATGACGGCGATCACCTGCTGCTTGGCAGCCGGCGCGTCCGGTCCGCCCTTGGCGTACGAGGCCAGGTTGGTGACCACCTGCTTCTGCGCGTCTTGCGGCTTCATCGTCGCCGGATCAGGATTGGCCGGCTTGAATTAGCTTTGCGCCTGCTGCTGGACCATGT
>CAXSZX010000007.1:0-188009 GCA_964242115.1 uncultured Acetobacteraceae bacterium | reverse complement strand
TGCTGTTCCAGAACGCGGCGCTGTTCGACAGCCTGCCGGTCTGGGAGAACGTGGCGTTCGGGCTGCTGGCGCAGGGGCGGACGACGCGCGCGCAGGCGCGGGTGCGAGCGGGCGAACTGCTGGCGCAGGTGGGGCTGGACCCCAGCGTGGGCGAGCTGCAGCCGGCGGAGCTGTCTGGCGGCATGCAGAAGCGGGTGGGGCTGGCGCGCGCGATCGCCGCCGGCGGGCAGATCCTGTTCTTCGACGAGCCGACCACCGGGCTGGACCCGATCATGGGCGCGGTGATCGACGGGCTGATCACCGATTGCGTGCGCCGGCTGGGCAGCACGGCGGTGGCCATTACCCACGACATGGCGAGTGCAGCGCGTATCGGCGACCAGGCGGCGATGCTGTTTCGCGGGCGGCTGGTCTGGCAAGGTGCGGCGTCGCACCTGCTCGATAGCGGCAACGCTCTGGTGGACCAGTTTACCCATGGGCGGCGGGAGGGGCCGATCCAGATGGAGCTCAGGAAGTGAAGCAAGCGGTCCTTTTTTGAACGAAAGAACCAAACAACCTTTGTTCCTTCAGCGGTCGCTGCGGGAAAGTTCTCGCCTGCATGACTTACGTTTTTTGCAAAAGCAGGCTTGGTTTCTTGTCGCTCTGAGCCCGCCAGCAACAGCCATCTATACGGCCGGTTAGGGTGAGCACCGGACGTGCACAGACACGGCCCTCGTGTCTTTTTCCTGACAAAAAAGCCGTTCAGACTAACAACCGCGTCCGAGGAGATACCGATGCGTTTCGCCACCCTGGCTGCCGCCGCCTGTCTGGCCGGTGCCACCCCTGCCCTGGCGCAGCAGACGCCGCCGACGCAGGCCACGCCGGAGTCGGGTGCGGATCAGGTGGTGGGCCTATTCAGCGCCACCTGCCTGCACTTCGCCAGCGACGTGGCGGGGCTGCGCTCGTTCCTCGAGGAGCAGCACGCGCCGCAGATGCCGGCCACCGCGCAGCAGGCCTTCCTGGCCGGGCGACACGGGCAGGTGTTCGACGTCAGCTACCAGGTGATCAAGCTGGCGCTGGTCTCGCTGGACGATGGCGGCTGCGAGGCAGTGGCCGAACGCGCCGATGGCGGCCAGGTGATCGCGTTGCTGAACCAGGCGTCGAAGGAGAACCAGGTGCCGCTGACGCCACTGGGCAACGCCGGCGGTGCAAAAGGCAGGCCGGGGGTGACGCAGACGGCGTTCAGCCTGACGCTGGCCGGCCAGCCGATGCACGTGCTGGTCTCGACCGAAGTGCCGGCGCCGCAGGCGGTGCTGACGCTTGTTCCGAAGTGAGTGGCAATGAGTGGATACCGGTAGTGCGTTCGGAGGGGTGATTTTGCGGCGAGAAAGCAAGGCCTGCTTTTTTGAAAAAAAGCAGCAAAAAACTTTTGGTCCTGCTGTCGCGGAGTGGCGTACTCTAGGGAACAAAAGTATTTTGGTTCTGTTTTTCAAAAAAGAACCGCTTGCCTTGCCTTTCACTTGTTGGCTCGAGTTGCCGAATTGAGCGCGCAGATCGCACTCGCGTGCAGCGGGTTCGCGCGTTCGTTGCGGTTTTATACGGACGTGCTGGGCTTCACCACCATGCGCTACGAGCCGGAGCACCGGCGGGCGGAGCTGGAGCGCGACGGCGTGTCCGTCGAGCTTGCGGAGAGCGCGGGCGCGAGCGGCGACAACCTGGCCTATCCGTTCGGACGCGGGGTGACGTTGCTGGTCTGGACGAAGGACGCCGACGCGGTGCTGAGCAGCGTAGAGGCCTACGGCGCGCGGCTGGACCGGCCGATGGCGGAGAGCTGGCGCGAGGAGGACGGCGTGCGCGTGGGACATCTGGCGTTCGAGGTGCTGGACCCGGACGGCTACCGACTGCGGTTCTGTCAGGTGATGCCGCCGGTGGGGCGCTGAAGCGGAGCCGGCCAGACGCCTCGCCAGAATTATCTGCCGGCCATGTAATTATCTCTGTTCAGTAACATAACCGTGTAGTAGCATGGTATGCAGCGCAGCGACGTTCCTGGCTGTCAACCAATCCGTATCGGGATATCTGCACATGCTTGGATTTTCGTGGAAGACTGCGGCGGCCACCTTGGCGCTCGCCTTTGTGGGTGCGACGCAGGCGCATGCCGACCTGATCACCAACGGCACCTTCACCACCGCCGGCTTGCCCAGCCTGGCCGGCTGGACGGCGTCCTCGAGCGGCATCGGCACCAGCAGCGAGTCCGGGTTCAGCATTTGTTGCGGCGGGACGAACGCGCGTGCCAACAACTTGGCGCAGTTCGGCGGCGGCGGAACGTCGAACGGCACACTGTCGCAGACCTTTGCAACGGTCGTAGGCCAGCTCTACAATCTGTCGTTCATGTATGGGACGTTCGGCGACAACGAGACGCAGTCGCTTGCGGTAACCGTCGGTAACCTGACGACGAGCGTCAGCGACCCTACCGGCACATCGAACTTCAGCAACCTGTTCAACGCCGAGAGCTTCACGTTCACGGCTACGGCGGCAATCAGCACGCTGTTGTTCAGGGACACCTCGACGTCCGGCTCGAGTGCGGACGGCCTGCTGGAGAGCGTGTCCGCAACCGCAGTGCCCGAACCCTCGTCTGTAGGCGTGCTTGGGCTAGGCCTGATAGCCGCAACCTTCCTGGCCACGCGCCGCCGCGGCGCGAACGCAGCGGTGTAATACTCGCGGCTCGAAATCTCGACCGGTGAGAGGCAAGGCAAGCAGCTTTTTAAAAAAAAAGGAACCAAAAAACTTTTGTTTCCTCAGGCGCGCGCTGCAGAACCATCGCGACACCAAGAACCAAAAGTTTTTTGCTGCTTTTTTTCAAAAAAGCAGGCCTTGCTTTCTTGCTACACTGTACGCGGGTCGTGACTACGAGCCGCTGATACGAGCTGATCGACAGCAGCGACGCAAAGTTTTTTTGGCCTTTTTTGTTAAAAGGGACCGCTTGCCTTGCCTAACTGAACGCAAGCGCGCGACTCTGCGCGCCCAAGTTCGAACGCAAGGTGTACCCTGGCCAAAGCTGTCGCGCTCTTCGTCTGCCAATCCTGCGGCAGCACCTATCCAAAATGGTCCGGCAAGTGCGATGCGTGCGGCGAGTGGAACACCATCGTCGAGGAGAAGTCCGAGGCAAAGCCGGGTCCTGCACGCAAGCCGGGCGGCCGCGTCGCCTTCACAGGACTGGCCGGCAGCGCCGCCCCGCCGCCGCGTCTGCTGTGCGGCATCGGCGAGCTGGACCGCGTGCTGGGCGGCGGCTTGGTGGCTGCCAGCGCCATCCTGGTGGGCGGCGACCCGGGGATCGGCAAGTCCACGCTGATGCTGCAGGCGGCCGCGGCGCTGAGCCGGGCCGGGAGCCGCGTGCTCTACATCTCCGGCGAGGAGGCCATCGAACAGATCCGCCTGCGCGCCCATCGCTTGGGCCTGGCCGACGCACCGCTGGAGCTCGCGGCCACCATCAGCGTGCGCGACATCGCCGGCTCGCTGGAGGCCGAGCGCGACGTGGCGATGGTGGTGATCGACTCCATTCAGACCATGTGGCTGGACAGCGTGGACAGCGCGCCAGGCACCGTCACCCAGGTGCGCGCCGCCGGCTTCGAGCTGATTCGCCTGGCCAAGCAGCGCGGCTTCTGCCTGATCCTGGTGGGCCACGTGACCAAGGAGGGC
This sequence comes from uncultured Acetobacteraceae bacterium, assembly GCA_964242115.1. GTDB lineage: Bacteria > Pseudomonadota > Alphaproteobacteria > Acetobacterales > Acetobacteraceae > BOG-908. The sequence goes on along the minus strand of CAXSZX010000007.1, from coordinate 184,337 downwards.
GCGCTGGCCGGCCCGCGCGTGCTGGAACACATGGTGGACGCCGTACTGCATTTCGAAGGCGACCGAGGCCACCAGTTCCGCATCCTGCGCGGCACCAAGAACCGCTTCGGCGCAACCGACGAGATCGGCGTCTTCGAGATGACCGACCGCGGGCTGGCCGAAGTGGCCAACCCATCTGCGCTGTTCCTGGCAGAACGCCGCGGCAACATCGCCGGCAGCGCGGTGTTCGCCGGGCTGGAGGGCACGCGGCCGGTACTGCTGGAGATACAGGCGCTGCTCGCACCCAATGCCGGCGGGACGCCCAGGCGAGCCGTGGTGGGCTGGGACGGCAACCGGCTGTCCATGCTGCTGGCGGTGCTGGAGACGCGCTGCGGGCTGCGCCTGTCCGGCTCGGACGTGTTTTTAAACGTGGCCGGCGGCCTGCGTATCACCGAGCCGGCGGCCGACTTGGCGGTGGCTGCGGCCCTGGCCTCGGCAGCCACCAACCAGCCGACGGACGCGGGCACCGTGTATTTTGGCGAGGTGGGACTATCCGGCGAAGTCCGGCAGGTGAGCCAGGCGGACGCACGGTTGAAGGAGGCGCAGAAGCTTGGGTTCGAACGCGCGGTGCTGCCAAGGCGGGTGGCGCGCGGCGGGCGCGCGGCGGCGGGCGAAGGGATGCGGCTGGACGAGATCGGGCATTTGGGCGACCTGGTCGAGCAATTTTCCAAGATGCCGACAGAGTGACGGAGACGGTGCCGAGCAAGGCAAGCAGTTCTTTTTTGAAAAAAAGCACCAAAAAACTTTTGTTCGCTTGAGTGCGCGCTGATGGATATTCCGCGGACTCTCCGGCAGCGTGCACTACGGAAACAAAGGTTCTTTGGTTCTTTTTTAAAAAAAACCGCTTGATTGTTTGTTACCCGAGCAGACCATGCAGCGCACCCTGCGCCCCGCCCCAAGCGGCCGGCCCCTGCAGCGTGCCGCGCAGGCGCCCGTCCGCGCCGATCAGCAGCGTGGTAGGGAAGCCGTCCACGCCCAAGGCGTGCACCGCGTCGCTGCCCTGGTCAGTCAGCAGGATCAAGTGGTCCAGGTGGTGTGCGGCGGCGAACGGCCGCACGGTGGCGGCTCCGCCCCGGTCGGCGGAGACGGCGAGCACGGTGAAGCCGCCGGATGCGGCCAGTCGGTCCAGCTCCGGCAGCTCGGCGACGCAGGGAATGCACCAGGTGGCCCAGAAATTCAGCACCACGGGTCTACCGGCGTAGTCGGCGAGGGTTTTGGGCGCGCCGTCCAGGGAGTGGAAGCTGGCGGGCGGCAGGACAGCGGGCGGATGAGCGCGCACGATGTCGGTGAGCGGACGCATGTCCACCTGCGGCGCGCCGGGATCCTGCGCGCGCGCAGGTTTGCCGGGCACGAGCCCGGCGAGTACGGTGGCACCTGCGGCACCGAACGCGCGTCTCGTCAGCAAAGCCAAACCATGTCCTCCGAACCCGAACCACACATGTCATCAGCCGCCTCGGCCATGCACGGCGCGGCCAACGCCTCGCCGGTGCACGGCGCGGCCAATGCCCCGCCCGTGCGCAGCGCTGCCAACGCCCCGCCTCCCCCCAGCGTGACCAACGCCCAGTGGGGCGGCCGATTTGCCGGCGCGCCCGCCGACATCATGCAGCGCATCAACGCCTCGGTCGGCTTCGACCACAGGCTGTGGCGTCAGGACGTCGCCGGCTCGCGCGCCCACGCGGCGATGCTGGCGCATGTGGGGATCATCTCGGCGGCCGACCAGACCGCGATCGACGCGGGCCTCGCCCAGATCGCCGGCGAGATCGAGGCCGGGAGCTTCGCCTGGGACGTGGCCCTGGAAGACGTGCACATGAACATCGAGGCGCGGCTGGCAGAGCGCATCGGCGACCCTGGCCGCCGGCTGCACACCGCGCGCAGCCGCAACGACCAGGTGGCGACCGACTTCCGCCTGTGGGTGCGCGACGCGGCCGACGGGCTGGACGCGCAACTGGCCGCGGTGATGCGCGCCTTTGCCGGCCGTGCGGCTGAACACGCTGGCACCGCCATGCCCGGCTTTACCCATTTGCAGACTGCCCAGCCGGTGACGCTCGGCCACCACCTGCTGGCCTACGTGGAGATGTTCGCGCGCGACCGCGGCCGGCTGGCGGATTGCCGCGCGCGCCTGAACCGCTGCCCGCTGGGGGCCGCGGCACTTGCCGGCACCAGCTTTCCCATCGACCGCGCGATGACCGCGGCGGCACTCGGGTTCGAGGCGCCCACGGACAACTCGCTGGATTCGGTGTCGGACCGGGACTTCGCCATCGAGTACCTCGCTGCGCTGGCAATCTGTGCGATGCATGTCAGCCGCTTCGCCGAGGAGGTGATCATCTGGTGCAGCGCGCCTTACGGGTTCCTGCGCCTGTCGGACGCGTTCACCACCGGCAGCTCGATCATGCCGCAGAAGCGCAACCCGGACGCAGCCGAGCTGGCGCGCGCCAAGACCGGGCGGATCACCGGCGCGCTGGTGGGGCTGCTGACGGTGATGAAGGGCCTGCCGCTGGCCTACGCGAAGGACATGCAGGAGGACAAGGAGGGGGTGTTCGACGCGACCGAGGCGCTCGCCTTGTCGCTGGCGGCCACGGAGGGCATGGTGCGCGACATGCAGCCCGACGCGGCACGGATGCAGGCGGCAGCCGGTGCCGGCTTTGCCACGGCGACGGACCTGGCCGACTGGCTGGTGCGGGTGGCCGGCCTGCCCTTCCGCACCGCGCACCACGTCACGGGGCGCCTGGTGGCGACTGCGGAGAGCAAGGGGACGGATTTGGCAGGGTTGGAACTTGCGGAGATGCAGCACGTGGAGCCGGCGATCACCGCAGAAGTGTTTGGCGTGCTGAGCGTGGCGGCGTCGATCGCGTCCCGCACCAGCCATGGCGGCACTGCGCCGGTGCGTGTCGACGAACAGGCGCGCGCGTGGCTGGAGCGGCTGGCATGATCCGGGCCGTGTGCGTGCTGGGGTTGCTGGGCATGCTGGCAGCATGCGGCAAGGTGGGCGCGCCGACCCGGCCGGGGCCTGCGGATCAGATCACGTACCCGAAGTTGTACCCGACGCACTGAGACGAGAGCAGGCAAGGAAGCAAGCGGTTCTTTTTTTAAAAAAAACTCTTGTTCTCTGTCGGCTTGCCGCGTGGGTGCGTGTTGTTCAGCCGTCCGGCAGCGCGAGGGCCGAAGGTTAGGGACTGACGGTACCGCATTTGAGGCACGTGAAGGTGGTCTCGTCCGGTGTCCTGCCGAGCTTTTCCAGCTTGAGGTCGCCAGACACGTTGTCCACGGCGAGAGACTCGCTGGTCATCAGCGCGCCGGTATCCTGAGAGAAGGTGGCGTTTCCGGTGGCCCCGCACTGCTTGCAGGTGAGGGGCACACTCCATTTTTCTTTGTTGTTGTCCATGTGCTTAGTCTGCCACAAACGACGGGTTCGGCAAGCCCAATCGCGGCTGGGTGTTTTGCGGTTGAGGGCAGGCAAGGCAAGCGGTTCCTTTTCGAAGAAAAGAACCAAAAACCTTTTGTGCCCTTGCGTACACGCGGCAGAACCATCGCGACAGAACCATCTCGACAGCAGGACCAAAGGTTTTTTGCTGCTTTTCGAGAAAAGCAGGCCTTTCTTCCCGCAAGGTTGCAGTTCAACGCAGCCGGCAACCTGTGCGCGGCGCGACATCGCCATCTCGCCTCGCACCGGCAAGCGCACCGACAGACAGGTTGCGCTACGCCGCGCATGGACGCGCCGGTGAGCGACCTCGCCGCGGCCGGCGAGGTCGCCGATGGGTTACTGAGGAATGTTGCAGGCGGCGTCGCGCATCTCGGTGAACGAGCCAGCCTCCAGGTAGATGCCGTTCGGCGTGAAGTAGTCGAAGCTCGTGGTGTTAAGCGTTCCGTTCGCGACGCGTCCGTCCACGGCCAAGTAGTCCGTCTCGTTCGGATCACCGACGTAACCGGCAAGATGGAACGTTCGCTGGAACACCACGAACTGTCCGGCGGTGTTCGGAAAGTCGGTGTCCGTCCAGGTTCCGCTAGCCGAGTAGCCCGCTACTGAATTGGTCTGGGTCAGGGCGAAGCAGTGCTTGAAGTAACCACCTGGCACCTTGAACGTTGCCAAGTAGTAGCCGGAGTAACCCTTGGCATGGCTTGGCGCCGCGCCGACCACGCACAGCGCAGCAGCAAGCCCGAGCAAGTGAAAACGCATTCGTGTGCCTCCCAGCATTCGCAACTTAGACGTTGCGCGAAGCATCATATGCAGTAGACGCAAATGCAACAAACCTGATTCGGAACATTTTACGCAATATTGCGTGAGCACAACATCTTCCGGTTGGCTAGTCGCCGAGATGTCGGCAATCTTAAGTTGTATCGCCCTGACGAGCACGATTTTAACTTGAAGTTGCCGCCGTGATGCTCCGCCCGGATGAACTGTCAGGGCGAAGCGAGCTTGGACCGTCGCAAACGAACCGAGGCTGGCTCGACAGAAATGGGAATGGTTGCCAGCCGTATCCGCAACAGATGACCATCGCCTCTGCAGCATGTTGCGGCGGACTCAACGACTGGCAGAGCTCCTGCGGCAGCCGGCCCGCGTCGTAGTCGTTGCTGAAAGATCCACCTGGAGAAGCGGAGTTTGTTGACCACCCGCCCTGAGCGGTCTAGCGTACCGCAAGTGTTATTAATGCGGTCTGGCGCCCGTATTCGCGAAGGTTATCATGTCCCTGTCCCAGCACCCGGTCTCCCGCCCTGCGCCTGTGCAGGCCGCCATGCCGGACCTGTGCAAGCAGGATTGGGACGCTGTACAGATGATCTCGTACGGCCAGTTCGCCCAGCTCGCCACGCTCGGGACGCAGCCGCCTCGCTTGCGCAAGCGGTCACCTTTCGCGTTCGTTGGCGTCGTGGAGCGTTACCGCGCGGGTGAGGAGGTGCTGGCCCAGGCATCCGGCGTCGCACCCGCGACCGCCGGCTCCGACATGCCGGACCGTCGCACGTGGGTGGCGCTGCTGTGCAAGCCCGGGGCTCGCCGGCTGACCATCGTCTTCGCCGGCAACAACGCCCAGCTCGTCATTCCCACGCCGCTGCTCGCGGCGCACGACACGCACCTGCTTCTGCTTCGCGACCCGAAACGGTGTTTTGCGCTGGCCGGGATCGACGGGCTTGGAGAAGACTACCGCGCGTGTCTGACGCGGTTCACCGACATCATCCGCATCCTCGGTGTCGACGAAGTGGCCTGCATCGGCATGTCCGCCGGCGGCGCGCCCGCGCTGAAATACGGCTGCGACCTCGGCGCGTCCCGCGTGCTGGGGTTCAGCATCCCCACCTCCCTCGACCTGAACAACCATCCGGGGGCCGAGCTGAACCAGTATCCGCAGCTGGTGACGCTCTACAAGCGGGACCGCTCGCTTGGCATCGATTTCGCGGCCTACCACCGGGCCATCGCGCCACGGCCCCGCCTCACGCTGATCTACAGCGCCGAGCATGCCCGGGACGCGTTCTTTGCCGGGCGCATGCGCGGCTTCGACGACGTGACATTGCTGGAGACTGTCGGGTTCGCCGGCCACGCCACCTATCGTTGGGCGCTGACCGACCGGGCGCTGCCGGGAATTCTCGACTATTTCTACGAACCGGGCAGCTTTACCGTTCCAGCCCACCTCAGGCCGGCTTGCCCGCGTACGAGCGAGCCGATGCCCGGCGCCACGCCAGTGCAGCGCGGCGCCTAAGCCGAGGCCATGCAGGCAGGAATAGCCGCCTGCGTGCCCGTTATCCGGTGCACGCCGGTGCTGCGCACTCCATCACTGCAAACGATTTGACCTTAGAGGCAAATACCCTAACCTGACGTTCTATAACGAGGCCGCGCAGCGGCCCTGACACGCGCCGCCCGTGCTACGGGGAACGGCCGGACACCGAAGGGGTGAGGAATGGACCAGCACGGGTCTGCGACACTGGACGCGCACGCGGCCCCGTCCACGGGCAGAGACGGCCCGGCACGCCAGCCGTGGGAGGCGCACTACCCGCCCGGATTGTCCTGGCAGATGCCGGTCATGGCGGGCACGCTGCCGGAGCTGCTCGAGCGCTCCGCGGCGAAGTGGGGTGGCAAGCCGGCGCTGGAATACAGGGACCGTCGAGTCAGCTACGCCGAACTGGCTGGCATGGTGGACAGGATGGCTGCAGGCTTCCTCGCCGCCGGCTATGGGCCCGGCAAGACCATCGCCCTCTTCCTGCCCAACACGCCCTGGCACACGGTGTGTTTCTTCGCAGCACTGAAGGCTGGCGCCAGGCTCGCGCATCTGAGCCCGCTCGACGCCCCGCGCGAGCTGACCTTCAAGATCGCCGACAGCGGCGCCGATCTGGTGGTGACCACCGACATCGGCGGCCTGGCCCAGGGTGCGGCCAGACTGGTTGCAGCCGGCGCCGCCCCGCGCGTGCTGGTTGGCGAGGATTTCCACTGGGGCGGCGCCGCCACCGATCCCGCGCTCTACACCGACAAGATCGGCCGCCTGGCCGACCTGCTCACCGACACACTGCCCGCGAACTGGCCGGAGATCCACGCCGAGGATCTGGCGCTGCTGCAATACACCGGCGGCACCACTGGCATGCCGAAGGGTGCGATGTTGACCCATGCCAACCTGCTGTCGGCCACAAGCAACTACCTGGCCTGGCGCGACGAGGGGCTGGAGCCCGGCAGCCAGCGGGTGATCGGCGTGCTGCCGATGTTCCACGTCTACGCCATGGGCATCGTGCTGCTGCTCAACATCGCCGACGGCAACGAGATATTGCTGCGCCCGCGCTTCGACATCGCCACCACCATCCGCGACATCGAGGAGAAGCGCGCCACCGCGTTCCCCGCGGTGCCCACCATGCTGATCGCGCTGCTGAGCGAGCCCGGCGTGGAGAACCACGATTTCAGCTCGCTGACCATGGTGGGGTCCGGCGGGGCGCCGCTGCCGACCGAGGTGTGCGCGCGTGCAGAACGCCTGTTCGGCCGCCAGTTGCGCCAGGGCTGGGGCATGACGGAGACCTGCGCCGTGGGCACCCGCCTGCCGCCCGGCCTGGTCGCCGACCCCGGCATGATCGGCACGCCGCTGCCGAACGTGGAGCTGCGCATCGTCTCGCTGTCTGACCCCACCCAGGCGCTGCCACCTGGCGCAGTGGGCGAGATCGCCGTGCGCGGCCCCAACATCACCAGCGGCTACTGGAACCAGCCGGAGCTGACGCGGCAGAGCTACGCCGACGGGTGGTTCCTGACCGGCGACATCGGCCACATGAGTGCCGACGGTCTGTTCACGCTGGTGGACCGCAAGAAGCGGATGATCATCTCCGGCGGCTTCAACGTCTACCCCGCGATGATCGAGAACAGCATCTACGAGCACCCGGACGTCGAAGAGGTGATCGTCATCGGCGTGCCAGACGACTACCGCGGCGAGGCCGCCAAGGCGTTCGTCAAGATGCGGGCGGGTGCCCGGCCGTTGGACATCGATGCGCTGAAGGCGTTCCTGGCCGACAAGGTGGGGCGCCACGAGATGCCGACCGCGGTGGAGATACGCGAAAGCCTGCCGAAGAGCCCGGTGGGCAAGCTGCTGGCGACGCAGTTGGCCGAGGAAGAGAAGGCGAAAGCAAGGTAGGCCTTCTTTTTCGAGAAAAAGAAGCAAAAAGCTTTTGCTTCGGCTGTCGCCGATTTCGCCGTTGAGCGCGCGACAGCGGAGTCAGAAGTTTTTTGGTTCTTTTTTTCAAAAAAGAACAATGTGACGGGTGCCGGCAGGAGAACACACCATGGACTTACGTTTCACCGAAGAAGAGAATGCCTTCCGCCACGAAATGCGCACGTTCTTTCGCGAGAACATCCCGCAGGACATTCGCACCCGCATCGGCGAAGGCCGCCACATCGGCCGCGAAGACTTCATCAAGTGCCAGCAGATCCTCAACCGCGCCGGCCTGGCCGTGCCGCACTGGCCCGTGCAGTATGGCGGCCGCGGCTGGACCCCGATCCAGCTCTACATCTACAACGAGGAGATGCTGAGCGAGAACGTGCCCAGCCCGCTGCCCTTCGGCACCCACATGGTGGGCCCGGTGATCGCCGCCTTCGGCAACGACGCGCAAAAGGCGCATTACCTGCCGCGCATCGCCAACATCGACGATTGGTGGTGCCAGGGTTTCTCCGAACCCGGTGCCGGCTCCGACCTCGCGAACCTGAAGACCAAAGCAGTGCGCGACGGCGACAGCTGGGTGATCAACGGCCAGAAAACGTGGACCACGCTCGGCCAGTGGGCGGACTGGATCTTCGTGCTCGCTCGCACCAACCCCGAAGCGCGCAAGCCGCAGGAAGGCATCAGCTTCATCCTGGTGAACATGAAGACGCCCGGCGTGACCGTCCGCCCGATCCAGCTGATCGACGGCGGCTACGAGGTCAACGAGGTTTGGTTCGACGACGTGCGTGTGCCGGCCGAAAACCTGGTTGGCCAGGAAAACCGCGGCTGGGATTGTGCGAAGTTCCTGCTGGGCAACGAACGTTCCAACATCGCGCGCATCGGCAGCAGCAAGGCGCGCCTGCGCCGCATCCAGGAGCTGGCGCGCACGGTGCCGTCCGGCGACGGCGCGCTGTGGGACGACGCGGCGTTCCGCCACAAGGTCCGCTCGGTGGAGATCGAGCTGAAGGCGCTGGAGATGACGCAGCTGCGCGTGGTGGCCGCAGAGCGCGACCACTCCAACAAGCCGAACCCGGCCTCGTCGATCCTGAAGATCAAGGGCTCGGAGATACAACAGGCGACCACCGAGCTGGCTTTGGAGATGGCGGGGCCGTTCGCGCTGGCCTACCACGACGAACAGGAAGAAATCCCGGAAGGTGCCAACGACTTGCCGGACGGCTTCGACTGGGCGGACACCGCAGCGCCGGAGTATTTCAACTACCGCAAGGTGACGATCTACGGCGGGTCGAACGAGATACAGCGGAACATCATTGCGAAGGCGGTGCTGGGCTTTTGAGAAAGCAAGCGGTTCTTTTTTGAAAAAAGAGCCAAAAAACTATCACTTCCGCTGTCGCGATTTTTCCCGGCGAGCGCGCGACAGCGGCGACAAAAGCTTTTTGCTTCTTTTTCTCGAAAAAGAAGGCCTTGCTTTCGGCTTTCCTAGTGCCCGATCACCCGCAACACGACAAGGCAGCGACATGGACTTCGAGTTCTCCGACGAGCAACGCATGCTGAAGGACAGCATCGACCGGCTGATCCGCCCGGCTTACGACGACATCGCCAAGCGCCGCGCCACCTCTGCGGGCGAGCCTGGCTTCTCGGAAGAGCTGTGGGCCAAATACGCCGAGATCGGCATCCTCGCCTTGCCATTCAGCGAGGAAGACGGCGGCTTCGGTGGCGGCCCTGTCGAGACGATGATCGTCATGGAGGCCATCGGCGCCGGACTGGCGCTGGAACCCTACCTCGCCACGGTGGTGATCAGCGGCAACCTGCTGCGCCTCGGCGGGTCGGCCGAGCAGCGCGCGGAACTCATTCCGGGCATCGCCGACGGCTCGCTGCGCCTGGCGTTTGCTCACGTGGAGAAGCAGGCGCGCTACGACCTGTTCGACGTGAAGACGCACGCGCGCAGGACCGACGGCGGCTACGTGCTGGAAGGCGACAAGAGCGTGGTGGTGCATGGCGACAGCGCAAGCAAGCTGATCGTCAGCGCCCGCACGTCGTCGGCGAGCCACCGCGACCGTCACGGCATCACGCTGTTCCTGGTGGACGCCGACGCGCCCGGCGTCTCGCGCCGCGGCTTCCCCACGCAGGACGGCATGCGTGGTGCCGCGGTGTCGCTGGCGGGCGTGGAGGTGCCGCAGAGCGCGGTGCTGGGCCAGGTGGATCACGGCGGTGAACTGATCGCACAGGTGACCGACATCGCCATTGCCGCGGTGTGCGCCGAGGCAGTGGGTGCGATGACGGCACTGCACGCGCTGACGCTGGACTACCTGAAGACCCGCAAGCAGTTCGGCGTGCCGATCGGCAGTTTTCAGGTGTTGCAGCACAAGGCGGTGGACATGTTCACCGCACTCGAGCAGGCGCGCAGCATGGAGTTCTTTGCCGCCATGATGGCCGGTACCGACGACCCGCGCGCGCGCCGCGCGGCGATCTCGGCTGCCAAGGTGCAGGTGAACAACTCGGCAAAGTTTATCGGCCAGACGTCCACGCAACTGCATGGCGGCATTGGCTGCACGATGGAGTATCGCGCCGGACACTACTTCAAACGGTTGACCATGATCGAGAGCCTGTTCGGCGATACGCCGCACCACATGCGCGAGGTGGATGCGGCTGGCGGGCTGTTGGAGGCAGCGTAAGGCAACAATGTTCTTTTTTGATAAAAAGAACCGAAAAACTTTTGCTCTCGTTGAGCACGCGTTGGTGAGACGTATTGTTTCCGTCAATCGCGACAGCAGAGACAAAGGTTTTTTGCTTCTTCTTTTCAAAAAAGAACCGCTTGCCCTGCTGTAATCGCCATGGCCGACGAAGAAGAAGCAGGCCCGATCCAGACCATCCCTGTTCTGCCGGCCGAGCCGCCGCCACCACGTTCCAAGTGGCGCCGACGGGAGCGCTCCTCGGTGGTCGGCTTCGGCAACTACACGCTGACCAAGAAGGGCGTCGGACGGTACGACTGGACCGACCCCTACCGCCTTGCCGTGGAGCTGAGCTGGCCGCAATTCCTCGCGCTGCTTTTTGCGATCTACCTGACCGTCACCGCCCTGTTCGGCATTGCCTACACGCTGATCCCTGGTGCAGTTGCCAACGCGCGGCCGCACGTCTTCGCAGACCACTTCTTCTTCAGTCTCGAGACGCTGGCCACCGTCGGCTACGGCTACATGTATCCGGCGACAATCTACGGGCACATGATAGCGGGCGCCGAAATCCTGATCGGCGTCACGTTCACGGCCATCCTGACGGGCCTCACCTTCGGACGGTTCTCCAAGCCGCGCGCGAAATTCATCTACGCCGACCATCCGGTGGTGACCACGCATAACGGGCACCCTACGCTGATGTTGCGCGTAGGTAACGGCCGCGCCGGCGTGCTTGCGGATGCGCGGGTGAAGATCGGCGTGCTGGTGTCCGAGGTCACGACAGAGGGCGCGCGCTTTCGCCGCACGCACGAGCTGAGCCTGGCGCGCCACACCATACCGGTGTTCCCGCTCACCTGGACCATCATGCACGACATCGACGAGCACAGCCCGCTTGCTGGTCTGACCAAGGAGACCTTCAAAGCCGCCGACGTGCGCATGTTCGTCTCGCTGGAGGCGCGCGACCCGCTGCTGGCGATGGTGGTGCACGATTTGCGGGACTACGCGCCGGCAGACGTGATCTTCGGGGTGCGCTACGTGGACATGATCGGCGAGGACGAGAAGGGACGGCCTTGCGCAGACATGACGAAAATCAGCGACGTGGTCGAGGACACGTGATAGCGGCAAGAAAGCATGGCCTGCTTTTTTGAAACAGCAGAAATCTTTTGCCGTGGCTGTCGCGGAGTTTCCCTCAGCTTGTACTCCAGGGAACAAAAGTTCTTTGGTTCTTTTGTCAAAAAAGAACCGCTTTCTTCCTTCGCCGCATCGGGAGCAGCACAAGAAGAGCCAGCGCCGCAGTCGCTAGGTCCAGGCAGATGGCTATGCCGAAAACTGGCATCCAACTTGCTGCAGCCTCATGAACCAACGCCGCAACCGGGCCGCCCAGCAGCGATCCCACGCCCTGCGCCATGTACAGGAAACCGTAATTGGTGGTGGCGTGAAGCGGGCCGAAGATGTCGGTCAGCAGCGAGGGGAACAGGGAAAAGATCTCGCCCCAGGCAAAGAACACGATGCCCGACAGCAGGGCGAAGGCGTAAGCATTGTGCCGGCTGTACAGCAGCAGGCACAACGCCATTGCCTCAAGCGTGAAGGCGATCGCCATGGTCTGCTCGCGACCGATGCGGTCGGAGACCCAGCCGAAGAACGGCCGGGTCAAGCCGTTGGTGAGGCGATCGAAGGTGAGGGCGAAGGGAAGTGCCGCCATGCCGAACACCACTGCGTCGGACACGCCGAACTCCCGTGCGAACGCCGCGAAGTTGGCAGTCGCCATCAGCCCGCCGGTGGACATCATGGTCATCATCAGGAACAGCAGCCAGAACACCGGCGTGCGCAGCATCTCGCGCGGCGCCACGCCGGACGAAGCGCCGGCCAGATCGGCTTGCGGCACGTCGCGCAGCGCGGGCGCGCGCAGCCCCAGGGCGGCAAGCACGCCGATGCAGCCTAGGGCGGCGCCAAATACGGCCAGGGTGGAGCGGAACCCGTCCGCCGCGATCATGTGGGAGACCGGGAAGGTGGTGACCATCGCGCCCATGCCGTAACCCGCGGCGACCAGCCCGGCCGCCAAGCCACGGCGGTCCGGAAACCAACGCACCATCAAGCCTATAACGCCCACGTAGACGATGCCGGTGCCCAGGCCGCACAGCAGGCCGTAGGTCGCGTAAAGGCCAAACAGGCTCTCCGCACGCGACGCTGCTACCCAGCCCAAACCGGACAACGCTGCGCCCAAAGCGATCATCAGCCTGGGGCTGAACCGGTCGATCAGGTAGCCCTGCACCGGGGAGAAGAAGGTCTGCAACACAACGAGCACGGTGAAGGTGACCTGCACCGCAGCGAGCGATGCGTGCGTGGCGGTCTGGAACGGCTTGACGAACAAGGTCCAAACGTATTGAGGGCTTGAGATGGTCATCATGACGAGCACGCCGAGCGCAAGCTGCGTCCAACGTCGCGTTTCCAGGCTGCGCATGCGTTGCTCCGCGGAGGGTTTGCTCTGGAGCAGCAAGGTTTGTGCCATGCGAGGCGGTGGGGCAAGTCAAGGCAAGCGATTCTCTTTTGAAAAAAAGACCAAAAAACCTTTGTCTCTTTGCGTACGCGGTGGTGAGACTTGGGGTTTGGCTATCCGCGACGGTGCTGGCCGAGGCTGGAACGCATCGTTTACAATCGGCCGTAGACCTTGACTGGTGAACGACACGGAAAGCAGTTTCAACGTCTGTGGGAACGAAGACTTTTTCTGGGTTGAGCGCTGCCGGTGAGTCCGCGATAGCAGAAACGTCTTCGATGCCTCCAGACAAGCACGCCTAGCTGTCTCGTTGCCGGTCGGTGTCTTTTGCTTTCCAAGCTGCAAGCGTTGTCTCTGCTCGACGGCCCGGGAACAACAATTGCACGTTCGGGCCTGCCCGGCCGTCTCAAGAACGCCACTGACGCCGGAATGCCTGCACCACTACCAACCTACAGTGTATAAGTGGCAGCTGCAGAACTGGCGGTTGCCCCGTCATTCAAAGTTGAGCGTAACTTACTCCAGCGACCCTCAGTCTTGACCGAAGTCACCACGGCTTGCTTTTTCGAAAAGCTGCAAGAAGCTTTTGGTCCTGCTGTCGCGAAGGTTTCAGCATTGCGCATCCAAGAGAGCAAAAGTTTTTCGGTTCTGTTTTCAAAGAAGAACTGCTTGCTTTGCCTTCCATCGGTCAAGGTCGTCGCTATCAGGGGGCGCTATTCATCGAGCGAAGCTAGGGCGCTTGCACTCTCGCTGTGTTAAAGCTGCAGGTGGAAAAAACGGTTGAACGAGCTACGCGCGTAGCCGGCAAACGGTTCGCCTTCGTGAAAACCACGCGTGTGATACAAGGCGAGTGCCGCGCTGAAAGCGGGTCCGCTGCCGGTCTCTAGGCTCAGCGTCTCGAGGCCGCGTTCTCTCGCCTCGGCGATCATGTGGTCGAGCAGAAACGCTGCCGCACCCTGACGAAGATGGTCCGGATGGGTGCGCATAGACTTCAACTCGCCAACGCGATGACAGTGTTGTCTCAGTGCGCCCACGCAGGCGATGGCCGACCCGCGCCATACGGTCCAGACGGTCACTTCCGGAACCTGCAGTCCTGACAGATCGAGAGCGTAGACGCTGCCTGGTGGGGAGTGGGCGTGCATGCCCGCGAGGTGCAGAGCGAGCAGGTCCCGCGTGGACGGTCCGGACAAATCATCTTCACGGATGTCAAACATGATCCTGCGAGAATAGGGAAAAGCAGAAAGGCAAGCAGTTCTTTTTTGAAAAAAAGCACCAAAAAAGTCTTGCCTTCCGCATGTGCGTGTTGTCGAGACGTGTCGTTTCAGCCGTCTGCGACAGACGCAGCAAAGCTTTTGCTTCTTCTCGAAAAAGAAGGCCTTGCTTTTGCTTTCTCTGCCTTCGTGCCCGCTGCCTTAACACGCACGCTCGTCACAAGCGTGTTTTTCTGTTGAAACCGGCACCTGCAACCACACGCGGCCTCGCCATGCCAGACACACCCAGCTTTTCCCACGCCGCCGTCGCCGCACCACACATGCTGGCGGCAAACGCCGGCCAAGACGTGCTCGCCCAAGGCGGCAACGCCATCGAGGCGATGGTGGCGATGGCCGCCTCCATCGCCGTCGTCTACCCGCATATGAACGGCATCGGCGGCGACGGCTTCTGGCTGGTGCGCGAGCCAGGCGGCAGGGTACGGGGCATCGAGGCCTGCGGGCCGGCTGGCGCCCTGGCCACCATCGGCCGCTACACGGACCGCGGCCACCGCGCGATACCCGCGCGCGGGCCGGACGCGATGGTCACCGTTGCCGGCGCGGTCGGCGGCTGGGAAAAGGCGCTCTCGCTGTCGCAGGCGCTCGGCGGCCGCCTGAAGCTGGAGGTGTTGCTGGCCTCCGCCATCGCCCAGGCCCGCCAAGGAGTGCCGGTGTCGGCCTCCGAGGCGCGCTACGCACCCGCAGCGGGCGACACGCTGCACGCCGCGCCAAACTTCGCGGCAACGTTCCTCGATGGCGACGGCAAGCCGTGGCGGCACGGCGAGACCAGGCAACTCCCGGCCCTGGCCGCCACGCTGCAGCGGCTGGCCACCGCAGGCCTGGCCGATTTCTACCGCGGCGACTTGGCCCAGGCGATCGCGGCCGACCTCGCCGACCTGGGCGCCCCGATCACCCGGGGCGACCTGGCGGCCTACGCGCCGGCAGACCGGGCGCCGTTGCAGCTCCGCCGGCGGGACGCCACCCTGTTCAACTTCCCGCCGCCCACGCAGGGGCTCGCCGCGCTGCTCATCCTGGGCATCTTCGACCGCCTCGGCGTGGCGCAGGGCGAGAGCGTCGCGCATTTCCACGGGTTGATCGAAGCGACCAAGCGCGCGTTTGCCATCCGCGACCGGGAAATTACCGATTTCGATCGGCTGCATCATCAGCCTGCGGATTTCCTGACGCCAGAGCGCCTGCAGGCGGAGGCCGCGCGCATCGACATGAGCCGTGCGGCCGCCAGGCCCTTGCGTGACGACCAGGGCGGCACCGTCTGGATGGGTGCCATCGACGCGAGCGGCCTGGCGGTGTCCTACATCCAGTCCGTCTACTGGGAGTACGGCTCGGGCACGGTGCTGCCGCAGACCGGCATCGTGTGGCAGAACCGCGGCATCTCCTTCTCGCTCGACTCAGGGGCGGTGAACCCGCTCGAGCCGGGGCGGCGCCCGTTCCACACGCTGATACCGGCGCTTGCAGCGTTCGACGACGGCCGCGTGCTGTCCTACGGCTCGATGGGCGGGGACGGCCAGCCGCAGTTTCAGTCGCAGATCTACACGCGGTATGCCGATTACGGCATGGCGCTTGCGGATGCGGTCGGTGCGCCGCGGCTGTTGTACGGCAGGACCTGGGGCGCATCTTCGCTCAGCGTGAAGGTGGAGGAGCGGTTCGACTCACCAAGCATCGCGGCGTTGCGGGCAATGGGGCACGACGTCGAGCAGCTCGGCGCACACCGCGCAGACACGTTCGGCCATGCTGGCATGCTGGTGCGCTCTCCTGGCGGGCGGGTGGAGGCGGTGCACGATCCCCGGTCGGATGGTGGGGCGGTGGGTTTTTAGACAGGGCAAGCAAGCGGTTCTTGTTTTAAAAAAAAAAGAACCAGAAACTTTTGTTCCCTTGGGCGCGCCGTGTGGAAAGGGCCGCGACAGCAATGACAGAAGTCTTTCTGCTTCTTTTTCTTCAGAAAAAGAAGGCCTTCCTTCTTACGTATCGCGCTGCCCGAACCCCGTAACGCGTCACCCTGAACAACACCGGCCGTTCGAACGCCACGCGCACCCAGCGCTCCACCCGCCTTGCAACCAGGTTCGCCGCCACCGCCGGCACGGCGTAGTCCACCCGGTGCTCACCAAACTTGCTGGTGTCAGAAGCAAACTGCGTCGCCTGGATGCGCGCCACGATACGCGTGTAGTCGGCCGCCTGCATTGCCGCCTGTAACGCTGCGCCGATACCGTCAGCCGATTGCGGTGCGGCGGGCTGTGGCGGCGCCTGATTGTCCCAGAGCGGAACCGACTGCAGCAACGCGGCCAGTTCTTCAGTGGAGTCGTAGAACCGCACGTTCGGATTGCGGCCGAGCGCGATCCAGATCTCTTCCGTCGCAGGCAGCCTGCGGGCGAACAGCGGACGCTTGGCCGCCAGCGCGTTCAGCGTGGGAAAACCGAAACCCTCCGCGAAGCTCGGGAAGATGACGGCCGCGGCGCTGGCGTAGAGCGCGGCGAGTTCCTCCGGCGCCACGTCGCCCAGCGGGACGGCGGCGAGGTTCGGCAGGTCCGCAAGCTGACAGTCCGCAACCTGGTCGCTGAGTGTGCCGGCCACGCGCGCACCAAGCGCCAGCACGTGGCGGCCGGGGAGTGCTGCGGCGAGCGCGTTTGCCGTTGGCACCACGTGCTTATGTGCGTAGTGGTTGCCCACCACAAGCAGCCTGTCCGGTGTCTCGCCCGGCGTAGCGTCCGCTCCGGGCAGGTAGTCGCCGACGTCTAGCGAGTGCGGTGCGACCACCGAGATCATCCCGTCCGGCACGCGCAGGCGCAGCCGCACGCAGCGCTCCGTCTGCCGGCTTTGCGTCGCCAGCACGTCGACCTGGTCCATGGTGAACTGCCACAGGTTCTGCAGCAGCGGCGAGGCGAGCGTGGGACAGTCGAGCGAGATCGTGTCGAGCATGTAGACGCCCAGCACCGCGCCGGTGGTGCCGACGCGTTGCAGCACGTTCCAGTCGTAGGGCTGGCCCACACGGAAGATCGCGGCGAAGCAGCGCTCGCCGTGCGGGTCGGCGCGCTGCACGCCCAAGCTCGCATAGTCGTGGAAGTCGAACACTGCTTGGCTGCACAGCACGTACACGCGCCAGCGCTCGCCCCAGTCGCGCGCGGCCGCTGCGATCAATTGCCGGCCCGCCTGGAACGTTCCGTTGTGCGACGGGTAGAAGCTGGAACAGTCCAGTGCGATGTCCAGCTTGCAGTCCGCGTCGGGCACCAGGCAGGCAAGCAGGCGTTCGGCGATGAACTCCGGCGTGTCGTAGTACCGGCGCGTGTGGGCGGCGTATTCGGGGTAGCGGCGGTCCAGGATGGCGCGGTTGCGCCGCTCCCAGTCGGTGCGCGGGGTGTCGGATAGGCTGAAGCTCGCCTCGCCCTGGTGCAACACGAAGGCTTGGTTGGCCAGCACCGCGCGGTAGCCGACCCGGCTCGCGCGCATCACCAGGTCGTTCTCCTCGTTGTAGCCCTGGCCGTAGACCTCGTCGAAGCCGCCGAACTCGACCAGGATCTCCCACCGCACCAGCAGGCAGAACCCGACCACGGTGGGCACGTAGCTGTACGGCGGCAGGCGCCGGGAGAATGCCGTGTAGTCCGAAAGCGTGTCGGTGCCTCCGCGGCCACCCAGTCGGCCGCGCAGCGGCAGGGTGGCGATGGTGGCGTTGTCGGACCGCGGGTTGACGAAGCCGTGCATCCTGTCCAGCCGCAGCACGCCCAGCATGGCCGGCAGCGCGCCGGGGCAGACCTGGGTGTCCGAGTTCAGCATCACCAGGTGCAGGCCGCGGGCGACGGCCTCGTCCACCGCACGGTTCATCGTCCGCACGAAACCCAAATTAGCGGGGTTGGTCTCCACCCGGCAGGCGATGCGGCCCATCGCGGCGGCCTCACGGGCCAGGGCTTCGGCTAGCGCGGGGTAGTCCGGCGAGTCGTCGTAGAACACCAGTTCGGCGCCGATAGCCGCAAGATCGTCTGCGCAGCGCCGCAGGCTGGCCGACAGCGTGCCGACGAGCGCCTCGTTGCGATAGAACGGCACGGCGACCAGGACGCCACGGCGGACGTCTCCGGGCTGGGTCCAAGCAGCGGCGTCGTTCATCTTGCTTTACCGTGGTCTTTCAGACCGGGTGGCTTGCCATCCGGGGTGCCTGGAAGGCAAGGCAAGCGGTTCTTTTTTGAAAAAAAGAACAAAAAAACTTTTGCTCTCCGTCGGTGCGCCGTGGGGAGGCTTGGTGTTTCAGCTTTCGGCGACAGCGGGCGCAAAGCTTTTTGCTTCTTTTTCTCGAAAAAGAAGGCCTTTCTTCCTTTCTACCCCACCTTCCGCCACCCCGGCTTCTCCGGCTCGACATAGCGCATGTCCACCGGAGCCATCCCGCAGATGGCGATCACCGCCGGCTCGCGCCCGCTGGCCACCACGCCGTCGTAATGCGGCGTGTGTGCCACACGGTGCACGAAGGTGCCGGCCGGCACCGGCATGCAACGGGCAGGGTCGAAATCGGCACCGCTGTTGACCCACCAGGTGCCGGACACCACCACGCACAGCCTGTCCGTGGCGTACGCGTGCGGCGCGCTCATGTAGCCGGGATACCACTTGATCAGCTCGTAGTAGATGCCGCTACCCTTTCGGCTACCGAACAGCGGCGCCGAGGTGACGCTGTCCTTCGGGTACTCGGGGCGAGTCTGCCAGGGGATGCCGGCGGGCAAAGTCAGGATGGTCTCCGCGGGATTGAGGGCGGATGCCCGCGACGCCGCCGGCAGCAGGGCGCCGAGAAGCGAGGCCAGCAGCACGTCACGGCGAGGCAAGGTTACGTCCGGCATTGGCAGCTCCTGGTTGGGTCGGAGACATTGATCGGCGTGCGGGGCACCGGCGGGTTCTGCTGCGTGCGCGTTCGTCGGTGAGGAAGAAAGCAAGCGGATCTTTTTTGAAAAAAAGAAGCAGAGACATTTGGTCTCTGGTGCACGCTGGGGAACGTTCCGCGACGCCAAGACTAAACGGCTTTGCCTGGGAAAACATACTTTGCTTGGCGCTACTCACCTTTGTGTTCGATTCGGTCTGCACTCCAAGCCGCAATCTCCAACCAAGCCGGAGAGTCGCAATTTCCACAGCGTGCAACCAAGAAGACAAAAGTTTTTTGGTTCTTTTTTTCAAAAAAGAACCGCTTGGCTTCGCGCAATGGTCAGTCCCTGGCAAGGCGAAACAGCAGCATGAGGTTGTTGGCCGGCATGGCCACGACGCTCGGCGCGGCGAAACCGGCATCCGCGGCAAGCGCAGCGACGGCGTCGACCTCTCGCAGGCCCCAGGCAGGATCCCGGCTCCGCAGGTCTGCGTCGAACGCGACGTTCCCAGGCTCCAGCTCCTGCCCAGGGCGGCGGAACGGACCATACAACGCCAGCAACCCGCCGGCCGGCAGTATGCGGGCAGCGCCGGCCACCAGCCCGACGGCAGCCGGCCAGGGTGCGATGTGGACCATGTTGATGCACAACACGGCGTCGGCCTGGCGGACCGGCCAGGCGGCCGCCTGCGCGTCCAGCATGCGGGCGGGCAGCACGTTGGGCAGCCCGCTTGCCCAGGCGTCGATGCTGGGAAGGGCGTCCGCCGTCCGGTCTGTCGGCTGCCACGTCAGGCCCGGCAGCGCCGCAGCCAGGTGGGCCGCGTGTTCGCCGGTGCCGCTGGCCACCTCCAGCACCTTGCCTGACGCCGGCAGGTGCTGGCGCAACACCTCCAGGATCGGTTCGCGGTTGCGGGCAGCGGCCGGCGAGAAAAGACGAGGGTCATCGGACATGGTGGTCCGACCCTAACGCCGTGATGGTGGCCCGGAAACAGCCTCCGGCGTTGCCCTGCCAAAGCGCCGGAGCGTCGCGTCCAGGCTTGCCGCCCGAGCGCAGGGGCCGTGCGGCCGGCGCGTCAACACGCGCCGCTTAACCGGAGATAAATCTCATTCTGCGAGACTTTCCTTACCGAAGCCTCAGGATTCGTCATGCAAACCCCTGCCCCTACCCGCCGCACGCTGCTCGCCGGCATCGGCGCCTCGTTGGCCGCCCTGGCCGGCACGGCACATGCGAGCCCCAGGCCCTCCGGCTGGGCCGACATGGAACTGCTGGATTCCGACGACCGCAGCTTCCGGCTCGATCAGTCGAGCCAGCCCCTCACCCTGGTTACACTCTGGGCGAACTGGTGCGGCGTCTGCATGCGGGAGCTGGACACCGTGGCGAACGTCGTTCCAGCCATCGGCGCCGACAAGATCAGCGCGGTCCTGCTCAGCCATCCGGACGACTGGGCCCGCAACCAGGGGATTGTCCGCCGCCGCGGCCTCGGACTGCCAACCGCACGGCCCTCCTCGCGCAACGCGCCTTCGCTGCTGCAGAACGTGCTGCTGAGCGCGGACGGCACCTACTACGTTCCGCGCAGCCTCCTGTTCAGCAGGGACACCGGGCAGGTGGTGTGGAGCCATGTGGGCGGGCTCGATTGGCGGCGGCCGGAGGTGGTCGGGCTGGTTGGGAAGTTCGCGGCCTGACCAGGCCGGGAGTTGCTGAACGGTGGGAAAGGAAGCCCTTCTTTTTCGAGAAAAAGAAGCAAAAAGCTTTTGCTCTGGCTGTCGCGGAGCTTTCCTGACGCGTGCGGCAGTTGCGCTTGTTTGCGCGTGGGGTTCAGGCTTGTCGGGGGGCGGTGCTCATTGTTTTGGGCGTGACGCTTGCTAGTTCCAGGTCGTTAAGCACGTCGGCACCTTCCACACTGCCGCGCCGCAACGCGCCGCCGGCCGTGGTGGTGACGCCGTACGCCGCGAGCTGCGCCGGCGACCAGGACGACGCACGCACCGGCGCAGCAGCAACGCTTGGCGCCGGCGCGGACGAGGCAGCGGCCGCCTTGATGGCAGGCGCCGCTGAACCGCTCGAGCCAGAGCCGCCAATCCCCACCTCCGACAGCACACCCTGGCCCAGCTTCTCCGGGTCGATGCCGATCACCTTCTCCACCGCCATCATGGCGGCACTGATCGCCACGCCGGCCGGGCCGCTGGTCAGGCCGCTCATCACCAGCGAGCCCACCGTGCGCGCCTCCTCGGAGATCCTGTCGCCGGTCACCGCCCGGTAGATCGTGCCGACAACCGGCAGGTATTGCAGCGGATTGAGCTCGGACAGCAGCTCGTGGAACGCCGAGCGGTGCGCCGGCCGCGGCGCGGTCACCACCAGGCTGGACACGGTACTACCGGCAGGCTCGGCCGAAGCTGGAGTCATGCGGCGAAGTCCTGTTTCGTGCCGGGCGGCCGTTGAGTGGCAAGGGCAAGCATCAGACCGATACTGACGCAGGCTGGTTAAAAGTTCGCTTCACCGGGGATGCCGCTTGTAGACTGCACGGTTTTTCTGCAGCCCGGCGAGGAGGCAGACAGGCAAGCAAGCAGCTCGTTTTTGAAAGAAGACCAAAGAGGTTTGTCCCATGGATTACCCGCCGCAGGACACTTCGCGACAGCAGAACCAAAGTTTTTTGCTGCCTTTATGCGAAAAAGCCGGCCTTCTTCCTTCTCGCAGCTTGAAAACACCGCAACAGCGAACTCAGCAAGCCGACCCTCGGAACGCCCGCAGGCTTCTACCGGCCTGAACCGTATGATACCGGGGTGTCGTGACCCCTATCGTTCAACGCAGTCAACGTCTGCCAACCGCTTTGTGTCCTGACGACCGGCGTTTTCGACTCACGCAGACCGGCAGACGTCGCCTGCAGCCTCGTCACTCCCGATCGCCGTCCACAGGCGAAAAATGCGTATGTCCCTGCCCGGCCCGCACTTGCAGGCAGAATGGCCTGTGGAACCACGTCTCGTTACGGCACACCCGACGAGAGCAGAAGTTTTTTGGTTGTTTTTTGCAAAACAGAACCGCTTGTTTTGCCTTCGTTGCCCAGGCTCCCCGATGACCGATACCCACGCGCACGTGTTCCTCGGCGAAGGTCACGAGCACGCAGAGCGCCGCACCTGGGCGGTCATCTGGCTCTGCGGCGCCATGATGGTGCTGGAGATCGCCGGCGGCACGCTGTTCGGCTCGCTCGCCCTTGTAGCCGACGGCCTGCACATGAGCACCCATGCGGGCGCGCTGCTGCTCGCGGCCCTGGCCTACTCCTACGCGCGCAGACACGCCGGCGATGCGAAGTTCAGCTTCGGCACCGGCAAGCTTGGCGACCTGGCCGGGTTCACCAGCGCCATCGTGCTGGCGATGATCTCCGTCCTGATCGGCTACGAAGCTGTCGCCCGCTTCGTCGCCCCGGTGCCCATCCACTTCGCCGAGGCCATTCCCATTGCCGTGCTTGGGCTGGCGGTCAACGTCGCCTCGGCGTGGCTGCTCTCCGCTGGCGGACACCACCACCACCACGGACCTGGCCAGGATCACGCCCACGGGCACGCCCACGGGCACGCCCCTGGGCTCGCCCACGGGCACAACCACCGTCACGACGAGGCGCACCGGATTGCCTCGTCCGGCGGAGACCTGCTGCTGTCGGTCTGCGAGGACGACCAACTGGCGGTGTTCCGCATCGTGGCTGAAGCGGGCGCAACCCTGCCGCAGGAGTGCCTGGTGGAAACCGTGCGGCCGGACGGCGCGCGGCAAATCTTCGCCATGGACAGGCACGGCGACTGCCTGCAGAGCCGCGGCAAGGTTGCGGAACCGCACGCCTTCACCGCAATGCTGGCGATGGACGGCCAGATCCACGCCGTAAGCTTCGAGGAGCACGGGCACGGCGGCCACGCCCACCAGCCCGGCGCCGCGCACCGCGACAACAACATGCGCGCCGCGGTCGTCCACGTTATCGCGGACGCGGCGGTCTCCGTCCTGGTCATCATCGGCCTCATCTTGGCGCGCGCCTTTGGCTGGCTCTGGATGGACCCGCTCGCAGGCATCATCGGCGCCGGCGTGATCGCGAGCTGGTCGGTGGGGCTGATCCGCGACACCGGCGCGATCCTGCTGGACATGACGCCGGACCAACGGACCGAGGGCCAAATCCGCGACATCGTCCAGGCGGCCGGAGACCGTGTGCTGGACCTGCACGTCTGGCGCCTGGGTCCCGGCCACCTCGGCGTGATCGTCTCGGTCGAGGCGCCTGCCGGCCGCGGCACGGAGTTCCATCGCCGGCGGCTGGAGCGTTTGCCATCGGTGTCGCATCTGACGGTTGAGGTGCGCGAGGCTTCTCCGGCTTGACAGGCACGGCAAGCAAGCGGTTCTTTTTTGCAAAAAAGAACCAAAAAACTTTCGCTCTCGTGGGGCGCGTGTTGTTCAGGCGTGTCGTTTCACTAGTCCGCGACAGCCGTGACAAAAGCTTCTTGCTTCTTTTTCTCGAAAAAGAAGGCCTTGCTTCTGCTTGAAATCGTGAATCTAGATTTCTGCCATCAAGGCGTGTCTCACCAAAGATGCAGGGACCGCGTTGCGATACATCCCGGAGAGACCTCCCGCATGAGACACCTGCTCGCCACCACGCTCGTCTGCTGTGTCCTGGCGCCTGCGTGCCTGGCCGCAGACACGGCCTGGACCGGGACATGGGTTCTCGACCGCAGCAGGCCCGAGCCCGACGGCGCCGCGGATGATTACCGTTTCACCGTCACGCAAGCCGGCGCAATCACGTGGGAGATACCGTCGCTGCACGAGGTCAACACCGGCCGGATGGACGGCACACCGATGGCCATCAATCGGCCTGGCGGCAAGCCGGGGCTGGCATTGAGCGTGTGGCAGGAAGCGCCGCGCGTTCTGCGCTACAAGGTGGCGCTGAACGGTCAGGACCGCGGCGAGGGACGAATGACGCTGTCGCAGGACGGCAGCTCCTGGACGGACGTGCCGCTCGACATCAGGGACGGCAAGCCGGCAGAAAGTCTGCTGATGGTCTATAAGAAAAGGTAGTTCCCTTTCAGGAACAAGCAGCAAGAGCGTTCGTCAGCGCTGTCGTGACATTCTTCATTATCAGCCGCCCGGGACGTCGACCGGTGCACGCAAGGAAAGCAGTCCTTTTGAAAAGAACCAGAAGATTTTGTTCCTTGGGTGTACGCTGCGGGAGAGTCCGCGACAGCAGAGACAAAAGCTTTTTGCTTCTTTTTCTCGAAAAAGAAGACTTTGCTCTTTTGCTGCCAGTTCGGGCTGCGTGCACGATTCTAGCGCCTTGGGTTCTGAAACTCCAAAATCCGGCAAGGAAGCAAGGCCTTCTTTTCTGAAGAAAAGAAGCAAAAGACGTTTGCTCTCGTAGAGCGCGTCGTTGAAGCGTGGCGTTTCAGCCGTCCGCGACAGCCGTAGCAAAAGCTTTTCGCTTCTTTCTCATGCAAAAAAAGGCCTTACTTCCTCGCCTTCCTGCACGCATCGCTGCAATACCGCACTTCGTCCCACACCTTCGCCCATTTCTTCCGCCACGCGAACGGCCGCTTGCAGGCTTCGCAGGTCTTCGTTGGCAGATCAGCCTTCTTGCGCATGCGAGTCACGCAGCGCGCACGCGCAGGATGCCGTCTGCGTCGCGTTGCTGGTCCAGTTCGCCGCGGTCCCGCATGTAGTTTACGTGGGCCAGCACCTCGCCGAACGCGAAGCCGGTGGTGTGCGGGTCCAGCTTGCGCTTGAACAGTACCGGCAGCAGGTCGGCGGCACTGCACGGCGCCGCACCGGCCGCCTCGGCGATCAGCGCGCAGCGGCCGGCGTGGTGTGACGCGAGCTCGTCCAGCCGTTGGTGCAGGCCGGTGAAGGGCACCAGGTGGCCCGGCAGCACCAGCACGTCGTCCGGCAACGCGCGCGCCAGCGCCGAGAGCGAGGCCAGGTACTCGCCCAGCGGGTTGGCGTCCGGTTCCATCGCCTGCACGGACACGTTGGGCGATATCTTCAGCAACACCTGGTCGGCGGCGAGGAACAGGCCGCCGGACGCGCAGTGCAGCATGGCCTGCTCCGGCGCGTGGCCGCCGCCAGTCAACACGTCGAAGTCGCGCCCGCCGATCCGCAAGTGCTGCCCTGCCTTCAGGCGGTGGTACTGGGTCGGCAGGCCGGTCATCATTCTAAGGTATCCGTGGCCGTCGCCGGCCACCACGCCGCCGGTCTCCGGCGGCAGGCCACGCTCGGCGTAGAAGCCCGGGTTGGCGGCGACCAGCCGGTTCTCCAGCACGCGGGTCATCAGGAACTCGGTCCGCGGCATCCACAGCGGACAGCCGAAGCGCTCGCTCAGCCAGCCGACGAGGCCGACATGGTCCGGGTGGAAATGCGAGCAGAGGACGCGGGTGAGGCGTTGGCCGCGTAATGGCCCGGCGAACGCCGCGTCCCAGGCTGCGCGGGTGGCGTCATCGCCCAGTCCGGTGTCGAAGGCGGCCCAGCCGCCGTCGTCCTCGATGAGGTAGATGTTGACGTGGTCAAGCAGGAAGGGCAGCGCGAAGCGTAGCCACAGCACGCCGGGGGCTACTTCGCGGGGGGTGCCGGGCTCGGGAGGTTCGGGGAACGGGGTGGAGATCTCGGCGGGCCGGGTGAGGAGCATGGCTGGGAAGCTGGGCGGCGCAGGAAGGCGAGGCAAGCGGTTCTTTTCTGAAAGACGAACCAAAGAATTTTGTCGCGCGCTCACCGGACTGGACCGCGACAGCGGAAGCGAAAGCTTTTTGCTTCTTTTCCTCGAAGAAAGCCTTGCTTCCTACCTTTCCCCCTCGTCGCTATCCGGCTCCACTTCCAGCTCTCCGCCCAGCGTGTCGTCGTCATCCTCCAGGTCGGAGGTATCCTCCAGCACGCCCTCCTCGGCCTCCTCGGCGTCAGTCTCGGCTTCCGCGTCGGGTTCGGCCTCGTCGACTGCAACCACCTTCTTCGGCTTGCGCACTTCGGTGACGTTGCCGCCGCGGCGCGGCCGGGGCTGTTCGACCGGCTGTTCCGTGCCGCATTTCGGGCAGACAGCGGGCGACTTGCCCAGATCGTAGAAGCGTGTGCTGCAGGAGACGCAGATGCGTTTCTGCCCGAGTTCCGGCTTGACCATGCACAACCCTTGGGCGCCCGTCTGGCGCACGTAATCCGAAGGGCGCGGGCCATGCCACGGGCATTCCGCCTTGTCAAACCGGCCTGAGGCGGGCCGCCGGCTGCCGCGCGCGCCACTCGCCCGGCTCAGTCGAAAGATCGTCTCGATTGAAAAAAACACGGAACGATCGGCGGCTTTGCGAGCCGGCGTGTCATTTCGGCACCCGCCCGAACAGCGGCTGACGCGGCGCTCATTTTTTGCCGTGACAGCGCGCGTTTCGCTGATTATGAAACGATTACTGTTTGGTTAGCGCACTGAAAATTCCGCGCCGGCACGGACGGGAATTGCGCACGCCTTGCAGGCCGGGCCGTCACGAGCCCGGGGGGGAACATTCTCGGGGGCGTTCGCATGACAGCTTACACGTGGTCGTCGCCAGCCAGCGGCAGCTGGGGAACCGCCTCCAACTGGGGAACGAGCGGCCTGCCCACCGACCTCGGCACGGTGTATATCGGCGTGGCCGGCGTGACCGTCGGCATCAGCACCGGTGTGGCCGCGGCCGCCTACACGCTGACCACGAGCGCCGGAACCACGCTGGCCCTCATTAACAACGGCAGCATCAACGGCACGCCCACCGCCTACGGCACGCTCACCGCCATCGACGGCGCCACCTTCTACGGCACCTACGAGCAGGCCGGCGGCCTGTTCAGTGTCGGCGGACCGGGTGCCACGTTCAACACCGCCATCGAGATGACCGGCGGCACCATCGACGTGCAGACCGGCGCGCTCGTCATCGCCGACGGCGGCACCATCGCCGGCACGCTGGTCGGTGCAGGCGAGCTGCACATCACCGGCGGCCAGCTCAACCTCGACGCAGGCTTCAGCGCCAAGCTCAGCGCCATCGTGCTCGACAACGGCGCCAAGCTCGCCTTCAACGGCATCAGCCTGGCCTACGCCAACAACATCACGGTGAACAACGGCTCATTCGACCTGTTCGGCAGCACGTTGAACGCCACCGGGCCGGGGCTGTTCTCCGGCGTCATCGGCTACGGCACGTTCAACGAGCACGGCCGTCTGGTGCTGGGCACCACGCAGTTCCGCACCTACCTCGACAACGGCGCGCTGTTGAACGTCTTCGGCACCACCGTCCAGACCAACCAGCTCAACCTCGGCCCGAACGACGGCAACGCCGGCGGCGATTCCGGTGGCAAGCTGACCATCGAAAAGGCGGCCACCTACAACATCAACGGCAACTGGGACGTCACCGACCCCTCGCAGGTGGGCGGCATCGTCAACGCCGGCACCCTGGCCAAGACCGCCGGCGGGAAGGTCTCCCACCTCACCCCGTCGCTGGTCAGCAGCAGCGTCATCAGCGTCGCTATCGGGCAGCTGCAGGTGGACGGCGCCGTCAACACCATCGGCGGCACCGTCAGCGGCGCCGGCACGCTCGGCCTGGGCGGGGCTGGCGGCACCGGCCACACCAGCTTCTCCAATGGGTTGACCCTCACGGTGGCCACGCTGGACCAGCAGGGCGGCGTGCTGACGCTGGCCAACCCGCTCGCCTACACCGGCAACTGGGAGATGTCGGGCGGCGTGCTCGACTTGGACACCAAGGCGACGGTGCTCACGCTCAGCGGCCGCAGCAACTTCGACGGCGGCATCACTACCGGCTACGGCGGCACCATCACCGTCTCCGGCACCGCCGAAGTCGGCGGCAACTGGACCTTCGGCGGGCCGGACCTGCTCGCCGTGACCGGCACGGTGGACCAGACCGGCAACATCTACGTGGGCCCCTCGTCGAACGCGACGGTCGCCATCGCCAGCGGCGCCAGCTGGGCCATCGAGGGCGACGGCAGCATCCTCGGCTCCTACGGCCTGATCAGCAACGCCGGGCTGCTCGCCGAGCCGAACGGCAGCGGCGACTCGGTGATCCAGGACGACATCGCCAACACCGGCACCCTGCTGGCCAACGGCACGCTCACCCTGGCCGACCCCTACCTGAACCAGATCGGCGGCACGCTGGCCGGTGCGGGGCTGATCGACCTGGCCGGCACCACCACGCTGCTGGGCGGGCTCGCGATCAGCGTCGCAGCGCTCGACGTCTCCGCGCAGGTGACGCTCACCGGCAGCCTCGGCGACGCCGGCCTGTTCTCCGAGCTGGGCGCCGGCCTGCTCGACATCGGCGGCGGCAACACCTTCTCGCTGTCGGGTGCGACCACGCTGGACGGCGGCGCGCTCACCGACCAGGGCACGCTGTCCTGCGCCGGTCCTACCACTGTGGGCGCCTACACCGTCACCGGCGGCGCGGACCTGCTGGTCACCAGGCAGGCCGACCAAACCGGCGTGCTGAGCCTGTCGGGTTCGACCGGCGGCGGCACGCTGATGGTTGCCGCCGGCGCCAGCTACACGGTGCTCGACGACGCCGACACCATCTCCAGCAACGCCGCCTCCGGCGCGGTGCTCGTCTCCGGCCTGCTGACGGAAAGCGGCACTGGCACCGGCGTGATCGCCGCCGCACTCGACCTGGCGGCCACCGGCACGCTGGCGGTCGCCGACACGCTGCTGGACGCGGAGTCGGGCGGCAGCCTGGCCGGCACGGTGTCCGGCGCCGGCACGCTGGCGCTGGCCTACGGCAGCTTCGCTCTCGCGAGCGGCTTCGCTGACCTCTCAGCCGGCCTCGAAATCACCAACAACGCCAACGTGGCCCTCCTCGCGAGCGCGGCCTATGCCGGCGACTTCGTCAGCCAGTCCGGCAGCATCGGGCTTTCGGGAGACACGCTGAGCCTGACCGGCACCGCCCTGCTGGGGGCCAGCGACCTGATCACCGGCCCGGGCACGCTGCTGGCCTCCGGCAGCACCACGCTGGGCGCGCTGCGGGTGAGCGGCGGCGGCACGCTGGCGTTGGCCGGTCAGGCCGCCGAGGCCGGCGTGCTGACCATCGGCACCGGACAGAACACGCAGACCACGGACACCCTGGCGGTCCAGAAGAGCGGCACACTTACGGTGGGCGCCGGCCTGGAGATCAACGGCAGCGGCACGCTGAGCGTGGCCGGCGGCCTGACGGCCCTGACCAACAGCACGACGGAAATCAACACCGCCATCGTCGACACCGGTACGATCGCCGCCAACCTCGGCACGCTGCAGGTCTACGGCAACGTCTCGGCGGGCAGCACCGGCAGCTTCACCGTCGGCGGCCACGGCACGCTGCAGTTCGAGACCGGGGTCAGCGTGGGCACCGCCACCCACGTGATGTTCGCCGGCGTCGGCACGTTGCTGATTTACAATGACCTGCTGGGCTTCGACGGCACCGTCAGCAACTTCACCGCCGGCGACATGATCCAGCTTGCCGGCATCTCGGGCAGCTCGGTCAGCGGCACCTACGCCAACGCCGCCGACACCCAGCTCACCATCAGCGACGCCAACGGCCACCAGATCACGCTCAACTTCGCCGGCGCCCAGAACCTCACCTCGCTCACCTTCACCTCGACGACCAGCGGTTACGCCGAGCTGATCCACAACTGAGCCGAGCCGTCCGAGGCGGCTCCGGCAGGGCCGCACCCGTACCCGCCGGCGCACCGGCGACCGCCTGTGCCGACGACCCGCCTGCTGAACGGCCGCCTGTTCCGACACGACCCGCTTCCGACCACCGGCTTCCAACGCCCGCTTCTGCCAGCCGCTTTGACGACCCGCTTGCAAACACCCCGCTTCGAAAGAGAGGACGAGACCATGGCTTCGGTGACCTGGACGGCGACGACGAGCGGGACCTGGTCCACCCTGTCGGACTGGAGCCTGGCGGCCGGGCCGCAGGTCGGCGACGACGTCAGCATCCCCGGCAGCGCCGGGCCGGTCACCGTCACCTACACCGGCGGCTCGCTCGCGATCGACTCGCTGACCACGCAAAACAGCTCCGGCTTCAGCATGACGGGCGGCACGCTGACAGTCACCGACGGCTACAGTTTCAGCGGCCCGCTCACCCTCTCCGGCGGCCTGCTCAGCCTTTCGAACGGCGGCTACGGCCGGGCCATCGACGGGTCTGTGACCGCCACCGCCGGCACGCTCGCAATCCTGGACGGCGGCTACGCCCAGGGCGCCTCGTTCTCGTTCGCCACCGGCACCAGGCTGCAGATCACCCGCGGCCAGT
This sequence comes from uncultured Acetobacteraceae bacterium, assembly GCA_964242115.1. Lineage (GTDB taxonomy): Bacteria > Pseudomonadota > Alphaproteobacteria > Acetobacterales > Acetobacteraceae > BOG-908. The sequence continues at coordinate 154,206 of CAXSZX010000007.1, read as the reverse complement.
TCCTCGACCAGTCCACCTCCACCACGCTGGCCGGCACCGTCACCGGCGCCGGCGCGCTGGTGCTGAGCGGCACCAACGCCACGCTGAGCGCCGGCTTCGCGCTGTCCACCCGGGCCCTGGAGGCCAGCGCCACCGTCTTCCTCAACGAGAACCTCAGCTACGGCGGCAACTTCACCCTCGACCAGAACGGCAGCATCAGCACCGGCGCCAACACGCTGACGCTGACCGGGCTGGCCACGCTGTACGGCACGTTGCAGAGCTCGGTCGCGGTCCTCTCCGGCCGCGGCCACTTCAACGGGCTCACGCTGGCCAACAACTCGCTGCTCTCGCTCGCCGGCACCTACAGCCAGACCGGGGCGGTCAACCTCGGCCAGACCAGCAGCGGCACGCTGTCCATCGGCCGCACCGGCGAGCTGCGCATTACCGGCAACGACCAGATCACCAACTCCGAGCAGGGTGGCGTGCTGTCCAACGCCGGCACGCTGATCAAGACCGGCGGCAGCCCGGTGAATGGTGGGGCCGCCACCATCGCCGCCATCGTGGAGAACACCGGCACGATCGACGTGGCGGTCGGTGCGCTGGCCTTTGCCGCCCCCACCAGCAACGGCTCCACCAGCACGCTCGCCGGCACCATGACCGGCGCCGGCAGCGTGGTGTTCGAAACCGGCAGCTTCGCCATCGCCAGCAGCAGCTTCGCGCTGACCACCGCGCGCACCGTGCTGACCGACAGCGCCAACGTGACCCTGACCGCGCCCAGCCTCGCCTACGGCGGACAATTCGACCAGACCGGCGGCACGCTGGTGGTGGTGGGCGCCTACGGCCAGGGTGCCAACATGCTGACGCTGACCGGCACGGACGCGCTGGACGGCGGGCTGGTGAAGGGCACCGGCACGATCCTCTCCAGCGGCGCCGTCAACCTCGGCGGAGGCGAGATGCTGGAGGGCAACCTCACGCTGGAGTTCGGCAACGCCAGCACCACCAACACCGTCAGCCAGACCGGGACGATCACGCTCGGCCAGCAGCAGGCTTCAATCGTCACCGCGCAGATCGCCGCGGGCGAGAGCTGGTTGCTGAAGGGCCCGTCCTCGATCAGCGGACAGTTCGGCACCATCACCAACAACGGCCTGTTCGAGAAACTGAACGGCAGCGGCGAGAGCGTGGTGCAGAGCTACATCGACAACACCGGATCGCTCGTGGTCGAGAGCGGGCAGTTGACGCTGACCGGCGGCGGCGTGCTCGGCGGCACGGTGAGCGGCCCGGCGACACTCGACCTGCAGGGCAACACGTACCTGGCCGCCGGCCTCAGCCTGTCGGTGGGCGAGCTGATCCTGGACGGCGGCAGCATGACGCTGGGCGGCGCGCTGAGCTATGGCGGCGGCTTCTCGCAGGAGGGCGGCACGCTGTCGCTGGACGTCAACAACACCGCCAACACCCTCACTTTGTCCGGCGGCGTGTCGCTGGAAGCGGGCACCATCCTGGGCGCCGGCGAGGTGGTGGTGAGCGGGGCGGCCACGCTCGACCAGGGCGCGCCCGGCACCAACCAGGCGCTATCGTTGCAGGGCGGCGCGCAGCTGCTGCTGCAGGGGGCCACCGACCAGTTCGGCACCATCTCGCTGTCCGGCGGCGGCGGCTCGCCGGCCACCACGCTCACCGTCGGCGCACAGTCCACCTACACGCTGGAAGCCGGCGCCTCCATCGTGGTGCCCGGCTCTGGCAGCAGCGGCGCCTCGGGCGCGTTCGTTGCCGTGGTCGGCACGTTGACGGCGCCGGGCACCGGCACGTCCACCATCTCGGCCAGCGTGGTCGATACCGGGCTGATCAAGGTTGCCAACGGCAACCTCGGCTTCCTCGGCCCGGTCTCCGGCGCCGGCACCATCCAGGTCGGCACCGGCGGCACGGTGGAGCTGGACGGCGCTGCCGGCAGCACCTCCGTTGCGTTCGCCACCACCGCCGGCAACGGCGCCGTGCTCAGCCTGGCCGACAACAACGGCTTTTCCGGCACCATCAGCGGCTTCTCCTCGGGCGACGTGATCGAGCTGCAGGGCTTCGCGTTCGCCAACATCACGCCGGTGATCTCGGCCAACGGCGAGGCGGTGACGCTGACCGAGGCGGACGGGCAGTCGACGACGCTGCATTTCAGCAGTAGCCAGACAGCCTCTGCCCTGACCCTCGGGGTGGGTACGCATGGCGGCCTAGCACTCATCCACCTTTGAGCCTGCCTGCAGACGCGCCCGGGACGGCCACGTTTTCAGGCAGGCTCAGGACCTGCCATTACGAGAAAGCAAGCAGTTCTTTTTTGAAAGAAAGAACCAAAAAACGTTTGCTTCCGCTGTCTCGCGCTCGCCGGCGAGGACCGCGACAGCGGAGGCAAAAGCTTTTTGCTTCTTTTTCTCGAAAAAGAAGGCCTTGCTTTCCTTGCCTTTGCGTCCGTGCTAACGCGCCGCCTCCATGCCCCTGCCCCTCATCGCCGTCCTCAACGGCCCCAACCTCAACCTGCTAGGCTCGCGCGAACCCGCCCTCTACGGCGCCGCCACCATCGACGACCTCGAAGCCCTGTGTGCAGAGACCGCCGAGGCGCTCGACCTCGCCATAGACTTCCGCCAGACCAACCACGAGGGCGAGCTGATCACCTGGGTGCAGGAGTGCCGCGACAAGGCGCGCGGCCTGGTCATCAACCCCGGCGGCTACGGCCACACCTCGGTGGCGCTGATGGATTCGATCCTGGCCGCCGACCTGCCAACCGTCGAGGTGCACCTGACCAACATTCACGCGCGCGAACAATTCCGCCACACCTCGCTGATCTCCCGCGTGGCGCAGGGTGTGATCTGCGGCCTGGGCATACGCGGCTACGGTCTGGCGCTGACCGCGCTGGCCGAGATGCTGCTGGACGAAGACCAATGAGCCGCCTGCCGGTCGACGCCGACGCAATCCGCGTGCTGGCCGACATACTGCGCGACACCGGGCTCACCGAGATCGAGATTGCCGAGGGCGACAGCCGCATCCGCGTCAAGCGCGCACCCGCGGTGGTGCAGGCCGCCGTGCCCGCCGCCTTCACCGCCGGGCCGCAATCCCAGACCGCCTCCGCCGTGGTCGCGCCGGCCGAGGACACCGATTTTGCCGCCCACCCCGGCGCGGTGAAGAGTCCGATGGTTGGGGTCGCCTACCTTGCACCCGAACCGGGTGCGCCGAACTTCGTCAGCGTCGGCCAGAGCGTGTCCGCCGGCCAGACTGTGCTGCTGATCGAGGCGATGAAGACGTTCAACCAGATCAAGGCGCCGCGCGCCGGCACGATCGGGCGCGTGCTGGTCAGTGCGGGCGTGCCGGTGGAGTACGGCGAAGTGCTGGTGGTGATCGAGTAGGGCGACGACCGCCTTAGCGGAGGCACGTGCGTGATCATCCGAGACCCTCGAGGCGACCACAGTGGTAGAAGCCAAGCGCTTCTTTTTCTGGAGAAGGAAGCAAAAAGCTTTTACCGCGGCTGTCGCGGACGGCTGAAACGAGATGCTTCACCACGGCGCACCTACAGACAGCAAAAGTTTTTTGGTCTTTTTCTTCAAAAAAGAACTGCTTGCCTTGCCTTCTCGCCCCTGAGGCAAGCCTCGAAGTTTAGGCGTATCTGACACCCATGTTCCGCAAGATCCTGATCGCCAACCGCGGAGAGATCGCGCTGCGCGTGCAGCGCGCCTGCCGCGAACTCGGCATTCCGACCGTGGCGGTGCACTCCACCGCGGACTCCGAAGCCATGCACGTCCGCCTGGCCGACGAGAGCGTGTGCATCGGCCCGCCGGCCGCGCGCGACAGCTACCTCAACATGGCCTCCATCATCTCTGCCGCCAGCGTGACGGGGGCCGACGCCATCCATCCCGGCTACGGTTTCCTGTCCGAAAACGCGAGCTTCGCCGAGATGGTCGAAGACCACGGCATCACCTTCATCGGCCCGTCCAGCGCGCACATCCGGATGATGGGCGACAAGATCACCGCGCGCACCGCCATGGCCAGCCTGGGCGTGCCGTTGGTACCCGGCTCGCCCGGCGCGTTGGCGGACCTGGAAGCGGCGCACGCGGTGGCTGCCGGGATCGGCTACCCGGTGCTGATCAAGGCCACCGCCGGCGGCGGCGGCCGCGGCATGAAAGTGGCCAACAGCGAGGAAGAGCTCGAGGAAGCCTGGCGCGTGGCCCGCACCGAAGCGCGCGCCGCCTTCGGCAACGATGAGGTATACCTCGAGAAGTACCTCAACCGCCCGCGCCACATCGAGCTGCAGGTGATGGCCGACAGTCACGGCAACGTTGTGCATTTCGGCGAACGCGACTGCAGCCTGCAACGCCGCCACCAGAAGCTGCTGGAGGAAGCCGGTTCGCCCGCGCTGAGCGCTGCCGAGCGCGACGCTATCGGGGCCACAGCCACGGCGGCGCTTGCCAAGCTCGGCTACCGCAACGCCGGCACGCTGGAGTTCCTCTACCAGGACGGCCAGTTCGCCTTCATCGAGATGAACACCCGCCTGCAGGTGGAACACCCGGTCACCGAGATGGTCTGCAACGTGGACCTGGTGCGCGAGCAGATCCGCATCGCCGCCGGCCAGCCACTCGGCTACACGCAGGCCGACGTGCGGTTTTCCGGCCACGCGATCGAATGCCGGGTGAACGCCGAGGACCCGGAAACCTTCATGCCGACGCCGGGCCGGGTACAGGTGTTCCACCCGCCGGGGGGACTAGGCGTGCGCGTCGACTCGGCACTGTACGCCGGCTACCTGGTGCCTTCGTACTACGACAGCCTGGTGGCCAAGCTGATCGTGCACGCACCGACACGGCCCGAAGCGATCGCCCGGCTGCGCCGCGCGCTGGACGAGTTCGCGGTGCTGGGGATCAAGACGACGATACCGTTGCACCAGCGGATTATCGAACAGTCTGAGTTCCAAGCCGGGAATTATACTATTCATTGGTTGGAACGGTTCGTGGAGAACGGCTAGGCAAGCGGTTCTTTTTTGAAAAAAAGAACCAAAAAACTTTCGTTCCTTGATTATGGTCTGGAAATGTTTCGCGACAGCAGGGAAATATCCGGGCGTGTTCAGAAACTAGCCGTCATTGTGCAGCCAGATCTCCAACTTGATGCAACGACTACACGTCCAGATCCCTCAGTGTCGGGAAGGCGCAGCCAGCCTTCTGAAAGCAGCAAAATTATAGTGCTGTCGCAAAGCTTCTGCAGCGCGCGCCCAAGAAAGCAAAGTTTTTTCGGTTCTTTTCAAAAAGAACCGCTTGCCTTACTTCCCAGCCTCCTCCACCCGCTTCTCCGCATCCTTCCGCCACGTCACGTCCTTCGGCGCCTCCGCGAGCGCACGCTTGAACAACGCCGCAGCCTCCGGTGTCACATGCGCTTCGGCCTCGGTGATCGCCTCGGCTGTCTCCGCTCCCAGCGCCGGGTCGAACCGCACGGCCAGCGCCTGTCGCCACGCCGAGGCTGCTTCCGGCAGGTGGCCCATGGACAGCTCCGCGTTGCCCAGCATCACGTAGCCGCGCCGGGTCGTTTCCGAATGCGGATCCATGGTGCCCAACGTGGCGCGCAGCCTGGCCACAAGCGCTGCGTCCTGCACCTCGGCGCCACTGTGCGCAGCCTCCTGCGCCTGGGCCGCCGCCTGGCGCGCACGCGCCTTGTAGTCCGGCGTGCCGCCGTCGGCCGCATAGATCACCAGTGCCAGCAGCGGCACCAGCACTGCTGTGGTGACCACCGGCCACGGGCCTGAGGTACGGGTGCGCGCTTCCACCTGCTCTGATTCGGCCAGCAGACGGCGCTGCACCTCCAGCTTGGCGCCGGCATGCTCGGCCGGCATCAGCCGGTGCTCTGCAAGGTCGCGGTCGAGCTCCTGCAACTGGAGCCGATGCAGCGCCATCGCCGCGTCGCGCCGGCCGCGCAGGTGCGCGCCTAGCAGCACGGACCAGGCTAGCGGTATGAGCGCCAGGATGGATACGGCAGCGATGCCTAGCCAGATCATGTTCTTTGTGAAGCCATGGAAGGAGGAAACGCCTTCTTTTCTGAACAAAAGAAGCGAGAAACTTCTGTCTCCGCCATTGCGGATTTTTCCGAACAGCGGGCGACTGACAACAAAAGTTCTTCGGTTTTTGGCAAAAAGAACTGCTTGCTACGCGATCTCTGCCAGACGCGCATGCTCGGCATCGCTCAGCGGCTGGGGTGCCTCCTGCACGCGCCGGCGGCCCAGCATTGCGGCGGCACCGCCAACCAGCAGCGCCAGCAACGGCGTAAACCACAACAGCGCCGTGGCTAGCGAGAGCGGCGGCCTAAGGCGGACGAAGGTCCCGTAGCGCGCGACCATCCAGGCCATGATCTGCTTGTCGGTGTCGCCGGCGGACACACGCTGGCGCACGATAGCGCGCAGGTCGTGCGCCAGACCTGCGTTGCTATCCTCGATCGACTCGTTCTGGCACACCAGACAGCGCAACTGGCTGCCGATTTGTTCCGCGCGCGCTTCCTGCTGCGGATTGGCCAACATCTCCCGCGGATCAGAAATCGCCATCACTGGCCCAGCCCCGAGGAGCATCAGAAAGATCGCAGCCCAGAAAGCAAAAGTTTTTCGGTTCCTTTTTTCAAAAAAATACCGCCTGCCTTGCCATGACGGCATCAAACGCGTCCCTTCAACTGCCCATCGATGACGCTGTCCGAAATCGGCCCGGCAATATGCCAAGCCAACGTGCCGGTAGTGTCGATCAGGAAACTTTCCGGCACGCCGAATAGGCCGAAATCAATGAAAGTGTTGCCGGTCGCATCCACCGCAATGCGCTGGTAAGGGTTGCCGTATCGGTCCAGGAACGCGCGCGTTTTCGCCGGGTCGTCCTTATAGGCGATACCCCACAACTGCGCGCCCTGCTGTTCCAACTGCGCAAGCGAGGCTGCTTCTTCGGCGCAGGGAATGCACCAGCTGGCGAAGAAGTTCAGAACCACCGGCTTGGTCTTGGCCGCAGCCAGCAGGTCGGCGCTGGAAAAGCCGTTGTTCGGCGCCAGCGCTGGCAAGTTGAAGGCGGGCACCGGCTTGCCCAGCATGGGATTGCCGATATCGTGCGGGTCGAAGGTGCCACGTTGCATGCGGCTCAGCATCGCCCAGAACGCGGCGCCGCCTGCCACCGCCACGCCGAGCGGCGCCAGCATCAGCAACCGCCTGCGGGCAACCCCGGCGCTGGCCGCGTCCTGTCCGTTCATGCCGGCACTGCGCCCCGGATGCGCGATGGCGCGCCAACGCGCAGCCGCCGGTCGGCCAACGACAGCCCGCCACCGAACGCCATGATGACGCCGCCGAGCCAGATCCACGGTGCAAGCGTGTTAACGTGCAGCCGCAGCACCGCCGAGCCGTCACGTTCGTCGCCGAGCACCGCGTAGAGGTCGCGCATCAGGTTGGTGCGGATGGCGACATCGGTGGTGGTCTGGTTCTGCGATTCGAAGTTGCGGCGAGAGGGGTGCATCAGTGCCACCTGCCGTCCGTCCTTGGTCACCGCGATCGAGGCGACGCGGGCTGCGTAGTTGGGGCCAGTCGCGTCGTCGATCGAGATTAGCGTCCACTCGTAACCGCCGACCTTGAAGTGGTCGCCGGGGCGGGCCTCGACGATCTTGTTGCTCGCCAGCGACATCCCCGCGATACCGGCGACGGTGACGCCCATGCCGGCATGGGCGATGGCGGCACCCAGCACCGCGACCGGCAACCCGCGCGCGCGGCGCACGGAGTTGGCCACTGGCGCGCGGAACAGCAGCGTGCGCTCCACCACCTCGGCGAACGAGCCCAGGATCAGCCAGGCCGCCACGCCGAACGCGAGCGCCGGCAGCACGCGCATGCCGATCAGGGACACGCCTGCGACGATCATCGCGATTACCGCGGCCCACCAGGCGTGCTCCACCAGCGGCCACAGCCGACCGCGCTTCCACGGCAGCAACGGGCCGACCGCCATCGCCGCGAACAGCGGTATCGCCAGCGGCAGCACGGTCGCGTTGAAGAACGGCGCGCCGACGCTGATCTTCTGACCAAGCAGCAAATCTGCGAACGGCGGGTACATCGTGCCGACGATCACCACGGCGCAGACCGAGCACAGCAGGATGTTGTTCATCACCAGCGCGCCCTCGCGCGAGACCGGCGCGAACACGCCGCCCGAGCGCAGCAGCGGCGCGCGTAACGCGAACAGCAGCAGGGAGCCGCCGATCACCAGCCCGAGCAATCCCAGGATGAATACGCCGCGCGCCGGGTCCTGTGCAAAGGCGTGCACGGAGTTGAGAATGCCAGAGCGCACCAGGAAGGTTCCCGACAGCGACAGGCTGAACGTGCCGATCGCCAGCAGCACCGTCCAGATCTTCAGGCTCTCGCGCTTCTCCACCACGATGGCCGAGTGCACCAGCGCGGTGCCGGTGAGCCACGGCATCAGCGACGCGTTCTCCACCGGGTCCCAGAACCAGTAGCCGCCCCAGCCGAGCTCGTAATACGCCCACCAGGAGCCCATCGCGATGCCGCACGTGAGGAAACACCAGGACACCAGCGCCCAGGGCCGCACCCAGCGCCCCCAGGCCGCATCGATGCGGCCTTCCAGCAGCGCCGCAACGGCGAATGCGAACGGCACCGCGAAGCCGACGTAACCCATGTAGAGGATGGGCGGATGGAACGCCAAGCCAGGGTCTTGCAACAGCGGGTTCATGCCGCGCCCGTCCACCGGTGCGGGGAACGAGCGCAGGAACGGGTTGGACGTGAGCAGGCAAAACAGCAGGAAGCCGGCCGAGGTGCCGCCCAGCACGCCCAGCACGCGGGAGCGCATCGCCGACGGCAGGCTTCGCCCGAAACCGGCCACCAGCGCGCCGCAGATGCCCAGGATGAGGCCCCACAGCAGGATGGAACCCTCGTGGTTCCCCCAGGTGCCGGTGATCTTGTAGAGCAGCGGCTTGGCGATGGCGCTGTTCTCGGCGATGTTGACGACCGAGAAATCGTCGCCGGCGGCGGCCAGGACCAACGCCAGGCTCGCGCCGGCCAGGGCGAGGAATTGGCCGATGGCGAGGCCGGGCGTAGCGGCCATCAGGCGCATGTCGCGGCGGTGCGCGCCCCAGATGCCGATGATGGCTTGCGCGAAGGCCAGCGCGCAGGCGACGGCTAGGGCGAAGTGACCGAGTTCGGGAATCATCCTGAAAAATCCAAAGAAAGAATCTTCTTTTTCGAGAAAAAGAAGCAAAAAGCTTTTGCTGGCGCTGTCGCGGACTCACCGACAACGCGTGACCAAGGACCAGAACCGATTACTTGCTGCCGCTCGCCAAAACCGCACCCCACGTGTTTGCCGGCGGCGCCGACCCCTGCGCCGGGTTCCAATGCCCGGAACGCTTCAGCGCGTCGGCCACGTCCTTCGGCATGTAGGTCTCGTCGTGTTTCGCCAACACTTCCTGGGCGTGAAAACTCCGGTCGGGCAAGATCGTGCCCAATGCCACGACCCCCTGCCCCTCGCGGAACAGGTCCGGCAGGATGCCGGTGTAGCTCACCGGAATGCTGTGCCGGCCGTCGGTGACGGTGAAGTGCGCCACCGGCTCGCCGTCGTCCTTGGCCAAATGCAGCGAGCCGGCAGCAACCAGCCCGCCCAGGCGGATGGTGCGCCCCACGTCAGGCGCCTTTGCCGCGATGTCGCCGGGGGACATGAAAAACACCAGGTTGTCACTGAACGCGTTCAGCGTCAGCGCGCTGGCACTGCCCACGCCTGCCAGGCAGGCGAGCACGATCACCAGCCGGCGGTGCTTGCGCGTCATCTGCCGCGCCCGCGCGGGTCGGCAGCGCGCAGCCGGCGGGTCACACGCTTCAAGCGCACGCGCGCGCCGAGCGCAAAATACAGCGTGCCCGCGGCGAACAGCGCGTAGGCGGCTGCAACGTAGGACAGGTGATCATATTGCAACGGGTTATTCACGTCAGGCCCTTGTCACACAAGAAAGCAAGGCCTGCTTTTTTGAAAAAAAGCAGCAAAAAACGTTTGTCTCTGCTGTCGCGGACTCTCCTAGAGCGGGCACCCAGGGAACAAAAGTTTTGCAATTCTTTTTTCAAAAAAGAACTGCTTGCTCTCTTTCCTCAAGCGACACTCTCCGCCTGCGCCATCAACAGCCCGCGTAGTCGCCGCTCCATCACCGCCGCCCGCAACCGCGCGACCACGATGGAGAAGAACCCAAACGTGGTGCCGAAAAACGCAAACGCCAGCGGCCACAAAATGCGGCTGTCCATGGTGTTGGAGCCGGTCAGCCCGATGCTGTTGCCCTGGTGCAAGGAATTCCACCACAGGACGCTGTAGTGGATCACCGGCAGGTTCACCACGCCCACCAATGCCAGGATGGCGCCGGCGCGGTAGCCGCGCTCCTGGTCGTCGAAGGCGCGGATCAGCAGGATGTGGCCGGCATATAGGAAGAACAGCACCAGTTCGCTGGTCAGCCGCGCGTCCCAAACCCACCAGGCACCCCAGGTCGGCCGGCCCCACAGGCTGCCGGTGGCCAGGCACAAAGCCGCGGCGGCTGCCCCCACCGGCCCGATCTCGGCGGCGGCCATGTCGGCCAGCGGGTGACGCCACACCAGCGACAGCAAAGAGGCGCCGGCCAGTGCCGCGTAGCCCATCATCGACAGCCAGGCGAACGGCACGTGGATGTACATGATCCGCACGGTGTCGCCCTGTTGGTAGTCCGACGGCGAGAACAGCAGCCCCCAAACCAGGGCGGCCGCGGTCAGCACCACGCCGGGCCAGGTGAGCCAGGGCTGCACGCGGGCTGCCAGCCGCAGGAACTGGCCCGGGTTGGCGAAGCGGTGAAGGCTGCGGCGCCCGGGCCGCGCTGCCTCTCCGCCCGATACTGGAATGCTGGCGTCCACGCTCCGTCCCCGACCGATCCTGCCTTTCTGGGCAGGCTAACCCCGTATAACGTGGCGCGCCACCCGTGTTCGGCCACCCTCATTGCGGCCGCCTTTTCGCCCCCGTTTTTCGCGCCCGCTTTTCGTGCCCGTCTATTTGCCCCGCCTTTTGCCTCAGCCTTCGACCCGCCTTCCGCCTCCGCTGTCGCACCTGCCATTCGCCGGCGTCTTGCTCCATCCGCCCCACCTTTTTCCGAAGTCAGGACCGCGCATGCTGTTTGCCCTGATCTGCACCGACAAGCCGGACAGCCTGGACCTGCGGCTGGCCACCCGCCCCAGCCACATGGCCTACCTGGAAACTTACGAGTCCCGCCTGGTCATGGCCGGGCCCATGCTGGATGCCGACGACAGGCCCTGCGGCAGCCTGCTCATCGTCGAGGTGGCCGACCGCGCCGAGGCCGCCGGCTTCGCCGAGGCCGACCCGTACGGCAAGGCCGGGCTGTTCGAGTCCGTGGTGATCCGGCCATTCCGCCAGGTGTACCGTGACGGGAGCGTGGTCGGTTGAACCACTGGCTGGTGAAGACCGAGCCGGACTCGTTCTCCTGGGACATGCAGGTGGAACACGGCGTGGAACCCTGGACCGGGGTGCGCAGCCACCAGGCCAAGGCCAACCTCAAGGCGATGGCGGTGGGCGACCGCGTCTTCTTCTACCACTCCAACATCGGCAAGGAGATCGTCGGCATCGTCGAGGTGGTGCGCGACGCCTACCCGGACCCCACCGCCGGCGAGGACGCCAAGGCCGGCCACTGGGTGTGCGTGGACGTGCGCGCGGTGCGCCCGTTCAAGCACTTCGTGACCCTGGCCGCGATGAAGGCCGACCCCGCGCTGGAAGGCCTGGCGCTGCTGAAATACTCCCGCCTGTCGGTGGCTCCCGTCGAGCCACAGTACTGGCGCCACATCTGCAAGCTGGGCGGCGTGCCGGCCACGTGACCATCCCGCCAGACGTGCTGACCACGCTGCCACCCCTGCCCTACGACCAGGTCCGCCCGATGGTGCAGGACGGCGACTTGTTCCTCTGCTGCGCCCACGACCCGATGTCGCGCCTGATCCGCTGGGCCACGAAGTCGCCCTGGAGCCACATCGGCATCGCCATGCGCATGCACCACATCGACCGCGTGCTGGTGCTTGAATGCGTGGCCAAGCTTGGCACCCGGGCCGTGCCGCTGTCGGAGTTCATCTCGCGCACCAGCGGCGGCACACACCCCTATCCGGGCAAGATCCTGCTCGCCCGCCACGATGCCATCGCCGCGCAGGCCGGCACCGGCATCATCAACCGTCTGTCCGAATACGCGCTGGACCGGCTGGGCACGCCCTACTCCAACCTGGAGACGGCGAAGGTGGGGCTGCGCGTGGCGGCTGGGCGGTTGAACGTGAAGCTGCCCGGTCGGCTGATGCCGGACGACGAGTTCATCTGCTCGGAATACGTGGCGCGCTGCTTCGCGCACGTGGGGATCAAGGTGCCTTGGGACGGGCTGGGGTTCGTGGCACCGTCCGATTTTGCCAATGCCCGTGAGTTGCAGGCGGTCGCGCAGGTCGAAACGAAGTAGGCAAGCGGTTCTTTTTTGAAAAAAAGAACCAAAACCTTTGTTCCTGTCGGTGCGCCGTGGGGAGGCGTGTCGTTTCAGCCGTCCGCGACAGCCGGAACAAAAGCTTTTTGCTTCTTTTTCTCGAAAAAGAAGGCCTTGCTTCCTTCCCTTAACTTTCCGCCATCCCCCGACCATCTGTCCGCCAACACAGGGAACACGCGCCATGACCCAGCTCGGCCTATGTGGCGAACGCAACGCCACCGACGAATCCCGCCACCTCTGGCAGATCGTGCGCGAGGAGGCCGTCGCCGCCATCGAGCACGACCGCGTCATGGCGGACGGCATCCGCGACACTGTCCTGCAGCACGAGAATTTCGCCGACGCCCTGGCCCATCGCCTGGCCCGCAAGCTGTCGGACTACGCCATCAGCATCGACACGCTGGAGGGAATGTTGTGCGAGGCGCTCTCCGCCGACCCCGGCATCGAGGCCGCAGCCGTGGCCGACCTCACCGCCGTGCGCGACCGCGATCCTGCCTGCCCGGACCTGCTGACACCATTCCTGTTCTTCAAGGGCTACCACGCGCTGCAGGCCTACCGCTTCGGCCATTGGCTGTGGGGGCGCGACCGCCAGCACCTGGCCCGTCACCTGCAGAGCCGCTCCTCGGAGACCTTCGCGGTGGACATCCACCCTGCCGCGAGGCTGGGTCAGGGCCTGCTGCTGGACCACGGCACCGGCCTGGTGGTAGGCGAGACCGCGGTGATCGACGACGACGTCTCCATGCTGCAGAGCGTGACGCTCGGCGGCACCGGCAAGACCAGCGGCGACAGGCACCCCAAAATCCGCCGCGGCGTGCTGATCGGCGCAGGGGCCAAGGTGCTCGGGGGTCTCACCGTGGGTGAGGGAGCGAAGATCGGCGCCGGCAGCATCGTGCTGGAGAACGTGGCGCCTTACACCACTGTGGTGGGCAACCCGGCCCGGCCGGTGGGGACGCGGCACACGCAGATGCCGGCGTTGACGATGGATCAGAGTTATCCGGCTTTGGATTACGTCATCTAAAAGGAAGCAAGCGGTTCTTTTTTGAAAAAAGGAACCAAAGAACCTTTGTTCTCTGGAGGCTTCTGAACGTTAGGCTTGGAATTTCAGGGCCTTCTGCTTTCTGCGGTCGGCTACGAACTGCCATTGGCCGTGCCAGCGGCGGAGCGGCTGTAGCGCGCGGGCGAACAGCACCAGGATCGGGGTTGGCAGCGCCGGCAGCCGGCGTGGGAGGGCGGCAGGCATGGCCCAGCCTTGCACCGCGCCGTTTCTTGACGCACCCGGCCCTGGGTCCAGCCGGTCCAGCACCAGTGCAAGCCTGTCGGGCGCCAGCCGGTCACACCACTCGCGGGCCAGCGCGCTGGCGGCTTGGTGAGAGGCGAGCTGGCCGGGCGTGGGCGCAGGCCGAGGTTCCGGCTTGTGCGGCTTGAGGTCGACCGGCGACCCCAGGCTGGTGGCCAGCGCCCGCTCCACCTCCTCTCGATGGCCAATGCTGGTCGCCAGCCTGGCAGTGTCGATCACCATCGCACGCCCCTGCACGGCGCTGAGCGCGGTCAGCGTCCAGTAGGCCAGAAAAGCGCGGTAGCGTTCCCCGTCGTCCTGCCGCCTGAGGTGGCGCCAGACCGTCTCGATGCCGTAGGAGAGGTCCGGGCTTTCGAGCTGCGGCAGCCGCACGCCCAGCATCGCCGTGGCGCGCTGGACCAGCGGGCTACCGGCGTTGCGCGCCAGGACCAGCGCGGGTGCGAGGGTGAAGTAGCGGTTACGCTCGTTGGTCAACAGGCGCTGGCAGCTGCGCCACTGGGCCACCGGGTCACGCAGAACCACCGCGTGCAGCGCCTGGGGGAAGCGGGCCTCCATCCAGCCGACCCGGCCGAGCGAGCGGCAGAATTTGAGCACGCCGACACGGCCGGCCAGCTCGGCGCTGGCCAGCAGGCCGGCCAGGTAGGCCTCCAGCGCCGGCGCGTCCTGGTCGGGGCCGATGAAGAAGTCGTTGAAGGCGAAACTCGGATCGTAGAGCGGAATGCCGCGCCGGAAGCGCGGGATCAGCTCGCGGTATTCCTCGAAATAGGGCGCGGTCTCGCCGTGGTTGGACTGCCAGGACCCCGGGCGGATCCGGGCGATGTCGGACCGACGCAGGGTGGACGCCGCCTCGTGCAGCGGCTCGTAGAAAGCCTGCACGTTGCCCAGCTCGCGGCAGCGGCTCCACAGCCAGGTGCCGGCGCTGCGCCAGCCGGTGTGCAGGAACACGGCGCGCGCCGGTGCCACAGCGTTCGGCAGGTCACGGGCGGCGACGAGCGCGGGGGCGTGCAGGGCTGTTGTCCCTTTCGGCGGGCTGGCCAGGATCGGCGCCGGTGCGGCTTCGGGGGAGATGACGCCCTCGTACTTTTGCGTGAACTAGATTGCTTGTAGTGCAAAGGACCACGGGAGGCATGAGTTCTCTTGTCACCCGAAAACGTGGCGGTCACCGGCGCGGGGCCGCGGCGTGGACGCTGACGGCCAGGGCGGCGCCGAGGCCAGCCAGCAGCATCAACGAAGCTGCCCGGCCGCCGAGCCCCGCGCGCAGGCAGGCGGCGCAGACGGCCACCCAGGCGAGGGCGCCTGCGGCCAGCCAGGCGCTGTCTACGAACAGGCGCCAGGCGCGGCGCAGCAGCCTCACCGTGCCGGCCGTCGTGACCGGACCGAGCGGACGAGCACCAGTGTCAGTGCGCCCCAGGCCAGGCTGATGGCCGGCAGGCTCCAGTCGCCGGCGGGCCAGTCGGTCCCAAGCGCCTCGCCGGTCCAAAAGGTGCCCAGCGCGGTGAGCAGAATGCCGACCAGGCATTTCAGCGTGTTTTCCGGGATGCGCGCGAGCGGCCGGTGCAGCAGCAGGCCTAGGGCGACCACCGCGGCCAGGGCGACGGCGGCGCCCACGGCGGCCGGCAGCAGCCCCGCCCCGCCGGCGCCTACCGCGACCACGATGAAGGCCACCTCGCTGCCTTCCAGCGCGGTCACCTGGTAGGCGCCGGCGAAACCGGTCCAGTCCCAGCGCCGGGCGGCCGGCAGGCCGGCGAGGCTGGCGCGGGTTTTGGCGAAAGCGGCCGCCTCGTCGTGCAGGGGGATGATGCCGGCGGCGCGCAGGATGGCTTTGCGCAGCCAGCGCAGGCCGAACAGCAGGAGCAGCAGCCCCACGACGAGTCGCAGCCAGGCGAGGTGGGCGTGCTGCAGCGCCGGCCCGAACGTGGCTGCAGCCACCGCCAGCGTAGCCGCTGCGGCGGCTGCACCCGCCAGCGGACTGGCCCAGCCCCGCGCGGCCCCAAGTGCAAGAACGACGGTAAGGGCCTCAACAAACTCGACGAACGACGCCAGAGCCGCCGCCATCGCCGCGCTGTACTGGTGCGTTCCCATCACGCACCCTTAGAGACAAAAGTTTTTTGGTTCTTTTTTTCAAAAAAGAACCGCTTGCTTCCCTGCCTGCATGCCCCGGTGGTTGCGAAACCCCGCGTCAGACGGCACATGATTGCGTCGGAACAGCCGTCGAACAGGAACGTTGCCGCCCCATGGACCTGTTGCGCAAGCTGGAGATTTTGGCCGACGCGGCGAAGTACGACGCCTCCTGCGCCAGTTCCGGCACCGACAAGCGGAGCTCGCTCGGCGAGAAAAGCGGCGTCGGCTCCACCGAAGGCATGGGCATTTGCCATGCCTACGCGCCGGACGGGCGCTGCATATCGCTGCTGAAGATACTGCTCACCAATTCCTGCATCTACGACTGCGTCTATTGCATCAACCGCCGGTCTTCGAACGTGCAGCGGGCGCGCTTCACCGTCGATGAGGTGGTGAAACTCACGCTCGGCTTCTATCGCCGCAATTGCATCGAAGGCCTGTTTCTCAGCTCGGGCATAATCAGCAACCCGGACTACACGATGGAGCAGGTGGTGGGCGTGGCGCGCACCTTGCGCGAAGTGCACGGGTTCCGCGGCTACATCCACCTCAAGACGATCCCGGACGCCGACCCGCTGCTGATGGCCGAAGCCGGCAAGTATGCCGACCGGCTCAGCATCAACATCGAGCTGCCGACGGAGGCGAGCCTGGGCGCGCTGGCGCCGGAGAAGAGCGTGGGTGACATCAAGCGTTCGATGGGTCGGATGCGGCTGCGAATCGACGAGGCGCGGGCCGAAAAACGCGCGCCGCGGTTCGCGCCGGCGGGCCAGAGCACGCAGGTGATCGTGGGCGCGGACGACAGTTCCGACCGCGCGATCATGCAGATGAGTACTGACCTTTACGGGTCCTACGGGCTGCGGCGGGTGTACTACTCGGCGTTCAGCCCGATCCCCGACTCGTCGGCCGTGTTGCCGCCGAAGGCAGCGCCGCTGGTGCGCGAACACAGGTTGTATCAGGCGGACTGGCTGCTGCGCTTCTACGGCTTCGCAGTGGACGAGTTGGCGACGGATGCGGCCGGCAACATGAGCCTGGAGATCGACCCGAAACTTGCCTGGGCGCTGCAGCATCGCGCGCTGTTTCCGGTGGATCTGAACAGTGCGGCCAAGGAGATGCTGCTGCGCGTGCCGGGCCTGGGCGTGAAGACGGTGGGGCGGCTGCTGACGATGCGGCGGCACCGGCGGATACGCATGGACGACCTGTCGCGGATGCGGCTGCCGGTGGCCAAGCTGATGCCGTTCATCGCGACGGCGGACCACCATCCGGGGGCGACGCTGGACAGCTCGCAACTGGCGGGGCGGATGGCGCCTAAGGCTACGCAGCTGCAGTTGATTTAAGGCAGCAAGGCAAGCGGTTCTTTTTTGAAAAAAGAGCCAAAAAATTCTTGCTTCCGGGGCACCCGTCTCCGGAGAGTTCGGGACAGTGCTGATAAAGGCTTCCTGTTCGTCTTTCTTGTTGACGAAGACGCTTTCTTTCTGGTTCGCCACGGCTTTCTTTGCAGAAAGCAAGGCCTCCTGTTTCGAGTAAAAGAAGCAAAAAGCTCGTGTCAGCGCTGTTGCGGGAGGCTGAGGCGCGCCCAGGGTCCATTACGGTCTCCGAGCTCCTAACCCGACGGCAAATGATGCTCGAAATCGACGGGTAAAAAGTTCTTTGTCGAAGAAAATCAACGAGCGCTCTTGCATGCACGCTGCAGAAAGCTCCGCTTCTTTCAAAGAAGCACACCTTGTTTTCTTCGCTGCGCTAGTCGGGGCTTTGCGGCTCCGCGAACGTGCCGGCCTTCAGCGCGATAGCCTTGGCCGTCGGGTAAAATTGCGTGAACGTGGTGTCCACCGCGCCGTGTGCGGCGTGGCAGCTATAGCAGTCGGCAGTGGTCGGCACGAGCTTGGTGCGGCCGCCGTCCTGCACGAAGAACGCCCACCCTCCCTTGAAGCGTGCTTCGTCGCGGATGTGGAACTCCACAACCATCAGCTCGATGGTTTGGAACTGGCCGTGCCGGTTGATGGAACCGTGGCTGGCCGCACCACGCGCTTCCATCGCGAACATCGTCTTGTCTGGCCAATGGCCGGTGCGCTTGAAAACCTGCCAGGAGGCGGGGTTGACGAACACGTTGTCGAACATGGAGGCGCCCTGCATCGGCGGCCCTTTGCTGTAGCTCATGTCGATGCCCGAGCTCATATACACCCACTCACGATAGTCGCCCGGCACGACGAGGTCGCCGGACGCGGTGTAGCCTGGCGCTTCGAGGCTGCTGGCGCCGAGCAGCGCCGGCACTAGGAGGAGTAGCAGGCGTCTAGGACTAGTCACGGCGGGTTCTCCACGATTTGCTACCTGACGATCTCGGCTCTCGAGCATCTGATGAAGCAAACAAGGCCTGCTCTTTCGAAAAAAGCAGCAAAAATTTTGTCCCTGCTGTCGTGGAGTCTCCCGCAGCGTATACTCGAGGGAACAAAAGCTTTTTGGTTCTTTTTCAAGAAAGCACCGCCTGCCTGGCCTGTCACCCACCAACATCCCCAGTCATCAGCCCGGCAAACCACGCGCCAGGCTGCAACCAACGAGCAAGCCGAGGCGTCCTGTTAGGCAGGCTTGTCGCGCCCTGCCAAGCCTCCTCGCCAGATACAGCACGGCGCGAAATGAAGGTGTCCGGTCATTCGCACGATCGTTCTGAACCACCAGGTGGACTTCGATGGTTGGCGTTCGGCCGCGCGCGCCGCAGCGTTGCAGGGTGTGCCACCGGAGGACACGATCTGGTCCGTGCACGAAGCCACCGACCTGTTTGCCGAACCGCACGACGCGCCCCCGCCCGCTGGCGCATTCTCCGTCTCCCGCGCGCTGGTCGAACTCGCCGAGACCGCCATCCAGGCCAGCGACCCGGAACGCTTCGCGCTTCTGTACGCGCTGATCTGGCGCGCGCATCGCGGCGAGCGTCACCTGCTCGAAGACGTGGCCGACCCGACGGTGCAGCGCGTCAACCGGCTGGCGCAGTCGGTGCGGCGCGACACTCACAAGATGCGCGCCTTTGTGCGTTTCCGCGAAGTCACCGAAGACGATGCCACGCGCTACGTCGCCTGGTTCGAGCCTGAGCACTACATCGTCGAAGCCAACGCACCGTTCTTCGTGCGCCGCTTCGCCACCATGACGTGGAGCATTCTTACACCCTACCGCAGCGCGCATTGGGACGGCGAGACGTTGCGGCTGGCCGCCGGCGCGCAACGCAGCGACGTGCCAGACGACGACGCGCTGGAAGCCTACTGACGCGCCTACTTCTCCAGCATCTTCAACCCGGCGCGTCTGATGGTCTCGGCGATGACGTCGGAGATGCCGAAGAAGTACTGGCGCAACCTGCCGGAGGCTGCAGCGATACCGGAACTCATCCGCAGCTCACGCGAGAGAACGCAAACCATGGTGGACACGCCGACCGTCTCGCCCGAACGCGCCGCCCGCCCGCGCCGCGACCCCGCGCCTGCGGCTGCCGCTCCCGCAACGCCCGGCAGCCTGGTGGCACTCGCCACCGACGCGGCCGGTTGCCAGCGCTGCGATCTGTATGCGCACGCGACGCAGACCGTGTTTGGCGAGGGCCCGATGGACGCGCGGCTGATGCTGGTCGGCGAACAGCCCGGCGACCAGGAAGACCTGGCCGGCCGGCCGTTCGTGGGCCCCGCCGGCCAGATGCTGGACCGCGCGCTGGAGCAGGCCGGCATCGACCGCCGCTCCGTCTACGTCACCAACGCGGTGAAGCACTTCAAGTTCGAGCCGCGCGGCAAACGCCGGATCCACGCGACGCCTGACCGCGCGGAGATCGAGGTGTGCCGCTTCTGGCTGGACCAGGAACGCGCGGCGGTGAAGCCCGCCGTGGTGGTCCTGCTGGGCGCCTCGGCGGCGCGTGCCGTGCTCGGCCGCGCGGTGACCATCTCGCGTGAGCGTGGGCGGCCGATCGCGCTTCCCGGCGGGCAGGCGATGGTGACGACGCATCCCTCGTACCTGTTGAGAATACCCGACGAGGACACAAAGGCGCGCGAGTTCGCGGCGATGGTGGCGGATTTGCGGTTGGCCAATACCTGGCTCGCGTAGGCGCCTGACGGACACGAACGACTATTCGAACAGGCGCAGCCCGAAGCCTCGACCGCAGCAGGAAGCAAGCAGTTTTTTCTGAAAAAAAACCAAAAACTTCTGTTCTCTAGAAGTGGGATACAGCGGAAGAATCCGCGACAATATGCGCAAAGTCGGGCTGTGTTTGCTCAGTCGCCCCGGTGGCGATCTGGCATCCGCTCCAGTGCGAAAAGCACGCCGGTACAATTGCAGACGGACTTTTGACGGACACAATAAAGTAGGGATTTGCTATCGCGCTGCCAATCGCAAAGCAGCTACTCTTGTCAATGCGGTCGCAGACGCTCCGGATCGGATGCCAAGGGAATCGAAGTTGTTTGGTTGTTTTTTAAAAAGAACTGCTTGCTTTCTTACGTCGCCAACGCCCCCAGCAACCGGGCATGCGCGTTCGTCCCATGATCCAGGCAGCGCAGATCGAACTTCTCGTTAGGGCTATGCACCTGGTCGTCGTTCAGTCCGAAGCCGATCAGCAGCGTCTCCAGCCCCAGCACCCGCCGCAGGCTTTCCACCACCGGTATGGACCCGCCGCTGCCAATCAGCACGGCGTCGCGGCCGTATTCTTCGCCGAGCACCCGGCGCGCCACGTCGAGGAACGGGTTCTCGCCCGAGACCTCGAAGCCCGGCGCCGAGCTGTGCAGCTCCACCTCCACGTTCACCCCAGGCGGCGTGCGCTCGGCGACAAAGGCGCGGAACGACTCCAGAACGCGCGCCGGGTCCTGCCGGCCCACCAGGCGGAACGACACCTTGGCGCCGGCCTCGCCGGCGATCACCGTTTTGGCACCATGTCCCTGGTAGCCGCCCCAGATGCCGTTGATGTCCGCGGTGGGTCGCGCCCATAGCCGCTCGAGCCCGCTGCGCCCGGTCTCCCCGGCCGGCGAGGACAGCCCGATTTCGCCCAGGAAAGCGGTCTCGTCGAAGCCGAGCGCCTGCCACTGGCCGAGCTGCTCGGCGGACGGCTCGTCCACCCCGTCGTAGAAGCCCGGCAGCTTCACCCGCCCCTCCGCGTCGTGCAGGTCACCCAGCATCCGCGTCAGCACGTTGATCGGGTTGGTGGCCGAGCCGCCGAACAGGCCGGAATGCAGGTCGCGCGAAGGGCCGCGCACGCGCAGTTCCGCGTAGACCAGCCCGCGCAGCCGGGTGGTGATCGCCGGCGTGTCGGCGTCCCACATCTGGGTGTCGGAGACCACGGCCACGTCGGCGCGCAGTTCGGCAGCGTGCTCGTGCAGGAACGCCTCGAGGTTGACGCTGCCGACCTCCTCCTCGCCTTCCAGCACCACGGTCACCCGCGTCGGCGGCCCGCCGCCCACTTCCGACCAGGCGCGCAAGGCTTCGAGCCACATGCAGACCTGGCCCTTGTCGTCCACCGCGCCGCGCGCCACCACGCGGGGGCCGTTGCGGCCCTCGGCGATCACCGGCTCGAAGGCGGGGCTGGTCCACAACTCCAGCGGCTCGGCCGGCTGGACGTCGTAGTGGCCGTAGTAAAGCAGATGCGGGGCGGCCCCGCCCGGGCCGGGGTGGGTCGCCAGCACCACAGGGTGGCCTGGCGTCGTCACTATGCGCACGGTGAAGCCCATGCCTTCCAGCTCGGCCTGCGCCCACTCGGCGGCCCGCCGGCAATCGGTGGCGTGAGCCGGTTGCGCGCTGACGCTCGGGATGCGCAGGAAGTCCATCAGGCGAAGGTGGGCCTGGGCCCGGGTGGCGCCGATGTGGTCCAGCACGGTCTGCGTGGTGGCGGGCGGGTGGGGTGCGTCGTTCATCTTAAGACTATGCCTGCCGGAGCAGCGCACCGGAAGCCGGGACAATTCCCAATCGCGTGCGGACCGGCTAGAGCCTCAGCCGGCCTGGAGACGCCGGGCGCCTTGAACTTGGGAAAGCAAGCAAGGCCTTCTTTTCTGAAGAAAAGAAGCAAAAGACTTTTGGTCCTGCTGTCGCGATGGTTTGGCAGCGCGCGCCAGAGGGAACGAAAGTTTTTTGGCTTTTTTCATGAAAGAACCGCTTGCTTACTTGTTAACGTCCAGAAACGCCACCGAGAGGACCCTGCATGCCCACAGTCGCCGAACGTCTCTCCCCGCATCTGGGCCGGGAGCTTGCCGTCTCCGACTGGCTGAAGGTGGACCAGGCGCGAATCGATGCGTTCGCGGCGTGCACCGGCGACCACCAATGGATCCACGTGGACGTCGAACGCGCCAAGGCAGGGCCGTTCGGGGCGACCATCGCGCACGGCTTCCTCACCCTGTCGCTGATCCCGCATCTGACGAGCGGCGCGTGGGCGCGCGACCTGGGGCTGGAGGCCACGCTTAATTACGGGCTCGACAAGGTGCGTTTCCTGACACCGGTGAAGTCGGGTTCGCGGTTGCGCAACCGGCTGAAGCTCGCGTCGGTGGACGAGAAAGGTGCCGGGCGCACGCTGCTGGGTTTCGAGAACACGGTGGAGATCGACGGCGAGCCGAAGCCGGCGCTGATCGCCAACACGCTTGCGATGGCGTTCGGTTGAACCAATTGCGTGCATCCGAACTTGGCCACGACCCGTTTCAAAGTCACAGCCAAATGACAAAGCGGTTTCATTGCTGCTTGCACGGCTTGGCAAGGACGGACCACGATGTACGTAGCATGCGGTTTGCGTGGCGAGTCGCCGCGCGCGTGTGGGGATAGAAGACGGCATGGCTACAGGTGCTGCGAGCCGGACCGACCACGAACTGATCGCCGCGTGTGCCGCGCAGGACCGGGCGGCGTTCCGACAATTATACGCGCGGTGGAGCGCGCGGCTGCACGGGGTCGCCATGCGCATCACCCGTGACCCGGCGCTGGCGGCGGACGCGACGCACGACGCCTTTGTCCAGGTATGGCAGCAGGCGGGGCGCTTCGACCCGAGCCTGGGCGAGCCGCATTCCTGGCTGATGAGCCTGGCGCGCTACCGGGCGCTGGACATGGTGCGCCGGCGCGGGCGCGAGGTGCTGGGGCACGAGCCGGCGGACCAGGAGGCAGACCAGTCGCCGGACCCGCTGGCGGCGCTGCTGGCGTCGGTGGACGGCAGCGCGCTGCACCGCTGCCTGCAGACGCTGAGCGAGGAGCGCCGGCGGCTGGTGGTGCTGGCCTTCGTGGAGGGCTACTCGCACAGCCAGTTGGCGGCCAGGTTGGCGGTGCCGATGGGCACGGTGAAATCCTGGATACGACGTAGCCTCATCGGGCTGCGGGAGTGCCTGGCGCCATGAGCGGGACCGAAATCGATGACGGCGAACCGCGGCTGATCGCTGCGGAATACGTGCTGGGCACGCTGGATACGGCGGAGGCTGCAACCGCCGCGGAACGGGTGCAGTCGGAAGCAGGCTTTGCCGACGAGGTACGGTTCTGGGAACGGCGGCTGTATCCGTTGACCGAGCTGGTGCCCCCGGTGCCGGCGCCGGAAGGCTTGCTGCCGCGGATCGAGGCCACGATCGGCGGGGTGAGAGCGCCGGGTAACGTCGCCGGCTCGGTGCAGACAGCACGGCCGGCAAACGACAACGCGCTCCGCTTCTGGCGTGCCGCGGCGATAACCGGGTTTGCCGTGGCGGCAAGCCTGGCCGCCGTGCTGGTGCTGCGGCCGGCGCCGGTGCCGCTGGTGGCAGTGCTCTCGCCGACGGGAAGCACGCTGGCAGTGCTGGTGGCGGTCACCGAGCCGGACGGGAAAGTGGCGGTGCGGCCGAGCGGAGTGCTGCAGATTGCGGCGGGACGCGACCTGCAGATGTGGTCGTTGCCGGAAGGGGCGAGCAAGCCGGTGTCGTTGGGCCTGTTGCCGGTGGGCGGGACGATGGTGCCGGGCGTGGCGGCGGGGACGAAGCTGCTGGTCAGCCTGGAGCCGACAGGCGGGTCACCCACCGGGCTGCCAACGGGGCCGGTGGTTTATGGGGGCGTGTTGCAGGCGACGAAGTAAGCAAGGCGTTCTTTTCTGAGAAAAAGAAGCAAAAGACTTTTGGTCCTGCTGTCGCGGGCTCTCCTTCGTTGTGCACTCAAGGAAACAAAAGTTTTTTGCCTTGCCTAAGACCGGCCGGGACGTCGGCTTATTAATGAACAGCACCGAAGTTTCACAGTAGACTAGCGTTGAATTAAACTACCACGAACTGAAACTTGCAATTGGCTGTGGCGTGAACCACTGTCGTGGCAAGCAGGACGTGGAGTAGCCGACGATGTTGCACGCCAAGCGAACGTGGTTTGTTAGCGCGAGCCTGCTCCTGTGCCTGGCTGCACCCGCCGAGGCGCAGGACCGCACGATCCGGATCGGCTATCAGAAATACGGCACGCTCGTGCTGGAAAAGGCGCGTGGCACGCTGGAGAAGCGGCTGGCACCCCTACACGTTCACGTCTCCTGGACGGAGTTCCTCGGCGGCCCTGCCCTGCTGGAGGCGATGGGGGCCGACAGCATCGACTTCGGCATCACCGGCGACGCGCCGCCCATTTTTGCCCAGGCCGCCGGGGTGCCGTTGGTCTACGTGGCGGTGGAGCCGGCCAGCCCGCACGGCGAAGCGGTGATCGTGCCGGCGAGCAGCCCGATCCACAGCATCGCCGATCTGCGCGGCAAGAAGGTGGCGCTGAACAAGGGCTCCAACGTGCACAACCTGTTGGTGCGGGTGCTGGCGGCGGGCGGGCTGACGGTGGCCGACGTGCAGCCGGTATACCTCAAGCCGTCGGACGCCAGGGCCGCCTTCGAGGGCGGCGACGTGGACGCCTGGGCGATCTGGGACCCTTATCTGGCCGCGGCGGAGACGGCGCTGAAGACCCGCCAGGTGAGCGACGGCGTGCATGACGGCCGGGTGGTCGACGAGAACCGCGAGTTCCTGCTGGCCACGCATGATTACGCCGCGGCCAACGCCGACGTGGTGCGCGGGGTGGTCGCCGACCTGAAGGAGACCGAGGCTTACGGCGCGGCACACCACGACGAGGTGGTGCGGCTGCTGGCGCCGGCGATGGGCATGGACCCGGCGGCGGTAACGCGCGCGGTGGACCGGCTGGCGTTCGGGGTGCAACCGGTGGACGCGCACATCCTCGCCTCGCAGCAGGACATCGCCGACATTTTCGCGCGGCTGCAGCTGATCCCGGCGCCGATCATCGTGAAGGACGCGAGCCTGCCGAAAGGCAGCTGAGACGGCCGGACCAGGCCAATTCCTAGGAGACCCGTCGATGAAGATACTCTGGTTCCTGCCGACGCATGGCGACGGGCGCTATTTGGCCAGTGCCACCGGTGGCCGCGCGTTGACCTTCGACTATTTGCGCCAGGTGGCGCAGGCGGCCGACCAGCTGGGCTACTGGGGCATGCTGCTGCCGACGGGACGGTCCTGCGAGGACAGCTGGGTGGTGGGTTCCGCGCTGGCGCCGGCGACGAAGCAGTTGCGTTTCCTGATCGCGCTGCGGCCGGGGATCATGTCGCCGGTGCTGGGTGCGCGGATGGCCGCCGCGTTGGACCGGGCGACGGACGGGCGGCTGCTGATCAACGTGGTAACCGGCGGCGATCCGGTGGAGCTGAAGGGCGACGGGCAGTGGCTAGCGCATGACGAGCGCTACGTGCTGACGGCGGAGTTTCTGGAAGTATGGCGCCGGGTGATGTCCGGCGAGGCCGTGCACTTCGAAGGCCGGCACATCAAGGTTGAGGACGCGCGGATCGCGTTCCCGCCGGTGCAGGCCCCCTACCCGCCGCTGTGGTTCGGCGGGTCGTCGCCGGCCGGGATCGACGTGGCGGCGGAGCATTGCGACGTGTACCTCACCTGGGGGGAGCCGCCGGCGGACGTGGCTGCCAAGATCGCCACGGCACGGGCGGCGGCGGAAAAGCGCGGGCGCAGCTTCACCTATGGGTTGCGGCTGCACGTGATCGTGCGCGAGACGCGGCAGGCGGCGTGGGACGCCGCGTCCGATTTGATCCGTTACGTGGACGACAAGGTGATCGCCGACGCGCAGAAGGTATTCGCACGTTACGACAGCGTGGGGCAGCAGCGGATGGCGGCACTGCACGCGGGTAGCCGCGACAAGCTGGAGATCAGCCCGGATCTGTGGGCCGGCGTGGGGCTGGTGCGCGGCGGCGCCGGCACGGCGCTGGTGGGCGACGCGGACACGGTGGCGGCGCGGTTGCTGGAGTATCAGGCTCTGGGCATCGATAACTTCATTCTGTCGGGCTACCCGCATCTGGAGGAGGCTTACCGCGCGGCGGAGTTGCTGTTCCCGCGGTTGCCGCTGTCGCACGGGACGGTGGCGCCGGCGAAGGTGGCGCTGAACGGGCCATTCGGCGAGATCATCGCCAATGAGCGGGTGCCTGTGATGGCTGCGGCATCGTAAGCAAGCATGTTCTTTTTCGAAAAAAAGAACCAAAAAACTTTTGTCCCCTTGAGCCGGGTTTTTCCTGGAAATACCGCGACAGCCGCGCAGAAGTTTTTTGGTTCTTTTTTTCAAAAAAGAACTGCTTTGCTTTCTTGGCTTCTGCCTCTGTTGCTGCTGTTCGCCTGGGAGCTGGTCACGTCCGGGGGTCTGGTGCCAGCGCGCCGTTTGCCGTCGCCGCATGCGGTAATATTGGCCGGCTGGAAGATGCTGCGATCGGGCGAGTTGCCTCGTGACGTGGCGGTATCTTCCCTGCGTGCGGCGACAGGGTTTCTGATCGGCGGCTCGCTGGGCTTCTGCTTTGGGCTGGCGGCCGGCATCAGCCGGCTGACGGAGAGCCTGGTGGACGGGCTGTTGCAGATGCTGCGCATGGTGCCGCATCTGGCGCTGATCCCGTTGGTGATCGTGTGGTTCGGGATCGGCGAAGGGGCGAAGGTTTTTCTTGTCGCCGTCGGCGTGTTCTTCCCGATCTACTACAACACGTATCATGGCATCCGCACGATCGATGCGGGGCTGCTCGAGATGGCGCGGGTGCAAGGGCTGCGCGGGTGGTCCTTGTTTGCCGAGGTGATTTTGCCGGGCGCGATGCCGTCGATATTGGTGGGTGTCCGGTATGCGCTGGGGATCATGTGGCTGACGCTGATCGTGGCGGAAACGATCGCGGGCAACTCGGGCATCGGGTTCATGACGATGAACGCGCGGGAGTTCCTGCAGACGGACGTGGTGGTGCTGGGGATCGTCCTGTACGCGGTGCTCGGGAAGATGATCGACAGCTTGGCACGATGGATCGAGAGGGGGGCGCTGGCATGGCATCCGTCGTTCAGCAGCTAGGGGTATGGCCGCGTGTCGCGGCAGCGCGGCCGGTGGCGCGGGTGGCGCGGCCGGCGGGCGGGTTGGGGGTGCGGCTGGCGGGGGTCTCCCGGCGGTTCGGCGCGCGCGAGGTGCTGCGTGACGTGGACCTGGCGATCGAGCCGGGAAGTTTCGTGGCGATCGTGGGCCGCAGCGGCTCGGGGAAGAGCACGCTGCTGCGGATGCTGGCCGGGCTCGACCGGCCGGATGCCGGCGTAGTGGAGCTGGGCGGGCGGGCGCCTGGGGTAGGGTCGGCGGAGACGCGGATCATGTTCCAGGACGGGCGGCTGCTGCCGTGGCGCCGGGTGATCGACAACGTGGCGCTGGGACTGGGGCGGGAGGCGCGCGGACGCGCCGAGGCCGCGCTGGAGGCAGTGGGGCTGTCGGACCGGGCGGCGGAGTGGCCGCGCGTGCTCTCGGGCGGGCAGCGGCAGCGGGTGGCGCTGGCCCGCGCGCTGGCGGCACAGCCGAGGCTGGTGCTGCTGGACGAGCCGCTGGGCGCGCTGGACGCGCTGACCCGGCTGGAGATGCAGGCGCTGGTGGAGCAGGTGTGGCAGCAGGCGCGGTTCACCGCGGTGCTGGTGACGCACGACGTGGCCGAGGCGGCGATCCTGGCGGACCGCATCCTGCTGATCGAGGACGGGCGGATCGGGCTGGATCTGGCGGTGGATTTGCCGCGGCCGAGGCGAACGGGAGCGGCGCTGGCGGAGGTTGAGGGGCAGGTGCTGCGGCGGATACTGGGGACCTAAGCGTGCGTTCGAGAAGCCGCCATGGCGGCTACCTGGCGCCGTTTTGCCATGCGGCAGCGTGCTACCCGCACGTCACGCGACGAGCGTGCTCTGCAGGACGCTCCAGTGCGCATGGCCACGAGAGGATCGCTTTGGCAGCTCCGACCAACGGCGGCGCCGAGGCGGTCCGCTCCGGTGCTCGGAAGAGCCGCGCCAGCTGACGCATCAGGCTGACTTTCCGCACGCATACTGCGCCTGCGAGACACAGGAGGTAGGCAAGCGGTTCTTTTTTGAAAAAAACCAAAACCCTTGCATCCGCTGTCGCGCGCTCACCGGTGAGCGCGCGACAGCGGACGCAAAAGTCTTTTGCTGCTTTTCTTCAGAAAAGAAGGCCTCGCTTGCCTTGCCTTGCGCAGCCCCGCCCGCGCCACCATCGTGCATCCCAAGCACCAAGCGGGAGACGCATCATGGACCAGCCGATCACCACGCCGGCCAGCGTCGAACTGGCGTTGCAGGGCGCGCTGGACCGCCAACGCCACGCTTTCGGCGCCGCCCCTTTCCCCACCGCCGCCACCCGCCAGGCCAAGTTGCGCCGCTTGGAAGCCCTGGTCCGCCAGCACCAGGACGCCATCGTGGACGCGATCGGCGCCGATTTCGGCAACCGCTCCCGCGTGGAGACCCTGGTCTCGGAGGTGCTGCCGACCATCGGTGCGGCAGCCCACGCCCGCAAGCACCTGGCCGGCTGGATGAAGCCGCAGCGGCGCGCGGTGTCGATGAACTTCCAGCCCGGGTCCAACCGGGTCGAGTTCCAGCCGCTGGGCGTGGTCGGCGTGGTCTCGCCGTGGAACTACCCGATCTTTCTCACCCTCGGCCCGCTGGTGGACGTCATCGCCGCCGGCAACCGCGCGATGATAAAGCCCTCCGAGCTGACGCCGGCCACCGGCGCGCTGCTCGCCCGCATGCTGGCCGAGGCATTTCCGCCCGAGGAGGTGCTGGTGGTGGAGGGCGATGTCGCCGTCGGCCGCGCCTTCTGCGCGCTGCCGTTCGACCACCTGATCTTCACCGGGTCCACCGACGTGGGCCGGGACGTGATGCGGGCCGCGGCGGACAACCTGGTGCCGGTGACGCTGGAGCTGGGCGGCAAGTCGCCGGTGATCGTGGCGGAGGACTACGTCGTCGAGCAGGCCGCGCGCTCGGTTGCGGTGGGCAAGTTTTTCAACGCCGGGCAAACCTGCATCGCGCCGGACTACGCGCTGGTGCCGGCCGGCCGCGCGGAGGCTTTTGCGCAGGGCGTGCTGGAAGCGGCCGAGGCAATGTTCCCCACCGTCAACGCCAACCCGGACTACACCGCCATCATCTCCGACCGCCACCACCAGCGCCTGACCGACATGGTGGCCGAAGCCGAGGCCGCAGGTGCGACCGTGCTGCGCCACCGTGACACGCCGCACGGCAACGTCCGCCGCTTCTCGCCGACCGTGGTGCTGGACCCGCCTTTGGACGGCCGCCTGATGCGCGACGAGATATTCGGTCCGGTGCTGCCGGTGGTGCGCACCGGCGGCACCGACGAGGCGATCGCGTTCGTCAACCGCCGACCGCACCCGCTGGCGCTGTACGCCTACACGAAAGATGCGGTAACGGAACGGCGCATCCTGGACCGCACGGTCTCCGGCGGGGTGACGATAAACTCCACGCTGATGCATTGCGCGCAGGACGACCTGCCGTTCGGCGGCGTCGGGCCGAGCGGGATGGGCGCGTATCACGGACGGGACGGCTTCTACCGGTTCAGCCACGCGCGCGGGGTGCACAAGCCGGGGTTTTTCTCGGGGTTCGAGTACCTGCGGCCGCCCCATGGAGGCAAGACGCGGTTTGCGCTGAAGGCGATGGGGTTGAAGGTGCCGGAATAGGGAAGAAGACTGTCGCGGACCGCGAACAATGCGCCTCAGCTGCGACAGGAAGCAAAAGTTATTTGGTTCTTTTTCTGCAAAAGAACCGCTTGCTTTGGGCCAGGCGCACGAGCGGAGTTGCTTGGCACAAGCTCTGCCTGTTGCTCCTCCTTTCGGCAGTCAAATAATCGAGCGCACATTTGACTGTTAGGCCAAGGACTAAAACCCCGACCGGTGAAGGCGAACTCAAGCAGTTCTTTTTCGAAAAGAACCAAAAACTTTAGTTCTCTGGGATACACGCTGTGGGAGAGTGGACGACAGCAGAGACAGAAGTTTCTTGCTTTCCTACCGAGGTCCAGTGTCCTTCGGGCTTTGCAACGGTCAGCGCTTCGGGCTGCGGGTGTTAGCTTACCATTGGAGCACACGATGAGCAGGTCACGACTGACGCTTCGGGTGTTCGCGATTTGGCTGTTCGCGTGGCCGGCCTACGCGGTTGGTTTCCAGACGCGCACGATCCCCGATCCCGGCAACCCGCCTATCGAGATCGGCATCTGGTATCCCAGCGACGCAGAAGCCCAGCCGCAACGCGTCGGTCTGGAGACGCAGAGCGTGGCAGCCGACGGTGCAGTCGCCGGCCGGAACCTGGCGCTGGTGGTGATGTCGCACGGTCAGGGCGGCATCTACTCCGGCCACGTTGACACCGCACTGGCTTTGGCACGCGCCGGCTTCGTCGCCGCGGCGCTTACCCACACCGGCGACAACTACCGCGACCAGAGCCGCGTGCTTGCCGTCCAGGATCGCAGCCGCCAACTGCGCGTGCTGACCGACTACATGCTGCACGACTGGCCGGCCCACGCGCAGTTGGAAGCCACACGCGTTGGCGCCTTCGGCTTTTCCGCCGGCGGCTTCACCGTGCTGGTGGCAGCCGGCGGCGTGCCGGACATGTCCCGCGTTGCACCTTATTGCGCCACCCACAGCGCCGAGTTCACCTGCACGCTCACCGCGCGCAACCACGCCGATAAGCAGACAGCAGCCGCCATCCCCGCCGCGGCCTGGGTGCACGACCCGCGCATCCGCGCGGTGGTCGTCGCCGGCCCCGGCGCTCGGCTTCACGTTCGGCAAGATAGGCCTGGCGGGCGTACACGTGCCTGTGCAGCTCTGGCGCGCCGAACAGGACCACGTGCTGCCGCAGCCCGCCTACGCGCAGGCGGTGCACGACGCACTGGCTTCACCACCCGAGTACCACGTGGTGACAGGAGCCGACCATTTCGACTTTCTCTCGCCCTGCGACGCTGCGAAAGCGCACATCTTGCCGATGATCTGCCAAAGCGCGCCAGGGTTCGACCGGCTTGCTTTCCACGCGATGTTCGACGCGGCGGTCGTGCGGTTTTTCGATGCGGGGCTGAGAGACCGGTAGGAGGCAAAGCAAGCGGTTCATATGGAAAGAAGGACCAAAACTTTTGTGTCCTTGGGCGCGCGCTGCAGGAACCTCCGCGACAGCAGGGACAAAAGTCTTTTGCTTCTTTTCTTCAGAAAAGAAGGCCTTGCCTTTTTTGCCGAATTTCAAAGCGCTCGATCGAGAGCCGCTGATATGAGCAAGGGCTGCTTGCTTGAAAAGCAGCAATCGTGGATAGCCGAAACGACTTGCGCCATCTGCCATGGGGAACAGAAAACGTTGAGGTCTACACTGCAGACGATAACAAACTGACGCATGCCAGCAGAACGCGGCTCGCCCGCCTATCGCCGCATCACGCTCGCCCTGTTCCTCGCCGGCTTCGCCACCTTCTCGCTTCTCTACTGCGTGCAGCCGTTGCTCCCGGAGTTCGCCCAAGACTTCCGCGTCAGCCCGGCCGAGAGCTCGCTGGCTCTCTCCCTGTCGACCGCGCTGCTGGCGGCCGCCATCATGGCCGCGGCCGCCGTCTCGGAGGGCACCGGCCGGCGCGGGCTGATGGCGGCCTCGATGGCCTTGGCATCGGTGCTGAACCTGGCAGCGGCCGGCGCGCCTGGCTGGCACGCGCTGCTGCTGCTGCGTGCGCTGGAAGGTGCGGCGCTGGGCGGGGTGCCGGCGGTGGCGATGGCCTACCTCGCCGAGGAGGTGTCCGCGGGCGGGCTGGGCGCCGCGATGGGACTCTACGTCGGCGGCACGGCCTTCGGCGGCATGTGCGGGCGGGTGGGCGCAGGCCTGCTCGCCGGCGCGCTGGGCTGGCGCTGGGCGCTCGGGCTGGTCGGTGTGGCGGGCCTGGCGGCAAGCGTCGCGTTCGCCTGGCTGGCGCCGGAGTCGCGAGGTTTCGTGCGCCAGAGCGGCGTGCGGCTGCGCGGCCACGCCGACGCCTGGCGCGACCACCTTGAACAGGTGCCGATGCGACTACTGTACGCGGTCGGGTTCCTGGTGATGGGCGCCTTTGTCGCGGTGTACAACTACGCCGGTTTCCGCCTGTTGGCGCCGCCCTTATCGCTGGACCGCTCGGCGGCGAGCCTGATCTTCACCGTCTACCTGTTCGGCATCGTCGCCTCGCCACTGGCTGGCACGCTGGCGGACAGGGTTGGGCGCAGGCTCGTGCTACCGGGGGCGATCTGCGTCGAGGCGGCGGGCATCGCGATGACGCTGCTGCCGGGGTTGGTGGCCACTATCGCAGGGCTGGTGCTGCTGACGGTGGGGTTCTTCGCGGCGCACGCGGTGGCCAGCGCGTGGGTGGGCCAGCGGGCGGCCACGTTCCGCGGGCACGCTGCGTCGTTGTACCTGTTGGCCTACTATCTGGGCTCCAGCGTGCTGGGCTCGGCGGCGGGGTGGTGGCTGCGGGCGGACGGCTGGCCAGGCGTAGCGGGGTTCACGCTGGCGCTGCTGGCGGCGGCGTTGGGCTGTGCAGGGGGGCTTTACCGGATGGACATAGTGCGGATGTAGCCGTGAGGCTGTAGCAGGGCGAAGCGCTTCTTTTTCGAGAAAAAGAAGCAAAAAGCTTTTGTCGCGGCTGTCGCGGACGGCTGAGACGACACGGCTCACCACGGCATACCCGACGGGAAGAATAGGTTTCGGTTTTTTGAAACGAACCGCTTGCTTGCTTACCGTGATGCCACGTGGAAGCGAAGATCCCGCGTGGCCAGCCGGTTAATCGCCTCGGGCACGAACGGCGTGATCAAGGCCAGCCAGTATAGCACCAGCGGGAACCCGATGACCCGACGGTCGCGCGCGATGCCTGCAGCGATGAGCCGGGCCGCCGCCGGCGCGCCTATCTTGCCGGGTTGCTTGCCGATGTGGCTGTCGGTCATGGCGCTGGCGACGTAGCCGGGACACACCACGGACACGCGCATGCCGGCCGGCTGCAACGCCGCCCGCAGTGCCCGGCCGTAGCCCAGCATGCCCGCCTTGCTGGCGCTGTAGGCCGGCGCGTCGGCTACCGGCGAGATGCCCGCAAGCGAGCTGACCAGGACGATCTGGCCGCGGCCGCGCGCCGTCATCGCCGGCAGCACGGCGTGAACCGTGTCGATGGCGCCGAGCAGGTTGATCTCTACGACGCGGCGGGCGGTCTCGCCGTCCTCCGGCGTGCCGTCCGCCTGACGGCCTTTCAGCACGCCGGCGTTGGCCACCAACAGGTCGATCGGGTGGCTCGCGTCGAAGTCGGCCAAGAACGCGGCGAGTGCGGGGCGGTCGCGGACGTCGAGGACGCCGGGCACCACCGCGGCGCCGGCCGCGCGGAGCTGTGCGGCGACGGTGTCCAGCCTGGTTGCGTCCCGGCCGGTAATGCCCAGGGTGACGCCAGGGGCAGCGTAGTGGGCCGCCAGCGCCGCGCCGATGCCGCTCGAAGCACCGGTGATCACCACGTTGGCGAAGGGCGGCGTGGTCAGGACGTGGACCTTGCCGGGGAATGGCTCCGGCCCGTTAGGACGGCCAGCTCCTCGGCCACAGCGGCGACGGCGCCGTTGATCTCGGCCTCGGTGTGTTCGGAGGAGATGAAGAAGCGCAGCCGGGCGGAGCGCTCTGGCACGCCCGGCGGGATGATCGGGAATGCGTTGTAGCCGCGTTCGAGCAGGCGGTCGGCGAGCGTGAGCGTCCGCAGCGAGTCGCCCAGCACGATCGGGGTAACGGCGTACCCCCAACTGGTGCCGACGTCGAGCCCGGCGGCCCTGGCGGCTTCTAGGAAGCGCTGGCCGTTAGATTGCAGGCGCGCCACCCGCTCGGGTTCGCGCAGCATCAGCCCGATGGCGGTCAGCGCGGCCACCGCGGCGGGTGCGGGCAGGCCGACGCTGTAGACCATGCCGGGGGCGGCGAGCTTGAGGTAGTCGATCAGGGCTGCGCTGCCGGCCACGTAGCCGCCGCAGCTGACCAGGGTCTTGGACAGGGTACCGAGCCAGATGTCGACCCGCCCTGGGTCCACGCCCGCCATCTCGAAGACGCCGAGGCCGGTGCGGCCGAGCACGCCCAGCGCGTGGGCGTCGTCGACCATCAGCCAGCACTCGTGACGCTCCTTCACCTCGACGAGGCGGGCGAGGTCCGGCCCGTCGCCGTCCATCGAGTAGAGGCCCTCCGAGACGATCAGCACGCGCTCAAAACGGTCGCGGCTGGCGGCCAGGATGTCGTCCAGCGCGTCGAGATCGTTGTGCGGGAACGACCGCCGCGTGGCGCCGCACAGTTGGGCGCCCACCACCACGCAGTTGTGGATCAGCGAGTCGTGCAGGATGAGGTCGCGCGGGCCGAGCAGTGCCGCGATGGTGGAGATGGCGGTGGCGTGGCCGCTGACAAAGGCGAGGGCCGCCTCGCTCTGGTAGATGCCGGCCAGTGCCGCCTCGAGGGACGCGTGGAAACCGCGCTCACCGGCGGTGATGCGGCTGGCCGACACGCTGGTGCCCCACGTCGCCGTGGCTTCGGCTACCGCGTCGGTGATCTCGGGGTGGCCGTTCAGGCCGAGGTAGTCGTAGGAGGCGAAGTTCACGACAGGGTGGCCGTCGACCACGCTGCGCGCGCCGGCACGTGCCGCGTGCGTGCGGTAGAACGGGAAGCGCAGGCCGAGTCCGTCGGCCATGGCGCGCTGGCTGCTCAGCATCTGGTAGGCCGGCAGGCTCTCGAACGACATCTCGCGGGCGGCAGCCGCGGGCGCCTCCTGCTCACGCGTCTCGGGGGGCGTGGCGCGTCGCATGGTGTCCAGCAGCGCCGCCTTGGCGCTGCCGGTCAGCCGCCCTGCCGGGGGGAACGCGTTCATGCCAGGGCCACGCCAGCGTCGCTGCGGCGGACGCGGACCACGCCGGTGCTCATGCCAGCACCACGGCCACGTCGGTTCGGCGCGCCTCCTGGGCGGCGTCGGACAAGCTGGCGACGGATGCGGCTCCCGGGAGGCCGTCCAGGGAAGCATCCTGGATGCCGTGGCGCTGCATGATCTGCTGGCTGGCGTCGTCGGCGGGTTGCGCGCCGCTACGCAGGCTGGCGATCAGCCTGGCGGCCAGTTCGTTGACGCTAACGCCGGCGCTGATGGCCATCACCGGCAATTCGATGCCGAAACGTTTTTCGATGCTCATGCGCAAATCCAGGCTCATCATGGAATCCAGTCCCAGTTCGTCGAGCGGCCGGGTCATCTCGACCTCGTCCGGCGGCAGACGGAAGATGCGGCCGACGTCGGCGGCCACCAGGGCAGCCACCAGTGCACGGGCGTCGCCGTCGCTCTTGCCGGCGATCCGCGTGGCCAGGCCGGCCTCGCGCTCGGCAGCCGCGTGGCCGCCGGCGAACAGCCCGGCAAAGGCTGGGGTGCGCAGCAGCTTGAACCGAAGCTGCGCGTCCCCGGCGTGGAACAGCGCGCACTGCACGGTGGCCGGGTTGGCCGCGCCCTGGGCGAGAAGCGCCTCGAGGTGGGAGAGGGCGGCGCGGGAGGTCATCGCGTCAATGCCGGCCAGACGCGCGAGCCTGGCCGCGTTCCGGGTGTCGCGGGCAAGGAGGCCGGCGTCGGAGATCGCACCCCAGCCGACCGCCAGGCCGGGCAGGCCGGCGGCACGGCGGCGCGCCATGAGGCCCTGCAGGTAGCCGTTGGCGGCGGCGTAGGCGCCCTGGCCGGGGTTGCCGACCATGGCGGCCACCGAGGAGTAGGCGACGAAGTAGTCCAGCGGAGCGCCGCGCGTGGCGCGGTCGAGGTTGTCGGCGCCCGTCACCTTGGGCGCCAGCACGTGGGCGAGGCGGTGCGGCTCAAGGTTGGCGATCAGCGCGTCGTCCAGCACCACGGCGGCGTGGATCACGCCGGCCACGCGGCCGTGGTCGCGTGCAAGGCGGCCCACAAGCGTAGTCACCGACGCCGCATCGGTCACGTCCAGGGTTTCGACCAGCAGGGTGGTGCCGGTGGCGCGCAGGGCGTCGGCGCGCGCCTGCAGCTCCGGCGCCAGCGTGCCGCTGCGGGAGGCCACGACGACGGTGGCGGCACCAAGCTCGGCCAGCCAGCATGCCGTCTCGAAGCCGAACCCGCCGGTGCCGCCCACCACCAGGTGCGCGCCGTCCGCCGGCCGGAACGCTGCGCGCGGCAGGATAGTGGCGATAGGGCGCGCGGCCGGGCGGATGAGGATCTTGCCGACATGGCCGCCGGACTGCATCAGCCGGAACGCGGAACCGGCTTCGTGCCAGTCGAACGCCTGATACGGCAGCGGGGAGAGCGTGCCGGCGGCAAAGTGGCCGGCGATCTCGGCGAGCAGGCGTTCGACGAGGGGGAAGTTGGCCGCGAGAAGCTGGTCCAGGTCGACGCCGAAATAGCTCAGGTTGCGGCGGAACGGGCGCAGGCCCAGCGCGGTGTTGGCCACGTAGTCGCGCTTGCCGAGCTCGACGAAGCGGCCGAACGGTCGGAGGCATCGCAGGCTGGCCTGCATCGCATCGCCGGCCAGCGAGTTCAGCACCACGTCGACGCCGCCGATGTCGGAGCGGATCTCGTCGGCGAAGGCGGTGCTGCGGGAGTTGTAGATCCGCTCGGCGCCGAAAGCTGCCACCAGCGCCCGCTTCTCCGGCGAGCCGACGGTGGCCGCGACCCGCGCACCGCGCAGCCGGGCCACCTGCAGGGCGGCCAGGCCCACGCCGCCGGCGGCACCGTGGATCAGCACCCACTCGCCGGGCTGGATTTGCGCCATGTGCACCAGCGCGTACCAGGCGGTGAGAAAGGCCACGGGGATGGTGGCGGCAGCCTCCGTCGAGACGCCGTCCGGCACGCGGACGAAGACGCGGGCGTCGGCGGTGGCGTGGGTGGCAAAGCTCTCGCGGCCGAAGCCCATCACGGTGTCGCCCGGCTGCAGGTGGCCCACGCCCTCGCCCACGCGCAGCACCTCGCCGGCGCATTCGAAGCCGAGCACCGCGCCGGCCATGCCGTCGTCGAGCACGTCGTCGTCCAGCAGGCCGCTGGCCAGCATGACGTCGCGGAAGTTCAGCCCGGCGGCGGTGATGCGCAGCTCGATCTCGCCGGCATCCGGCGCGCGGCGCGGCGCCTCGACCCAGTCGAATCCGGACAGCGCGCCCTGCGGGCCAGGTTGCAGCCGCACGGCGGCCACCTCGGCGCTGGCGGGCGGCGCCGGCAGCAGCCGCATCGCCGAGACGCCAGAGGTGTCCACCAGCAGTTCCGCTTCCTCGCCCGGTGCTGTGATCAGCGTGGCCAATTGCCGCGCCGCCGCCACCGGGTTCAACGCCAGCGCCAAATCGACCAGCCGCAGCTCGATACCGGCGTATTCGTTGACAGCGACGCGGGCAAAACTCCAGACCGCCTCGGCGAGCGGATCGATGGCGGACGCGTCGCCGGCGCGCAGCCCGCGCACCACGACCCATAGCATGCACTTGGTGGATTGTGTCGCGTCCAGCACCGCAGCAAGCCGGGCGAGGCAGCCTGCCAGCCCGCCCTGCCCGTCCGCCTGGGCCAGGAACACCAGCGCCGCCTGGCCGTCGCCAGAAGCCGCAATCGCCGTCCAGGCCTGCGCCAGCCCGCTGGCGGTCGTGCGCTGAACTGTGAGGCCGCACCCGTGCAAGGCCTCGGCCAGGTCCGGCCAGTCCTGCAGCAGCAGCACCGGCGCGGCGTCGGCGCCGTGAGCGCCGAGGACGTCCGTAACCCGGCTGCCGGTGTGCCCGATGACGATGCTGCCGACCTCCTCGCCAAGCGCGTGGGTGTGGACGTCCTTGAAGCCGGCCGCCTGCGCCCAGCGCCTGCCGTCACGCGCGGCGGCGATCCGGCCAAGCGGAGCGCCAGGCGGCGCTTGCGCGAACCAACCGTCCTGGGCGCCGAGCAGGCAGTCGAACACGGGGCTGGCGGGCGGTTGCAGGACGCAGAGCAGTCCGCCGGGAGCCAGGCGGCGGGCGATTGCCTGACCGAGCATGATCTCGCCCGAGAGCGGGGCCAGTGCCAGGCAGAGCGCAACGTCGAAGGCCGGCACGTCGTCGGCATCCGGATCTAGGAAGCTGATCCCGCCTGACTCGCCGTGACGCGCCCGGGCCAGGTTCAGGCGCCTGGCATCGTTGCCGACCACGCTGACCGTGACGCGACCGTCCTGCAGCAGGGCGGCAAGGCTTTGCAGCACGCCCAGGCAGAATGGTTCGGCGACCAGCACGCGCAGCGCCTCTGGCGCCACCCGGTCCTGCAGGGCGACGCAGACGGATGCTGCCGCCGCGAACACCGGCGCAAGCAGGATCGTGGCTGCCTCGAAACGCTCGGTCAGCGTGGCGCCGAGGGGCGCGGCACCGCCGGTCCGCAGCGCGCCCGGCAGGCCGGCCAGGGCCTGGGCGGCGAGCAGGATGTCGGCGCTCGCCTCGGGGTGGTCGGCAGCGAAGCTCTGCAGGATGTCGCCCGCCTCAGGCAGCCCGCTCTCATGCGCGAGGCTCCAGCCGGAGGCGCCTTGCGTGGCGAGGCCGGCGCGCGCCAGGTCCGCCAGCAGGGTCAGCGTCAGGGGCGCGGCCACGCCGGCGATCGGCAGGATCGGCACGTCGCCGAACGCATCGCGCAGGCTGGCGAACGCCAGCGCGCGGGCGAACGCGCCCAGGTACAGCCAGGAGTCCGGCGCCGTCTGCGTGCCGAGCCGGTCCAGAGCAGCCGCCGCGCAGGCGCGCGCATCCTGTGGCCTGGCCATGCGCGACAGGCGGACCGGTTGCTGGCGGAAGAACACCCGGTCCGGCACCGACCGCTCGAGCACCACGGCGCGGAACAGGCCGCCGGTCAGCACGGCGATGGTGCGGCCTTCGCCGTCGAGGAGGGTGACGTCGACGGAGAGCGAGCGGTCTGTCTCACGGCTGATCACCACGCGCGCGCGGGCGGGCGAGGCGTGGTCGAGCTGTACGCGGAGGCCGGCGAAACGGACCGGCAGGTAGACATGACGTTCGTCCGCACGGCGCTTGATGTTGTCGAACATGGCGTGGAAGGCGGCGTCCAGCGCGATCGGGTGCAGGACGGTGCCCACGCCGGCGTCGTCCGCCGCGTCGATGGCGGCCAGCTCGACGTCGATCTGCGTGTCGCTGCGCGCGCCGCCGCGGACGCGGCGGAACGACGGGCCGTAGCTGAGGCCGCTGGCCGCGGCTCTGGCGTACACCACATCGGCCGTCAGCCGATGGGGTAGCTGCGCCATGACTGCTGCCGCCGGCACCGGCGAGGTGACCCGCACGACGCGGCCCCTGGCGTGCAGGGTCCACTCGCCGGCGCCGAAGCGCGCACGGCTCCAGACCTCCACGAGCGACGCCTCTTCGTGCAGGCGGACGGAGAGCTCGCGCATCTGGTCTTCGGGCAGGGTCAGCCACGCGAGCAGGTCGAAATCCTCCAGCCCGATCGGGCCGGTGGGGTAGAGGTCGCGCGCGACGGCCAGCGCCATCTCGGCAAAAGCCGAGGCGGGTACGACAACCTCGCCGTCGATGCGGTGGTCGGCCAGGTAGCCCACCGTGGTTGCGTCGATCAGGTTGCGCCATTCCGGCGTGCCGGCGCGCAGCCTGGTGCCGAGCAGAGGGTGGGCCGGCGCGGCGTCGCACAGATCCATCGCCTCGCTGGTGCGCGCCTGCTGGAAGGTCTTGCGCTGCCAGGGATAGGCGGGCAGCCGGACGCGGCCAGGCGGGCGGGCGCCGAACAGCCGGGCGCGGTCGACTTGGCAGCCCATGACCACCGCGCGCGCCAGCACGCGCAGCAGCGGGTTCCCGTCAGACTCCTTTTCCACGAGGCTGGGCAGCACCGAGCCGTCCAGCCCGGCGTGGCGCAGCGTGTCGGTGATGCTGGCCTGCAGGATGGGGCGCGGGCCGATTTCGACGAAGACGGTGGCGCCCTGACGGCCCGCCGTCTCGACCGCGTCGCTGAACAGCACCGGCGCGCGGACGTTCTGCCACCAATACGCCGCGTCCAGCGCCTCGCCGGCAACGCCCGAGCCGGTGACGGTGGAGATGAAGGGCACGTTGCCCGCTTCGCAGGCGATGGTGCCGAACGCCTGCAGCACCGGCACCCGCAGCCTGTCCAGCAGGCTGCAGTGGAACGGGTAGGCGAGGTCGAGCACGCGGGCGGCCACGCGACGGCGGCGGGCCAGGCGGGCGAAGGCCTCGATGGCAGGCATGGGGCCGGAGATGCTGACAGCGCCCGGGCTGTTGACCGCGGCTATCTCCAGGCCTTGCAGGCCCGGCTCCTCGAACAACGCCAGCGCCGCCTCGCGCGAGGTGTTGGCCACCGCCATGCCGCCCAGGCCGAACGCGGCCTCCTGCTGGGCGCTGCGATGGAAGATCACCCGCACCGCCTCGTCCAGGCTGAGCGCGCCCGCGGCTTCGGCGGCGGCCACCTCGCCCACGCTGTGTCCCAGCACCATATCCGGCACCAGGCCATAGGCGGCCAGGCTGGCGGTGAGTGCCGACTGCACGGCGAACAGCAGCGGCTGGATCAGCTCGGCCTGACGCAGCGAGCCGGCGAGGTCTGGGTCGTGCAGCGCCTCTTCCAGCGACCAGGTGGCAAAGCGTGCGAAGCTGGCATCCACCTTGCGGAAGCGGGCGCGGAAGGCGGCATCCCGCGCAAAGGCGGTACGGCCCATGCCGGTCCACTGGCTGCCGTTGCCGGCGTAGACGAAGCAGATTTTCGGTGGCTGCGAGGGCGCGGTGCCCTCGGCGCCGCCGGACGCGGCCCCACCGGCGGCGAACTGACGCAACGCAGCCGCGGTGGCACCGCCCACCGGAAAGGCCGCGCGGTGCGGGGCGAGGTCGCGCTGCCAGGCGAGCGCGGTGGCGAGCTGGCCGGCGTCGGAGCCGGCTTCGACCAGGTCAGCGTAGGCGCTGCCGAGCTGGCCGAGCGCCTGGCGGGAATGGGCGGACAGCACCAGCAGCTCGGCCTGCGGTCCGGCCGCACCGTTGGTCCGGGCGGACGGCAACTCGGCCGGCTCGGGCTGGCGGATCACCACGTGGGCGTTGGTGCCGCCGAAGCCGAACGATGACACGCCGGCGAGCCAAATGTCGTCCGCCGGCAGGGCGAGGGGTGCGGTGGCCAGGCTGAGGTTAAGGGCCGCGAAGTCGATGGCCGGGTTGGCGGCCAAGGCGTGCAGCGAGGCGGGCAGCCGGCGGCGCTCCAGCGCCAGGACGGCCTTGAACAGCCCCGCCAAGCCGGACGCCGGCTCGAGGTGGCCGATGTTGGATTTCAGCGAGCCAATCGGCAGCGGCGCCGTGCGGCGCTGGCCGAGTGCGGCGCCGATGGCGGCTGCCTCGGCCGGGTCGCCGACGCTGGTGCCGGTGCCGTGCGCCTCGATAAAGGCGAGCCGGTTCGCATCGATGCCGGCCTCGCCGTAGATGCGCTCCAGCAGGCGCTTCTGGCCAAGAGTGGCGGGCAGTGCGATGCCGTTGGTGCGGCCGTCCGAGTTGGCACGTGAAGCCAGTGCGACGGCGCGCACGGGGATGTGCTGCGCCACCGCGTCCTGCAGGCGGGTGATGACCATGGCGACCACGCCCTCACCGCGAACGTAGCCGTCGGCGCCGGCGGCGAACGGGCGACACAGCCCGGTGGGCGAGAGCATGCCGGCGCGCGAGAAGCCGATGAAGGGGAACGGCGAGAGCAGCAGGTTGACGCCGGCGACGATGGCGGTGTCGATCTGGCCGGACGCGATGGCGGCCTGCGCCTGGGCGAACGCCACCAGGGAGGAGGAGCACGCGGTGTCCACGGTGAAACTCGGCCCGCGCAGGTCGAAGATGTAGGAGATGCGGTTTGCCAGCACGGAGAGCGTGTTGCCGGTCATGAAGTGGCTGTCGATGCCGCCGAGATCGGCCACCTGCAGGTTGCCGTAGTCCAGGCCCGACGCGCCGACGTACACGCCGACGTTCTCGCCGGCGAGCGTGCCGGGCGGGATGCCGGCGTTCTCCAGCGCGCTCCACACTGCCTCGAGCAGCAGGCGCTGCTGTGGGTCCATCTCGGCCGCCTCGCGCGGCGAGATGCCGAAAACTGCGGGGTCGAAGGCGAGCACGCCCTCGATGTAGCCGCCTTGGAAGCTGTAGCTGAAGCCAGGCTCGGACCGGCGCGGATGCAGATAGCGCGCGGTTGACCAGCGGCCGGACGGCACGTCACCGACGGCGCAACAGCCGGTATCGAGCAAATGCCAGAACGCGTCCTCGTCGGCGGCACCGGGAAGGCGGCAGGCAGCACCCACGATGGCGACCCGTGGGTCGTCAATAGGAGGCATCATCGACCCTTGATCTATTTTAAACCCCTCTTGTTGCAACCGTTCCGCCATTATGTCCACAGCACTGCCGATTCGGCGGAATTTCGCGCATTACGCCACGTTCGGCAGCCACACGGACGACAGCATTACTTCTTCACAAAAAATCTCTGACACTTGCGCATCCGGAATTTCGTAAGCTGGTTGCCGAAGGCTGATGCTTCATGTCAGGTGATCTGCGGCCCGCCTATTCAGAATGGCGGTTGCACGCGTCCAGCTTGCGCTCGCGCTGTTCTGCTACAACAGACCAGGGCAGCTTGCGTTCCGTAGCGTGGACGAAGAGTTGTGCGACCGCTGTTGCGCCGAGACGAAGCAAGAGGCCGCACGCTGCCGCAAGTTGCTGCGACAAGCCGTCTGGTCTCAGCACGCTTACGGGCGCACGAGGCTTTCTGATTTTCGAATTCGGAGTTCAGGCGAGGAGGATCGCCAACGGCAGAACGCATCCTGCCGCGATAAGAGCGATCGTCGTTTTCTTGCCACGCGGGCGGCTCAATCCGATGCAGACGCCGAAGACAGTGGAGACGATCAGCTCGAGCGCCACCAGAACGAAAAACCACTTCAACACGTAGGTCCGGATTGCCGGCTGGCCGTCGTCGTGCGGGGTTGCCGGACCGCTCGACGCAGACGCCGGCGCCTTATCCGGCGGGGGGCCGTGATGCTTCAGCGCGAACACCTGGTTCTTGTGCAGTTGGGCCAACTTTTCGATGACCGGCGCCGGCTGGTAGCCGTCATGCGCCTCGTGCAAGCTGAAAAGTTGCAACGCGCCCGTAAAGGCGAAGAACAGGATGCTGGGAGCGATGAAGGCACCCAGGTAGTTGTGCCACCGACGCAGAAGCAGGCTGTTCATTGCTGGTGTCTCCGGTGTTTGCATGCGCGACGCGAGCTGTGGTGTTTGCAGCCGGCAACACAGTTTATGCGTCCGGTGCAATAACGACAGGTGCGCGCCGGATAAGAAAGCCAAGGCCTACTTTATTGAAAAGCAGCAAAAACTTTTATACCCGCTGCTGCAAAGTGTCTGCAGCGTGTACCCCAGGAGCAAAAGTTTTCGGTTGTTTTCTTCACAAGAACTGCTTCCTTGCCTTCCACCCAATCACGTTCAGCGCCGTGACATCAGTGCAGCGTAACCTCCACCGGACGGCCAGACCAGCGTCCGCCGGATAATCCGAAGTGGCGCACCTCCTCGTCAGGTTCTGGCAGGAAACGCCCGGCCTGGGCCAGCGCCGACCCTACGCCCTCTGCGCCGCGGAGCGCTGCGTCGGCGCCCGCCTGGGTCTCGAAGCCTCGCA
Source organism: uncultured Acetobacteraceae bacterium (assembly GCA_964242115.1). Lineage (GTDB taxonomy): Bacteria > Pseudomonadota > Alphaproteobacteria > Acetobacterales > Acetobacteraceae > BOG-908. The sequence goes on along the minus strand of CAXSZX010000007.1, from coordinate 110,492 downwards.
GCAGCAGCAGCGCCTCGAAAGGCCGCATCGCTTGCGTCAGCGACAGCGCGTCGAGCAGAGCCCGCTCGTCCAGGCTGATCCGCCTTTGACACACGCACTGCACCTCGATCATGCGCGTGCAGCCCCGGCTGAGCGCAAACATGAAGCTTTTCAGGCAAGGCGACGCAGACTGGGCACCCAAGGCGGCGAGCATCTCCTCGATACGCTCCTCAGCCCCGATCCCCCGCTTCATCTCGATGACCCACATGCGCATGCACCACAGCAGCACGCCCTGCTCGATGGGCAGGGCCAGGCGCTCGTCCGGTTCGTCGCCTCGGAGGCACTCGTCATGCACGCTGTCCATCGGCCGCTCCCTGCTGGTTGAGAGCTCCCTCTACTTGATATTGAGAGTCATTCGCAATAGGTCTTGTCGGCGCGGCACCGGCCGCCTGGGAGTGTTTCATGACGAGCACGCAAGCCGTTGCCGTGCGACCTTACGTGATTGCCGAAGCGAACTGCCTTTGCGTCCGGGTAGCGGCGGACGCTTTGCGAGCGCTGGCCGGTGAACCTGGTGTTTGCGATTTTGCGCCGTTGCTGCCGTCGGGCCACCTTGTGTTGGCCCAGACCGCGTTTCGGGCGTTCCGCCTGGCGGCGCGCTCGGTGCGTTGGGCGCGCCCTCCCCGCCTGGAACCACGCGGCGCGGCGGCGCTGACGAAGGATGAGTGCCGCCTGTTGCGCGCGCTCGCAGCCGCGCAGGCCGGCAATGCCTCTCTGCTCGACAACTACCTCTACAAGCTTGCGCTCGACCGCGTGTGTCGGGCGTGCCTGGCAGAAGCGGTCTCCTCCCTGGCCGCAGCGCTCCTCGAGTGCGGGTTCGTCCTGTGCGTCTGGCATGACGAGGAGATCGGTAACGCGACGGCGGCAAACGCCCGGCGCGCCGAAGTCTGCGTTCGGCGAGCAAGTGCCGTGGCTGGATGATCGGCTCGGGCGGCCGAGGACCGGAGGCGTCTGGCGGAGGCTGTCGGGGCGGTGCGGCCGCGCCACGCTGAACACGGAGTCCGGCGTCGTCCATGGCAACGGTTTGGCGCCTGGCAGCAAGATGGGCTGACCGGGTTGAAGCTGCCCGACTGTTTGCGCAGTAGAAAGCAGGACGGAAGCACCCTCGACCGGTGTACACGCAGCGCTGCCGCTGCTTCCGCGTCGTGCCGTGTTGTTCGGCGCCACGGTGGCTGGCCTGGGTGCTGCCGGAGGTGCTGCGGCCGAGCCTGGCCCGGCGATGGCCAGAGGCGCGGTCTACGAGCAGACCGGCGTTGGCCGCTTGGGTCTGTCGGGTGTCCTGGTCAGCAACGGCGCCGACGTGGTGGCGACCGGGGCTGACGGGCGTTGGACGCTGCCCGTAGCCGACGGCGACAGCGTGTTCGTTATCAAGCCCACCGGATAGGCCACGCCTGTCGACCCCGAGACGCAGCTCGCCCGCTTCGCCTACCTGCACAGTCCGGGCGGCACGCCAGCCGCGCTGCACACGCGCTTTGCCGGCGTGGCGCCCACCGGCCTGGTTCCGGCGAGCATCGACTTCGCGCTGCGGCGGCAGGACGAGCCGACCCGTTTCGACGCGCTGCTGCTGACCGACCCGCAGCCGGAAAGCCTCGCCGAGCTCGGCTACGTGCGCGATGACGTGATGGCACAATTGGGCGAGGTGCCGGCCGCCCTTGCCGTCGTGCATGGCGACCTGATGTTCGACGACCTCGCCTTCTACGACAGGTTCAACCGGATGATGGGCACCGCCGGCATCCCCTGGCACGCCTGCCCCGGCAACCACGACATGAACTACGAGGCGCCCGACGACGCGCTGTCACGCGAGACGTGGAAGCGTGTGTTCGGCGCCCGCCACCACGCGTTCAGATAGACGCACCTCCTGCTCGCTCTTTTGTCGTGCGGCCTTCGTCTTACACAAGCCGAGGTTGTCCAGGTTTTGCCCCGACAGAGTGCCGGCGGCGTGGCCGGTCAGATCGTAGGGAGCCTGATTGGCATCACGTATGGTCAAGTTGTCCAGTTGCCAACACAGCGTCGGCACCGGAGACATCGCAATCAGTCGCAGCAGGTCATCGTCTTGCGCGCAACGGGCGATCTCGACGATCGCGCAGCGAGTGTATGAGGCACTTATATCAAAGCTGCTGTTGAACGATGGAAACTCCCGCATCAGCCTGTTCTGAGATCGCCACTGTTCGATCGCATGCAGGCTTGTCGCGACAGGCGCGACCGTTGCAAGCCGTTTGTGGCTTCCACGCGCCGGACGCCTCTTCGGTGCCGACGACGACTCGAGCTGGAGTCTCGCCAGTTCGTCGCTTCATGGCAAAGCCATGTCTTGCCGCGTGTGCCTCCGTCGCCTTGAGCTCTCGATCCCGCCTCGGCCTTGCAACCGGTGCAAGTGGTCGTCTGGCAACCACCCCGATCGGCAATGTCACATCCCAGAAGAAAGGGTCTCGACAACCTGCAGACAGCTTCAGAGCCGCCAGGAATAGGATCGACGCTGCCAATCGGAAACGTCGGCATCAGGAAGCCGGCCAGACGTATCATCGACGCTGCTCGGCTAACCACCTGATCCAGGTGGCTGATGCCGCTCGCTGGTCGTTAGTCAGACGTGAGTTTAACCGGCTAGAGCCAAACCGGGGCGTCACCAGGAGAAAGACGCCCCGGGCTGAAGGATGAGCGGCGAGCCATGCTCAAGGTGACGCGGACGCAACTCGGCTGGGGGAATCGGACAAACAGGCATACCAGATGGCTTCCATACCGCAAAACAGGACGTGTATACCTCTTAGGAAGTTTAGATCGAACATGGCAGACGTATTGAGTTTCGGCGGGTCTGGTTGACCACGTTTTAGATACAGGACCCATGACCGGCCGACCGTGCGAACGCGTTTGGACATCCCGTTAAGGCCTCAATTCCGATCATGCCAAGCGTTTCGTCAGCGTCATTTGATCCGCCCTTGGGTGGGTTGCAACGTCGGGCTACTGTTGGAGTCATTAAAACAGGAGTCTCACAAGGCTTGCGACTGCTTATCCAGGTCGCATCGGTCGTTGTGCTTTCCCGCTTGCTAGCGCCGTCTCAGTTCGGCCTGTTCGCCATGGCCGGACCAATCGTTGGCTTCGCAGGTTTGTTTCAGGATCTAGGCCTCGCTCAGGCGATCATCCAGAAACGCAGCTTGACACAGCCGGAAGTGAGCACACTGTTCTGGGTCAGCCTTGGTATGAGCTGCGGCGTAGGTTGTGCATTGTTCGCCCTTTCGCCTCTCGTCAGCATGTTTTACAGCGATCCGCGCGTCGGCAAGCTCACCACAGCGCTCGGCCTCAACGTCATCATCAGCGGCGCAAGCTCGGTGCACTACGCCCTGCTGAGTCGGCGTATGCAGTTTGGAGCGCTTGCAGTGCTGGATATAGGCGCCGGCGCTGCATCTCTTGTGTTGTCGGCGACGGCGGCGCTTATCTTTCATAGCTATTGGGCACTCTACGTTGGCAGCATTGTGCAGACGTCGATACCCGCGATCGGGGCCTGGGTCGCGACGGGTTGGCGGCCGTCACTGCCAGCTCGCAATTCGGGAGCAACATCGGCGCTGCATTTCGGCAGCAATGTTACGGGCTTTAACGTCGGAAACTATATCTCACGTAATCTCGACAATGTTTTAATCGCGCGCGCCTGGGGAGACCGCTCGTTAGGTCTGTATGACCGTGCGTATAAGCTGATGCTGCTGCCGCTTCAGCAGATCAACGCGCCCATCGCCAAGGTCATGCTTCCAGTGCTGTCACATACAGCGCACGACCCTGAACGCTATAACCGGGCTTACCTACAGGTACAGTCGCAGATGTTGCTGGTCACGCTACCAGGCATCGTGTTCATGGTAGCTACAGCAGACGTACTTGTCCCTGTGCTGCTAGGCAATAAGTTTGCCGATGCGTCTTCCATTTTCGTAGCGCTTGGAATCGCAAGCTTTTTTCAGGCGCTTAATAACTCGATCGGCTGGTTGTTTATCAGTCAGCACCGCACGCGGGAGTACATGTTCTGGGGCCTGTTCAACTCGATTGTATGCGTTACTGGGTTCGTCCTCGGTCTACCTTACGGTCCAGTCGGTGTCGCGACAGGCTACGCGCTTGGAGAGGTGCTTCGCACGCCGCTCTCGTGGTGGCTTGTTACGCGAAAAGGCCCGGTTCGGCGCAGCTCCGTCTTCAGGATGGCGTATCCGCACTACGTTGCCGGCATCACCTCATTTGCGGTCGTGCTGGTGGCACGGAATATCCTTCCGTCTGGCCCGATCGTAGTACTGGCTGCGTCTCTGTGTGTGGCTGAGATTGCCTCTATCGCAACACTGGGTTTATTCCGGCAAGGGCGTGTCACGATGGCTCGAACGCTAAGCTTGGCGTGGTCCTTCTTACGACCTAAAGTTGTAGATGATGATCATTAGGTAATCCTCGCGAGTGTTTTTTGGCTAAGTATGTCAATGACAGTTCATTAGACAGAGGTTTGAACGACCACACAGAACCGTGTATGTTACCGCACTGCAGGTTCATGTATCTGTCGAAACGGCTTAACCAGCCGGTCTTCCGCGGCGTATTTGTAGGGCTCCTATGTCTGCTTCTCTGGCCGCGGCTCGGCAACTTACAGTGACGGAACGGGGAGGACGTGAGCCGCTCAGTCTAGTGCGATTACACGAGTGCTACACCGACGACGGATTGAACGAAGCGGTCGAGTCCGATCCAGCTCTGCACGTGCTTAGGGCCGTATTCGACAACGCTAATCCTTTCCCGCACGTCGTCATCGACAATTTGTTTGATCCCGCCCTGCTTCACAGAATAGCGCTCGACTACGGTCGCGTGCGAAGCGAAGATTGGATCAGATACGACAACAAGAACGAACTTAAACGCGGCACTCGCCCCAACGCGCAACTCGGCCCTGGTAGTCAGAGCTACTTCGACCTGATCCACCGAGCAAAATTTACGCAATTTCTGAGTTGTATCACCGGGGTCGAGGCGCTTGTGACAGACCCGGTCCTTCGAGGCGGTGGCCTGCACGAGATCCCGATGGGCGGCAAGTTTCGCGTCCATGTCGACTTCACCCGGCACGGTGATACTTTGCTGGATAACCGGCTCGTCCTGATCACCTACCTTAACGAAGGTTGGCAAGCGGAATGGGGGGGTGCCCTGGAATTGTGGAACCGGTCCGAATGCGAAGACAAAGTTGTGCCGGTGTTCGGCCGGTCCATCCTGTTCGCGCAAAGCGCTGAGAGCTTCCATGGTCATCCCGACCCGGTAAGAACGCCAGATGGACGCTCAAGGAGATCCGTGGCGGCCTACTATTATACAAATGGCCGTCCAGATCCGACACCGGCCAAACGGCTCAGCACGCGCTATCTTACCCCGGAAGAGATGCCACTACGCGACCGTCTTCGGGGCGGGCTAAAATCCGTTTTCCCACCGCTCATTTGGGACGGGTTGAAGTTGATCGCGCGCAAGAGACATCCTCGGTCATAAGATTTGACATTGAAAAGCCGAAGTCGGCTTTACATCTTCGCAGGCCGGGGACGACGCAAGCTTTTGCAGGTCGCTGCAAGCTTGATTGCACAGGCAAAGACCCAGTTTCTCTGGTCACGGCAAAGAAATGGCCGGAAGGCACATGAATTGCCGGCTGAGTTGATAGTCTCGCTCACGTCACATCCCAAGCGGTTTGATACGTTAGCGTTGACGTTGAAGTGTCTGCTGTCACAAAGTCTTCGTGCGGATGCCACTATACTCTGGGTTGGAGAAGCAGATTTCTCGCGTCTGCCTCGCAGCGTCCGCATGCTGGAGCGCTGTGGCCTACAGATTTGCAAAACCCGCGATCTCGGAGCGTTTACGAAGCTGATACCGAGCCTGCGTGCATACCCCGGCAGCTTTATTGCAACCGCAGATGACGATGTCTACTACGATCACACATGGCTCGAACGACTAGTAGGCGGCTACGACGCTGCTCACCCGACCATCGTTTGCCACCGGGCACATCGCCTACGATTAGACACCAGCGGCAAGCCGCTTCCCTATCTCCATTGGGAGTGGGAGGTGCCAGACCCGGAGACGTCGCCATACTTGCTCGCGACCGGTGTTGGCGGCACGCTCTATTTTCCTTACGCTCTTCCCGAGGAGGCGACTGACGAAGATGCGTTTCGTTCAGTGGCGCCATACGCCGATGACTTATGGTTATACTGGATGGAGCGGCGGGCTGGCTTGAACGTCACCACGCTCGGCCATCGTCGGCCGCTGGTCACCTGGCTGCTCTCGCAACGGCACGGCCTAAATCGCGTCAACGTAGGCGGCGACATCATGAACGATACGACCATCCGGCTGTTGACCGCCGCGTATGGGCTCCCGTGCCAGGCGTCCCGCACGTCCAACCTCGTCTGACGAAGGTCATGCGCGTCTTGATCGCACTGGCCGAGCCCTTCCTGCCACAGCAAACCGGTGGCGCGCAGACCTCCTCCCTGGAGTTGCTATCGGCCTTCAGGAATAGGGGGTTGGACGTCGCCATCGCTACAACCTTGAAGCGCAAGAGCATCATGGGTGTACATGCGATGGCGCAGATGGGGCTTAGGCGTCGGCATTTTGACCTCAACACGTTCAATGGATATCCCACCTACCGCGTGGAGAAGATTGGCCTTCATATAGAACAGGCGATCGACCACTTCCAGCCTGATGCCGTTCTGGTGCAAGCCATGAACGCTATGCCGGTCGCCCACAGGATCAACGCGTTGGGTGTGCCGATTGCAGTGTACTGGCGCGATGCGCAACTCCACCGAATGAACGGCAGCCCTGTCGGACTGACAGCGCGTTACCTAGCCAACTCCCGGTTCACTGCCAATTTTTACCAGGCTCGCTTTGGAGTAGAAAGCGTTGTCGTTCCGCCGTTAATTGATCGAACGCGCTACGTCGCCAAGGAGCACACCAGACGATCGGTCGTGTTCGTCGGCACCGTTCCCGAGAAAGGCCTTGAACTGGCCATCAACATAGCGCGACTTTGCCCGGACATCCCATTCACCTTTGTCGAGTCATGGGTCCTGCCACGCAAGCGCCGCCAAGTAGTAAAAGCGATGTTGCAGCAGACTCCCAACGTGCGGTTCGTTCCCTACCTCAAAAGCATGATCAGCATCTACGCCGAAGCCCGTATCCTGCTTGCACCGAGCCAGTGGGAAGAAGGTTATGGTCGAGTCGCGTCTGAAGCTCACATGAATGGCATCCCCGTCATCGGCTCGCGTATCGGCGGTCTCACGGAGGCGATCGGACAAGGTGGCATCTGCCTCGACCCACGCGCTCCCGCAGCCGAGTGGGCCGATTGTCTCCGCGGACTTTGGAACAACAACGTCGCCTACTCGCGACTGGCACGCGCTGCGGAGGAGTACTCGTGGCGTGCGGAACTCAACCCCGCCTGGGCAATCGACCGCGTGATCGGCGTGATGGAAGATGCCGCCCGTATTGGCGCAATAGCACGGTCGCCTGTCATGACGGACGCCGAGATGTCCGATCTCCCATCAAGCTTGTAGGTTCTCACACAGATCGTCAGACCAGAGAACAACGTTTCCAGCGTTCTGGCGGTGCTCATGCCATGTTGAACTTGATAATGCGCTACGTGATTATCGTCAGCCCAATGCGAGTCATTGCCGGCTTATCTCGATGGAAGCCTATACCAGCAGCAGCGCGAAGGGCCGTCTCTCCTGAAAGTTTACGGAGTTTGATCGGCGGTGAGAAACCTAAGGCCTGTCTTTTGAAAAAATGAAAAAACCTTTGTCTCCGCTGGCGCCGACCCTCCCGCGAAACTCACCTGGAGAACCAGTTTCTTCATGCTTTTTTCAAACGAGACACACTTGCCTTCTTCCTGGCCAATCAACGATACAAGGTCGGCGGTTTAACTTCGGCGAGAGCGAGGTCCGACCTGGTGTAGTCGGACTTTTGCCTCAACCGATACCTGGTTGGCAGGTAGTCCTAGATGGCCTGACACAAAGAGGCCTCGTTCCGTGCTGCAACGTCGCTGTCGGAGGCGACCTGCCGACGGGTGAGATCATTGCGACATGATCTCCAACGCATGGCCTCCGTGATCGCAGGTTTGCTTTACCGGCCTAAGAGTATCAACAACACGCTGACACGTGAACAGCTGCGGACGTCTTGGTAATGACGCCAGCTTACCTAGCCGCTGGACGGTCCGTGTACGTGACGAGCACTGCGTCGCTTTCGCTGTCGACTTCTTGCAACGTCACATTGTAACCCCAGAGCTCGGCCACGTATTGCAACGTCTGTTCGGCATCCCGCTTGCCTAGAAGCCGCCCTGGCCGGGTGCGATGCTGCAATGTCAGACGGCGATCGCCGTCTAGGTCCAGGTCTACCACCTGCACGTCAGCGTCACCCTCACCGGGATCGTAGCTTTGTGCCAGGCTGCGCCTGATGGCACGGTAACCCTCGTCGTCGTGAATCGCGTCGACCAGCAGCATGGGGTCGGACGTGTCGTCCAGCAGCCGGAACATGCGAAACTTCCGCATGACCACCGGCGAGAGGAATTGCAGGATAAAGCTCTCGTCACGAAAGTTCGCCCAGGCGTAGCGCAGGGTGCCGAGCGGGTCGCCGTTGCCGGCAATGTCAGGGAACCAGGCGCGGTCCTCTTGTGTCGGCTGCGTGCACATGCGTTCGATGTCGCTCATTACAGCGTAGCCGAGCGCGTAGGGGTTGAAGCCAGGCCCGCCGGCCGGATGGTCGAAATCCGGTTGCATGATGACGTTGGCAGTGGAGTGTATCACTTCGAGGAACGCTGCATCGTCGATCTGCCCAGTCTCGTGCAGGCGGGTCATGATGCGGTTGTGCACCCAGGTGGCGCAACCCTCGTTCATGACCTTGGCTTGCGGCTGCGGGTAGAAGTATTGCGCGATCAGACGCACAATGCGGATGATCTCGCGTTCCCAAGATTGCAGTTTCGGCGAGTGCTTCTCGATGAAGTAGAGCAGGTTCTCTTCTGGCAACGCGAACTTGCGGCGCCGCTCGGCAACCTTATCAGACCTCGAACTCGGCGAGACGCCTGGAACGGTGCGCCAGAGGTCGTCGAACATCTGCTCGTCGTAGGTGCGCCGCTCCTCTTCGCGCCTGAGGTCGGCTTTCAGGTTCAGTGACCGCGCGCCGCCGTGACGATTCACCCCGTGGCGCGACAGTGCATGCGCCGCGTCCAGCACGCGTTCCACCGCCGCCACGCCATGACGGTCCTCACAACCGCCCACGTAAGCGCGCGCGAACTCCAAGTAGTCGAGGATCGCAGACGCTTCGGTCCATTGTCGGAACAGGTGGTTGTTGCGAAAGAAGTGGTTGTGGCCGAACGCCGCGTGCGCGATCACCAGCGCCTGCATGGTGGCCGAGTTCTCCTCCATCAAGTAGCTGATGCAAGGGTTTGAGTTGATCACCACCTCGTAGGCCAGGCTGCTGTAGCCGCGCCGGTAGCTGGTCTCGTGTTGCAGGAACCGCTTGCCGTAAGACCAGTGACGGTAGGTCAGCGGCATGCCGTGCGCGGTGTAGACGTCCAGCATCTGCTCGGCGGTGATCACCTCGATGCGGTTGGGGTAGACCTCCAGGCCGAGCTCTTCACAGGCGATCCGCTCGATCGCGTCGTAGCTTCGCCGCAACGTAGCGAAATCCCAGTCCGTGCCCTGGTAGAGCAAGGCGGATGCGCTACTCACGCGGCGGCCGCCTTGCGCCGGAACAGGTCGCGAAACACCGGGAATATCTCTCCAGCCTCGGCGACGCGGCGCATCGCCAAACGCGGGCTGCGCTGGGACAGCGGCTCATAGCCACGCCACAGATCGGTGGCGCTGCGGATCACCGCCGACGAGCCGACCTCGATGTAGGCGTAGTGCTGCACGGCCGGCAGTATGTCGGTTTCCAGCAGGCTGACCGCCTTTTGCGTGTCGCTCGAGGAATTGTCACCGTCGGAGGCCTGTGCTGCGTAGATGTTCCAGGACTCCCGCGGGTAGCGGTCGCGCTGGATGCGGAGGAACTCGGTCAACGCTGTCGAGACGACCGTGCCGCCGGTTCGGGGATCGGTAAAGAACGTGGTCTCGTCCACTTCTTCGGCCACTTCGGTGTGCCTGATGAACACCAGGTCCACACGCTTGTAGCGGCGTTCGAGGAACACATGCAGCAGCAGGAAGAAGCGCTTGGCGAGGTCCTTCATCTGCTCGCTCATCGAGCCGGACACGTCCATCAGGCAGAACATCACCGCGCGCGCGCTGGGCTGCGGCGTCTGGGTGAAGCGCCGGTAGCGCAGATCCACCGGGTCAACCCAGGGCACGCGGGCGAGCCGGCGTAGTGCCAACTCCAACTCGGCCCGCAGCGCCGGCAACCGCTCGGCCTCGTCGCCGTCCTGGTCCAACCGCCCGATCTCGGCCTCGAGTGCGACCACCTCGGCTGGTTTTGGCCGGCGTAACCCGATCCGCCGCGCCATCGATTGGCGCATCGTTCGCGACATGTCGATCTGCGATGGCGTGCCATCCACGCTTATGCCGGCGCGCACCGGCACCATCGTTTCGGTGGCGACGATCTGGCTTTTTACCAGGTCCGGCAGCTCCAGGTCGTCGAAGAACAGGTCGAGGAACTCGTCCCTGGTCAGCACGAAACGGAAACCGTCCTGGCCCTCGCCACCGCCTGACCCGTCGCCGGCACCGCCGCCAGCGCCACCTTTCTCCGAGCGCGGCAGGCGGTCGCCGGCAGAGAACTCGTGGTTGCCGGAGAACACCACCTGTCGTTTGCCGCTGGAGAACACGGTGTGGAAGCTTGGCTCGTGCAACACGTCGGACGGGATGGTGACGGACTGGTCGCGGGCGATCTCGCGCAACGTCCCCTGTTCCACCGCCGCGCGAGTTGCCTGCCGCACGGCTGCGCGGGCGCGTGCCAGAACGCGCTGGCGGTTGTCGAGGTTCTTGCCGTGCGGGTTGGGTCTGCGGTCGATGATGTCCAACGGCTGCCCGCTCAGGCCGACTGTTTGACGCGCATGTACCACTCGACCAGCCGGCGCACCTGACGTTCCGTGTAGCCGCGCGAGACCATGCGGTCGACGAAGTCGTTGTGCTTCTTCTCCGTCTCGTTGTCCTTCTTGGAGCCGAAGCTAATAACCGGCAGCAAATCCTCCACTTGGCTGAACATACGTTTTTCGATCACGTCGCGGATCTTTTCGTAGCTTGTCCAAGACGGGTTGCGGCCAGAGTTGGCGGCCCGCGTGCGCAGCGCGAACTTCACCACCTCGTTGCGGAAATCCTTCGGGTTGGCGATCCCGGCCGGCTTCTCGATTTTGGTCAGCTCTGCGTTCAGCAGCTCGCGGTTCAACATCTGTCCGGTGTCCGGATCCTTGAAGTCCTGGTCCTCGATCCACGCGTCGGCGTAGTCCAGGTAACGGTCGAACAGGTTCTGCCCGTAATCGCCGTAGCTTTCGAGGTAGGCCTTCTGGATCTCGTTGCCGATGAACTCGGCGTAGCGTGCGGCAAGCTCGCTCTTGATGGTCGCGAGGTATGCAGCTTCCGTCTCAGCCGGGAACTGCTCCCGCCGGATCGCCTGCTCCAGCACGTACATCAGGTGAACAGGGTCGGCGGAAACCTCGCTGGTCGAGTGGTTGAAGGTGGCCGAGAGCACCTTGTAGGCGAAGCGCGTGGAGACGCCGTCCATCCCCTCGTCTACGCCGGCGGAATCCCGGTACTCCTGCATGCTCTTCACCTTGGGGTCGGTCTCGCGGATGTTCTCTCCGTCGTAAACACGCATCTTGGCGAAGGGCTTGGAGTTGGCGTGCGGCTTCAGGCGCGACAGCACTGCAAACCGCGCCAGCATTTCCAGCGTGTGCGGCGCGCACGGCGCCTCAGCCAGCGCCGAGCTGCTGATCAGCTTGTGGTAGATGCGGCCTTCCTCGGTCACCCGCAGGCAGTAAGGCACCTTCACCACGCTAACGCGATCTAGGAATGCCTCGTTGGTGCGGTTGTTGCGGAAGCTTTGCCACTCCGCCTCGTTGGAGTGCGCCAGCAGAATGCCCTGGAACGGGATGACTCCGATGTTCTCAGTACCGAGGTAGTTGCCCTCCTGCGTTGCCGTCAGCAGCGGGTGCAGCATTTTGATCGGCGCCTTGAACATCTCCACGAACTCGAGGATGCCCTGGTTGGCGCGGTTCAACCCGCCGGAAAAGCCGTAGGCGTCCGGGTCGTTCTGGCTGAACGTCTCCAACTTGCGGATGTCCACCTTGCCGACCAGCGCCGAGATGTCCTGGTTGTTGTCGTCGCCCGGCTCGGTCTTGGCGACGGCGACCTGCCGGCGGCGTGACGGATACAGCTTGACTACCCGGAAGCGTTGGATGTCGCCGTCCCACTCGTCCAGGCGCTTCAACGCCCACGGGCTGGCGATGCCTGTCAGCACGCGCAGCGGAATGCCGTATTGTTCGTGCAGCAGGACGCCGGTGGTCTCCGGGTCGAACAAGCCGAGCGGACTTTCGAATACCGGGCTCAGCTCGCTCCCAGCCTTGAGCACGTAGATGGGTTCGTGCTCCATCAGCGACTTCAGCCGCTCTCCGAGGGAGGATTTGCCGCCGCCCACCGGGCCCAGCAAATAGAGAACCTGCTTGCGCTCTTCGAGGCCCTGGGCTGCATGGCGGAAGAAGCCGACAATGCGCTCGATCGTGTCTTCCATCCCGTGGAATTCCGAGAACGCCGGGTAGACACGCAGCGTCCTGTTCAGGAAAAGCCTGGACAGTCGAGGGTCACGCGAGGTGTCGACCATCTCGGGCTCGCCGATTGCGCGCAGCATGCGTTCTGCGGGGCTGGCGTAACAGCCCGGGTCGGCTCGGCAGGCGTCGAGGTAGTCGGCCAGACTCATCTCGACTTCGCGCGTCCGATCGCGAAGCCTGGTGTGCAAAGAGAAAACGTCGTCAGAACGATCCAAATACTTTCCCTGTCTTATTCGGTGCTGAACGTTAGCTGAGCTGTATCATGGCCTTGAGTCTTGATCGGTAGAAGATAAAAGCAAGCAGTTCTTCTCAAAAAAAGAACCAGAGAATTTCATTGTCGACCAGGTGCTGCAGAACACTGAACGACAGCACTACCAGACGGTTTACCGCCTTTCCGAAAAGCAGAGTTTGCTTCTTTCACCGACGTCAACCTCCACGATGGCTGGCAGGGCTCGATGTGCATACTAGCGTGGGGGCCGAGACGGCTGCACCAACAACCGGACTTCGTGGAGAAATTTTCACGCCGGTGTGTCTTTTGTCCGCTGCGGCTCTGTGTGTGCCTGCTCACCCATCACGGCCCAGGACGCAGGTCGTGGCTACTGCGAACTTGTCTCGTCACGCGCGCTCGGCACACCCGGTGTCCGATTGGGAAGCGGCGGCTGCCCTGGTCAGCAGTGACGGCTCCATGGACACCAAGCGGCCAAGCCCCTGACGCTGCGTCACCCGCGCCGTCCACGACGCGCTCTGCCGTGGAAGCCTTCCGCGGCACGGCTAATCCGCTCCATAGCGCGTGGATCAGCGGATGATGCGAGCGGTCGTCATGTCCGTTGCCGCGCTTGCCCTCACAGTGTCAGGCAGCAATGCGCAATCGCGGACTGACCAGGACAAAGCCGCCGCCTACAAGGCGCTCGAGGGCACCGGGTTAGATTCCGCGGACCCGCCGCCGGTGGCGCTCGGAGCTTGGCCGGGCGGCCCGTCGGGCGTGCTCGCGGTTGCCACCCTGGAGGACACAGGCAGTGAGGATGCGCCCGGCGCACTCGGCACCCTGCGCGTGGGGCTCGTCTCCCCTCGGGGCGCCGCCTTCGTCCTGGCAGCCTCTGATGAGGGCTCCGACTACCCGGAACCGGATCGCACCGTCATCCCATCGGTGCCCGACGTCTCGATCGACGGAGCGGTGTTCCGCATCTCGCCCGGCGAGGTCGCACTCGGCGTGGACGTGTCGGAGTCGCTCACCACCACCTCGACCTCCGCAGGCGCGTCGTCCCTGATCCTCTACCGTCACACGGACGACAAGCTCGTCGCGATCTTCTCTGCGTCCACGGACGAGTTCATCCTCGACAAGACGGACCCGCGCGCACGAGAGACGGAGACGCGTCACATCGTGCGGTTCACCTCGCACCTGACAAAGGGTTTCTACGACCTCGTCCTGGCACGACCCGGCGCGCACGCCGGGCGCACTTACGTATGGGACGGTGCCCGCTACCGTGATGTCGGGAGCCGCAGACGTTGACCGGTCGCAAGTAAGCAAGCGGTTCTTTTTTTAAAAAAACAACCAAAAACCTTTGTCTCCCGGAGCACTCGCTGAGGGAAGTTCCGCGACAGCCGTAACAAGAGTTTTTTGCTGCTTTTTTTCAAAAAAGCAGGCCTTGCTGTCTTCCCAAGTAACACCGGAAGCACGGACAGGACCATGCCAAAAGAAGCCAAGGTCGGTCGTTGACGTTCCTGATCTACGGCGCGACCGGTTACACAGGACGCCTCTGCGCCGAGCACGCCGTTGAGCGAGGGCTGCATCCAACGCTGGCCGGCCGCAACCCGGACAGCGTACGCTCGCTTGCCGACAAGCTTGGGCTAGAATGGCGGGTATTCGGGCTCAGTCCAACGCGCGCGGAGCTGAGCGACGTCAAGGCCGTGCTTCACGCGGCCGGCCCGTTCTCGGCAACCGCCGCCCCCATGGCGTCGGCCTGCATCGAGGCGGGCGTCCACTATTGCGACATCACCGGCGAAATCGACGTCTTCGAGGCGCTCGCAGGGTGGAACTCCAGAGCCCGAGATGCTGGCGTGATGCTGCTGCCCGGCGCTGGTTTCGACGTGGTGCCGAGCGATTGCCTGTCGGCGCACGTGGCGTCGCGGCTGCCGGGGGCAGCCAGGCTGCGCCTGTCTGTCGGCGGGCTTTCCAAGGCGAGCCGAGGCACCATGAAAACGATGCTGGAAGGCATTGGCACCGGCGTGCGCGTCCGCCGCGGCGGCAGGATCGTGCAGGGCGACCCGATGCTGCGGCAGACGGCCGATTTCGGTGCGGGCCCGCACCCGACGATCGGCGTGCCCTGGGGCGACGTCTCCACCGCCTGGCACTCTACCGGCATCGCGGATGTCGAGGTGTTCTTCGAGGCAACGCGCCAAATGGAAGTCGCGGCCGCCCTGCCCGTCTCGATCCGCCGGCTGATGTCGCAAGGCCCGGTGCTGCGGTTCCTGCAAGGCCGGGTCGACCGGCACCTGCCACCGGGACCCTCGGCCGAAGATCGGGCAAGCGGCCGCGCCGCGGTGCTGGCCGAAGCGTGGGACACGTCCGGCCAGCACGCATCCTCGCTGCTGGCCACGCCCGAACCATACCGCCTCACCGCGCGCACGGCCGTCGAGGTGGCAAGGCTGGCTGCCGGGGGTGGTGCCGCGCCGGGCTACCAGACACCGTCGACGGCCTACGGAGGGGATTTCATCATGCGGTTCGAAGGAGTGCAGCGGACCGACATAGCCGGGCCAGCCAGTTCGCACACGTAGCAAACGCGGCTGCTCAGACGACCTGCGTAGCTGTGCGCGAGGGCGAGAACGGCAAGTGCACTCTATCCTGATGTCCCCGCGTCGCATCCGCCTGCACCCGGCAACGTTCGGGGCGCATTGAACGGAGGACGACATGAGCGGATCGAAAGCGGTTATGGACCTTTATTTGACCGGGCTGCGCAACCAGCACGCGGTGGAGACGCAAGCCATCGGCACGGTGAAAAACGAACTGCCGCGTATGGAGCGCTACGCGGACCTGCACACGCGCATGCAGCAGGAAATGCAGCGTTCGACCGAACAGGCGGCGCGTTTGGACAAGCTGCTTGAGAAGCACGGCACCAGCGCCTCGATTGCCAAGGAAGCGGTTACCGGCACGGTGGCCAAGGTCGCAGGTTTCGCGCACCTCGCTGCCGGCGACGAGGTGATCAAGAACGTGCTCGCTGCCGTCGGCTACAAGGCCTACGAGATCGGCTCTTACAAAGTGCTGGTGACCATGGCGCAGGCGGCAGGCGCGTCGCAGGACGTGGCCGTCCTGGAGCAGTCAATGACCGAGGAACAGGAAATGGGAGACTGGCTTGACAGCCACATCCCCGGCCTGGTCAACGCCTATCTTCAACACGCGGCCGCCTGAACCATTGGTCCGGTCGCCTTGCGGCCGGACCAGTTACCCTGGTTGGCAGTCATCGGACTGAGATTGTCTCGCATACCAGGCTGCATACGGCGTGTTGGCCACCATGCGTCTGTTGTAATCTGGCGCGCCATCCGTCCACCATACTGGCCCACGTTCGCCGAGTGCCCGCTTTGCCGCGTCTACATCGGCGCGTGCGTTCTGTTGATTGGCTGAGTCGCGAATGGCCCGGCGCGCCGCCATCAAGGTGTGCACGAGCGCGTCGTGGACGTCCGGCGGCAGGGCCGGGTTCGCCAGGCGCCACAGTCGCCCGCGGACGACGAAGTAGCGGCCGTCAGGTGTGCGTGGGTAGATGACGGACATCAGCACCGGAAAGGCAAAAGCAAGGGTCGTTTATTTTAAGGACAGAAAGCAAAAAGCTTTTGCTCCGGCTTTCGTGGACGGCTGAAACAACGCAGTTCACCATGATACACTTGAAGAGAGCAAAGTTTCTGATGCTTTTCCTGAAGAAAAACTGCTCGCCTTGCCTTCACTCATAGATAGGGCAACAGCAACCGAGACCCCGCATCCCGAAGTTGCGCAGGCAGGCTTCTGCCATCGATCTCGTCCCGCGTGACCTCGCGGCTGCGGCAACCGGCCATGAACGTTTCCAACGACGCGGCTAGCTTGGAGTCGTAGACTTCCACGCACAGCTCGAAGTTGAGCCGGAATGACCGGATGTCCCAGTTGCAGCTGCCGACCAACGTCCAATCTCCGTCGACGGTCATGATCTTCGAATGGCGAAACGGCGGAGGGCAGCGCCAGACGCGCACGCCATCCGTCAGCAAGGGGCCGACATTCGCGAGAAACGCCCAATCGACGAGCTTGTGGTCGCTATGCGCGGGTATGATGACTTCCACCGAGACGCCGCGCATGGCGGCCAACGACAGAGCAGCTACCAGCCTGTCGTCCGGCAGAAAGTAGGGCGTCATGACGACAACGCGCGCGCGCGCGCACGAGACAGCCTGAAGCATTGCGAACTCCAGCTTCTCAATGTCCTGGTCGGGTCCTGACGTCACCACCCTGGCAGGTGCCCCCTCGCCCACCTCGATGGTCGGGAACCAGGAATCTCCTTGCAGGTCCTCGCCGCTGGCGAACGACCAGTCGGCGGCAAAGGCTTCTGTCAGTTGCGCCACCACCGGGCCGGTGAGACGAAAATGGGTGTCCTGCACCGGCGCGGGCGTACGGGTGGCCAGCACGTTCTGGTCGGCCACGTTCATGCCACCGGTGAAGCCGAGCGTCCCGTCGACAACGAGGATTTTCCTGTGTGACCTAAGGTTGAGGAACGGCATGCGCCACGGCAGCGGCGAGTGCAGGAAGCGCTGCGCTGTCACGCCGTTACGGCGCAGGTGGTGGTAAGCAGAGGACAGCAGCCAGCCGCCGCCGATGCCGTCGATCAGCACACGCGTCTGCACGCCGCGCCTGCTGGCCTGCGTCAGCGCGTCGATGAAACGCCCGCCCCAGACATCATCGCGAAAGATGTAGGACGACATACCAACGCTGCGTTCGGCCGCCGCGATCGCATCGAGCATGGGCGGATACGCCGCATCGCCACTTTGATAGGTGTCAACCTTGTTTCCGCCGAGCAGAGGCCGCCCGGTCAGCACCTGCATGCCACGCTGTAGCGGCCCGAGGGTCTCGCCGTCGCCCCTCGACTCGGGCCCGGATTGCCGTTGTCCCCGCGTCCGAGACCCAAGACCCAGCCTCCGGGCGCGGCGTCTCACACGGTTCACGCCGAACAAGGCATAGCCCAGCGTTCCAGTGATCGGTGCGAACCATGCAAAGCCGATCCACCCGGCTGCAGACGCCAATTCCCGTTTGCGGAGCAGGACGTGGACCGTGACCAGGATCGCCAGGACGAGCCCGATCGGGTAGGTCACCGCTGCCCGGTCCTGAAACAGCCTGTGTAGGATCTCGTTCATGACATACGAAAGCATCGACCGAGGGACAGAAAGCAAGGCCTGCTTTTTTGAAAAAAAGCAGCAAACAACTTTTGGTGCGGCTGTTGCGGAGTCTCCTACAGTGCGTGCTCAAGGGAACAAAGAGTGTCTTCGTTCTTTTTTCCGGCGTCCGTTTAACAGCAGGCCTGGTGGGTCAACCGGCGTGATTCTCCGAGCACCGGAGCGGATCGGCTTGCCTGCGCCCTCGGTCCGAGCGGGCAGGCCGATCCTTCATCGCCATGAGTTCGGTGCGTTTGCAAAGCACGCTCTTCGCGTGACGTGCGAGTATCACGCTGCCGCATGACGAAACCGCGTCAGATGGCCGCCGGTGCGACTTTTTGAACAACCACCTAGAAAAGGACTGCTTGCCTTGTCTGCCTGCGCCGCCGGAGCAGCCCCAAGGCGCCCAACGCTAGTAACCCAAGGCCGATGCGGGCCGGCATCTGGTTCTTGCTGAGCAACCACTGCAAGCTGCCGGACAGCGATTCGCTGTCGAACGGCCCGTGCGTTCCCGACGGCCTGGTTGAAGCCGTGTAGGTGTTCGGATCGCGGGCGTCCGCCACGTCCTGCCGGGTCGTCTGCTGCACCTTGACGCCTACCTTGCCCGAGGCCCAATCCAGGAGCCCAGGCGCCACCTTGTTGGCAAGGCTGAAGGCGACGGTCTCGCCTGTCACACGCCACTCCCGGCGCTTGACGGTGCCTGCGAGGTAGACCGCTTCACCGATGATCTCAGGCTGGTAGATGGGCGGCGGCGGCCGGGGCGTCTTGTCCATCACCGACCCGGCGTGGCTGTAGAACGGCGTGTTCACCGCTGGCGGATGCACCATGGTCAGGTGCACCGCCGACTGCTCGTTGACCAACTCGGACCGCAGCGCCTCGGTGAATCCGCGCAAGCCGTACTTGCTCGTTGAGTAGGCGGATTGGAGCGGCACCGCGCGGTAGGAAATGGCCGAGAGGATCTGCACGATCGTGCCGCGGTTGCGCGGCCGCATCCGTGCCAGCGCCACGCGGGTGCCGTTGACGGTGCCGTGCAGGTTCACGTCGATAATGCGCCGGAACGCCTCCTCGGGCACGTCGACGAAGGCGCCGTAGAAACCGATGCCGGCGTTGTTGACCCAGACGTCAATTGGCCCCAACGCCGTCTCGATCTCGCCCGCGGCGCGCTCCAGCGCTGCGCTGTCGGCCACGTCGGCAATGACGACGTGCGGAGTGCCACCTGCTTTTGCGACCCGGTCGCTTGCATCGTCTAACGCAGCGCGCCCCCGGCCGACCAAGCCGACTTTCCAGCCATGGCGCGCATACTCCACGGCCGCCGTAAGACCGATTCCAGAACCTGCCCCAGTAATAACAACAGTTTGGGAATAATGTTTGTCTGACACAGCGACTCTCCTCTTGAGGGTTCGAAGTCGCGCCATGTCCTGGGAAGTCAACCTGTAGCCGGCTCGCAGGCTATCAATTTCGCATCTGTCTTAGAACAGAAGCTCGACTTGCCTTAAAAGATGCTGAGCGCCGACTTACATTGGCAACCGGAGCTCTTGTCGGCCAGGAAAGCAAGGCCTGCTTTTTTGAAAAAAGCAGCAAAAAACTTTTTGTACGGCTGTCGCGGACTCTTCTGCAATGCCACCCTCAGAACTGGCTGGTTTGCATGCATCGCTCGAGACACGTTCTGTAGGTGTCTATGCGTCGAGATGGATTCGACGTGTGAGGCGCGGCGGACCGTTTGAGACCCGAGGCCCTGTATCACAGGCTGATCTACTCCGATCGTCGCCAACGTGTGCCAGTGATGACGGCATGGCAGCTCGACCCGCGACTAAGGGCTAGCTGCACACTGCAGCAGCCGCTGCGGCAACTTGTTGGTCCTGTTCGCCGCTGCCGCCGCTCACGCCGACGGCGCCTACCACTTTGCCATCCACCGTCAATGGAATGCCGCCCGCGAAGATCATGACACGGTCATGGTTCGAAACGTGGATGCCGAAGAACTGGTCACCCGGCTGACTGTTCTGGCCGAGTGCCAGGGTCGAGATGTCAAAGGCCTTTGCCGTGAACGCCTTGTTGATCGCAATGTCTATACTGCCCAACCAGGCACCATCCATTCTGATGAAGGCCGTCAGGTTCGTGCCGGCATCCACGACCGCAATGTTCATCGGCTGGCCGATCTCTCTTGCCTTTGCCTCTCCTGCCGCAATGACGCGGTTTGCCTTCTCTAGCGTGATCATGCGTTTGGCTTCCTACGGGTGGTTTGACGGGCTTTGGGCTCTGGCAGCCCATTCGATGAAGGGCGATCTGAAACGGTCAGCGACTACTTGCCGACGAGAACGGTCCGTCAACGCGTAGGTGCGGGGATCGGGGGTGCATCGGTATGCACGGCCCGTTTGTTCGCTGTCTCGGTTAGCAGGACTTAGCTGCGTCTGGCTGCCAATGGCAAGGGCATCCTCAAAACCGCGCGACAAGGGCCAGTCCGACGATCATGAGCGCGGCACCGGCGATGCGCAGCACGCTCGCAGCATGCTGCTGAAATCCGACCAGACCGAAATGATCTACGATGATGGACGCAACGATGCCTGCCGTGATCGTCAGGCCGGTGAACAAACCCGCACCCATCCGTTCTGCAAAAAACAGGGTGCTTGTCACGTAAGCGGCGCCGCATAGGCCGCCTGTCCAGGCCCACCACGGCGTATCGCCAACTCGTCCCGCCTCAGGCGCACGCACTCCGGTTACAAGGAACACTGCCAGGAACGCGGCCGCGGTGATGGAGCTGACCAGCAGGGCTACAAGCCATGGCCGTCCGAGCGAGCGAACAAGTTGTGCGTTGCTACCGGACTGAACAGCGTTGAGCGCGCCGGCCAGGATTACGAACAGAAAGCCCACGAGGTATCCTTATGGCAACAGCCTCGCGCACCTGGTTTTCCCAAAAGCACACGTGAGATCGAGAAAGCAAGGCCTGCTTTTTTGAAAAGCAGCAAAAAACTCTTACCCCTGCTGTCGCGGAGGTTCCTGAAGCGCGCGCCGAGGGAAGCCAAAGTTTTTCGTTTTTTTTAAAAGACCCGCTTGCCTTGCTTTCCGCCGATCGGCGAGGCTCATGGCGCCCCGGTGCCGTATCCGTCAATCGGGTTCACCTGGAGTCCTGGTTTAATTTTCTGCAGCTGGCCGGTGATGACTCGATCACCCACTTTCACTCCGGTTGTGGCAACGACGTTCTCGTCGTAGGTGTCGCCGAGCGTGACGAGATGTGACTCGACCCTGTTGCCGGCGCCCACGACCATCACCGTACGCCCGATCTGGGTGGCGCCTACGGCATCTTGCGGTATCAGCAAGGCACCGTGCAAGTCACCAAGGTGCAGGCGGACGGTCACGTATTCACCCGGCAGCAGGACGTGGTCCGGGTTCGCGATCGTAGCACGCAACAGGATGGTGCCGGTGGACTGGTTCATCTGATTGTCGATGAAGGTGAGAACGCCAGTGTGGTCCGACTTGCCGCCACTGACCGATACCAATGCCTGTATCGGCGCCCGGGCCTGCTCACTCGTAATCACCGGAAGGTCGGTTTCCGCGGGATCAAAGCTCACGTAAATAGGGTCGAGCTGCACGAGCGTGTTCAGCGTGGCACCGGCAACGCTGATCAGGCTGCCCTGAAACACTTGGCTCGCACTGATACGGCCAGCGAACGGCGCACGGATCTCGGTACGGCCGAGGTTGAGCGCCGCCTCGTCGAGCGCGGCGCCGTCGTTTGCCAACGTCGCACGTCCTTGGTTGAAATTGCTGTCCGTCTGATCGGCCGCATCGCGGGACACCCAACCGTCATGCGCCAGCACCTGATTACGTCCGTTGGTGGCGCGCGCGTAGCGAAGGCTCGCGCCAGCCGACCTAAGTTGCGCTTGGGCCTGGGCGAACGCCGCCTGGTAGTCCTTGGCATCTATCCTGTACAGTAGCGCGCCCTCTGCCACGTCGGCTCCGTCCACCGCCGTTTGCTGGGCGAGGTAGCCCGTGACCCGGGCCTGGATGGTCACCGTCCGCATCGCCTGCATCGTTGCGGGGAAGCTGCGGTATATCGGCAAGTCACCTGCGCTGACAGTCACGAAAGGAACCTGCATCAGTGCCGGCGCGGCCTTGGCTTGTTGGGGCGTGCGGCTGGTGAACCACCACGCACCAATCCCGGCGGCCACAAGGAGGCAGGCAAGGATCGTCCCGGCGCGCCCACGCCGGGTGCTGCGGCGCGTGCGCTGCAAGACGGGCTCGCCACTGGACGTCGGCGCATGCGTGTCGGGCTGGTTCACGTCGGGCATTGCGTCACTCCGCTGGGTGAGGGGCAGGAAGTTCGCGTTGCCGCGCGACCGACAACCTGCCTCCGCGCAGTTTCTCGATGGTGACGTAGAAGACCGGTGTGAACACCAGCCCCAACACGGTCGCCGCAAGCATCCCGCCGAACACCACAGTGCCGAGTGATTGCCGGCTTGCCGCACCCGCGCCGCCCGCGAGCACGAGCGGCGAGACGCCCAGAATGAAGGCGAACGCCGTCATCAGGATCGGCCGCAGCCGCAGCCGCGCCGCCTGCATCGCCGCTTCGACCGCCGACTTGCCTTCCTCTCGCAGGCGTTTGGCAAATTCCACGATCAGGATGGCGTTCTTCGCCGACAGGCCGATCAGCATGACCAGGCCGATCTCACCGTACACGTCGAGCTGCAGACCGCGCAGCCAGAGCGCAAGCAGCGCGCCGCTCAGGGCGAAAGGCACCGAGAGCAGCACCATGAACGGCATCGACCAGCTTTCGTATTGCGCCGCAAGCGAGAGGAACACGAAGACGAACGCCAGCGCAAAGATCAGCACCGCGGTAGAGCCAGCCTGCAACTGCTGATAGATGACGCCGGTCCAGTCGTAGTCGAAACCCTGCGGCAACGCGATGGCGGCGGCGCGTTGCATGGCGGCGATTGCCTGGCTCGAACTGAAACCCGAAGCAGGCTCACCGCTGATCAGCGCCGAGCCATACAGGTTGTAATGCGGCACCGTGGGCGGCCCGACCATCGGCCGCAACTTACCCACCGCGTCCAGCGGCAGCACACCGCCGCCCGCAGTCGGCAGGAATATCTTGGCGAAGTCGAGCTGGCCGGTCCGGTCAAGCCCT
The DNA here is from genome assembly GCA_964242115.1 of uncultured Acetobacteraceae bacterium. Classification (GTDB taxonomy): domain Bacteria; phylum Pseudomonadota; class Alphaproteobacteria; order Acetobacterales; family Acetobacteraceae; genus BOG-908. The sequence goes on along the minus strand of CAXSZX010000007.1, from coordinate 87,261 downwards.
TCGCCCTGCACGATGACGCGGAACGTCCGCCCAAACAGGTTGAAGTCGTTGACGTAAAGCGAGCCGAGAAAAATCTGCATGGTGGTGAACACGTCGGACAGGTTCACTCCGAACTGCTTCGCCTTGTCGCGATCGAGCACGAACTCGAGTTGCGGCGTCGCGGCACCGAACGTCGTCAACAATTGCTGTGGGTCCAGTTCAGGCTGCTTGCGTGCCTCCGCAAGCACCGCCTTGGTGGCGGCGTCGAGCTTGCTGGACCCGCTGCCGGTGCGGTCCTCGACTTCGAACTCGAAACCGCCGGTTGTGCCGAGGCCGGGGATCGAGGGCGGGTCGAAGCTCAGCACGATGCTTGCGGGGATGGCCAACAGTTCCGGCTTCAGTGCGGTGACGATACTCTGCGCGCTATGCGCGGCACCTGGACGCGCCGCCCATGGCTTGAGAATGGCGAACGCAACGGCGCTGTTGGATTGCGTGGAGTTTGTCAGGAAGTTCAGGCCGGGGATGACGACGAAGTCCTGAACCTCCGGCCTTTTCATGATTATGGCTCGTACCTGGCGCGCCACAGCCTCGGTGCGCGCCAGCGCCGCGCCGTCCGGTAACTGCATGACGATGAAGAAGTAGCCCTGGTCTTCCACTGGCACGAAAGCGGTCGGGATGGCCCCGGACAGCACGTAGGCGCCCGCGACCGTTCCGCCGAGCAGCAGGAACATCACCGGCCAGTAGCGCGTCGTGGTGCGTACGCTGGCCGCAAATCTGTCCGACAGCCAGCCGAACGCAGCGTTGAACGCGCGGAACACCCACGCCTGTTCGCCGGTGCTGGGCTTGAGCAGGATCGCGCACAACGCCGGGCTGAGCGTCAGCGAGTTGAAGGCGGAGAACGCAACCGAGATCGCGATCGTGAGCGCGAACTGCCGGTATAGCTGCCCGGTGATGCCCGGCAGGAAAGCGACCGGAACGAACACCGCCATCAGCACCGCTGTCGTCGCAATGATGGGCCCGGTCACCTCCGTCATGGCGATTTTTGCGGCGTCGAACGGTGAGTTGCCGTTGTCGATCTGCCGCTTGACGTTCTCCACGACGACGATCGCGTCGTCCACCACCAGCCCGATCGCGAGCACCAGGCCGAGAAGGCTCACGATGTTGATTGAGAACCCGACCACCTTCATCACGCCCAGGGTCCCGATGAGCGAGACCGGAATCGAGATGGCGGGTATCAACGTCGTCCGCCAACTTTGCAGGAACACGAACACCACGACGAACACCAGACCTATGGCTTCGACGAGGGTGAGCACGACCTCATGCAACGCAGCCGATACGAACATGGTCGTGTCGTACTTGATCTCGTAGGCGATCCCGGCCGGAAAATGCGGAGCGAGTTCGTCCATTTTGGCGCGCACGAGTTTGTCCAGGGCCAGCGCGTTGGCACCGGGTGACTGGTAGATCGCCAGCCCAACAGACGGCTTGCCGTTGATGTAGAAGTTCGAGTCGTAGGACTGGGCCCCGAGTTCGACGCGGGCGACGTCCTTCAGCCGGACCATCGCGCTGCTGCCATTGCCCGCGCGCACGATGATCTCTTCGAAAGCCTTGGCGTCGGTCAGCCGGCCCAGCGTGTTGATCTGCAGCTCGAACTGCTGGTTTGGCGGCGACGGTGCCTCACCAAGTTTGCCACCCGCGACCTGCTGGTTCTGCTCGGCGATCGCGGATTGCACCTGCGCCGCCGTCACGCCGAGTTCGGCAAGGCGATCGGGGTGCAGCCAGACGCGCATCGAGTAGCGCTTCTCGCCGAAGATCACGACGTCGCTGGTGCCGAGCAGGCGTTTGAGCGGGTCCACCACCTGAAGGTAGGCGTAGTTGCTGAGGCCGAGAGCACCGACGGAGCCGTCCGGCGAGACCATGTTCACGATGAGGGTGAAATTGGGCTGCTGCTTCTTGATCGTGATGCCACCCTGGGTGACAATGGCAGGCAGGTCGCCGGTGGCCTGCGAGACCCGGTTCTGCACGTCGACTGCGGCGATGTCCACGTTATAGCCGATGTTGAACGTGATCGTTATGTTCGACGTGCCGTCATTCGCGCTGACGGACGACATGTAGGCCATGCCTTCGACGCCGTTGATCTGCTGCTCGAGCGGCGTGGTCACTGTGTCTGCGACGACCTGCGCGCTGGCACCCGGGTAGGCGGCACTTACGACGACTTGGGGAGGTGCAATCTGGGGAAACTGCGCCACCGGCAAAAGCAAGTAGCCGACGGCGCCTGCGAGCACCATGATGATCGCGACGACTCCGGCAAAGATCGGCCGGGTGATGAAGAAGTCTACCACTATGCAGTTCCGATAGAATGATCATTGCCCGCGTGCGGCTGCCATCCTGTCGCCGGCTCGCGAAACGCGTCCGCTCAGGTCACCCGGCATCCTGGTGATCGCAGACCGCATAGACCCTGACGGCGTGCCGTCAGCCAGGATCGGAAACTACTCATGACGGTCGTCGGCTTCGCGGTCTGGCGCCGTGAAGCCTTGCTCGTTTGCTGCATTGCTTACCGTCAGCCAACGCGACGGCAGCTCCGAGCAAACATCCGCGAGGCATTGCAAGTCGCCTCAGGCATGACCAGAGTTTTTGCTCGAGCCTGTTTGCTGTCCGCCCTGACGACAGGGCCTGGTGTCATTCGACAGGCCAGCCAAGCAGTTCTTGCTCAGCAAAGAACCAAAGAACTTTCGTTCTCCTGAGCACGTGCTGCGGATAAGTCTTTGCCAGCAGGACCAGACCTCTCTGCTGAAGCTCAGAAAAAGCAGACCACGCCTTCCCGGCCGGGTTTCGAGGAGCCAGGAACGCTGGCCGCTGGCGCGGGACGAAAGCCCTTGTGCCATCGCCAGATGACTATTTCATCACCGCGGTGCTTCGTGGACGGTGCGCCAACACATCAGCACCGGCGCAGGAAATACTTCGCTGATCAAGACGAATGTAGTTTGAGAGCAGGAACCAGAGTTGAAATCCTTCTTCGGTGGTATCGTCGTAGCAGCTGCCCTTCCTATGCTGATTATCTACCTCTCCGACCTTTTCCTATTCGACATCCCGAAATGGGCTGCGTGGCCCCTGGTAGGCGTTCCGTTGCTCGCAGGCTTACTGATTGGCGTGATCAACACGCTGCTTGCCAGCCAGTACTCGCACCTTCTCGGACGGCATCGACATCACCTTTGACTTCGGCGGCCTGGACGATGGTCGGAAGGAAGCAAGGCAAGCGGTTCTTTTTTGAAAAACGAACCAAAAGACTTTTGATCCCTGAGGTGCACGCTGGGGGGAGAGTCCGCGATAGCAGGACCAGGAGTTTTTGCTGCTTTTAAAAAAGCAGGCTTTGCCTTCCTGTCCCTAGTCTTGCCGGCGGGTTCCGAGAACCTCGGTCCTGCTCAGCTTAGGCCTGCCCGCCTTACCTTCCCGAGCAGGTCCTTTGCCGCCGCCAGCCGCGCGCTGGCCGTCGACGTCGGAACCCGCAGCAACAGCCTCCACCCCTTGCGCTCCAAACCTTCCACCTCGCCCGGCTCCGCCCGCATGGTCGCGGCCACAGCGGCGGGGCCGGCTTCCAACCTCGCCACGCCGAGCTCCAGGCAGTCCGCCCGCAGGCTCGCCACCGCGACCAGGTTGGACAACTCCTCCGGCATCGGTCCGAAGCGGTCTTCCAGCTCCTCGGTCAGCTCGGCCGCGTCCGGCGCGTGGCCTAGCCGCACGTGCAGGGCGATACGTGCCGCCACGTCGGGCATGTAGACGGGCGGGATGTAGGCGGGCAGGTCCAGCGCCAGAGCAGGGTGCCAGTCCTCCGCCGTCTCACCGCGCAGGCGGGCCATCGCTTGCGCCAGCTTGTGGCGCGCGAGCTCCACGCCCAGCAGCTTGGCGTGACCAGCTTGGTCATCGCCGAGCAGGTCGCCGGCACCGCGTTGGTCCAGGTCGGCGGCGGCCACCGCGAAGCCGGCGCCCAGGCCGTCATGTGCGGCCAGTGCTGCCAGGCGGCGGGCGGCCGAAGGGCCGGGCGGCGCAGCCGGGTCGGTGAACAGCCACGCAGCGCCGCGTGCGCCGCCGCGGCCGACGCGGCCGCGCAACTGGTGCAGCTGCGCCAGGCCGAAACGGTCGGCGCGCCAGACCAGGATCGTGTTGGCGCGCGGGATGTCCAGCCCGGCCTCGATGATGTCGGTGGACAGCAGCACGTCGCCGTGGCCTTCGGAGAAGCCAACCAGCACGCTGTCCAGCGCGTCCGGCTTCATCTTGCCGTGCAGCACCACCACGGACAGGTCCGGCACCAGCGTGTCCAGCCTGGCCGCCAGCGCGTCCAGGTCCTCGATGCGCGGGCACACGCAAAAGCTTTGGCCGCCACGCGCGTGCTCCCGCAGCAGGGCGGTGCGCACCACCGCCTCGTCCTCCGGACTGACCGTGGTGCGCACCGGCAAGCGGCGGGAGGGCGGCGTGGAGAGCACGGAGATGGTCTGCAGCCCGGCCAGAGCGCCTTCCAGCGTGCGCGGGATGGGGGTCGCGGTCAGCGTGAGCGTGTGCACGCCGTCCTGCAGGCGGGCCAGGCACGCCTTGGCCTTGGTGCCGAAACGCTGTTCCTCGTCGATTATCACCAGGGCCAAGTCCGCAAAGGCGATCTTCTCGGAGGCCAGCGCCTGGGTGCCGACCACGACGCGCAGCGTGCCGTCGGCGAGCCGCGCGTGGATGGCGCGCGCGTCGGCAGCGCCGGTGAGGCGGGAGAGCGCGGCCACCTCGATGCCGAGTGCTGCGAACCGGCGGCGGAACGCCGAGACGTGCTGGCGCACCAGCACGGTGGTAGGCGCCAGCACCGCCACCTGCCTGCCGCTCAACGCGGCGGCGGCGGCGGCGCGCAGGGCCGCTTCCGTCTTGCCGAACCCCACGTCGCCGCACAGCAGCCGGTTCATCGGGTGCGGCTGGGCCAGGTCGGCGGCTATGTCGGCGAACGCGGCGTCCTGGTCGGGCGTGGGCGTGAAGGTGAAGCCGGCGGCGAAGCGGTCCATCTGCCGTTTGGGCGGGCTCAAGGGCGCAGCGGTGACGCTGGCACGCGCGCTGACCTGGGCTACCAGGGTGCGCGCGGTCTCCTCCAGGCTGGCCAGCACTGCGTCGCGCCGGCGCGCCCAGCTGCCGCCGTCGGCGCGGTCGAGGCACATCCCATCGGTGCCAGACCCGTAGCGCCACACGCGGTCCGTCTCCGCACAATCCACCAGCTTGCGGGCGCCGTCGGCAAAGCCCAGCACAAGGTGGTCGGCAGGGTGTGCGGTGGTCACCGTCTCCAGACCGTCCAGCCTGGCCATGCCGTAATCGAGGTGAACGACCGCGTCGCCCGGGCGCAGCTTCACGTCGAACAGTCCCTCCGGGCTGGCGCGGCCGTGGCGTGGCGGCAGCACGTCGGCGGCAGCCAACACCATGGCGTCCGCTGTGGCGAAACCCCGCGAGACGCCCTCCGGCAACAGGCCGATCGCCGCCGGCCGCAGCGCCTCCAGCGCCGCCCAGCCGTCGCACGCGTTGCCGTCCTGGCCCAGCGCGCGCCACAGGCGTGCACCGGACAAGCCAACGCGCCGCCCGGCGGCCTGCTGGGCTGCCACGAAAGCCCGCGCCGCCTCCAGCCCGTCGCGACCGGTGCGCAGCAAGGGCAGCGCCTCGGCCACGGGCCACTCCAGTTCCGTCGCCCTGCGTGCGGCACGCCGCCAGGCGGCCCGGTCCAGGTACAATCCGTCCGGCGGCAGGGCGGCACCGGTGGCACGCGACAACGCCACCCGGGTGGTTCGGGCTTCCTCGAGCTGCGCCAGGTGGTCCTCCACCCGCTCGGCGGCCTGCGGGTCCAGCAGCACCTGCGCGCCGCGCAGCAGCTCGAAAACGCTCGTCAGCGGGGCGCCGAGATCCGCCAGGCCGTGTTCGAGGCCGGGCGCGCGCTCCTGCTCCGGCGCGTCCTGGTCCCACACCACCTCGGAGGCCGGGCCGACCGACTGTTCCTGCAGGGCGCCTGCGCTGCGCTGAGTGGCCGGGTCGAACCGGTCGATCTCGGTCACCACGCAGGCGCCGTCCCTGCTGTCCAGCCGGATGCGCAGCGCGGCCGAGCCGTCGGCCGGCACCACGTCCACGACACTGCCCTGGTGGACCATGTCGCCCGGCTGGTCCGCCTCATCGCCGGCCGCGTAACCCAGCCGCGCCAGGCTGGCACACAGCACATCGGCCGAGACTGCCTGGCCGACCCGCAGGTGCACCGTGGCGTAGCGCTCCGGCGCTGGCAGGCGCTGGACCGCAGCTTCGGGCGAGGCGACGACCAGGCGGGTTCGCCCAGACGAGATCGCGCGCAGGGCGCGCATGCGCTGGCCCATTACCGCGCGGGACGGGCTGGCGCGGTCGTAGGCCAGGCAGTCCCAGCCGGGCAGCAGGACGGGAGAGAGCTCCGGCACCAGCGCGGCGGCGCAAGCTGCGAGCCGGGCTGCCTGCGCTTCGCTATGCGCAATCAGCAGCAGCTTGCCTGTGCGGGACCGTGCAGGCAGGCCGGTCAGCCCCGCCTCCTCGCTCGGCCGCGCCTTGGCCCGGCCCTTGTGCTGCGACACGGCGTTCATCTCCTGCGGGCGGTTGGCCTGGCGGTAGTGCGCACCAACGCCGCAGCAATGTTCGCTCGCCTGGCGGTCCTGCAATCCCTCCGGCTTGTAGTGCTATGGTATCATCTGGCGTGGTGACGGGCTGACACGATCAACCAGAAGCACGCGTCTTGTTTTTGAGTTTTTGCCGGCTGTCGCGGGCTGTTGAAACGACACGCCTCCACAACACACATGTTGCGAGAACAGAAGTCTTTTGGTTCCTGTTAAAAAAGAACCGCTTGCCTTGCCCTGTATCCGACCGCGAAGCGCAACCACGACAGCGTGAACACGTAGCTGACACGCCGACCCACCGCGGACAGGACCCCAAGTCGTTGCATGCATTCCTGAGGTTTCTCTCGCGCCAGCGCTGGTCCGTCGGCGCGAGTGCGGGCGCCACCGTCGGTGCGATGCTGTTGATCACGCTCGTACGGCTGGCCGCACCGCTCAACACGGCGCCGTTCCTGTTGTATCTACCGGTGATTTTCGTGCTGAGCCTCGCACTCGGTTGGCGCCCCGGCATGCTGGGACTGCTGCTGTCCGACCTCCTGGCAGCCTACTTCTTCGTCCGCGACGCCGGCCACGTGGTGCTGACCTCCGGTCAGGTGGTGGCGCTTGCGGAATACCTCGTCGTCGGCGCGGTGACGGTGTCGGTATGCGATGCGCTCCGGCGCGCGATCATCGAGAGCGAGTCCAGGCTGGCCGACCTGGTCGAGAGCCGTGCCTACCTCGAGGCGGCCAAGCAGGAAGCCGAGGATGCCAAAAGTGCGGCCGAAGCCGCCAACCGGGCGAAAAGCGCCTTTCTCGCCAACATGAGCCACGAGCTGCGCACGCCGCTGTCTGCGGTGATCGGCTACAGCGAGATGCTCGAGGAGGAAGCTGAGGACGCAGGCCAGGCGGTGATGCTTGCCGACCTCGGCAAGATCAAGTCGAACGCCAAGCACCTGCTGCACCTCATCAACGACGTGCTCGACCTCAGCAAGGTCGAGGCCAACAAGATGGACGTGCATGCAGAGACGGTCGACGTTGCAGCCTTCCTGCGCGACGTTGCCGGAACGGTTGACGCACTGGTGCGCAAGAAGTCGAACACGTTGGCGTTCGACCTGGGCCAGGACCTCGGCCTGATCAGCACGGACGTCACCAAGCTGCGGCAGTGCCTGTTCAACCTGATCGGCAACGCAGCGAAGTTCACCGAGGCGGGACGGATCACGCTGGGAGCAAGCAGGCAGGCGCGGCCGGATGGTGCCTGGCTTTCCTTCACCGTCGCCGACACCGGCATTGGCATGACGCCGGACCAGTTGGCCAGGCTGTTCCAACGCTTCGTGCAGGCCGACGAGTCGACCACACGGAAATACGGCGGCACCGGCCTTGGGCTGGCGCTGAGCAAGGCGTTTGCCAAATTGCTGGGCGGCGACATTGCCGTGCGCAGCACTGCGGGCGAAGGCACCTGCTTCACGGTCTGCATTCCCGCAACGATGCCCGAACATACACCAGGCGCCGCGGACGAAGAAGACGGCCCCGCCAGGCAGGACTCAGACGAGAACGAGAGCAACCTCGTCGTCGTCATCGACGACGAGGCCGCACAACGCGAGCTGACGACGCGGTTCCTGCGGCGGCAGGGCTTCGCGGTGCAGACCGCCAGCGACGGACTGGCGGGGCTGGAGCTGGTGCGCACCCACAAGCCGCAGGTTGTGCTGCTTGACGTCATGATGCCGGGCATGGACGGCTGGACGGTGCTCAAGACGCTGAAAGAGGACCCCGAGACCGCGTCGATCCCAGTCGTTATGGTCAGCTTCGTCGTCGACCCTGCTCTGGGCACCAGCCTAGGTGCGGATGCCACCGTCCCCAAACCCGTCAATTGGGAGGAGCTGCAGGGCGTCCTGGACAGGTTCCACGGCTCCGCCGGAGAGGTGCTGATCGTGGACGACGACGCAGACATGCATTTGCGGCTGCGCTCCGCCCTCGAGCGCAACGGCTGGCGGGTGGCAGACGCCTACAACGGCGCCGAGGCGCTGGAGCACGTGGAGCGGTCCCGGCCCGAGCTGATCCTGCTCGACCTCACGATGCCGGTGATGGACGGCTTCGCGTTCCTGCACCGGCTCAGGGTGATGCCGGGCTGCGCCGACATACCGGTCGTTGTGCTGAGCGCGCGCGACATCGCCGGATCCGAGCGCAGCGAGCTCGAGGCGGCCGACAAGGTTCTCAGGAAAGACCGCACCAGCATGCGTGACTTGACGACGGAGATCAGGCGGCTGGTGACGCGCCGCCCGCAGCTCCACGAATAGGAGAAAGCAGCAGTTCTTGTTTGAAAAAGGACCAGAAAACTTTTGTTCCCTAGGGCGCGCGCTGCAAAACCATCGCGACAGCAGAGACAAAAGTCTTTTGCTTCTTTTCTTCAGAAAAGAAGGCCTTGCTTTCTTAGTCTCCCGCGAAACCGCGGCAGCATCGAGACGAACGTCAACAGCAGCGCACAACACCCCGCCGCCCAGAGCAGCCTCATGTGTTGCGTCCGAAACACAGGCCTGGCCTGTGCCCGGTACGCAGCGAACACGCCACCCGCGTCATCCAGGTGCCGGTAGTCGAGGCCTGCATCCGCGGCCAATGCACGCAGGTGCGGCTCGTCCACGGCCGAAAGGTGCTCTCGCCCGCGGAACAGGCCGGCGGTCTCGCTGGGCACGTCACCCGCCCTGTAGACGCCTACCTCCCGCCCGTAGGTGTCGTATTTCGGAATCGGTGAGAAAGTCCGTCCGCCAACACCCAAAACAAGGCCGTGCACGTTGCCGCGCACGCCGGCGAAATCCGGCGCGCCGTCCCACGACAGGGGTGGCGTTTCCTGTCCGTCAGTCATGAACACGAGGTCGGCGCCGAGAGCGCGCACCATGCGTTGCGAGGCGAGCAGAGCCTCGCTGATGTGGCTCTCCGAATCCCAGCCCATGCGCCAATCGATCTTTCTAACCTCCTCGTCCAGCGCAGAGAAATTTTCACATGTCTCCACCGGCTCGAACAGCAGGAACGGCTGACGTTCCACGAAAACCGCGAGCCCGAAACGGGAGCCGCACGGCAGTTGCGCCAACAGGGCCTGTGCGGCGCGCTTCTCCATCGCGATCCGGCTCACAGGCACGCCGTCGACGGACTGGTCGCGGACGTTCATGCTGAGCGTTATGTCGAGCACGGCGACAACCGTGTAGACCGGGCGGGTGACGCTAATCGGCGGCAGCCACATCCCGGCCAAGAGAACCAGCAAGGCACAGGCGCGAAGCAGAAAGCCGCGATCACGCCAGGCTATCACGGCATCCCGTTCGGCGCGCCGGGGATGTCAGGCCACGTGGCCCGCTCATGCGCCATCTCGTTGCCTTCCGTCGGCTGCGCCGCCTCCGTATCACGCACCAGTGCCGCAGCCAGCGTGTAGTTGTAGCGTGCGTCCCAGTCTTCGGGATCGAGCTGAACGACTTGGCGATACTCGGCCTTTGCCAGGCTCAGAATTGGCGCCACCTTGCGAAACGGCACGGATTTAAACAGCGTCAGGGCCTGCCGCATGTGCGCGTTGCCGAGCGCGTACAACAGCTCGGCGCGCTCGGACGCCGCACCACTGCCCGCCATCCGGTCGGCAATCGCCTGCGCCGCTTCGAGCTGCCCGTGCACGATCAGAATGCGTGCCCGGGCGAGCCGCAGCAGGCCGGGCGCGTCGGGGGCAACCGCCAGGTCGTGCCCGCTTGCCAGCAGAGACATGTCGGTGTTTTGCCGCAAAATCTCCAACTGTTTTGCGCCGCCGGTGAGGACCAGCGCGACGCCTGCCAGCAGGACGGTCATGCCTAGCCAAACCCTGAAGCGGCGAGCAGCGCCTCTCATGTCGAAGGCAGGGCAAGCAGTTCTCTTTTGAAGAAAAACACCAAAAAACTTCTGTTCCCTTGGGTGCGCGCTGAAGGAGATCCCGCGCCAGCAGGGACAAAAGTCTTTTGCTTCTTTTTCTCAGAAAAGAAGGCCTTGCTTGCTATCTTCATTATTGCCGCACCGGAATGCGCCGCTCCGCAAGCTGCGCCAGCAAGCCGATAGCCAGGCAAACAACAGCCACCACGTAGCAGATCCCGTCCAGGTCGCGTCTCGGCACCGTCTCGCGATAGGTGATGGGCCGAGTCTCCAGCGCCTCTATCCGGCGCGTGGCGGCTTCGATGGCATCGGCGTCGCGTGCCTCGAAGCCGACATACGACTGGCCGAGCGTGCGGAAGAACGAGTCGAGCCCGGCTGGCCGCTCCAGGTCGTGGCTTTCATCGGCCGCTTCCACCAGAGGCGGGTCGTCGCCGCTGCGCAGGTACAGGTAGTAGAGGTGCGCGCCCGAGCGTTGCGCCGCCGCACGGATGTAGTCGCGTGTCGGCTCCGCGATTGCGCCGGCGCCGTCGGAGACCAGCACCAGCACGCGCGCGGCGCCCGCGGGGTCGCGGTCGAATGCTGCCAGGCCCATCGAGATGCCGGCGCCGATGTCGGTGTTCGCCAGCCCTTTCTGCGCCATCGCCCTGATGCTGGCCGCGACCGCGTCGCGGTGCGCGGTGAGCGGCATTGCCGGGATCGGCGAGGTGGAGAACGCGACAACGCCGAAGCTGTCGTGTGGCCGCCTGGCGAAGAACGCGGCCAGCATGCGCGCGGCAGCCTCGGCTTTGGATTCGCCTGATTTCTCGCCGCGCAGTGCGAAAGGCTCGTCCATGCTAAGGCTGCGGTCGATCGCCACGACCACGTGGGCGCCCAGGCCGTGCCGTTCCACGCTGAGCGGCCCATCGTGCAGGCCGGCCAGTCCCAGCACCATGGCGGCTACGGAGAGTGCCGCGATGGCTCGCAACGCCCCCTCCAGGCCCGCCGAAACGTTGTCCGTCGGGATGGTGGCGGTCGATGCGGTGCTCAGCCAGCGCAAGCCGGTGCCCAGCATCGCCGGCAGGCAACCGGCGAGCAGGAGCAGCGCCCAGGGGTGGTCGACCGACAACGTCATCCGAGCCGCTCGGCGCGGGAGAGATCGTGGCACAATCGCCTGCACGCGGCGACGTCCGGCGCCTCGGCGGCAGTGCCGAAGAACACCGCGCGGGAGGTGTCGAAGAACGCCGCGATACGCTCCCGTATCGGCCAATACTGCTGGTTGCGGCTGACGAAATCATCGAGGTCGTCGGCGAACATGCGGCGGCCGGCGGTAGTGTCGAACGCGCGGTGCAGAACCAGCAGCGCCTCACGACCTGCGTCGCCGCCGGGCTTGCGGCCCAGACGTGCCATCTCCTTGGCCGCTTTCCGGAACGGCGCGTGTCCGCCGGCGAAACCGAGCGGCCAGGTCAGGGCGAGCAGACCGCAAGCCATCGCCACCAGCCCGGCTGCCAACTCCCACGCGGTTTCAGGCGCGCGCGCCTGCACCGGCGCGTGGTCCGGCCGCAGCACGGCGGGGTCGAGCGTCGGCTGCAAATCGTGCCGGAAGACCGACGCGGTGAAGCCGAACCCGGGCACCCTCGCCTGCAGACGCTGCCCGCCGGCGGAAAAGGCGAGCGGGTAGCCTGGCACCTCCGCGCCAGAGACCTGCTCCGGCGTGTAGAAGCTCTGGTAGGTGACGCGGACCTCGATCCGCTGCGGCGATCCGCCGACGGCCACGTGCCGCACGTCGACGATGGGAGAGACGGGTCCTTCCTGCGGCAGCGAGCGCGGGTCGAGCGTCGTGCCCGGCAGGACCTGGACGATCGCGGTGCTGGTCAGCAGGTCGCCCACGAAGACGCCGAAATCACGCGCGGGGGGCTGCAGCGTCACCGAGACGATCTGCCCCGCCGCCGAGCCGCCCCACACCAGCGCCGCCGCGAGCCAGGCCGGGCGCGTGGGGTTCACGCTCCGGCCAGGTGGTCGGAGAGCGCCTGCACGTTCAGCCGGCGCGCTGCGTGGAACGCCGGCCGACAGCAGCGGAGGAACAGCAGGTCGAGCTGGCGGCGCCGCTCCGCCGCCGCCGCCTGCCAGCGCCGTCGCAGGGCCGGCCGCATCAGCACCAGGCGCGTCCGGCCGGTCTCGGCGTCGGCCAGCCGCAGCAACCCCGCGCTTGGCAGCCCTTCTAGTGCGTCCACCTCCAGCACGACCGGCGCCACGTCGTGGCGCGCCAGGCTGGTCAGCGCGCGCTCGACCAGGCCGAGCGGCATGAGGAAGTCGGAGACCAGAAGCACGAGGCAGCGCCGGGTCGGCAGGCGCTCGGTCAGCAGCGCGATACCCTCCGCGCCCGCGCCGCCCTGCTGCAGGCTGTCCAGGTGCGAGACCACCTGCCGCGCCGCCGCGCGCGAGCGTGTGGGCGGCAGCCAGAAATCGTCGCGCAACGCCCGGTCGAAGCCCACCACGCCGAAACCGTCGCCGGCGCGCAACGCCGAGCGCGAAGCCGCCGCCGCCAGCCAGGCGACGCAGCGCAGGCCCGAGCGGTCCGGCGCCGGCTGCATCGATCGCGACAGGTCGGCCGCCAGCACGACGTTGATGCTGCTGCGCTGCTCGGTCTGACGCACGATCACCTCGCCGAACGGGTCGAGCGCGGACCGCTTGACGTCGATCTGCCGTGCGTTGGGCAACTGCCAGAACGGGCGGTATTCCCTGAACTCGCCGCCGCCGCCGCCCTGCCGCGAGGCGTGCTTGCCAGGGCGGCAGCTGCCGGCGCGCCAGCGCACGTGGTAGTCGAGGTAGGGCGCGTCCTCCGGCTGCGTCACGGCTTGCTGGGTCATGGCTCCCTGCGTCAAGGCACTGGCACGCGCTCGAAGACCTGCCGGCACAGCTCGCGCACCAGGGGGACCGCGCGGTTCTCGTAGATCGGATCGAGGAAGATGCGGTGCGCCATCACTTCGGGGAACACGCCGCGCACGTCTTCCGGCACCACCACCATCCGCCCGGCGAGCCAGGCGTGCACGCGCGCCGCACGCACCAGGTAGCTAACCCCGCGCGGGCTGGCGCCGCCCTGCACCAGCCGGTTCATCTGCACGCCCTCGATGGCGATGCCCGCCGCCTCGGGGTTGCGGAGCGCCTGCCAGATCGCGACGAGGTACGCCTCCAACCTGGGGCTCGCCGTCACCGCGCGCTGGATGCGTGCGCCGAGGGCGGTGAGCGCGCGGTAGTCCAGCACGCCGGGCGCGACGGAAGCCACCAGCGCGTCGGTGTCGTGGTAGCGGGTGTCGAAAATCAGTTGCCGGCAGGTCTCGGCGTCGGTGGGCGTCTCGACGCCCACCTCCATGAAGAAGCGGTCGCGTGCCGCCGCGGGCAGCTCGAAGGTCTCCTCGCGTTCCAGCCGGTTGCGGTCGGCGAAGACCAGCAAGTGCGGCATTGCCAGCTCGCGGTTGAAGGCGGTGACGCTGCGCTCGGCCATCAAGCGCAGCAGCAAAGCGTGCACCTGCGGCCGGGCACGGTTGATCTCGTTGAAGAAGAAGATGGCGAGCTCCTCGCCGTGGCGCAGCACCGGGCCGGGATCGAGGTGCGGACGTCCGTCCTGCCCGATGGAGGCGTGGTAGACGAGGTCGGCCGGCATCAGGTCGATGGTGCCCTCGACGCGCTCGTACGGCCCGCCGAGCGCGCGCGCCAGGCTGCGCAGCAGCGTGGTCTTGCCGACGCCCACGTCGCCCTCGAGCAGCACGTGGCCGCGGGCGAGGATCGCGATGGTCAGCAGCCGTATCACGCGCGTCTGCCCGACCACGGCACGCCCGACTTCGGCTTCGAAGCGGCCTACGAGCGCGCGCCACTGACCAAGATCATCAGCCTCCACACGCGTTTCCGTGTCAGCCATCCACGCTCCCGCACCCTGTGCCGGAGACTGTCCTATTCTCTGGTGGTGATTGGCAAGACGCAGCGGCGAGGATCCGTGGCCAGGGCGCCCGCGGCGGATGCCGGCCCTCGCCGCCAAGCCATCGATTGTTCTTTCGAAGCACTGGCACCGGCGACGATGCCGGACGCAAGACGACGGTTCGGGCCGAACAGCGTTCGAGGCCACGGCGCCTCATCGGCAAGCCTATGCTGGCAGCGCTACGCTGGTGATGTCGCTCGGACCGCGGCGCCGGCCTGGTCGTCAGACGGCGGGCGGAAGGGTCGGTTGAGGCGCGTTGCGTCGAGTGTGCTCACGCTGGCCGTGCGGGCAGACACCGGACGATCCACACGGACGAACATGTGAGGCGGCTCCTCATGGAGGCTGACCGGCGACCGTAGCGCTTCCAACAGCTCGGGCGAGTCAGGGAGATGCGATTGCCACCATGGGCGCCGTCAGGATCGAATTCTCAGTGCTGGAAATCGGCCAGGTCAGGGTGATCGCGCAGATGGCTGCCTCGACGAGCTCGACGCCGGACCCGAAGCGTTCACGCAGCAGCTCAGCGTAGATCGTTTCGACATCCAACTGTGGCGGGCGTCCGCCCTGGGGTTTCGGGAAAGCTTGCAGGACTGCCTCGATCCTGTCGTGGTTCGAGTAGGCCTTGACGACCGGCACCAACACCCTTTCGTCGAACAGTCCCGCGAGCCGGCCGGAACTGCTGCGGAAGACTGCACCTGGAGTTTTGACCGACAGGAACGCACCGACGCCACGGTCCAGCAGTGCTATGTTGTCGCTGTAATGCTCCAGCAGGTTTTGCAGCTCAACCGCAAGTGCCGTGGCCAGCGTGGACGCCTCGCGTGACTTGCGCAGCCGTTCCCGCCTCACTCCGATGGTCTCGCGGTAAAGCATGATGCAAACCATGATGACGAGGGGGTTCGGAGGAAAGAAGGTGTAGTACATCTCAGCTCCCAGTCTGGCCCGTGCGGCAAGCCTGCCATCTACGCTCGCAGGCAACAAGGACGGTTGCCATCCCTAGCCAGCCCGCGGCAAAGGTCTGCGTATCGCATCTCACAGGATGGCGCGCGTTTCGTTACGAGATTAGTCCTGCTGACTAGGCCGAAAGCGTCCGCCTGCCGCAGTTGACCTGCCTTTGAGGACACTCTTCCCACATGCAGCGCGCTCTGATGCGAGTGGGTGTTTGCAGGCGATAGATCCAGCCCGGAAGCACTGCATCGACTTGCTTCGAATACTGGCGCGCATGCTTACTGCACTCTCACCATCACAGGGCTGTAGGTCGCCGATGGTCTTCGCCACGCGGGGTCACGACCCTGCTAATTGTCGGTTCTGGCCGCTTGTCTGGCCTCCAGCAGAGTCTTGTTCAGCAAGTCCCGTGCGAGGTCGTACATCCCTCTGCTGTTTTCGGTGATCGTCTCCAGAAGCCGCAGCGCCTGCGGCGCACTTCCGCGTTTCAGCATCGCTCTGGCAAGATTGATCCGGTAGGTCACGGATCGCTTCTTTATTCCGCGCATACGTAGCCGGATGGAGCAAAGATCGTCGGCTTGCAAACACGCCTCGATCAGGTCGAACACGACGTTGTAGTCACTCAGGACGTCTACCAGGCGGTGCTGGAGGTAATGCAGGTGTATCAACTCGGTTGGCAGGTGCCCCTGTGCCAAAACGAGCCGAACGTGCTCTGCGTCGTGACCGTTGCCAGGATCGTAGAGGAGCACGATCCGGCCGGACTGGTCCGCCTGCGTGATTTCCATGTCGCCATGCAGGGCTGCGGAATAGATATGTCGGTAGCCCGGCTTGATCGGCGCCCTTGCCGGGTTGATCGAATACTGCGGACACGCGCTGATCACCCCGGAGGCGCCCAATGCCGAGGCATATTTCAGGGCTGCGTACCCGCCCTGGCTGTAGCCAAAGGTCGCGACAGGCCCTGACAGGTAACGAGCGACCGCGGCGAGGGCAGGACGCATGCTGGCTGGGGGAAACCAGTTATTCTGCTTGGCGACGAACCCGATTGCGTTGATGTCCTTGGCCAGGCACAGCCCCTCCGCCCAGAAGAGTTGCGGCGTCCTCCAGAAGTCGATTTGCGAGAAAGTGACCAGCGTAAATGGCGTCTGTCCGGGCCGATAGACGACACGGACGACCGCGTCCTCGAACACGACGACCGTCTTGGCTTGTTCTGTCAACGGTCGATCCATCTTGCCTGCAGGCACGCCTCTCTTGGTAACAGTCTAGCAGACCAACGGTCAGGATCAATCTGGGTGCCCAGCTTAGGTTGAGATCCTCGGTGACAGCAGGTGGTGGCTGGATCGAGTTCGATCGCAGATACCTGATTTCGCATGACATTGCTTCCGATCTGGCAGGACACACGCTCTGTCAGAGCCTGGAGGCGAATGATGCGGCGAGCCGACACGGGCGCCAGGCCATGCCGAACACCCGGTAGCCGGACAGTGACGGAGATGTCATTGCTCAATGATGACGGCAGCTTACATCGCGCGCCGTGGTCCCGCAGTCTCGCCCGACCGGTTACGCCTAAACCTGTCTGCGAGAGCTCGGCAGACGCGATGCGCCGGCTTGCCCGGAGGGGTCGGCGCTTGCTTTGTTCTGGTTACGTGACGACCAGGTTCGTTCGGACCGCTGCTGACGCAAGCCCCGGCGTATCAGACCCAGGACTGGCCGGAGCGTCCTGAAGGCTGTCCGGTCCTCGGCCTTCCTAGGATCTCACGATCGACCCTCGGCAAGCAGAACTTGGCCGACACCAACCGGCCACGCCCCACTTTCAAAATCATCCCCCTAGAATCCAGTCGACACCTCCCGTTCCACTGTGATAGCGGTCGTTGCGTTTTCGTGTTGTTTTAGTTATGCATCTATCGGGTCTGGTTCGAGCGAGAGTCCACATCAGTTTGGTCGACAGGAGTTACTTGTGAAAATGCATTTGAGAAATCTGGGGTCTCTATGGCTCGGTGTTTGTCTATCATGTGTTACGATTACGCAACACACTGCCCAGGCACAGACGCTGGCGAACCGCTCAAGCTTTCGCGGCATCTACATGCTGCTGGACCCGAGGGTGACCCAAAACGGTAACCGGCCGATGTATGATCTCTATCAGTCGGCTTTACAGAGCACCGACATAGACGGTGTCACCATCATCATGCCGTGGACCAACATGTATAGCACCAGCCAGCCAGGGCCAGGCAGCTACAATTGGGCTCTGCTGGATACTTGGACGAGCGCGGCTATGGCACACGGCAAGGTCATATCGTTGGGCGTGGTGGCCGGCATGTACACGCCCGCATGGTTGCTGGCGGCCCCCTACTCCGTGCCGGCACATGAATTCACCTTCAACAGCGGACCGGTCAGCAAGGCGGATTGCGTGACACGGCTGCTGCCCTCGCCCTGGGTGCCTGCCTACATGCATGCCTACAAGCAGATGATTTTGGACTTGGCGGCTCATCTGCAGGCCACAGGCGCCTACAACGCTGTCAGGCTGGTGAAAATAGATGGTCTGAACGAGGAAACGCAGGAGCTCGGCATCGGAGCAACGCGGGTCGCGGATTACAATTGCCCGCTCAACAACTCCCAATACCTCACTGAAGGATGGGCGAAGGAAGGCTTCACGCCCGCTCGGATATTCCGCGCCTGGCACTCGATCTCTCAGACTGTGTCGGTGGCGTTCCCGAACGCGGTGCTCTCTGTCGACATCCTTGCCAGCCAAGAGGCGTTTCCCGCCGTGGATTCCAACGGTCGCGTCCAGGCAACGCCCTCTGGTCCTACAGACGCGATAACCGCATCGCTCGTGTCAGAAACGCTTCTGCCCGGCCTGCAGCAGCGCAATTTTCACGGAAGATTTTCAGTGCAGTGGGATGCGTTGTCCTCCGGCGCGGTGGATCCGGAAGTGCTGATTGCAGGCCAGATGGGTGCTCAGATCGGGTGGCAGATGAACGACGGACTCGGCGGGCAGGGTGCCAATTGCGTGCTTCCGACCGGGGGTTTCGGCGTCTGTGCGGGACCTGCGCAGTACCAGGCAATGCTCGATAACGGCATCAACCTGGGCGGCCAGTTCATCGAGGTAATGGCGACGGACGTTCTGCAATTCCCGTCGGCATTCCAGGAGCCTCATCACCGCCTGACGGGGGCGGCTGACTGAGGTAGCGTGGCGGGTAGGGCGCGACAAGACGATTGGGCTAGTCGCGCCTTGTTCCCTATCGTTCAAAGCTTGAGCGCCCGTAAAGGCCTTGCGCCCGCCGCTGCTCACAGTCCAGCCAACCTCTCAAACGACAATGACGGCAGAAAGCCAGCATGAAATTTGCACAGAACGAGCCCCGCAGGTCGCATGAGAATGACATAGCTAGGGGCTGACTCAAGCCGGACCGGACTACAAGTCGCCGCGCCGACTTGCGCCGCTTCTTCAACACGCCGCTGAACATTGTTACTGCCGACCGTCACCATGTCGTTTGCGCATCGGACTGACTGGTCTGAAACCTCAAATAGCCTCTTCGATGTCTGTCTCACAATTCATCCCCGCGTTGTAGTGAAGTAGCGCACGTTACGGGCTTTGAGCTTGGAAAATGCCATGCCGACCGGACCCGAGTCGGGCAAGTAACTCGCCAGGTAAAACAGACCGGCACCCGACGCCTCGATGATGCAACTCCGCTTCATCTGCTATACGCGAGGCAAGCGGAGCAGAGCCATAGCAGCGACTGACGTCCGTAAATGCAGGTTAGCGGGGTTCTTCTGAGTGACGCACGTTGCTGTACAGCAAGGCTTTCGACTCACACCAAGGCCTCCTCCACACCCTGCGCTGATCCCGTAGCGCGTCGCCTTGCGGAACTACGGCGCAGTGAGTTCGACTTGCCTGGTCGGAAGAGCGGTCCAACCGCACAGACTATATAACGCGTGTTCCTTCTGATAAGCCGCCGCGGGGCTGATGAGCTTTACGGGTGGGGCGGGTGCGGTGACGATGGTATGGGACTTGTTGTTTTTTCGTTGCGTCATCCTCGCGCGGGCCGTCACAGACCGCCGGTCAGGTGTGACAGTGCCCTTCAGATCGCGCGTGTTTTGACAGCTCGACCCGCGCGCGCTCTGCTCGCGCCGAAGCTGCCCGCACGCTCTGCGCGCAGTAGGGACAGAGGCGCGTTATTTGCGGGATGAGTTAGATCTTCCGTCTTTCCGGCTTGCGTAAGACCTCGGCTCACAGCATGATCCGCCTACTACAGCAGCGTTGCTGCGGCCTCGACCTGTACAGAACACCGCCGTGACACAACAGGGTGCGTCAAACACAGCTCGCGTGCGGGCAACAATCGTCCGTATTCCCGGAAACAGAAGCGCTCAGCGATCGGCGGCGAGTCCGCAATGCGCACCGTGCGACTACCCGCAAGTATTCTGGAGAACCCATGCCCTCATCCCATTCCGGACGCCGAGTCCGGGCCACGGCGCTTGCTGCGGTCTTCGTGGCCGCTTCCCTCTGTGTCGTCGACGCCGCAGCCGCAGCTCCGGCCGCAACCGACCTCGGTGCCGTTCCCGCCAATCAGCAACTCCATGCAACTGTTTGGCTGGCGCGCAAGGATGAGGCAGGGTTTCAGCACGCGCTAAGGGCTATCTACGATCCGGCCTCCCCCAGTTTTCATCACTGGATGACGCCTGCGCAATACGCAGCCTACATGCCCGGCCAAGACAGCCTAGCCACTCTGCGGGACGTGCTTGTGCAATCGGGCCTCACGATCGAAAAGGTTGCGACAGATGGCCGTTCGATTCAGGTGAGTGCACAAGCCGCCACCATCGAGCGCGCGTTCGGATCGCCGGTTCACAGTTTCCAGAGCGCAGGCAAAACCTTCGTGGCAACGACTGCCAAGCCAACACTCGCTGGCACGGCGGGCGTGCTGGTGGGCGCGATCACCGGCCTCGGGACGCCGCGCACGCAGCCTTACGCTCTTCGTCAGATCGATCAATCGACGGGACGTCCGGTGGCCATGCCCGTGTCTCCAACGGTTACGACGGGCAATGCCGCCGGCTCGCCGCTCAACCCGTACTTCACTGACAACTGCTACAACGGCTATACAAGGCAAGCGCTCGAGACTGCCGAGGGCGACGCGATTTTCATCGGGCGGCGGCAGGTGAACGGCTACTTTGCACCGGGCGTAGGCTACGGTGTGTGCGGCTACGACGCGACCCAGTTGCGTGCCCATTACGGGCTGGCCGGTCCGGTGAGCCGCGGACTGGACGGAAGCGGACAGACGATCGCGATCGTGGTGGCTTACGGCTCGCCATTCATCGTGAACGACGTCAACGCATACTCGACAATCCTGAGCCTGCCGCAGCTGGGTGCGAGCAATTTCCGGCTGATCGCTCCACTGGGCGCCGTGTCGACCTACGATTCCGGCTGGTCTACGGAGACGACGATCGACGTGTCGATGGCGCATGCGATCGCACCGGGTGCGAAGATAGTGCTGCTGGTCGCTCCGTCGAACGCGACCGATGACCTGGTGAACACGTTCGAATACGCGGTGGAACACCAGCTTGCCGACGTGGTCTCGATGAGCTTCGGCGAGGCCGAACTCGGCTCCGACGGATCCGACGAGGAGGCCTGGGGGTTGGCAACAGCCGAAGCCGCCGCCTATGGCATGAGCGTCAACGTCTCTTCGGGCGACTCGGGCGATAACGGTGCGGGCACACCTGTGGGCGCACCCTCGACGCCAGCCGACAGCGCGTATGTGACAACGGTGGGAGGCACCACGCTCTCCTTGCCGACTGCGGAGGGAAGGCGCGACGTCGGTTGGGGATGGCAGTCCACGTACCCGAACACGAACCGGCTTGTGAAGACGAAGCTGCAGGTCGGCGCAGGCGAGGCGGTCGGCGCCGGTGGTGGCGAGAGCGTGTATTTCGGCAAACCGTTCTGGCAGGACGCCTTGCCCGGGCAAGGGCGACAGACGCCGGACATCTCGGCAATTGCCGACCCGCTGACGGGCGCAGATCTCGTACTGACCGTGGAGGATGGTGACTATCTTGTTCAGGTCGTCACCGTGGCCGGTGGCACGAGCGTGGCGTCACCTGTCTTTGCCGGGATCTCAGCACTTGCCAACCAGCGTGCCGGCGAGCGGATCGGCCAGGTCGCACCTCTGCTGCCGAGTTTGCAGGGCACTGCGATCAAGGACATCCTGCCGCTGACGAGCCAGGATCCTAAGATGATGGCGACGTTGAATGGCAAGCCGCTCAGCACGCCGGATGTGACACCGGACGCGTTGGCGCTTCTTCCAACCGGCGTCGATGACATCGAGCAGATTTTCGTAGTGCGGCCGATCCTCTCGATGACGATTTTCACCTATGGTCTCGATACCTCGCTCACGACGGAAGTCGGGTGGGACAATGTGACTGGGTATGGCGAGCCAAACGGGAATGCGTTCCTGGTGGGACTCGCGAACGCAGCAAAGGGCGTGCAGCAGTAGACGTGCGGGCTGCATGTCTTCACTGACCGTGGGACGAACTTGGCCTGACATCTTGCGGTCGCATTTCGGCAGAGCAGGACGAAGTCCGATGGTGGCATCGGTGTCGCTCGTCCACGCGGCGGCTCGGCTTTGCTGGACGCAGCGGCGGTGCAATCGCTGGAGAACGCCCTGGTGCCGGCCCTACCCAAGGCGTTTCCGAACGCCGTGTCGTAACGTTAAGCTTGCGGTATGCGCTGAAGTGTTGACTCCCGACGTCACCCTTCATCGCCAAACATAACACGGGCAATCGACGTTCGCGGCCCGACGGGTCGCCTGGGCGGCGCTAGCCGAGGCATGACGGTCATGCTGTTTGACGAACGGGTTCTACATCGATCACAAGCGCAGATGGTGGCCGGAATACAGGCCGACACATACGCGACTGGGAGTGATCTGCTCACCATCGACGCACCTGCAGAGGTGTTGTCGGCCAGTCCGCTGGGACAGCCACGAGCTGGACGTCCTGCGCAGTTCCGCCACAGCGCGACGACAGCGCTTGGAGAGGGATGAGATGACCGCGTTCACCCATCCCTCTCTGGCTCGCTAGTCGACCAGCGCGCCGCGCTGGACCAACACATGGTCGGCCTGCCGGCTGACGCTGACCGCCTCCGACGGTGCATCCACCCCGCGCGGGGTGGAGAACGTCACGCTCTGTCCTGGCGCCAGGACGGTCTCGAACCGGACCGGCTGGCCGGCTTCGCCCCGCTCGGCGAAGGTGGCGACGATGTGGAAGCCGTTCGGCTGGACGGTGTAGTAGAGATCGCCGTTGACGGTGCCGAGGTCAATCATCTGGCTGTGGATCGGCTCGACCGTCTGAGCCGACGCCTGGCCAGCCAGGACGCCAGCGACGGCAGCCAAGGCGAGGATGGTGCGAAATTGGGTCATGATGGCTCCTGAAATGCGGTGGCCGGATCGGATCCCGCCGACACCGTTGCCAAGCATCTGGTATGCACTGCACCATCAGTCCAACAGATAGGATCGATGATGGCTATCGATCACACTACTTTGGCAAGCCTGGACTTGAACCTGCTGGTGGCGTTCGACGCGCTCCTCGCCGAGCGGAACGTGACCAGGGCCGCTACCCGAATCGGCTTGGGGCAGTCCGCCATGAGCCACAACCTCGCGCGGCTGCGTGCGCTGTTCGACGACGAGCTGCTGACACGCACGCCAGAGGGCATGCGGCCGACACCGCGAGCGATGGCCCTGGTGGAGCCGGTGCGCCAGGCCTTGTCACAAATCCAGGCTTTGGTCGCGCGCAGGGCCGCCTTCGACCCGGAAACCGCAGACCACGTCTTCCGGATCGGGCTGCCGGACAGCATGGAGGTGTTGCTGGTGCCGGCACTGCTGGCGCACCTGGCCGGCACTGCACCCGGCATCCGGCTGCGTCTGCAGAGCATCGGTGAACCATCGGCGATCCTGGAAGACGTTGATTCCGACCGCATCGACATCGTCATCGGCGTGGGACCAGTGCCGGAAGGGCGCAACCACCACAAGCTGCGCCGGCTGCAGACCGCACCGTTCGTCTGCATGTACAGCCCCGAGCACGTTCAGGTTGCCTCACCGATCTCCCTGGCGGACTACGTGCGGCTGCCGCACGTGCTGACCAGCGTGCGCCAGGGCGAGCGCGGGATTGTAGACGACGCGCTGGCCAAGCTCGGGCTGAAACGCAGCATCGCGCTCATCACGCCACGCTTTCTGGCGGTGCCGTTCCTGGTGCGCGCCGCGCCGGTCATCACCACGATGCACGCGCAGTTGGCGTTGCTGTTCGCGCAGTCCCTCGGCCTTAGCCTGAGCGTGCCGCCCCTACACCTGCCGGATTTGCCGATCTGGCTGCTCTGGCATACCTCCTACGATCACGACCCGGCACAAACGTGGCTACGCCAGACCATCGCGCGGCTGGCCGCGGAGAGCGGGCGTAAAACCAGCGGCTCTGGACCTTGACCGGCATGTCCGGCTAGGGAAGCAAGGCCTTCTTTTCTGAAGAAAAGAAGCAAAAGACTTTTGGTCCGGCTGTCGCGGAACGTCCTTCAGCGCGCGACCAAGGGAACAAAAATGTTTTGGTTCTTTTTCAAAAAGAACTGCTTGCTTGCTTCGCAGTTCGAGCTGCCGCTCGGCTTTTCGACCAGATCACCGGTGCCCATGACCGGTTGCAGCGGAAAGCTCGCGGGGTCGGGCGAGCAAACCATTTGACGCAAACGCGGTTGGCGCACGTGCCAAGTAGGCTTGCCCGTGACTGTGTCTCAGGCGGTTACGGTATGCGCAAGTCTGCTCTGACCCAGGAAGACGCATCCGTAATCAAGCCGTTCTGGCTCACGAGGTGATCATTCTCTCGACTGACGTTACGCAAAGGAAGAATAGCCGCATCTCTCAACGATGTTGACAGCGGCGCACCTTTTTCGACCATGTTGGGGCTGGGTGTGAACTTATTACGGTTGACTACCGATGTCGTTGTGGTCTACGCGGGAATAGAGCTGTAACGTTCGGAGACCCGGCCCTTGCGTAGATTGCCGATTGGACGGCTGGCCCTGCTCGCCTGTGCCGCCGTCTACGTCGCGGCAAAATCTGCCCTGGCGCAATCCGCTCCCGCCTACGTCCTCAGCCCGACGGGCAGCGACACTGCTGCGTGCACCGTAGCGGCCCCGTGCGCCACGCTTGCGCACGCACAATCGCTGATGAGAACCACCTCGGTCAAAACCACCTACCTGCTGTCTGGAACGTTTATGTTGCCGGCTCCGGTTACGCTTACCGATCAAGACAACGGCGAGACGTTCAGCGCCTATCCGGGGCAGACGCCGGCGCTGGTTCCAGGTGCGGCGACGTTCAGCACGCTGATGTTCATCAACGGGGCGGCGAACATCCTCGTTTCAGGTCTGGCGTTGTCGAACGCCGAAGCCGCTGGCGACGGCGGCGATTGCATCCGGGTTAACGGCGGCTTGGACGTGGTCCTGCGTCGCAACCAGGTCGGCCCGTGCGGCGGAGGGGGCGTGCACATCACCGGTGGCACCGGGAACAAGGTCGTCGACAGCTACATCCATACGGACCACCGCCCGACGGCTGCTTCCTGTTGCGACGTGAACGAGGGCGTACGCGTCGATGGCTACGCGTCCTACGTCCTCATTGCAGGGAACGTGATCGCGTTCAGTGAAAGCAACGTCGAGTTGCACGCCGCAAGCCACGTCACCGTCGACGGCAACTACCTGCTGAACCCGCTCGGCCCGTTCCCACGCGGCCAAAATTTCCAGTCCATCGACTCGGCCTACATAAATGTCACCCGGAACTACGCCGTCAGCACCACGAGCCCTAAGCTTCCGTTTGCGGCTGACCAGGAAGACTCGATCAACTTCTACTACACCTCGGGCGTGCTGGCGCAGGCGAATTATGTTGTTGGCGGCGTAAGCCCCTCCGGCTGCGCCATCATCGCAGACGCCCACACGATCGGCGCACGCTTCATCGGCAACATCGTCTTTGACAGCGGTGAATGCGGAATTGCGATCTCCAGCGGCTTCAACCAGGTCGTGTCCAGCAACTGGGTCCTGAACCTCGATCCCGTGGCAGGCGGCGGCAACGTCGGCATCTACGTGGCCAACTACGCCGAACCATACCCCTGCAACAACGTCACGATCGCCAACAACGTTGTCAGCGCCATCTCCAGCCCGTGCGACCCCACGACGCAGGCCTGCAGCTTCAACGGTTACTACCAGAACGCCTCGTGCACGAATCTGCACGTAACGGGTAACCTCCTCGATGAGGGCAGTTTGCCCGTGGGGGGAGGTGCCGCGTTCAGGAAGCTGATCGCTGTCGTTCCGGGCGCCGCACCCCGCATTCCGCCTTTTCCCCACGCGTGCGTTGCCGTGAGCCCCTACACGACTCAGAGCTCGATGCCGAGCTGCCAGTAGCGGCTGATCGCCACGCGCAGCAAGGAAGCAAGGCCTACTTTTTTGAAAAAAGCAGCAAAGAGCTTTTGTCCCTGCTGTCGCGGAGTTTCCTGCGGCGAGCGCTAAGAAAACAAAAGTTTTTGGTTCTTCTTTCAAGAAAGAACCGCTTGCCTTGTCTAATTGGTCGAAACTTCAGGGGTGACTCACACTCCACCCTCCACGCGTCGGGCCGAAAACAACCGCCGCAACTGCTGGATCAGCCGCGTCCTAACCTGGCTTCCAAACAGCAGGAACGCGCCGAAAAAGCAGGCATATGCCGCCAGAAGGTCGACGGAGAGCTCGACGATCGTCATGAACGTCGTGGCCTTGGCATCGTAGCGCAGCAGCCACACCCCGATGGCGGCTGCTGTGAAACCGGCCGCGATCGGCAACAGGCTGCGCCAAAGATGACGCGGCCGGACTGGGCCGGCGCGCAACGCGCCCCACAGGACGATCCCGTGTATGGGCAGGGACATGATCGCCAGCATGCGGGTGACGCCAAGCGCGCCGCCTTGCAGCCCGAGCAGCACGGCGAGCAGCGTGATAGCCGTCTTGCCGGCCACGTAGGGAAGTTGCTGGCGTGTCCTGCCCTGGCTGACGAAAAGCCAGAACGAGGCAAGGCTGAACGGTGAGAGCAGGGTCGCGACCGCGAGCCAGGACACCATCGGCGCCGATGCCTGCCAGCGCGCGCCCAGCAGCAGCGGCACCGCTGTGCGGGCCGTGGCGGCGATGCAGACGAGCAGGGGCGAGAGTGCCAGCAGCAGCGCCTGGATCATGGTGGCGAATGCGTCGCGGTACTCGGCGTCGCGGCCTTGCAGGCGCGAGAGCAGCGGCACGGCCACGCGTGCCACCGGCAGGCTGATTTGCCAGAACGGGGTGGCCACCAGCCGCAGCGCGCGGTCGTAGAAGCCGAGTGCGGTGCTGCCCGCCAGGCGCCCGACCAGCACGGCGTCGAGGTTGTTGCAGACGTAGTTGATCAGGTTGTAGCCGGTGACGTGGCCGCCAAAGGCCAGCAGCGCGCCGGCGCCGGAACCGCGCCGCGGCAACGACGGCCGCCAGCCGGAGAACATCCACGACAGCACCAGGATCACCGCCGAGTTCGCCGCCTGCATCAGCACGAGAGACCAGACGCCCAGTCCCGCCGCTGCCGCAGCGAGGCCGGCCGCGACAGCGCCGAGGTTGCACGCGACGTCGATGCCGGCCAGCGTGATGAAGCCCATGCGCCGGTTCAGCAGCGCGATCTGCTGGGCGGACAAGCCGCTCAGCATCAGCAGGGCAGACAGCGCGATGCACACCGGCACCACGCGCGGCTGTCCGTAGGCCGCGCCGATCAGCGGCGCGCAGGCTGCAAGCGCCGCCGCCAGCGCGCAGGAGACGGCGACGTTGGTCCAGAACAGCACCGAGAGCTGCGCCTGCGAGATCGTCTCACGCTGTATGGTGGCCTGCGACAGCCCCAGCTCGTTGAAGATCTGCACCAGCGAGAGGATGGGTACCGCCATGGCCATCACGCCGAAATCGGCCGGCGCCAGCATGTGCGCGAGCAGGACCTGCGAGCCGAACTGCAGGACGAATCGCACCCCCTGTGCGCCAAGCGTGACCGCGGCTCCTTTGGCAGAGCGTGCGCCCAGCGCGCGCTCGTCGAGCAGCAACTCCGCCTCCGGCGCGTCCGCCGCGGCGGCACGCGGGGCCGTGCTGTCCAGGACGCCGTCAGGGTTCATCGGGCCGGCAACGCAGGCCACGCGAGCATCCTCGTCCTGCTGCCCGGGACGCCCTTTAGGACTGCCAAGCCAGGCGCACCTTCAGCAGGCGCGTCTCCAGCCGTTCCTTCTGCAGCGCCTTGAACCGCCGCCAAGACGCGCGAAGCAGAAGCGGCGCGTAGCTCTCCCTGGGCAGCCGGCTCAGCCGCCTGTGCAGCGCGCTGGAGGCGTCGAAGTAGTCCCGCCAGTGGCCACCATTCGTCAGGACCGACTTCAGGTAGCGTGGCTCGTCGAGCACCGGATGGACGAACACGCCTGCGTCCAGCGCATCCAGGTCCTGCTCCAGCACGGGCGGGAACCAGTCGTACGCACCGTCGTCACCCAGCATGCTGAGCGGAGCGGCCGCATATCCGGCCCGCTCGATCTCGGTGGCGACGAAGGCTTCGCTGATGGGCCAGCTCCTGACCCGCGGGTCGCGCGCCATCTCCATCCTGCGTTCGAACAGCATCTCCAGCGCTCGGGCGGAGTAGAAAGAGATGCAGTTCAGCGTGGCGCGCAGTTCGTCGGCGCCGTAGGCGTGCCGCGCGTAGGGAAACCAGAACCAGCTCGTCAACGGAGACGGGATGGGAGCTGCAACGAAATCGAGCTGGCGCCGGGCCACCTCGCGCACCATCGGCGCGAGCGGATGCCTGACCAAGCTGTCGTACTCCACGAAGACGTAGTAGTCGTAACCGGGATATGCGCGGTGAAAGGCGTAGGCCGGATAGTCTGCGTTCCACCAGATCAGCGACCCTTTCTCGAACCGGTTGGCCAGGCCGAGCGCCAGCAGGCCGTCGTTGGTGGTGCTGAAGACGCGGTGGTGTTCAATCGGCCCGACCGTCCCGTGCGTCATGTCCGCGGAGACGAAGAGGTCGCCACCATCGCTCACCGCCTGGTAGCGGGCGACCTGCCGGGCGATAAACGCGTCCCACTGGTAGGTGCGGATGACGACTGCGAAACGCGGGCGGTGAGCGGTATCAGCCGCCTCGGCGCAGCTACCGGCCCGGGGCAGCGCAGCCCCCGGTTCAGGCGGGCAGGACGGCATGCGCGCGCGATCCTCTGTTACCGGCCCGCGCCAGACGCTGTCCCAATCGTACGGACGGCTTGGTGACGACGCGGTCGAAAACCCAGGCAAGCAGGATGGATACGGGCACCACGCCGGTCAGGATCACCCAGGCCGGCAACACTGCGTGCAGCAGGATCAGCGCTGCCAACAGCAGCGGCACGTGCACCAGGTAGAGGCTGTAGGAGACCGACCCGAGCCAGGCACAGGGCGGTGAGGCCAGCGCCCCGCGGATCGGCCCGGGTGTCAGCACGCCCGCGATCACCATGCAGGACCCGGCGCCCACCAGGATGTCCTGGACCAGCTCGAGGTGCGACCAGTGGGTCTGTATCGCCCACAGCCCGGCCAACACGCAGGCCCAGGCCGACCAGCGCGGCATCGTCTCGAAGCTGTTATTCTGCGGGCGCAGTCGGGTGGCCAGCAGCGTGCCGGTCACGAAGAACAGGGCGAAAAAGGCTGTCCACTCCACCTCAAGCGCCAACTTGCCGCTGACGCCCAGGTCGGGGTTGGTGGTGAGCAGGCGCCACGATCCTGCTGCTCCCGCGTAACCCCATTGTGCCAGCCCGATGATGCCGAACAGCACGCAGGTCACCCCGGCTGCGCCCCGCATGCCCCAGACTACGACCGGCACGGCGATGAGCGGGAACAGGACCGAGGCCCGCATTTCCCACACCAGCGAGTGAATGGGACCGTTCAGCACGTTGTGGTGCCCGGTCAGGAACAGATGGTTCAGCAACACGCCCGATGTGAGGGGATTGGACCAGTTCATCGTGTTCACCCAGTCGCTGTAGCCGGCCAGGGCACCGTGCAGCGAGAGGGCTCGGCTGAGCAGCGCGGCGCCGGCGACGGCAACGATGTAGGGCAGGTAGATCCGGCAGACACGCTTGATGAGGAAGACCCGATACCCTGGCGGGCGACCCTCCAGCCAAGGCATCGCCAGCACCAGGCCACTGAGCACGTAGAACAGTATCACCGCTTCGTAGCCGGCCCAGACGATCCGCGCCGGCGTTTCGAACAGGATCGTCTGGAAAGCAGTGCGCGGCTGCGTGGTCCAGTTCGAGAAGAAGAAGTCGCTGAACGCAGGCTGTGTCAGCAGGCAGTGGTGCACAACCACGACCAGCGCGGCCAAGCCGCGCAGCCCGTCCAGGGCGGCCACGCGGTGTGTCTGGCGCCCGCTGGCCAGGCGATCCGCGCTGTCTGCCGGCACCGCCGGCGCGCCAAGCACGCCCATGCTCAATTAATGGCCAGCTCGGACCCGGCGGCACCACCGCGCCGGGCAGCAAGCAAGGCGGCCGACGCAGGCGCTGCCGCGAGGACGGCAACCTCGGGCAACGACTGGCCCAGCGCACCCACAATTTCTGTCATCCGGTCGCACACCTCATCCACCTGCTCGACGCCCATGCCGTCGTAGAGCGGCAGGCTGACCATGCGGGCTGCCACATCCCTGGTGGCCCGCAGGTCGCCCAATACGCTGTTTGCGGCGATGTAGGGTTGCTCGGCCAAGTGCGGATCGAAATACGTGGCCGTGCCGATGCCCAACGTTTTCAGGCGAGCCTGAATTTGCGTGCGCAGCGGCGCCACCAACCGCGGCAGCATGGCTGGCACGAACTGGTGTGCCTGCACGCACGGAGACGGAGCCTGAAACCGCATCCAGTCCAGGCGAGACCGGTAGCGCTGCATCAGCAGCGCCCGCCGGCGGACGATCGCGTCGTACTCGTTCAGTTGGAGATGCGCCGTCAGCGCAGCGACCTCGCTCAGCTTGGCGTTGATGCCCGGCATCGTCGCGGTGCGCGGTTGGCCGAACCCGAAATTGGCCATGGCGCGCAAACGGCCAATCAGCTCGGTGTCGGCACTATGGATCACCCCACCCTCGCCCACGGCAAAGGACTTCGTGGCGTGCATGGAGAACACCACGCTGCCGGCGAACCCCGCGCCGAAGCCGAGCCCGCCTGCCGAGACGGTGCCGAGCGAGGCCGCCGCATCG
This sequence comes from uncultured Acetobacteraceae bacterium, assembly GCA_964242115.1. Classification (GTDB taxonomy): domain Bacteria; phylum Pseudomonadota; class Alphaproteobacteria; order Acetobacterales; family Acetobacteraceae; genus BOG-908. The sequence goes on along the minus strand of CAXSZX010000007.1, from coordinate 56,698 downwards.
ACCACGACGGGCACGCCTTCCGTCCGCCAGAGCTGCTCGTAGCGTCGCAGGTCTATGTCGTAGCCGAAGGTGGCGTAAGGCAGGATGACGGCGACCTCTCCCTCATACCTGCGAAGCAACGCGGCCTCCGACTGGGCGCACGGTGCCCAAGTCGCGCCGTCGATGTCGCACAGCAGGGGCGTCAGGCCGCACCACAGCGCCGCCTGCGCGGTGGCGGCGAACGTGAAGGAGGGCATTAGGGCGTAACGCTGCCGCGCGGTCCGCTCCTTTGTCGCCTCGCGCAGGGCCAGCATGAGGCCGATAGTGGCGTTGCACACCGTCATGCACGCCCCCGTACCGCCGAACAGCCTCTCACCCAGGTCGGTCTCGAACCTCGTGTTGACCGGCCCGAAATTGCTGAAAATGCCGCTGTCCTCGATGCCGGCGAGCAAGGAGGCCTGCCGGCTCAGGCGCGGCGGGCTGGGCCGTATCAGCGGGATCACGCGACCGCTTCCGCGTCGTGCGCCGCTATGGGCGTGGCAGACACCGGCGTGGGAGACACTGGCGTGGCGAACACTGGCATGGCAGGCACTGGCGTGGCAGGCACGCGCAACGTGGTGTGCGGCAGATCGGCGATGACCGCTTCGGCGATGAGCATGCCCACGTCGTTCTGCCACAGCCACAAGCCGTTTGCCTGACCCGAGAAGCTGGGCTCGCCGCCCAGCTTGCCGCGCGGCACGAAGCCGGCCGCCAGGCCGATGCCGAACAGGCCCGCCAAGGGGCGGCGTTGCGCGTCGAGCACGCGGCAGGCTGCGTCGACCATCGGCGCGGACGGGCCGGTCTGCGCGTGCAGGACGACCGGCGTGCCGTCCGCATCGAAGACCGGCACGGCGAGCGGCCGGTAGCCGAGCGCCGCGATGACCAGGTCGGCGCGGTCCATGATGGCGACCGCCGCCGGATCGTCCGGTTGGAGCTGATGCAAGGCCAGGCGCGGCTCGGCAGGCCGTCCGCCGATACCGCGTGCGCGCATGATCAGGTCACGCGAGTCCAACCGGAAACCCGCAAAACGGAACACGCGCTGGCTGATGGGGCAGATGTCTGCCTCGGTGAACTCCGTGTAGCCGTCGTCGAGCGCGTCCTGCACGCAAGGGTAATAGATGCGGAGGGGCCGGCGATGCAGCATCGTGACGCCGCCGGCACCGAAGCGGATGGCGGGGCGTTGCAGCAAGGCGTTGGCAATGGCCGCAGCGCTGGTGGAGCCGCCCACAATGGCCACACGCGGCCCAGGGGAGGCGGCGAGGTGCCCTCCAACCCGCTCCAGGCCGCCGGAGACGAACACGTCGCCAGATTGAAGCAGCTTGTGCCCGTAACGCTGCACGAGGTTGATGCCGCCAACCATCTCATCCGACAGCCTTTCCGGCGGCTGGGTCGCGCCCGTTGCGACCACGACGAAACGCGACGCCAGCGTGTCGAGGCGGCCGGACCGGTCTTCGGTGGTCGTGTGCCATGCGTGCAGCATGCGCTGTGTTCTGATCACACGGTGGCCGGCGAACACCGCGCAAGCAGGATGTGCGGCGACCATGGCGGCCAGTGTATGCCCGACCAGCGAGAGGAAGCGTCCGGCGAGGTGCAACGGCACAGGACCATCGCCTGCGGCCGCTATGTCCTGCGCCAGCGGATGGGACTGCAAAGCGGTGAGTTCGGACGCCTCAGGACCGCGCAGGCAGTCAACGAACGTCGCGCCTGTGCTGTCGGAGTTGATCGAGTACCGGCCTATGCCGCCGTTGCCGATATCGTCCGAAGCTTCCACGATTGCGACGCCGCACGACAGCAGCTCACCCAGCAGACCGTTGCGATGGGCTGCAAGAAGAGGCGCCAACCCAGCAGGCCCGCCACCGACTATCACGAGCCGGTAAGTCTCGACTGCCAGCACGACCTTCTGTCCAACCCTTAGTTTTTTTAGAGGGTGGCACATCGTTTGCTAAACTGCTTATGATAAGATCGTGTTCGGCTCTGCATGTTACGCGATGCCGTTCGGCACCGGCCTGATTGCAATTGTAATCAGCGTCCGCTTGGGACCGATGCTGCCCGGAGGTACGAACGCTAGGACGAGGAAGAGTGAGAGCGTCCGGACTGGACGAACGACTGCGGCCTGGCCGTAGATTGTCTTAGATCAGTGTGCTTGATGCCTGCCCGCAGCCACGTCGATGAAGTCAAACCGCGGGCTTTTATCGGTTGCACTGCATGGCTTGCTCAGGCAGCCGATACGAGCAAGCGATGTCGGTCACGATGTGGTCGGCATCGCGTGTGACCCCATAAAACCGGCCAGAACCCAGCTTTGCAGCCAAGGCAGGCCCAGAAAACACAGGCCTTTCTGCGGCGTGCTGCCGCGCGCGTGCCGGGGATGGCCGGATTTCTCGAAAACCTAGAGGCTTATCCAGCTGAAATCAGAATGGAAGCCGGTGGCCCAGATGACGGCTAAAATCCCCTCCTCGGCAAGGCTGATCTCGGCAGGCGGGTTTTCCGGACGCCAAACCGGCACGTAGCGGTTCAAGCGATGCCTCGAGCCGCTGGACAGTGACCCATTTAACATATGGTCTTTGAACGCCTCCGCACTGACGTCTGCACGATCGAGGGCCTTCGCCAAATCGTCATCCAGGAGCAGCGTGTCGCCGAGCACGGCGCGCAGCCTTCCATGCAGCGGCATGCCCTCAGGTGCAAAACAGCGCAGATCGATGTCACGGCCCCCGTCGTGGCCAGTGACGTAACCGTCAGGGGCTCCGCCGGATAATGTCCGTGTCGGGCTCGGCGGGGATGGCGACAGGGAGTCGTGCCGCCACCGCTGAAAGTCATTGCCGACGTGTAGCATGAGCAAGCCGGTTCGAACGGCTTGCAGCGCTAGGTGTTTATCCGACCACACGCGGTCGCCCGTTGGCTGCAGGTGCCCGTCAAAACAAAGAACCGAAATGTTTTCCGCGCTGCCTGTCCGATCCAACGAGGTCGGAGAACACCTTAGACCAGCAGGCCTGAAACTTGACCCTTCAAAGTCCGGCAACGAAGGCAGGATCTGCTTTTTTGGAGAGAAGCAGCAAGAACTTTTGTTCCTGCCGTCGCGGAGGTTTCTGCAGCGCACGCCTTGGGAAACAAAAGTTTTTTGGTTCTTTTCTTAAAAAAAGAACCGCTTGCTTCGTCTGTTCGCCGGCCTACCCTGCCGAGCAGCCGATTTGCAATGCCGCTGCTTCTGAGTCGAGCAGGGCGTGCACCTCAAGCGGCAGCTTGCTAAGGTCGGGCGTGATGTTAGGGCCAACCACGTGGCAGCGCGAGCCTTGAAGGCGCCGGACAAACTTGGCGGACAGCGAACCGGGCTCTTACTCCATATCGGCCGCAACAAAGCGGGCTCGACGACGTTGCAGGCCTACTTTCAACAAAATGCCGCGTGGTTGCGAGCTGCCGGGGTGGACTACGTGCTCTTCAGTCAGCCGGGTCCCCCGGACGACTCGCTGCCGAGTTTCACCACGCACCGAGACATCGCGGATTTCACTCGCGTGCGTGCCGGCCGCTCAGTGCTGGTGTCCCACGAGGGCCTGTGCTGCTTTCCACTTGACCTCACACGGATCATGGCGACCGACTTTGCGGAACTCGACACGCAGGTGATCTTCTATGTACGGCCATACGGCGAGTGGGTGTTGTCGTCCTACAGTTTCGACGTGCGAACCGGCTGCAATGCCGGAGACATCGACACTTATCTGTCGGGCATCAGCAGCGGCATCAGCTTCTGGCCGATGCTCGACATCTGGGGCGAGACGCTGGGCTGGGACCGGATACGTGTCCGCTCGCTGCACCCCGCAGACCTGAAAAACGGTGATCTTCTCAGTGACTGTCTCGCCGCCGTCGGTCTGCACCCCGCACCGGAACCGCTTACTGAGCGCGCCAACGTATCGCCAAGTTGGTGGGTGATCGAGATGCTCCGTCTCGTCACGCAGCCCGGGCCCGCCATGGGCTGGACACAGGCCGGGCGCGCGGTGGCTGAGGAGCTCCATCGCCTGACCGACCTGGCCGCCGCGCGCGCAGGCCTGCCCTGTCCGCCGGCTCGCTATCTCTCGGCTTCGCAGACGCAAAGCCTGGCCACGCTCTACAACCGCGACCTTGCTAGGCTGGCAGAAAAGACGGGCACGCACCTTCAGCTCGACCGGCCCGACCGCTCCGGGGAACGCTTCTTCGTTCCGTCCGCAAGACACCTGCCGCAACCCTTGATCCACATGATACGCGCCCTGGCGACCGAGGCGGAGAACGCCCGCCTGCACCCCGAAGCCGCAGCCTTCGTCCTTTCGGACAGCTTTCAGCAACTCTGTGACGCAGGCTGACGTCAGCCTATGGCGGGCAGTCGTCCGGCAACAGGGCGAGCCAGGCAAAATCACAGCATAGCTGCAACGGTGCATGCGCAGAGGGACCGATCCCCGTCTCGCCGGCCTCATGCGCAGGCACTCGGGTCGCGTCTGGCGCGCTGGTGCACGGGCTGTTAAATGCCGGCGATGACCAACGCCGCAGCCAGCCGGGCAAGTGACGATGCAACGTCGTGTCCGGCTTTCGCACTCTCCAGCGCAAGCGCGGCCGCTTTTTGCGTCTGCCGGCAGGCACAACGGTGATTGCGGACGGCTCAGCCTGGCGCAACGCGATCATCGTCCGGCTCGTAGGGCTGCTGTCGCCGCGCCACATCCTGCTCGCCGGTGCGCGTGACGAGGCGTTGTGTCGCGCCCTGGCCCAAGCTGCCTGTGGTTGCCAGGCGACGTTGCACGTGTCCGCGCGCGTGGTGCCAGCCTGGCTGAGAGCTCTCATGGCGGAAGCCGGCGACCACCTGATGGTTCACGCAGCCCCGTCCGCCGACGCCATCGGTGTGCTCCCGACGCCGGAACTCGCCTGGATCGATGAAGACCGTAATTGGCCCACCGCCCACGGAGTGCTGGGCGCGGTGCTGAACCAGGCCCGGCGGCTCGGCAAGCCGTTCCCGGTCACGCTCGTTTCCGGCACCGGCGGGTTGCTCGGCGGGCGTGACCTGCACGACAACCCGGACCCAATCGCGGCGTTCCGCAGCCAGGGAGATACACATCCTGACAGGTTGGCCTCTGGCGAGCAGGGCAACCACTCCGGTCAGACAGTCAAACAAGGCGGGCAGCCGGCCGAAGAGGCCGCGCCGCGCCGCGGCGTGCTCACGGCGGTAGAGGACTTTGTGTCCGCCCAGGACGGGCGACTACGTCTGGCGCTGCTGCCAGGCTTCGGCGGTTTTGGTGCGATCACGCCTTCCACCGGCCGAGGTGCGGAGGCGTTTTCACCTGCAGGGCTCGTCGCTGACCTCACCGCGCTGGCCAACGGCCTCGAGGCGGCACGGCTGCAGGGCGAAGCAGCCGCCGGTTCAAACGCAGCGGCGACGCCGAACGATGAACACCAGTCGAACGGCGCCGCCCCGGCGCCCTCACAATTGGCCAGCGTGCCGTCTTACCAAGGCAACCCGGCGACCGAGGCCGAAGCGCCCGGCCTTGCCCGGTTGCGCGCCTCGCCCGTGTTCGATGCCGCCTGGTATGTCGCCAGGAATGCCGACGTCTCGGAGAGCCGTCTCGATCCGGCCCTGCATTACCTTCGCCATGGGGCTGCGGAGCGCCGGGACCCGAACCCCTTCTTTTCCAGCGGCTACTACCTCGACGCCTATCCGGACGTTGCCGGCGCCGGGTTGAACCCGGTGTTGCACTACCTCAGCAACGGCGCCGCCGAGGGCCGCAACCCCGGCCCCCGCTTCGCAACGCGGCTCTACGTCGAAGCCCACCCGGAGGTGACCGCCGCCGGCTTGAACGCGCTGGAGCATTTCCTGACCGCAGGATTGCGCGCCGGCTGGCAGGCGCCCCCAGTGCCGAAGTAGCGCGCCGCGACAGCCGAAAAGCTCGAAAAAAGGCCTGCACCTGATAGGCTTGCCAACTGACTTCCGAACAGAAAGCAAGGCCTTCTTTTTCGAGAAAAAGAAGCAAAAAGCTTTTGCTTCCGCTGTCGCGGTTCTCTCCGGCGAGCGCGCGAAAGCGGAGTCAAAAGTTTTTTGGTTCTTTTTTTCAAAAAAGAACTGCTTGCCTTGCGTTAGATACTTTTGCCGACAACTCGTCGTCATTCATTCCGGATCCAGCGCCGCCTCTTCACAAATCACCGCCACCCCAAGCCTCGCCCGCTCGAAATGATCCTCCGTGACCGCCGCCGGTGCGCGACCCTGCCCTTCCGTGGCATGCTGCAGGAACAGCCGCATTACGTGGTCGACACCCTCCTGCGTCACCGACCTCCGGTCGGCCGCGAAAAACGCGGCGCCCGTCCCGGTAACCACTTCGTAAGACGGGAAATACGCAACCGAATGGTCCTCAGCCACCATCTCGGCCGCTACCCGCAGCACCGATTTCGAGTAGACGGTGGAGACCAGCACGTGCCGGTCCAGCGCGGTTGCCGCCAGCGCCACCGGCGAGACGGTCAGGATAGTGCGGACGCCAGGGTTTACCCGGCGGATTTCGGAGAGGACCATGCGCAGGTCGGCAACCACGTCCTCGACACTTAAGTTGAGCAGCGCTTGCCGCGCCGGATCGAACCGCCCCGCCACGGTGCCCGGGCAGACCGGATAGACACAGCCATCCTCCAGGCTGGCCCAGCATTCGGTCAGCCCCAGCGTGAAGACCAGCACGTCCATGCTGCGGAAAGCAGCGCGGACCGCGGCGAGGTGTTGCGCCCGGTCCAGCTCGTACTCCCGGCGTGTCGCGAAGCCGCCTGGCTGGATGGCGGGGCGGAACGGATCGTAAAAGCGGCCGTCCTCGCCCTGCCATACGTCATCAAGCGGGCGCAGCGTGCCCTCTGCGCGACGCCACAGCTGCAGCAGTTGGCGGGAGGTATAGATGTTGCCGGTGCGTGCGGAGTAGGTGCCGTAGCCGAACCGTGCTGCCAGGTCCGGCGGCAACAGCGGGTGCGCGGCCTCGGTGTCCAGGAAGCCGAAGCCGGCCTCGCGCAGTGCGCGCGCTATGTGCTGCGCGAAACAGCTTCCGAAGGTTGCCACCCGGTCTGTGGGCTTGATCCGGAACTTGGTGCGCACCACCGGGTCGACGTCGCAGGGTGCTACCTGGCTCATTGCCTGGCGCCAGCTTCGGTAGGGAGCTGCGTGGCTGTACGGGTGGTCGGGCATGTGCCTCACTGGCGCACCTCGCGTGATGCCGCAACTGTATGTATGGCTGGCGTTCAGTGATGAGTCGGAAGACCAACCTGTCGAGCAGGAAGCAAGGCCTTCTTTTTCGAGAAAAAGAAGCAAAAAGCTTTTGTTGCGGCTGTCGCGGTTGTGTCCTGTGAGCGCGCGCCAGCGGAAACAAAAGTTTTTTGGTTCTTTTTTTCAAAAAAGAACCGCTTGCCTTGCTTACGTTCAGCCAAGACTCAGAGCTCACCGGCGTAAGGGTCGAGCGCGTTTCATCCTGGCCCTCGTTGCAGCCTATCTGTTCGGCGTCAGCACACTTTTTGCCAACTCCAGAACGGTGGGTTTGAACGGGTAGAGGTGCCGGACGCCGGTGACGTAGTTCTCGAAGGCGCGGTCTGGTATCCGAGCGACGCCGCTGCTGCACCGATGAACATCGGCAACACGCGGCAGACCGTGGCAAGCGACGCGCCGTTGGCCGGCGATCACCTGCCGCTCATCGTTCTCTCGCATGGCGCGTTCGGCACGTGGGCCGACCACGCCGACCTTGCGGTGGCGCTCGCTAGAGCCGGCTTCGTCGTGGTGGCCGCGTCCTACCGCCAGTCCTCGCCTAAGCCGGTGCTGCAGGTCGGCGCATGGGTTTCAGGAATCCACCATGCGATCGACTACGCTTTGCAGCGCTGGCCCGCGCACGCGCGCATCGACCCGCGCCGCATCGGCGCTTTCGGGTTTTCAATAGGAGGAACCGCGACGCTGATCGCTGTTGGCGCGCGGCCTGATCCGAGCCTGGCCCGGCCACATTGCAAAGCTGCGCCGCTGGACTGGTCCTGCACGCACGCAACCAACATCGACCTCATGCTGAGCCCGCCGCCCCTGGCGACTGCCTGGGTCACGGACGACCGCGTGAAGGCAGCGGTCCTGGCAGTCCCAGCTATGGGATTCATCTTTGGCCGGTCCGGCCTGTCCGGTGTCCACGTGCCGGTTCAACTCTGGGAAGCCGGCAGGGATCATGTGCTGGACCCGCGCTGGAACGCTCGGCCGATCGTGACCAACTTGCCGCAACCTCCGGACGTCCGGATCGCCGCGACGGCAGACCATCCCGACTTCGTAGCGCCTTGCTCGGCAGAAGTAGACGCGCGTTGGTCCAGCCTGTGCCGCGACGCGTGGGATTTCGACCGCGCGAAGTTTCATACGTATTTGAACGACACGATCGCCGCGTTTTTTCGCCGTGCCTTGGTGGAGGTTCGGTGAGGTCTGCAACGTAAAGGCAAGCAGTTCTTTTTTGAAAAAAAGAACCAAAAAACTTTTGTTTCCTGGGTACCCGATTCCGGAGACTCCACGACAGCCGGACCAAAAGTTTTTTGCTGCTTTTTTTCAAAAAAGCAGGCCTTGCTTTCTTGCTGCGTTGCCCTCGCAGAGCCCCCGCGATACCGAAGCCCAAATGGACCACCTTGCAGACGCCGAACGCCTCGTGGTGATCGGTCACAGCCACTCGGTCAACGTTGCCGACGCCGCCTCCGCCGCCGGCGTGGCCCTGGAGCACCTCAACTTCTGGCACCTCAAGGATGCCCTGACCACCGAGGACGGCGTGCTCCGCCTGGCGCCGCACGTGGCCGCCCGCCTGCGCGGACCTGCCCGCTCGCCGGTGTTCTCCATGGTCGGCGGCGCGGTGCACCAGGACGTCGGGCTGATGCAGCACCCGCGCCCGTTCGACTTCGTCTGGCCGGAGCGCCCGGACCTGCCGCTCGCGCCAGGCGCCGAGATCATCCCGTTCGCTGCCGTGCACGCTGCTGTACTGGCCCGCACGCAATACTTCCTCGACGTGATGTCCGCGGTGCAGGACGCGGCAGACGGCGCTGTTCTGCACATCGAGTCGCCGCCTACCTACTGGGCAGAGGCGCTGCCCGGCGACGACCCGGGCTTCTATCTGTATTTCGGTGCCAACCCGGTGTTCTCGCCGCCCTGGTTGAGGTGGAAGCTGTGGCGGGTGCACTCGGCCATTGTCGCCTCCCACGCCGTCGCGCGCGGCATCGGCTTCATCGCGCACCCGCCCAGCTCGCTCGACGCTGACGGCTTCCTGGCCGAGGCGTTCCACGGCACCGCGGCGCACGCCAACGCCGCCTACGGGGCGCTCGTGCTGGGCCAGATGCAGGCGGCCATGGCAGAACACCGTCTTGCCTTGGCACCGCCGCCTGGCCAGATTTCCATTCCAACAGGAAAGGCCGCCCGTCTGATGCAGACCGACACCGCCACGCGTAACGCCGCCTCGGATGTTGCTCCGCGCCAGGCAGCCTCGGATGCCGCTCCGCGGCAGGCAGCCTCAGATGCCGCTCCGCGCCGGGCCGCCTCGGACGCCGCCAGGCGGGCCCAGGCCCTGGCGCAGCACGGCGACTTCCGCGGCGCCATCGACCTGGCTTGCGAGGCGCTGCGGGCGGCGCCGGATGCGGACCTGGCGCATCGCCTGATCGCCTGGCGGCGCGAGGGTTTTGCCGCCCAGGACCACGCGCCGGGTCGCACGCCCTGGCCGCCCAGCCTGCCAGACCCGTTCCCGGGCCATCGCGGCATTCCCGCCGTCGACCGCTCCGAGCTGACCGGCGAGCTGCTGGGCGGCGCCATCCAGCACCACGGCTCGCTGCGGGTGAACGGCCTGGTCTCCCCCGAAGCGGCCGAGCAACTGCGCCAGGGCATCGACACGGCGCTCGCCGGGCGGGACGCCGCGCGTGCCGGCGGCAGCGACCACGCCGGCCAGTTCGTGCCGGTGCCGGACCAGCGCCTGGCCGATGTCCGCGGCTACGTCGAGCCCGGCGGATCCTGGGCGGCAGACTGCCCGCCGATGCATTTCGAGATGGTCCGCACCATGACCGAGTGCGGCGTCATCGACCACATCGAGCACTATCTGGGCGAGCGGCCCAGCCTGTCGGTGATGAAGTCTACCCTGCGCCGCCAGGCCGCCATCAAAAGCGCCGACTGGCACCAGGATGGCGCCTTCCTCGGCAGCCAGACCCGCTCGGTCAACGTCTGGCTGGCGCTGTCGCCCTGCGGCGTGGACGCGGCGGCGCTCGACGTGGTGGCACGCCGCCTCCCTTACGTGGTGCAGACCGGCACGCACGGCGCGCAGCTGTCATGGACCGTGGGTCCGGGCGTGGTGGACGTGCTGGCCGAGGGCGGCGCGCCTGTGGAGAGCCCCGTCTTCGCTCCCGGCGACGCGTTGCTGTTCGACCACTTCATGCTGCACCGGACCGGCGCACGCCCGGAGATGACTCAGACGCGCTGGGCCATCGAGTGCTGGTTCTTCGCCCCTAGCTTCTACCCGATGGACCAGGTGCCCCTGCTCGTGTGAGCCCGGGAGGCAGCCGTTCGGCGAGTGGACGGATCAAAGACCTCACCGCCCGTCTTGCCCGGGTCGTAAGGTCTTTCGAAGGCGCCACCACGGCTTCTGGGACGCGAGCATCCGGCTGTCGCACCGACGCCAGTGCAGGGACTGGCGCATCGCTCTCTGCGATGACCTGCTGGGCTCTTGCCAGCGCGTCCGCGCTGCGGGTCAGGTGAAGCTGTGTCACCGCCAGCTCCACCCGCAGCTTGTTGATGTCGGTCTCCAGCTCCTCCACCGTCTCGATCAGCGCGGCTGGGGTGAAAAACCCGTCCACCGTCGCCTGCAGCGCCGGCGTCAGCCGCTCGGCCGGGATCAGAACGCCCAGGCCGTTGAGGAACGGCAGCCGTCGGAACAGCACGTCGATGCCGGACGCCTCGAGGTAGTCCTCCACCGCGGTCAGCACGCCGTTGCGCGGACCACCTTCTTGCAGCGCGTTGTCGAAGGCGGCGTTGGCGCCCAGCTCGCTCAGTCCTGCCTCGCCGGGGATGATGCCGCGCCGGGCATGGGGCTGACGCTCCAGTTCCGGAATGCTGCGCGCGTCGTAGTACATGTCGCGCCGCGCATACGGCCAGGCGAGGTCGTGCAGCAGCAGGATCGGCGGCTTGCGTCCCCGCGCCGCGGCACGTGCGAACAGCTGGCTGAGCTCGTTGTAGACGGTGTGCCAGTTGTGGTCGCCGTCCAGCAGGACGAAGTCCGCCGGCTCGATCTGCCCGATCGCGTCGAGGCTGCGCGCTTCGTGAAACGCGTAGGCGCCGTCGTAGCCGGCGAGGGTTCTGTAGAACACCTCGTGCGGCGCAGGGTCAATGATGTCGAGGAAGAAGCCATGCTCGCGGCCGAGCGCCAGCAGGCGCTCGGTATTCCAGCCGAACTCGGCGCCGATCTCCAGCACGCGCTCGGGCGCGGCGGCGAGGAGGAGGGGCAGGATGAAGCGGGTCCAGAAGCGGTGCATGGGGTGGTCCTAGAAGAAAGAAAGCAGTTCTTTTTTGAAAAAAAGAACCAAAAAACTTTTGCTTCCGCTGTCGCGCGCTCGCCGGACAGAACCGCGACAGCCGTGATAAAAGCTTTTTGCTTCTTTTTCCCGAAGGAGGCCTTCCTTAACTCACCCCGACCAGATCACCATCGCTCAAAACAGGCCCGATCCGCTGCAAGAACCCGCACGGGCACGACGTCACGAAATGCTCCGTACGCGCGCGATCCACGGTGAACGGCGCCTCTCGCAGGAACGCGTCGAGCGCGGACTTTACCCACCGGTCCGAGTAGCCGAGCCAGGGCTGCCCCCACGCCGTGCCGATGCACACCAGGTAAGACCGCAGCGAGACGAACGCCGCACACGCGCGCAAACCCTCGAGCGGCGCTCCGGCGCCCGGGTGGTACAGCACCAGCGTCTCGGCCTCCGTCCCCATCGCCCGGCGCACCGCCCTGGCCACCGCAGGGTCAGTCAGCTCGGCACCGGCGCCGCCCAGCCCGCCCTCGCCCACGACCACGAACCGTGCGTCGCCGCCCTCCAGCGCCAACGCATCCTGCAGGAACGCCAGCAACCCGGGCGGCACGTTCACGGCCACGATTCGGCTCGGCCGCGCCTCGTGGAGGATCGCGGCCATCGCGAACGCGTCGGGAGGTGCGACGCCGAGCGCCGCGCCGCGCCAGCTGGCCCGCCGGTGCAGGCCGGCCTCGGCGTAGACCGAGACGAGGTAGTCTCCCGCAGCCTCGTCGAAGTGCAGCGGCAGCTCCGCCGCGCGCACCGCGCCGGTGACCGCGAGCCCGGCCGGCGAGAGCGGCCGCTGCCGGTTGACCAGCGCGTCACGCGTTTGCAGCCGGCCGCGCAGCCGCAGCGTGTCCGCCTCGATTGGCGTCCACGGCTTGCCGCGCAGCCGCACGTATTTCACCTCGTAGGCGCGGCATTTGCGGTCCTTGGCGTCGTTGTCCACGTTGGTGGTGGTGCCTTCGTGGAACTGGTGGAACGTCGCCTCGCCCAGCAGGGCCACCACCTCACCGCCGCTGGCCTCCGCCGCACGCACGAACAAGTCCAAATTGGCGTAGCCGGCCCCAGGCTCGTCAAACGTCTCGTCGAAGCCGCCGATCTGGGCGTAAAGCTGGGCCGGGACGAACAGGCAGTTACTCTCGCCCATCGCGTCTACCCAGTGGTTCGGGCTCTCCCACACCGGCGTGGCAATGGAGAACAGCCCGTAACCGTCCTTCGGCCAGCCGATGCGGTCGAACAGGATGTCCTCCTGCGCGCCGGTCCAGGCCTGGCGCGAGAGGAAGCGCTGGTCGCCGCCCACGAACCACTGCCGCAGGCCGACGATGACGCCCGGCGCCTCTACAATGGCGTCCGCCGCCTCTCTGAGCGCGCCGGGCGAGAGCACGTGCGCGCCGTCGATCATCAGCGCGAGGTGGTGGCCGCACGCGGTGCGCGCCGCTGCGTTCATCGCCGCCACGGGAGAGGCGGCTGGTCGGTCAGGGCGCACCAGCCGGAACTCCGGCCCGAACGCCGACACCCAGTCCGGGTCCAGCGGCGGATCCGAGCCGTTGTCGATACAGATCACCTCGTAGCCGATGCCGTCCGCCCCGCGCTGGTAAGCGCGGGAGAGGGAGATGAGCGTGCGGGCCGCCTCTCGCCGCATGTTGTAGAACACCACGACGAAGCTCACGAGCACGTCCACCCCCGCCAGGGCCGGCGGAGCAGACGACCTGGCCGGCGCCGGCGTTGCGCGCCGTGGCTTGGTGCCGGGCATGTACGCCACGTTCGGATCGAAACGCACCAGCACCGGGCCGGGCAGCAGCGCCGTGCCGTCCGTCAGGCGCAACTCGACCCGGTGAGTGTGGCCATCTGCCAGCGCGGCTGGCATCGGAGCAGAAAAACCCCAGCGCCCGTCGCCACCGTGGCTTTCCGCCACGTCGGGCCGCCAGATGTTGGCCACGAGTTGACCCACCAGCCCGCCATTCTCCAGCAGATGGATGCGGATGGGTGGCGAGGGAGCAGCCAGGCGGGTGACCCAGCCCTCGAAGCCGGCGGGGCCGGCGTGGTCGAGAAAGCCGTTCACTCCGGCCGAGGCAAGGAAGCGCGCCGGCAGAGGGACGGTGCCTGGGTCAGGCGGCAGCGTCACGGCGGGTTCGGGAGCGATCGGCAATGCTCAGTCCTGGGTGAGAGGTTGAACTTGAGAAAAGCCTCTAGCGAGAAAAAGAAGCAAAGTTTTCGTTTGGAAAGGCTGAGAGTTGCAGGTGCGACTCCGGGCCGTCGCTACCGCCAGGGATCTCGACGATGATGGTGTCGCCAGTGTTCATCTGCGCGATTCCGGTTGTCTTGACTGGGTTTTTACGTGCCTGTCTGACTGGTCTGGACGGTTGGGGTCTGGCGTTTGGGGCTGAACTTGCTGACGCCCCAGCGCCTGCTTGCGCCCTGAACGGAGCGGGGCTTCCCGCGTCCACATCGAGCAGCTCGCGGACACACTTGCGCGCTCAGTCACACGCTTGAAGCAGGTGGAGATCGTGTGGCCGTATGTAGGGTTGATCGAGCAGAGGCCGGAGACCGCCGGCTACCGATTACGCTGTGTGGCGACTTGGCTGGCCTGCTGAGCTTTGCCGCGGACAGACAAAAGCCCGGCGCTCCTTGGAGGAGTGCCGGGCTTTTCTGCTGGCGTGGCTGGGCCAGAATCAATCTGGTTGCGGGAGCCTGCAACCATCTTGATTTGCTGATGATTGCTTCGATGCAAGTTCCTCACGCTGCAACTAGCTTTCGAGCTTGATGCAGATCCCGTTCAATGGAGTCAGCTTAGAAGTCGGGATAAACGCCTCTATCTGCCAGTCCAGCACGTCTGACTAGAAGCCGGCTGTGAATCAAAACAGGGCAGCGAAGCTGAGCTAAGCCTCTCGTCTACGTGCTCTCTCTCTTAACGGTGTTAAGGCGCTGCGCCGACGCCAAGGCACCTGTGTCCGTCATAGGAAGCGGGCTGAGCAACAGAATGGCGTCTTCTCGATAACCATAAAATTGCAAGGGCCGGACCGCGTGTTCCCGTTAACTAACTGCCCGAATGAAATCGAAGAGGCCCAGCGACTGAATTAAGTTTCTGTAATTTCTAAAACCACTGAAATGTGCTCGCGGTCGTGACGGCTCGATGCCTAAATGACGCTGCGCACCACCCATTCTCAAGCCGACGGGGAAGTCCCCTCTTCTGCCCGTAGTATGAAGCACCCGCCTTTCAGCCGGGCCGAGTGCTATACCCTGCTTTTGCTTGCGCGGCTTTGGGCCGGCAAGCGGCTCGTCAAACCGCGCGGGAAGAAGGTCAACAAGGCCCTCACTCTTCTTACACGACATAAAAGATGATCGGGGGCAACAAACTCAAAAGCTTTCAAGTCCGCTGTGCGCTATCGTGCCACACGTCGTTAGATTAGTATTTCGAGCGCTCGCTACCGACCTTCCAGTTACAGAAGCCTCAGGTGGTGGTTTTCAACGCCTTGCCTGTCAAGCGCGGTTGCTCTCCGTCACGAGAAGCTGGGCTGGGACGTTCAGCCGGTTACTGTCACCCGGTGCCGATTGCTGGCGGCTCCAATCACTGCCTAGGACGCCCTTTTGGACGACTTGCGGGCCCGACCACGTCGCTCAACGCATGCTATGGACCTAGATACGTCATTCGTGAAGCTTGGCCGCACTTACTCTTCATTGGTGTCCGAGAACAGCTTCTGCTGGCTGGAGACCGAACCGGGCAAGCACCATCTACCGGACCTGGGCATTGAGTCGCGAGAAGTGTATCAGCGGCGCCCATGCGTTCAGGTAAAGACGGCTGAAAGATCGAGGGAGTTCGAGTATTCTGGCGCGTGACTGTTACACTATTGTCCATAGGGTAGCAGCTCGGCTAATGTTGCCCATGATGGCGAAAGCGAAGCTGCTGTTGAGCAGATTACGGCAGAGCTACCTAAGGCGCGATAAGGCTTGTGGGCCAGTCGTCGGCTGTTTCAGCACCCGGTAAAAAGGCATGCAGGTGCTTGGCAGCTTTGCGCCCGATCCCGGTCATTCGGCGACCACCCCGAACCGCCCTTAAGCAGACGTTGCCGCTGGCTAGCCAAATTACTAAGATGGGGATGCAGACGCCTACCTGCGGGCATGCGATAGCTCGGCCGGCTGACGTCTCCTATACTCCGGACGTAGACCACTACTGAATGCAGCACATGTTCGCCGAAATTTACAAGTCGACATCTCCGCGACGAACGACATTGCGGGCTGTGTTTAAGAAGGGGGCCTCCTGGGGCGAAGAGCGTAACGGGCATGTCGAGCAAAACTGGGAGGTGATAGGCGAAGTAAACCTTGCCAAGCCAGATCGCATGTTGCCCTTTTCAGCCGATGAAGCTGCGATAGGAGTCCAATCGGCCGGCGTGTTTCTGTTCCAGGTGGTGGCCTCGGAATTGGAGCAGGCGCAGCACATGCTTCTAAATAACTACCGACTGAAATTTACTCTCCCGATCTTTTTGGAGCCACCAAGAAGCTTCGAGCTTCTCGGGACGGGAACCTTGTTGAGCATGTAGATCGATATTTTATCGTCACGGCCGATCATATCTTTCGCAGGAACCAGGACGATCCCAACAGTCTACTTATTGACATGACGACTGTAGGGGTTCCTGTCGAGCCACGGAGGGCTGGAGCCGGCGCTGCGGCAATAGTGACGCTAGGTAGGCACCAGGTCTATCGCATTACGCCGCCAGTTTTGATCGACGTGATCGTCGTCGAGCTTCTTGAGCCTAAAACAATTTCTACACTTAGGGCGGGCTGGTCGTTCTTGTCATTTGCCGAGGCGGAAGACGTAGCTATAACCGACGACCGCTTCGTCATCACCGGCTTCATGAGGCAAGACTTGAGGTTCGATACTGCCACGAACGTTGTGAGCCAGGCGATGCTCAATCTTGAAACTGATTACCTGCACTACATCCCTCGGGTGAAAGATCCCGTTCCCACCTTTGATCTGTTTTTTTACCTGCAGGCTGACATGACCAACGTCGATGGTACTCATCGTGAAGTGACGACCTTGAGAGGCTTAAGTGGCGGACCGATTTGGGCAATGCGAGACGTTGCCAAAGGTGAATTCTAATTTCCGTCTAAAGTGATGAAAATCGTTGCAGTTCAAAGCTCAGAATTTCACGGTCAAGAGAAATGGTCGAGAGGCTTTCGCTGGTCTGCCGTTCAGCAGATTTTGCGACAGCTTGAGGTTGATCTGCAAAACCCACCTTAACGCCACCTCGCTTGGGGTCGACACGCCGCGAGTATTTCTCAGGTGCAATTGATCGCTTCGCGCAGTCTATCCCGCGTCGCTTGCTAGATGAGCGTATGATCTTCAAGGACCGATTTGTGGCGGGTGCGGCGGTGCGGGAGTAGGAGTCAAGGTCAGCTTTACTGGATCAGCCCTGGCAGACCTGCCTCTCCGCTTTCGGCCAGAATTTGCCAAGCTGGGCAGCGCCTACCTACGCTTCACCAACTGGTGCTTCCGGGGCAATCGTTTCCTCAACTGGGTCGGTCGCAATCTCTGACGTTTTTGCGGTTTCCGGTGGTAGCTCCTTGGCGCGGTCCCGGGCCGCGCTCAGATAGCCGAACACCAGCGGATCATGGCCCTCGAAAATCAGGTGGTATTCCGAACTCATGGCGGCGTGAGACGCCTGGTCAACCTTGCCGAGCTTTTGAATGATCCAGCCATCGCCTCGATCGACGGATGTGGGTGGCAGGCTGATGATGTGGCTGGGCGCCCGCTTCTCGTCACGGCCGCGACCTGGACCACCGCGGCCCCCCTTGTCGCCGCCTTTCCCCTCTCGACTGTTCATGTCGAAACTGCGCCGGGGCGCCCGTTTTCGCCTTGGGCGTATCAGGTGTCTTAGCCATGAAGGCCTCCTACTCAGCCAGGGTGGAGCGGCCATTGAGCGGATCCTAGCAGGGCCGCATACAGATCATACGGTTCCGGTGACAGCGGTGTGATTCAAGAGAGCGTTTACCAGAGAGTGCGGACTGCCCACAGCGGGCTGTGGTGCTCCGGGGCGGGGTCATCACGCTCGGTGATGTTTCAGGCTGACGGGCACCGGCGGCCTGGTAGACGGGATCGCCGTCATAAGCACCATTTGCGAGAAGGCTAACGATAGCGCCCTTCTACCTAGGGCAGAAGGCGGCATGCCACCATCGACACTTGCGCCATCATCGAAGCCGTTGTCCGGTAGATATCTGTCGTTTGCCGAGCGGGAGGAGCTTGCAAGCCAGCATGCCCAGGGTTTTGGCGTGCGGCAGATTGCTCGCAACATGGGGCGGTCAGGATCGACGATCTCACGCGAGCTGCGGCGCAACGCTGCGAAGCGCGGCGGTGATCTGGATTATCGGGCCAGTACTGCGCAGTGGCATGCTGAACGGGCCGCCCGGCGTCCGAAGGCTTCCAAGCTGGCGCTCAACATGGCGCTGCGGACCTATGTGCAGGATCGGCTGGCCGGCATGGTCGTGGCACCTGGCGGTGTTGCCGTTCCTGGGCCGACGGTATCTTGGAAAGGTCGCCGACACGGACCTCGAAAGGATCGACGATGGGCGTCGGCGTGGAGCCCGGAGCAGATTGCCCAACGCATACGGCTCGACTTTCCGGATGATGAGACGATGCGCATCAGCCATGAGGCAATCTACCAATCGCTTTATGTGCAAGGCCGCGGCGCTTTGCGTCGTGAGCTGACCGCGTGTCTGCGTACCGGACGAGCGTTGCGCATGCCGCGTGTGCGCATTCGGGGACGCGGCGGGTCGTTCATTGTACCGGAGATCATGGTCAGCGAGCGTCCGGCGGAGATAGCTGATCGAGCGGTGCCGGGCCACTGGGAAGGGGATCTCATCCTCGGACTGGACAGTTCCGCGACCGGCACGCTGGTGGAGCGCACAACACGGTTCACGATGCTGTTGCACTTGCCCCGAATGGCGGAGCACGGTGTGGACGCTCGCATGAAGAACGGCCCTGCGCTGGCCGGACATGGTGCAGAAGCCGTGCGCGACAGCATCGCATGCACAATCACCGGCTTACCAAAACGGCTTCGACAATCGCTGACCTGGGATCAGGGAGCGGAGATGTCGCAGCACGCACGGCTGAAGATTGACGCTGGCTTGGACGTCTATTTCTGCGATCCACACAGTCCGTGGCAGCGGGGAACGAACGAGAATACCAACGGCCTGCTGCGTCAGTACTTTCCGAAGGGCACCGACCTGAGCGTTCACAGCAAAAATGCTCTCCAGGCGGTAGCGTTGGCCCTCAACACAAGGCCGCGTAAAATCCTCGGCTGGAAGACGCGTGCCGAGGCGTTTGACGAGTACCTGCATTCGGCTCACATGCGTGTTGCGACGACTAGTTGAATTCACCTTGGCTGCCCTGGTCGCTGTGATGGATCACGGCGCCCGGCCGTCGCTGGCCGATCGCCATCTCCAACGCATCCACCACCAGTTCGGCGCGGATATCATTGGCCATGGCCCAGCCTACGATCTTGCGGCTCCAGGCATCCAGCACGACCGCCAAGTAGAGAAACCCGCTCGCCGTCGGCACAAACGTGATGTCGGCAACCTACAGCCGGTTCGGCTTGTCGGCTGTGAACGTGCGATTCACCAGATCCGGCGCCGGCCGCGCCTCACGGTCCCGTCGCGTGGTGGTAACCCCCGACCGGCGACGGCTGGCACCCACCAGACCGGCCACGCGCGTCAACCGCGCTATGCGCTTGCGGCCGTGCCTCTCTCCGCCTGCCAGCAGCTCGGCATGCACCCGCGGCGCGCCGTATGTTTCACGCGAGCTGGCGTGAATGGTGCGCACGCGTTTCAACAGCCTCGTGTCAGCCTCTTGCTTCTTGCTCGGCCGACGCTTGCGCCAGGCATGGTAGCCAGCTTCTGAGACGCCGAGCACGCGGGCCATCGTGGCAATCGGGAAAGTCGCCTAGTTTGCGCTCACGAATTCGAAGACCCGGACGGCACGGCTCCGGTCTCGCGTGCAAACCAGGCTGCCGCTCGAGAGAGAATGTCGCGCTCCACACGCAGCTGCTTGTTCTCGCGGCGCAGACGGCCCAGCTCGTCACGCTCGGTAGCCGACAAATCCTCAACTTTCGCCTTCTCTTCCCGGCCGCCCTCCTTGCGCGCGGCGAGCGCCACCCAGGCGCGGATCGACTCCGCCGATGGCTCAAACTCCCGGGCTAAGTCCGCGGGATCGCGGCCGGCGTGGACCAAATCGACCATCTGACGACGAAAATTCAGGGGAGTAAGGCGGACGAGTGCGACGCACCTGTGAGGCCTCCGGCAAAAGCTTGAAAGGCTCCACCAAACCGGGTCAACTTCAGACCCGCCCCGGTCACCCGCACCCACCGGCGCGCCGGTGTTGTCGGCCGAGGGGATCGAAGGTCCACTCGACTGGCTGCTGGAGATGGCGCGGGTGCAGAAGATCGACTTGGCGAAGCTGCCGATCGCAGCGCTGATCGGGTCTTTTGTGGCGGCGCTGAATGCGGCCCTGGACAGGCCGACTGGAGACAGGTTCGACCTCTCACGCTGGGGCGACTGGCTGGTGATGGCCGCCACCCTGACGCAGCTGCGCTCTCGCCTGCTGCTGCCGCCCGATGCCCCCGAGGCAAAAGCCGCACTCAGCGAGGCCGAGGCGCTACGGCGCCAGCTTGTCACCCGGGCAGAGATGCAGTCGGCGGCTGACTGGCTCGAGCAGCGGCCGCAACTCGGGCGAGAGTTCTTCCCGCGAGGGCGACCAGAGAAGCATACGGGTGACAAAAGCGCCGACATCGCCGACCTGTTGCGCGCCTGCCTGAAACTGCTGCAGGTGCCGGCGGAACTCGCTTCTGTCTACCGGCCCCGGCCGCCGCCGTTCTGGCTGGTTTGGCAGGCCATTGCGCGCATCGAGGCGGTGCTCTTGGCACGGCCTGACGGCGTAGCTCTTGGCGCGCTTTTGCCGGCGATTGGCTTGGAGCGTCCGAATCGGGAAAGTCGGTGCCGGGCGGCTATGGCCAGCACGCTGGTGGCCTCGTTGGAGCTGACGCGGCAGGGGCGGGTTTTTGTTGAGCAGGAGGCGGAATGGGGCGAGATTGCCATCACGGCAGCGATTTGCGGGCATATTGCCGGCGTTGCCGACGCGGCGTCTGTCGCCCCATCCGCACCCGACAGATGACCGGGTCTCGCATTCGTTTGTGCACGTTGAAGAACTTTCGCCGAGCCTGCGTTAGGCAATAGGCAAGCGTAATCACCTCGCCGGGGCGGTCCGGTCCGGCTGGGTGTAACCACCGACCTGCAGCACGCCGTAGAACTCGCGGAGATGCTTATACATGTGACGACTGCACCGATCCTCGGCATAATGGTAGATCAACGCTCGCAGGATCGCCCCCTGCTATGACCAATCGTTCACGGCGTAGCACCAAACGCATTGAGCGGCTGCAGCCATCACGCCGTCCTGCCGATCCAGTGCACCAGCGTCGAACGGTCCAGGCGGACGCCATATGCCGCCAGCATCTGCATTTGCTTTTGGATACGTCAGTTTGACGCGAGCCGGCATTTCATGCGCCGGGTCAAGAATCCACACGATTCGCGAATGTCGGGTCGCCGTTGAATGACTTTCAGCACTGGGGTGCACGAGATTCAGGATTTTGCCGTTTTATTTCACCTGCTACTGCTCAAAAGGTGTGGGACACTCGAGATTGGCCATTGGGGTGGAGCAGCCTCTACGCGGAGTGCCTGGTTCGGGGCAACCGAATTGTGCAAAATGAGTTCAGGGCATGATGATATGATTGCTAATGACTCGCCGGCCGTCAGGGTCGCAGCGCGCCGGCGGTGGACGTTCACGCGGCGGCACATTTGCACACCAGCTTTCTTAGCTTCTTGCGCATCTCTTTCGGCTTGCGACTTGACAGTGCTTAATCCCCAAGGTCCGGTGAGCACGGCCGAGAAGCTTATGCTGCTGGACGCTCTCGGTGTCATGTTGCTGATCATCATACCTACGATCGCCGCGACATTATGGTTTGCTTGGTGGTATCGGACCTCCAATGCCCGTGCGAGACGTCGTCCGGACTGGACCTATTCAGGCCGGATCGAGGCGGTTACCTGGGGTATACCTTTTCTTACGATCGTGTTCCTGGGTGGTCTGGCCTATAGCGGATCGTATAAGCTGGATCCTGCCACCCCTTTTGCAGCAAAGTCCAAACCGATTGAGGTGCAGGTGGTTTCGCTCGATTGGAAGTGGCTGTTTATTTACCCGGACCAGGATATAGCGGCGGTCAATCAGCTGACGATCCCTGTTGGTACGCCGGTACACTTCGCGCTGACATCAGCAAGCGTCATGAACGCGTTCTTTATCCCGCAGCTCGGCAGCATGATCTACACGATGAACGGCATGTCTGACAAATTGAACCTGCAGGCGGATCGCGTGGGAACATATTACGGCATGTCGACAGATTTCAGCGGCGACGGATTTGCGGGCATGCATTTCGATGTGCATGTTGTCGCCGCACCGGCCTTCACTGCCTGGGTGGATCAGGTGCGTAGAAGCGGCCCGGTGCTCGATCGCGCCGGCTATGAGTCATTGGCCCGGCAGAGCCAGAACGTTCCTCCCTCCACCTATCGTTCAGCGGAACCGACCTTGTATCAGGCAATCGTGACGCAGGAGATAGCTCCCGCCGACGGCCCCGACATCGGCCGCCCGTTGGCAAAGGTGTTTCCCAAACAGCAGCGGGAGAACTAGGGATGTTTGGTAAGCTCACCTGGGCCGCCGTGCCGCTGAACCAGCCGATTCCCATGGCTGCCTCGTGCCTGGTGCTGCTCAGCATCATTGGCGTCGTCAGCCTTGTCACATGGAAAGGCTGGGTGCCCTATCTGTGGCGTGAATGGATCACCAGCGTTGACCATAAGCGCGTCGGCGTCATGTACGTGCTGCTTGCAGCAGTGATGCTGCTGCGCGGCTTCTCAGATGCCATTATGATGCGCTCCCAGCAAGCACTAGCCTTCCAGTCCGGCGGTTATCTTCCGCCGGAACACTACAACCAGGTGTTCTCGGCTCACGGCACAATAATGATCTTCTTCGTGGCGATGCCGTTCCTCGTCGGCCTAATGAACTTTGTTGTTCCATTGCAGCTCGGCGTAAGGGACGTGGCGTTCCCTACCCTGAACTCCGTTAGCTTCTGGCTCACTGCGACCGGTGTGCTTCTCGTCAACATGTCGCTCGTCCTGGGAGAGTTCTCCCGTACAGGCTGGCTACCTTACCCTCCGCTCTCCGAACTCCGGTATTCGCCCGGCGTAGGAGTCGATTACTGGCTCTGGTCGGTAACCATCGCAGGTATCGGCACTTTGCTGTCTGGCATCAACCTGGTCACGACGATCCTGAAGATGCGTGCCCCGGGTATGGGTTACATGCGCATGCCGATGTTCTGCTGGACCAGCCTGGCGGCCAACATGGTGATCATCGCCGCCTTCCCGATCCTGACCGCCACCTCGATCATGCTCATCCTGGACCGCTATCTCGGCTTTCACTTCTTCACCAACGAAGCCGGCGGCAACGTCATGATGTTCATGAACCTCATCTGGTCGTGGGGACATCCTGAGGTTTACATACTGGTCCTGCCGTCCTTCGGCATTTTTTCCGAAGTCATTTCCACATTTTCGGAGAAGCCGTTGTTTGGCTATCGATCCATGGTGCTGGCAACCATGTCGATATCGCTATTGTCTTTCCTGACCTGGGGCCATCATTTTTTCACGCTCGGGGCCGGCAGCAACGTCAACGCGTTCTTCGGCATCACCAGCATGATCGTCGCCGTCCCGACTGGCGTGAAGATCTTCAACTGGCTGTTCACGATGTATGGCGGCCGGCTCAGGTTCGAAACACCCATGCTCTGGGCGGTCAGTTTCATGGTCACCTTCGTGATAGGCGGCATGACGGGCGTGCTCACGGCCGTGCCACCTGTCAATTTCGTCCTCCACAACAGCCTTTTCCTGGTGGCGCATTTCCACAACGTGATCATCGGAAGCGTGCTGTTCGGGGCTTTCGCCGGCTACACCTACTGGTTCCCCAAAGCTTTCGGCTTCAGGCTGCACGAAGGCTGGGGGAAAGCGGCCTTCTGGTTCTGGACGTCGGGTTTCTACGTCGCCTTCATGCCGCTCTACGTGCTGGGTTTCCTTGGCATGACAAGACGCATGCAGCATTATGACATTGCAACCTGGCGCCCGTGGCTGCTGGTGGCCGCCTTTGGCGCCTTGCTCATCCTGTGCGGCATTGCCAGCCAGGTGACGCAGCTGGTTGTCAGCATCCGCCATCGTCACGAGCTGCGTGACCTGACCGGCGATCCCTGGAATGGGCGCACCCTGGAGTGGGCAACGTCCTCGCCACCGCCGGCATTCAATTTTGCAGTGCTGCCGCAGGTGGGCGAAGATGAACCGTATTGGAGCATGAAACAGCGCGCGATCGAACAGGCACATCTGCGAGCGGAACCAGCTTACAAGAACCTGGAGTTGCCACGTAACACACCGGTCGGTTTCGTCTGCGCGTTCTTCGCGACCACGGTCGGCTTTGCCCTGATCTGGCACGTCTGGTGGATGGTCTGGCTCGGGCTGGGCGGTGCCTACTTGACGTTCGTGGCGTATTCCTGGCGCGACAAGGTCGAGTATATAGTGCCCGCCTGGGAGGTCGCCACGGTCGACCGGGCCAACAGGGCCGCGCGACGCGCCGCCCTGGCTGGCGTGATGGAGACGGCCTGATGAGCGCGACTGCCACCACGTCCTACGGATTCGCCAACGACACAGTGGCACCCAACCCGGCGACTGGCCGCGGCGAGGGCGGTCCAGCGCCGAAACGTACCGTGGTCGGCTACGGTTTCTGGATATTCCTGATCAGCGACATCATCACCTTTTCCGCATTCTTCGCATCATATGCCGTGCTGTCCGGACGCACCGCAGGCGGTCCGTCAGGACGTGAACTGTTCGACCTGAGGACAGTCGGCCTCGAGACCGGCTGCTTGCTGGTCTCCAGCTTCACCTGCGGCATCGCCAGCATCTCGGCAGGGGCGCGGGACACGCGCTGGTTCTACGGCGCGATGGCAGCCACATTCCTTTTGGGGGCGACGTTCATCAGCCTGGAGCTGCGGGAGTTTTCGGGCCTCGTCGCACATGGCGCCGGCCCAGACAGGAGTGCTTTCCTCAGCGCGTTCTTTGCCCTGGTCGGTTGCCACGGCTTGCATGTGACGGTCGGGCTGCTGTGGCTTCTCACGATGGTGGCCCAGGTGGCGATAAAGGGATTTCGGTCAGACATTCTTCG
Source organism: uncultured Acetobacteraceae bacterium (assembly GCA_964242115.1). Lineage (GTDB taxonomy): Bacteria > Pseudomonadota > Alphaproteobacteria > Acetobacterales > Acetobacteraceae > BOG-908. The sequence continues at coordinate 31,878 of CAXSZX010000007.1, read as the reverse complement.
CCGGATGTTGTGTTTCAGCCTGTTCTGGCATGCGCTCGACATCGTGTGGGTGGCCGTCTTCACCATCGTGTACCTGCTTGGAGTCGGCGCATGAGCGAGACCCACGACCTCGACGCGCATGTGGCAGACACCGCGCCCGGCGACGAAAAACTTGACGGATCCGGCGTCGCGCACGGCGTGCAGGGCTATCTTCTCGGCCTGGCGCTTGCTGCCGGACTGACGTTCGCGTCCTTCACGGCCGCACGTAGCGGACTGATCTGGCTGCCATCGATTCCGGCAGCGCTGATCGCGCTGGCCATCGCCCAGATGGCAATCCACATTGTGTTCTTCCTGCACATAACCACCGGCCCGGACAGTTCGAACAACGTCGTGGCGCTGGTGTTCGGTGTCACGATTGTCTTCGTGCTGATCGCCGGCTCGCTATTTATCATGTCGAACCTGAACGCAAACATGGCGCCGATGAACACGATTATGGAGATGCAACGCTGAGCAAGCAAAGCCTTCTTTTTTGAAAAAAGAAGCAAAAAACTTTTGACCCCGCTGTCGCCAGCCTATCCGGCGGGCCGCCGACCGGGAGCAAGAGTTTTGGTTCTTTTTTAAATAGGACCGCTTCCTTCTTGTAAGTCAGCGTGCAGGCCGTTTGATATTAGATAATGCAGGCTTGCCGTTGGGCCTTGTCCAAGCGGAGCGCGCCGGCAGTGCGCGTTCCCAGCCAGATGCATGCGGGAAGGTGAGATAGTGTCAGGCAAAATCGAGCTGGACGCCGAGTGGCTGGAGGCGGATGGCAGCGGCGGTTTCGCTTCCGGCACCGCAGGCGGCGAGCGCACGCGGCGCTATCATGCCCTGCTTCTCACCGCCACCACGCCGCCGGCCGGCCGCATGGTGCTCGTGAACGGACTGGAATCCTGGATAGAGACCGGCGTGGAGCGCTACCCGCTCAGCGCGCAACGTTACGCGCCGGACGTCTCCATACCGGGTGGCCAGGTTTTCCTGGCGTCCTTTGTCGCCACGCCCTGGCCATGCTGGATGTTCGCGCTGCCAAATGGCACCACCATCGCGCACGACATCCTCGTCCAGCCGGACTCGTGCGTGACAGTCGTGCGGTGGCGCCACCTGAGCGGACCACGCGCCCTGCAGCTGAGCGTCAGGCTTTTGCTAACAGGCCGAGACTACCACAGCATGCACCACGAGAACGCCGGCTTCTGCTTTAATGCCCAAATCCGCGGTGGCAACGTCGCCTGGCGTCCTTATCCAAGCTTGCCGGCGACTGCTGCGCTCACCAATGGCGCCTACCTGCACCAGCCTGAGTGGTACAGGAATTTCCTCTACACCTGCGAGCGCGACCGCGGGCTGGACGACACCGAGGATTGTGCGTCACCCGGCGTGTTTCTCTTCGATTTCGGTGAGGACAGCACGGCGGTGATCGTGCTGCGGGAAGGCGACGGCCTGTCCGGCGATGCGGCGTCCCAGGCGGAATGGCTGATCGCGGCCGAGGCCGCGCGCAGAGTCCCGGTACAGGCTCTGCGCCGGGCGGCCAGCAGCTACCGGGTCGCCCGTCCAGGCGGGCAGACACTGATCGCGGGCTTTCCCTGGTTCACCGATTGGGGCCGAGACACCTTCATAGCCATGCGTGGCTTGGTGCTCACACCGGGCGACTACGCCACCGGCGAACGCATCCTGCTGGCCTGGGCCGGCGCGGTCAGCGAGGGCATGCTGCCAAACCGCTTTCCCGACCTAGGAACAGCACCCGAGTACAACGCGGTGGACGCGTCGCTGTGGTTCATCGTGGCCGTCCATGAGTTCCTGGCGGGTTGCGAGGCGGCAAAGCATGGAATGGGCGGCGCCACGCTCCAAGCCCTGCGCACCGCTTGCGAGGCTATCCTTTGTGGCTACACTAGCGGGACGCGTTTCGGCATCCAGGCCGATGCGGACGGCTTCCTGCGCGCTGGTGCGCCCGGCCTGCAGCTGACCTGGATGGACGCCAAGACAGGCGACCACGTCGTCACCCCGCGCAGCGGCAAGCCGGTGGAAATCCAGGCACTCTGGTACAACGCGCTGCGTATCGGCGGCCTTCGATGGTCGGCGGACTGGGCGGCGGCGGCTAGCCGCGTGCGTGCCGTCTTCGCTGCCCGGTTTGCCGGCCCTGACGGCGGCCTGATTGACGTGGCCGATGTTAACCACGCCTCCGGCATCGACGACCACAGCCTGCGTCCGAACCAGATCCTCGCGGTCGGCGGCCTGCCGTTTCCGCTTCTGGAAGGCCCAGTTGCACGGCGCGTCGTTGACACGGTGGAAAAGGCCCTGCTTACCCCGATCGGGCTGCGCACGCTCTCCCCTGACGATCCCGCCTATGTCGGGCGCTATGGCGGCGGCCCTACCCAGCGCGACGGGGCCTACCATCAGGGCACGGCATGGCCCTGGCTGGCCGGCCCCTTCGTGGATGCCTGGCTTTCTGTCCGCGGCAGGACCGCTTCTGCAAAGGCCGAGGCGGGCAAACGCTTTTTGGCGCCGTTGATGGCCCATCTCGACCACGCCGGTATTGGCCATGTATCGGAAGTAGCTGATGGTGATCCGCCGCACAGGCCTGGCGGCTGCCCGTTCCAGGCCTGGTCGCTTGGCGAGTTGATACGTATGCGTGCCATGCTCGGCCTTCCCGTCTGACTGCACAGGAGTTGAACTTGCCCGACCCAGCAGAACCGCATCCGGGCCTCGGCATTCTGGCGACTCGGGAAGGCTTGCGCCTGCGCGCGCCGGACAGCGCCGGCTGGCGCCGCTGGGGACCGTATCTGAGCGAGCGGCAGTGGGGAACGGTCAGGGAGGACTACAGTGCGGGCGGCACCGCCTGGGACTACCTTCCGCACGACCACGCCCGCTCGCGCGCCTATCGCTGGGGCGAGGACGGCATCGCCGGGTTCAGCGACGAACATCAGCTTTGGTGCTTGGCTCTGGCACTGTGGAACGGTCACGATCCTATCCTGAAGGAGCGGATGTTTGGCCTGAACAACAACGAGGGCAATCACGGCGAGGACGTGAAGGAGCTCTGGTGGTATCTCGACGGCACGCCCACGCATTCCTACATGCGTATGCTGTACAAATACCCGCAGGCGGCATTCCCCTATGACGACCTGGTAGCCGAGAACGGTCGCAGGCGCGGCCAGAACCGCCCGGAATACGAAATCGCCGACACCGGCGTGTTCGATCACGGCCGATACTTCGACGTAATGGTGGAGTATGCGAAAGCGGCGCCGTCCGACATCCTGATGCGCGTGACGATCACGAATCGCGGGCCGGACGCTGCAAGCCTGCACGTGCTGCCGCATCTATGGGCGCGCAACACGTGGTCCTGGGACATCGGCGCTGCGCGTCCGTCCTTGCGGTTGGAGTCCTCGGGTGCAGTGCTGGCGGCACGGCCTGGCGCGCCGGACATGCGGTTCGAAGCCTTGCAAGATGCGAAGTTCCTGTTTTGCGAGAACGAGACCAACCCGCGTCGGATGTTCGGCATGGATGCGGCGGGCTTCTACAAGGACGCCATCAACGATTGGCTGGTCGGCGGCGATGCTGCGGCCGTGAACCCGGCCTGCATAGGCACCAAATGTGCCGCGCACAGCGAGATCTCCGTGCCGCCCGGCGGTCGCGCCGTGCTGCGGTTCCATCTGTCGCCGCTCGATGCCGAGGCGTTCGACTGCGCGGCGTTCGACGCGATGTTCGCCACCAGGCTTGCCGAGGCCGACGCGTTCTACTCCGCGCTGCAGGCCGGCATGACGGCAGCAGATGCCAGGCTGGTCCAACGCCAGGCTTTGGCTGGCATGCTGTGGTCCAAGCAGTATTTCCGTTTCGACGTGCGCCGCTGGCTGCACGGCGATCCCGCACAACCCACGCCGCCCGCGACGCGCCGGCACGGCCGCAACAGCGACTGGCAGCACCTCAACAACGCCGACATCATCTCAATGCCCGACAAATGGGAGTATCCCTGGTACGCAGCCTGGGATCTCGCGTTCCACTGCGTCACGTTCGCGCTGATCGACCCGGAGTTCGCCAAGGGCCAGCTTGTTCTGCTGACGCGCGAGTGGTTCATGCACCCCAATGGGCAGCTGCCCGCCTATGAATGGGCATTCGGCGACGTGAACCCGCCGGTGCACGCCTGGGCGGCGTGGCGCGTGTATGAGATGGACCGCGCACTGACAGGCATCCCGGACCGCGTCTTTCTCGAACGGGTGTTCCACAAGCTCATGCTGAACTTCACCTGGTGGGTGAACCGCAAGGATGTGGACGGCCGCAACATCTTCCAGGGCGGATTTTTGGGTCTCGACAACATCGGCGTGTTCGACCGCTCGCGGCCGCTTCCCACCGGCGGCTACATCAGCCAGGCGGACGGCACGGCCTGGATGGCGATGTACAGCTTGAACCTGATGCGCATCGCCCTCGAACTGGCGGAAGCCGACTCCGTGTACGAGGACATCGCTTCGAAGTTCTTCGAGCATTTTCTCTACATCGCCGAAGCCATGACGGACATGGGCGATACGACGGGCGATACGCCGATCGGGCTGTGGGACGAGCAGGATCAGTTCTACTATGACATGCTGAACCTGCCGGACGGCACGCGTGTGCCGCTGCGCGTGCGTTCACTGGTCGGATTGATCCCGCTCTGCGCCGTCGAAGTGCTCGACAACAGCGTCTTCACGCGATTTCCGGCCTTCGCCGAACGGGCCCACTGGATGTTGACCCATCGGCCAGACCTGGCCGGTCTGGTCTCGCGCTGGGGAGAGACGGGCAAGGCGGGACGGGTATTGCTCTCCCTTCTCCGGGCCCACCGCATGACGGCGCTGCTCACCCGCATGCTGGACGAGACGGAATTCCTCTCCGACCACGGCATACGCGCGGTCTCCAAGGCGCATGCGGCGGCGCCTTTCAGCATAGAGGTGAACGGCACGTGCCTGACGGTGGACTACGAACCAGGCGAGTCCAGCACCACGCTGTTTGGCGGCAACTCCAACTGGCGCGGCCCGGTGTGGATGCCAATCAACTACCTGCTCGTCGATGCGCTCCACGAATTCTCGAAATACTACGATCAGAGCTTCACGTTGCCATGTCCCGCCGGCTCGGGAGAGCAGCTCGGCCTGCAGGAGATCGCCGCCGAACTCACGCGCCGCCTGAACGCATTGTTCCTGCGCGGCGCTGCCGGCAGGCGGCCCGTGCTCGGCGACAGGGCGCTGTTCCAGGACGATCCTGCGTTCAGGGACTGCTTACCGTTTCACGAGTATTTTCACGGCGATACCGGCATGGGTCTGGGCGCGTCGCACCAGACCGGCTGGACGGGCCTGTGCGCCTTGCTCCTGCAACCGCGCGCGCCTTGTGCGTCCTCTTGAGAGGCAGCGTTCGGCTCATCCGGTCAGCTCGGCGCCTGCACCCGCTGTCGCGGCAACGAACTCGGCCACCAGCCAGTTCAGCGCCTGGTCGCGGTCCGAACGCTGATGCCAGATCGCCTCGACATTGACTTTCAATGGCTCGTAAGGGAGTTCGAGCATGACCACTTTGCCCGCTTGCACGGCCTGCCGCGCCAATTGCCGCGGCATGGTCGCCACCATGTCAGTCATGGCGACGATCTGCGGCACCGGTGCGTAGGTTGGAACGGTCACCGGGACGCGCGCTGACGAACTTGGTTCCCCGCTCTCGATCAGGAATCTGTCGATCCAGTTCCGTCGCATTAGGCCGCGATCGTCGAGAAAACCATCCGCACCCTGGTTCTCGCTCCCGGTCACTTCCACCACCACATAGGGATAGTCCAGCAACGCTTTTTTCGTAAGTGTTCCGCGCGTCAAGGGGTGACCGACCCGCACGATTAAGGACTCATGTTCCACGACAATGGTGGTGCGGCGCAGGCGATCCGGAACGTCATCAAACCAGCCCAGGATCAGGTCCACCCGTCCTTCGTCGAGCAGCCGGACCGTGTCCAGCCGGCCGATGGGAAAGGCCCGCAAGGCTGTGTGGGGCGCGTTGCTTATGAGGCGGGCAACTAAATAGGGGAGCCAGGCTGTCGTTGGGTAATCCGTGGCGGCGATGGTGAACGTGCGGATAGATTCGGCGGCCACGAACGGGCGGTTGTCCAAAGCATCGAGGAGACGCTGCATCCCGTCGCTCACCCGGGGGGCCAGCTCGAGCGCGCGCGGCGTAGGCTCCATCCCGGACGGCCCTGCCACGAACAGTTCGTCACTGAGTGCCTTGCGCAGTCGCGTGAGCGCGTGGCTCACGGCAGACGCGGTCAGCCCAAGCTCTCGCCCAGTGGCACTGACGCTCCTGTGCCGCATAACGGCCTCGAATACGTGCAGTAGGTTCAAGTCCAGGCTTCGAAGGGCCAACTCGCTCTCTCTATTCGAGCCACGTTTCACCACTGTGAATTTCCTTCGGCCGGAGACGTTTTGCGGACTTACATTTTGTCTTTACGCCTGAGACGATGGTAGGATCATCGGGGCGGGCGAAAGATTAGGACCGCGGCCAGAGCCGGCGCGCGCGGACGCAAGGCGGTCATATACGCAAGGCGGTCACAGGGTGACTGGTCGATTTAAAGTCAAGTTGCGATCCCGGATGGAGCGCCTCTGCCGTCTGTCTGTCTAGATCATACCTTGTTACTCCTTGCACATTCAGCCCGTGAGATGGACGTAGAAGGCAGGAAGCACGACATGACCCAGGTCTCGTTCCTAACCGTGGCACTGTCCGGTGCAGCCAGCATCGTCACCGGCTATGTCGGCGTGCTTTTCAACTATAATCGCCAGCGCCAGCGCCAGCGCCGCATCTATGGACTTGCCCTGCTTGCTGAGATCAAGGCGCTGCAGAAGCTGGCGCGGCAGTATTATGGTACATTCGTCAGCACGGACGAGGATTTCGAGTCATTCCGGCTTCCAAAGCTGCGTTTCAGCAGCGCTGACACTACGGTCTTCAACAACGTGGCTTGCAACGTCGGGTTGTTCTCGACTGAAATTGCGGTCAGCGTCATCGAGTATTACAGCAGTGTACGCAATCTCACCTCGCAGGCCCAGAACCTGGTCGAGGCACAGGCTAACGGTTCCATCGACAACAAGATGCTGCGCGAAGAACTTGTCGACCACCTTCACTTTCTTCGGATCACCCAGCGTAATGGTGAATTCGTTGTTAGGCTTCTCCGCCGCGAAACACCGACCGACATGAGTGAGAAAATCCGTTATATCAGGCTGGCTTTGACGATGCAGTGGCGTCGTTTTCGGCAACGTATGGGTCGTTCCGCAACGCCGGCGCCATCCGAGGCTGCAGGCCTCGTGACAAACCAGATCCCGCATTCCTGAACCGAGACTGAACCAGAAGGCCATCTGATATCAGCAATTCACCAGTTTTGCAGTTCATGATTGATGCCGACCGACGCACGAAATGCTTTGAGGATCGGTGCGCTTGATCACTTATCGCTCTGGCAAGTCTTTCGCGTGGCTGCCTCTGATAGGCGTGATCCCGCTTTGCGCCTGCGTCACCATAGGACCGCAGCGCCTTGCCAAGGACGAGATCGACTACTCGCGTTCCTTATCAGACTTCGAGAAGCAGCAGATGCTGCTCAATGTCGTCCGCCTGCGCTATGCGGAGGCGCCTATCTTTATCGATCTTACGCAAATCATCTCCGGATACCAGTTGCAACGCAACCTGTCCGGCAGCTTCGAAGCCTTCCCACGAGCTGGCGCCAACAGCTATCTCGGCGGAAGCGGGTCGGTGCAACAGCAGGAGAGCCCGACCTTTACGTACCAGCCGCTAACCGGCGATCAGTTCGCCGACAGCCTGCTGCGTCCTCTGTCGCCGGCCGCCATCCTGCCGCTCGCACTCGGCGGACTGCCGATCGACACGCTGTTCCGGCTTGTGGTGCAATCGATTAACGGCCTGAACAATGCGGCTCTGCTGACCGGTAATGCCGGCGCCGGCTCAGCAGAGTTCTTCGAGCTGCTGCATCTCCTGCGTCAGTTGCAGATCGCGGGGCTACTTGACGTGCGGATCGAACACGGGGCCAAACCGGGCGACACGAAAACCGCCGCGCCGCCTCACGTTTTTGCCACGATCAGAGTCACGCAGGATGCGGCCCTGTCGCAGACAGGGTTACGTGTCAGGCAGTTGCTTGGATTGCGCGCGGACGCCAGGGAGTTCGAAGTGATTTACGGGCGGACGCCTGCCAAACCCGGCGGGGTGGCGATCCTGACCCGGTCGATGCTCGGCGTGCTGGGCGAGTTGGCCAATGGTGTGGACGCGCCTGCGGCCGATCTCGCCAGCGGGCGGACCGTGCCGACGGTGCCCGATGAGGGCGGCGGGCGTCTGCCTGTCATCATTCATTCCGGACCGCGCAAGGAATCTGACAGTTTTGTCGAGATTTATTTCGGTGGCACCTTGTTCTGGATCTCGCAACGGGACTTTTCCAGCAAAATAGGTTTTTCGCTGGTGCAGATACTCCTGGCACTCGCCAGAACCAGTCATGGGCCGAGTGCCGTCCTCACCATCCCAGCAGGTTAGTCCCGCAACCCGTCGTTTGTCGTTACTAAGACTTATGCAGCGTAAGCGGGATACCAACCGGACTTTGCGTTATCTCACGAAAAGAAAGCAGTCCTTTTTTGGAAAAAGGACCAAAAAACTTTTGTTCCCTGGCATCTGAATTAGCCGGGTGCTTCTAGAGGCATCGAGACATCTGAAGCAGCATCGGGACAAAAGTTTTTTGCTTCTTTCTTCAAAAACGAATGCCTTGCATTGCCTTACAAACTTTTCACGCATCACTCGGTCAAGCGATGCCAAATAAATGCAAGGAACAACGCCCCGATCACCGAAAAGCCAAAAATCGATCGTGGCGTCAGTCCCTCCCTGAGCGAGATGCGTGCTGCCTGCCTGATATCGTCACCCGACATGGCGATCACCAGAAGCAGGCCAAGCGCACACAGCCAGCTCTCGACCGATAGCCAGGGCAGGCTGGTGAAGACGCTCGCTATCAAGGCGAGGGCGGTCAGGGTCGCTGCAGCGCCGCTCAGCGTATTGGAATCCTTCTGCCGCTGCCCATCCGGCTTTTCCTGGTCAACGAGCTCGTTCGCCAAGGTGGCCGACTGGTGCCACCAAACCGCCGACGAGATACCGAACAAAAGCGTCAGCAGGAAACCCAGATCTCTGGCTGAATCCGCGGCGCTGGCAGAAGAGATGCCACCCTTTATCGCCAGCAATCCAAGCACCGCGACCGTCAGCGCCGTGCCCAGCCCGGTCAGAAGGTCACGCATGACCGACCAGCTTGGTATCGCCAGCTGAAATCGTGCCTGCAACCACTGACCGCACCATCGCCGAGGACAGGTTAATCAGGAACATGATTTCTGCTCGGGACTCGAGGCACGCCGCGCCTGACGAGGTTGCTAGGTGCTTGATCACGATCGAAACCTCGCGTTCAAGAGTGAAGTCTTGCTGAATGCCGCCGCAAAGTACAGGCCCATCCGGTGAGCACGGCCCCGCATGCGTCGACGGCAGCGCTTTGCCATATGGTGGAGGTCGTTCGGCGTCTCCCTGCGCAAACTTCGCACGGCCAATGCGCCGTGGCGACGAGCTGCCCGCAAGAAGCGGAGATGATCCGCGAGACTGTCGCGTAGATCCGCCTCGGTTATGCCACCTCTGTCCTGCAACTCCACAAGGGTTTGTGCCTGGGCCGCCACATTGCGAGCTGTGCTATAGTACTCGATCACCAGAATAGCGGTTTTCGCCGAGAACAGGCCCACGTTCCCGGCGACATTGTTAAATACGGCCGTCTCTGTCGTGCCAAATCGCAGTTTCGGCAAGCGGCTGTCTTGCAGGTTCATCCGTCCCACTGCGAACTTTCCGTAATATTGGCGGGACATCTTTTGCAGGGCCTTCACCTCGGCCAGCAGAGCCAGGCCGTAGATGCGGCGCTGGCGCTGGCGCTGGCGGCTGTAGTTGAACAGGACGCTGACATAGCCGGTGCAGACGCTCACCCCCGCCGATAACCCAACCGTCAGGAACGAGATCGTTTCCACGTTCCAATCAAGCTTCGGTTGGGGAAACGCTGAAAATCATGGTGCCGTAGCAGGAAGGCCCGGCGCCGTGCTGGACGTCAGGCTGCCTGTTGCGAAGGCCAGGGCCGCCGCATTGATGAGCGATTGCGCATGCGCCTTCACCACGGAAGCCTGCGCCGAGGCCAGCGCGGTCTGCGTGTTGACAGCATCGGTCAAAGTTCCCACGCCGTGAAGATAGGCTTGGCTGGCACCATCGAATGCGGCCTGTGATGCCGATTGCAACGCCAAGGCGGCGTCGTATTGGCTGAGACCGCTTTCTACCTGGTCGTAGGCCAGCGCCACCTGCCGGAGTGACTGCTCGCTGCCTTCTTCCAGTGCATCTTCCGCTTCCGCACTTTTGGACTCCGCGATGTGCAGGCGGTTGCGCAGCAGGCCGCCTTGGAAGATCGGCCAGTCGAACCGCAAGAACAGGCCCGCCTGCGGCTGCTCAATGCCTTCATAGCGGCTCCCGTCCACGCTGATCTGGCCGATATTGCCTTGCACGTTCGCGCTTACCGAGATTTTCGGATAGAATTCGGAGCGTGCCTCGGCAATGCCCGCTTCGCTCGCCCGCAGGCGCGCCAGGTCGGCCAACAGGTCCGGCCTGTTGCGCAACGCGTCGTGCATAAGCCGGTCCACGGTCGTTTCCGTGTCGTGCTTGAGAGGTTGCGTGGAGCTGTCAGCGACACGCAACCGGGTCGTCGGCGGCAATTCAAGCACTGACAGCAGGCTGTCCATCGCATCGGACTGCGCGGTGCTGGCCGATGCAATGTCGAAACGCGCCTGGGCCGTGCCGCGGCGTGTCAGCTGCACGTTGACGATCGTGCCGAGCCCGCGTCTGAACATCGCTTCCGCCGATTGCTGCAGAAGCGTTGCGTTCGTCAATGCCTGCCGGGCTGCCCTGAGCTGCGCGTCGACGCTGTCGAGCACGAAATAGGCTTTGGCCACGTCCAGGATCAGCGTCTGATGCGCCGCGGTGAACGCCACGTTGGACGCAAAGGAAAGCTGCTCGGCGGCCTGGCTCGCGGCCGCCCGCGCGCCGAAATCGAACAGCAGGTAGCGGACCGCCAACTCGGGGAGGAATTCCTGGGCGTCGGCCGTGATGTAGCCTTGCCGGACGAGGTTGGTCGGGAACGGCGAGGCGAGGCGCTCGTAGCCCGCCAACGCGCTGGCGATGAGTGAAGGCAGGTAAGCGGCGCGCGACACGCCGACTTCGATGGCGGTCTGGCGCGCCTGTTCCCAGGCGATCCGGGTGTTCTTGTTGCGCCGTTCGGCCACGTCGATCAGGTCGGTAAGGCCGTATGTGCGGGCAGGATCGATGTCCGGCCCCTCCATCCTCCAAGGCAGCGCGTTTTCCGCAGGCACCACGAAGTCTTGGCTGCCTGAAGCCGAACCATGTTGTTTAGGCAGGGCACCGTCCTGGTGCGGGATTTTCCAAGGCGTGGTGGGCGATGCAGGCGCGAGGTCCCGCGTGTCGTTGCAGCCGGCGAGTTGCGCGCAGCAGAAAACAAGCAATCCTTTTTTGAAAGAAAGAACCAAAAAACGTTTGCTTCCCCGCATCTGCAAGAGACGGATGCCTTCGGATGGTCCGAGGCCTTTGAAATGCGCAAGGACAAAAGTTTTTGGCTTCTTTTTTTCAAAAAAGAAGATCTTCCTCCCTTCGCTCCGCTTCACCGCAACGCGCTCAAGCAACTGCCGGCTCACGGCGTTGCGTGTGTTGTAAGGTCGGCGGGCCCACCTCGTCCAGGATTGCCTGAAGGTCCTGGTGCAACGCGGCATACCAGGTGGCGCGTTCCGCGCCGTGCTCTCGCGCCGGCTCGGATCCCACATCCAAATCTTGTGCGGTGGGCGGCCGCGGCAAGGTCGCCATCATGGCGGCAGCGCCCGTCCCGCTACGCACCCAAGAGGCGCAGCCTTGAAGCCACGCGCTCATCGCACGGTGATACGACAGCACGGCTGCATGAGGCGCTTCCTCCATCAGGTGCCACTCGGGGCTCTCTCCTAATATCAGGATCGCCGAAACCGGAACAATCAGGGCTTGCACCTGCAAGAGCAGGCCGGCGTCGATCGGACGGGGCTGGCTCCCGCTAAGCGCGTGAACGTCGTAACGGTCGTTGACCAGCAAGGCGCGTGCCTGGTCGATCGATTGGATAAAGGCGGCGCCAGGGTCCGCGGCGCCCGGGTTTGCGGGGGCAGGCATGGCCAGGGCGGCGGGCCCTATCAGCTCAGCAAGCTGGTCCAGGCCAGTCGCCAAGCCACGCCGGACCGAGTCGGCCACGCGCGCCGGCCAGATCGTCGTAAAGATCACGAACACAACGAAGTCGCCGATTAGGATGCCGGCGATACGGTCACGCGCTGTTTCCATGTCCAGCGTCGGACCGAAACCTTGCAATGTGGACAAGTAGAAGGCGATGGCGATCTGCCAGCCGGCGTAGGAGCTACGCTCGCTGCCCATGGCCACCCACGCTGCCAGCAACGTAACCACGCCGACCACAAGAAGGAGGTCACCCACGTCCGTCATGACGGGCATCAGCAGCAGGATGGTGAACAATCCGAGCGCCCCGCCGATCAGGCAGCCGACCGCGCGAAGTGCCGCCTTATGTACGGCCTCACCCACCGTATCAAGGGAGACGAAGAAGCAGGTGATGATGCAGGTGTGTATGCCCGGCCAGTCGGCGAGCGACTCGCCGATGTAGCAGAGCATGACGGCAAGCGTTACCTTGAAGGCGAATCTGGCATAGGCCGGGTTGCTGAATGCGTCGGGCACGATCACGCGGTGCGCGGCACGGCTTGCAGGCGCATCAGCCAGCTTCGTACCAGCATCGGCCGCACGCGCCGCACTGTCTCCGCCGAAGGGTTGCGCCATCCCCTGCAGGGTGCGGTTCAGTTCCACCGCAAGCGGGCGGGTGGCGCCCGATTGCGTTGCTCTGACCGAAGGAACTGGCGCCGGTGGGGAAAGATCGCTGCCGCGGAGCGCGTGCTCGATCTCCCGGCAAGCCGTGACGGCGGGGGATAAATCAATCGCCCGCATGCCGCCTGGCAACCGCGCCCAGGCGAGCAACACCACGCACAACCTGCCTGCCGCGTGCGAAAGGCCAGCCGTAGCTGCCGACCGGTGCGCATCCTTGTGCCGCATGCCGGCGAGATGGGCCAGTTTGGCCAGGCCGCCGGTGCCTTGTCCAGCGAGGCGGGCGAGCACAATCCGGGCGCCCGCCTCACCTGAGCAGAAGCGTGCGGCTGCGTCGAGCCGGGCGCTCATTTCCTCGCGCCATAGCAGTTCCGGGTCTCGGCCCGTCGCCAGGTTCGTGCCGATCACAAGGCAGATCGGCATTGCCACAGCGGCCGCCAGCCATAGGAGAAAATGCAACAGCGCTTCCTCGGGTGGGATGAAAGCGAGTTCCGGGAGGGCCGCGACGCCGGACACATTCGACGTGAACTCGGGTGCCAGGGAAAGCTGCAGAACGGAGTCACCCAGCGTCAGCCCGTAGGCAATGATGAAGCCCGCGGCGAAGAATATCGGTCCAAGCGGCGACGTGCGCGACAGGAACATGGCGGCGAATGTCATCAGCGCGACCAGCGAAATGCGCAGCGCCGGTTCCGCCAGGCTGATCATGAACACGGCGATTGTCACGAAGACGGCGGACACGACCGCCGTCCCCGCCACCGCGGCATCGACAATGGTGGAGACCGCCTCGCCTTTGGATACGAAAAACACAATGTAGGCGGACAAGGCCGCGTCCGGCATCCGGAACACCTCGGACAACGTGACACAAGCCATTACGAGGCCGGTGATACGAAGCGTGTTGCCGAGCCGGCCCGGTGTGGGCGCAAGCTCCCGCCACAACGCAGCAAGCCCGCCCCGCAGGTTGCCAGCGTCGACCGCGGGCGGCCGGGGCACCGTCAGCAGGCTGGTTCGAGGCTGCCCGCCGCCGGCAGCACGCACCGTTTCAGCGACACCGCTCACTGGCCAAACCAGCCAAGCCAGACGAGCATCGTCACCAACGCCGCACAACAGAGGTAGGTCATTGGCGGCACCGGCACGTAAGCGTTGATTTCGACCAGTCCTAGCACGGCGCGCACAATGATGGTGACCAGGACCCCCAAGGCTGCGCACAGCATCCAGGCGGGAAAGAAGGAACCGAGCACGTCTTGTTGCGGCGCGTGGTTGCACGCCGTTAGGAGAAACGGCAGCGCCAGGCTTGTTGCGCGGCAAAGACTGCCGGTGCCGCGCCGGCGCGAAGCATCGCGCACGTGTACAGCCGCTACGGTTGCGATGTAGGGCCGAAACCCTGATGCAGCTTGAGTAAGACACCGGTTATACTGATTTACCATCGAAGTGCCGGCCCTACGCACGTATGTGCGTGCGCACAGGAGCCGTACAGGGGCGCTGGTGCCATTGCGGAAGTGCAGGCGCTGACGTCGAAATCCCATGCGCCGAACGTGAGACTACGATACCAGAGTTCGATGCGGTTCTGCCTTTGACACAAGCAGCACGTTCAGATCGCGGGTGGCTTTTCATCACATCGTAGAACCGCTCAAGTTTAAACATGATGACCACGAGCCTCGAGCCTCATCTGTTACGACTTACCATGTGCCTCACGCTTGCTGGCAAGACATGAATTTTATTCACGGGAAGCATGAATATCCTCCAGTGCTTGCGCGGTTCAGGGCCAGCGTTGCTAAATAGCGCGAATTCACCTCCGTGGTGGGGGGGGGATGCGGGCCCGTCTCACACGAGAGGACCGGATTACACCCGCTCAACAGGAATGCCGGAGAATGCTTAGTGGGTGATCTGACTATAAAACCCGCATTGCCTTGCTGCTGCTCCGCCGCCCTCCCCGAAACCGATCTGGAGGCCGGGCTTTGAAAACCCTCCGCAAGGTGCTAGGCATTTCGTTCAGTATCGCTGTCGTCTGCGGCCTCATCGTTGTTGCCGTGCTGTCGGCGCAACGCCTCGGCCAGCGTCCACGAACCGACGATGCCTATCTGCAAGCCGATCTGGTTCACATGGCCCCCGTTGTCAGCGGGCGCATCGTCAGCCTGAACGTGCGTGACAACCAGTTCGTCCATGCCGGCGACGTGCTGTTCACCATCGATCAGGAGCCGTATCGCCTCGAGGTGGAGCAGGCGCGTGCGCAGGTGCTTGGGTTGGACGCCAAGCTCAACGTGACCGGCGACCAGGTTGCGTCCGAAACATCGAAGGCCGACGCCGCGCTGAGCGGCGTCTCAAGCGCGCAGGCGCAACTGGCGCTGGCGAGCGCTTCGCTGGCCCGGGTGCAGCCCTTGTTGGCCCGCGGCTTCGTCACCGCCGAGCAGGTGGACCAGGCGCGTACCGCGAAGCGGACGGCGGAGGTGAGCCTGCAACAGGCGCGCCAGCAGGCGCAGGAGGCGCGCAAGGGCATTAGCAGCGTGAAGCCGGCGCAGGAGCAACTGGTCGCCGAGCGGGCCGCCCTGGCTCTGGCTGAGCGGAACCTGCGACTGACAGTGGTGCGCGCGCCCTGCAACGGGCGCATCTCCGGCCTGGACATCTCGGCCGGCGAATTCGCCGCCCAAAGCCATCCGCTGTTCACCATCATCGACACCGATCATTGGTATGCCATCGGTAATTTCCGCGAGACGGATCTGGCGGGGCTGCGGCCGGGCCAGCGCGCCACCGTCTATGTGCTCGGCGCCGCGGGGGCACCGCTGCACGGTACGGTGGACAGCCTCGGCTGGGGCGTCACGCCTGACGAAGGCGCCCAGCTCGAAGGCTTGCCGCGCGTGCCGCGCAGCCTGAGCTGGGTTAGGATCGCGCAGCGTTTCCCGGTGCGCATCCTGCTCGACGCGCCACCCGAGGCGATGATGCGCGTCGGCGGCTCGGCCGTCGTGGTAATCGACCTGTGAGTGCTGCTGCGCAGCAATACCTGACCAACCATGGCGGATTAGTAGCGACGGCGTGGTCGGACAGGCTGGCCGTCACACCCTTGCTGCACTCGATCGAATGCCCCGGCTGCGGTCTGCTGCAGCGCCTGCCCGCACCGCTACCTGGCCACACAAGGCGTTGCGGCCGCTGCCGGGCGCCATTCGGACGTGGGGTGGTGCGCACCGACAGCGCGCTTGCCTTGGGCCTCACCGCCCTTGTCCTGTTCGCGGCCGCCAACGCGTTTCCGCTCATCGCCATCGAGGTGGCCGGGCGGGGCCAGAGCGTCGTGCTGTCCTCCGGGGTAGGCGGGCTGGCGGAGCATGACCTGGCACCGCTGGCCGCCTTCGTGCTGGGCATCTCCGTCGTCGCACCGCTGGGCCGCATTGTCGCGATGTCTGTCGTCCTGCTGGGACTGCGGCGCCCCGGGCCGCATCCAGGCCTGGCGGTCCTGCTTCGGCTGGCGGAGAAAGCGCGGCCCTGGGCGATGCTCGACGTGTTCCTCGTCGGCACGCTCGTGGCGTTGACCAAGCTGCAGGATCTTGCCTCGGTCAATATCGGCGCAGGCCTCTACATGCTAGCGCTGCTGGTGGTCACGATGGCGGCGTTCGACACGGTAATAGACCGCCGCGCATTATGGGAGCTGGTGAGCCCGTCGCCTGCCGGGCGCAGTGTCGCCGATCCTGGCATGGCTCAACCGGGTCTGGCCGGGCGCACCTCCTGGCTGTCCTGCCGGGAGTGCGGCCTGCTGCAGCCGCCGGTGCCACGCTGCACCCGCTGCCGCGACCGACTGCACCGGCGCACACCCGCCAGTCTTAGCCGCACCGCGGCGCTGGTGGTCACCGGGCTCGTGCTCTATTTCCCCGCCAATCTCTTCCCAGTCATCACCGTCGTCTCGTTTGGCCGCGGCGCGTCAGCCACCATCATGGGCGGAGTGCTCGAACTGCTGAACGGCAACGACTGGCCACTCGCCGTGATCGTGTTCACGGCCAGTGTCGCCGTGCCGCTTCTCAAGCTGGTGGGGCTCGCCTGGCTGCTGCTCTCCACCCGCCTGCGCCTGCATCGCCGGCTGGCCGACCGCACGCGCCTCTACCGGCTTATCGAGACCGTCAGCCGCTGGTCCTCGGTGGACATCTTCGTAGCCGCCCTGCTGACCGCGCTCGTCACGCTTGGCAACCTCGCCACCATCGAGCCGGGGCTGGGCGTGCTGGCGTTCGGCGCCGTGGTGTTCGTGACGATGCTGGCGACAGACCGCTTCGACACGCGGCTGATGTGGGATGCAGCCGGAGCCAACGATGTCTGACGGCATGCCCGTCCAAGCCATCCACGAGCGCCACCGCCTGCCGCTGGTCTGGCTGGTGCCGATCGTGGCGGTCATTGCCGCCGGCTGGCTCGGCTACACCGCCTTGTCGCAACGCGGGCCGCTGGTGGCCATCACGCTGCAAACCGCCGAGGGCCTGGAGGCGGGCAAGACGAAGATACGCCACAAGCAGGTGGAGCTGGGCGTCGTGCAGGATCTGGTGCCCAGCGCGGATCTTTCGCACGTCACGATCCATGTGCGTATGAACCGCTATGCCGACGGCCATCTCAACGCGGGCACGCGGTTCTGGGTGGTGCGGCCGCGGCTATCCGCGGAAGGCGTGTCCGGCCTCGGCACTTTGATCTCCGGCGCCTATATCGAGATGCAGCCAGGTGCCGGCCCCGCCGCGCGCAGCTTCACCGCGCTGGAGGACCCGCCCGTCGTCAACGCCGATGTGCCGGGAACGGAGTATGTGCTGCACGCGCGCCGGCTGGGGTCCGTGAGCCAGGGATCGCCGGTTTCCTACCACGGCATCCAGGTAGGCCAGGTGCTCGGCTACACGCTCTCCGACGATGATGGCAGCGCCACGCTACGGGTGTTCGTGCGCGCCCCGCACGACCGGCTGGTGCATGACGGAACGCGGTTCTGGAACTCTTCCGGCGTCGCCCTGGAACTTGGCAGTGACGGGCTGCGCGTGCAGACAGACTCGCTGGAAACGATCCTGGCGGGCGGGGTCGCGTTCGACGTGCCGCAGGGCGGCGAGACCGGGCCCACCGCCAAGCCGTCCTCCGCCTTCGAGCTCTACGGCACGCCAGACCAGGCGCGCGACGCGCTATACACGCGGAAGATCGGCTTCCTGCTGCACTTGCCTGGAAGCGCGCAGGGTCTTTCAGCCGGCGCGTCGGTCCGCATGCGCGGCATACGCGTGGGCGAAGTGACCGAAATGCATATGGAATACGATGCCGCCACACGGCAGATGAGCATACCGGTAACTATCGAAGTCGAGCCACAGCGTGTCCGGATTGTGGATGCTCCGTCGCCGACGCAGGGTTTTGAACAGCGCTCCTACGCTGCCTTCAGCGATTTCGTGCAGCGCGGGCTGCGCGCGCGGCTCGCTTCGGGAAACCTGCTGACCGGGCAGAAGGTGATCTCGCTCGATTTCGTCAGCGACGCGCCCGCCGCCAAGCTGATCGAGGGTGGCGCCTTGCCGGAGATCCCTGTAGTCGCCACGGATGATTTTGAGAGCATCCTGAACTCTGCCAAACGCCTTCTGGCGGAATTGGAGACGACAGTCGCTGCGCTGAATCGTATCGTCGGCTCAACCGAGGTGAAGGAGTCATTGCGATCCCTGCAGCGCTCGCTCGCGAATGTGGATCACCTGACCCATGAGGCCAGCGTGCAGGCCCGGCCTTTGCTGACCGGCCTGCGGACCGTCTCGGCATCGGCCGATCAGACGCTGCGACAGGCCAAATCCACGCTTGCCACGACCGGAGGTGCATTTGCTGGCGGCGAGGGCGGCGGCGACCTCGCCGGCACGCTGAGTGAGCTGAAGCAGGCGGCCCGATCGTTGCGCGCGTTGGCCGACTACCTTGAAGACCACCCCGCCTCGTTGATACGGGGCAAGAGCGCGGAAGCAGAACGATGATACGCAGCGCAGCGGCCTGGTTGAGCGTCGGGTTGATCGCGGGCTGTGGGTCCGCCCCGAAGAACCGGTATTTCATACTGTCGGCCGTTCCTGCGGACCTGCCCGTAGCCGCGACAACGTCGCCCGTGGCGATTCCCCAAGCGGAGGTCCATCTGCCCGGGCTGCTGGATCGCGCGCAGATCGTGGTCCGGACCGGTCCACAAAGCGTTGACATTCTGGAATTCGATCGCTGGGGAGAGCCTCTGGATCAGATGGTCTCCCGCGTGCTGAACGACGATCTGCAATCCCGTTGGGCTGCCGGAGCCGCATTGCAAGCAGCGGCTCAGCCTGTGTCGGTAACGATTAGTCAGTTCATCGTCGACCAGCGCGGCACTGCCGTCCTGACTGGGCACTGGGTTGCTCACGCCTCCGGCGACAATGAGAGTTCCCCGGAGCGCGAGAAGGCGTTTGCATTCTCGATGCCGCTCAAAGCCGTATCGGGAGACGACATCGCCGCCGTGATGAGCGGGCTTTTGGGCAGGTTAGCCGATCAGATAGAGCGGGGTGTGACCCGTACTACGCTCCGCGTCCACTCGCGCCCGACTGACAAAAAACCGGCATCATCCGCTCTCGAAGCAGACTAGCTACTTGGTTAATGGGCGTTCTTACTTGATCTGAGTCGGGCTGACCGCCCTTTCTCAGATAATTTGGCGATGTTCCGCTTGTGGATCGGACGACCAAACACTCTCGGGTTTAAGTTACATCAGACCCAGCTGCAAGGTGTCGTTATGTAGCGACGCGCAAGACAGCGTTGAGCTTGAATAGAACCGTCTCGCTCGGATCAGAGTAGGGCGTAGGCTGGCGCATGCCGCCTCCATGGCCAGCCGCACGCCGTAATCTTGTGTGCAAAGATGCTATCCGTCGCGCACAGTGCGTGCAGGCACCAATAGCTGCTCGATGAAGGGAGCAAACGCACTGGCATCCATCGACCTTTTCAGACCCTTTCAGAAGCATCAGGCTGACAGCTGCTCAGCCCCGTAAGCGCGCATTGTCAAGGCGGTTCTACCTACCCGTTGCGCCGCCAACATTATGCTGAATGACTCCTGGATTATTGGTGTCACCAATTGGCTCCTCGTCATTGTTACTGCAAAGCATGCTACCGATGACATGCTCACAATGCTTGGGATTCCTCTGTAGAGACGATTGTTCATCAGGCGAAGGCTTGCCGGCGCAACCGAACAAAGCAGTTACGCTTAGCCCAGCCACGCAGCGCAGCTTGTTACTCGTGACCGTCAACATCGATCTCCACAGTAGAGTCGAACTCGTTTTCTATGAAGGGCTCACACAAGATCGAACACTTCGCACAATCCTGAATTTCTTTCAGTCATCGCATGAACGCCAAGCTGGGACGGCCGATCCAACTGGCCGAAGGGCTTAAGATATCTCGAGCAACTCTGACTGAATCAGCGCACGTCTCGGGTCTCGCCGATAAGGCGTGACCCTCGCTGCCCGGTCAGGTATGTCCAAATCCATTGTGTCTGCACATTCAATCTGTTTTGCAACTGCGGTAGGAAAACGATGTGCACAGTCGCCCAGGCGAGCCACGCCAAGAACCCGGACGACTTGATTTTCGCCGTTTGCAATACGGCAAAGTTCTTGCCGATTACCGCCATGCTCCCTTTGTCCCTGTAGACGAAAGGTTCCGGCAGTGCTCCGTGCGACGTGTTGGCCTTGATCATCCGGCCCGCGTAGGTGCCCTGCTGCAGGGCAACTTGCGCTACTCCGGGCAGAGGACTTCCGCTCTGCATGAGAGTCGCCGCGTCGCCAACCACAAAGACCTCAGGATGATCCGGCAGTTGTAGCCGGTCGCCAACGCAAACGCGTCCGGCATGATCTTTTACTGCAGTTAGCGATTTTATTACTGGGGATGGCTCTACACCTGCCGTCCATAGCACCGTCGCTGCCTTGATTCGGTAGCCGCCGGCCATCACACCTGACGCATCCACCAGGTCGACGTGCGTGCTTAGAAGTGTCACTACGCCCAGCGTGGTGAGCCGGATTTGAGCAGCCTCGGACAAAAGCGGGTCGAACCCGGCAAGCACGCGTGTGCCGCCTTCGATCAGGACTATCTTGACTTGCCTGGGATCGGCGCGCCTGAAATCCGCCCGCAATGTCTGTGTGGCCACGGAGGCGATCGAGGCGGCGAGTTCTACACCCGTGGGCCCGGCGCCGACCAGCACAAAGGTAAGCTGCCGTTGACGCTCAGCATCGTCGTCGGTCAGTTCGGCCGCTTCGAACGCGCCCAATATGCGATCCCTGATCTGCTCGGCGTCCGCTGCTGTCTTCAACGCCGGCGCGTATTGGGCAAACTCGTCACGGCCGAAATAGCTGGGCCTCATGCCAGCGGCGATGACCAGATAGTCGTATGAGAGAATACGGTGCAGGCGCCCCGCAGTTTCGACCTCAATTTGGCGCCCACCGACGTAAATGCACGTCACCTCTCCCAATATCGTTGTCATATTTCGGCAACGCCGGCCGAGCTGTCGTATCGGCGCGCAAACGTCGGAAGCGGATAACATAGCCGTTGCGACCTGATACAGCAGCGGCTGGAAAACGTGGTGGTTTCGCTTGTCGATGACGAGCACGTCGACACCGGCTTTGCGAAGCTCCTGCGTGGCGGCAAGGCCGCCAAAACCTCCGCCAACAACGATCACCCTGGGAGGTTTGCCGGGCGGCACTGCCGTTGGAACATTCTGCAATTCTTCTAGCATGACGTCTCCTTGGCGGAGTCTTGTAAACCGACGATGAGAAAAGCCCAATGATGAACGAAATTCATCTTGTCATGGAATAACATTCACGTAGGGCCGGGCTTGACTCTTCTTGCGCCGGCTTAGCATTTAATCGACGTCATGTCCCGCCAGCCGTGACGCAACAGTAAGTTGTTCATACGATCAACGACCACTTCGAGGATGAGCAATGTCGGACGACCACTATGACGTCATTATCGTCGGGTCTGGTCCGGGTGGCGGCGCAACCGCGTGGCGTCTTGCCCAGACGGGCAAACGGATATTGCTTCTGGAACGTGGTGATTACCTGCGCCGCGGACGGGAGAACTGGGACAGCAAGACCGTCTTCATAGATGCCGCATACCAGGCGAAGGAGACCTGGACCAGCGCATCAGGCGCCACGTTCCATCCGGGCCTGCATTACTTTGTCGGTGGGAACAGCAAGGTCTACGGCTCCGTTCTGTTCAGACTGCGCGAGAGGGATTTCTCCGAAGTGCGACACGCGGACGGTATCTCGCCCGCATGGCCGGTGGGCTACGCGGAATTCGAGCCGTATTATCAGACGGCCGAGGAATTGTTCCACGTGCACGGGCTGCGCGGCGAGGACCCCACCGAGCCACCTGCCTCCAAGCCCTACAGCTGTCCGCCGATAAACCACGAGCCGCGCATCCAGGAGCTTTTCGACGGGCTGAAACGGACGGGACACCATCCTTTCCATCTCCCCGTCGGCGTGCTGCTAGACGAAGTAGGCACCACGCCGCGGCCGGATTCGGCCTGTATCCGTTGTGATGCTTTCGACGGCTTCCCTTGCGCCACCAACGGAAAGGCCGATGCGCAGGTCATCTGCGTCGACCCTGCATTGCGCGCCCACCCCAACCTGACCCTGATGACGAACACCTATGTCGAGCGCCTTCTCACGGACGCGAGCGGCCGCATTGTCACTGGTGTCCAGGCCGTTCAGGACGGCACGCACCGCGTCTTTACGGCCGACATAGTCGTCGCGGCTTGCGGCGCTCTGTCGTCGGCGCTGCTCATGCTGCGTTCGGCTAGCGATGCGCATCCCGACGGGCTGGCGAACAGTTCTGGCCAGGTTGGCCGCAACTACATGCGGCACAACAATGCCGTGGTGCTCGCCGTGTCCAAGACGCCGAACCCGACACGCTTCCAGAAAACCCTTGGGTTGAACGACTTCTACTTCGGCGCGGATGACTGGGAGTACCCGCTCGGGCACATCCAGATGGTCGGCAAGTCGGACGGCGTGCAAGTTCATGGCGCCGGCTTGCCGAAGGTGCTGCATTTCCTGCCAGAGATGCCGTTCGGCACGATCGCCGCTCATTCTATCGACTTCTGGCTGACATCGGAAGACCTGCCGCGGCGGGAAAACCGGATCTACTACCGCGATCGGAGAGTCCATCTAGATCTTACAGAGAACAACCTGGAGGCGCATCGCCGCTTGCGTGAGAAGCTGCGTCAAATCTGTGACAAGGTGGACATACATCCGCATCTGATGGACCGGGCCTTGTATCTCGGTCAGGACACGCCGATAGGCGGCACCGCGCACCAGGCAGGCACGATGCGCTTCGGTCACGACTCTGCAACATCAGTGCTCGACACCAACTGTCGCGCCCATGATCTGGACAATCTCTATGTCACGGACGCTTCGTTCTTCCCGTCCGTCGGCGCAGTCAACCCTACGCTGACCATCATCGCCAACGCGTTGCGCGTCGCAAACCACATCGCCGCGCGCCTGGCCTAACCGTCCGGGCTTTTCAGGGATTCGATCATGAACATCATGCAGACGACAGACACGGTTACCACCAGCCCGGGTATCGATCCGGCGCCAGCCTGCACGCTGGTGATCTTCGGTGCGGGCGGTGACCTGACCAAGCGGCTCCTGATGCCGTCGCTTTACAATCTTTCCAGCCGAGGTCTTCTGCCGGATGCCTTCCGGCTAGTCGGCGTGGACAGGGTCGCCCAGGATTCGAAGGCGTGGTCGCAATCGTTGACGGACATGATGCAATCTTTCACGCGTGACAAGACGGCCGAGTTCTATACGCCGGAACTGGACCAGCGTGCCTGGGGATGGCTGTGCGACCGCATGCGCTATGTCTCCGGAGATTTCGCTCAGCCGGGTACGTTCGGACGGATCGCCGAGGAAGTCGGCTCCGGGAGCGCCATCTTCTATCTTGCTGTGGCGGCACGGTTCTTTGGCACGGTCATCGAGGGTGCCGGCCGGGCCGGCCTGCTCACCCAGGCTGAAAGCGTGTTCCGCCGCGTCGTCATCGAGAAACCCTTTGGCAGCGATCTCGCATCGGCGCGTGCGCTAAACGCTCAGATATTCAGACACGCTTTAGAGAGCCAGTTCTTCCGCATCGATCATTTCCTTGGCAAGGAGACGGTGCAAAGCGTCATGGCCATACGCTTCGCCAATGGTTTGTTCGAGCCGTCCTGGCGGCGCGAATACATCGACCACGTGCAGATTACCGCGGCAGAAACGGTCGGTGTGGAAGAGCGCGGAAACTTCTATGAGCCCACAGGTGCCCTTCGTGACATGGTGCCCAACCATCTTTTCACGCTGCTTAGCATGGTCGCGATGGAACCGCCGAACTCCTTCTCTGCCGAGGCAGTGCGCAGTGAGAAAGCCAAGCTTGTCGAAGCGATCAAGCCGATCAGCGTGGACGATGTGATACGCGGGCAATATGGCGCCGGGCATGAGTTCGGTATAAACGTGCCCGGCTATCGCCAGGAAGCCCGTGTAGCGCCCGATAGCACGACTGAGACCTACGTTGCCATGAAGGTATTCATTGAGAATTGGCGATGGTCTGGCGTGCCGTTCTACCTGCGCACCGGCAAGCGGCTAGCGGACCGGCGTACGGAAATTTCCATTCACTTCAAACCCGCACCTTACCTTATGTTCCGCGATACGCCGGTGGATGCCTTGGGTAAGAACGTGCTGCGTCTGCTGATCGATCCCGAGCAGGGCGTCGAGACGCAGTTCAACGCCAAAGTGCCCGGCCCAAAAATGGAACTCGGGCGTGTGCACACTGCGATGCGTTACAAGGACTTCTTCGCCGAACGATCCGACGTCGGTTACGAGACGCTGCTATATGACTGCATGATCGGCGACGCGACGTTGTTCCAGCGCGCTGATGCCATCGAGGCGAGCTGGTCGGCAGTGCAGCCACTGCTTAAGTCCTGGGCTCGTGGGGAAGGCAGGGTCGAGACATATCCAGCCGGCAGCCAAGGGCCAGACGCCGCCGAAGCTTTGCTGGCGCGGGATGGACGCGACTGGATCAAGCTCGATGGTTGAACGTTGCTTAGCGGTACTTGCCCGATCAAAGGACCTTGTATGCTGACTCTCTCTATCGCCGTGACGTTCCTGGAGCGTTTAGCTCTTGTGTTGCTCTTCCTCCCTTTCAGCGTGCTCGACAAGTTATTGAACTTTCGGGGCGCCGAGGCACAGGCGGCGGAGATCTCCAGGTCGGCAGCGCCGCTGCTGATCGTGATCGGGCTCGCAGTCGAATTGCTTGGCTCCGCGTGCATCCTCGCCGGCATCGGCGACCGACTCGCGGCCTTCATTCTGGGCGGCTATTGTGGTGTAACTGCAATCTTGTGGAAACGCTTCTGGGTGCCGGGCGACTTCTGGTTGGGCGGAAAAGGACGCAATCTGTTCTGGGACTTTCTGAAGAATTTCGCGCTCGGCGCCGGTTTCATGTTCATTACCTTCGGCACTGGCCCCGCAGACGTCGCAGGGTTCGTCCAGCATCCCCTCTCATCCTCCTACCCCTACGCCGCAGTGACGGATAGATAGTGATGACTGCCTCACGGCTATGCGGCAGCGTCATTCAATAGGAGCACGATTGTCATGGATGATGAAGCTCCGCTCCGCGAGCCGTTGCGCATCGAGGATTACGCCATCATCGGCGATTGCCTGACAGGTGCACTCGTCGGTTTGAACGGCGCCATAGACTGGCTTTGCTGGCCACGCTTCGACAGTCCTGCATGCTTTTCGGCTTTGCTCGGCGATGTACGGCATGGCAGCTGGATTATCACGACAGCCACCCCTCCCATGCAGGTTAGACGGTCATACCACGGTAACACGTTGGTGCTGGAAACCATTTTCGAAGGCGCCGAAGGCCAGATTGCTGTCATCGACTTCATGCCGGTCGGGGAGCAGCAGGGTTTCCTGGTGCGTCGCGTGCAGGGTAGGCGTGGTCGGACAAAGGTGGACATGCGGCTGACCCTGCGTTTCGGATACGGGAAGTCGACACCTTGGGTGACAAAGCTCGCGGAGGGCGGGATTACTGCCCTAGCCGGCGAAAACCTCGTGGTGCTTTGGACGACGGTCCCGCTTGCCGTTGACGGCGACTCCACAATCGCGAACTTCACGCTTGATACAGGCGAGGTGGCAGTGTTCACGCTGGGCTGGGCGGCCTCTCATCTGCCACCGCCGCCCGCAATCGACACCGATGCCGCCCTTACGGCCACGCGTGGCTTTTGGGAAGCCTGGTCTGCACGCTGCACTTACCAGGGCGCCTGGCGCAGTCTGGTGCTACGCTCGCTCCTGACGCTGAAGGCGATGACCTATGCGCCCACTGGCGCCGTGATTGCGGCCCTCACCACGTCGCTTCCCGAACAGCTTGGTGGCGGGCGAAACTGGGACTACCGTTTCTGTTGGTTGCGTGATGCAACGCTGACACTGACCGCGATGCTCAACTGCGGCTTTACCGACGAAGCGCTGGCGTGGCGCCAGTGGCTGCACCGCGCAGTTGCGGGACGCCCTAGCGAGACGCAGATCATGTACGGCTTGTACGGCGAACGCCAGCTGACGGAATGGTCGCCGGGCTGGCTCCCTGGATATCAGGGCGCATCCCCAGTGCGCATCGGCAATGCCGCGTCTGAACAGCTGCAACTCGACATCTACGGCGAGGTCATGGATGCCATGCATGTCGCCCTCCGAGGGGGCTTGAGCGGCCCACTCGAATCCTGGGACCTTCGCGTTAAGTTCGTCGAGTATCTTGAGACGATTTGGGATCAGCCCGATGACGGAATCTGGGAAGTCCGTGGCGGCCGGAGACACTTTACGCATACGAAGGTCATGGCCTGGGTCGCACTCGACCGGAGCATCCGTGATGCCGAAACGCACCGCCTTGCCGCCACCATTGGAGAGATGGGTTAAGCTGCGAGAACAGATGCATGCCGACATCTGTGAAAGAGGTTTCGACTCAAGTCGGAACACATTCACGCAAAGCTACGGTGCCCCTGATCTGGATGCGAGCTTGCTGCTAATTCCAGTTGTGGGGTTCCTCCCCGCCGATGACCCGCGTGTTGGCGGAACCGTCGCAGCAATCGAGCGTGCGTTGCTGGTGGATGGCTTCGTGCTGCGCTACCAGACCGAGTCTGGTGCGGACGGTCTGGTGCCGGGTGAAGGTGCGTTTCTGCCTTGCTCGTTCTGGCTCGCGGACGTGTATGCCCTTCAGGGCCGGAACGAGGAGGCAAAAGCCCTCTTTGAGCGGCTCGCAGGTTTGGCGAACGATGTCGGCCTGCTGTCGGAGGAGTACGACGCCAAGGCTGGCCGCCTGGTCGGCAATTTTCCCCAGGCTTTCTCGCATTTGGCGTTGATCGCTTCAGCCTTGCGACTGGACGGCGGCACCGCGCTTACAGGGTGATCGAACAGGTTGGCTATAAACCGAACCTGCCGGCTTGGGCATCGAGCGCTGCCAGCTAAGCCCCGAACGATGCACCGGCTTCGACATCAAGCGACGGCCGACGGAGTTCTTTCCGGGCCGCTTGCAACCTCAGTAGAGTCAAAATATCATTTAGTGTCGATGGCCTCGTGCAAGCTGGCGAAAAGGGAACGCCGTGCGTCCTGGCTGGACATCTCGTCCGAGGACAAGTCGGCGGCTGCCCCCGCAACTGTCAGGGGTGAGCCGCCGGCCCGTCCACATCGCCAGAAGTGGGCCACTGAACCCGACGACGGTTTGGGAAGGCAGGGCCAGAGGCGTCGATTCGTGAGCCAGGAGACCTGCCATCGTCGCACCAACTGGGCCGTCGGGCGGGGTGCACCGGAGGCTGGAGACGATGATGACGGTCACCACCATTAGTGGCGCGATCCACTTGGCTCGCGTTCGCCCATGATTGTTTTCGCTCATCGGCCGCATGCTCCGGGGGCGTCTGGCATGACGGTGTCGAGCAATCTCGGGTTTCCCAGTATCGGTCACAGGCGTGAACTGAAGGCCACCCTGGAGCAGTTTTGGTCCAGCAGAATCGACGAGCGCGGCCTCGAGGCGGTCGCTCGAACACTTCCTGCCAGGCACTGGAAGCTGCAAGATCGAGCACATGCAATGTTCCCTCGGGCGATTTCTCGCTTTACGATCACGTGCCTGATACTGCCCGCATGCTCGGTGTCGTCCCTCCAAAATATTGATGGTCGGCTGATGCGGTGTCGCTCGCCAGCTACTTTGCCCTGGCGCGAGGATAACGGCACCGAGACGGATCGGACCCGTTGGACCTCCTTGATCGCTTGCTCCCCGTCTACGCCCAGATAGTGCAGGAACTTGCCGCGGCGGGTGCAGCGTGGGCGCAGATCGACGAGCCTGCCTTGGGTTCGATCTCAGTGCCAAGGCGCAGGCGGCGTTCGGCAGGGCTTATGGCAACTTGGCAGCGAACACCACCTTGCCCGTGCTGCTGACGAACGATTTCGGCCCGTTAGGCGATAACCTGGCCATTGCGGCGGCTTCCGATCGTTGGCCTGCGTTTTTACCTCGTCCGTGGCCGGAACGAGCTCGACGCAATACTGCAGGCGTTGCCGGAAGACCGGTGGCTCTCGCTGGGCATTGTGAACGGACGCTACGTCTGGCGCACCGATTTACGCGCCGCCCTCGCTACCTTGCGCGACCCTGCTACATCACGCGGCGTGCGCAAGCTGATTGTGGCACCATCGTGCAGCCTTTTGCATGTGCCGATCGACTTGGCGCAGGAGACTCGGTTGGATCCCGAACTGAAGGGCTGGCTGGCGTTTGCCGAGCAGAAGCTTCAGGAGGTGGCGATCCTTGCTTGTGCCCTGAACGAGGGCGAGGCGGCAATCGCGGCGCATCTGCGGGCCAGCGTTGAAGCAAATGCGTCACGCCGGGCCAGTGCGCGCGTGCACCGCGACGAGGTCGCGGTGCGAACCGCCGGTTTCACTGATGAAATTACGCGCCGACGCAGCGCCTACAAGCAGCGGCCCGGCGCAACAGGCCCGACTGCACCTCCCCCTTTTCCGACCACGACTATTGGATCATTTCCGCAGACTGCGGATATTCGCCGCGCCCGCGCCGCGCTGACGCGACAGGAGATGACCGAGACCGCATACGACTCCCTCATCGCCGGCTGGATCGACAACGCTGTGCGACAGCAAGAGGAAATCGGCCTGGACGTGCTAGTGCATGGCGAGTTCGAGCGCAACGATTAGTCAAGTATTTCGGCAAGCAACTCGAAGGTTACGCCTTCACGCAACACGGCTGAGTTCAATCCTAAGACAGCAGATGCGTTGCGCCGCCAATTATATGGGGCGACAAGTCTCGGCCATCTTCTGAACGCTCGCATGGAGAACTAGCCTGCGTTAGATGACTTGTGGCTGAGACGGTGCGCGACGGCAGCGCATGCAAGATCACCGACTTACCGAGCAGCTTCGGCAATCACCAAACCTTGTATCGGGGGGCGGAGGTGTCGCAGCACGCAGAGATGAAGATTGACACGGGGCTGGACGTTGACTTCTGCGATCCACACAGTCCGTGGCAGGGGGAGATGAACAAGGAAATCCATGGTCTGCAGCGTCAATCGATTTTCCGAAGGGCACGCCCTGAGCGCACATGCTCTCCAAGCTGTGGCGATGTCTGACAACATAAAGCCGCGAAAACTCTTGGCTGGAAGAACGCCTGCCGAGGCGTTGAAAACTATCTCCGTTCGGCTAGGCGCCGCATCTTCAACCTCCGACCGGGTGCAAAACCTAAACCAGGTGTCCACCAAACCGGCGCAGCTCAACCGTATAGGTCTTCAGGGATGACCGACTTCGATTCAAGCTTGGAACCGACTTCAATGCTTCCGCAACAGCGAAGTCAGCCGTTGACGAGCCTACCGGCCCAAAAACAAGCCGAACCGGCCAGCTCCGTTAGTAGCTGTAGACGAGGTTGGTTATGTTAACAGAACCGAGTCCGGTCACAAGATTGTAGCCTGGACTGGACGGGAACGAGGGGGTGCCATTCTTCCCGTTGTTGGTTGACAGAAACCCGACGCCCGCGGTGGAGAGAGCTGTCGAGTGGCAGTCCGGTGTCCCGGTTATACAGGGTTCCGAGTTATCTCCCGCAGTCACGTTGTTGAACAGGCACCCTTTCGAGATCTTGTTGCCCAACGTCGACTTGCAGCCGCTCGCGAGAGTTGGGTTGCTGAACTGAAGCTGAGCGAGCTCGTAGAGCCTGGGTGCGGGATTGCCCAATTTGGCGCCTGATGCTTCAGTGACAAGGGCGAGGACCCCCGCGAATGCAGGGGCGGCAACCGACGTTCCTCCGACAATCTGATTCAGTGCTTCTCTCCCACCGTAGATGCACGGCGCTCCTCCATAAAGGAAGTCTGAGAAACATACGAGTGAACCATGATTCCAGATTCCGTTCGCGGCAAACGAAGCGACGTCAGGTTGATCGCGCACTCCATCGTTCGGCATTCCAGTAATGGCGAGGGACTGCCAAGCTGGTTTGGCGTAATAGAGGCTCTCGCCACCCGTCGAACCGATGCCGTTCTGCACGTTTGCCGGGAGGCTGTTGCAGAACGCCAGGGGAGCGGCTCTTCCGATGTAACGGGCCACGATCGCATTAGAGCAGGAGTTGTCCCAGCGTATCTCCGGAACGTAGGAAAGAGCGGTCGCGACCCCATCGTTGGTGTTGTGTTTGAGCCAATATCGGGAAGACTGGTGCAGGGCAGTGTCCAGGAAGTCTGTTCCGCCAACCGAAAGAACGTAGGGATTTGAACCGAGTCCGTTGACGCCGAGCCCATTCTGTCCGAATTGACCGCGGTCGCAGCTCGATCCGCTGTCTCCCGAGGCTACGATTACCGAAATACCCTCCGCGGCAGCCTCCTCCGTCAGGTTGCTCCAATTGGCAAGGAAGGGCAGGCCGTTCTCTTGTTCGCAACCGCCGAAGCTTACGCTGTAGATCGTCGCGTCGGTCTGGGTACCCTCCACGAGGTTCGCCAATGCCACCTGCACGCCGAACTGCATCTCCGTGGTAGCGCACGAAGCTTCAACGACGCTGGCTTCGGGCGCGGATGCGCTTACCCATTCAGTGTCCAAAGTCGCCTCGAGCTCATCGGCGTTTAGGCCCGGCTTAGCGCATGCATCCGGGTGGAGACTGAAGAGGTGGCCGTAACCGGCTGAAGCATTGAGCTTGGTCTGGAAGACCTGCCAATCACCCGGTTTCATGTCGGAGTCCTCCAGAACCGCCACGGTGACGCCCGCGCCGGTGACCTGCTTGTTGAAGCCATTATATCCGGTAAGGAGAGGAGTCGAATTGTAGATGACCTCGAAATCCGCTGGCCCTACAGCGTAGAAGGGGTCAGATCCGCTCCCGCCGGGTATCGTAAAGCCAGGCGGCCTTGTCACCCTCGGTTTCGGGAAGAAATTGGAGAGGACGGGTCCGACCACGACAGGTGAAAGCGCAGCCGGGATGGAGATGCCGGAGACGTTTGCAAAGTGGCTGCTACCCTGGAACTCGAACGCATGAAGTTGCACTTGGAAGGCGGTTGCGAACTGCTGCGAGTTACCGCTCACCGTTATGGTCATTCCGCTCGGCGAGATGTCCTCGACGACAATCCCCGCGGAGCTGAGCCAGCCACTCACCTTGTCGATGTCCTGCTGCGTAGGTCCATACGCCGTAAATGCTATCGGCCTCGCAAAGAACGGGCAGGTGTTCTTCAACCTGATAAGTGATTTCAACAGATCCGACGTAGCTACCTACGGTGTCCCAACTAAATTTCAGACGGTGCCCAATCTCGATCGTTACGTGAGGATAAGCAGCATTAATTCTAAAGGCCGAGTCGCGGGCGTCGCGTTTTCTGGGTTCAGGACGTCCCGGGTCTTCGTGGGCGCAGGCAGAGATTTCAAGCTTCTTGCGCCTCCTGGATCGGTCTTGGCTGAAGGAGGCATATTCATTTGGGTGCGGTGAATCCCTTGGCCATATCCAGGGTCCTTTGCTCGG